>CAZYAB010000018.1:0-2320 GCA_964645705.1 uncultured Methanosarcinales archaeon | reverse complement strand
TTATAATTAGCAAACTCATCATCAACAGAATGATAATGATGAAAATTCTCAATAGATTCATGCTGATTTGTTCTGTTTGATTCCCAATCTGTTATCACTTTTTTTAATTTCTCTTTGTCAACTTCAGAAGAAGAAACAACCTTAACATCTTTGTCTCTTTTAAAAGCATTAAGAACATTTCTCATCTTTTTCCAGTGCTTGCCTGGAAGATTAGGATCCCATTGTTTTAGATCATACACAGGACAATAATAAACAAAACAGGGTCTTCTAACAATATATTTTCCTGTTTTTCTTGCATATTTTAACATCTTTCTTCTTGTTTCAGGGCTTGTTTCTACCAAAACCTTCTTAGTTGCTTCAAAAGAAAATGCAAAATCAATTGATTTTATTAAAATATCAAACCTATCTTCTTTTGGTGCTAATGGTTCTGTTTCAAAATACCAGATCATTTGATTTGTATAATGCACAACAGGCATCCCATAACCTTCAGAAAAATATAGAAAATAAAATTTATCAGAATCATTTTCTTGAGACTTAAAATTATAATAATAATGTTCTGGTTCATGACCAAACTTATTAATACAATTTTCTATCAATTCTTTTTTTTCGTCTGTGTTTTTAATAAATTCCAAAAAAACACCCCTTAATTAAAGAATAAATTAAAATAATATAAAAAAGTTTTGTTTTTTTTATTATTTTTTTTATTTTTTATTACTTTATTAGAAAACATTTATTTTTTATTTATAAACTATTTTTAAAAAACTCAACTGTTCTTTCAACAACTATTCTTTTATGTTCTGGAATCTTATAAGAATGATCAGCACCATCAACAACAAATAACTCTGCATTATCTAATATTTTTATTTTTTCTTCAGATTCTTTTAAATCAACAACATCATCATTTGTTCCACCTATTATCAAAATAGGAATTTTTAATTCAGATAAGAAATCAGGACTTAATTTTATTTGTTTTGTTCTTTCAAATTCTTTAAACTTAGTATCTGAAATTTTATTAAAATTATCTTCTTTAGAAACACCAATTGCAGGAGCCCACAACACCAGTGATTTTACATTAGGATTCCTATATGTTAGTGCCATTCCACCACCAAAACTCTTACCAACAATGCCAATTTCATTATAACCTTTTTGTTCAAGAAAATTCATAACATCATTTAATTCTTTATGAAATATATTAAGAGTTTTATTATTTAATTCTTCAGCATTTTTCCATGATTCATACCTTAAAAAAGCAAATCCCTTCTCAACAAGAAGTTTAGCAAGATCATCATACCTATCTGTCAAAGCTTTTCCACTTGCACCAGGAATCAAGAATATTGCTTTATTAGATTTGTTTTCAGATTCATGTAATATTGCTTCTACTTCTTTGTTATTTATTTTTATATTCATTGCACCATAGGAGAATTTAGTGTTTTAAAAATGTTTCTACTTGTTTTTCGAAATAACTTCCCAAACTTCCTCAACATTTTTTCCATCAAGAAAATATTTTTCATACTTTTTATATTCTTCTACTTCTTTCAAATGCTGAGCAACAACTTTCTTGACTTCTTCAATTGTCATGCCAATGTTTTTGCAAGTAATTTCCATGTCTTTGTCCATAAACCCGCAATATTCATCTTCTTCAAAATAACACAATGATCCGTCAAACTTGTAACCAATTGGAAATATTTTACACACCAATGGTCTTGCACCATGTATTGTGCATTGTTTGTCTTTAAGAAAGATGCATTCATCATTTGGTTTTGATTTTAAATGTAATATTTTTCCTGTCTTTGAGATCTTAAAATAAGAATGATCTTTATTCTTTACCAAGTATCTTTGAAAATGAGGATCTTTGCTTATATTATCAAACACACAAAACTCTTTCATTTTTTTACCAGTAAAATCAGATATACGTTTAGCATCATGTATAGTGATAAAAGTACCGATTGGTCCGATACAACAATGTTCTTTGCATTTAATGCAAGGATTAGAGCTCATACAACACCTCTTCTTCACAATTCCATAACTTTTTCCAGCCAGAATCACCAGACAAAAAATCAATAATAGGAACTTTAAGTTTCATAGCATTCTTTATATGCTCAACTATCAACAACTTACCAAGATTCTTTATCTCTCGATTAGAACCAGCATTAAGAACATAATAAACACCATTATAATTAGCACCAATCTCAACACCTTGTACTTTTCCGTCAATAACAATACTAATAACATGTAATATGTTTTCTTTATCAAGATAATCTATAAACTTTTTCATACCAATCAAAAAGTCTTTATCAGCAAAATCAGACTCATCACCAAA
>CAZYAB010000017.1:0-3386 GCA_964645705.1 uncultured Methanosarcinales archaeon | reverse complement strand
AATATGTTCCAGCCTCTTTTTAGTTCGATTGTTATTTCTTGTGCTGAAACTAATGAAATCATGACTAGAATAATCATTAAAAAAATCATTGATTTTTTATTCAATCATACCACCTTTTTTTGAATAAATAGATTTATGAGAAGTATATATATAAAAGTATCTATAAATAATCAAAATCTTAGAAAAGCTCTATACCTTTCCTTGGTTGATGCAACAAAATCCATTACATGTTCTTTTTCTGTATAATGTTCTTCTTGGTCATAAGGTAGTTCTCTTGCATATACTGTTGTTATTATTGTTTTTATGTTTGATTCTATTGTTCTGTAATCTCTTTTATTAATTGCTCTAAAAAGTTGTTTTAAAGCTTTGTCTATTTTTGTTACTTGTATTTCATTAAAATATTTCAAAGTTGAATTAACTAATTGTCTCATGTCTCTAGCTATTATCTTGAACTTTGCTTTTTGTATTTGTTCTTTGTCCTTTCTTTCTTTAACTAAATCAGATAATTCTGTTCCTGACATATTAACAAAAACAACCATACTTACGAATAATTCGGAAATATTATATAAAATTTATCATTGTCTGTCAAGTTCATTATGCACAATAACAATGCAATGTGAAGAATAGATCATGTGCTGTGATAGACGTATTTTCTTTGCTTTTATTCTTTTTAATAATCTTATTGTGTATTTGTCAAAGCCTTTGTGATCGCCAAATATGAATGTATTGTTGTCTCTTGTTCTAAACTTTGTTTTTCTAATGTCGTCGCCTCTTTTGTCTAGGTAGTAAATGTTTCCATCTAATTGGTGCACAAAGTCTGTGAATGTCATTCTACCAATTTTAATTCCATCTTCAACATCTGTGAATTGGTCTTTTGTTAGATTTTTTCCTTTTTCTAAAGCTTTCTTAATCTTTATTGCAATCGACCTTTCATCATATTCAAACTGTTTTAACAGAGATCCGTCAAAACTTAGAATTCTTGTTGAAGTAGGTTTTCCTTCCATTACAACGTGAATGATTGTGTCTGGTCTGAAATGGTTTGATATGAATAATGCATTTGATATGCACCTAGTTACTAAGTCAATTCTTCCTGAATCTTTGAGATTGTTAAGATTGATTAAATTAGCAGAAGTTGGTGCTTGTGTTGCTTTTAGTATGAATGTTCTCATAAGAATTAGATTGTGTTTGTTTGTTTTTAAAAGTATCTATATTCCACCAATGTCTTCAATATCAAAAACAGAACCAGAGTCAAGTAATAATATCTCTAAATAATCTTTTAGCTTTTGATTAAGTCTTTTTAATGGTCTTTTTTTGCATGTATTGTGTGCTGTGTGAAATGTTAAAGGAGCTATTGTTCTATAATCACCAGGAATCTGCATAATCTTTGATTCTTCGCAACCATGAACATATTTTCCCCAAGTAATTGCTTCACTAAATGTGCAGCCTGATAAACCACCATCACTTTCTAATGCAGTTGTTATTTGTAGACCAGCGTCTGCGCCTTTTGCTTGTTCTAATCCATACATTTGTGACAATGTTGGAGATGTTTGTTGTATAAAATTCTTAGGACCACCGCCACCTAATTCAAAAAATCCTGTTTTTTCTTCACAATAAACAAGTGCAGCTGATAATATGATGTCAAGGTGAGTATTAAATCTTACATCAATTCCTTTTTTAAGATATAATTCTGATAATTTCATTGCAATGGAATGGTTTGTTGTTGAGTCCCAGAAAAGAGGCACGTCATATTTTGCACATGCTGCTACAAAACTTTGTTCTGGAGAAGGTGCTGTTTCTAAAACATATTCACCTAATAATCTTGTCAATTTTAAACAAGAAATTGGAATTGGTTGTTTTGTTTCTTTATCATATTTAATCAATTTATCTTGATATGCTATTACAAATTCTCCTATTATTTCATCTTGCCTAAGCAGTGTTTCTTCATCTTTAATAACAACGTCATGTATTCTTACAAGTCCGTCATTATCTAATTGTTTATCATCTTCAAGACTAAGATTAGGATCAATTCTTTTTATTGGAAGATCATATGCATAATGAAGGTCATGATAAATCTGTGCACCTGTTGAACATGCTATATCTATAAAACCTTGTTCTGTCAATTGAGTAAACATTTTTCCAAATCCTTCAACAGAAGCAATGCCTGCAATTCCTAGCCAGATTGTGTATTGGTGATTAATCATATGTTGAAATAATCTGAATGCTTCATAAGATTTCAAACAATCTTGTTCAGAAGAACCTAGTTGTTTTGCTAGTTTGTCTGACCATATAACTTGTTTTTTATCATACATGTGAGAATTAAGTTTGTATTTGCTTAAATCTATTGGTACTATGCTATCGCCTAATTTATCTTTCAATGACATAATAATGTTGATTTTTTTCATGTTTAAAAAGATTTATATTATTGATAATTTATATTGTATTTTATAAGAAAATTTATAAAGATTTTCGTATTAATCGTGATTATTATGTGTATTGATAAAGTTGTGTTAAAATATAATAATAAACCAGGAAGAATGAGAAAACAGCATCAGCCATGGGGTGGTCCATCTCATACTCCACATACTCAACAAAGATATTGGAGAAAACTGGTTAATTGTATTGAAACTTATAGATGTAAGAAAAGATTATTTGAGTTTTGAGGTAAATAAAAATGACAATTGATGAAATAACAATGGATGGGCTTAAGCCTGGTGAAGCAGACCAACAGTCTCAAGATGAATGGGATGCTATCTATGAAAACATGGAAAAAGGATTAAAAGATAAAAAAACAAGAGACAAGATTGCTGCTGAGAAATTAGAACAAGGTTGGAAAAACAGATGGTACAATATTTTATCTCGGTCATGGCCTAAGTTAGACCGCCATTATTCTGGCAAAGGCAGAAAAAACCTGCACCAAAGAAAGACAGAGAGATATAGGTGTGGTGTTGTTTATGTGTGACCAAACCACACCAACCTTTAAAAACTACTAATTCTACCGAGTATTATTATGGATAATTTAGACAAGATTAAGAAAGAACTTAAAGAATTAATAATTGATTCTGTGAAAAAGGAAGTTGAGAAACTTAGTGAGAATGATAAGAATAAAATAGGTGTTTTGTTTTCTGGCGGAATTGATTCAACTATTATTGCATTAATTTTAAAGAATCTTGGTAAGAAGTTTACTTGTTATTGTTTTGGTTTAGATGAGCCTGGTTTGAAACAAGCTGAAGATATTGTTTGGGCAAAGAAAGTTGCACTTAGTCTTGGTTTTAATTTGAAAATCATTAATATTGATCTTGTTAAAGCTGAGAAATTAATCAAAAAAACAACAAAAGTCTTGGCTTGCATTGATAACAAAGCTGTTCACGTAGGTGTTGGTGGCGTGA
>CAZYAB010000016.1:0-5529 GCA_964645705.1 uncultured Methanosarcinales archaeon | reverse complement strand
GAAAAAAAAGGAAATTTTCAATATGATGGAGCAGTATTTATGAATGAAGATGATCTTAGGGATTTGGTTGATAGACAAGGAGATGATTATGATTTGATTCCTGTAAAATTTAATACTAATCTTAATGTAAATGATATTCAATCAGATATTGAAAGAAAATTAAGAAAATTGAGAGATGTTGATGAAGGTGAAGAAGATTTTTCAGTACAAAATCCTGCTTCTGTTTTAGAAAATGTGAATGAAACATTGCTCGCAGTGCAAATTTTTGTTTATATAATTGCAAGTATTTCACTATTAGTTGGCGGAATAGGAATAATGAATACAATGTATACATCTGTAGTTGAAAGAACAAAGCAAATTGGCATAATGAAGTCCATAGGTGCAAGAAATTCAACAATATTTACATTGTTTTTTGTTGAGTCTGGTTTACTTGGATCAGTAGGTGGAATAGTTGGAGCTATATTAGGTTATGTTGGCGCAGTTTCATTGGCTTACATAGGAAGCATAGTTCTGGGTTCTGATCTTATTTCTGCTCACATTTCTTGGCAGTTGTTTGTTGGTTCAATATTATTTTCATTCATAGTTGGTTCGTTTTTTGGAACACTTCCAGCATGGAAAGCATCTAAGTTAAGTCCTGTAGACGCGCTGAGGTATGCAAAATGATATTTGACATATTAAAATATTCAATAAAGAATTTGTTTAACAGAAGACTTAGAAGTTTTCTTAGTGTGTTGTCTATTTTAATAGGTGTTACTGCAATCTATGCATTGATCAGCTTTGGCCAAGGAATAAATGCGTACATGGATGGTTTTGCTCAGGAAATGGGCACTGATAAAATTTTTTTAATGCCTGGCGGTGGTCTTACACAGCCTCCGGGTACGAGCAATATCTTGTTTACAGAAGATGAGTTAGATTTTATTAGAAAAATAAACGGTGTTGATGAAGCAAGCGGAATGATGATAACATCAGGAAAAGTAAAATATAAAGATTATAAAGAAAAATATCCTTATGTTATGGGAATGTCGACTGATGCAAAAGAAAAAAGATTAATTGAGGAAATGTTCGCAGGAATACAAATTATAGATGGAAGAGTTTTAAAAGGCGGGGATACATTAAAAGCTACTTTGGGTTATTCTTATACAATTCCTAATAGGTTGTTTAAAAAATCAATTAGTGTCGGGGATAAAATTGAGATAAATGATGTAGAAATAGAAGTGTTGGGATTTTATGAAGAAGTTGGAAATCCTGGTGATGATTCTAATGTTTATTTATCAATAGAAGGATTTAAACAAATATTTGATATTGAGGATTTTGAATATATTTATGTCAGGGTTGCACCAGGGGAAAAACCAACAGAGCTGGCTGATAAAGTAAAAGAGAAATTTAGAAAACACAGAAATTTGAAAGAAGGTGAAGAAGATTTTTCAGTACAAACTTTTGAAGACATGATGGCAATTTTTACAAATATAATTCTTGTCTTAAACGGAGTTCTAGTTATAATTGCTTTGATCTCTGTAGTTGTTGCTGCAATCAATATAACTAACACAATGTATACTTCTATATTAGAAAGAACACAAGAAATAGGCGTGATGAAAGCAATTGGTGCTAAGAATCACCATATTTTGATTGTATTTGTAATAGAATCTGGTTTATTAGGATTATTAGGTGGCATTGTTGGCGTAACACTTGGCTATATAATTGCTAAAATAGGCGGCGTGGTTGCTGCAGCAAATGGTCTTTCAATGTTAAGGCCTGGTTTTCCTTGGTGGTTGACAACTGGCTGTTTGTTGTTTGCTTTTTTAGTTGGAGCTGGTTCTGGTTATTTGCCTGCGCGACAAGCTAGCAAGTTGCAGGCAACAGATGCTTTAAGGTGGGAGTAAAGCATTATTTTTATAGTAACCTTTATAAACATAATTTATATAGAAACATATATGGTTAAAAAAAGAGGTAGTGTTCATCCTTTGAACAAGTATATTGATGAACAATTAACAAACGGGTATTCTGAAGAAGTTATTAAAAAACATCTTTTGAATTATGGTTATAATAAAAAATCAATTAATAAATCTTTTAAGATTGTTAAGAAAAAACGGTTCCATATTTTGTCAAGAACAATGATTTTTTTATGTGTTGGGATTTCTTTGTTCTTTTTATTATGGTTAGCAATGTCAACAAGTGCAAAACTGTTTTATGTTCTTGTAGGATTTTTACCAACTATTGTTTGCTTGATTATCTCAATTGCTGTTATTGAAAAACCCAAGCATAGGAATTTGAATATTCTTTGGATATTGCCTTTGGTTTTGATTATCTTGTTTTTGTTTATTGGAAATGTTTCTGATGTAGCTCTTTTTAAGAACATGGATGTAAATAAATTAGCAGGTTTGAATTTTGTTATATCATTTATGTTTGTTACTGTTCTTTATTTAACTGGTTCTTTAAGAAGAGAAGAAATAGAGATAATACCTGAAAAAAAATTATTCAGTAGAAAACTGCGGCCCATAAAAATTTCAGGTGAAAAAGAATTAAAAAAAGTGTTGCAATCTGTAGAAGATAAATGCAAGGTTTTGAATTTTGCAATTGGCAGAGTTTATAGTAATAAAAAAGGCGGAAGCAAAGATTTAAGAGAGAAAATAAAGGTGAACAAGGTTTGGTATAATCAGATAAGTGAAGCAATGAAAGACGGTTATAATCAGAAAAAAGATAAGAATAAGATTATCTTAAACATTAAGAAAATAAGAGATAGGTTGGAAAGACTGCACAAGACTGAAAAAGAGATATTTGGACAGGAACACAACCAATTAAAAAACTTAAAAAGATCAGATGATGGTTCTGATAAGATTCTTCATGTCTTGATAAAGAATGATAAAGATCCTGTAAAGACTTATTATGATGGTGCTGTTGAATTCTGTGAAAGGGTTAAGAAGGGGTTGTGAATTCTTTCATACTATTCTTTCAAAATACCATAACCAATCAATCTAAACCTTTGACCAATCAATCTAGAAATAGTAATCCTTGCACCATAACCAACACATATTGGTCTTTTTAATGTGCATTGTATCGTGTTTTTCTTTATGTTTTGTACAATGCCGATTGTTGCAGCACTGTTTACATTGAGCATCAGTGTTTCTCTTAATTTAATTGGCTTTACTTCTAATTCATCTTTGGTACCAACTACTCTGTCAAGTAAGTGTACTTCTAGTTTGAACTCATTCAATACTTTTGGTAGCTTGCCTTTGTGACCTGCAACATTGCCTGTTAATGAGTCTGATTTTACAATGCTTGGGTCAAGGCTTGTTAATACTCCTATTGAACCTCCTGGTACAACTTGGTCAACATCTTGTCCGCCTGTTTTAAGTGCAATAATAGTTGCAATTATAGGTTCCCATTTTTGTTGATTCTTTTCTTGATATATTTGGCCAGGTTTTATCTCAATTTTATCTCCTATTTTTAGTTTTCCTCTGAACAATGCTCCGCCTAATATGCCTCCAACCATTTTTAGTGGATCAGAACCTGGTTTGTTTATGTCAAAGCTTCTAGCAATAAACATCAAAGGATCTTTTTCAAGAAATCTTTCAGGAGTTGGTATGAATTTTTCAATTGCTTCTATTACTTTGTCAACATTTGCACCTTGCTGAGCACTGATGGGTATTATTGGTGCGTTTTCATATTTTGTTCCTTTTAAGAATTCTTTTATTTCTTTGTAATTTTCAATTGCTCTTTCTTTAGAAACAATGTCTATCTTGTTTTGTAATACTATTATTTTCTTAAGATCCATAATTTCTAAAGCCATTAGGTGTTCTCTTGTTTGTGGTTGAGGACATTTTTCATTTGCAGCAACCAATAACAACGCTCCATCCATTATGGTTGCTCCTGATAACATTGTTGCCATTAATGATTCGTGTCCTGGTGCATCTACAAAACTTACTTTCCTCAGAAATCCGCATTGTTCTTTACATTTTGGACATATTGCTTTTGTTGTATAACCACAATTAGCGCATATATAAAAACTAGAATCAGCATATCCTAATCTGATTGTAATTCCTCTTTTAAGTTCTTCAGAATGGGTGTCTGTCCATTTACCTGATAATTTTTCTGTTAAAGTTGTTTTTCCGTGGTCTACGTGTCCTATTAATCCTATGTTTATTTCTGGTTGGATTGCTTTTTCTTGTTTTTCTATTTTCTTTTTAGCCATCTATATAAAAGAAATATAGTTTCTTTATAAATTTAACTCTATATGTAAATATCTACAAGAACATGATTTTGCATTTACCAGTCGCCGTTGTCTTCTTCCCTAAGTTCTATGCCATTATAACTTGTGTGGCATGTAGCGCATACTTGTCTATTGTCTAGTAATGTATCACAAAAAGAGCATTCTTCAAATCTGTTTTTCATAAATCTCATCCCCCATTTCGAACGTTTTTCGGTCTGATATATAGAACTATATGTTTTTTTACTATATAAATATTTTTTATATTATGTATATGTTTTATATGGTTGGTTAGGAATATTACGAAAAATAGGTAAGATTTATTTGATTGTTATAGAATTTAGAATTATTTTTTTTGTTTTGGTTCTGGTTTAGTTTCTTGTTTTTTTTCAGCTGGCTTTTCTTCAGATTTTTTATCTTTTGCTGGTGCTTTTTCTTCTGGTTTTGAAGGTTCAAATAGGTTTTCTTTGCCTGTTTTTAGAATCTTTAGATTGATTTGTGATATTTTTTCATGTATTATTTCTCCGCATACTGTTTTTTTCCTTCTTAGACCTTTTCTTTTAGGTCTTTTCTTCTTTTTTTTCTTTGTTCTACCTTTAGCAACACCTTTAAAACCCACTGCTTTTTTTGTCAATACTTTTTTTCTTTTACTACCAGGAATGCCTTTTTTCATAGGAAAACCGCAGTAATCAGAACCACCTGCTATCTCAAACTCATATCCTTGTAATCCAAAGCTATTGCCATCTACTTTATCTCCTATCTTTTTATTAAGGAAATAATTACCATCATTTTCCTTTACTTCTCTTTGCAATGTTTTTCCAGACTTTGGGTCTGATATTACTAATTTGAAATCTACCATGTTATATATAGTTTTCAGGTTTCCTTTATAAATATTTGGTTTATTTAAACACATACATTTATAAATAAATGTTATTTTTCTATTATTAATGAAAAGAAGCTCTAGAAGATGGAAGAAGAGAAAGCAAATGCGTTGGAAGTGGCAACGTAAAAAGATTAAAAAAGAAAGAAGAAGAAGAAAGATGAAGAGATAGTTCTTTATTATATTTAAAAAATTGGTGGTTTGTTATAATAATAACATTTATATATGGGATAGTGTTCCCAAAAACCGCAATTTAAAGCTAATTTTAATCAAAAACTTAGGGGGATTGATAATATGACAAATCAAAATGTACAACCAATATTCATATTACCACAAGATACACAAAGAAGTCAAGGAAGACAAGCTCAAAAAACAAATATAATGGCTGCAAAACTAGTAGCAGAAACAGTTAGAACTACTCTTGGTCCGAAAGGAATGGATAAGA
>CAZYAB010000015.1:0-6422 GCA_964645705.1 uncultured Methanosarcinales archaeon | reverse complement strand
TAGAATTATCCTGAACAATTCTCTCTAATAATAAACATTCATTGTTTACAAGATCTTTTTTTGATGCTTTATGAAGATTTATTCTCTCAGCTTCAGTATACATTGAATCAACTTTGCGTGTGTAAAAATCACAGAAATCTGTAAAAGTTTTAAAATCTGTTTTAAAATAAACTAATTGTTTTTTTTCCATATTATATCATCCCCCTAAATTACATATATAATTAGGTGTTTATTTATATTAATTAATATAATGCAATATATAGGTTATTATAAACATTAACAACAAAACAACAACAATATATATAAACATAAAATTTATCCACAACAAACATGGTAGGTGGTATATCTTCTAATGCAAAGCTGACACCAGCAATGCGTCAGTACAAAGAAGTAAAAGAAAAACATCCTGATTGTTTGGTTTTATTTAGAATGGGTGATTTTTATGAGACTTTTTATCAAGACGCAATAGATGCTTCAAAAGCATTAGACATTACTTTAACTGCAAGAGGTAAAGGTGAGTCAAGAGCACCATTAGCAGGAATTCCATACCATGCTCTGAATACGTACCTACCAAAACTAGTAAACAAAGGTTTTAAGGTAGCGATCTGTGAGCAAACAGAAGATCCAAGAACTGTGAAAGGCAGGATTGTAAAAAGAGCTGTGACTCGTATTGTTACTCCTGGAACAATTATTGAAGATAGCATGCTAGATGCAAAGTCTAATAATTTTATTTTTTCAATATACCAACGCCTAGACAAATATGCATTAGCAATAATTGATTTGTCAACAGGCGAGTTCTTTGTAATGGATTTGGTTGAAAGTGAATTATTAAATGAAATTACAAGGTTTAAACCTAAGGAACTTATTCTTCCAGAGTCTCTTAAAGTAAATGTTGAGTTAGTGAATCTCTTTGAACAGAATTCTGTGTTCATCAACCCATATTCTGATTATAATTTTAACACAGAGATTGCTTACAACAATTTGTTAAGACATTTTAAAACAATTAATCTAAAAGGGTTTGGTATTGATAAATCAGATCTGCCAATAAATGCTGCAGGTGCATTAATTAGTTATTTAAAAGAAACTCAGAAAACTAATCTTGATTATATTAATAAAATCAAAACATTTTCACCGAATGATTTTATGTTATTAGATTCTAGTACACAAAGAAATTTAGAATTATTAAAAAATATTTTAGACCAATCTACAAAAGGCACATTATTATCAACACTAGACAAGACAAATACTTCTGTTGGTGCAAGATTATTAAAAAAAATAATTCTCCAACCTCTTTTATCCACAGAATTAATCAATCAAAGGCTTGATTCTGTTCAAGAACTTGTCAACAATGTGATACTTAGTCAAGACCTTGTCCACCAATTAAAACAATTAAATGATGTAGAAAGAATAATTGCAAAGATTAATTATGGAAATGCAAATGCAAGAGATCTTGTTGCTTTAAAAAACTCGCTCCTACTAATACCAAACATTAAACAATTATTAACAAATACTAATTCTGTATTATTAAAACAAATATCTGATATTAAGGAATTGAAGAATGTAACTGAATTAATAAAAACATCAATAAAAGATGAACCAAATGTTTCTGTAAGAGAAGGTAATTTGATAAAAAAACATTATAATAAAGAGCTTGACGAATTAAGAGAAATAACAACAAACACAAAACAATGGATTGCTTCATTAGAAGCAGAAGAAAAAAGAAAAACAGGAATAGGATCATTAAAAATAGGTTTTAACAAAGTGTTTGGATATTATATTACTGTGTCAAAATCAAATCTCCACCGAGTTCCAGAAAACTACATAAGAAAACAGACATTAGTTAATGCTGAAAGATTCATAACACCTGAATTAAAAGAAAAAGAAGCATTGATATTAAATGCACAAGAAAAAATAAATGATCTAGAGTATGATTTATTTGTTAAAGTTTGTGATGAAATTAAAAAAAATACAACAGAAATTCAGAAAATTTCTCAACAAATAGCAATGTTAGATGTTTTACTTAGTTTTTCAATAGTTGCCAAAGATAATAATTACACAAGACCAATTATTAATAATGAAAATAAGATAGAATTAAAAGATTGCAGGCATGCTGTTGTTGAATTGATTGAAAACATATTTGTGCCAAATGATATTATAATAGATGATAAACAAAGAACATTGATAATAACTGGACCGAATATGGCGGGAAAAAGTGTTTTCATGAGACAGATTGCATTAATACAATTAATGACGCAACTAGGTAGTTTTGTTCCAGCTAAACATGCAAACATGTGTTTGGTAGATAGGATATTTACAAGGGTTGGTGCTTATGATGATCTTACACATGGGCAGTCAACATTCATGGTTGAAATGAATGAAACAGCAAATATTCTTAATAATGCAACCAACAAATCATTTGTAATATTAGATGAAATAGGCAGAGGAACATCAACATTCGATGGAATTAGTTTAGCATGGTCAATTGCTGAATACATTCATAATAATATTGGTGCAAAGACACTTTTTGCAACACATTATCATCAGATGAATAAGTTGCAAGAAAAAGTAGATGGTGTAAAAAATTATAACATTGCTATAAAAGAAAAACAAGATGAAATAATCTTCTTAAGAAAGATTATTGAAGGTGGAACAAATAAATCATATGGAATACAAGTTGCTAAGTTGGCTGGTTTGCCAAATGAAGTTATAGAACGTTCAATGCAAATAATGAATAGATTAGAAATGGAAGATGAAATTGCTGAACGCGTTCATGCTCCTTTAAAACAAGAAAATAAAGTAATAAAAATCCACCCACCAGAAACAACAGGTATTATTGATAAACCTAAGAAACAAGCAAAACAAAAAAGTTTGTTTGATTTATGAATATTGTGTAAATTCTAATTTATAATTTAATCCTAATTTGCTCATGACAATGCTTTCTATATCTTCACCAACAAAAGAATATGCTGCTGCATTAACTTTATTTTTATGAAGTGTTTGTTTAGGATAGTTTCCAGTTTTAAAACTATTAACTTCTTCAGAAATAATTTTGGCAATGTCAGAATTTTTTTCATCTCTATCTCTAATAATAAATGATTTAGGCTCAATTATCTTTAATTGATCATATATTTCTTGTGGTAATTGTAATTCATCATCAATCAAATCAAAAACAACCATATAAAGAACACTTCTATTATCATAACCAATTGTAACAACTGCGTCTTTTGTATATTTTGGTTGGATTTTATCAACAATATTTAATTGTGCTTGTGTCATTGCATCATGCATTAATTCTTCAGAATCTTTTATTTGTTTTTTTTTACCATTGAAAACAGATGTAAGAGCATCTAATACTGGTTTAAAAGGAGAAGTTTTTTCTTTTTGCCTTTGAAAATTAGGATCAGGATCTCTTGATGTAACTTTAACTAGTT
This sequence comes from uncultured Methanosarcinales archaeon, assembly GCA_964645705.1. Classification (GTDB taxonomy): domain Archaea; phylum Nanobdellota; class Nanobdellia; order Woesearchaeales; family CAXGTL01; genus CAXGTL01. The sequence goes on along the minus strand of CAZYAB010000015.1, from coordinate 2,991 downwards.
TTTCAATCTTTTTTATAGTCATTTCTTATCCCAAAAATTATTTACATTTTTAAGTACTGCTGCATAATTACCAGAAGCATCTGCTTGACCAAGTATTACATCATATTCATTAGAAATAGCTTGTTCTAGCTTATTAAGTATGTAGTATTTACGTACTTTTCCTATTAAATCTATTAATTCTTTAATTTTATATGTAGGCATCTTATATATAGAATTAGCAATCCATTTATAAATGTTTCGGAAAGGTTACTACTTATAGGTACTGACTAACCTCTCCGCTTAGAATTTGGCCATATTAGCCGTTTTTTCGTAAAATATGACCTCATTTTTTGCGAAATGGGTTTTTGAGCATCTCGGCTCAAATTGAGTTGCTTAAACTCTTGCGTTTACATTGTCTAGGCAACACTTTAATGATGTCTTGCATGATATATAAATCTTGTCCTGAAAAGGTGAAATTTTGAGCTTTTAGGAACTTTGACTCATTGAACTTTCAGCTCTTTGTAATAAACCAATAATCATAGCAGTTTTAACATCATCTGCATTAAAGTCATTCAGAATTTTTTCAAGTTTGCTTTCATATAAACCGAACATAGGTATCAATGTTTCTTCAATTCTATGTAGAGTACTTGAATCTACTTTATGCCAAAATGTTTTAACATCATAATCAGTTAGATCTAAAAATTCACCTTTGTAAGGTTCTATTGTTAATCTATTTACTGCTCCAATTAGTTTGTCTCCAAACATAACAGCACGGATGTATCCTTTATGTGGTGTTCCATTAACTATTGTTGGTTTTGCATGAACAAATTCTTCTAAAATTGAGGTCATCCATGGTATTAAATAATCACTCTTGAAATTTACAATTCCAAATGCCTCATCAAGAGCACCTTCAGCTTCTAATCTTTGTTTAATTCCTGCTCTATACTCTTCAGCTCCTTCTATCTCTCCTAACATCTTAACCCACTTTCCTTTGGGTGCTTCAAACTCATCACGCCAAATTAAGTCAACAGCATGAGTCCCAGTAACACGTATGAGTCTTTCATAATTATAATCAGGGTCAGGATTGTCAAGTTCAAACATTTGATGAATATCTTTTTTAGTAGGATATCTAATATCTAAACCACTTGAACCCATTACAGGTTTAAGGACAAGGTGTGGGTCTTCAGGGTGTTCTTCTATTTTTTGTAGAAAATCTCTAATTTGTTGTTTTGTACTTAATCCCATTCCTACAAAAATATGATGAGGAAATAATTCATAAAACTCAGAATTTTGTAATAATGTTCTAAAAAATATTTTCTCATTAAAGAAATAATCAAACTCAGGTGAATTAACAACTGGAAAATCAAAGTTTTGATATCTTGTACTTATACTTTCTCTATCAAGATAATCTCTTCTAAAAAACATCCCTATTTCTGAAGCAGGAATAACTTTATTTTCTCCTTCTTCACGATGTTTGTTACGCATATTCATAACAAAATATCCATCATCTGTTTTAGTAATTCCTGAACAGAAAACTAATTTAATTCCATTTTGTCTTGCAATCTTTGCTAATAATTCTGGTTCTTGGTATTCAAATGATTTAAAATCACGTTCATCTCTTTCTTCTTGAGCTTTAAACCATGAAGTTTGTGGATAACAATTCCTAAAACTATAAGGAATAATGGGAGGAATATCTTTAAATTTCATGGATTTGTTTCTTACATGCATATAAAAAATAGGTTTTCCATTAGCAATCCCGCCTAATCTTTGTATAAATGGAGTAATAATCTCTTTAGCTCTAGCTTTTCCATAAGCATCTCCAAGAACTCTTAATCCTCCTCCCAGTGATCCATCTACATCAAATACACGTAACTGATCATCTTCAGTTATTACAAGATCTGCAACTTTGTAATTTTCCCCCATACTCCTACGTGAAATCAGGTTTATTCATAAATATTTTCCTTTTTTAGGGGGTGTTTGTTTAACAATCAACAACCCTATTGTCAATCAGCTACTTTAAGAATCCTAACCTATTAATTATTGATGAAAGTTAATGAAATAAAATGTCAGGATTGTAAAATTTATCTTAAATCTATTCCTGATAATTTTGTTGATCTTATAATCATTGATCCTCCTTATAATGTTTCTAAAAAGAATTCTGTTATTAGGATGAAAGATAGGAAAAGTGTTAATTATGATTTTGGTGATTGGGATTATGACTTTGATCCTAAAGAAATAATGCCTGATTTGAAAAGAGTCTTAAAACCAAACGGAAGCATATATATTTTTACTTCAACAAAACTTATTGCTATTTATCATCCTATTTTAGAAAAAGAATGGAGATATAGAAGCATAATCACTTGGGTAAAAACAAACCCTGTGCCAAAATTCTTCAAAAATGGCTATCTTTCTGCAACAGAGTTTGTATTGTATGCAGTTAATAAAAAAGATAGGCAGGAAAGGCCTGTATTTAATTTTAAAACCCAAGCTGAAATGAAGAATGTTTTTATTACAAGTGCATTGCAGGGAAAAGAAAGACTTAAAGACGAGAACAATAAAACATTACATCCAACACAAAAACCGTTATCACTTGTTAAACATTTAATTGAAATATCATCTAATGAGGGCGATATTGTTATGGATTGTTTTTTAGGGACAGGAACTACAGCTGTCGCTAGTAAAATGTTGAACAGGAATTACATCGGTTGTGAATTTGATGAAAAATATTTCAAAGTTATTCAAGAGAGACTGAAAACTATTCAGCCTTCTTAAACCACAACAGTACTGGCAATCTTCCCTCTTCCAGAGCCTGTTCAATTCTTTCTTTGAATTCATTTTTAGATAAATATAACTCCATAGCATAGACTACTTTGTCTTTTTGATCAAGTTTTTCAAGAACATTCACGATTGGTCTCTTTAAATCTATTCTACGTCGACCATCATTGTACAATACAGTGCCCTCTACCAAAATGAACTTCTTCAGTTTTATTGGTTGAAGGCATGACATTTTTT
>CAZYAB010000014.1:0-7967 GCA_964645705.1 uncultured Methanosarcinales archaeon | reverse complement strand
AAACTAGTAGCAGAAACAGTTAGAACTACTCTTGGTCCGAAAGGAATGGATAAGATGATTGTTGATGCTTTGAATGATGTTACTGTTACTAATGATGGTGTTACAATATTAGAAGAAATGCAAATAGAACATCCAACAGCTAAGATGATTGTTGAAGTTGCAAAAACGCAAGAAGATGAAGTTGGAGATGGAACAACAACAGCTGTTGTTATAGCAGGTGAATTGCTTAAAAAAGCAGAAGAACTTCTTGAGAAGAATGTTCATCCAACTGTATTGGCAAAGGGATATAGACTTGCTTCTGAAAAGGCATTAGAAGTTTTGAATTCAATTGCACAAGATGTTTCTAGAGATAATAAAGACTTGCTTAAGAAAATAGCTGTAACTGCAATGACTGGCAAAGGTGCTGAGCATGCTAAAGAAAAACTGGCTGATGTTGCTGTAAAAGCTGTTTCAAATGTATTTGATAATGGTGATCTTGATATTGATAATATAAAATTAGAAAAAAAGACAGGCGCTAGTGTTGAAGACACTGAATTAGTAGAAGGAATTATTCTTGATAAAGAAAGAGTACATGCTGGTATGCCTAAGAAAATAGAAAATGCAAAGATTGCTTTGATTGATTCTGCTCTTGAAATAAAAAATACAGAAATAGATGCAAAAATACAGATAACAGATCCTATGCAGATGCAAGCTTTCCTTGATCAAGAAGAAGCAATGCTGCGTAAGATGGTTGATAAGGTTGTTAATTCAGGTGCGAATGTTATATGTTGTCAAAAAGGTATTGATGATCTTGCTCAACATTTTTTAGCAAAAAAAGGCATTTATGCTGTTAGACGTGTTAAAAAATCTGATATGGAGAAGTTAGCTAGAGCAACTAGCGGAACTATTGTTACTAATCTTGAAGATCTTGGTGAAAAAGACCTTGGTAATGCAGGAATTGTTGAAGAAGTCAAGGTTGGTGATGAAGAAATGACTTATGTTAAACAATGTAGTAATCCTAAATCTGTTACTATTTTGGTTCGTGGTGGAACAGAGCATGTTATTGATGAGATTAAAAGAGCACTTGATGATGCTGTTGGTGATTTAGCAGCTGCTATGAAAAATGGTAAGATTGTTGCAGGAGCTGGGTCAACAGAAATAGAAGTTAGTAAAGAGATTAGAAAGTTTGCTGATTCTTTATCAGGCAGAGAACAGTTGGCTGTGCAAAAGTTTGCTGAAGCTCTTGAGATAATTCCTGTGACATTGGCTGAGAATGCTGGTCTTGATCCAATAGATGTATTGACTGAGTTAAAAGCGAGCCATGATCAAGGTATGAAATGGGCTGGTATTGATGTTTTTTCTGGTAAGGTTGTTGATGCTTGGTCAAGCGGTGTGATCGAGCCTTTGAAAATCAAAACACAAGCTCTTAGTTCTGCATCAGAAGTTGCTGTAATGATTTTAAGGATAGATGATGTTATTGCTGGAGGTACAAGTAAACAAGCAGGACCTCCTCAAGAAATGCCTCAGGGAATGCCTCCTGGTGGGATGTATTGAAATGAAAATGAATGATTTAGAAAGATTAACATACAAAGAAGGGAGATATTATAGAGATGATGTAGAAGTTTTTCCTGAGAAATTAGGCATTAAAATTCATAAAACAATCTATCAAAAAGTATCTGCTGAAGATTATAATAATGATGGTTTTAGCGAAGCTCCTGAGGACGAATTAATATTGTCTGCAATACAAGAACAGGGTTTGGGAGATGAAGTTAATGCATATGTTAAATTAACTAGAATAGATGAATTGACATTTGAATCAGATAAAAATAATGGTGCTTTATTATCTGTTGAAGTTGAGAAACTTGTGCAAGCATTTTTATTAAGAGTTTAGAAAATGACAAAAACAAACATCCATATAATACTAAGAAAACCTTCTAGAGAAGAAGATCAAATAGGATATGAAGAAATACCCAAATATGATTTTTCTTATTTTGTTGGTGATGAAGAAGTTACTGATCAATCAAGAGTGCCATTAACATTAGGTTATGTTGCTCAAGATATTTTAAGAGAAATTGCTAGGCAAAGTCAAAGACAAGAAATTGATCCGCAATATATTATTGAATCTCAAGCAGGATTAAATCCTACTACTGCATGTGAATTAGAAGAACTATTAACTCATCCAAGTTCTATAGAAGAAGCAAGAAAACACGTTAGAACTTATCCTTGTAGAGGTAGGTTGTCTGTGTTTAAAAAAGGATGTAAAACAAAAGTATATGAAACAAATGAATTAAGTCAAATTGTAAGAGAAGAAGTTATTAAAAAATAAAAAAAGTGGTGGAAATGGAAGAAAAGAAATACAGAGCAATTGTTATAAAGATAGATAATGAATATTTAGGAATAAAAGAGGATGAAAATGGAAATTTCCCTGAAAATGTTTCTCCTGTGGATAAAGTAATAGGAACTTTATCCAAGATAGAAGAATTAGTAAGTGCTTATAATTCTCAAAAAGAAGACCCTAATAAAAAGAATTTTTATCCTTGTGATAAAATTATATGACTATTAACTATCTTAGAGTGGTTAAAAAACAAACATTTATAAAGAAATTTACACTTCTGTTCATTATTAGGAGGGATTAATATGACAAGTATTGGAGCTATGAAAATTATTATACCAAAACAAAACGTTCCAGAAAATATGCCTGAAAAAGACAAATTTGATCAATATCTTGTTTTTGTTGCAGATTCTATGGGTAGTTTATTGTATCAAGGTAGGAAGATGGATCATTATCAAAAACTTTTTAGAATTGGTGATAATTTGTTGATGGGGACTGGAAATTCTGGTTTAATATTAAGTGCAGTTTCACAATTAATGCAAAGAAAATATAGTTCTGCTATAGAATTAGCACAAGAGCTTTCAGAATTTGTTGTTTTATCTAATTATAATAAAGAAAATTATGCAAATTTTATTATTGGGGGAAACACTGCTTACGGATTAAATATTTTTCATATAGATGCACTAAGCATTTTGGAAGGGCCTTTTCAAAAAGGAAATAAACTGTATACTCATCGTAATTTTTGTTTTGATGGTTCTGGTAGACCATTTGTTGATAATTATGTTCAAGGTTTGCAAGATGCTGGAAAGATAAGTGAAATAACAGATGTTATAGATGCTTTTTCCATAACATATGAATTTTCAAAAAAAGCAGCAAGAAGTATTGGAGTTAATGATAAACTTCAATTTGGAATTATATCGAATAATGGTGTATCTAGATTGTATCATCCTGATATTATATTTGATGGATATGGTTTATTTTTAGAATATTTAAATGAGATTGATGAAATAAATTTACCAGTAACTAATGAATTATCTAATGATGGTAAAGCAGAAAGAGATTCAAAAGCAAGAAACTTGAAAATGTTTCTAAGAGACATTTATTATGCATTAGAATCCGATCTTAGTGATTTTTCAGAAGTACAAAGAAATTTTACTTTCCTTTCTGAAAAATATGCAAGAGATTTAATTGAAATAGGTGAATTAGATAAAATTAAACACTTAAGAAAAGAATTAAGAGACAATGTTGGTAAAGGTGTTTTTGCTTTAGCTAATAAAACAATTGATAATCTTATTAAATATCAAACTGATTTTAATAATAGAAGAGATGCAAATAAAGAAGAGATATTATCATATAAATAAAATAATCTTACAAAACCTTTAAATAAACACATTCTTTCTACCTAATTATGAAGATAGCAATCATAATATCAAAGCAAGACATTGCTGGAATGAATATTCTTAATTTTCTTAGTTTAGATAATGTTCATGTTATAGAAGATGAAACAATATTTCATGAAAATATTGATAAAGAAATAGATGCTGATTTGTTTATATTTGCAACAAGGCACCAAGGTAAGAGTGGTGTAAAAACTTTGTCATGTCATACTCCTGGTAATTGGGCAAAAGCAGAATATGGTGGGAGTGATAGACAATTGTGTGTTGCTCCTGTAAACTTCTTAAAAGAAGCGCTTCTTAAGCTTGAAGAAATTAATAATTCTGATGAATTTAAAGCATTAGGTTATGATGTTGTTACAGAATGTACTCACCATGGGCCTTATCTTGAAAAGCCAATTATTTATATTGAAATTGGTGCAACTGAAGAAGAATGGAGAGATGAGAAAGCTGGTAAAATAATTGCACAGGTTGTTGAATATTTGGTTAAGAATGCTGATGAGATTAATTCTAGAAAATATATTTCAGCAGTTGCAATCGGCGGTTTGCATACAATGCCTAATTTCAAGAAAGTAATCTTAGGCAGTGATGTTGCAATCGGACACTGTTGTCCTAAATACATGCTTGAACATTTGGATATTGATTTGTTAAAGCAGGCTGTTGACAAAAGTGTTCCTAAATCTCAGTTGATTGTAATTGATTGGAAAGGCTTAGGTCCACATAAGCAAAAGATTACTGAATTATGTGATCAATTGATGGAAGAAAAAGGTGTTGAAGTTAAAAGAACAAAAGAGTTTTCAAATGGAAATTAAATTAGGAAAATACAAACACTTCAAAGGTATGATTGTTGAAGTTATTGGAATTGCTCTTCATAGTGAAACAATGGAAGAAATGGTTGTCTATATTCATCCTGATCCTGTTAAAGGTAAGGAAGGAAATACTATGTGGATAAGACCAAAAGAAATGTTTCTTGAAACCATTGAAAGAGATGGCAAGGTAATGAAAAGGTTTGAATATGTTGAAGAATGAAATGTTCATGGTTCGTTCGAACTTTTAATGTTCTATTAATTTTGAATTAAAAGCCCTGATAGTTTTACAAAGTAGGGTGTTCTCACTGGTCTTAACAGACACCATGAACATTAGAAACATTTACCACTTCAATATAGCAAATAATCGAAAGATATATAAATGATAAAACATTCCCCATATATAAGAATATGAGTTTTGGTTTAAAACTCTTTATAATTTATATATAAAATAACGGGGGATGAGTTAAAAATGAAGATAATTAAGATATTGATGTTTTTGGTTGTTGTTTCTATATTAACAAGCTTATTTTTATTAAGTAGCTGTGAAAGTGAAGAAATTGATCTAGATAGTATAAATATAGATGATTCTAGTTTAATAACAACTGGCGATGAAACTTCAGAACCAAATAAAAAAATAGTTAACATAAGAATGAGTGGAAATAGGTTCTATCCTAGTGTGATTGAAGTTGATCAAGGTGATTTGGTTTTATTAAGATTAACAAGTCCTGAAGCAGAAGGTGGATTTAGATTAGATGCTTTTGGTATCAATACTAGAATTCCTACTGACCTTGAAATTAAAGAAGAATTCTCAGCAGATAGAAAAGGAGAATTTACTTTCACTTGCGGTGATTATTGCCCTGATGTAAGAATAGAAGAATCTGGAAGAGATTGTTATTCAGATAGCGACTGTGATGAATTAGAAGAATGTGATTTTGATGAATATGATGAAGAAGAAGATGAAGATTGTCAAGATCCTTTAATAACTTGCGCTGACAAGGGTAAATGTAGATTAGATGATGAAGAAGATCTAGAAACAAGATTATTAAGAGGAAAAATAATCATTAAATAGATTTTCTATTTTCTTTTATTTTTTTCTATTTTTGATATATTTCTTAAGATAAGAATTTACACTCTTTTTATAAGGCAGAGTTATAAAGTATTTTGAGTTTTTGAAATATATATATAATGATGTTCTTTTTATCTTATAATTGCTCATCTTGTCCCATCTATAAAGCTTTGGTGTTCTTATGCCTTTGATTATTATTCCTTTTTTAGTTATAGAATAACTGAATTTATTATAAAAAAATAATAAGTAATATATGACTGTTGTAAACAATAATATGATTATAAGATATAGTTTGAATAAAGAATAATTAAATAATGTGAATATTATTAAGAAAAGTGTGTATAAGCTTAGCACAATAATAACTGCATAAGCAATTGGTCTGTGTGTTTGTTTTAGTCTGAATTTTATTGTTTTTAATATGTTAAATTTGTCTATTTTTTTTGTTATCACTGTTGGTCTTACAAACTTTGAACTAATAGACATAAATATTAAGAAAAAACAAACAAAAAAACTTGTTAATAAAAAGAATCTTGCTATGCCAATATTGTTGTGAAAGTCAAACATTATCATCAGAAGAAAGCTAATGATAAAGCTAGACGCAAGTGAATATTTTATTTTTCTTTGTAAACTATACTTGATAAAAATGACATCTAGATAGTTTATAACCTCTTTTTTCATAATATATAATATGTTGGTGTATTTATATATAAATATTGTGTATTGATTTGGTAAGATTTAAATATAACTTAGTTTTCTTTTCTTTTTAACATGGCTGAAAAAATAAATCAAGTTTGTTCAAACTGCGCATTTTGGAAGATGCATGGAAACAAGTGCTGGTATCATTGGGAAATGAAGCAGGTTTGTACTCAGAAGATGGAAATGCCTGAAATTGTTGAGAAAAACAATGTGTCAAGAATCATAGATTCTTGATCATGATCAGAAATCTACGATTTCTGACATTAGTAAGATTGTAAAGGAATAAATTTATATACTAATTCTCTATAAAATATTATATGAATGTAATTGTAAATATATTAAGAAATTCTCAGTTAATGCTTGCGATTTCTATAGTTGTTGCATTCTTAATGCCGCAGTATGGTGAAGCACTAAAACCAGCTGTTCTTCCTTTACTAATGTTCATGATGTTGTTCTCAATGAAGACAATGAAAACACCAAAGCTGAGTAAAAAGAACTTTGTGTTTGGTTTTAAAAATCTTTTTCTTAACTATGTTGTTTTTTCAGGAATTTTATTGATTGCGAGCTTGTTCATAGCTGATAAAGATTATAGTATTCCGTTTAAGATGTTGGCTTGCGGACCGCCTGCTGTATTAGTAATAACTCTTGCATACTTGTCAAAAGCAGACGTGAAAAAAGCAATGTTTACTGAAACACTTGCTTATTTTTTTGCATTGATTTATACTCCTTTGATGGTGTTTTTTATATTTGGTAGTTCTGTTAATATAGTTGAATTGATCAAAGTATTGATTTTATTAATAATAATTCCATTCATTGTTTCAAGGTTCATGCATAATAATATTAAGTATGATTTTAAAGAAGCAATCAATATAATATTGTTCTTTAATATTTACATAGGAATTGCATTATCAAGAGACACAATAATGCAAAATTACATGTCATTGGTTCCTGTTATTATTGTTTTTGTAATCCTAATATTCTTACCAATGACTGTTGCATATTACTTAACAAAAAATCAACCAAAGAAAATAGCTCCGCTTTATGTGTTATTTGCATCTCAGAAAAATGGTAATTTTGCTCTGGGTTTGTGTTTATTATTTTTCTCACCCAAAACAATTGTTCCATTAGCAATATATGCATTTTTGTCTGCATTTTATGTAATGTATTTTCTGTGGTTGTATAGGATTAAGAGAAAATAATCAATGAGTTATCTCTTCTACTTCTTCTTTTCTTATTGAGAAATAATTTTTAACATTATACATTCTGCTGACGTCTTTGTTTAATTCTTCTACAGAGTCATATTTATAATAATCATCAGGGTGTCTGTCTTTTTCACAACATTGGACTATTGCATTTGCAAATAATCTTGCAGTCCTTATGATAGAAACATATTTTCTAAATTCATAAATAGTGTGGTGAGTTATGTAAGGCCTTGAATTAGTTAGAATGATTTCTTTTGCACCTGTTTTTATCAAAGTTTCTTGTACATCATCATGCATTTCACCTGCAAATACTGCATGAGTTGCATAAATAATAACGTCTTTGGGTTTTCCTAAAAAATGATTCAGCTCTGGATGAACAATATTGATCCATCCACACGCTCTTAATTGTGTGCCTCCTGTATCAACTATATCATCAGGCACTATTACTGTTTTTCCATCTAATTTATCAAAATTAAATTTGTCTTCAAT
>CAZYAB010000013.1:0-8167 GCA_964645705.1 uncultured Methanosarcinales archaeon | reverse complement strand
CATGGTTAAATCGAACCCTGATAGCAGCAGCCTCCCGCAGGATCAACGGGAATTCAAAACACTTTAACGTTTATTTGGTCGCAATTAATAAGGAATTTAAAAATTTTCCAAAGGTTTTTCTTATTCTTACTCATTACTTAATGTATTTATTAAGTAACATGATATGTTAGCTAGAATGGGATAGCTCTCGCTAACTCATAAATTTTCTATATGTAGTCTCGGAGTTTATATGTCCGAAATATAGAACTTGGTGGTGATTTACAAAGTAATATTAAGAGATTCAGAACTTATTTATAAAGCTATCGGAATTTTTGTTTAAATCCTTATTTTTTTGACTTTATCTTTAAGATATTCGTCTTTAAGAATAAATTTAATTATATCATTTAATTTGAATAATTTTCTTTTTCTAAGAACATAAATCCTGAAATTATCAATTAAATAATCCTTGTATTTTTTTGTAAATGGTTTGAAAAATTCATTGCTTGAATAGACTAAAGGTCCTGCGTGTCTTTCGTATTTTGATAATTTGTTTGGGAAGACTACATACCAGAAAAAAGTCTTTTTTGACCATGTCCATCCAGAGTCCAGAACTTCGAAATCATGATTTTCCAGTTGTGTTCTAATAAACTCAAATGCTTTTAATAATTTGCTACCAATGACATCTCTTTTGCTTTGTAATGGTATGACATTCAGCATTAACAATGAACAATCAAGCATCTTTGCTTTTTTTCTTATTTCTGTTAATTTTATTTCTTTTTTCCTGAAAAACATTCTGTTAGGTTTACTTAAAAATAATCTGGCAGACAAAATAAATTTTGAAAAATTATCATTACTTAATGATGCAGCAAGATTCCTGTTTGGTTGAACTGGATCAATTATTATTAAAGGACTATGAAGTTTGGCTTTATTTAATCGACGAGAAATGTCATGTCTTGAATGATAATGTCCTTCAACATCTATACATTGTTTAGGTCTCCATTCTGTAACTCCTTTTAACATTTTTTTGAATCCACCAAAATGAATTGTAAGAACTTCTAGTATATATCCTGAAAATCCATTGATATAAGATTCAGCGCCATATATCCCTTGCGCTTTACAGAACAATTTTGTAAGTCTTACATCATCTTCTAATTTTTTTATATTACTTTTTACCCAATTCACATGTAAAGGACTTACGTCTGTTACATTTTGTGCTTCATTAGGACCATTAATATTCAGAACAGGGACAATTTCAAAATAAATATCTTTCTTTTTGATTCTAAAATAATCTCTTGATCCATGGATTTTTTCAGCTTTAAATGATTTTAATACTTTTTCAAGAAGTATTGATAAGTTTTTATCTTTATATTTTACATCAAATTTAACAAATATATCACAATCAAACTCTTTCAAATGTGTATTTTTTGCGTATGAACCACCCAATACTGCTTCTGCTTGAATTTTGTTCTTTTTTATTAGAGAGTTTATACTATTTAGAACGAGATCTATTATTTTTTTAGATGTCTTTTTAGGCAAATTTGCCTTAACAACCCCCTTTAAAAACTGCATTATTTTATTTCCTAAGGATAAATTATTTAAATACTTTGTGTTTTTGGGTATCTATTGTTTGGTGGTTAAATACTTCAAAAATAGGAGGTTTACTATATAGAAAAATGAAAGTTTTATATAGTCATCTATATTCCAGTAGTATATAAAGATTTATAATCTGTTTTTAAAAAACACTTGAAAAATGGCCAAAATAATCATAAAAAAGGCAAAAAAACAATATATAGAAGAGTTAGACAGAGAAGTTTCTGTGTCTAGAAAAAAGGAATATTTTGTTAAGGATGTGAGTAAAGATTTTAGCACAGAACATGGAATAATAAAGCAAAAAGATCTTGATAAAGACGGTAAAATAAAATCATCATTAGGCAAAGAATTTTTTGTTTTCGAATCACAATTTATTGATAATTATAAACATATAAAAAGATTGCCTCAGATAATTCCTAGAAAAGACATTGGTCTTATTATTACTGAAACAGGTTTAGGTGGAAAAAGCATTGTTGTTGATGCAGGTTCTGGTTCAGGAGGTTTGTCACTTATGTTGGCAAATGTTGTAAAGAAAATAATAACTTATGATATCAAGAAAGAGCATTGTGAAATCGTTGAATCAAATGCAAAAGAATTAGGTTTAAAAAATATTGTGGTTAAAAACAAGGATATTTATGAAGGTATTGATGAAACTGATGTTGATGTTATTATATTAGATTTACCAGAACCTTGGTTAGCTGTTAAAAATTGCATTAATGCTTTGAAAAAAGGCGGGTTTATTATTAATTATTCTCCTAGTGTTCCATCTGTTATGGACTTTGTTTCTGAAATAAATAAATATGAAAGACTATTATATTTAAAAACTGTTGAGTTGATTCTGCGGGAGTGGGAATTTGATAAAAGAAAAGTTCGTCCTAAATCAAAGATGATGGGTCACTCAGGGTTTTTAAGCTTTGTCAGGAAGATTTAAATAATATTATTACTACTACTAATATTATTGGGGGTTGATAAAATGTTAGCATATATTTTAATGAGTTTTAGGCCAGGTACTGAGAGAGAATCATTAGACACTATTTCTGCAATGGAAGAAGTAAAAGATTGTCATATGTTGTTTGGTGAATGGGACATAATTGCCAAGGTTGATTTTAGTGATGCACAAACATTAGAAAGGTTTATAGTTGATAAGATAAGAACTTTGCCTGGTGCTAAGTTGACTAGCACTATGATCGTTGCGAAGTGAGCGAAGCGAGTTTGGTGGCTAAATAGGCAGAAAAGAATTTATTTTACAGTTACACTCTTAGCTAGATTTCTAGGTTTATCAGGATCGCAGTCTCTTGCTAAGGCAAGATAGTATGATAAGATTTGGATTGGTATTATATCTAATATGGGATCTGTTATTCCGACGCTCGGGACATATATATAATGATCATAGATGTCGTTTGGTTCATCATTTATTCCTATTAAATATGCGCCTCTTGATTTTACTTCCATTGCATTGCTTGTTATTTCTTTTTTTGTTTTTTCAGTGTTAAGAACTATTACAGGCACTTTATCTTCTATAAGTGCAATTGTTCCATGTTTAAGTTCACCGCCTGCAAAACCTTCTGCATGTATGTATGATACTTCTTTTATTTTTAGTGCAGATTCTAGTGCAGTAGGATATGCAAGATCTCTTCCAATGATAAAAATGTCTTTTGAATCTTTTAATTGGTTTGCAAGTTTTTGTATGTCTTCAATATTATTATCTATTATTTCATCCACATAATGACTTGCTTCTTCAATATATTTTCTACCTTGTTCATATCTTCCTGCTAATGAATATGCAAGCAATGTCAAAATTGCAACTTGTGATGTGTATGATTTGGTGCTTAATACACATATTTCTGGTCCGGCATTCATTAGAACAGATTCATCACTCAGCCTCATCAATGTTGAACCCATTACATTGACAATTGAGATAATTTTTACACCTTTTTGTTTTGCAACTCTTACAGCTTCTAGCAGGTCTGCTGTTTCACCACTTTGACTGATTGCAATCATTAGTGTGTCTTTTGTCAAGAAATCATGGTAATTAGGAAATTCAGATGCAAGTACAACATTTGCGTGTTCTTTTGCAATTGTTGAGAAGAGATAACTCCCTGCTAATCCTGCGTGATAACTTGTACCGCATGCAACAAAAAAAACACCTATGGAATTTTTGATCATGTTTGTTACTTTTTTTATTAAGTGCGGAGGTTGTTCAATTGCTTTTCTTATTGTATATTTTTGTTCTGATATTTCTTTTAACATAAAATGTTTGAAGATGCCTTTTTGTGCTTGCTCTGCATCCCAGTCAATCTTTATTATGCTGTGTTCGACTGGCTTGTTTGATTCAATGTTAAATATTTCTATGTTATGATTAATTATAAACATTTCATTGTCATTTAGGTAAATTACTTTTTTTGTATGATTTATGAATGCGGGTACGTCTGATGCTGCAAAATATTCATTCTTGCCAATACCAAGAACTAAAGGTGATCCATTTCTTGCTCCTATTATTTGATCACTATCATGCTTGATTGCGACAAATGCATAATATCCATCTAATTTTAATGCAGCCTGTCTAACAGCTTCTTTGAATGATAATTTTCTTTTATAATGATAAAAATGTATTAGCTGTGGTATTACTTCTGTGTCTGTCTGTGACAAGAATTTGTAACCTTTTTGATCTAATGAATCTTTTATTTCTTGAAAATTTTCAACTATTCCATTATGTACAACAGCAATCTTTTGATCTTCTGAGAAATGCGGATGAGCATTTGTTTGTGTTACATTTCCATGTGTTGCCCATCTTGTGTGGCCAATGGCTATGTTTGTTTGTTTAAGGTTCAGGTTTTCTAGTTTTATGTGTCCTATCTTTCCTACTTGTTTTGAATGATTAATTTCTTGATTATTTATGTTTGCAATTCCCCAAGAATCATAGCCCCTGTATTCTAAACTTTTTAAACCTTGTAGAACAACGCTGTTTGCTTTGTCATCTCCTTTATATCCTATTATGCCGCACATCTTAATCACTTCTTTTTTATTATAAGAATATATGTTTTTAATATAAATATTTGTGTTGTAAAGAAGTAGTATAGTCTAGAATAATAATGCTTATAAAATTAGATATATACTACTTATATATGAAGCAGTATGAAGAAAAATCAAAGAAATATAAAGAACCTTGGAAGTTTGTTGCAAAAGCAATAGGTGTGGTTTTTTTATTGTCATTTATAGGTGCATTTGTTGTGCGTGATTGTGATAGAGTAAAACAGTTTAAAAAAAAAAGAGCAGAAGCAGAGCAATCACAACAATATCGTGAAACAAAGAGACTTGTTAAAGGAATAGAAGATGGCAGTTTTCCAAAAACATTTTCTACAGATGAGTTGAATGAAATTATTTTGAGAACAATTCCTGAAGTTGCAGTTGGTGTTGATGAAAGAAGGCTAAAAGATATTCTTTATAAGGCTGATATTGAAAGAATCATAGGAACATATGTTGGAAACAGGTTTCAAGGAAGGGTTTATGAAAAACTTGAAAGTGTTCAGAATAAACAATTAGATCTAGATGTAAAATATGATGGTCTTCTTGAAGATGAAATATATATAAGGAGAATGGGTATAGATATTCTACAACACATGCGTTTGCATGATTATAATATAACTGGCACAACAGAAGATGAAGTTGATGAGAAAGAAGTTGAAGAATGTGAAAAAAGAAAAGAATTAGATACAATAGTCACAGATTCAATAGGAGAAACCAAAGAAATAGTGGAAGGAGGAGAGGCAACAGATACAGGACAAGATAAAGTAACAACACCAGAAACTAAAATAACAAGAAGACAAGAAAAAGAACCAGAAAAAATAGATCAACTGCCAGAACACGGTATTGTGCAAACAGTTGATCAAGTGTTTGATTATTTGGTTAATAGAGAAAAAGATTTAGATTACTCAAGAACAAAATATGAAACACTTCATCATCCTGCAGAGGATTTTGATTATTATTTTGGAAAAGAAAAAATATTTGGCCATGTAAGGTATAGGTTGACCATGATTAGATCTGACCATGAAACAATAGAGTTGTGTATGGGAGAAAATGGGGAATTTGATTTTTTGGGTTTAAGAATGCTTAATGAGAAAAGACTTGAATTAAGATATTTTAATTTAGATGTATTCAATATTTTTTATCCTGGTTTTGATGAGCCAATTAAAGAAGCAAAAAAATATTTGGGTGATTGTTTAAAAGAAATTGATTAACCATAATAATACTTATTATCTGCTTTTTGTTCTCTGTCTTTTATACTATCTGGTTTATTTGCTCTTGGTCTTCCAGATTCAGGATCTCTCCTGAATGTAAGATTTAAATCTGTTAGAAATGTATTCATGCCTTTCTGCATAGGGTAAGGTCCATGAACTGTTCCATGAACTGCAGGTTTACCGTCAAAGACTATTAATCTTTGTGAGAGATAGTCTATGAATAATAAATCATGGTCGACGATTAGAGCTGTTGTTGATTTGTTTTCCATAAAATCTTGTATTAGTTTTGAGATTATTAGTCTTTGTTCAACATCAAGATAAGCAGAAGGTTCATCTAGCAAGTATAGATCTGCTTCTTGTGATAGACAATGTGCTACTGAAACTCTTTGCAATTCTCCACCACTTAATTGGTTTAGTTTTTTGTATTGCAATGGTTTTATGTTTAGTGGTCTTATTATTTGTGTTTCATAATTATTGAATGCATTTTGTAAAAAGGTTGTTACTAATTCTTCTGATTTTGTTTCTAGGTATTGTGGTTTGTATGAAACCTTGATATTTTTTTCAATTTCTCCTTGATCAGGTTCTAAGACTCCTGCTAAGATTTTTGCAAAAGTTGTTTTACCTATTCCATTTTCACCTAAGATACCAACAACTTCTTGTCTGTTTACTGTGCCTGACTTTGCTTCAAGATTGAATTTGCCTAATTTTTTCTTTATGTTTTTCCATTCGGTGAGAAGTAAATTACCCATGACTCTTTCATTAGCATGTTTTGTAAACTTGATTTGTTTGTCTCTGAATCTTATGTTTTCTTCTTTTAAAAATCCTGATAAATAAACATTGATTCCTGCTCGAGTTGATTTTGGCATTGAACAAATACCATAACAAGTTTCTTTACCATACATTAAGTGAACTAAGTCTGTTAGGTAGTCTAGAATTATTAAGTCGTGTTCGACAACCATGACAGCAACATCATCTGTTGCAAGAGATCTAATGAATTTACTTACTTTAATTCTTTGTTTTATGTCTAGGTAAGATGTTGGCTCGTCAAAAAAATATAAGTTTGCTTTTTTTAGAACAGTTGCTGCAATTGCTACTCTTTGTAATTCTCCACCAGATATTTTTTTAATATCATTGTCTAGAATATGTTTAAGATCAAGTTTTTCTACTAATTCATTCATTCTTCCTGTTTCATCAACTTTTTTTAACAAGTCTTTTACTTTGCCTTTGTATGTTTTTGGTATCATGTCAACTTGTTGTGGTTTGTAGCTGATTATGATCTTGTTTTCTTTGACTTTTTCAAAATATGATTGTGCTTCTGTTCCTTTGAAATACTCTATTAAGTCTTTGTATGTGCTTTGTTTTTTTAGTTTTCCAAGATTTGGTTGAAGAAGTCCTGCTAAAATCTTTACTGCAGTTGTTTTCCCTATTCCATTTCTACCCATTATTCCAACGACTTTGCCAAATATTGGTATTGGTAGTTTGTAAAGCCTGAACCCGTTTTCACCAAACTGGTGGATAGGGTCTTTTTCTAAAGCTTCTGGTAAGTTAATTATGTGCACTGCTTCATGTGGACAAATGTTTTGACATATTCCGCATCCATTGCATAGTTCTTCGTCTATTCTTGCTTTATTGTCTATGTTGATTATACATTTTTCACCTGTTCTGTTTACTGGACATTTCTTTAGACAAAGTTCATTACACTTTGTTGCATTACATTTTTGTTTGTTTACAACTGCTATTCTGGTCATATTTGTTGATAAGAATGTGTTTATATAAAAAACTAACCTTTAAATACAACTTATATTTCCACCTAATCATGATCAAAATCTTAACAATAGGCAAAATAGACAAACAATATGTTGAACTAATCAATGAATATGCTAAAAGGATTTCTAAGTATGATAAGATTGAGATCTTGGAATGTAAGACAGAAGAAACTGCTTTGCGCAATGCTGAAAACTGTTACAAGATTGTTTTGGATGAAAATGGTAAGACGTGTGGTTCTGTTATATTTTCTGGATTATTGAATAAGATTAATATGGAGCATAAGAATATTTGTTTTATAATTGGTCCTGCTGAAGGTTTGTCTAGTATTGTTAAAGATAATGCAGATCTTAAGTTTGGTTTGTCTGAGATGACTCTTCAGCATGATATGGCTTTACTTGTTCTTATGGAACAATTGTACAGAGCTTTTACAATAATAAAAGGAGAACCTTATCATAAATGATTAATCTTTTTAAAAATATAAGAGGGGACAAATATGGGAAGTAAGGAAAGATGGGAAAAAGATATGGAAAAGTACAGACCTATTTTAGATGAATTCTATGAACAGCAGGGATGCACTGATACTGAATCAAAAA
>CAZYAB010000012.1:0-9156 GCA_964645705.1 uncultured Methanosarcinales archaeon | reverse complement strand
GTTGTTGAAACATTATTATTATCAGAATCATTAGAAGATGATAAAATAGAAAAGTTTGAAGCAAAAGCAAAAGAATTTAGTTCAGAAGTAAGGATAATTTCTATTGAAACAAGAGAAGGTGTACAGCTAAGAGATCTTGGCAAAGTTGCTGCTATTTATAGGTATGATGTTGGTGAGTAAGTTATTTCTAATAAAAGTTATGAAACTGGTGTCTGTAAGACCAGTGAACCAAAGTTATGGTTCGTAAGACACAATTTGAGCAAAGCTCAAATGTGCATTTTAACTTTCAGTTAAAATTGCATTAGTGGTGCTCAATTAGCCATTATAAACATATTGAGCAGGTGAACGAACCAGTTTCATACTTATAACAAAAACCTTTATATATCCAACTATATTAAACTAAGACAGGCAGCGCAAAACAAGTTTTGCGGGTCTTTAAATTAAAATTTAAAGGTGATACAAATGTGGTTATTTTGGTTAATACTTATAATAATAATTTTTATAATAGTATTGGGCATTGTTTTTAAGATATTAAAACTAGTTTTAAAGGTTTTATCTATTTTCTTTCTAATAATAGTAGTCGTATCAGGAATATTAGGATTTTTTGTTTATGATGATGTCATGGATCTTAAGCAAGGATTATCAGAACAAGATAATTTATTGATCTTACAAAAAGATAATCAAATTTTTACAGGAATAAAAGCTAATTTTGGTCAATTGTCAGAACAACAACAAGAATCTTTTCAACCTTTAACAAATGACCAAGTAATAGAATATGGTGGTTATTATAATAACCAACAATATGAACTTATTAAACAAGATAATTACAAAGTTTTTTTCATAGATTACACTGTTTTCCAAGACATTGAACATGTAGAAATAGAAGATGAAGAATTTTCAAACGAATTCATCTTAACATTATTAGAATCAAATGATCCAGATAATGTTTTTAAAACAGAACTAAAAAATAAAGGTTATCATGATGCAGAAATAAGTAGAATTACACTTGATAATCCTAAATCACACTTTTTTGTAATGCTGTTTAATGAAAAGATTCAGAAAGACAAATTCTTTTTAGTAAAAGAATTAAAAAACAAAAATATAATTGTTTATCCTGAGACAATAACATTCAAAGTAATCAATTACCTGTCTGTTGACTTTGTTATTGACAAATTATCTGGTTTAGTGGATGACACGTCTGATAAGGTTCAGGAGGAATAAATAAATGGCGTTTGATAAATTAAAGTTCTGGAAAAAAGAAGAAGAGGATTATTCAATAGATGATGATATAAAAAAACCTATTCCTGGTGTTGATGATAAGTTTATACCAAAACCTTCATTTGATAGCCCAATGCATGATGCGCCAAGAGATACTGGTTTTCCAAGCGCACACAGAAGTAAAGACTTTTCAATAAGAGAAAAATCAATGCCGAACTTTGCTAACAAAGGTAATAAAAACGAAGAATTGATATTAGCAAAACTAGACGCAATAAAAGCAATGGTTGAAAACATGAACAGGAGGCTTGAAAGGATTGAAGAAATTGCACTCGAAGAACAAAGAGAAAGGTATTAATCATCTTAAATTAATTTTGTCTATTGTTTTATCAATCATATTATTAGACCAATTAACTAAATTCTTAGTAAGATCTAGCTTAGGATTGGGCCAGTCAAAAACACTAATACCTAAAGTTTTAGAATTGGCGTACGTGCAAAACACAGGAATAGCATTCGGCATGTTAAAGAATCTTCAATGGGTAATGATAATTGTAAATGTTTTGATAATTTGTGTTATTATTTTTTATTTAAGATATGTTAGACAAAAAAAAGTAGCACTTAGCTTAGGCATGATACTTGGTGGTGCATTTGGTAATTTGATTGACAGGGTTGTTTATGGAACAATTACAGATTTTATTAAAGTAAGCATTTGGCCTGTGTTTAATATTGCAGATGCATGTATAACCATAGGTGCAATTATGCTTGCTATTTATTTTTTAAAAAAAGATAATTAAAATTCATCAGCTTCTTCTAACTTTTTTAAATGACCTTTTTGTTTTAAGAATTCTACTTGTGTTGGCCTGTACTTATAGATAATGTCGCCTTTTGTATCTCCGCCAAGTTCCCATGGTTCAACTATTACAAAATTACCTTCTCTAACCCACAATCTTCTTTTAAGCCTTCCAGGAATCCTGCACACTCTTGTTTTACCATCAAGACATCTAACATGCATTCTAGAACCGCCTAATCTTTGTTCAACAATGCCAATTACTTCTCTGCCGCGCGGCATTCTTGTTCTTCTTATCTCTAATTCTTTTTGTCTTTGTTCTTCAAGTTCCCTTTTCTTTATTCCAGGCATAAATATAGTAAAAAAATGTTTTGTTTATATAGTTTTTGGTGTTAATTGAGTAAAGTTTATATATGATAACTGCCAAATAAACATTATATGAAGGGGGTTAAAAAAAAGAGGTCTAAAGCACCTAGTAAACCAAGTAAGCTTACATTATTTATTATTTCAGTGATTGCTGTGATATTCTTATTCTTTGTTTTTGCAGGTGTTTTTATTTCTTTTATGGGTAGAGATGATTCTATTTCTTTATCAGGAGCAAATGTTGCTGTCATACCTGTTGAAGGAGTTATTTTAACTGTTGATGCTGGTTCATTATTTGGCCAAGCCACTATATCTTCTGATGAAATAATAAAATTCATTGAACAGGCTGAAGACGATGAAAAAATAAAAGCAATTGTTTTTATGATTAATTCACCAGGCGGAAGTTCTGTGGCTTCTAATGAAGTTGTAAAAGCAATCAAAAGAAGTAAAAAACCAAAATACGCATTAATAAGAGAAGTCGGCGCATCAGCAGCTTACTGGATTGCAAGCGCAGTAGACAAAAAAATAATTGCAAATGAGTTTTCAATAGTTGGAAATATAGGAGCATTAGCCTCTTACATGGAATTTTCTGGTTTATTAGATAAGTATAATGTAACTTATCAAAGGTTAGTAGCAGGAGAGCACAAAGATGTTGGTGATCCATTTAGAACATTGACATCAAAAGAAAAACAAATGTTAGAACAACAACTAAAAGATGTTCGAGACTTTTATTTTAATGATGTGATCAATAACAGAGGCATAACTAATAAAGATCATATCAAAGAACTTAAGACAGCAATGTTTTACATTGGTTTACAAGCAAAAGAACTTGGTCTTGTTGACGAATTAGGAGACAAAATAACTTTAGAAGAAATAATAAAAAAAGATTTTGATGTTGATACTGTTAATTTTAAAGAGTATAAAAAGAAAACTTCTTTCTTAGGCATGTTCTCAGAATCAATGAACCAAAAATTATTTTATGTGGGCAGAGGTATTGGGAGAGAAATGTTTAGTATAGAAAATCAATTTAATAATTTAAAAATAATGAGTTAAAATAAAAAAAATAAAAAATTAGAAAAGTTTATCTTCTTCTTCTTCTTTTTTTCTTTTTCTTTTTAGCTTTTCTTTTAACTTTTCTCTTTTTCTTCTTCTTTTTCTTTTTGCCTCCTCGAGCCATTTTTGCTCTGGAGATGTCACCTTTCTTGTCAACGAAGTAAAGCCAACCGGATTCCTTTTTAATTCCAACTTTTGCTACTTTTTGTGCCATATTACCCTACCTCCTATTTTTTATAGTAAAGATACGGGTCATTAAGTCAATTTGTAGACTTTCCCCCCACATGTTTATTTATTTTAAACTAGTATATAAAGGTTTCGTTATTTTATCGTCGAGAACTGAGACTTTTTTATTACTGCAGCAGTAATAGTACCTACTATTGCTCCCATCAAATTACAAACAATGTCCCATGATGTATTAAAATATTCACCATAATCCGCTTCTCCATATAATAATAATCCATGGCCTTCACCTTGTCCTAATACAGAATAACCAATGAATTCAATTATTTCAACTAAACATGCTAAACCAAACACTATTAATATTGTTAATGTTATTATTGTTGTTATTTTTCTTTTATTCTTCTTTTCCACTAAATTATCAATTATTCTATATACCATAAAACACAATGCAAAAGGAACAATCAAATGCATCCATTTATCAAATCCAATTCCAAAATAGAAGTTTCCATAGAGTTTTATATGATGCAATGTTGCTCCAATTGCATTTATTATCAATGCAAACCATGAAAACTTATGTTTTTTGTGAAGAAAATAAACCAGAAGAATTATTCCTACTGTCAAAGATTTGTCAAATATTAATTCATAATCTTTTGTAATTAATGTTATTATTGTCCAGATTATGTAGATTATTAGAACACATAAAATAAACTTATTTTTATTATTGAGTTTTGTCATTTATTATATTATATGTTTATTTTATTTAAATGTTTTCATGACAAAGACCTTGTCATTTGGTCTTACAATCTTATCTATTTTTATGCCTATTCTGTCTCCTTTTTTACCTGTTTTTACTTTTTTACCATTGATCTCCATAGAAACATTAACAAATTCTAAAACTCCTGTGCTCTTGCCAGTAATCATTAACTTGTCACCAACTTTGATTTCATTTGTTTCTATCTTGACTTCACCGACACTAACATTTTTATAATAATTCTTTACAAAGCCAATATAAATTTTCTGAACCTTAGAAGCACTTCCATAAAGATCAGTAAAATCATCATTAGTTGGAGTGCCTAAGTAAAAACCAGTATGAAATTTTCTATTATATACAGTCTCTAATTTTTTTAACAACTTATCTTTTAGTTGCTTAGTAAAATTACCTTCAAAACAAGCATCAATAGCTTGTCTGTAAACAGAAACAACAGTCTTGACATATTCTGGTGCTCTGTTCCTACCCTCAATTTTAAAACAATCAATCTTGGCATCTATAAGTTTATCAATTATTGGAATTGTGCAAAGATCTTTAGGCGACATAACATAATTATTATTCAAATAAAGTTCATCACCAGTTTCAATATCCTTTACTTTATACTGTCTACGACAAGGCTGTAAACACTGCCCACGATTAGCAGACTTATTAAACAAGAACTGTGAAGTCAAACAACGACCAGACACAGCAACACACATTGCACCATGTATAAAACATTCTATTTCAATATTTTGATTATCTGTTTTAATTTTACTATTTATTTCCTTTATCTGTTCCAATGAACATTCTCTTGCAAGAATAATTCTACTTACACCTAAACTTTTGTAGAACAAAGCAGCTTCACTATTACTGATACTTGCTTGTGTACTTAGATGGACTGTTAAACCTAATTCATTACAAATCTTTATCACAGAATGATCCCAACAAATAATAGCGTCAACTTCAGCTAATTTTGCTTTTTCAAGAACCCTTTTTAATTTTTCTAATTCATTTTCATAAACAATTGTGTTCAATGTTAAATAAGCTTTGACTTTATTCTTATGACATTCTTTCACAACTTTGCTTAATTCTGTTTCTTCAAAATTTTTAGCATTGGCTCTCATGTTCAGAACTTTGATTCCAAAATAAACAGCATCTGCTCCTGCTTGAATTGCTGCTCTTAAACTTTCCCATGATCCTGCTGGTGCGAGTAGTTCTGGTTTCATTTTTTATTTAGTAATAAATAGAATATATAAACTTAATTGAAATGAAAATAAATAAAAAACAATTTTACAAACATCTGCCATTTAAACAACCTTTTCTACAATATCTTTTTCTTGTTAATTTACAGTTAGATTTTTGATAAACACTAAACTGTCTGCCATTTTCAATTACACACATGTATCCAGGGGTACAACTTCCCCCTCCTTGTCCTTGTCTTAGAATAGCATTTATTTCTGTTGTTCTTCCTTTGTAGATTGATACTTTTTTCACATAATCTCTGTATCCTTGTTTTTTTATTGTGACATAATATCTTCCTGGTTCTAAAGAAATTTTCATATTTGTCAATCCTTTGTATTCACCATTTACATAAACTTCTGCTTCTGATGGATTTGATATAACTTTTAAATATCCTTTGTCTATAATTACATCATCATCATCATCATCATCATCATCATCATCTCCGTTATCGTCATCGTCGTCATCATCATCATCATCTCCGCCATCATCCCAACTACAAACACCAATTTCATCATCAGAATCATCACAATCTTTCTGAGGCTTACAACTTGAAGAACATGTGCTAGGCATGTCTTCTGATATTCCCCAATTACAAAAATCATCGTCATCTTTGTCAACACAATTTATTTGTATGTTTTTGTCTGGTAAAAACACAGGTGTTTTTATTGATACAACATTAAGGTTTATTATTTCATCATAATTATGTCTTACTCTTATATATCCATAACCATCTTCACCCCAGACATTTTCTTGTGTAGTTCCATCTGCCCATGTTAATGGATTTTGAGTCCAATCACCACCCCAACTATTTTTAAAAATCCATATTGGGTCGTCTCCTTGCTGTTTTAACCAACCAACTAAAACAATTGCATGCCTTCCTCCGTAGTCAAATGTCATTCCTGCGACAACAGGGCCTTTTGTCATTATGATTTCTTTTGCATTTTCTTTTGATTCTTTATATGAATGAGATCTTCTATTCAAATTATCAAATCCATTTATTTTGTACAAATCTTCATTCCAATTAGAACATCTTTGACACGAAATATCTGATTCTTGGTAAGGAAAACATTCTTCAGAAACAATACCTTTATTTTTTATAAAGTATAAAGCTGGTTCTAAATATCTTGCACCTGCGCATGTACCTGCTCTACCTTCATGACAAGACACCAAATCCTGTTCAGATAAATCTAAATCAAGGTGTTGATTAAAATATAGGTTGGCTGCTGATTCAACAGTACCAACAGCTGCAAATGCCCAGCAACTTCCACAACCACCCTGATTTTTAACAGGAGTCATCCAATCTTCTCCATGAACATTTCTCCAGTCCCATTCACTAGGAAGATCGGAGGAATCACTCTTCTTTTTTATACTTCTTTTGCCAACAGGAATCTCGAATATTCCTCCTTTATAATATTCAAAACCATATAAATTAGGCAATTTATTGATTGATTTTCCATCTTCGGTAGAAAATAATTTTTTTTTTTCAGCATAAGTTAGTTTTGATATAGAAGTCTTACCTGCAGTCCATTCAAGATCATTGTTTTTTATGTATTTGTTTATTTGTTGTATTTTATGTTCTTGTTGTAAAGTATTTACAGATGTAATTGTTTTTTTTTCTTTTTGTGATATTACTTCTAATAATTTCTTCTTAGGACTTGGCTCAAAATTAATATTATTTATTTTTATAGATGCTTGTTTAGCTTCTATTCTTAGTTTAGCAGGCGTTACATAATCAAGATTACATGTTTCTTCACATATATTTTTCACAGAAAATGCTTTTTCATTTGTAATCATAGGACTTGCTTCATAAACAAGATACTCTTTATCATTATTATCCAAAAGAATCACACGAACATTGCTTGATTCATGTTCTAACATTATTTCTGAGTTTAGTGCTAAACTAGAAATGCTTTTTTTAATATTCAGATCAAATTCACCATCTTGTTCAAATATTTTGTTTATTTTGTATTGTGTTAGTTTTATTGGATCTGGAGAAAATGCTTTTAATATTTTAGTTCCTGATTCTTTTGATGTCAATACTGCTGTATTTGATATACCATCATTCCTTGCATAGATTGCAGTAGAAACAGACATAAAAATAAGTATGCTTATTAGTATAAATATTAATTTAGTTTTCATTTTATAGTCATCCCCCTAATATTTGTATTCTATATAGGGAAATTTTAATATTTATAAATCTTATCATCTTTAACCTTTTAAAAGTAGTAAAAAAACAAACCTTTATAAAGGCAGAATATATCTATAAAATTATGACAATTATTACATTAGAAGATCGTTTTGATCCTGGTTTTCCAGATGAACATAATAAAGCTGTTCTAGAAAAATTGTTATGTAAGGAAAACAAATTATTTTTCTATCTTCATCCAAAGAACAGAGGATTATTATTAGGTTTTCGCAATAAACTGGACAAAAAATTATCTAATGCACAGATGAATCTTCTTAATCCTATTGCATATGAGATCCAGATATGGGAACTTCTTTATGAAAATAATTATTTTCAACTGCCTGAAGGAGAATATGATACAAGGAATCCATTTCAACAAGCAGGTGATAAAATTTTAACAATTGACAATCCTCAAAACTTGCTTGAATCTTTTATATGTGCAATAACTGGTTTAGGTGCAAATGCAGGACATATCAACTTTGCCAGAGTAATGAAGATGAAAGATCTTGCTTTGTTTCATGGTAAAAAAAAATACTGTAGTCATATGAGTAAATATCATCCTTTTAGAGTTTACAGCAGGGGTGGTAAGGATGGTATTAATATTTCTAAAAAAGAATTAATAACTTTTGGAGAAGATGTGTATGCAATCTTTGAAACCCTAGATAATATAAATGAACAAGATTTCCCTTATCTAGAAAAAGACATGTTTGCATTAGAATCAGATCCTAATTATAAAGACAGAATTGAATCTGGTCATTATGATAAAAAACCATGGCAACCTAGATGATGTCATCAATATTAACAATACATTTCTCTAACCTTATAGAATCATCATAACCTATTCTTGGGCACATTGTGTTTACCCAGCATTCTATGAATGGAAAGTTCTCAAGTTCTGAAAAATCAAGAGTATCACACAAAAACAGAAATACATTTTTCTTCTCTGTAGAATTGTTTTCCCACTTTGTCTTGAACTTCAGTGCATCCTGCATCCTATTCTGTCCAAGCTTTTTTGTAATAATAACACCAATATTTTTACTTGTCTTAAACTTTAACAAACCGCCTTTTACCTTACCCCTAATCTTTTTAATTTCATTCTTGCCAATTTCACTTAACTTTTTTGTAAATGGGTTATAAGAAAAAACCTTAGAAGCACCTTTTAATAACAAAGCTTTTGCATGAAACAAACCATCACCAATGTAAAGAAAATCACTAGAACAATCACCAACATCACAACCTAAAATCTGTCCATCATATTTAGAATGTTTACCTTTCACCAACTTAACTTTGATCCCACTAGATTCCAATTGTGATTTAATTCCATCAACAGAATCAATAAACTGAACACTTGTCGCAATTGTTAGTTCTTTAGAAAGTTTG
>CAZYAB010000011.1:0-20335 GCA_964645705.1 uncultured Methanosarcinales archaeon | reverse complement strand
CTCTGCATGTATCAGTAATCAATTTAAAATTCATAAACATTGATTGAGCAGTTTCACCACGAAGATAAGCAGTAATACCATTATCAGGACCAACAGTAGTAGGAAACAATAGATTAAGTTTTTTAGAAGTTTTCATATCAAGCTCCCCTTGACAAAATTCACAACCAACCTTACCTAGATCACATTCATCTATTTTATTAGTTTTTTTACAATTCTTACATATTACTGAATAATCATTAAAAGATTCTATGTGTCCTGAAGCTTTCCATGTTCTTGGGTGTGATATAATGCTTCCGTCTAGACCAACCATGTTTTCTTTGTCTTGTACAAAATATTTCCACCAATGTGCTTTGACATTATTATAAAGTTCAACACCTAATGGACCAAAATCCCAGAACCCAGCAAAACCCCCATAAATCTCAGAACTCTGATACACAAAACCTTTTGTTTTACAGAACTTTGCAAATGCTTCAATGTTTAATTCAGTCATCATATCACCTATATCACACATATAACACCTATAATATATATAAATATTGTTATTTTCACCAAAAAACTTATAAAAAATAAGCTCATAAATGTAAATAACAGAAAGCTATATATATAATAAGCAGGTTTTCTTATGAAAAAAGAGGTTTGATGAGTTTAAAATAAAAGCGGTGATACTATAATGTTATCAATACTAAAGAAATTCTTAAATAAGCTATTTAAAGACCTCTTTAAAAGAAAAAAACATATTAAATTGGGTTTATATGGACCACCTAATGCAGGCAAAACAACTTTAGCAAACAAGATATGCAAAGACTGGTTAGGTGAAAAACTAGGAACTGTTTCTAATGTACCACATGAGACAAGAGAGATTCAAGTAAAAGAACAGATAAATATTAAATCAGATGACAAAGAACTTTCTTTCAACTTAGTAGATACTCCAGGTATAGCAACAAAGATTGATTATGAAGACTTTCTTAAGTTTGGTTTAAAAGAAAAAACAGCAAAAAAAAGAGCAAAAGAAGCAACAAAAGGAGTTATTGAATCAATCAAGTGGTTAGATGACATGGACGCAGTAGTTGTTGTCATAGATTCAACAAAAGATCCATATTCTCAAGTTAATATTACTATTGTTGGTAATTTAGCTGCGCGAGACATACCAGTACTAGTAGTAGGAAACAAAGTAGATCTTAAGAAATCAAAAATTAAGAAAATAGAATCAGCATTTCCACAGTACAGTGTTGTTGGTATAAGTGCTAAATATGGTAACAATATAAATGATTTTTATAATGCATTGTTTGAGGTGACTGCATAAGATGGTAACACTACAATTTATACCATATAATGAAATAGTGGGGCTGGATTCTGATCAAAGGATTAAAAAAATATTAACAGCTGCAAAATCAGAAAAGATTGTTCTTATTGGTGGAAGATTAAAAAAACAAGAAGAAGCAAAATTAATTGAAAAAACAATGGAATCAATCAATGGTTCATTCAAAGGGATTGAATTGGCTGTCATTAATCCGAATCTTAAGAAATTAAAAACAAATTTCACATATAAAAATCTAAAAAAACATTTCATGAATTTATTATTAGGCGATAGACAAGGCATGACTGTTATTGGTCCTGCAACAGTTGTCAAAGAAATAAAAAAAGATCCTAATAAGATTGAATTGTTTACAAAGAATTCAAGGAGGAAAAACCGAGCATAATCTCGGTAGAAGGTAGAATGCCACACCAATGCGTAAGATGCAATACATTTTATGAAGATGGTTCTAAAGAGATTTTAAAAGGTTGTAATTGCGGTGGTAAATTATTTTTCTATGTTAGCAAGAACAAGCTTAAGAAAGCAAAACAAGTTACATCAGGCTTATCAAAAAAAGAAAAAAAACAAATAGAAACAGACGTGTTTGACATAATTGGCCAAGACCATGACAAAGACAGACCAGTAATCCTAGACTTTGAATCAATTTCTATAAAAGGCGAAGGCAAGTTTGACATTGATCTTGTTAACTTATTTAACAAAGATCAACCCTTAATCTATAAATTAGAAGATGGTAAGTACATGATTGATATAGCGACTACTTTTAATAAGATGAGAAAAAAATAACAAAACATATATATATAATAAAACTAAAATAAAGATATCATGTACAATAAAAGAGGTCAGATTTCATTTTTTATTATGTTTGGAACTATATTAATAATTATATTATCAAGCCTTTTTTTCCTTACATTAACATCAAAACAAACACCAGTAATCACTTCTTCTGATCTAGACGCAGGATCAGTCAGATCTTTTGTTGAGTTTTGTATTGAGAAAACAGGCAAAGACGCACTAGAATATATAGGAAATCATGGAGGTTATTTTGAACCACCTGATTCATTTATAATTCAAGATTACAGAATTCCTTATTATTTTTATGAAGATAGAAACCTAATGCCTTCAAAAGAAAAAATTGAACAAGAATTATCAAAATACATTGATGAAGAAATGTTTTTTTGTTTAAGAAGTTTCATAGATTTTAGAGAGCAAGGTTTTGATATAAGTCAAGGAAAAGTATCAACTCAAACAATGATTAAACAAGACAGTGTTTTGTTCAATATCCATTTACCATTAAAAATCACTAAATCAGGAGCACAAAGAAGTTTTGATTCATTTTCAGCAAATATTCCTAATATTAGATTACACACCATTTATACTGTGATACAAGACATAATTAAACAACAATATGATGAACAAGATTCTATTTGTATAAGTTGTTTAGTTAATCAAGTCACTGAAAATAATTTACACATTGACATGCAAAAACTAAGCCAAGATACAATTTTATTTACTATATCTGATAATGATATCAATTACTTACCATATAAATTCACATTTGCAAATAAATATAAATTCGGTGAAATAAATGAAGGATAAAGTTTTATTATTAATCATGTATGTTATTTTATTGTCAAGTTTTGTATCTGCTTTAGAACATTATTATGAAATAGAACTAGATTATGATCAAGGCAAGATAACAAATAACAGAATACAAATAAAGCCAGTTGATAATATGGTTCCCAGAAATGTGCCCGGGGGTTATATTGCAGAAGTCATGTCAAATAATGATAAACTCCTTAACTTAACTTTCTTTTCAATACCATTAACAATAATGTATGATAATGTTGATAAAGAAACAGGTGAGATAGTTTCAGGCGGAATGCTTGAACTAGATCAAGTAACACATGCAATATACATACCATATTTTGAAAATGCAAAACAATTGAATATCTATGATAAAGATGTTGAAATTGTTTTAACAATTGATCTACAACAATATTCAAAGATTTCAATAACAGAACAAGAACCAGAAAAACAACAAACAACAGACACAATCATAGATTCAACACAAACACAATCCAGATCAGAAATCTGGTATTTAGTGATTATATTCTCTGTCTTAATAATAGCAATCCTATTTTATATAAAAACAAAAACAAAAGCAAATGAATAAAACAAAACTAATCCCAATACTTGTACTGTTTTTATTAATCATTAATCTAGTTGCAGCAGACATTGATTATAATAATCCTGATTTATACCAAAATCAAGACTTTTTACAAACATCTGACCCATCTAAATGGAACATTGAACTAATTGATTGGACTAATAAAGAAACATGGTATAATGAAGACATAGACAAATTATTCCAAAGACCTGAATTATATGAAATAGAGGAATTATATAGCATAGATGAATTCTATTATTTTCTTCCACCAGATACAAAAATAAAATGGGAAAAAGTAGATGAAGAACACATAAGTAAAATCAAAGCAGAATCCTTAGATTATGAACAATTATCAAAAGAACAAAGACTAAAGATGCAAGCACACCAAATACAAGAACATTTTGATAATATTGATGATCTTACAAAAGATGTTGAATCTATGGAAGTGTTTATTGCAATGGAAGAAAAATACGGCGCAATAGTAGATTTAGGTGAAGGCGCAAGAATCAGAGATGGTGTACTGTATTCAACATATGGTAATAAAGGAAGACTAACCTTGCCAGATGATAATTCTAAAAAAATAGGAATTGTTGTTGATGAAAAAGGAGACATTTTGCTTTCATTGATTCCTGAAGAGAGTGTTCTTCCACTTATTTCAGATGAATGGTTTAAAAGTTTTACTATTTCTGATCAAGACAATGTTAAGATAATAATAGAAGGACATAAAGCTGTGATAGAAGATTACAGATCTGAAGTAACTTTTGAGAATTTCCAAAAACTTGCAAACGAAATAAGATATTATGAAAAAACTCTTCCTGTTTTAAATATTGTTGATAAAAATGGAAATATTAGAAAAATACATGTTCCTGAAAATATTGAAATAAAAGACGGCATAGTTAGTGTAGGAGAATCTCATGTAGATTTATCACATGATTATTATAATAATGGTATTTTGCGTAGCACAAGCGACGGATTATTATTTTATCCAGATGATGAAGTAACAAAGATTGATCTTCCACCAAGCACTGATTCATTATTAATTACTTCTGCTCTTTTTGATAAAATTAGTTTTACAGAAACAAAAAGATCATTAGATTTAAAAGTTTCAGATGGCCATGAGATCTCTTTTAAAGGAACAATTGATTCAAGAAAAGATGGACTTTTTGCAGAATATTGTACTATAAACAATATACAATTAGCTTTTGGAGATGGTGTTAAATTATTTTTTGATGGGAAAGAACATCATGATGATAAAATAAGCACTTTTAGTTTAAGCAAAGATGGAAAAACACTTTTTGTTAATGAAAATCAAGGCACACATTCAGTTTATCTTAAACCAGGCAATTCTTTGATAGATGTTAAACCAGACAATGATATTCATTTTTCATTAAAAGATGCTTCTTTAAAAATAACAAATAGACAAGATCAAGATTTAATAGCAAAAGTAGAAATAACAGGAAAAAAAGAATATTTTCATGTAGGAGTTAAAAATAGTAATATGCAGTTTTATGCTACTAAAAGCGCCATCACCTACCCCTGTCAAAGAACAGATGAAAATAAAGTTCCTTCAAGATTTTCTTTAGAAATAAATAATCTAGTTGGATCGCCATTAGCTAAAGATGATAAATATTTATTTTCAGAAAGAGGATTTACAGTTATTTCTAGAAAAGAAAAATCAGGCAAAACTAGTTTTTCATACCAGCACGATATTGCGCCAACCACCATAAGCGAAGTTTTGAATTTTTATGATCTTGAACCAGAATCATTATTTGGACAAGAAAATATAATCAAGAATCCTGGTTTAATGAGTAGAAAAGAAGTTAAAAAGATTACAGAGAAAAATCCTGACCATCTTTTGATAGCAGGTCTAACAGAACCTGGAATTGTTAGAAGATTATATGACACTTTAGAAGTTTTAGAAAATGAAATAACAGGCCCAGAATTAGTAGAATCAGCAAATGGTTTTATTATTTATACAGAATCAGAATGGGAAGCACAGGATGATGATATTCTTGCTGAAGCAGGTGGTTGGGCTAGTCTTTCTGATGGAGTAATCAGATTAAGAGAAGATAATATGGATGTAAGCACAATAGCACACGAATTAGGACATACTATGATTCCTAGTATAGAAGCAAAAGAAGAAAAAGATAAAAGTGAAGCAAAATATATTATGAAAAATAAAGAATATTATGGCCCAGCAATGATTGAATATGCTCAAAACATTCTTAATAAAAAAACCTTTAAACAAAAGTGGTTAGATATTGCCGGGGATGTTTATGATAAAACTAAAGAAATTAAAAGGGGTGGAAGAAAATTTGGAGTATCTACATGGAAAGATGCTCCTGATATAGGTTCGGATGATCAAAAATATGGACCAAGACATGGTTGTGTTAGAGCTTATGGATGTAAAAACTATCTAGAAGATGTTTCTACTTTTCTTGAGAATTTGTATAGTAAAGCCTATTCTTATAAAGAACTTATTGATCCTAATTCAGAGTTTTACAAAAACAAGCCACAACAAACAGCACAAGATTGGGCAAATAGGTACAGAAAAAAACTAGACATGTTACACGAATATAACTTTATAAAAAAAGAAAGATATGAATTAATAACTAAAAAACCTACTTAGTACTCTTTATCTCTAATACATCCCTATGCTTTAGCTTGTGTTCTTTACCAACAGCTTGCTTTGTCTTAGCATCAATTGCTTTTACAAACCCATCACCAATATCAGAATGAATCTTATATGCAAAATCCAGAGCAGTTGAGTTAGGAGGAAGCAAAAAACAATCAGGCAATATATTACCATCTTGGTCAGCCAGTTTATTAACGCCGCCAGGAAATATTGCTATATAACCTAATAATTCAAAAACAGCTTTATTTAGCACAGCTTGAACACCTGTTCCTTGTTCAAATTGTTCTAATATATTTTTTTTAACAAAATCAAGTGCATTTTTTTGTTTATCATTTAGTTTATCAGAAACAATCTTAAAATCTTTATCACCAGGCATATATTCAATTAATTTATGTTTAACAGCTTCTTTTAATGCTAGTTCTGATTCAGCAGAACACGGTATAAGTATATAATCAGGAAATTCATTTCTTAATCTTTTATAATTTTCTTTACCAACACTAATGTCCACTTTATTACAAGCAATGATCATTGGCTTTGTCTTTCTTCTTAAGAAAATAGCTAGGTGGAACAGATTTTCATCAGTCCATTTATCAGGATGAGCTTTATCGAGATTCAGTTCCTTGATGCCTTCATCAATTAATTCTTCTGTAACTTTTAAACCTGATAATTGTGTTGCCAATGCTTTTTGTATTTCTCTTTTTTCTTGCATTACTTGTCTTGTAAATTTTACCCAATTTTTCTTAATCAAGCTCAAATACCACATATCAATCTCTGTTTCTAAGAATTTAATATCATTAGCAGGATCATATGAACCAATATCAACTGATTCACCATTTTCATTAGTACCACCTGAACAATCTATGACATGTATCAATGCATCTGCCTGCCTAAGATCATCTAAAAACTGGTTACCCATTCCTTTTCCTTCATGCGCACCTGGTACAAGTCCAGCAACATCTATGAGTTCAACAGGCACAAACCTAATCCCATCTTTACAATACCCTTTTCTAGGATCACACTGAACATTAAACTCTTTATCAACACATTCTACTTTTACATATCCAATACCAGAGTTAGGCTTGATTGTTACGAATGGATAATTACCTATTTCAACTTCAGCTAATGTAGCTGCTTTAAAGAAAGTTGATTTTCCTACATTTGCTTTTCCTACTACTCCGATTATCATATTGAACAGAAAACAGATTAGAATATAAAAACATTTCTATACAGAATCAATCACTTCTTCACATACACAGTCTGCGTTGGAAATGCCATCTCAATTCTAGATTTTTTAAATTCTTTAAACAAACCAAGATTTATCTTTTGAAGAGTATCCATATAAACATTATAATCTTTTTTCTTCATAATGAATACAACTTCAAATATCAAACTAAAATCCCCAAAAGTCTTGAAATGTGCTCTACTAAATTCAGCATCTTTTTGTTTATTAATAACTTTTTTAACTATTTTAGGAATTATTTCTAATTTTTTAGCAGAAGTGCCATATGTAACACCAATATTAAACACAACTCTTCTTTTTCTCATCTTTTTATAATTACTAATCCTTGCTGAAGTTAATTCTTTATTAGAAACAACCAGTTCTTCACCATGCAAAGTCTGAATTCTTGTAGATTTCATTCCAATCTTTTTCACAGTACCAGAATCAGTACCAATAACAATAAAATCACCAACCCTGAACGGTTGATCCATGTATATAGAGAATGAAGAAAAAATATCCGAAAGAATATTTTGCAATGCAAATGCAATTGCAATTCCGCCTATTCCCATGCCTGCAATTAATGTAGAAATATCATAACCAAGATTTGATATGATCAATATGATAGCAATTATCCATAAAATTATTTTTGTAATTCTTGCAAGAATTTCTCCAGTGTGTTTGTCCATCTTTGTTTCTTTTGATTCAACATTTTTTTGTATTGCAATTATTATTATTTTTTGAATAGCAACAACAACGTAATAAGTAATCACAATAAATGTAAGATATTTAATACCTTTAACAAAGAAATTAGGTAGAGTTAAAATCTTTAAACAAAAATATAATCCCAACACAAAATACAATGGCCAACCAATACTGTTTATCGCTTTTATTACATAGTCATCTTTTTTTGTTTTTGTTTTTTTCGCTGTTTTTTCTAATTTTTTTAATACAATTATTTT
Organism: uncultured Methanosarcinales archaeon; assembly: GCA_964645705.1. Taxonomy (GTDB): domain Archaea; phylum Nanobdellota; class Nanobdellia; order Woesearchaeales; family CAXGTL01; genus CAXGTL01. The sequence goes on along the minus strand of CAZYAB010000011.1, from coordinate 12,040 downwards.
GAATATTTTTAGAAATATCAATACTAAGACAAGTATGCCAAAGGCTATTAAATACTGTTTTACACTATTATTCCAAAATATAATATCTAGTATCTCCATATTAAGCCCCATATTATATATACTTCGCAACTTCTATTTATAAAATTATATAACTATTCTAAAATGGTAATCAGAATATTATATATATTTATAAACAAAAACAAAAATCCTTACAAATATGCTAAAATCAGATTTTCATATGCACACAAAAGAAGATACATTAGATGTTGTTAAATATGATGCTAAGACACTAATCAAGTATTGTTCTAAACTAGGTTTCAAAGTATTATCAATCACAAACCATACTAATATTTTTTTCAATAATCAGATAAAATCATATGCTAAGAAACATGGTATTCTTTTGATACCAGGAATGGAAGCAAGAATTAACAAAATAAAAGATATATTATTATTAAATCCTCCACTAGATCTTAAAAATCCTAAAACATTCGACGAATTATATAAAATAAAAAAAAAACACACACAAACATTGATAATTGCACCACACCCTAATTTTTTGTTACCAATGGCAATTGGAAATAAATTATTATTAAAGCATATTAGATTGTTTGACGCAATAGAATATTCTGGATTTTATCATAAACTCATAAATCAAAACAAAAGGGCAAAAAAAATAGCAGAAAAACATAATAAGCCAGTAATAGCTAATTCAGATGCACACAAACTTTATCAAATAAATACTAATTTTTCATTAATAGATTCTAATCAAGATAAGGACTCTGTTTTACAAGCAATAATAAATAATAAGATAAAAATAAAAACAAGGCCACTGAATTCGTTTGAATTTTTAAGAACAACAAGCATGATTCTAACAGCCCCTTTTAACAAAAGACAAGGATTTTTTAAATATAGTGTAGATTAGTGCAAAAATTTATATACTTCTGTTCTTAGATAACATATATGGGAGATGAAAAAGAAGTAATTTCAATGTCTATCAAGTATAAAGATGTGTTTAATCTTAAAGAATTATATAAATTAATATACCTTTGGTTACAAGATAATGGTTGGAATGATCCTATTTATGGCAAATCAGAGAATTTTGAAACCTCATATCTTCAAAAAGATTCTTCATCTGGTTTAAAAGAACACAATATTTCATGGGAAGTTGAACAAATACCTCATGAAAGTTCTTATTTCAAGTATAAGATGACTATTAAAATTACCACTTTAACAATAAAAAGTGTTGAGGTAATGCATGAAGGAAAAAAGCTTGATGCAAACACAGGCGAAGTAAAGATCGAGATAACAGCAAAACTTGTTTTAGATCAAGATGATAAATGGGAAAAGCATTGGTTTTTGAAAAATTTTAATGATCTTTGGAAAAAAAGAATATATAAATCAACTATAAGTGAACAAAAAGACACATTACAAAAAAAAGCAGAACATTTGCAAGGCGCAATCAAGAAATATCTTAATCTAAAAGGCTTTTTAATGGAATTTGAACAAGAACCTTTCTATAGAAGCAGGTCTTATGCTTGATTAACACTACCTTTAAATACAACTTCTTTCCACCAACATACATGGAACAAGAATCATTAGATAAACTAAAACAAGCAGGGAAAATAGCTGCTCAAGCATTAGACTATGGTAAAGGTTTAATCAAGACAGGTGCATCTATTCTAGAAGTTACAGAACAAATAGAAAAAAAAATCCAAGAACTCGGAGGAAAATTAGCATTCCCAATTAATATTTCTTTAAACAATATTGCTGCACATGATTGTGCTCATCATAATGATGATAGAACTTTTTCACAAGAGATTGTAAAGCTTGACATAGGTGTACACATAGACGGACACATAGGTGACACAGCAACTACTATTGATTTATCAGGAAAATACACTGATTTAGTAAACGCAAGCAAAGAAGCACTTGATAATGCAATAAAAGCATTAAAGATAGGTGTAAAATTAGGCGAAATAGGAAAAGTAATAGAAGAAACAATAACAAATAAAGGCTTTCAACCAATACGTAATCTTTCAGGCCATTCTTTAGGCTTGTACTTAGCACATTGCTTACCAAACATACCAAACTATGATAATAATGATCAATTTGAATTACAAAATGACATGGTATTTGCAATTGAACCTTTTTCCACCAATGGCGCAGGTATGATTAAAGAAACAAAAGATCCGCAGATATTTTCAGTAAAAGAATTCAAGCCAATGAGAATTGGTTTTGCAAGAAACATAATGAAATACATACAAACAAATTTCAAAACTCTTCCATTCTCCAAAAGAAACCTCTTACAGAGATTCAGCGAGGCTCAGATAAACTTCACATTCAAACAATTAAAAAACCAAGAAGCTATCAAAGAACACACACCATTGCAAGAAGTGCAAGGCGGATTAGTTTCTCAGCATGAACACAGTGTTGCAATTGTTGATGGTGAAGTTATTATTTTAACTTCTTTATAACATCATCAACACTCATTAATTCTTCTTTACCACTCTTCATATCTCTTAACTTAACCTTCTGCTGCTTCATCTCTTCTTCACCAACTATAACAACATAAGGAATAGAAAGCGTGTTAGCATACTTCATATTCTTAGATATATTTCTGCCAACAATATCCATATCAGTATTGATACCAGCATCACGTAACTGCTGAGCAATCTTAAAACATTCTTTAACACAGCCAATAGGAATTATATAAACCTTTGAAACAGTCTTGTCTTTACCAAGACCTTGCAGTTTCATTGCTTCTGATATGACATCTAAGCCAAAGCTAATTCCGCATGCAGGATATTTTTCTTTACTACCTAAATACATTCCAATCATGTCATCAAAACGTCCACCACCACATATTGATGACTTTATTTCACTTTCTCTCAAATATCCTTCAAACACAGTTCCTGTATAATATGCAAAACCTCTTGCAAGAGAAATATTTATAACAACATTCTTTATGCTTTCATCATCTAGGTAAGAATATAATTCTTTTAACTCTTTTAAACCTTCGACAGCCAAAGGGCACACAACCTTTTTACCAAGCTTTTCTAAAACTTCAGTATTAGTTCCTTTGATAATAAAAACATCATTAATACTTTCAATTACAGAACTCGGTAGACCTAATTTTTCTAATTCATCTGCAACACCTTTTGGCCCGATCTTAGCAAGTTTATCAATTATAATTATTACTTGTTCTAATTTAGATTCATCAACACCACAATCTATTAGCAAGCCTTGTAACAATTTTCTATTATTGATAACAAGATAAGCATTTAATCCTAATTCTTTAAAAGCATCTAAACTTAACTTAACAATCTCAGCATCACTTATCATGTTTTCAGAACCAACAAAATCAACATCACACTGCCAAAACTCTCTATACCTGCCAAGCTTGATAGGTCCGTCTCTAAACACTTCACCTATTTGATATCTTTTGAATGGCATCTTAAGATTAGGATTCATTCCAACGAATCTTGAAAATGGAACTGTTAAATCAAATCTTAAACCAAGATCTCTGTCACCTTGATCTTTTAATCTGAATGTTTCTTTCATTGCATCGCTTGCTTCACCAGCAGCATACTTTGCTGATAATACATCAAATCTTTCAACAATCGGTGTTTCTAATGGCACATAACCATATCTTTCAAACACTCTTACTAGTTTTTCAACTACCTTGTTCCTTAGTATTTTTTCCTGCGGTGCAAAATCCCGCATTCCTTTTGCAGTTAATAATTTCATTTTTCTTTCCTCCTATTGATTTTTAACTTTGTTCTATATAAAGGTTAGGGTGATGGGCGGGACTTTCAAATGCCCTGGCGTTTGAAAGTAACGAGCGCCAGCGATATTAATTGAACCCGCTCTAGGGGATTTCTGCAGCTTACTACCACAGTCCCCTGTGCTACCATTACACTACCATCACCATTGTGCCACTACCAGGACTTTCACCTGGACTTATTGGTTCACATCCAATCGTGCTGATTACACCATAGCAGCATACAGCATAAGCTATTAAAGTAAACAAGCACAAAACAACCTTAAAAGCCAAAACAAAGCTCTAAACAAGCTTTAAAGGTTTTCTATGATTTGGTTTTAGAATTATCGCTAGCCTGAGCTAGCTATGGAAAACATTGTTATAAACCAAAGAGTTTAGCCTAATCAAATCAGAATTCACTTTCCTAACAATGAATACAACCAACTTCGGTCATTTTATATCACAGTTATTAGAATGTATTTTAGCTTTATAAAACTTTCTTTTTCTTTATCTTTACTATCAATTCTTTAATTCCCCACAATACTAAGAATCCTGACAAAGAAATAATTATATCCCATACAATATCTACAACTTCTTCTACAAATAGTGGATGACCACCCAGTGCTAATAAAAATTCTATTATTTCATATACAATATTTATAGCAATCCAGAGCTTGAATTTCTTTTTAATATCCATGTTAGGAAAAAAGAAATAAAATATAGCACCAGACATAAAATGAACAAAAGACCAATAATTAAATATCATGAATGAGTTTTGATATAGTGTTATGTTCAAGAATGAGACTATTTTTGGCGGAATAATAAAGTCCACAATTTTATCAAGAAATGTTCCTCCTGTTTGTGTTACTTTTGTAGCATTTGTCATACATTTTATTTATTGATTGCTATTATTTAAATTTTATTGATTTATGTACGAAAACAATAACATTTATATACCAAAACACCATAATTTAATAAAAAAAGGGGGAAAACTACATGCGTTTATTAGTCAAAGATATGGATATTGCTACAGGCGGACCATTAGTAGCTCTGATTAATTACAAAGATGCACATAAATTAGATCTTCATCATGGAGATAGAATTCTTATTAAAAAAGGCAATAAAAAAACAATTGCGATTGTTGATATTGGTGAATCAAAAAAAGCAGTACCTAAAGGAAAAATAGGATTATTTGAAGAAGTTATTGATGTTCTAAAAGCAAAAAAGGATGACAAAGTAAGAATAGATTTAGCACAAAAGCCAGAATCAGTTATTTATATTAAGAAAAAATTAGAAGGAAAGAAATTAACAAAAAAAGAAATACATCAAATTGTCAAAGACATAGTAAACCATCATTTAACAGATATTGAGATTTGTTATTTTGTCGCAGCTTCATTTACACAAGGATTAAGTAAAAGAGAGACAGTTGACCTGACAAATGCAATTGTTGATAATGGTGATCAATTAAAATTAAAACACAAACTAATTGCTGACAAACATTGCTCAGGCGGTGTTCCTGGTAATAGAACAACAATGATTGTCATTCCTATCTGTGTTGCAGCAGGAATTATTTTTCCAAAAACATCTTCTCGTTCAATAACATCACCAGCAGGAACAGCAGATACAATGGAAGTATTGTGTAATGTAAAAATCCCTATAAATGAAATGAAGAGGATTGTTAATAGAGTGGGTGGTTGTATTGTGTGGGGCGGTGGTGTTAATCTTGCAACAGCAGACGATCACATGATAAAAATCAGGCATCCAGTTTCTTTAGATCCAGAAGGAATGTTATTAGCATCAATAATGGCAAAAAAACATGCAGTAAATGCAAATAATGTTTTAATTGACATACCAATTGGACCAGACACAAAATTCAAGACAAAAAAACAAGGAAAAAAATTAAAAAGAAAATTTGTTCATCTTGGCAAAAGATTGGGTATGAAAGTAAAGGTAATGCTAAGCGACGGCACACAACCAATTGGAAATGGAATTGGGCCTGCATTAGAAGCAAGAGACGTTCTTTATGTTCTTATGAACAATGAAAAAGCACCCCAAGATCTTAAAGAAAAATCATTGTTCATAGCAACAAAGATAATGAAGATGGCAAAGATAAAGAACCCTGAACAAACAGCAAAAGAAATCTTAGAATCAGGCAAAGCATATGAAAAAATGAAACAGATTATCAAAGCACAGGGCGGAAAACCAAATATCAAGCCAGGACAAATTACAATTGGAAGATTTACTCATCATGTGCGAGCTTCTCATTCTGGCAAAATCAAGCACATAAATAACAAAACTATTTCAAAGATTGCCAGGATAGCAGGAGCACCTCTTGATAAAGGAGCAGGAATTTACTTATATCATCATGTTGGTGATTATGTTAAGAGACATGACAAGATTTTCACAATATATGCACATTCTAAGAAAAAGCTTAAGTATGCTGTAAATGTTTTAAAGAGATTTGGTTGGAGTTAAAAAACAAAAACATATATAAATAAAATAGATTATTCTTATATAATGCACACACGCTGCGGTGGCACAACCTGGTACTGCGCTGATTAAGTTGAAGCTTAAGCGTAAGCCTTGAGTGTTAATTCATCAAGAATCAGGGTAGCCAGTTTCCTTCGGGATATCTTTGAGCACCGCGAAAAGAGTTAGGGGCTTTAGACCCGTAATCCCGGTTCGAATCCGGGCCGCAGCGTTTTTTATTCTTAGAATTCCCATTTAAAATATCTTTTAAAACCTTTTATTTTGAAAAAATATTCTTGTAATTTCTCAAACCAGTTTAATCTTTTTTCTTGCATTTCTTCACTTACTTGATATTCTTTGATAGAATCATTTACTATTCCAATCAAACCAAATCTTTCATTTTTATAAATAATTGGTGGAAAATCTTTTGCATCTTTTAATGTGTATGTTGGTAAATGAGGATTAATAACAGGTTGAATATAAGGTTTGAATTTATGCCTTTCATAATCTCTTAATCTATAAGTTTCTGCATGTACTGGGTTATATAATAGAAGTAATAATGATGTTATTGTAATTAGTTTTTTCATATTATATTTTAAAAGAAAAGAATATATAAAACTTTCATTCCCTCAACAAAATCTCAATTACAGCTCCATAAGCAGGCCTTGACACAAATATACCAAGAGCTAAACCAGCAATTGTTATAATTGCAAACCCTCTAAGCAAACCAGCACCTGCAAACATCAAAGGAATCATTGCTACTGACGTTGTAAAGAATGCAATCAAAATTATCATAAACCCAGCTCTGAACCTTTTTTTCCAGTCAGTTACAGATGCTGTTGATTCGCCTCTTAAAACTTCATCAGTTATAACAATCAAATGATCAACACCAGTACCAACAACAATAATAATACCTGCGATTGCTGCAAAATCAAGATTCCATTTAAGCAAAGCAGCAACTCCTAATAACAAAACAACTTCTGATACAGAAGTAATCAATAATGGTATTGAGATCTTTAATCTTCTATAAATACTGAATATAATCACAGACACAGCCAAAATAGCAACTAAACCAACTAACAAAGAATTATTAACAAACTCTTCACCAGCAATAGCAGATATAACAACACTATTCTCAATACTAAGTTTTACAGGCAATGAACCTGTTTTAAGTATTGTTACTAATTTCTTTTTATTTTCATTAGAATTAATATATGCTTCATTCCTATCTTTACCATAACCAGGACCAGATATTGAAATGTCAGTTGTTTCAGAACCACGCAATTTAGAATCTATTTGTAATGAATCAACTTCACTATCATCTAAGAAAAAGACAATTGGTTCACTTAAGTATGCTCTTTCACTATTCATCTCAATAATATCAAGATCTTTTGTAGCATCACCAAACTTCTTTGCAGCACTTGCACTTAGTTTTATAGAAAATTCAAATTTACAGCTCCATTGATCTTGTGCTAATGATCCGCATTGATAGATTCTACTACATGACGGATCAGTACAAACAAAAGTAACATCTTCTCCACCTACAAACACTGTTTTATTGGCAACTTTTGCTTCGAACTTACCTTGTTTAGCTAATAAATCAACTACTTCTTGTCTTGTTGCACCTGCAATCTCAACAATAATATATTTTTCTTCACCAAACTTAAATGGTCTGACAGATATATCGCTTAATCCATACACATTTAATCTGTGTTTAATAATATCAACTAATGTTTCTAATTGTGTATCATCTATTTTCTTTTCTGGCGCAAGTATTACTCTTGTACCGCCTGCAAGGTCTAAGCCTTTCTTAATATTAGATGTCGGTGCTTGATAAATACTTAGTCCCAGTTCTTCTTTACCAATTATTTCTTTGTGCACTTTATTTCGTGTCTTTGTTTCTGTTATAAAGATAGTTTCATTAACTTCTTCTTCTACTGTGTATGGTTCACCTGTTTCAGAATCAATCACAGTTGTTTCAACTGTTTTAGTTATTGTCTCTGTTTTTTGTTCAAGAACAACAATTTCTTCGCCATCAATTATTTTTGTAACATTTACCATAACAGGTGCTTCATATGTTTCTAATTCATCAAGAACAGTTACATTATACAACGGCCTTACAAACACCCTATAGAAATCTTTACTAGTCTTAAAATCAACAGTTGTATTTGGTTCTAATTTATCCATTACGTCAAAATAATCTTTAGTATTTTTTATATCTTGGCCATCAATCGATAGAATTACTTCTCTATTCATCGGCATTATGCCTGGTTGAGGTTTTTCAATACCAGCAGCATTTACAGAACTATTATATGCAATGCTTCTGATAGCAACACCTTGTTTATTAGGATTAAAATGAATTGTCCAAGCAGCCATTAACAGACACACGATTAATAAGATCACTCTCCAGTTAGTGAATATTTTTTTTATTTTTCTCATTCTAAAAGAACTTAACCTCGTGCTCTTTTTTAGCAATCTTTTTTGACTTAAATTCTAAATATAATTTTAATAATCCTACGTTTTGCAACCATGTATAAATTAAGTCTACGAATAAACCAATCAATAATATGATCATGATTTGTTTGATCTCAACTGATAATGAAAACATAAGTGCAACTGTAACAGCGATTATTGTTGTAAACGACATCTTAAGACCAGTTTTCATTGCTCTCATTACTTTGTCCATAACAATTCCTTCTTTTTTCTTAAGAACTTTAGTTGTTAACAAAATATCAGTATCAACAGAATAACCAATTAATAATAAGAATCCTGCAATTCCTGCTGTGCTTAGCTTCATTCCTGTTAAATTAATAATAGCCAGAGTTACTATTATATCAGACGCAGCTGACAAAATAACAGCCAAGCTTGGTATCAGTATCTTGAAATATATTAAAACAACTATTCCCATTAATAAGAATGCAATTAATAATGCAATTGAAGTTTGTTTAAAGAAATTTTCACCAAGTTTTGAACCCATTATTCCTAATCTATAAACTTTTTCTTGTTCACCAAGTTCATTCATTATTGTGTCAGGATATAGTTCATCAAGAATCTCAGTGAGCTGATTTTCATTATCAGGATTATTAGCAGTCACAATATCAATTTCAATAATAAACCCAGACAAAGCACCAAACGATGATTGGGTCCTTGTGTTTATATCTGCTTCTGGAAATTCTTTTAATATTGCTTCTTCGATTTCTATTTGTGTATGAGAAATGTCATTTATATTAATACTGGTTCCTCCTTTTAAACCAATACCTCTATTAAGAAAATCACCTGTTGTTGAGTATTGATAACCAATTTGAGCAATTGCTAGTATCAATAACAAGAATGGTATTATTAATAATTTCTTATACTTTTTATCATAAAAATCTAATAATTTACCCATATTATTCTTTCGGTAGAAGGAATTGTTTTTAAAGCTTATGGTTTTGTTTATATATAAGATCATAACATAATTAACTTGATAGTTTCTATAATACCACTATACACATGCCACCCATCGAACATTGGTATTGGCAACATATTGAATATGAACAAGAAACCATTTATTCTTTTTGTCAAGAATATTATTGGCTTATATTTAGGTTTTATGTTTGGTGATTTTATCAGGAAATAACAAACAATCCAAACCAATGCATTCATCAATGGACCTGCAATCGCAATAATAGAATATATCCATGGATTGATATAAAGATTACCAACACACATCAGATCTCCTTGTGGACAGCCCCATGACACATATGCAGGCACAAAGAATATGAACCCAAAATTCATTAATTTTAATAAAATTCCAAATAATAAAAAGCCATATGCAGCTTTTAACTGAGCAATCATTCCAAATGCAATTGCAATCAACTTATGTCCTAGTTCATGTAATATTATGGCAGGCGCTGCAACAATCATTGCAATCTTAAAATTAGATGGAACCTTTTGCTGTTGATAAAACTTAACAGGATCATCATGATACTTAACACTATGCTTTATCTTAATAAAATCCTTGAATATGTAGCCGATTGCTAGTGTTATTATTACAATGTCTATTAGTTCGTATAATGTGAATACCATTGTGAATTATCTAGATGGACTGATATTTAAATGTTTACTCTACTTTAACAAAACTTTTAAATCACTTAACTTACCACATTATTATATGAAACAGCACATTATTTTAGAAAAAGTAATATATACTCCTGAGAGAGGCAAATCTTATCAAGATATTGTGAAAAAAAAGAGTAAGAAACAATATTTTCTTACTAAGAGAGACAAAACAGGCAAACCTTGTGCAAAGTTTTTTAGATATCCTGCCAAAAACTTAACTAATCTTGATAGCGACAGATTTCAACCAATTATTTCTGGTGATTTTGTTTCGAAATTATTCTTTGATTTTTATAAAAAATCAGGCGGAAATCTGTATTCATTAGAATCCACAATAATATTGTCTGAACAAGGAATACACGCATCGAGAAAAGTACTAAAAAATAATAAACCCAATCATTATGGCTCTCAAACAGTTTATCGAAGGTTTCGGCATAAACCACAAGAAAAATGTTTTTTAAAAATAGAAATGTATTTTGATCCAGAAAACCGTATTTATCATTTAATGGATTTTGTGCCAGTCAGAGGCACAGAAGAATTACCATCAACTCCATTCAAACTAAGGCACACATCCCAACAGATAAATGATTTCTTGTTTGATCAATTGGTTAAACTGTTTAGTCCTTTGCATCAGGTGTTTGCTTGTGTTTAGTGTTAACCCACCAATCCACCCCCAGCCGTCACACCTCTGCTTCTAAGCTAGCAAAGATTTTTAAATGGACTTCATTTCTATACACATTATGGCAGGTTTAACATCAAAACAACAATTTGAACTTAAGAAGTTCATTAAGGAATTGTCTCAATACAGAGGCAGACACACAGAATTAGTTAGTGTATACATTCCTCAAGGCTATGACATAATAAAGATTATACAACACCTAGAACAAGAAAAAGGCACTGCTTCTAATATTAAATCAGCATCTACAAGGAAAAATGTGCAAGATGCTTTAGAAAGAATGATCCAGCACTTAAGATTATTCAAAAGAACACCAGACAATGGTTTAGCAGCATTCTCAGGAAATGTGTCAGGACAACAAGGCAGGTCAGATGTTGAAGTTTGGAGCCTTGAACCACCTGTTCCAATGAAGCAAAGGTTATACAGGTGTGATAAAACATTTGTCTTAGAACCATTACAAGAAATAATGGAGATAAGAGAATGTTATGGATTGGTTGTCATGGATAGAAGAGACGCAAACATTGCAATATTAAAAGGGAAAACTATCATTCCACTACGAAAAACTCATTCAGAAGTTCCTGGTAAACAAAGAGCAGGTGGACAATCAGCTCAAAGGTTCAGCAGACTAAGAGAAGGCGCTGCAAAAGACCACTATAGAAAAGTCGCAGATTATGTAAAATCTGAATTCTTAAAAATGAAAGATTTAAAAGGTATTTTAATTGGAGGACCAGGTCCAACAAAGCACAAATTTATTGAACAGATGACAACGGAACTAAGAAAAAAGATCATAGCAACCAAAGATTTGAGCTATACAGGCGAGTTTGGTTTGCAAGAGTTGGTTGAGAAGAGTAAAGATGTTTTAGCAAGCGAAGAAGTAATGGAAGAAAAAAAGATAATGAACAAATTCTTATCATTACTTGCAAAAGAACCAGGAAAAGTAGGTTATGGTGAAGATGAAGTTTACAAAAAATTAAAACTAGGCGTTGTTGAAACATTATTATTATCAGAATCATTAGAAGATGATAAAATAGAAAAGT
>CAZYAB010000010.1:0-31944 GCA_964645705.1 uncultured Methanosarcinales archaeon | reverse complement strand
AAAACTCCAAACACTGCTGAGTATTTTCTTACAAATTCATTTGAATCTCTTTCAACTAAAGATTCTAATTTTATTCCACGTTTTCTTTTTCCCATTTTTATTTACCCCCTCATTCCTTCATATAATTACCTTGTTGATCTAACTCCTTTATCTTTATCTCTTTGTTATAGAAAATTCTCATGTCTCTTATTAATTCCATTGCATCAAAACCATCATCTGTTTTATACCTGTCAAATCCAACTGTTTGTGCAAAATTAACCACCTGTTCATGCCCAAACTCATTTGCCTTGAACGCAGGTAAAATAGAATATGGAACACCTTGCTGTTTTAGATCAAGCCCGCTTTCTAACAAAGCAAAGCCTAATAATAATTGTCCTGACCTTGCGATTTCAACCAAATTACTAAGTTTATATTTATTCTCACGAACATTACTGATCAATTGTTTTGCAGTTTCATTAGAAATCTTTTCTGTAAAAACATCTATTATGCTTTGCACAGAATAACCAACTTTTACTAATTTCTTTACAAGATCTTCTTTCCATTGTTTTGGTATCTTTAATTCATCATAATTAGCTGAACCCATTAACTTACTCATATCTTTTATTCTTTCTAGTTCATGCATATGAAAATGTTTTAAATAGCCTCTGTCAAAAGCATCATCTTTTTCAAGAGCAACCAGTTTTTCATATTTGTGTATGCTGATGTCATCATCATCATCATCTTTATCTCTTAGTGCTTTGAACTTTTCATTGACTCTTTCATAATCTCTTTTAAATTCAAAGAATTCATCAATACTTTCACAATCTCTTTCAAAGAAACAAGGATTATCACAATCAATCTTCATCGCAGTCTCTATAACTTCATCATATTCAGTCAAACCAAAATTTCTTTTAACATAAAAGATGCTAGAAGCAGAAGGTTTTTTCTCCATATTCATTATTTTTTTCAATTGATCAACATCACCTAATGCGCGCAGGTAACGAGCAGCACCAGGATGTTCGCCTAGTTCCAACATTTCTTCCATCCTTTGCTTGTTGCCATTAACATATTTTCCAACTAATTGCGCAAACAATTCAATTTGACCGCCTTGTTCAGAAAAACGAAACCTATCATCTAATATAAGAATGTCCTCAGTAGTTACTGATCTTACTTCTTCTAATGATGTAAATCCTAGAGCCAGATACCATTGAGCATTTGAAGTAACACTAGCTTCCATAGCAGCATATATATCATCAAACCCTTTAATAATTTGTGATTTACGGACTTCCTTGCCTTGGGACTGTAATTCTATTAAAAAATCAAATATTTGTTTTCTTGTTATTCCTTTAAGTTTCTTTTGATTATTCTCACCAACTTGTATTGTATATCCTTCAACATCTTTATCTTTTTCAAATACAATTTCACCATAAACTTCTACAAGTTTTCTAGGAACTTGTGTCAATACATCTCTATAAAAAGGATTATAACTTAGAAGTTCCTCTTTAAATTCTTCATCTACTGTTTTGTCTTTATCTATTAATTGTTTATGAAATTCTAAGAATTCTTCTAATGTGTCAGCAACACTAGACGCTTTTTCTGCTCTAAGCTTTAGATCTTCTACTTTATTATCTAATTCCAGCATATTAAGAGCATATAATATTATTGAATCAGGCGTAGCAGTAAAATGTTTTGACTTAATCTGTTCTAAGAATAGTTCTAGCAGATTTTCCCCATCTATCAGATCATCTTGACCATATTTTTGTATAATCTCAATAGCTTTTTTAGCACCAATCGCACTTTCCAATGCAAGAAGATAGTTTAGTGATATTTCTTCATCCCTTTTTTCTTCTTGTTTTTGTTCTTCCATTCCAAATAATTTTCTTAACATATTATCATCCCCCAATAATTATATATAGAAAAAGAACTTATTTTATAAATATTTATATAGTGAAGTAAACTCTTTAAAATATAAATCTTTATATTCACCAATATACTCCTATCTAAAATATGGATCTATCAAACATATTGATAATAGATGATGAGAAAGAAGAAAAAAGAACACAAAGATTAGTAACTTACGCATTAACTATACTTAGCTTACACCTGGTTGTAACAGAAGTTTATGATAAATATAGCAAAAGATTAGAAATACATAGAATAAATAAAACTAGAAAACTCTATAAAAATAAAACAATAAAATATTATATATTTTTGTCAAGGGATTCAACAGATCACAAATATTGTATTGATGAATATTATTTTGATGAAGATTATAAACTTTTGATGCACGAGTGTACTGCGAATATTGGATATAAAATAAGAACTGGTAAAGATAAGAAATTAGACAATCTTTTGCAAGAAAAAGAATTACTTGATTTTGCTGAAAACACATTAGTTTCTGAAACATGCGAAGAAGGTCGTTCTCTTGGTATTTCAGAATATTCAGACTTGATCAATCTTTTGATTAGATTGCCTTTAAAATAAACCCTTCTCTAAAACATAAACATTTATATTTAATCCTACACTACTTATGATATATGAACAAGGTAGGTTTGGTTGGAACAACAACATTTCTTATTTCTCTATTACTTCCAAATATATATGCTAATTCTATGAAACAATATAGAAAAGAAAACGCAGGTGTACAACAGGTCTATCAATTAAGTGAAGCAGAAGAATTAGCAAAGGATGGTAATATAGATAAAGTAATATTTAGGCTTTATGAGGCATTGGTTTGTTCAAAGTATACTGGGCAAGATGTTTCAGCACAAATAAGAAAAATCATAATTTCAACAGCTGAGCATTATTTAGAAACCACACAAGAACTTTATCTAACAAATAATAGAGAAAAAGTACAAAATAATTTGTATAGATTAATTAGGTTTGCTAAAGGTTATAATATTAATGTTGCAAATGAAGTTTGGCAACTAGAAAATTATGTGAACAAAGAATTATGTCCTGAAAAAGAAATTATTTACAAGGTTAAGGCATTAGGATTAGGTGAAAAAGAAATAATTATTTCAGAAAGCTATAGGTGGTTTGGATTTGGTCAAGAGAATTTTACCAAAGAACAAGCAAAACAAGTTGAAACAGGAGATATAATAAACTTTGTTGGTGAAGGATATAAAATAACTGAAAAGAATTCTGAGTTTGTTGAAAGAGACCTTATACCTGGGCTTAAATATGAAGTTATTGAAATTGAGAAATAATTCTAAAAACATTTATATATCTCTATACATTATAGATACCATATGCTCTCAGTAGAACAACTAATAAACAAAGTTCTTGAATACAATCCAAAAGCAGATGTCTTGCTAATCAGAAAAGCATATGATTTTTCTAAAAAGTCGCACCAAGGCCAGGTAAGAGACTCTGGTGAACCTTATTTTGAACATTGTGTTGCGACTGCTGAAAACTTGATAAACATGAAGCTTGATTCTGCAACAATTGCAGCGGGTCTATTGCATGATGTGATAGAAGATACAAAGATAAGAGCACACACGATTGAAGAAGAATTTGGTAAAGAAATACTAGACCTAGTGCAAGGAGTTACAAAGATAAGAAAGATTGACATAGGTGAGACAGAGGAAAGAAAAGCTGCAACTGTAAGAAAAATATTATTAGCAACTTCAAAAGACATAAGAGTCATCTTAATCAAACTAGCAGACAGATTGCATAACATGAGAACATTAAAGTTTAAACCAGAAAAAATACAAAAGACTGTTTCACAAGAATCGCTTGATATATATTCTGCTGTTGCGCACAAATTAGGAATGTATAAAATAAAGTCAGAACTAGAAGATCTTTCATTAAGATACCTTCACCCTAACATTTATGCTGATATAAAGAACAAGATTGCAGAAAAAAAACAACAAAGAGAAGCAAGAGTTAAAAGAGTAATGAATACAATCAGACAAAAATTAATCGAATCAAAGACTCCTTTTGTTGAGATATATGGCAGGGCAAAAACATTTTATTCAATATACAGAAAAATAACAGATGAAGGTTATGCTTTTGAAGACATACATGATCTAACAGCAATCAGAATAATTGCCAAATCTAAAGAAGATTGTTACAGGGTATTGGGCACTGTGCATTCTAATTGGAAATATCTTCCTCACAGGTTCAAGGATTTTATTGCAAATCCTAAGCCAAATGGTTACCAATCATTGCACACAGACATATTGTTTGAAAAAAAAGGAATAGAAATTCAGATAAGAACGCAAGACATGCATGTTGAAGCAGAAGAAGGCATTGCTGCTCACTGGAGATATAAAGGAACAGACAGAGATAAAAAATTCGATAGAAAAATATCTTGGTTAAAACAGTTCTTAGAATGGCAAAGAACATCTAAGTCTGCAAAAGATTTGATTGAAACAGTAAAAATTGATCTGTTTAAAGATGAAATAATAGTTTTTACTCCAAAAGGTGATCCTATTGCATTGCCAGAAGGTTCTACTCCAATTGATTTTGCATATGAGATACATTCTGAGATAGGAAATAAATGTGCAAGAGCAAAAGTTAACAGCATACTTGTGCCATTGTCACATAAATTAAAAAGCGGAGACATTGTTGAAGTAATGACACAAAATAATGCAAAACCTTCTAGGCAGTGGCTGACATTTGCAAAAACAAACCAAGCAAAAGCAAAAATAAGGCAGGCACTAGGCATACAGTTTGATGATAAAAGACCTAAAAAACATGATGATATAGATAGAAAAGTAATCGGTGGAGAGATCATTGTTAAAGGTGAGAAAAATCCTGTTGTTAAATTTTCTAGGTGTTGTGAAGTACAGGTTGGTGAAAAAATAATTGGATTTAAAACAAAAGATGGTAAGATAACTATTCATTCTGAGAATTGTCCTAATGTTGATTCAATGCTTAATCTAAAAAGAGTAGATGTTAATTGGAAAAAAATTGATAAGAAAAGGAATTTAAAGAAATTGATAATAACAGTTAGAGATAGGGTAGGGTTATTGGCTGATATTCTTAACATAATATCAGTTTCTAAAATGAACATCAGGTCTATTAATTCTGAACCTAGGAGACAGAACATACAGATCAATATGACACTAGAAATTACTAATGAAGATAATTTTAAGAAATTGATTAATTATATTAAAGGAGTGCCTGGTGTTGTTGGCGTGAATGTTTTGGATTAAATAGGTTTTCTTTCAGTTTCTCTTAATTCGAATTTATCTACTAACAGTTCAAATAATTCGGGTTCAATCTTTAGAATGTCTTTTAATGTTACAAAACCAATCATCTTATTATCACTCATCACAGGCAGATGTCTTATATTATACTCAGACATCATGTTGATTGCGTCGAATATGTCTACTTCTGGTGCAATTGTTATTAATCTTTTTTCCATGAAATTTTCCACTTTTTCTTTTTTAATGTCTAGGTCTCTTCCAACTACTTTTCTGACAATGTCTTGCTCTGTTATTAAGCCTAAGATTTTATTATTTTCACTGATTAATAAACTTCCAACATGTTTTTCTGACATTATTCGTGCACATTCTGAAATAGAAGTGTTTGGTTTTACTATAACTGGTTTTTCAGTCATTGCGTCGCATACTTTGTATCCTGTTTTTATTTTTATCACCTTTATTTCTAAAAGAAATTAAGAAAGCAATATGTTATTAATAAAGGTTTCGGAAAATTAGGAAAATTAACAATTCAAAGAAACTAAAACAGAATAGGTGTTATGTAAATATTGAGTTAAAGTAATTTTATGTTTGGACCAAAGATTTAAATATTATCATTTACAACCAATTAGTTAATGGAAAGAAAAGAACTTGCTTTTGAAATAACGAAGAATATTCATAAATTAATTTTAGATGGTTTTGAAAAAATTACCCTTGCTAAAGAGAAAACTTCTGAAGATTATGTTACAAATATTGACCTTGAATCTGAAGAAATAATGATAAAAACAATACAAAAAAGATTTCTTGAAGATACTATTATATCTGAAGAAAAAGGAATAGTCAATGGTAGTACTGAATATAAATGGATTCTGGATCCATTAGATGGAACTAATAATTATCTTCGTGGTATTCCTCATGCAGGGATGCAAATAGCAATCTTAAAATATAATAAAGTTATTTTTGGGCTTTTACTTGATGCTTTCAATAATGTTGTTTATTATGCAGAAAAAGGAAAAGGAGCTTTTAAAACAGATACTACTTTTAATAAGAAAACTAAGTTGCGAGTTAGTGAGAGAAGTTTAGATAAGAGCTTGGCTATTGTGAGTAGTAGTATATTAAAAGATAAAACAGGGAAAGAGATAGAAACTTTAAAAAGATTCATCTCAAAAATTGGTTCAATTAGAATTTATGGCGTTGCTATTAATGATTTACCTTTTATCGCTCAAGGGAATGCAGAAGCTCTTATTTCTTTTATTCCAAAATCCATGGATATAACTGCGGGTTCTCTTCTTATTGAAGAAGCTGGAGGCAAAGTTACGACTTTCAATGGCGATCCTTGGTATCCTGATATGCCTAATTATTTAGCTACGAATAAAAAAGTTCACAAGCAAATACTTGAAATCTTGGTTAGACATTAAACTCGAAATTTCTTAATAAAAACAGAAAATAATAAAAAGATTAATTAATAGTTTAAAGAAACCAAAATTGAAAGATTATTTGCAAATCTTCTTAATGCTGCCATGATATGGGATAAAATAATTACCTGTTCTTTTTTAAGTTTCATCATAAGTGGATAACCTTCTTCAAAAAAGAGATTACGATAATTCATAGCTTTATAGTATTGATCTGGATCAAATTTAAAAAACATAGTATAAAAAAAATCTAATGCTTCTAAATATTTCTTAAAAAAATTTAAAATTCTTTTGTCAACTTTAACTTTATGGTCATAAGCAAAAACATATGCATGAAAAAATTCCCTTAATGAAAACTCAAATGTTCTATTATGAGAATATCTATACATTATTTCAAACTTGTCAAGATCAGAATCTACTAAAAGTTTTTTATAAAAATCATTGTGTTTTCCTATTATTTTAATTTTTTCTACTATTAATTCTTTATTCTCTTTATATCCATTCATCATTTCATTATAAACTATTCGTGCATATTCCTTCATAATAATATAACATCTTCTTTCCACAGATTTAAGTTGTTCTTCATTTGGCTTCATTAATTCCTTTACTATGCAGAAATTTTTCTTTAATTCTATTAATTCATAACCCATTAAACTAGCAACAACTCTTTTAATATGTTTTTCGACATCAGGATCGTCAAATTTAATATGTATCTCATTATACCCTTTTTTATAAAGGCTGCTCAACGTGTTTTTCACATGATGATATTGAGATTCATGTATTTTTCTTACAACCCCTTTAATAGAGATTTCTACTTTTTTATATTTTCTGGATCTCTTTTCAAGAGCAATAAACAAACCATTGCTCTCTTCTTCCACATCAACTTCATCTCCTTGTTTAATATTATTTTTCTTGACCCACTTACTAGGTAAGCTAACAACAAGAGATGCTGGTCCTTGTTTTATGACTTTTCTCTTCATATAATATAAGAAATGGTCCTTATTTATAAACTTTTCCTAAGAATATAGATATTTTGAAATATACGAATATAATTATATATTATTATGATATAGGAATAAAATATATATATTTGATTTAACATACCTATTCTTTATGAAAAATGTTAAAAATCAAATAGGAAGGTGGGAAAATGAATGAAATTAAATGTCTTGAAAATATGGTAATGGCAGCTAAAAAAGCTGGTTTAGAAGTAATGAAAGGTTATGGAACTGTAACTGATATTGGGAAAGAGATTTCTGCTGAAGATAGCATTTCTATTGTCGCAAATGAAAAAGCCGCTTTATCAGAATTAGATGAAAAAGCACAGATAATATCAATGGAAGAACTTTTAACAAAAGGATATAATTCTTGTGGAATTCTTGGAGAAGAAGAAAATGGTCAAATCAAATTATTAAGACAAGAATTTTCACATTATGGAAAACTCGTAGAAGGAGAATATACTTTTGTGATTGATCCAATAGATGGAACTAGAAACTTATTAAACACAAACCCCGCTAATCATGGAAAAGGAGGAGATCTAAAAAATAAAGACTATTTTGCAATATGTATTAATCTTGCCCATGGTAAGGACATAATAGGAGGAGTGTTCCATTTTCCCGCACTAGGAAAAACAATAAAAACATTAAAAGGAAAAGGTACATACATTAATGATAAAAGAATAGTGTTGCCAAAAATAAAAAAAGCATCTTTTGATGACCCATTTAGGGTTGGATCAACTGTAAAAGAATTAAGACAATACTTTACTAATCTTGTAAACTTTAATTCATCTTGTGGAAATCTTTTGTCGTTTTTAGATGAAACATTAGATGAACATAGTTATGGATACATGTTTAGAGAAGTAGACATATTAGATTTTGGCTGCACAGCCATTGCATATCAAGAAGCAGGTGGTTTTGCTTATGATTCAGATCTTAATAAAAGAAATATTGGAGATATATTAATAACAAGAAACAACGGCCATATTTATCTAAATGGATTTACAATATTGGGTCCAACTAAAGAATATTGTGTAGATATGTTAAAGTTGATTAGAGAAAAGATGCCAGGATATAAATAAAATAAATTAAAAAATAAAAGAGAAAAAAACTAGTAATTTAGAAAAAATATAACCTCACATAATAACTCCATAAATAGGTTCAGTGCATTCATATATCTTAACAATAAGCTCAGTTAACTTATGCACTAATCTTAATTCTTTTTTTTGAACCTTTTCAAGTAGATCAAGAGCAGTTACAATTAATTTCTTTTTATCAGAAATAATATTATTTGCAAATATACTTTCTTTTTTATAATAAAAATCATAAGTGTTCCTTAACATAACATTAATATCTTTATATAATTTAATTATTTCTTTTGATACATTCTTAGGCTTTAACTGGTTAAGATATTGACACATATATTTGTAATCATCACCAATATCTTCCATCCTTTGCAATAATAAAAACATTGCAGTTGCACGATCTCTTGGCAAAGTGGATTTGTTTACCATTCTAGAACAAGTTGCATATAGTTTATTTTGAGTATTTTCAAGCAAAGCAGTATCTTTTAAAGAGACAAAATCTTTTTTCTCAATAAAATTAATACTTTCATCAGCCATTCTTAGTGTAACCAAAAAATATCTTCTAAAAAGATTATCAAACTCAGAACTATCAATCTTAGCAACATTCTTAATAATACAATAATTATTTCCTTGTTCAGTAATTTCAAAACCCATCATAACATCCAAATACCTTCTTATATGATCTAATATAGACCTGTCATCGAATGTAATCTTCATAATATCATATCCTTTTCTAAACTGGATAAATATTGGTCTAGAGATTTGCCTTGGTTGTTTTATATTCTTTAATTCAATCAAACATTCCTTGCCTTCAGAAACAGATCCTGATGAAATCAAGAGACCATTGCCTTTTTCAATTAATTCAACTTCATCCCCTTGTTTAAGACCAATGTTCTTAGCCCATTTGCTAGGCAAACTAATCATTAATGTTGCAGGCCCTTGTTTTATTACTTTTCTTTTCATATTTATAGGGTAAATTTACAGGTTTATAAATTTTTCTAAAATATATGAATATTTAAAATATTCGAATATTATTATGTATTATTATTATAATAACATAAAATATATATGTTTGCTTTACTATCCATACTTTATCAAACAAGTTTTGGGGGTGCAAAATATGAATAATATTGAAAAATTAGTAAAAAAAGTTGAAACACAAGTTTCACAACTTGACAAATGTTTTGAATATTGGTACGACGTATTAAAACCTTTTCATGAAATAATCACTGGCGCTGAAACAAGTATTGAAGAAAATGAAAATATGTTGAGACAAACGTATGAAAAAGTAAATGAATCTGTTCGTTTATTTCCAATATTAAAAATTATCTCATTTAATCAGCATTTAGAAAGATTAAAATTTCATAATGAACAAAAAGGAATAATAAAAGGATTTAGAAATGCTTACAATGATCTATTTTATGTTTATTCTATTTTACATCTAGAAGCGAATGATAAATATACTCAATTAGGGCACTTGGCAATGAAATTGCCTGAATTATATCTTCCAATATTAGAAAAAGCAAACAAAACAATGTCTAAAAACTCAGAAAGATGGTATGAATTAAAACCAGCAACAGAATAAATAAACAGGAGATTGAAAAAATGAACACAGAACCCATAATACTAAAACACATGACAGATGATTTCATATCAAACGAGTTATTTAATGATATGATCAAACATAATCTTAATGGTGAAAGCACTAAATGCAAAGAACTAACGCCTGAATTATGTGAAGTTCCTGGACAGTTTCTTGATAAGATTAATGCAAATGGTTTAGAAGATGTAGTTGTTTCTACTCTTATACAAAATAGAAATTATAATGTTGATGGAAAAAAAATAGTTTACAAAGGTGTTAATTATGGTAGGTTTAACGAAGGCTATGCAGGACCTTTAGTCTATCTACAATTTCAAAAACCAGTTGACCAATTTTCAATAGCTTATATTGAAGATTTAAAAAAAGGTGAAAAATTAAAACTAATAGGAGATTCGGAAGATGCACTTTATTTTTTTGAACATGCTGTGATAAATATTGACAAAAAGGAGTATATTGTTCAACCAAATACATTTGTTTTTTTAAAGAACAATGGGTTATATTCAATAAAAAGCCTTTCAAAAAACAAACAAAATTATGTTAAAAAGAATCCATACCCTAAAAAAGGAATTACACCAACAGGAATATTACTTGTAAGACATGGTGAACATGAACTAATCAAAAGAAAGGGAATAGAGCAAAAACTATTAGGTGTAAATAGAAGTAACATACCTAATTTTAATAATAGCAGATTAACGTCTCAATGGGCAATCATGTATTTTGACAAAGATTGTATTGCAAAACTACATACACATACTCAAAAAGAAGAAGTGTTTTATTTTTTCAATAATTTAGGAATGATTAATAGAGAAAAATTCTCAAAAGATTTAAAATATGAAAAAACAAATGGTTTTGTTTGTGTTGAACCTACACATGTACATTCATTAAACAGTATTTATGATGAAGTTTGGTTTCATTCTACAAACATGCCTGCTAAGTTAAATGATAGTGAGAGGCTTGTAAAATGAACCTAGTAAGTATAACAAGAAAACTAATGCTAGAAGCAGGAAAAGCAGTTATTGAAATAAGAAAAAAAGGAGAATTAAATACTATATTAAAAAATGATGGAACACCTTACACTAAAGGTGATGAAGCTTCGCACGACATTCTCTTAAAACTAGAAGATTTAACAGGAATTCCTTTATTATCTGAAGAAATGAGCAAAGAAAAATATTCAGAATCCCATATAAAGTATAGAAAAATAGAAAAAGTATGGATAATTGACCCACTAGATGGAACAAAAGAATATAAAAAAGGCTTAAATGAGTATGCAATCTCTGTTGCTCTTATTGAAAAAGGAAAACCAACCTTAGGATTTGTTTATTCACCTGAAAGAAATCTGTTTTTATATGCAAAAAAAGATGAAGGTGCATTTCAAATCAATCCAACAACAGGTAAAATAACCTCAAGACTAAAAACATCTTCAATTGATTATTTTGAAGGGATGAGATTGCTTGTTAGTTCAAGTGAACTTAACATAGAAGCTTATCCTGAATATGTAAATAATCTAACTAAAATGGGTTATAAAATAAAAGATAACAAACCAATCGATACAAAAATTAATGCTATGGGAAGCACTACTTTAAAGACTGCAATGATTGCTTGTGGAGATGCAGAAGTAAATTTCACATTCACTGCATGGGACCAAGTCAAAGATAAGTTAAGGATAACAAAAGAATGGGATATGGCAGCAACTTATTTATTAGTCAACGAAGCAGGAGGCAAGATGACTGATTGTGAAGGCAATGACTTTACATTTGGTAAAACAGACCCTAAGAATTATTATGGCATATTCACATCAAACTCAGCAGAAGAACATTTATTGACGCTAAACTATTTTGTAGGCCCAATTGATTTAGATAAGATAAAAGAAAAGAAATAAATCTTATTCATTAATTGGGGATAACAATGAGAAAATTTATAAATTGCTTAAAATTCTTATATAAAATGATTACATGCAGTGAAACAGAAGAACAAGACTTTAATGAAAGATTTACTGATGAAGAAAAACTTTATCTACAAATAAGCAATGTTCCTTATGAATTTGCTAATTCTTTTCCAGATAATTTTGATTATAATGATATTATTATTTTTTATGGTAATGGAATTGATGTGGGGAAAACAAAAGAATATCCTGAATTTTTAGGTTATGAAATTGCATTGATTGAAAAGGTAAGAGAACATTTTCCAGATGCTGATTATAAAAAATATTTGCATAAAGATAGAAACAAGGAAGGAAGTTATGGAGGCAGGTGGGCATTACTTATGTTTGCTTCAGGAGAGTTTAGTCAGACAGATGTAACCATTGGTGATTGTATAAGATCGTCATTAAGATATAAAAATGGTTTAGTAATAAAACAATTTCATGAGATGGATCTTATGTATTTGTCAGGAAATTATGTTAATCCTAATATAGGATTAGATGATTTAACTGCATTTGAAATGGGAGTTTTATCAAGAACGGGTTTTATTCCTAATTATTTATCACAAAGAGACTTTAAATATCCTGATTTTGATAAAATAAGAAATGAGAATAATTTTATGAGAAGGATTATAAAATATATTGGTATTGAATCATCTCCTGATCAATTTAAATTATTAGGCACTGGTCGTGAAGGAATTGTGTGGTTAAAAGAAAATCAAGTTTTAAAATTTTCATTAAATGGTTCAAATGAAATTGAATTATTAAAAAAAATAATGAATTGTAATAATGGAAGATTAAAAAATGTGATTAATATTACAGGACATATAAAAAACCCTGAAAATGATTTAGATATCTTGGTTTTAGAATATGTTAAAGGACAATCATTATTAAATATAATTAGTAAACAAAATATTTTTTATCAAAAAGCTTCTGATGCAATGAAAATTGGCAAAGACCTTTTAAATGGATTAAAAGAAGTTAGAAGAGCAGATATTTATCATAGAGATATTAAACCTGCAAATATATTGATAGAATATGGAACAAATAGAGCAATTCTTATGGATTTAGGTATTTCAACAGAAAATTCTATTGAGACTATTAATGGGAATAAAGGTTATGGGGGAAACAATGATCTTATTTCAATAGGACAAGTAATATATGAAACATACACAGGAAAGAATTTGTTTAATGATAAACCTACATTTTTATGTCAAACATTAACAAAAGACAACATTGTAACAGAACGTACAAAAGCATATGATGATCCTAAGAAATTAAAAGAAATATTTGAAAAGGTTAGTGATAATATTCCGGGAACATTAGGGAAACTAATTGTTCAATTATTAGATGATGATTTATGGACTCAACCTAATCTGGAAAAGGTTAATAAACTTTATGAAATCTTTGAAAAATTTACTGAAGAACAGTTATTGTTTGATTTTTAGAATAAATTTAAAAAAATAAAAAAAAACTAATAATTAACCAATATCTCAACATCTTTGCCAAATATCTTTTCTAGAGATTCAAAGATATTCTGTTTGACAAATGGTTGTCTTGGTCCTGAAAAATCTGCCAAAGCTTTTTCAAGTTCTTCTGCATTAGTGTTTTCTAATACACCTAGTGAACCGTCTTTGTTGATCTTTGCTTTGCTCATTCTTTTAGGTTTTTCATCTAAGTCGTGTGTGATGAATGCTATTTTATCTAATAACATTACTTCACCATAATGCTTTCCACTGTACCTTACTCTTATCTTTGTTCTTTCTAATTCTCTTGCACGGTTTCTTTGCATGTATTCAACAACAGACCTTATTAATTCTCTTGATTTCTTTTTAACTTCTGCAACTTCTGTTGATGTTAGTTTCTTAGTATCATAGTCTTTCTTTGATTTCATTATATCCTTTAATATTCTAAGGAATTTTGCAGGCATCTTACCTGTTGAAATCAAATAACTGTCAAACATTGAAACAAGTTCTGATTCTTTTACTTTATCAAATCCTTCTACTTTTAACACGTCTCTTATAACAGTAGTTATAGTTTCATAGATATGAAGAACTGATTCTTCTTGTTTCATTTTCTCTATCTGTGTGAATAATCTCTTGATTCTTGCTAAGTATTTTTTTCCATTTGCTAGTAATTCATCTATTTCTTTACCAGATACTTGTTTTTTCAAACCATGCTCTATTTCTTTTCTCATCTTATGAGCTTTTTCATACATTTTTATGAATTTTTCTTCCATAAGTTTTTCTTTTTTAACAAATATGTCTCTCATTACTTGTCCGCATGATTTTGGGTCTGGTGGTGCAACACCGTAAAGCATCAGAGCTGCTTGTGTTGGTGTAAGCATTGCTAAAAATATGTCTTCCATTCCAATTGATTTTAGTTTCATTTCAACTCTTTTCAACATTTGTTCACCTGAACCCATGAACAAATCTATTGCTTCTGGGCTAGGTTTGATCTTACCCATGTGCAATAATTGTTTCATTGGCATGAATACTCCTCTATCATAAAATGGTACACAATCTCTTAATAATGAAAAGATCACAGGATTTGCTTCTCTTAATGAGTCCCAGAAGTCTGTTAGTATGTATATTTGTACGTGTAATTTATTTTTTACACCTGTTATTTCGCCTGCTTCTAGACCCATTCCTATAATTATAGCTCTTAATTTATCTCTTAGCTCTGTTCTTGTCATCTTCTTAACATCTGTATCATCTATGATTATGTATACGTCTAGGTCAGAAGTTGGTTTTGCATAACCTTTCATAACAGAACCAGCTACAACATATGATACAATATATTTTTCAAACTTTTTTAATACCATTGTTTTGTGAACTTCAGCTACCTTAACATTAGATAATATTCCTCTGTCAAATATAGGCGCTGACATTGCAATCATCTGTAGATAATCATTCTTACCATCAAAACAGCTTTGCCATAGTTCTGATAATATAATAGTTTGTGTTGTAATGTTTTTGTCAATATCATCTGCTTGTTTTGCAATTATTGCTGATAATTTTTCTTTTAATTCTTGTTTTGACATTTTTTTTGAATCAGAATCGTCAACAATTATCAATGTTCTAATCTTTTCTTTAGAAATGTCTGGTAGTTTTTCACCTGGTTTTACTTGCGGTGGTTTTTCAGGCGGTAGTAATGCTATGCCTACTATGTATTTATCGAATTTCTTTAGAACTTGGTCTTTGAACTTGTCTAATTTAGTTTTAATGTTTTTTAGTTTTGCTTGAACATCTTTTGGTAATTTGTTTAGAAGTTCTTGTTCTTTTTCTTTGATTGCGTCTTGTTTTTCATATTTTTTACTTTCTTTTTTAGTTTGTTTTTTTTGTGTTTTTTTAGTTTTTTTAGCCATATTTTTCACCTATTATTGTTTAACTCAATGTGAGTTGTTTTATCACTCCATACTTAGGTAGGTTAAATATGTTTTTAAATATAGCTGTTGTAGGACATATATGAATGCGACATTTTGGTCATATATTGATTAAATGTGCGTGGATACTATTATTATAATAATAGTATGTATGTTGGCTTTAGAAGCTCTGTAATGGTTGTTTTTAATGGTTTTAGCTGGGCTTAGAATGTGTTCTCAGGGGTTGTTTTATTACTAACCAGTAATTAATATCAGAAAGATTTATATACTTGATCTATTATCACTATCATATAGTAAGTGCAAATTTATACATGCACTATACATAACAAATACATAAAGAGGTGCAAACAAAATGACTGAAAACTATACAAATAAAATTTTTGCAAATATGATTAAATCTTATGTTAGTAAGGAGCCTTCAATTAAAAAAGGTATTTCTGAAGATGGTATTATTGAAGAATGGAATACAGATAAAATAGAACAAGCTCTTAATAAATATGATCCTAGACTAGTTTTAGGAGCTTTATTAGTATAATTATGAGGTATAAAAAATGTCAGAATACGCAATATCAAGAAAAACAATGCATAAATTGCTAGGTTTATCATATAAGCCAAAAGATGAAGGAAGTCAAACTTGGGTTAAGAAAAACCAATATGATAATGTTATAAAGGCAAGAGAGCAAAACAAGTGAAATTAACGACATTAATATGAAAAAGGTTATATAAAATGAACGAATTCACACTCACAAAACAAATAAGCAAGCACGGAACACAAGCAATAATCGTGATTCCTAAGATCTTGCAAAATCAACTAAAACCAAAAACTTTGGTTGAAGTGAGAATAAAAGTATTAAACAATATGGAGGCAAAATAAAATGGTAGAAATCAAAGACGTTGTTGAAGAATTTCAAAAAGATGCAAAAGAGATCCAAGACAATATAGACAACGAAAATAGGATGGGTAATCTTATTGGTGATGTTTTAATGGATGTTTGGCAGCAACAAAAAGCAAAGAGAGATCCTAAAACAGGAAAAATAAAAGAAAACAAAAGAAAAGAATTTAAGAAGAGATCTGGTGAAAAAACATTAAAAACATTCTTAAGACATGAGCTAGAAACTCATTGTGAAAAGAAGTTACCAGTAGGCTCAACTGTAAGTCCTGTTGTAGGAAAAACAGATGTTCAAGCAATAACTGATATTTTAGATGGATTTACTCATGACGGAGAAGACAATGGTTTAATAAGATCATTTACAGATGGTTTGTATAGAGAAAATTTTTCTGATAGATGGGAAAATTATATTAAATCAGTTGTTGATGCGACAGGTAACATGGATCCAAGAATATTGTTCAACGAGTTAACAAAAGTAAAAGGACAGAAAACACCTTATGGTGAGGCTAAAGAAGACGGTATTGTAGCATACCATAATGGCAAGAAGGCTGCTAAAAAACAAAATAAACTGTTTGAAGCAAGCATGGACAAACTTGATCCTGCAGAAGCACCTAATCCAACAGAGTACACAGACAGATTAGCTAAAGCAATTGCAGAAATCCAAGGAAAGATGATGACGCCTGATCAGTTTAAACAAATGAAGGATAACTTAGACCAACAGTTAACTGACGGAAAAATGTCACAAACAGAAGTTGATCAGTCTTACTTTAACATGTTAAAGACTCAACTTTATCAGCAAATATTCGGCGGAAGATAACTTGACAACTGAAACACAAACTAGAAAAGAGAAAAATCAAGTTTTTATTAATGATGTTGCTAAAAGATACCAGGAATGTCAACATGAGCCTGGTATTCTTTACGGCGACTCTATGTATGAATATCTTAGACAAGATAAAGAGTTTCGTGGAGATTCACTTGATTTAAGATGTTTAACAGAACCAGAGATAAAACAGATTAGTAGAGGTTTGTGTAGAACAATGGGTTATAGTCTTAGAGATTCTTTAGGAATTTCAGAAGAAGATTTTGATGAACTAATTAGTCAAAAAACACATTCAGGAAAAGGCACTTCATTAGGATTAATTGTACATGGATTCACAGGATTCGAAAAAGGTAAGCTTAGTAATGATTTGCTTGTTTTACAACAAGGATTACAAAAAAAGAACAAATACCTTGATGCAAGAATAATGGATCCAATTCTTAGAAAACAATTTGCATTATATCTTAAAAGAATTGAAAATTCCTCAATTGCAGATGTTTTAGAGACAAATGAAAATGATGAATTTGTTTATCTAGGTGCAATGAGACAATATGTTAAAGATAATGCAAAAGAAGCAAAAGATCCAAAGAAGTATGAAATTAGTGCTAAAGCTGAAGGTGGCGAAGTTCTTAAGAAATACATATCATTGCTTGAAGAACTTTACAGTGAAGCAAAAACAGGAGAAGTTGACGAAGATGCTTTATAGAACCAATATACCAAAAAGGTATAGAGTAAAGATTAAAAGAGATCATAGTGGTTTGATAAAGGCTCTGGTAATATCAACTGTTGTATCTTTAGCTACAAGTTTTGCTTTAAATTATCTTGCTGATAAGTTTTTTGAAGTATCGCCTGAAGAAGTTGAAAACAGAATCAAAGAAACAAGAGAAGTTGCTCAAACATATGCTGAAGTGTATAAAGCTGAAAAATTCTGATTTATTTTTTTTATTTTATATTTTTTTTTAATTTATTCTTATTATATATTCTTTTTACCCAATTATATTCAAAACTAACGAAATCTATTTAAATACATGATTTTTTTATGAAAATATGGACTTAGATTATATTGAAACAAGTGATCCTCCTGTTTATGACAATGACGTGGATCAAAGTAAAAAAGAAAAGAAAAAAGATAAAAGTGGTAGATATGTAATTTATACTGTAATTTTTATCATAATTTTGATAACAGCTTTGGTTCAATACAGCCAATACAGAGTTCAGATAAAAGATTTTCAAGAAATAACAGGAAGAAACATTAAAGCTGTTGTTGATGATAGTTATGTGTTTAATGGTGTTGAATTCTCGCTTATTGATGGGTTATGGTATTTTACATTAGACAATCCTCATACAAAAAAAACATATAACATACCACTACATTATGGTCCAAAAGATTTGGTTGACGTGCCTCTGATAGGTGAATTAGGTGAAGGATTTTCTAATGATGATCAAGTTTATATTACATTTTTGCCTGAAGATGGTTTAACAGAAAGGCAATCTTTTATTAGTCTGGCTGTTGCAGAACTTAGTCTTAATCTTAGACAAGCAATAAATAGAAAAATTATTGCTGCTTGTACTGAAAATAATACTCTGGCTTGTTATGATAGAGAAATTATTACTTGTGATAATACTAATAGGGCAGTTATATTTGTTGATTATAGTGATGAAACAAAAGTAGAATTCAATGATAATTGCATTATTTTAAAAGGAAAAGAAAAAGAATTAACAAAAGCAGTTGATAGATTATTATTGTATTGGTATGGCATATTAGAATACTAAACCAATATAAGTTAGTATAATTATTAGTGGTTTAGTATATACATTATATTCTTCTGAATCAAAAAGTATTTATAGTAATTAAGCTATATATATCACTATGAGAACTTATACTAAATCAGAGGCAAAGATAGAGAAATTCAGAATTAATAATAAAATTCATTCTGGACAAATTTTTGTTTATCCAACTGACACAATATATGGTATAGGTTGTAGTGCTCTTGATGATGATGCAATACAAAAATTAAGATTTGCTAAAAAGAGCGGGGACAGGCCATATGGAATAATTGTTCCTAATAAAGAATGGATACATGAGAATTGTGAAGTGAATGATGAAGTTAAAGAACATATGAAGAAATTGCCTGGTCCATACACTTTATATCTTAAACTAAAAAATACAAAAGCTGTTTCTAAACATGTTAATCCTAGAGAAGGCAACCAAACAATAGGCGTTAGAATGCCTAATCATTGGATACAAAGCATGGTTGCAGAACTGAATATTCCTATTGTTACTCCGCCTGCGAATATTGTTGGTAAGAATTTCATGACTTCTTTAGATAATCTAGATGATGAGCTGAAAAAAATTGCTCATTTTGCTATATATGAAGGAGAGAAAAAAGGTAAACAAAGTAAGATATTTTATTTGCATAAATGAGTTACTTTTGAGTAGTAAAAATAGAAACCTTTATATATGATCAATTATTCTTTTTATATATGACAGACCAAGTAAAACAATGTTTAGGATGTAAAAGAATACAAGGAGAAGTATCAGGAGAACCTATTTCTCACGGTTATCTAAGCAAATTTTGCTTTCTTAAGGCTCGTGGCACTGAACCAAACATGTTAAATATAGCAGATGCATATGATTTTAAACAGAGTTATTGTACGCAGATAGATGAATAAAGGTGAATATAAAATGGTATATATGTCAGAAATATTTGAAAACCTAGAAGACATGGCTGTAGATTGGCGTGAAGATTTGAAAGAAAGTATTAGAGAAAATCATGGTCAATTAGGAGTGTTTGTTTTTGAGAGCATACCTGCAATGATTGGTGGTGCTGTAAGTGGAGTTTCAAGATTAGTCGGGATGCCTGAATTAATAGCAGTCCCTCCTTTAATGGATTTATTTTTTGGTGGAATTCCTATGTTTTCTAATAGGGCTATGAATGGTTATTTAAAAGGAAATATAAAATATGCAATAGGGGCAGCAATTCCTTATGCTGATAAGATTTACTTTGCTGCTTGTGATAACTTACCTGAAGTGTGTCAGTATTGTGAAACTTTAGTTGATAAGTTGTTTTGAAAATGAACATCAGAGGAATCCAGTTATTACAAAGAATGGGTTTTTCAATGCCTAATGGTTTATTAATTACAAAAGATTTATCAACTTTAGACTTAGATGAACTGTATAGAAATGCAAAAAGAGATATTACAATCAGGGTTATGGATCATAGTGAACCTATTAATCAACAACCTAGACTGGAAAAAGACGAAAAAAAGTATGGAGTTCCAAAGTCAAAGTTTTTTGATATTGCTCAAATAAAAACTCAAGAAATGTTGAGCAAAGGTGTTAGACAGCAAGACATAATTTATATGTTATATCATAATTATGAACCTGAAGATATCAAATGTTGTGGAAGAGTTGCAATGCATGTGCATCCATTGTTTGGATATTTTTCAGTTGATGTAAAAAAAGGGTATAGAGATAGAAACACCAACTTTAAACCAGATTATGTTTATGTGGCTCCTACTATGGGAGAAATAGTGTTTAGAACAGAAGCATGGATTGAAAAAGCAGATTATCCATTTTCAGATAAACATTTAAGGGACATGTTAAGAAATGTTCCTTTTATAAGAAAAAACCCACACATTGACTTCATTGTATATGCAGAAAATGATCAATTAGCATATCATGATTTGGTGTTGATGGTTTGAGATAAAATGAAAACAAAAACAGACCCATATGATGGATACATAGAAAAAATAGAAACAATTAAAATTGTAAACAATCCTGTAGCAATTGCTTATTTTTGTGGTATTGACGGAAGAGAACTAGATCCTGAAAAACAGAACACATGGCAAGAAGGACCATTGACATTAGAAGAAGCAAAAAAAGATTTAACAAATCTATTAAAAAGATATGATCATGATGATAATGTTTTTTTTAGTGCAGTTTTCCCAAGCTTGGTAAGACTTTGGGGTTGGACATCTTTAGAAGCAGAATCTAATTATTATGATTTTGGGATCTATGTGTATGGAACTCACAATCTTAAAAGAATGCCTTTACAGATAAGAGAACAAGGATATAGGTTTGGTGCATGCGGTATTGAATCAGCAATTACAGAGCAAGAAAGAAAATTATGGTATGCGGCAAGAACTGTTCAAGAATATTTTTCTATGGTGAGAGAACAGTTATTAAGGGCAAAGCTTATTAATCCAAATAAATTATTAAGGAGAAATAAATAAAATGAAAATATTAGCAGCCGGTGACATCCACGGCGACTTAAACTTAGCAAAAGAATTAGCACAAAAAGCTGTTCAGAATAATGTAGACTATGTCATCATATGCGGCGACATAACAATGGCTGACATGTCAACTCAGCACTTGATAAAGCCGTTTGTTGAGAATAATCTAAAAGTGTGCATTATACCTGGTAATCATGAGTCGATTGCAACAACTGGTTTCTTATCAGAATTATATGGAATAAAGAATTTACATGGTTATGCAATAGCTGCAAAAGATGTAGGCATATTTGGAGCAGGTGGTGCAACAAATGTTGGACCAGCGCCAATTGTATCTGAAGAAGAAATGTTTCAATTACTTGACAAAGGACATGAAAAAATTAAGGGTCTGCAAAAAAAGATAATGGTTACACATATACATCCATCTGAATCATTGATGGGTCAGTTGTCACAAATAGTTCCGCCAAGTGATGCTGTTAAAAAAGCAATTGATTCTTTTAAACCAAACATCTTACTTTGTTCACACGTGCATGAAGCAGAAGGCATAGAAGAAATGATTGGCGACACTAAAGTTATTAATGTTGGTAAGAAAGGAAAGATAATAGAAATCTAGTCTTTTTTAATTCTTTTTTTATAATCAGCAATCAAAGCATTCATATAATCTGCTACATCAGGTTTAACCTTATTTGCATTGCTTAGTTTTAAACTCATTGTTGCAAGGTGATGAAAATTAATATCTGTCAAAAATAGTTTATAATGACCATTTAATCTGTCTTTTGGTCCTGACATAATGCAAAATACTTTATCTTTTGGTTTCATATAAAATAAGTGTTCTTTTAATTGGAATTCATCTGCTGAATATATCATACGTTTAGATTCTTTTTCAGCTTGTTCTTTGACAACATCTTCATCAGGTATTATAACTCCTGCTTTTACACTAAATTGATAAATTAAATCAGATCTTTTTGATAATATGAACCAAGGAATTAAATTATTAAGATTTCCAAAATCTATTTCTAATGTTCTGTCGCTTTCTAAATATTTGGGTTTTAAACTTTGTGCAAATTCTTCAACATCGCTTTTTTTTATCTCATAATTAAAGCATAAATTTTCCTTACTAAGTTTGTATTCTTTTTTTTCATCAACAAGCTTCATTTCTAAACCTAAATCAGATCCAATTGGTTTAACTCCTAATTCTATATAATCAACACCGTTTCTTAAATCTACATATGCTTGTAATATGTCATCTGGTGTCATTAATTTGCTTATTGAAGATGAAAATTTTTTTCCTTTTTGGGTTACTTGATGAAATCCTGCACCTAAAACATCTCGTGCAAAAGCTAATGAAATTGATTGTGCTTGTAAACCAGGAATAATTGGTGGATGAATATCAATGTTCCTATCTTTAGTAGAAGTTATGTTTTGCTTTATTTGATCATATGAAAGTTTGAAAGGTTTTGATAAATATAGTTTTCTTTCAACTGGTTTTATTTGATCATAAGATATTTTCCATTGCATAATATGTGAAAAATTGAATTACTTTAAAAAGATTTCCATATTAGCATATATAGTATATGCCTGCAGAAAATATACGGATCCATATTGAAAAAGCATAAAAATACTTTTTTCTACCTAGATATATATGATGAAGAATATATATGATAGTGTGAAGAAGATTGGTAAAGAGTACTGGGACTTAGGCTTAGGTGTTGCTGGTGCTTGTTTAATAGGTGGTGTATTGCCTGATCAATTAGATAATTATGGCAGAATAGCTGGCTTACTCATGTACATATCAAGCGCTGTTGTTCCTGTTAGATATGATTTAGATGAAAATCCAGATGCTAATTATCTTAGATCATTTAGAAATGGGTTTGCAGGATTATTAGCTGTTCCTATTGCATCGTTTCCTGATGGTAAAGTATATCATAAGATAGCAAGCATTGCTTTTGCTTGGACTTCTATTGCTTGGTCACCATTACTAGACAAAGAAAGAATAAAAGTTAAACAAGAAAGTATTGATGATGTTGTTGGTTAACCCTTAATCACACCCAAAGGAACAACCCTAACAACTGTCTTACCAATGCCTAATGAATCTGATACTCTGATTACTTCGTCAATGTCTTTGTAAGCCTGAGGTGCTTCTTCTGCAATACCTTTCCATGAAGCTCCTTTAAGAAATATGTCTTTTGCTTGCATTTGTTTTTGGATTTCTTCTCCTCTGAAGTTTCTTAACATTTGTGATCTTGAAGCAACTCTTCCTGCACCGTGTGCAGTTGATGCAAAGCTTAGTTCTTCTGCTTTTTCTGTACCAACTAAGACATAAGACGCTGTTCCCATTGAACCTGGAATCAGGACTGGCTGGCCTGTTTTTTGATATACTTGTGGAAGTTCCTCACGATTAGGACCAAATGATCTTGTTGCGCCTTTTCTATGCACACACACTTGTTTTTTCTTTCCATCAATCATGTGCTTTTCTATTTTTGCAATGTTATGGCAAACATCATAAACAACTTTTGCTTCAGCATCTTTACCAAATATCTTTTGCAATGATTCCCTAATCCAATGTGTTATTAATTGTTTGTTTGCAAATGCAAAATTGCCAGCAGCACCCATTGCATTAAGGTATTTTTTACCGAGATCTGATTGTAATGGAGCATTTATTAATTGTCTATCTGGCAAGTCTTTTATACCAAATTTATCTTCCATTTTTCTAATATAATCAGAAGCAACTTGATGTCCTAAACCTCTTGAACCACAGTGCACCATTATTGTAACATTATCTTTATTATCTAGCATAAAAGTCTTAGCAATCTCTGGATTAAATATATTATCAATCTTTTGGATTTCTAAGAAATGATTTCCAGCACCTAATGAACCTAACTGAGGCATTCCTCTTTGCATTGCTCTTTCACTTACAGCAGCAGGATCATTTGGCAAACAACCATTGTCTTCTGTGTGTTCATAATCTTGTTTAACACCATAACCTTGTTCAACAGCCCATTTTGTTCCGCCTGCTAATACTTCTGTTAATTCATCTTTGGTGAATCTTTTTTTGCCTTTTTTACCAACACCTGCAGGAATATTGTCAAATAATAAATTGATTACTTGTTTTCTTTTATCCATTAATTGCTTTATGCTAATATTGGTTGAAAGAAGTCTGACACTACAATTAATATCATAACCAACACCACCTGGTGAAATAATACCTTCTTGCATGTCGAATGCTGCTACACCGCCTATGCTAAATCCATATCCACAATGTGCATCAGGAAGGGCATATGAATATCTTTGGATACCCTTAAGACATGCTACATTAGCTACTTGTTGTAATGTGTTATCTTTCTTAATAAGTTGTATCAATTTTTCAGAAGCATATATTCTACCAGGAACATTCATCTTTCCATGCTTTGGAATTTCCCAGATTAAATCATCAACCTTTTTTAATTCTATCATTATTTTATAGAAAATACACTTTATTTATAAATTTTTACATATTTATATCGCCTTAAAATTATTTTAACTATTAAATTATGATTTTTGTTTATTTTCATATGTCACTGGACATTTCAAAATAGGTGTCCAGTGACCTTAAACTAAAGAATTATGAATATACAAGCTATTAGAGGCTTCTCACTGGTCACTGGACATGTGCGCGTGAAGCTTATATACTAGAATTAACTAAAAATCATTTAGATAGTTTAAAATTTATACTATTTAATGATATAAAATGATATTTAATAAAAATTTATCAATAATTCATGCATATCTCTGTGCAGATGGATATGTAATTAAAAATCCTAAAACTCAAAAACAAAAATATTATTATATTGGATTTAGAAATATGAATAATGTTCTTTTAGAGGACTTTGAGAAGAATTTTTTTGAATATTTTAAAGTAAAATCAAGAAGATGTAAAGATGGAAGAAGTGTTGTTCAAAATAAAGCTTTATATTATGAATTGACAAAAGAGTTTTCTTATTATTCAAGAGAATGGCAAATTCCTAATTTATCTGATGATAATTTAAGATATTGGCTTAGGGCATTCTTTGATTGTGAAGGCTGGGTTATTGTTAGAAAAGCAAAAGACAGACATATAGGTTTGGATTCTATTAATCATAAAGGTTTAAGAGATATTAAACTTGTTCTTAAAAAGTTTAAGATTGAATCTAAATTAAGACAATCAAAAAACAGAGATACTTTAAGATTACTTATTTATGGTAGAGATAATTTGATAAGATTTCAAAAACAGATAAATTTCTTACATCCTAATAAAAAAACAAAATTACAAGAAGCAATAGATTCTTATGTTGATTATAATTGGGATTTTAGTGATAAAAGATTATTATTGCAAAGATTATTAAGAAATAAGTCTGGAAAAAGAATTAGATTTAATTCAATTATTAAAAATAATGTAATTAAATTATCTGAGTACCTTAAGGAATTAGGAATAGAATCAAAAATATATTTTAATCAGAACAAACATTCAAAATATTGGGAATTATGTGTTCAGAAGAAAGATTCTGTAAAAAAACTATTAAAATTAAAATAATTTAATCAAATCAATTCATAAGTCTCTATTGGACCTCTATCATACAATTCACTATTTATATACCTTGCACACAAACCCAAAGGGATTTCATCAATAGTAATTAGTTTAGAACTTGGTTTTTTTCTAGGTTTGTAATTTGTTTGTTCCTCTTCTTCTTGTTCTAATTCAGAATTAATTGACATTAAATCACCTCTAAGTAATGGATGTGTGATTTAGTTTATAAATTTTTAGTTTAATTATGCTTCCATTTCTAATTCATCTTCTAAAGAGGAATCTTGAGATTCTCTTTTAGTATAGGAATTTTTATGTGCTCTTGGGAAAACATCTCTAGTCATAAGATATGCACAAAATAATAAAAAAGAATTTCTATCCTGAGCATTATCAAACCTCATTCTTTCTTCTTTTAAAACATTAAATCCTATGTCAGAATCTCCTTCTAATACATAGAACTTAATATAATCAAAACCGCCTTGATCAATTATACTTATTTCATAAGCAACAACAACATCTTTAATCTTAGAACTAAAACCTTTGAATAATGTATTATACAAATTATTGAATCTTCCTAATTGACTTGCATGAAGCAGTGCTTTCATTTCTCCCATTTTACAAATCCACCACAACCTGCACCACAAACTTATCTTTTTCTTGTTTAACAAACATCTCATTATAAGTAACAGCTTTTACTTCTGAATGTATCTCATATTTACTAAGATCAGTGTCACCAATTACTTCTGAAAACAAGATCAAGTCACCATTATGCTTTGATATCTTTAATGTGGTTACTTTGTGTAAAAAAAAAGTCTCAGAATCTAGGTAGAACAATAATTCTTCTAAGAAGTTATAAAGTAAAGACTCTTTATTACTTGCTTTTACTTCGATTGTCTTTGTTACTTTTGGCTTTATCTTATCAGTTTCAAACATTACTGAAAACATAGCTAAAGCTGCATTGCTAAATGCCTCATCAAGGCTTTTGCCAAATGCTTGAAACTTGGCATCTGCTGTGTGTTGTAAAAACTTGAACTTACTCATTTCTTTCCACTCCATTCGTAGCATTCAAATCAACATTGGAATACTTAGCCATTATAACCCTTATTATATATGATTATTTATATATTTTGTTATGAAATTATATAGAAAAATACCGAAACCTATATAAATATAGATGAAATAATTATTAATTAATTTAATATAAATATAAAAAATAAGGAGGCATAATAAAATGGCTATAGATGTTGACAAAAAGCAAAAAGAGTATTTTACATTAAAAATACCAAAACCACAAAATATAGAACGGATTTTCTACATTCTTATTATTGTTGTATTGCTGTTTTTCTTGTTTGTTTACAATCCTTTTCCACAGTTAACATGTAAAGCATGTTCTGCAAGTAGTGATTTAACAGCAGCTGCGGTTGATAATGAAGCAACAGAAGCAACACAAACTGAAACACAAGACACAGCAGACGATGCTGCTGCAGCAACAGATGATGCTAGTGATGATACTGCTGCTGAAGATACTGCAACAGAAGACACAAGCACAGATACAGCTGATGAAGAAGAAGAGGAAGAAGAAGAAGAAGAAGAAGCAACAGGAATTTCTGCAT
The DNA here is from genome assembly GCA_964645705.1 of uncultured Methanosarcinales archaeon. Classification (GTDB taxonomy): domain Archaea; phylum Nanobdellota; class Nanobdellia; order Woesearchaeales; family CAXGTL01; genus CAXGTL01. The sequence goes on along the minus strand of CAZYAB010000010.1, from coordinate 4,328 downwards.
TAGAAGGAGAAATTACATACGAAGTAACAGATATTGTTACAGAAATCAAGAACAAAGGAACAGAATATGAATTTGGTAAGATAAAAGAAGTAAAATTCAAGATAGAAAATAATAAAGAAGATATTGAAGATCTGAAAATATATGTATATGCATATGATATAAAATCTATATCAGATGAAATTAGCTTAGTAAGAGGAGACGCAGTGTATAGTATACCTGTTGAAGTAGGTCAAGCAAAAGAAGGAACTATTAAGCTAAGAACAGGATCATTCTCAGATCTAAGCATTGACAAAACAGTAAAAGTTAAGTTTTATGATGGATCAAAACATCTGAAAACTAAAACCGAAATCATAAAGATTAAATAAAGTTTTTTTTTATTTATTTCTTTTATTTTTTGTTTATTATAATTGTTTTTAAATTTATATATATTTATCTATTAATATTCTTTTATTTATTATCTAATACTTTAAAATCTCTACTTTAGGTGTTTCTTCTGATTGTTGTTTTGTTTGTTGAATTAATTGAGAATTATTTTCATTATTATTAAACATATTAAACATTCCGCCTTCTGTACTAGATTGTGAAGAACTAGGAATAGAATTGTCATTTGAAAACACGTCAGTATTACTATGCACCCTAGAATTAGCTAAAGAAGAAAGCAATTCAATGGCTTTTTTTATCTCAGCTGGTGAATCTTTGTTAGTGTCTATAGTAATCTGCATTTCACAACCTTACCATTTTAATGTCTTCATCAGTAACAGTCTTTCTTCCACAATTCTTTGCTATTTGAACAGCTTTTTCAGCTACTTGTAATCCAATTTCTTCTAATACGTCTGCTAGTGCTTTTTTAGCTGGATCTGATACTCTTTTTGCACCTGCATTCTTAAGAATTCTTTCAGCAGGGGCTGCTGGTATTGCTTTTGCCATGTTAATATCACCTCGTTTTATAATATTTAGATATACAGACACTTATTTATATATCTTTCTTTTTTTTGAGTTCCTTCCACCTAAATAATCCTTAAAATAGCATAATTAAATAAAAAACGCTTTAATTACTACTATGGTTAAAAAACAAAAAAAATAAATAGTTCTTAGTATTAATGAATATTATGAAGAATATATTAAAGGATATGGAGAAAAATATAAGTAATCTTAAGATGGCAATAGAGTTCTTGAACAGAGAAAATGCAAAAGCTAGTAACAAGTTTGTAGAAGCTCAAAAAGAATATTATCTTAAAAGAATGTTTAATTTATCTAATAAAATAGATGATCTTAATGTCAAACTTAAGCAAGAATTAAAACAAGATGAAGCTTTGGTGAATCTTATTGAATTGTTAACAGATGTTTCTAAGGTAAGGGATAAGACTGATTTAATGGTAAAAGCTAATAAAGCACAGAGATTGATAAAGTCAATAAATCTTTCACCGAGTTCTGGTATTTTTAATAAACCAAATAATCTCCCAGATGGAATCAAACATGAAATTTTGGAAGATGTAAATGAATTAAACAAATGTTTTTCAGCTCAATGTTACAGGTCTGTTATCATACTTTGTGGTCGTATTTTAGAAACATGTTTATTTAGAAAATATTATGATTTAACTAGTAAGGACCTGTTAGCAACAGCGCCTAACACTGGTTTGGGTAAATTGATTTCTAAATTAAGAGAACAAAATGTTAGGTTTGATCCTGGTCTGACACAGCAGATACATTTGATTAATAATATTAGAATCGAGTCTGTGCACAAGAAAAAAGATTTATTTCTGCCGAGTTTGCAACAGACTAAGGCAGTTGTTTTGTTTACAATGGATGCAATAAGTAAGTTGTTTTGAAATCTTTGATTTTAAAACTTAAAAATGTTAACATTTTTATTGTTTTAATACTTCATTATATATATTGAAAATCAATAAGCTTTTTATATACATTAGATAATTAATATAAAAAAATGAGAAAATTCAAACCATGGGTGAAATTCGTAATATTTCTTGTAATTGTTTTAATTATTTGGGTTAATTTTAAAGGTGTTAAAGATGAATGTTTAGCAGAAGAGCATGAAGGAATGAGAAATGAATGTTATGCTCAAAAAGCAATCAAGGCAAATAATATTGAACTTTGTTATAATGAAAAAATAACAAATCCTAAGACAACTAGTTATTGTTTGCATGAGATAGGTGTAATGAATAATGATGCCTCAGTATGTGAAATGATTGAACATGATGTATGGAAAAGTCCTTGTTTTGGTACTGTTGGTCTTGCTTTAAAAGATTATGAACTTTGTTTTAAAGCTGTGCATGACAAGAATCGTGTTCCTTGTTTTTATGAAATAGCAAAAGCAATTGATGATATTAAACCATGTTTATTTATTGAGAATTTAGTTGATAGAAACCAGTGTATAGAAGAAATCGCAATACAAACAAATGATCCATCAATATGTGAAATGTTTTTAACAGAATTTGAAAAACCTTTGAAAAAAGCACAATGTTATACAAATCTTGCTTTTTTTAATGATAATATAGAATATTGTGAAGAACTTGAAGATGAGTTTAAAGATAATTGTCTTGTTCAGTTCAATGAGGAATAAGGATTAGTATCTCTTAATTGTTTTTCTAAATCTTCTGAATTTGTATTATAAATGCATGTTCCTGAAATTAGTCTTGATAATGGTTCTGATAAGTCTTGTGTTGCTTGCACAAAAAATTCTAATTTTCCTACGAATTTATATGTTGGAACTCCTTTATCTAAAAAACCAAATGAAGCATAAGGCGTGTTTATGTGAACTACTATTGTTTCATCAAAATGTTTATGTTTTAGTAATTTGGGTCTTTTTCCTCTTGTAAAGTCTGTTATTTGCATTCTTCTATGAGGCATTATTTCTTCACCTTCATTCCAAGTTATTGCAATACTTGGGCCTTGATCCAATTCCAGGCACTTCTTATATTTTCCTTTTTTAAGTTCATCATAAAATCTTCTTAACTCCATTATATAGTCTTTTCTTGTTTGATGCGGTCTTGTGTCCCATTTTGTTATTATTTCTGTGTCTCTTCTGTCAAAATCTATAATACATTGAGCAACTACAAATCCTAAGTGTGATTTTATATCATAAGTTATTTGTCTTGACATTTTTTACGCCCCCTCTTCTTAACAAACCTAAGTCTACTACTTATGTCTAATGCTTTGTCAATTGTTTCTGCTGAATCTACAAAGAATTCATAACCCCTGCCATATAATTCAATATCAGCATTGTATAATTTAGGTGTTTGTTCTTTGTGTATTCTTACATATGCTCTTGTTGGGTTTTCTGATTCACAATCAAGCATTATTTCATAAAGCGTTCCCATTGATACTCCGCTATTGATTGGTTTTAAAATATGCAGGTATGATGCAAATGTTGTTTTTAGTCCATATACATATTCTTGTCCTTTTTCAGTTTCCCTTTCAAATGGTTGTTGATCTAATAAATCTAAATGAATATTTTGGATTGGAACTTCACCACATTTTTTACTGTCTGGTATTCTAAATAATATCTTTCTTTGCATATCATAATTCTTTCCCAAAAGTGTGATATTAAGATTATCTAGACATGTTATCAATGTATCTATTTCACCAGGAACGTGAAGTCTTAGCCTGTATAAACTTCCGAATCTGGGATCTCTAATGTTTTGCGGCCATGGTCTTAGGTCCATTGTTAATTCCCTTCCATACAAATGCATAGAAAAGTCTTTGTTAGCTTTAAGCATTTCTTTTGCAAAGAATAATTGCGTTGTAGCATGATCCATTGCTATTTTTCTTATTGTTTTTTTATTTTTAAGATCTCTTAGTGAATTTACTTGATATCTAAGATTTGATACATATAAATTTGCTATTTCCCACATATCTTTTGTATAATGTTCGATATTTTTCCATTGATTTTCGAATGAATCCATTTTCTAAGCCTCTTGTTCTTCTTCTTTCTTTAATAATATAACTTCATCTGTAACTTTTGCTAACTTATACAACATTTCTTGGTTTAGTTTTTCAAATGACATAGGATTGACTTTTCCTGTGTCTGATATGCTGTGTTTAGTTATACCAGGTGTTTTGTCAACAAATCCTTGTCTTCTGCTGAACGGAATTACTTCTTTAACTTGATCAAAATATTGTTTTACCAAGCTTTTGTAATGCGTATCTATATATAAGTCAACATTGTATTCCCCCTTCTTAATAGGAGTTATTATGAATTCAATTTCAACAGGCACAACCCCGCTAGGAACATCATGTGATTTACAAAACCTTGGACTAGAATTATCCTGAACAATTCTCTCTAATAATAAACATTCATTGTTTACAAGATC
>CAZYAB010000009.1:5959-50528 GCA_964645705.1 uncultured Methanosarcinales archaeon | reverse complement strand
TCAAGGTGCAAAGATTCCTAATAGAAAGAATGGAAAAGCCCTTTGTGTAAATGTTCATGAAACAGGAAGTGCTTATAGAGTAAAATCAGAAGAAGTAAAAAAGACAGAAACTATTACTGTGAACGATGTTATTGCTAAATATTGCAGACATAATTAAGAAAATGACACCAAAACTGTCAGCAGAAAAACATGAACATTATATTAATGTAATATTTAATGTATTTGATTCTTATGTAGAAAGAGGAGAAGATGTTCCTGCAGAAAATATTGCTATGCTAAAGCAAAGTATAGGTATAGCAAGATCTGTTGGTTATAATGAACTTGCTGACAGATGTCAGGAAAGGTTTGATAAGTATTTGTAATTAGTAAAGATTTATAATTTCTTCAGTATGTCATGAATCAAAGATTCATGATCATGATCATAAACCTGTGGTTTATGACACATAAATATTTATAAAATCAGTTCTTTTTCTATATATAATTATTGGGGGATGATATAAATGGGAAAACGTGGAATAAAATTAGAACCTTTAATTGAAAGAGATTCAAATGAATTTGTAAGAAAATACTCAGCAGTGTTTGGAGTTTTAAAAGATTTTAGAGATGTAATTCTTGAATTAAGAAGACTTCCTGACACAGTTAATTCTGCTTATGAAAAAGTATTAAGAAATCTAAAAAATAGAGCAGAACATCATGGTCTTGATCAAGAAACATATGATGCTCAGAAATCTTCAGTTGAAAGAGCAGTCCAAGAATATGATCTTAGTAAAAATGCCATCCCTGTTTCAACTTTTGAAGAAGTGACAATTCCTGCATTCAATCACAGAAGTGCAGAAGCACTTGAAAGAATTCCTGATTTCAAACTTGTACTAGATGCAGAACTTAAAACTGGTTGTATGGGGAATGATTATGGTCTCTGGTTCACATACAGTAGCCCTTCTGAGAAATTTGAAGAGTCTCATGTTGGAAATTTTGGTTTTCTGAGACTTGTATGGGCTCATGCTTGGGCTAATGAATTAATGTCAAAAGAAACATTAGGTCAAAGATTTGCACCTGTTCTTGACATGTTTGCTTTGGCATATGATGGAATAAGGGTAGGTAGATCACCTGTAAAACAAGTAGTGGATCAGCTTGAAAAAATGTTTGTAATAGAATCTGATAATGGAATATTTTATACAAGCAAAACTACAAGAGACATATGTCATTATTTATCAGAAGCAGGTTACTTAAGTTATCATAAAGATAAAAGGTTTTTTAGAAGATAGTTTAAGGAGGATATAAAATGGCAACCGCAATATACAGAAAACCAAAAAATCTTATTGAAAGAGCACAACAAGAGTGTATGATGAGAGATGATGAAATTATTCCTTCTAGATTAGTTGCAACAGTTATAAATTATACAGGGTCTGTGATAGATACTTATAACCTAAATTGGTCACCTAGTATGAAAGCTTATGCCAAAGAATTTATAGATAAATATTATTGGAAAAGATTGTTGTATGAGTTCTTTGGTGGTAAGAAACCTATGAAAAGGATTAGATTGGATTAGATTTTTATAATATCAAATCTCACTCATCCTGTTTCAACAACAACACTGCTTGATCAAAATGTTCTTGCACAAGTCTAAACCAATAAGATCTTGCTGACAATGTTGCGTCTGTGCTGATCATGAGATAATTATTTTTATAATCAATTCTTTCATAGATGTTGAATTTGTATGTTTCTTCATCTATTGTGTTTTCTAGGTTGTTTAGTTTTTGTTCTAGCTGAGAATAAGCTGTTCCTTTTGTAATTACTTTGTCTAATGCTATTATCATGTTTCTTATTTCATCTGTTGTGCCTGTTACATGTATTCTGTAATGTTGTATGTCTATTGAGTATTGCATGTTGTGTGGTAAATAAAAGATAATATAAATGTTTAGCAAGATTTATAAATCTATATATATTGCCTAGTGTAGAAAAAAGAGTTCTATAGAGGACATAAAAATGCCAAAACTATATTGGGAATTCAAGCTTGATAAAAGGAATTTAGACGAATTAGTAGAGCAAGGTCTTGATAAGAAAGAAACTGCAGAATTGATTAAACAAAGACTTAGTGATAAAGGTTATGATGTTATTGAATCATCTGAAACTTCTGAAGGAATTCCATTAGTTATGACAATTGGTTGTGAAGGAAGATTTACACATGGTAAAGATATGCTGGAATCAACTCAAGATCTTAAGATTCATTATAATCTTGTAAAGGCTTATACTAAGTAAAGGTTTATAAATGTCTATATATTACTTTTATTAAAAAAGAGTTCTTAGATGGAGGTTACAAAAATGAATAGAAGACTAATAATAGCACTTGGATTAATGGAAACAGAATATGTAGAAGACATGGAACAATTCAAATACTGGTCAAAATTAAGAATGCAAGTAGGTAATGTGATACGCGGAGGAGTTGTTGGTTTTTGTTTAAGTCAAGGGATATATGAGCCGCATTGTCATATGAACAATTGTGAAGTTCCTGCTTCTTTATTACTTGGTCAATTATATCCTGACATGAGTATGATGGATTTTTATGTGCCTCGTGAATTTAGAGATGCACCAAGAGAATTTGGTGAAAAAGTTTTGGATTATCAAAAGAAATGTAAAGCTCTTGAAGATAAGTTTGTGATTGGTATTTCAGACCTTTGGAAGAGTACGCCTTGGGGAAATAGATTCCATAAACAAAGAATAGATGGCCCTGGAATTGAGACATTGATGTTAGGTGTTCCTGCTAAATCTGGAACACAAATACAAATATTAGATTCTAATATTAATAGTTTGTTTCATTATATAGGAAGGCAAAATCATTCTAATGATTTGGGTGATGAATTAAAAGAAAGGTGTGTTATTGCAAAGGTTATTTATTAGGAGGTTGTGTTAAAATGGTTAATAGAAAAGATTTTTGTGGTCAGTTACATAATATAGAACAAGTTGATTTAATTACTTTAGAAAAGATTCTTCCTCAATATTATACACCATCTGAAAATCCTTGTGGAATGGTTGTTGGAGCTCTTATGCTTCATGAAGCTACATTATTAAGATTTTTCCATCATAATGTGTATGGAATAAAAGATGTTAAAGTAGTTGGTACAAATCTGCAACCAATTCCTGAAGATCTTAGCATAATTGATCATTATGATGTTAGGAGATTTGGTGGGTTTTCAGGAGATGCAAGTCAAGATTCTGTTTGGTGCTTATCATTAGGTGAAGTTTCTAATTGTGGAAAAGAGAAATATGATATTTCTTATATAAGGAATCCTAATTTAGCTAACTTATGTCAGGATAATTGGATAACAATATTTGGCAGGGCATTGTCTTGGACAGCTGAACAAGGCGCAGTTGTTACAATTATTAGATCAAATGATGCAGACGGTTATCAGGATTTTTTAGAAAAACTTAAAACTATGATTGGAATTGAACCAGTTTATTCTGATAAGATTTCTTTAGATGGAATTGAAAGTCTTCATGGTTCTCAGTTTCATCATACAATTGGAATATTTAAGCCAAATGGAGAATTTTATTAAAAAAGAGTTCTTAGATCGGAGGTTATGTGAAATGAAAAGAATAGGAATGGTTATTACAAGTTTAGCATTGTTGTTTAATTTAGTTGGGTGTGGTTATGAACAAAAAGTTTATAGAAATCATGTTAATGGTTATGATGTTATGATTAGAAGGGATGGTATAAATGTTGGTAGATTAGATCCTGATGGTCATGGTTTTGAGTATTCTGTTTTTGGAAAGGATCATTTATTAGATGGTGATCTAGACAGTTTATCTTTTGAGAAGGTTCCAAGAGATTCTGAACTGTATAAGATGGTTAATGCTGAAACTTTGCAGAAGTTGTGGGAAGAGTTGAGGTAGAGAGTTGAATTAAAAAAAGAGTTCTTAGATAGTGGAGGATTATTAAAATGGAATGGTCAAGAGATAAAAGAATTTGTTCATTCGGAGCGCAGTGTTTGTATAGACCCAGTTCTAAAATAAAAATGATTGAAACAATCAAAGAAGATCTATTGAAATACTTGAAATTTGATCTTAAGATGTCTGAAGGCGGTCCAATTAATCATATGAACTTGTGGATTGGTGATTTTTTCAAACATTATGTTAGTGAGGGTGTTTGGTTAGGTCTGTTTTCTGTCAGAAATCATTTTCCTGAAGGAAAATATCTTAAGTACACGCTCACGAATATCAATGATATAATTCTGTTTGATAAAGATAAAGATGTTCCTTACAAAGAATTAGCAGGATTTATGGAAACATATGTTGCCATTATTGAAGGTATTCCTGAGAAAAGAGTTGAATTGTATAAAAAACTTTATGAATTTTTCAATGAGAAAAACTATTCTAGACTTTATAGTTCAACAATTTCAACTAAATTTGAAGATAGATCAAAGGTATGATCTTTTTATTAAAAACACAACAAAACCATTATAAACCCCCTCCCACTCCAAATACTAAAAAAAGACATTCTGATAGTAAACATAAAATGCAAACCTTTGACCTAGACAAACCAGAAGATGTAACAACATTAAGAGACTTAATTAAAACAGATGACATACTAAAAAGAGCATATGATGCAATAAAAATGCTAGAATATTTAACAACAAGAAACATTATCTTAGGTAACAAGTCAGGAAAAGAAGAAGCTGTAGCAATGCAAACATTATTAGATGTAGAAGAAGAGTATTCTGATTCTAGAGGGATTCCTATTGGCTCATCAGGAAATGAACCAGTATATAGTGCAGTTGTTGATCTTGCTACCAGAGATACAAGACAAGAACTTGAGAATGATCCAATAGTAATGGAGTGTTTAATAAGAAAACGTCATACATTGGATAGGTATTTGGAATAAAGCAAAGGTTTTATAAATTCTTTTAACATAAATTATTATATTAACTAAAGAGGTGATACTAATGGCTAAGAAAAAAGCACACAAGTGTGGTGTTCGTTGCAAAAACTATAAAAAATACGGTAAGTGTGACAGAAAAACTTTCAAGAAAAGATGCTGGCAACATACAAAAAGAAAGAAACCAGTGTTTCATAGGGTAAGGGCTAGGTAAACCAAAACCCTTATAAATTCTCTTAACATAAAACCTTTAGATATTGATTAATAGATTATTTTACAAAACTAAAAAAAGGTGATACAAAATGAAACTAACATTAAATGAAATAAAAAAGATTCCTGAAGTAAAGATGCTTCTTACAAAGAGCGATAAATACATGGGAAAAGTAGGTATAACAGAGCATGGATTTAAACATGCTGAAATAGTGTCAAAAAGAGCACAGGATATATTACTAAAACTTAATTATTCAAAACAAGGTGCTGAACTAGCAGCAATTGCAGGATATCTTCATGATATAGGCAATATTGTTAGCAGACACCAACATGCTCAATCATCTGCTTTAATTGTTTATTCAATATTTCATAGAGATATTGGAGTAGAAGAGCTAATAAGAATAACAACAGCAATTGGAAATCATCATGAAACACAAGGTGATCCTGTTAATGCTTTAGGAGCAGCTGTGATCATTGCTGATAAATCAGATGTTAGAAGGTCCAGGGTTAGGAATGTAAAAACAATGGATCTTGACATCCATGACAGGGTTAATTATGCTACTAAATCCTCAAAACTAAGTGTTAATAAGAAAAAGAAAACAATCAGGCTAAGCTTAACCACTGATAAAAAAATAGCTTCAGTCATGGAATATTTTGAGATTTTTCTAAAAAGAATGATTGCTTGCAAAAAAGCTGCAAATTCACTTGGTTGTAAATTTGAATTGTTTATCAATAGAAGTAGATTGATATAAGATAATCAGTGATTTATAGGATAATGGCCAAATATTAAAATATAACATAATTTTATAAATTAACAAAACATCCCATTTTATTATGGGTGTTGATAATAGTTATGTATTTAAATTCAGGATAAGTGATTTAAACAAGGTTGAAGCTATTCTTGATTTTTTTGAAGAAGAGTGTTATCATAGCATTCCTGTTAAAATAAAAATAGGGGATAAATTAAAAGATTATCATTTTCTTTCCCCGCAAGATAATAAATATTATGAAACTGTATATCCTAAAGAAATAAGAGAGATGGATTTTAAAGAAACAAAAGGCACATTAAGATTTAAATTCATAAAAACAAAAGAATTTGAACAAGAAATCTCAGAAATAGATCCATGTTCTTTTGATTTTAAAATAAAAATAGGGGATAAATATTTTAACATAGAACTTATGTCATACATCAATGTTTTAAGCAACTCATTAGAAACAAAGACATTATTAGATGTGTTCTTTAAATTCTGTAAGAAATTAAATCCCTATGTTGCTTTTATTGGTTATGAAGAAGGTCCTGGAAAAATTCTTTGGTTTAAACAAAAGAAAATAGAAGTCGCTGGTCAGCACTTCATGGAACTTAATACCCCAGATGACATAAAGTTTATTTCAGAATACTTAGAGTAAGTGTGACAAAAAAACACTCATTTCTTCTTCTTATGATATTTAATTATAAAGAAACTAGCAATTACAGAACCAATCAGATTATACACTAAATCAAATGCATTATTAAAATAATCACCTACTTGTTTTGCAGCACCTAAAAACAATACAGCAAAAAGCTCAAGAACTTCATTATAAGCACCAATACCCATTGCAATTGACATCATGATTATTGAAAGAATCAATGAATTATGCTTCATTTTTTTGTCAAGGTGAGGATTCAAAATATTATAGATAGCAAATGTTGCAACAAAAGTACCAAACGAATGCACTAAATTATCATATTTTAATAAGTTAGGTATTAAATAAAGATCATATAATCTAGTACCAAATATGTATGTATTGCCACCAAAAATATGCATTGCACCCAATATTGTCAAACCAAGTAAGATATGTTTTGTAAGGTGCGCTTTTTTATAGTGAAATACAATCAAAAGTATTATTGCTGACATTATGAATGTATAATAAAGAAATTCATAATTACTTTTGATAATAGCTAATATAGTGAATAATATGAGATAAGAAATAGTAAAATATAACATTAATTTTAGTTCTGTTTTTTCTTTCATATTGTTTTTTTTATGGTGTGTGTGTTTATAAATGTTTTTAATTTTCCACCTAACTTTTATAAACCAATCCCTCTTACTAACACACATGACAAAACTAATCTGCCTAGGAATAGAAAGCACAGCACACACTCTAGGATTCTCCATTATGGACCAAGACAAAAAAGTGTACTCAAATGTAAGGCAAGCATTCCAAACAAAGCAAGGCGGAATGCGACCAGTTGAAGTTGTTGATCATCATGTAGAATGCTGTGGCAAAGTTCTAGCTGATGCATTGAAACAAGCAAAACTTAAATTGAAAGATATTAACTTAATATCATTTTCTCGAGGACCAGGCATTGGTCACATGCTAAAGATAGGCGCATTCATTGCAAGATACTTATCATTAATACTAAAAATACCTTTGGTAGGAATAAACCATTGCATTGCACACTTAACAATTGGAAAAGCATTGACAGATGCAAAAGATCCTGTACTACTCTACGCATCAGGCGCAAACACGCAAGTGATTGCATTAGAAGGCGGCAAGTATAGAATATTTGGCGAAACATTAGACATTGGCATTGGAAATTTCTTAGACACTTTTGCTAGGTACATTGGCTTGGGTTTTCCAGGCGGGCCAAAAATATATGAACTTGCATTAAAAGGTAAGAATCTCATCGAGATTCCGTATGTGGTAAAGGGTATGGATGTATCATTTGGTGGAATACTTACTAATCTAAAACAAAAATATGATTCTGGTAAATACACAAAAGAAGATCTATGTTTTTCATTACAAGAAACAGTTTTTGCAATGTTAATAGAAGTTTCAGAAAGAGCAATGGCACACTGTGGTAAAGATGAACTACTTCTAGGCGGCGGAGTTGCATGCAACATACATCTTCAGAACATGGCAAAAAGAATGTGTTATGACAGAGATGCTAAATGTTTTATCTTAGAAAACCAATTCAATATTGACAATGCAGCAATGATTGCATGGCAAGGCATACTCGAATACAAAGCACAAAAAAAGAACACAGATGTCAAGCACACTAAAGTTTTGCCTTATTGGAGAACTGATGAAGTAGATGTTGTTTGGAAATAATTTATTCTGTTGTTTTTTTCTCTTCCTTATCATTTGTTTTTTCTGTTTTCCCTTCCAACTCTTCTTTCATTTTTTCCTTGATCAATTCTTTAAGTCTTTGTGCTTGTTCTTCAACTTTTACTAAAACAGAAATATCATTAAAACTATCAACAGCACACTCTTCACAATAATAATCAGAAGTATCTTTAATGCAATATTTTGCTTCTTCACCACACATTATGCATTTTTTAGCCAATTTCACTACACTCCGTTTCGTTCGTTGGCTATAAATCAAAGATTTTTAGCCATGTAGTATATAGAAGAGAAAGGGCATTTATAAAACTTACTCAAACTTGACACCATCGAGATACTCTTTTTCTTGCAAAATTTCCACGATTTTGCTCTGTGTCAAACCTTGAAACAAAAGAACATCAAACTCAACACCACTCTTAGACAAATCATTCAAAGACAAAGTTGTATAATGGCCGCCAACTAATTTATAATCTTTGAAAAGCAAAGCATTAAACTCATAATCACCCACAGGCAAGTCTATAACTTTATCATAAGGATACAAACTCGCTGTATAAAAACCATTACCAAAAATCTGTATCAATACATGATGATTAGACCCTAACTCCTGACCATTACCAAAACTACTAAGATCTTTATCACTCAACACAGACTTAACATTAATATTAAAGTTTTTCTTTTTCCATGTTTTAATTTCAGAAGCGAAATTAAGATCAATAGGAAGAATAAAATTAAATTCATAACCTTTTTCTTTGAATGACAATTTATCATTAATCTTAACACTTATCGGCATGTTAACATAAAAATCATAATCAAATGCATCTTTTTTTAGATAATCAGAATATTTTAACAAGTTAGAATTAAATTCTTTCTTAAGATCAAAACTTGCTTGATTAAATTTTAAAGGATACCTGTTATAAGCAAACATGACTTCCACTTTAGGAAATGTTTCTTTTGTTACATCCCAGACAACATCATCATCGCCAATTTCATAATCAGTGTTCAATACCTTAATTCTTTTCAAATATTGTTTACTATTGACAGCCACAAAGTTCATCAACACTCTTTGATATTCATCTAATGATTGCTCAGCTTGTTTAACTGGAAGATCAAGATTTTGTGTTAAATAATTAGAAATAAATTTATTTTGTTTTTCTTTTTGTTCAATCTGTTGTTTTAATCTTAATATTGAATCCAGCCTGACAGGAATCATTGCTTCAAAATCTTCAACAATCCTAGACTCTTTGTTCAATGCATCACTTATCTTTATTCTATAGAATAATTTGATAACTATCTTATCATCTTTATAAATTATTTCTGAATCAGAATCATCAGAAAACTCGAGATTATAATCTTTTTTCAGATCTTCAAAATCATTCAAACATTCTTTAACATTTTCTTTTAAATAATCTTTTATCTGGTCATTGATAATGTCTTTATTCATTTCATAATTCCCTGTAGAAATACTGTTTGCAAAATCAACTTCATGAATGTATCCATTTTGTTTGCCTAAGTTTACTAAAGCATTTTCAGCGCTTTGTATCACGCACAATTCTGCTCTTCCTCTTACTTCATCTATGTTCAAAGGATCAGACAGATCAATAAAATAACCTTCTGCATACAAATAAAGAAAAAGAAACAACAACATAACTAAACCCATTACTATGAATCCTGCGATTTGTCCCCTTTTTTGTTTGCGAAAAAGGTCCACAAATTTTAATTTGTGATATCTTTTTTTAAGCATGAAATAATTATTTAGATCTATGTATATAAATGTTATGGAAATAAATTCATCTGTACTTATTTTCTAATAAAGCTCTTGGATTTTTAAACAAGTTCTTTCTTGCTGCTTGAGCATGATATGCAAACATGCCTTTTTGATTAAGAATATTTTCAACTTCTTGCCTATTTTTTCCAAGAATGTCTGCTGCAAGAAGAGAATGAGGATTACATTCTATAAGACCTTGAAGCCTATCTTTTGACATTTCTCTTACCCTTGGCCAGTCACCATGCTCAGGATCTTCATGCCATTCACCAAATCTTCCGTCTGGTGTTCTTACAGTTATTGAAAGACCAACACCTGAAAGATTATAAAGACATTTTTCAACAATACCAACCGAAGTATTGTCTTGGTATAATACAATAGATGTTAAGTCATGTCCTTTGTAAATTTCAGCTCGCGGATCAACTAAAGCTTTATCCTTTTGACCGCTCGCAGGATCATTATAAACTAGGGGAGTAAGTTCTTTTGCAGAATATTTCTTCTTGCTTCTTGTTTTTTGCCAATAAGTATAAGTAACTTTTGCCCTTTTCCTTCTTCCGCCTGCATAAGCACTTGCTTCTAAAATTGTTTCTAATGGTTTAATATCTGGCACACATGGAAGTGGTTTGTGAAAATAAAAATCCATGTCATTCGCAGTTCCTAAATATGCTGCAGCATGATTATATCTTTGTCCCATGCTATTTTCTAATAAAATTAATCCTTTGCTTCTATTTTCTCTTATCTTAGGAACTTGTTTAAAACCTAATTTTTTTAGACCTTCTCTGTCAAAAAATGATAATCCTGCCATAGGAACATTTATCATGCCTGATTCTGGAAAAAAAAAGCCAATTGCTGGTTCAAAACCTTTTATTTTTAATACATGCAAAGCTGCTGTAAAACAATTATATGATTGCAAACTATGATCTTTTTCAATGTCTACTCCTTGTTTTGGCAATAATCTTATCACTCTATCAACTAAATCAGAATTTACTTGTGAAGCATTCAATATCTTATCCCAAAGTTTTTGATATTTAGGAAAATCTTGCTCTGTAATAGCATGAGGAAAGAAAATAGGCACTCCTGTACTTGACACTTCTGGCTTTGTTAATATTTTTAATTCTTCATTTGTTAGTGTTATTTGCTTCATTTTATGTGTGGTTTTCTTAATAATATATAAATTTTATTATTTTTACCACTAATTGATAAATACAAATAAGAAGAAAACTACAACCTCTTAACCTCAATAGAAATAGCCTTAGCATTCACCCGAATATACCTAGGACATTCTGTGAATTCATACTTATTCTTTTTACAATACTCAATGAGTTTTTTCTTTTCTCCATCATGTTTATACATTACAATAACATTTATGCCTTTTTTATCTTTGTGAAGAATCTTATATTTTGATAGATCATTTTTTATTTTAGCAACCTCTGTAAACAATTTTCCATAACGTTCGCCAAGTTTGTCAAGTTTAGAAGGTAAATTTGTTGTGATTTTAGTGAACACGTCTTTGTCTTTTTCTTCTAAATTGTAATCACATTGTTCTGCTGCTTTTTTATCTTTAAATGATATAAAACCACCATAACCTAAATCAATCGGTTTATTTTCACCAAAACTACAAACAAGAATGTCAGCATAATTACCAAACTTATCCAAACCAATACAACCAGTCACGTCAAGTATACAAACAATATTATACTTTTGACAAATTTCATAAATTTCTTTGTAAGGTTGATCAGCATAATAACCAGCAGGATTTTGATAAATAAGAGCAGCAAAATTATTATATCTTTTTAATGCCTTTTCTAATTGATAAGGCGAAATAACGCCAAATGTTGTTTTCAAGTCAAACTTTTGCAACTTCAACTTTTCAGTAAACTTGTGATAAGACATCCATCCTCCTTGATCTTGGATCAGGATCATCTTTTTATCATTATCTTTATTAAGATTTTTAACATATTTCAAAGACAACCTAATCGCAGTATTGCCTCTATTAGTAAATATAATATTTTCATGTCCTGTTATTTTGGATAATTTTTCTAACATTTTTAATAAGGTATTTTTTATAGTTTATTAGTCTTTCTAAAACAAACTCCTCACATCTACATAATCACCTATTGAATCATCTTTCAACATCTGATTCATAAGATCAGCAAATATTGCCTTTATTCTAAACAACAAATTCTTTTGCAATATCGCAGTCTTGTTCAACTCTTTCACAATATTATTTTGTTCATCAACTTTTAGCTTTAAAAAATCAGCTTCATTCATTGAATCAAACAATATATCAATGAACTTATCATGTTCTTTATGAAAATCTTTAACAAAATTTGAAAACATTTTTATTTCCACTGAAATATCAACAAGGTTCCAGTTTCTCTTATTAACAAAAGTCTTTATTATTTTTGCAGCTTTTTCACCGTCTTTTGTTAAAAAAGTTACTTTTAATTCAGCCAGGTAATGCGCTAATCCAATCAAGTTCACATTTATCAATTGTTTTTGATTAATCATGTCAAGCAATTTATTCAATTTTCCTATCTGCAGATTAATTTTTCTTTTATCTATTTTATTAATATTCTGTAGGTAAGATGAATCTGGGTTAGTGTTAGACTTGATTGGTTTCATTAATAGTTTATTGAATCTGTGGACCAATTTCTCAATGTCTTCTAATTCATCTGTATCTTTTTTAAGCTGTTGAATATCTTTTACATCTTCTAAATTCAAGTTAGATTCAGATATTTTTATTAAAAAATCATCTACTTTCATCTTACACAAACCCACTCAGCTTACTCTGACTCTGTTCCTCCAATAACTGATTAACATCATAACCCAATACCTCAAATATCTTTTCCACTGAGGGAATAACCTGATTCCTTATATAATACTCAGCATCATAATCTTCTTGCCTAACTTCTTCAACCAACCTTGCTTTATCACGAATACGACCTTTGCCCATAACAACAATATATTTTATCAAAGAACCTGGTCCAACATCATAACCTTTTTCAATCATACGCATTGCAGCTGCAACATGAGGACCAATTGCTTCATAATCATCAATTTTCTTCTGCAGCTGTGTATAAATTACAACTTTATCTTTAGGAATCTTCTTAGATCTTAAATCTTTAACAACATCTTTTACATAATCAAATGCTTTGTTTGCATCACCTTCAATCAATACAATATTCAAAACATTTTCCTGAACTTGTTTAGCAATAAAGCTTACATTTCGTCTAATACTTTCAAAACCTTTTACTTTTATCACACCATTTTCCCCAAGCAATGCATACCTTTTCTTTGCACCATACGACCCTCTTTTTACAGAAACAAAAATCCCTGTTGGAAAATAATCTTCATATTCTAGTTCCATTAGCTCAGGCAAATTATTATTAATCTCTTTACAAAACTCTTTTGCATCTTGTTTTGTTTTATCTTTCAAAAGAATAAAAACACTGTCAGTATCACTATAAAGAATTCCAAATCCTTTTTGTTTAGCAGCCTCTATAACTTGTAATATGTAACGCCGACAAAAACCAGTTATAGACTTTGCGCAGTCAATAGAATACCATCTTGCAGAAGAAAATGCCATATAACCATAGAATGCATTTGACAATAATTTCAATGCTTCTGACCTGGCATTTAACAACAATCTTTTTTCTTTAGGAGATTCTCTTAATATTTCTTTTATTCTCATTCTTCTTGTAACTAACTCTTCTAAAATCGATGAAATGAATCCTTTTTTATTTTCACAAAACCAATATTCTTTATCATCAACAATAATGTGATTCTTTGATTCTCTGCAGCATTCGCATTTAATTGTTCCAGGAGAAATATTATGAGATATTACAACGCTTGGATAAAAACTTCTAAAATCAACTATAACAATATCTTTGTACAGACCAGGTTTTGGTTCATAAACAAAACCTCCTTTGTAAGTGGATAATAACCTGTCTCTTGTCATCTGATAATGAGGTTTATTAGGAATAAGTTCATTATATTCAACTGTTCTTCTCATTATAAATGTTTCAACTAACTGTGAATAACTCATCCTTGTTACTCTGTACAATGGCAAACCAATTATCTTTATCAGTTCTTCAATATTCGGGAACACCTTATCTAACAACATAAGAGTTAGATCTGCATCTTGCAAATTATATTTACAAAACTTCTCAATCTCTTTTGGATTCTTATCCCATGTTTCTGATAATTCACTAACGTCAACATCTAGTTTTCCTATGCCTAGTATTTCTTTTGATACTTCATCAAGAGAATAAGTATCAGTTTCTAATGACCTTGACATTACTCTTCTAATAAATTTAAATACATCAACATGCACTAAACCAATTATCCTAGAAATTTTATTAATTCCTCTTCCTGTTTTTATATCAGAATGATCTAAACCAAGATCCAACCGAATATTATATTTTTCAGCCCTTACCTTGATATAAGGAAGGTCAAAACCATCTGAAAAATATCCTGTTAAAATATCAGGTCTATAATTATTAATAATCTCATTGAATCTTTGCAACAATGCAGCTTCACTGTCAACAAACTCAATATATTCCAGATCTGTCTTAAATCTTTTCCAGCACAGAACTTTTTTAAAATCTTTACAAGAAAAAGCAATCATCAGAATAGGATTTTTCTCAGGCAATATCGCCTTACCGAATGGTGAATACGTTTCAATGTCTATTGAAAGTATTCTAGGATTTTTTATAGTTTCATTATTAACTTGGTTTATTGACTTGCATAAGAATGCGGGCGTTTTAAATGTTCTTGTTATAAAATCGCCTTCTACTTCTGTCAAACACATGGGCGTCAACTTTCTATCTATAATATATCTGTTGACAAATCTTATGTCTGATTCAAAAACATTCTTAATACTTGTATGATCTTTGAAAAATCTAGCAACAAACGGTACTTGTTTAGGTGTTTTTGTAATTATTCTTAATGCTTTCAACTGCACGCCAAGATAATTTTTATTAACTGCTTCTATACGAATAATGTCTCCGCCATTTACATTTTTTCCTATGAATTCTTTGATAAACTCATTAACATCAACGCCATTTATCAGTGTAACATAAAAATACGGCACAAATGTTCTGTCAACAACACATATAGGATCATCTGATATTGTTTTGCCAAATATCAATACTTCTGGTCTGCCATCTATAACTTTATACGTAAAGTCCAGTGGAAAGAATTGTATCTTCATCTTGATATTTGGCTACGTTAAAACACCTCTTTGTTCTGCTGAAATTCTTGTCTGTAAGACAAGTGAGCCAAGGTTATTCATTGTCAAATGTCATTGATGCTCAATTTTTATCCTCAATCGCCTTGAGCAGGCGAACGAAAGATTTTCAGCAGACTTGCTTTGGTCATTTTAAGCCTTTAGAATAATGGATGAATATTCATGTATATAAAGATATCTGTGATATAACAGTATTTCAACATATATCTATCTATATATACATCCTATACCATAATCCTACTCCAAAAGAACAATATTTATATATGAGTATGGGTTGACATTAAATATAAATTAAAATAAAAAAATAACAAAGGTGGTAGCTAATATGAAAGACAAACAAATTCTATGGACAATTAGTTTATTATTAATAATTGTGTTTTCAAGCTCTGTTTTTGCAATTAAAGAAACTGCAAATGGTTTTACAGCAGAAATAAATGCTGTTAATGATAAGATTACTATCTATGGGACAGCAAAATTCACAATAAAAGTTGACAATCATCTTGAAAAAAAACACGATTTTCAATTAACATTCGGTGATGTAACACAGTGGAAAATTTATTATACAGATCCATTCCCTGATTATTTATCAGGTTTTTCAGTACCAGCCAAAGATTCATACACAACAAAAGCATATTTTAGTCCTGATAAAGAGATTGGCAAAGGTTATAGAAATGTTTACATAGCTGTTAAATCAAAGACAACAGGTTCAACAATAAAATTCAATCTTCCTGTTTACATATTATCATTAGCAGATGCTGAAAAAGAATATTTACCAAACATTGGAATTTCTGTTGATTTTCCAAAAGAAGTCGATCCAAGAGATCAAGATGACCTTAACATAGTTTTAAAAAATTACAATATTAAGAACATATCTAACCTAGAAGTACATATTGAAAGCAACACCATCAATGGATATCAATTAACATCATTAGGTCCTGAAGAAGAAAAAACACTTACTTTTGAAACAAACCTAGATCCACTACATCCTCCTGAAAAAGATGTTTTAAGAATAAAAGCAAACACTGGTCCGTATGTGTTTAATGCAGACAGGTTTGAGTTTGAGATAATTGATTACACTGCTAAGTTTGATAAAAAAGAAGAACTAGTAACAACATTATTCAAAAAAGAAAAACAAATGACATTCAAGAACATTGGCAACACAAAGAAAACAGAAACAATAAGGGCTGTTGCTCCATTATGGAAATTCGTCTTCTTGTCAGCTCGTCCAAGAGATTATTCAGTTGTAAGAGATGAAGGAATAAGATATTATTCATGGGACTTAACATTAGAACCAACAGAAGAAGTTACAATAAGAGTCATACATAATTATAGAATGATATTATACTTATTGATAATAATCGCAGGATGTATAGTTGCATATTACATGTTCAGAAGTCCTGTGCAAATAACAAAGATGGCCAAGAACATTGAACTACACAAAGGAGTTATTTCAGAAGTAAAAGTCATGCTCAATGTTAAGAACATAAGCAATCAACCTTTATCACACATAAAAGTTCTTGACAAAGTACCAAACATGGCAAACATTAACCAAGACTTTGATATTGGAACTGTCAGACCTAGTAAAATAATGAAACATGAATCACAAGGTTACACAGTTGTTAGGTGGGACTTTGATGAACTTGATCCACAAGAAGATAGATTGATTACTTATAGAATGAAGTCAAAGTTAAGCATATTTGGTAATTTTGAATTACCAAGAGCAAAAGTCATCTATAAAACAAAGACAAACAAGAAAAGAGTTGTAAGGTCTAATAAATTAGTTATTAGGGCTTAATTTTTATTCTTTTTTATTATTTATTAAATTATAAAAGAAATGTTGAATTTTTTTAGGAATCCATTTTGGAGTTCTGTCTATGTATTCTTGAAATTCATTTCCAAAGATTAACAAATTCTTTTTTTCTTCATATCTTGTTAATAATTCTGTTACTCCTAAACAAGTCACTAATGAAACTACTGCTAATGGTGACCCTGTAATTATTGTAAGACCCAGAGCAGCCATCATCTGTGATAAATAACAAGGATTTCTTACTTGTTCATAAGCTCCAGAAACAACTAATTTTTGCTGTTCTGGTTCTATATATATGTTTTTGATTATCTCTTGCATCTCTGCATCATCATTGTATTTTTTATACATGATTCCAATGCCTGTTAAACTTAATCCACAAACTGCACGCATAATCCCAAAAGCAGAAAAATCATTAGTAAAATAATCAATAGGGTTAATATTTTGATGTATTGCTTCGCCAAAAGGAATCAATAATGTTCCGAACATAGGAATATGCATTGCTAGATTTAATGATTTTTCAATAAAAGAATATTTCTGAATTTGTTGGTCTATAGTGTCTGTAAGTTCTTGTGTCATATTATTGGGTGATGAAAGGGTCATTTATAATATTATTGTTCCTTAACCACCTCCTAGTAACAAATAAACCGAAACCTTTATAAACAAGAACCACACTACCACTATATATTATACTTATACAGTAAAAAAGGTGCTAGATTCTATATAAACACATTATACGAGGTGTATATAATATGTATAAATTAGATGAAATATTAGAATCAGTTAAAAAAAATAAAGGCGCTATTGGAAAAGGATTAGCAGTTATTGGCGCAGGTTTAGTTCTTAGTACTTTACTACCAGAAGCAGTTGATGCAGAAGCTTTGCCAGGAAGAAACAGCAGATTCTTAAGAAATCAAAACACAGGATTTTCAGGCACAAGATTTACAAGACATCGTGGTAATACAGGAAGAAGACCTGGCAGATCAAGTAATGTAAGATCTTCAATATATAATGTTAATTTTGAAGATTTTTACGGAACAGTTATTAATAATTATGATGGAAGGAATGGAACACAAGTTGAAATAGCATATGGTGATATAACAATTGGTTGGACAATTCAAGGCGAAAATGATGAAAGACTTGGTAGAATGATTTTATTTGATATAATGTATGAACTTGGACGTTATAAATTTGCAGGAAAAATGGATGACCAATGTTCAAGAAAAATGTTCCTAAATGGCGAACAAGTATCTTTAAATTGGAGATATTTCTCACCAAGATCAGGATTATACTTAAACCCAATGTCAATCGATACATTGGACCAAAAATTAGATAGAGCATTTTATTTAATGGGTTCAGACATAGTTTATGAAATTAAGGGCTGGGTATTTGGCATAGATTATATTGGCGATAATTTATTTGATGATGTTGTAGAAAATCATATAAATTTTTATAATGACATTAATTTAAGTAATAAGGTAGTAGAACAAAGAATATTAAGAAGCAAAACACCTGATCTTAGAAGATATTTAAAAGATTGTCTTATAGCTGCTCAGAATAAAGCATTTTCAGACGTAGAAACAGGGGCTGCATCTTTTTACACAAAACCATTATCAGCACCAACAGCAACAATAGCAGGAACACAAGTTGCATTATTTGATTATACATTAAATGATGAAATGAGATTAAAAAGAGAAGCAGCAAGAAAATTACCAAAAGGAACAACTAAAGAAGAAATAAGAATGGTTGCATATAATAAGCTTTTAGATGAAATGGTTGCTAAAATAAAAGCTGTTAACCCAAATTCAAAAATAACAAAAAGTCATTTAGATAATTTAGTTAGGATTAGCGGCGGCAATGTGTATACAAAAGAAGACGGACCAATTGAACTTCCAGCAACCATGGAAACTTATCGTTTAATAAGAGAAGCAGCATTAAAAAAACAAAGAGCAAAAACACAAGCATCTTCATTTAGTGCACAACAAAAACAATAATCATTTACTTTTTTATTTTAATTTCTTATTTTTTTATCTGAATTTTCAGTTAAGTTTTTAAACAATAAAAATCAAAGATTTTTAAGTTTAAAACTTACAAAAATTCGCAGATTTTCAGTTAAGTTTTTAAACAACCTATGTAATTCTTTATTTATAACCCCGCCTAGCTCAATTTGGTTAGAGCGTTCGGCTGTAGAAAGTGGATGACTATGCAAATATTGCAATGAATGAAACCCACTCAGCTGTTACCGAAAGGTTCCTGGAGGTTATTATAGACATATAATGGCTGGGAAATTCAAGTCCGGGGGCGGGGACTCTTTTTTTAAATCAACACTATATTTTCTATATGTAAAAAACCAAATCTTGCATTTTTCTACTTAAAAAATCAAAACTTTTATAAAGGGTAAAATTTGCTACCTAAGTAATGGTAAAGGTGCTTTCTGAGTCAAAAAAGGTTATTTTATAGAGATAAGACTCTAAAAGAAGGCATAACAAGTTTAAAATTGAAAATAAAAGAGAAATGGATGCCCTGGTAGTGTAGTTGGTCTATCATGAGGCCCTGTCGAAACAACAAGAGATAAAATTATCTTGTTTTTGCATACAGGCCTCGACTCGGGTTCAAAACAGTTTTACAAAAACTGATGAAAGTCCCGGCCAGGGCGTATTTTATAGTAAATTCGCATAAAATAACATAAAACAATAAAAAAACAACACAAAAATGGGCTGGTAGCTAACCCGTGGCGACCCTTATCAGGATCGATCGGGATGGTGCGGCAACAAGAATCAAAGATTCTTGAGCATGCAAATCAAAGATTTGCATACATGCGCTCGCCAAAGCTCGCTTAGCCACACAACACAAAAATGGGCTGGTAGCTCAGTCTGGAGCAATGCGGACAATAGAGCACTCGACTTTTATCATAATGCAAGAAATCGAGTGGTCGCGGGTTCGAATAAGGATTTCGAAAGTCCCGTCCGGCCCATTCATGATATCAATAAAAGGTAAACTTAACATGGCAAAAAGGAAAAAACCAAAATTAGTCATAAAAAAACATGTCTTAATGCCAGAACACAGTAAATTATCAGAAAAAGAAAAACAAAAAATTCTAGAGAAATATAAAATAACTCTTCAAAATTTGCCAAAGATTCTTAGCAGTGATGCAGCTTTACAAACATTAAAAGTAAAACCAGGAGATGTTATCAAAATCATAAGAAAAAGTCCTACAGCAGGGACTTGTGTTTTTTATAGGTGTGTAATATAAAGATGGAACAAAAACTAGATAAAAATTATGGATTGATTCTTTTAAGAAAGTTTTTTAGAGAAAGGAGTTTTGTTAATTCTGATATTGATTCATTCAATTATCTTGTAGAACATGAACTCCAAAATATAATTAATGAAAATAAGGAAATAGAACCAACTATAATTCCTCACGATATTGATGAATTTAAAATCAGACTAGACAAAATTTGGATTACAAAACCAGAAATAACAGAAGCAGACGGAAGCAAGAGGCCTATTTATCCTAATGAAGCAAGATTAAGAAAGATAACATATGCAGCACCAATTTTTATGGAAGTTTCTGCTCACATCAACGGAATACAAAGAGAAAGTTTTACAACACAAATAGGAAATCTGCCAATTATGTTAAAAAGTAAATATTGTCATCTTCACAAAATTGCAAGAGAAGATCTGATAAAGCATGGTGAAGATCCTGATGATCCTGGCGGATATTTTATAATCAATGGGACAGAAAAAGTATTAATAGATGTAGAAGATCTTGCGCCAAACAGACTTCTTGTTGAGAAAAAAAAGATTGGTCCAAGCAAATTTGTGGGAAAACTTTTTTCTGAAAAAGGATCTTATAAAATTCCTCACACAGTAGAAAAATTAAAAGAAGGAATTTTCTATTTAACATTTACCAAAGTAAGAAGAATACCAATCATTGTAATAATAAAAGCATTAGGCATGTTAAAAGATGAAGAAATCATGAAATCTATTTCTGATAAAAAACAGTTTGATGAAGCATTTGTTAATTTATATGAATTTATAGACATTAAAACAGAAGAAGATGCTCTTGATTATATTGCTAAAAAAATAGGAATAACTCAGGCAAAAGAAATAAGAGTTATAAGGATGAGGGAAATATTACAAAAATATTTATTGCCGCACATTGGAATTGATGCAAAAGATAATTCATTAAAAGCTCTTAATCTTTGTAAAATGCTTAAGAAGATGATACTCGCGTCTAACGGTATACTTCCTTTGGATGACAAAGATCATTACATGAACAAAAGATTAAAATTAAGCGGTGCTTTGTTAGCAGACTTATTAAGAGTTAATCTAAAGATCCTTATTAATGATATATCTTATAATTTCCAAAGACTAGTAAAAAGAGGTAAATTCCCGTCTATTAAAGTAATTATTAGGGAAAAATTGCTTACTTCAAGAATTTATAGTGCAATGGCTACAGGCAACTGGTTTGGCGGAAGAAAAGGCATAAGTCAAAGAATTGCAAGACTTAATTTTATTGACACTGTTTCACATTTACAAAGAGTTGTAAGTCCATTAAGCACAAGCCAAGAAAACTTTGCTGCTCGTGCATTACATTGCACACATTTTGGAAGACTATGTCCTGTTGAAACTCCTGAAGGAACAAACATAGGACTAAGAAAAAATTTGGCTTTATTAACTCAAATAAGTCAAGATGTTAATGAAGACGAAATTGTAAATTCATTAAGAGGTTTAGGTTTAAGAATCGTAAAATAAATAAAATGACTGAAGTATATCTTAACTTTAAATTCATTGGAACTGCGGACAATGCAGAAGAATTTGTTCAGAGAGTAAAAGATGAAAGAAGAAAGAACGCTATATCTGAACAAGTTAATGTATACTATGAAAACACATCAGATGAAATTCATATATTTTCATGCAAAGGTCGTCCAAGAAGACCGTTAATAGTTGTAAAAAATGGTAAACCTCTTTTAACAGATGCGCACATAAAACAACTTGAGAAAAATGAAATCGGCTTTGAAGATCTTTTGAATCAAGGCATTATAGAATATCTGGATGCTGCTGAAGAAGAAAACATTTATTTAGCAACATTTTTACAAGATGTTACAGAAGAACACACACATCTGGAGATAAATCCAATCACAATTTTAGGATTAGTTGCTTCCCTTGTTCCTTATGCAAACTACAGTCCAGGAAGAATGAATATTATTGGAACAAAAAACCAAAGACAAGCAATTGGGCTTTATGCTGCAAACTTCCCAGTTAGACTTGATACTGATGTTAGTTTAATGATTTCTCCTCAAAATCCTATTGTAACTACATTAACAAATGATATCTGTAATTATGATAAGCATCCTGCAGGACAAAATGTTGTTGTTGCTGTTTTAACATCTGAAGGATATAATATGGAAGACGCAATAGTCTTAAACAAAAGTTCAATAGAACGTGGACTTGCAAGAAGTTTTTATTTTAGAATTGCTATTACAGAAGAACTAAGATATTCTGGTGGTTTAGTAGATGAAATATGTATTCCAGATAAAGAAATCAAAGGATACAAAACAGAGCATGATTATAGATTATTAGAAGATGACGGAATTATATTTCCAGAAGCAAGGGTTTCTGAAACAGAAGTAATAATTGGAAAAACATCTCCGCCAAGATTCCTAAGCACAGGCGACGAATATAACTTGACAGCAAATATAAGAAGAGAATCATCAATTTCATTGCCATATGCGGAAAAAGGAACAGTTGATTTTGTTGCTGTTACAGAAAATGAAGAAGGAAACAAATTAGTGGAAGTAAGGATCCGTGATCATAGAGAACCAGAAGTAGGGGACAAATTCATTAGTAGATTTGGTCAGAAAGGAGTAGTAGGATTAATAAAAAAAGAAGAAGACATACCATTTTCTGCATCTGGAATCAAGCCAGACATAATATTTAGTCCATTCAGTATTCCATCAAGAATGACAATTTCACATTTATTAGAAATGTTAGGCGGCAAGACAGGCGCTTTATCAGGAAGATTTGTAAATGGAACAACTTTTAGTGCAGAACCAGAAGCAAATCTAAGACAAGAATTATTAAGCATGGGTTTCCGTGATAATGGTACTGAAACAATGTACGACGGAAAAACAGGCGAACAATTCAGAGTAAAAGTATATTTAGGAAACATGTTCTATTTAAAATTAAAACATATGGTTACAAACAGGCTTCAATCAAGAGCAATGGGGCCAATTCAATTATTAACAAGACAACCAACAGAAGGACGTGCAAAAGAAGGGGGCCTTAGGTTAGGAGAAATGGAGAAAGATTGTTTTGTAGCTCATGGTGCATCATTATTATTAAAAGAAAGGTTTGATAGTGACAAAACAATTGTTCCTGTTTGCGAAAGCTGTGGATTGATTGCAATATATAATGAATTCAAAAACAAATCATACTGTCCTGTGTGCGGGGATGGAGTAGACATAAGCAATATAGAGCTAAGTTATGCATTCAAATTATTATTAGATGAGTTTAAATCAATGTGTATTTACCCTCATCTTAATCTTAAAAATAAATATTAAACATTAGGTGAAAAACAAACATGTCAATGAAACAATATTCATTCAAAAAGGTCGATTCAATAGTTTTCGGAGTATTGTCACCAAAATTCATCAAAAAAATGGCTTCTGTAAAAGTTGTTACACCAGAATTATATGATAAAGAAGGTTATCCTGTTGACGGCGGTCTAATGGATGTAAGATTAGGTGTCATTGATCCAGGATTAAGGTGTAAAACTTGCGGTTCTAAATTAAAAGAATGTATTGGACATTTTGGATATATTGAACTTGCAAGACCGACTATTCATTATAAATTTGTAAATGAGATTCATAATTTATTAAGAACTACTTGCAGAGAATGCGGCAGAATTCTGATGAGCCAAAACGAAGTAAAAGCAAATCTGAAAAAGATTAAGCAAATACAAAAGTTATTTGGTTTAGAAGAAAGAAGAATTCTTACTAAAAAGAAGATAATTACAAAACTTAAAACAGTAAACAAATGCCCCCATTGTAAATCAAGACAACAAAAAGTCACATTAGATAAACCAACAACATTCTTAGAAAATGATAAAAGGATATCACCAATTGAGATAAGAACCAGGTTGGAAAAAATAAATGATGAAGATGCAGAATTGCTAGGCTTTGATCCTAAATTTATTAGTCCAGAATGGATGGTTCTAACAGTATTGCCTGTATCTCCTGTAACAATGCGTCCAAGCATTACACTTGAATCAGGGCAAAGAGCAGAAGATGATCTTACTCATAAACTAAGCGACATTGTTAGAATAAATCAAAGATTGTTTGAAAACATAAATGCAGGAGCTCCTGAAATAATTGTAGAAGACTTATGGGACCTTCTCCAATATCACGTTACAACATTCTTTGATAATAATGTAGCACAATTACCGCCTGCAAGACACAGGTCAGGCCAGCCACTTAAAACATTAAGGGAAAGGGTTGAGAGCAAAGAAGGCCGTATTAGAAAGAATCTTGCAGGAAAACGTACTAATTACTCAGCAAGAACAGTAATTTCACCAGATCCAATGCTTCATCTGAATGAGGTGGGTGTTCCTATGATTGTTGCTAAGAAACTAACTATTCCTGAAAGAGTTACAGAATGGAATATTGATTATCTTAAGAAATTTGTTGAACGTGGTCCTAAAGAATATCCTGGTGCAAATTATATTACAAGGCCAGATGGTAAAAAGAAAACAATCACAGATGATACAAAAGAACAATTATTAGAAGATATTCAACCAGGATTCATGGTTGAAAGACATTTAATGGACGGAGATATTGCACTCTTTAACAGGCAGCCATCATTGCACAGAATGTCTATGATGTGCCATCGTGTTAAAATACTTCCTTATAAAACATTTAGATTAAACCCTGCAGTATGTTTCCCTTATAATGCTGATTTTGATGGAGATGAAATGAATCTTCACATTCCACAAACAGAAGAAGCAAGAGCAGAAGCAGAAGTACTTATGTTAGTTGAGACACAAATAGTTTCTCCTGCATATGGCTTAAGTGTTATTGGTTGTTTGTTTGATTCTGTTTCAGGAAACTACTTATTAACAAAAGAATTAGAATTCACAAGAAGAGAAGCAATTGATCTATTATACCAAGCAGGTGTTGATGATTTTTCAAGATTACCTAATAGAAAGATTGTAAGTGGTAAAGAGATATTTTCAGCAATACTTCCTGATAGTTTTAATTTTTTTTCAGACGTATCCAAAAAGTCCAAAGTAAAGATTAAAAAAGGATGTTTAGAAGAAGGATTTGTTGATAACATAACAATTGGCAGAGGATCGGGTCTTATATTCAGAAGTTTGCATAGAAAATATGGCATTAAAATAACAGCAGACGCATTAGTAAAGATATTTAAGATAGGAATGCTTGTTTTGAACAAAGTTGGTCTTACAACAGGAATATCTGATAGTGACTTGCCTGAAAATGCAAATGAAAAAATAAAAAAATCATTAGAATCTGCTTACAAAGATATTGATATTTATATTAAGGAATGGCAAGAAAATAAAATGAGTGCACTTCCTGGTAGAACACTTAAAGAAACATTAGAATTAAGAATATTGCAAAGACTTAATCAGGCAAGAAATGAAACAGGCGAGATAGTTCATAATTCTGCTGACAAAAGATCTGGTACTTTTATAATGGCTGATTCTGGTGCACGTGGTAAACCAGTGAACTTAGCAGCAATGGCAGGAACAGTTGGTCAACAATCTATGAAAGGCGGAAGAATAAACCAAGGATATCATAATAGAACATTGCCAGTATTTAAGAAAGACAATATGGCACCTGCTGACCACGGATTCATTAAATCTTGTTATAAATCAGGAATGAAACCATATGAATTTTTCTTTGGTACAATCACTGGAAGAGCAAGTTTAATGGACATTGCATTAAGAACACCTAAATCAGGATACTTATACAGAAGATTAGCAAACGCACTACAAGACCTAAAAGTAGAATATGATGGTACTGTAAGAGATGCTTCAGGAAAAATAGTACAATTTGATTATGGTGAAGATGGAATTGATGTTTCAAAATCAGAAAATGGTATATTAAATATAAAAAGCGTATTAGAAAAATGAGGACAAAATGAGAATACCTAAACAATACAAAGAAACAATACCTGAAAAAATATTAAATGATTTAAAACAAGAATTAGGCAGTGCTTCTGATTCAAAAGTCAGCAAATCTCTTGAAGAAGTACAAAAATCTTATGATTTTGTAAAAGTTGAACCAGGAGAATCAGTTGGATTGATAAGCGCAGAATCATTGGGTGAGCCAGGAACACAGATGGTACTGGATGTTAAGCACTTTGCTGGTGTTTCTGAAATGAATCTAAACACTGGTCTTCCAAGGGTTATTGAGATATTTGACGGAAGAAAAACAATCAAGAGTCCTGCAATGGATATTTATCTAAAACCACCTTATAGTAAAGGTAAAAATATCAAAGAAATTGCTTTATCAATCAAAGAACTAAAACTTCAAGAGATTGCATCTGAATTTCTAATTAGCATTGCAAATTCAGTGATAGAGATTATTCTGTACCCTCAAAAATTAAAAGAATTCAATTTAAAATCAGCAGACGTTGCAAAGATTGTTAACAAATCAACAAAAGGTATATCTGTTAAGCTAAAAGACGACAGATTAATTCTGAACATAAAAACTAAAGAGGATAATTTAAATTTAATCTATCAAATAAAAGAAAAACTTAAAAAGTTATATATCCAAGGTTTAAAAGGAATAAACCAAATTTTGCCAGTTAAAGTCGGAGACGAATATGTTATAAAAACAGCAGGAACCAACCTAAGAGAAGCTTTGTTACTTAAATTCGTTGATACTGAAAGAACTTTTTCAAATGATATCTATGAAGTTGAAGAAGTTCTAGGAATAGAGGCTGCAAGACAATTAGTCATAAATGAAGCTTACAAAGTTTTTGAAACACAAGGACTTAATGTAAATATAAGACATTTTTTACTAGTAGCAGATACAATGACTCATTCAGGTAAAATAAAAGGAATTACTAGGTATGGCGTTGTAAGTGAAAAAGCAAGTGTTTTAGCAAGAGCATCTTTTGAAACTCCTGTAAAACACATTATAAAAGCAGCACTCCTTGGAGAAATAGACAAACTTAACTCAGTTATTGAAAATGTTATGCTTAATCAACCAGTTCCTGTTGGCACAGGATTACCTGGTTTAATTACAAAAATCAAATGAGGTTATGAAATATGGCTAAAAAAATAGCTATTGATAAAAACATCGAAGAAATAAGAACTGCTTTGAAAAAGAATAACCTAATAATAGGTACAGACAGAACTATCAAGATGATTAAGCAAGGAAAAATCAGCAAAGTTTTTGTGACAACAAACTGTTCTGAAAATGTTTTAAAAGATTTAGAACATTATTCAAAGATTTCAAAGTTTAAACTGATAATGTTAGATTATCCTAACAATGAATTAGGTATTTTTTGTAAAAAACAGTATGCTATTTCTGTTGTTAGCATAGCAAAAGGTGCATAAATTGGTGAAGATTAAGTATAGTGCAGACGTTATGAAGTTCATATCTATGTTTGAAACCTTGACAAGAGCAAAAGTAAAAGATTGTTTGCTTGTTGATGAAACCATATTCTTTATTGTTCAACCAGGCCAAATAGGCAAAGCAATAGGTAAAAAAGGCGCCAATATCAAAAGATTAAAGTCTTTGATGAAGAATAAAGAGTTTAGAATAGTTGAATTCAACCCTGGTATTACACAATTTGTAAAAAACTTATTTTATCCTATTCAAATTAAATCCATTGAACAAAAAGAAGATGTAATAGAAGTTGCTGCTCCTGACCTCAAGACAAGGGGTTTATTAATTGGCAGGGGCGCAAAAAACCTTAGAAATTATGAAGCAATAGTGAATAGATACTTTACTATTAAGGAGATAAAAGTAGTATAGTAATAACGATACTTTTATACAATATTAATCAAAGATTAATAAGTATAAAAGTCCGCAAATCTGAGATTTGCGATACTTTTATAAATAAAATAAAGTTTTTGTATATAAACATGCTTTCAAATCTTGATTTGGAAGCTGTCAAGAATCAAAGATTCTTGATCATGATCATAAATGCTCTGCATTTATGACATACGAACAAAACATGGTGAAGTGAGTATGGGAAAAAAGACAAGAGGACTAAGAGCTGCAAAAAAATTAAAGAAAAGACGAATTAGATCTAGGTATCTTGACAAAGAATATATGAAAAAAGTTAAAGGACTAAAAAAAATATCAGATCCATTAGAAGGAAGTTCTCAAGCAAAAGGCATTGTCTTAGAAAAAATACAAGTAGAAGCAAAACAACCTAATTCTGCCATGAGAAAGTGTTGTAGAGTTCAGCTCATAAAAAATGGTAAACAAATAACAGCATTCATGCCAGGCGACGGTGCTCAAAAACTGATTGATGAACATGATGAAGTAATGGTAGAATGTATTGGTGGAAAAAAAGGAAGAGCAAAAGGAGACATTCCTGGAGTAAGATGGCATGTTATAAAAGTTAATGATCAATCACTAAAAGACCTAAGAAGTGGTAGACTAGAAAAAGCAAGAAAGTAAAATGAAAAATGTCTGAGATAAAAGCATTCAACAAATGGGGAACAGAAGGAATAGAAATAACAGATCCTGGATTAAAAGAATACATTTGTTTAGATCCAAAGATAGTTCCAAGAACAAATGCCAGACACATTGGTAACAGGTTTCACAAATCAAAACTATTCATTGTTGAACGTTTGATTAATAAGGTTATGGTACCAGGACACAAAGGTAAGGATCATTTTAAATCATCAGGATATATTACAGGCAAAGCTCACAAAGCATACAATATTGTTCAAAAAGCATTAGAAATAGTTGAAATGCGTACAAAAGAAAACCCTATCAAGGTCTTTGCAAAAGCAATTGAAAACGGGGCACCCAGGGAAGAAATAATTACAATTGAGTACGGAGGTGCTCGTTATCCAAAAGCTGTTGAAGTTGCACCCCAAAGACGTGTTGATCTTGTTCTAATACACATGACTCAAGGTTCATACCAAAAATCATTTAACGCAAAAAAACCAATTGAACAGTGTCTTGCAGAAGAAATAATTAATGCTTACAAATCAAGTCCTCATTCTTCTATAATTTCTAAAAAGAATGAGTTAGAAAGGCAAGCTGATTCCTCACGTTAAGCAAAGAGACATTCTACAGATAAATTTATATATATATAACATATTAAATAGTTTATTAACTATCAAAAGAGGAGATAATGAAAAAAAAAACAATATTTTTTATTATATTTTTACTGATGATTTCATTTTTTGTATTTGATTATTCTGAAAACTCCATAACAGGCTATAGTTTTTTTAATTTTGTTGATCTTGTTACATTTGATGTAATTGCTCATGGTGATTCTGAAACCTTTTCAAATGAAGTTTACAAATATTCTTTTGATTATCCTGGTTCATGGAAAGATTATGATACATTTGAAAAAATATATGATCAAGAAGAAGCACACCAAGCTTCTATATCATTAGATGATGACATTTTTGTCAAGATATTTACAGTAACTGTGTTTCAGAACAAAGATGAAGATGATGAATCATTTGAAGACATAGATGCTGTCAAAGATTATATATTTAGTATTCAAAATGTGCTTGCACAACAACAATCAGAGATTGATTCATTATCAGAGTTTGATTTAACACCAGATGAATACACTAACATAGAAATAAATAATGATCAAGGAATAATTACACAAGTAAGCGAAGTAATGCAAGTAAATGAATCTTTTTCCCTTTTAATATATACAAATAATTTATTGATGCTAAAGAATGACCTTATTTACCAGTTTAGTTACTTTACCATAAATGCAAGCGAAGACTTAGACGAACTAAAAGACGAATATGAATCAATAAGAGATTCAATTGAAATAGAGGAACAAACAATTGAAACAACACCGCCGCAAAAACTAGTTGAATTAGAAACATTAGGTGTTCCATTAAAATTCCAATTACAAGTAACAATAGGTTTTACAGAAGCATTTTCTGAGATGTATCAAGAAATGGGTGAATCAAATGATCTCATTTTATCAGACACTCCTGCAATCAACATATTATGGTTTGACAGCAATGATTCAGAACCATACTCAACATCTTTGATAAACCACACTATTATTTTATCACCTTCTTCAGCAATGAGCTGCAGAATCTCTGATACTTTACAAACTTATGACCAGATGGATGTAGAAGAAGACGGAGACGATGTTCAGTGTACACCTGAATTTAGTTTATATGAAAACATTGCTTGTCTTTATTCTGATAAGAAAAGACAAGGATTTGATACAGACGATCCTAATGGTGAATATGTTTTATACTTATCATGTAAAGACAGGGATGATAATGAAAACATCAAGGCAATAGAATATTCAATTGGCTTAGATCAGCCAGACGAAACACCGCCAATCATTTCAAACATACAAAGAAGTAGTATAACAAACCATAGCGCAATAATAAAATGGAGAACAGATGAAGAATCTAACTCAAAAGTGCACCGTGGTTTAAACAAATCAAAGCTTAACAAAACAACCACATCAGCAAGCTTTGTTGAATCACATTCAATTAAAATAACAGGACTTAAAGCAAAAACAAAATATTTCTTTAATATAACAAGTTGTGACAGAAGCAATAATTGTAGAACAAAGGGAATATTTAATTTTACAACAAAGAAAACATCATTAGACAGCACAGACCCAAAAATAAGAAACATTACAGTGCTTGTTGCTGTAAATGATTCATCTTTAACATGGGATACAGATGAAAAAACAAAGTGCGACTTTTATTATGGCACTAAAAAGTCAAGATTAAAGAAAATAAACAATATATCATTAAACTTTACATATAACCATGGAATTAATTTAACAAATCTTGACAATAACAAGACTTATTATTATAAGATAAGATGTTATGATTTTTATGAAAACCGTGAAACAACCAGAATCTATAATTTTTCATTAACACAAATAACATGTATTCCTAATTTTGAATGCGGCAGCTGGTCTTCATGCACAGAAGGCATAAAATCAAGAACATGTGAAGACAAAAACAATTGTGAACAAGATAAAACAGAAGAAGAACTTTGCGGTGACATAACAACTGATTCAGACGAATATTCAGATAGTGATGATAATCTTGATTCTACAGACACGGGTTATACAACAGATGATGATCTTGATATTGATGATGAAGATAAATCATCTGCTCTAATGATTATAATTATGACTATAATAACAATCATAATATTAGGCGGATTAGCAGCAACATATTATATTTACCAAGCAGGAAAATTGCCTCAACTTGAGCCAGTATTCAGAAAATTTGGTTTATCTCGTAAACCAAAGCTTAGTCAAATGAGAGGATCTATCGATCCAATAAGAACCTACATAAAACAAATGTTAGAAAAAGGTTATTCAAAAGACCAAGTATATCACACTCTTCTTAAACACGGTTACAGGCCTGACCAGATTAATAAGTATTTTAAGTTTTAGTGAAAAAATTTAGTAAAGAAATAAGAAAATAAAATAAAAAATCAGAAAAAACTAACTATTCATCATCCTCTTCTTCATCACTTTCCCTTCTAATAACCTTAACAGCATCCATGCTTACAGTTATAGGAATAGGAACCGCACTTTCAAGCAATTCAACAACAACTTCTTCTTTTGTTCTGTCGATTCTAGTAACTTTTGCATTTTCACGCTTAAAAGGACCAGAAATAAGTTCAACAATATCATATTTCTTAATATTTACTTCTCTTTTAACTTGTTCTAGCATGTGCTCTATTTCTCTATAATCTACTGGTTGAGGAAGAATGCCTCTTGCATAAGGAACATTATATGCTGCTTGTTCTGCATCTGTTCTTGACGCAGCTTCAATAAATATATAACCACGCATACCATGCGGTCTAATGATTGAATAAACTTCAATTTTCTTTTTAACAACATTTGAACTAACAAAATCCATTACTTGATCTTCTCTATTTGCAGTTGTTCTGATTGCAAATATTATTGGTTCTTTATTTTCTTCTGACATGCTTTAACATCCTCTTCATATATTGAACATCTTTACAAAAGTTGCAATCATTCTTACAATAAACCCAATTAAACCTATCACAATTATACCTAATCCTGCAACTTTCATTATAGTTTTAAACTCAGTACCAGACGGTTTTTTTGTTACTATTATGACCCTCTTTGACTCTGTTAAAAAACTCTTAAATTTCTTGAATAAAGCCATTTTAACCTATCTAATATATATTTTAAGGAATCATTTATAAATATTTTGTATATTTTTGTATATTATTGATTCTATTTAACAAATTCAATTCCTAGTTCTCCTTCTATCTCTCTTCTCTTTTTGACTGTAGATACTATCTCATCATCTTCATCTTGTTCTTTGCCAAATATTTGTGCAGACTTGACACCTGTTATTATTAACATTGTTTTTATTGTTTTGTCCAGATCTTCATAAATCTGTGCTCCCCATATGATCTTAGCATCATCATCAAGCTTTCTTGAGACTGTTTCTACGACATTCTTTGCTTCTTCAAGCGTCATGTCTAAGCCGCCAGCAACATTGATCAAAGCACCTGTTGCACCGCTTATGTCAACATCAAGCAAAGGGTTTTCAATTGCTTTTTCAACAGCTTCCATTGCCCTATTTTCACTATCAGACTCACCAACACCTATTAATGCTAGTCCACCATCTCCCATGACAGTTCTAATATCAGCAAAATCCAGGTTAACTAAGCCAGCTTTTGTAACAAGTTCTGCAATACCTTTAACAGCATTTGTTAAAATTTCATCTGCAACCTTGAACGCAGTGTGCAATGGCAAGTCTGGCGCAAGTTCTAGCAATCTGTCATTAGGAATAACAATCAAAGTATCAACACATTTTTCAAGTTTTTCTAATCCATATATAGCATTTTCATATCTTCTGTGTCCTTCCATATTAAAAGGCATTGTTACTATTCCAACTGTTAGAGCACCCATTTTTTGTGAAAGTTCTGCAACAATTGGCGCGCTTCCTGTTCCTGTTCCACCACCCAGACCGCATGTAACAAATATCATGTCAGCTCCTGCAATTGCATCTTTGATTTCTCTTTCACTTTCACGTGCAGCTTCTTCACCTTTTTTAGGAATAGACCCTGCACCCAATCCTTTTGTAGTTTCTCTTCCTACTAAAATCTTTTTACTTGACACTGTGTATAACAAATCTTGTGCATCTGTGTTAATTGCAACAGATTCAGCACCCTTTATACCTACTTCATTTATTCTGTTTAAAGTATTATTGCCTGCTCCCCCGCAACCAACAACTTTTATTTTTGCTTGTTGCATTGAAAGCAATGATTCTAGCTCAGCATCAATGTCTTGCTGTTTTAATTTTTCTGTTGTTGACGGCAAAGGTTCTTCAAAACTAACTTCTTCCACATCTTCAGAAATAAAATCATTACTAACCTCTTCTTGTTTTTCAATTTCTTGTGCAGCTTTAATATAAGTTTCCATTCTATTCACCTAATAATTTTTTTAAATTAATCAGACCTCTTTTTTATGTAATAGTGAAACATTATTTATAAATGTAATCTATTGTTTGGGTTCAACAGTCTTTGGTTGTTCTGCTGATGCTTCTTTTTTCTCTTCTTTACCCTTCTCATCTTTCTCTACTGGTTTTTCCTTTGTTTCCTTAGGTTTTTCTTTTTCTTCTTTTTTTACTGTTTCCTTTTCTTCTGTTTTTTCCTCAAACTTAACTTGTTTAACTTGCTCAATTATTTCTACTAATTTATCAGCAATCTTATCTTGATTATTTTCAACAATGCTCAATTGTTGTTTGTTTAATATTACTTTTGCATTGCCTTTTTCAATTTCTATTTTTTCTGGTTTAAATCCTAGTTCTAGATTAATAAATGACTCAATCTTTAATTTATCATCTGTTATTAATTTAATTATTTTTACTTGGTAAACCAAGTCTTTACCAGATAATGGATGATTAAAATCCACAATCACTCTTCCGCCTGTAACAGTTCTTATCACACCCACTATTCCATCCATATTAACTTGCAATCCAGGCATTGGTTGTATGTTTTGTTTTTTAAACACACTTGCAGAAACCATTTTCAAAAGCTTTGCACTTTTTTTACCAAATGCACCTTCAGGATTGATTTCAAAAGTATGTTCTTTGCCTATTTCTTTACCAATAATTTGGTGGTCCAGACCTTTTATCAATTGTCCTTGACCAACACAGATAATAATTGGTTTATAAGCCATTTGTTCATTGTAAATATTGTTATCTTTTGCTGTTTTTTCATCAGTTGTATCAAATATAATATTATCTTCTTTGATCTTTCCAGTATACTCGATTTCTATAAAGTCTTTTTCTTTTATTGACATTTTTACGTATTTTAGCCTCTGATCAAACCCAATTCCATTAGTATATATATAAAGTTTTCTAAAGTACACTATTTATTCACAAAAATCAGGACCACTCCTTAGTAAATAATAAACCAAACCTTTATAAATCAAATTAATATACACAATAGAACAGAAAAATAATCAGAGGTGATTGTATGGGGATTGGTTTAAATTGTTTAGAGACTATAGAAACTTATTATACGCACTACCATTGTCAATTGCCTTAGTTTTTAGTTCTATTGCTGCTAAAGCAGATAATTCTGAAAGAAAAAGAACATTACAAAAAAAACATGATGAATTACTTTGCAAAATCCAGAATACGAATATTTTTGATATTGAAAATTATGCGAGATTTGTAAATTATAATAATAAAACAGGAGTTTATTTTTCAAATCAAATTCCTGTTTCTGATCTTGATGATAAAGCAGACTTGCTTGTTTTAACAATGTTTTTTAATGATTATTTACAAAAAGAAGAATATTATAAGGATAGAGAACAAAAAGAATTAGTGGATGAACAAGAAAAACAGCATATACAAAATTGGAGCATAGGCACTCACAACGGATATTTTTTAGGAACATTTTCAACAAAAGATCTAAAAAGACCAATTTATGAATTATGTGATTTAAAGATTCCAAAAATTATTTACCAAAGCACAGAATTAGTTTCTCTAGATGATACCTTAGAACAATTATTGGGTGCTAAGATAGAAACAAAAACATATGAAATAAGTGCAATTAATCTAGGAAAATATTTAAAAAAGATTTCTGAATTAAGAGATAGTAACCCATTATTACCAGAATCAAACAAAGACATAAGGACATTAGTAACAGATTTTTTCAGGTCATGGACTCGTAAAGGATTATTAGGAGAACAAAAAAACAAGATTAGTATTACTGAACACGAAAACGGGTGTGTTCTGGGATTACAACCTCAACCATCCAGTAAAAAAAGTAAAAAGGAATATAATACAATGATCCTTGTTTCACCTGGCGAAATGTCTGAATCAAGTTTGGTAATGAAATGTATTAAAAGTGTTGATCCTGAACCATTTTCACAAATTCCTAGAAAATTTAAAAATTTTATTAACGGACTTTATTTAATTCTGGGTGAAAGATTAATAAATGCTCTTATTAGAAAAAATTAATTTTCAACTTCTACTTCTTTCTTAGCAAGCTCAACTTCAATCTCACCAAAATGTTTTTCTTGATTAAGATCTATTTTTCTTTGATTAGTTAGGTGGAGTAACGGAATAAATGTGAAAACCTTATCTTCTTTTGTAGGTTGATCTGGCAATAATTTTGAGAATTTTAATTTACTTTCACCACCAGAAGCACGCAAGAAAAATGTTTTTACTCTTCCGTATACATCTCTTATGACTTGGCTTATGTCTATCTTTTTCTGAGGAAGTTCAATGTCGGGTTCATTATTAACATGTCTTACTGCTCTTCTTTTTTTGACTTCCATTGCTTTTTCTAATGCACCTATTAAATCATAAATAGATACTTTTCTTTTTCTTGGCTGAGGAGTTCTTGGAATGAGTTTTAAAATTTCTTCAACAGACTGTTTTCTGTGCTGTTTAAAGAAATCACTCCATTCTTGTAAATAAGAAACATCATAATCAGGTTCATCAACAGACGCAAACAATGCATCAAGATCATCAAGATCTTTGCCAACCAATCTTCTTGATTTTATTCTTAGCAAGATTGCTGCTGCTAATACTACTTTTCCACTAAGCCTGAAGTCTAGTTCTTTCAACCTCTTTAACATGTCAATATATCTCTTTGTAATTATAGAAACATTGATATTCCAAGGATCCATTTTTTCTGATTTTACTAAGTCGTACATAATGGTCTGCCAAGTAATTTCTTCTTCTTTCATAAGCATGTCAAAGATTTTGTCTTCCATTTTAGTCTTCTATTTTTGGGGAATTCTTATAAGTATTTAAATATAATGTCTTCATTAAATCTATAAAAGGTTTATCTTTGATTGACATAATAATATTACTTTTTATTAATGAAATAATTATTTCAGATTCACTTATTGCCATAGCAACCCCATTATTGTCTATTTTTTTGATTGTCTTTTCAATTTTAAACCATTTTTTAACACTTTCTTTTGTTTCATTATCATATCTTGTCAATGTTCTTAGATCAACCTTATTTTTTAACATTTCCTTATGTTGCCTAACCCAGGTTGGATGATATTCCATTGCATATTTTATTGTATAATTAAATTCTTTTATTGGTTTTCTATTTTTTATTATTTTATAAAAATTTCTTTTGCCTTTTGCTAACTTTACAATTTCTTCTTCATGTACATCATAGACTTGTTTTAAGTCTTTTACTTCTTTTCTTATTTCTGCTAATTGTTTTTCTTTATTATCTATTAACTTCATAAGATTTTTAGGATCAGATGGAACAAATTTCTTTGTTTTTTCAGGTATAACCATTACCAAACCCTTGCGTTCTAAAGAAGCCAGAACCTCATATATCTTACCATATGAAACCTGGCCTTCTCTGCTAATTTCACTAGCACTAGCTTTACCTAGCTGAATTAGAGCTTTGTAAGCCTTTTCCTCATATTCTGATAATCCTAATTG
Organism: uncultured Methanosarcinales archaeon; assembly: GCA_964645705.1. Taxonomy (GTDB): domain Archaea; phylum Nanobdellota; class Nanobdellia; order Woesearchaeales; family CAXGTL01; genus CAXGTL01. The sequence goes on along the minus strand of CAZYAB010000009.1, from coordinate 13,380 downwards.
TCTAAGATCCATACTATTTATTAATAATAGTCTAAGTATATAAAACTTTTGTTTTACAACCCCTATGGAGGGGGCATACAATTAAATAGTTTTACCACTGCCAAAGGACTATAATAACTAAAATTAATTAAATCGAGGTGAAATAAAAATGTTAGAAAAAACAATAGAAGAACTTGGTATAAAAGCCACATACAATAATGAAAAACCAACAATTGCAAATTACGAAATAACAGTTGATGAAAGTCAAGTGAAAAGTGATAAAAAAAGAACAAAATACTTAAGAAAAGTATTAAGAACAATTGTTGAAGATGTAAAAGAAAGAGTTAAAGCAATTTACACATTAAGAGATGACATACACTCTGATGAATTAATAGATGATTTGACAATAATTCTAAATAACCAAAAATACACAGATGACTTAAAAAAAGCTTCAGAAGAATTGTACTGTGATTCAACAGAACAATGGTATAAAACAACATATGACTATGAACCAAACATTGGTGAAAAATCAATATGTTATTCAGCAATGCTTGCAGGTGGTTTAATTGGGACACTTGTTCCTGCTGCACCTAGTTTATTATCTATTGGTGCGGGTTGCTTTTTAGGTAAATGGATAGGAAATATTCTATTAAAGAAATACATAGATTCAGCAACACCGCTTGCAAAGAACACTTCTCTTTATTCTAGATTGTATAATCAAAAATTTAGGGACGAGAATTAAACAAATTCAATTTTTTTTATCTTATTTCCTTCAACATCAACAACAACATACTTACCTTCATAACCTGCGCCAGAATTAATGCATGTAACATTATTTAGTTTTGTCTTTGTAAAATGTTCATGCATGTGTCCACCAACACAAAACAAGATTTTTTTACCATACTTTTCAATCATCTGTCTTGTGATTACAGAACCAAAGTGTCTACCATATGCAGGTGACTCTTTCCATGTAATTCTATCTATTTTTGTGTTGTATGGCACATTATGTGATAAGAATATTGTTGGTTTAGTCGCTCTTTTGAACAATTTTTCAGTTTTTTCAAATTGTTTTTCATATTTTCTTTGTTTTTTACCTAATTCTTTTTTAGTTAGTTCTTTTTTATCTTTTTTAGTCATAGGAATTTCATTACCAGAACAAATACCATAACCAATTATTTGTAGACCACCTAGATTAACAAGCCTGTTTTGACAATCATGTATATTTTTAAGTCCTTTTATCAATCTTTCATGATAATAATTCTTTGATTCTTTTTTCCAGCCATGATCTTTTTTATAATAATCTGCATTTCCTGGTACAATATAAACAGGAATACCTAAATCATTTAATTGCCAAAGAATGTTTCTTGCAGATTTTAATTCTTTTTGTATTAATTCCCATGCTTTTCTTTTACCTACACCAGGCAATTCATACCATTCTATCTTATTCTCAAGATTTTCCTTATTATGTCTAATAACATCGAACTTTAATTTCCTAGAAAAAGTATCACCAAAATCACCTGGACTAATAATAGCATCACAATTCTTTAGATGTTGTTCTTTAATTCCTTTGAATGTTCCGTGGAAATCTCCTGCTAATATAAGCCTCATTATATACTGTAGGATATAAGTTTGGTTTATAAATCTTTAGAAAAAAAACATGCGGCAGCCGAGACTTTCGATGAATGGCCAGATTTGAATTTGTGCATAAGAGCACGTTGACCAAAATTTGAGCCACATTTCGAACTCGGATTACAACCGTGGCAGGGTTGTGTCCTTTATGGCGATCCTTATTTTCAGTGCGGGGTTGAAGCGAAGCGGAATGCCCCGCTATCCCGGTCGATCCTGATAAGGATCGTAGCCATTAGACTACTGCCGCATTACTTTGAGTAAATGCCACAAAATAAATGTATGGGTCTGGCCGGATTTTCTCACTGACGTTCGAAACTATTGTCGTTTCATACGCCAATACTCGAACCGGCGATCAACGCCTTTCAGAGGCAATGGCCGATGAAAGACCAGCAAATGTTTCATTTGCGCTGCCTTGTAAGGGCGCTGTCATTTGTGGTACCATAGTAAAGCCACTAGACCACAGACCCGATATACATAGAAAACCACTAACCTATATAAAAAGGTTACTGTGAAATAACACAATAGATTTATATAAAACAAAGTAATAATAATTAACATGTATACTCTAAACCTTGACCCAATTGCATTTGAACTAGGCCCATTGACAATAAGATGGTATGGATTAATATATGCATTAGGTTTTATTCTAGCTTACATAATTTTATACAAAATATCAAAAAAACAATTAATACCAAACCTAAACAAAAACAATGTAGATTTATTTGTTTTATATTCAATGATCAGCATTGTGTTAGGTGCAAGAATATTTGAATTTCTATTTTACCAATTCAATACATTGATAACAAATCCTCTAGAATTTTTCATGATCTGGCACGGAGGTCTAAGCTTTCACGGAGCTTTAGCAGGTTTTTTATTTTCAACATGGATTTTTGGTAGAAAGTACAAAGTAAACTTTTGGCAATTATTAGACATTTCATCTATTATTGTAATCTTTTGTTTAATATTCGGCAGATTAGCAAACTGGATAAATGGTGAATTGGCAGGCACGCCATCAACAACTACATGGTGCACTATATTTCCTAATTATGATGCTGTGTGCAGACATCCTTATCCAATCTATGCTGCACTCTCCCACCTATTACTTTTCTTGTACTTATCATTCTTAGTTTACAAAAATAAAAACAATATCAAAGACTATCTCGGTAAAAAGAAATTAACAATCAACTTTATCATTGGATACGGAATCTTAAGAATAATAACAGACATATGGAAATTAGACAACCAATTTTTTGGTATTAAAACAGGGCAATGGTTGAGTTTGATTATGATTCTGGTTGGTGTCTTAATAATAAAATATAGAAAAATAAAACAATAAGATTTATAAACGAAATTCTTTTATTTCTTCTATACTGGGCCTGTAGCTTAGTCTGGTTGGAGCACAGCTCTTATATGGGTATGCTTCATACAAAGCTTTGCCTTGAGTGAAGCTGCGGTCCGGGGTTCAAAACATTATTGTGAAAGTCCCCGCAGGCCCATACATTTTTAAACTAAAACATAAAAACAATCATTATGCCCCGTTGGTGTAGTCCGGCCAATCATATTGCCCTTTCGACTAACCAATTGTTAGGAAGTAAGGCAATGACTCGGGTTCAAAACATCATTGAGAAATATCTCGGTGGAATGAGAGTCCCGGACGGGGCATATAATTTTTAATAAAATGTTAGAAAATTTTGAAATAATATTTTCACCAATAGAATTTTTTAAAGAAATAGATAAAAAAACCTTTAAAGAAGCTTTTTGGTGGTCTGTTATAATAAGTTATATTGGTACAACATTATTGCTATTTATTCCAGATGTATCAGCTTCAGCTTTTTTTGGTTCAATAGTTGCTTCCATTGGTTCGGTTCTCGGTATGTTTTTATTTGCAGGATTCGTCCATATATTTGTAGTTATTTTTTCAGGCAAATTAGAATATAGTGATACTTACAAAATAGTTTCATTTAGTTCAACAGTATTTTTATTAATGTTATGGACAATGATTTTATCAGGAATTTTTCAAATTTGGTCACACATATTAATTATTATTGGAATCGTGCATCTTCACAAAAAAAGAAAAAACAAATAGTGTTGTAATTCATTTCCCCAACTTCTTCTTCATCACTTCAACAATAGAATAATCAATTTCTAATCCGCCGAGTTTATTATTCGGCAGATGTTTTTCATCATGAAAATCACTTCCACCAGTCATGATCAATCCATACTTATCACAAAGTTCTTTACCAAATTCCTTCTCATCTACAGTCAAATCAGGAATAATTACTTCAACACCCTCTAAACCAAGATCAACCAAATACTTAACTAATTTCTCTTGTTCTTTTTTATTATTATACTTAGAATAATGTTTGTAAGCAAACAAATGAGCCAATACAGCTAACCCGCCTGCATTATGTATTATTTTTATTGCCTTTTCAGCCAAAATTTTTCCATGCACAACAATGTGACAAGGACCATTCTTAATAAACAAACTAATACCCTCTTCAACATTCTTTACATAACCTTTTTCATATAAAACAATTGCAATGTGTGCAATTATTGGTGTGCCTTTTGTTGTTTTACAAACTTCTTCATAAGTAATATCAGAACCAAGATGTTTATTAACTAATTCAATTCTTTTTATTGTAGCTTTTTTCTTAACTTTATCAAAATTATCACAATATTCTAACAACTTTTTATTCTTAATATCAATAAAATATCCCAATATATGAACAGAATCTTTACAATAACTTGGCTTAGAACTAAACTCAATTGCAGGAATTATTTCAACACCTTTTTTCCCACCGAACTCAACTGCCTCACTAACACCTGCAACACTATCATGATCACTTATTGCAATTGCTTTCAACTTTCTATCAGCAGCCAATCTAACAACTTGTTCAGGTGTTAATGAACCGTCTGAATAACAAGTGTGTACGTGTAAGTCTATTTTATTTATCATAATAGAAGAAAACAAACAACTATTTAAGAATATTTCCCCTAATTATCCAGAAAAAAAAAACAACCCCGCTCTTCACAGAGCGGAGGTGTAAATTTTAAGTTCTTGCCATGTATTTTTGAGTTGTAGGGGGTTTCAAGAAATAAGTAGGCAAGAACATGTAAACATAAAAACCACAGTGAAGCTAATTCGCTCCCCACTGCAGTCAATAAAAGTTTTACCTTACTATTTCTATACCTAGTTCTCTGCTTATTTGTTCTGATTCTCTATTAGGTCTTCTGTGATCAGCTTTTCCAAGTATCCAAGGTGATTTTACACCAGTGATAATTGTCATTACTGTTAATTTTCCTTTCATAGTATCAAGGATTCTTGCACCCCAGATAACATTTGCATCATCATCTAGTGTTTCTGTTACAAGTTCACCAACTCTGCTTACTTCATCAAGAGTCATGTCTGGTCCACCGCATACATGTATTAATGCACCTGTTGCACCTTCATAGCTGATATCTAGCAAAGGATTACTAAGTGCTCCTTTTACAGCTTCCTCTACTCTATTATTTGTGTCAGAACATCCAACACCAATAGCAGCTACTCCTCCTTGTGTCATTATTGCTTTTACATCTGCATAATCTAGGTTTACTAAACTAGGAACAGCAATTGTTTCTACAATTCCTTTTATCATTGTAGATATTAATTCATTTGCAACTGCGAATGCTTGTTGTATTGGCAAGTTACCTGCAATTTGAACTAATCTATTATTGTCAATTACAATTACAGTATCAGAAACTTGTCTTAGTTGTTGTAATCCGAATTCAGCTTTATCTACTCTTGCTCTTTCAATGTTGAATGGCATTGTTACTGTTCCAATAACAATTGCACCAGCATCTTTAGAAGCTTGAGCAATTACACTTGCTGAACCTGTTCCTGTTCCGCCTCCCATTCCTGCGCAAACAAAGACCATGTCAGATCCTTTAACAGCTTCTTTGATTTCTGAGATGCTTTCTTTAGCAGCTTCATTTCCTTTTTCAGGAAAACCTCCACAACCAAGTCCTCTTGTTAAATCCCTTCCAATAAGGAACTTTCTATCAGCATCACTGATATTAATGTGCTGTTGGTCTGTGTTACAAGCAACTATTTCTGCTCCTTTCACACCTTTTCTATATAACCAACTCACCATATTGTTACCAGCACCTCCAGTACCAATAACTTTTATGTTTGCTTGGCCAACTTGCATACCATCAAATTGGTTGCCTGCATTATTCATTGCGTTTTCTACGATAAAATCCATATCGCTTCACCCCTCGTATTTTTTTATTTTATCTTTCGAATACCTTTTTAGTAATGTTTTTTGTTGTCATTTGCACTTACTTATATTTTATAAAATATATTTTAAAGCACCACAACCTTTATATATTACTTCAATGTATATTCTACTTAGAATTCGCCAAAATTCGATAAATTTTTCGCCAAATCATTAATTGTTCGCCAAAACAATTAATAAGTGGTTTTCCGCCAAAAACCCTTAATTCTATATATTTTTATGATGAACTAATATATAAACTTTACGTTTATTTAACATATATATTCCTGCTTAAAATTTTTAATTTTTTTTATTTTATCGTCGATAAAATCAAAATTATTTTTTTTATTTTTCTCATCAAGACTTTGTGTTCACTCAAAAATGAGAACCCAAAATTACTATTTTTTAAATATAATTCATATATGAAAATAAAGTTTTTAATAGTTTTTTTGATTAAAAGTTTTTAGCATTTTGCCTACCAAAACCTTTAAAAAAACAAACCACATAATCAAGAATCATGACACTAAACATCATTGGCATTGGACTAAATAATCACAAAGACATTAGTTTGAAAGGACTAGAATTAATAAAAGAATCAGACTTTGTCTATCTAGAATTCTACACTTCAAAGTTAAGCTGCAGTATTGAACAATTAGAAAGATTATATGGAAAAAAGATAATCATAGCAAATCGTGAATTGGTGGAAAGTAAGCAGCCGTTTTTAGAACAAGCAAAGACTAAGAAAGTATCTTTACTAATCATAGGAGACGTGTTTTCAGCAACAACTCACATGACAATAATGTTACAAGCAAAGAAACTAGGAATAAAAGTTAACATAATCAACAATGCATCGGTTTTAAATGCAATCGGCATTGTAGGACTAGAACTTTACAAATTCGGCAGAGTTGTAAGCATTCCTTTTCATAATGAACAAGTAAAAGCACCAATTAAAGCACTTAAAGATAATCAATCAGTAAATTTACACACATTATTCTTACTAGACCTAGACCCATTGAACAATTCATACTTATCAATAAAACAAGCCTCAGATTACCTAATAAGAAATGGCATAAGTAAGAACACATTATGCATTGGCTGTGCGAGGTTAGGTGGAGATGATTTTGTAATAAGAACAGACACTTTAGAAAAGATTGGTAATTATGTTTATGGAGATGCACCTTATTGTCTTATCATACCAAGCAAAACAATGCATTTTGTTGAAGAACAAGCTTTGGACCAGTGGAAAGAATAAAAATTTTAGTTACATTTATAAACAACCTATTTCTTTTTCTATTACATAGCCCGTTAGTGTAGTGGCCAATTTCCTGATAAAGGAAGGTCATTCATCGTGCCCTTTGGAGGCAGCGAAAATCAGAGATTTTCTGGTCTTTCTGCTGTCGCAGAAAGGCATGGACCGCGGTTCGAATCTTATGCGAAACTCCGCGACGGGCTATCTTATTTTTTCTATTATTTATAAACAAATTCCAAAAACTTTATAAATAAACAATCTATAAATTATAATATTGTTAACAATAAAAAGGAGGTCGACCGAATATGGAA
>CAZYAB010000009.1:0-5859 GCA_964645705.1 uncultured Methanosarcinales archaeon | reverse complement strand
AATCTATAAATTATAATATTGTTAACAATAAAAAGGAGGTCGACCGAATATGGAAAAGAAAATTGGTTATTACAGTTTTGTTATTGGTGCTGTTTTAGCATTAGTTCTTGGATTAGCTTCATCACAACTAGGCGAAGCAAAGCTTTGGCTTTACTTACTATTAGTTCTGCTAGGTTTAATCGTAGGTTTCTTAAACATCACTGGAAAAGAAACAAAAGACTATCTGCTAACTGCACTGGCTTTAGTACTGGTTGCTAAATTTGGCGGAGTTGATATCTTAGGAGAAGTACACATGCTAGGACCATTTTTAGTAGGGTTATTTGAAAGTTTAATGGCTTTCATCGTACCAGCATTAATAGTAGTAGCATTAAGAGCAATACTAAAACTTTCTAAAACAAAATAAATATTTTATTTTTTTTATTTTTTTATTACAAACTTTTATAAACTTCTTTCCACCAATATTTCACATGGGGTTTTTATCAACAATTAAAAGATATCTAGGAATCAGTGAACAAAAGAAATCAATATATGCAAACAAGCATTCTTGGTGCTCTGAACTAGGCAAATTAATAGAAAAAGCAAATTCTGATGCAGCAAAACTTGACATAGATGACTGGTTTCCTATGACCTGTAGTAAACAATTTGATACAGAAGGTTTATGGGAAATAATTAATTATGGTGAAAGCTTAGGCATAATTAGACCTGGTCAAAGAGTACTTGATCTGGGTTCAGGAAGTGGTTCATCATCAATAACATGGGCATACAGAGGTTATAATGTAATTTGTATAGAATTACACAAACAACTTGTCAATTGTTCAAAAAACATAGTAAAACAAGCACAATATTTAATAGAATCAGGCATTGAAATAAAGGTTTATCATGGAAGTTATTATCCAAAAGAATATATTGAAAAAAGAAAAAACAAAGAAAGTACTGCACTAGACATTGAACAAAAAATCATAAGCACAAACATTTTAAAGAAAAAATCAACATATTTGAAAAGGTTCCACCCAATGTGTAAAAAAGATATCTACAAAAAACATAATATAGATTTACATGATATTGACATATTTTATGCATATCTTTGGGAAATCCAAGCACCTTCTGTATTAGAAATGTTCAAACAATATGCCAGAGATGATGCTATCCTTTGCATTTTTTCTACAATGCAACCTATTTTTCTAAAAAGTTTAGATCTTGATATGAACAAATGGTTTGTAACTAAGTCTCGAGATAAACCTGAAAAATTAGTTGTTAATAAATAAAGAAAAAATAAAAAAAAATAATTAAAAACTTCTTCTTATCTTTTTCCAGTTTGAAACAGCTTGTCCTTTTAATCCTAGACCAAAGCTAAGACCTAATGCCAATGCTAATGCAAGAGCAAATCCTCCTAACAATAACAATATAGCATACTCTATCAACTGCACTGGAATACTTATTGTTCTTAATGCAACCAATGTCACCATTATTATGATAATATACTTCAACATCTCTCCAATTGATTTAGACCCTTTCATCTTACTGTGGCTCCTGATAAAATATCCTACATAGTGTCCTGTTAACAAACCTACTAACACGATTAACACTGCTGCAATTACTTTTGGTAAAAAGCTTACAAACTGTGTTAATGGATCTGATAATGATCCGATTGCAGGACCTAATATCTTTGCAAAAGCACTTAAAAATATTATCAACACATACCATTTTACTAATTTTCCAATTATTTCTGACATGTGTGCTTTTCCAACTGCTTTTGACAAATGTAGTTTCTCAATTTCTCTATCAAGACCTAGTTTCTGTAGAATCATTGTAACCACTCTATCTAGAACTGCTGCTATTATGATTCCAATTATTAAAATAATAATTGCTGCTATTAAATTTGGAATCAAGTTAATTGTATTTTCCCACAGAATCCTTAATGGATCTACGAACGCGTCCACATTAAAAACTTGTGACCAGTCTACTGCCATTTTTAATATCACCCCTTTTTTTAGCTAGCTAAAGTACTAAAGTATTAGCACTATACAATAGTCTTTAGAATTATCCTATATAAATATTCGTGAGCATTTTTGAGTGGTAAGGTTTTTAATCAATGAATTTTATTTGATTTATTATTATTTGTGGTTTATTATTATATTCATCTACTTTGCCTCTTATCTCTACCAAGTCTCCCATTTCAATGGAAACATTACCTTTCTTAAACAGCAATGCATTTACTTTAGCTTTCTCTGATATTTCTAAGAACATTACTTTCTCCCTATTAGTAACTTTTGTAACCATACCAGTTACTTTAACTGATTGTTCAATATCATCCATTGTAAGTTTATCTATATCTTTATCACTGATTGATATGTTTTCAGCTAACATAAAAAGAATGATCAAGCCTAATAATGAGCCTATGATAGAGATTTTTAGTAGTGTTTTTTCATTCATTTTTAGTGTACATGGCGTCTGTTAAGACAAGTGAGCACCCAGATTATTCGTAAGACTTTCAGGGCTTTTCATGCTATATTGCAACAATTGAAAAGTGCGAACGAGCCATGTTCACGCAGGAAACAAAAACATATATAAATAAGTAATTACACTGTAAACTATATATGGCAAAAAGGGTAAAAAAAAGGGGTAGTAGTAGAAGTAAAAAGATTTCTAGAAAAAAGACTAAAAAAACAATTACAAAACAACCTAAACCCCAAATTCTTAAAAACTTCAAATCAACAAAAGACATCAAAGTAGACAAAGCAATAATCAACCAAGTCTTAGGCCAAGACGAAGCAGTCGAAGTAATGAAAAAAGCAGCAAAACAAAGAAGACACGTCTTATTAATAGGTGAACCAGGCACAGGAAAATCAATGCTTGGAATTGGCTTAGCAGAGCTTCTTCCAAAAGAAAAGTTGGTAGACGTATTATCATTTCATAATCCAAATGATGAAAACCAGCCACTGATAAGGACAATGCCAGGCGGCAAAGGAAGAACACTTGTTCAACAAGCTCGGTTGAAAAGTAGTGGCATGTTCAAGAACCAGCACTTGATAATGTTTATTTTAGTAATCTTAGCAATGATCATGCCATGGTGGGCTTTTAATCATTACTCTGCTGAGTTTGGCAACACAGTAGCAGCAATCATGTTTGTAGCATTCTTTTTAGGTGGACTAGTTTTCTTAGTTGCATTTGTATTATTCGTTAACCTAGGTAAAAGAATGAATGGGAAAGCACAAGTACCAAAAGCAATTGTAGACAATTTTGGTAAAAAAAAAGTACCATTTATGGATGCAACAGGTGCACACGCAGGAGCATTATTAGGAGATGTTCTTCATGATCCATTCCAAAGCGGTGGTTTAGGAACACCTGCTCATGAAAGAGTTGTAGCAGGAATGATACATAAAGCACACATGGGTGTATTGTTTGTAGATGAGATTGCAACTTTGCACCCTCATACACAGCAAGAATTGTTAACATCATTACAAGAAGGCAAGTATCCAATAACAGGTCAAAGTGAGAGAAGTGCAGGAGCAATGGTTAGAACAGAACCTGTTCCATGTAATTTCATACTTGTTGCAGCAGGTAATGTTGAAACAATTAAAAAAATGCATCCTGCTCTACGTTCTAGAATAAGAGGTTATGGTTATGAAGTTTACATGAACATAACAATGAAAGATACACCAGATAATAGATTGAAAGTAGCACAATTGGTTGCACAAGAAGTTGTAAAAGATAAAAAGATTCCACATTTTTCAAAAAATGCTGTTGATGTTATAATTAGAGAAGCAAGAAAGATGGCTAATAGAAAAGGTCACCTAACATTAAGATTAAGAGAACTTGGTGGTTTGATAAGAGCTGCAGGAGATGTTGCAATTGAACAAAAAGCTTCATTAGTTGAACCAAAACATATTACTAGAGCAAGGAAAGTTGCAAGAACATTAGAAAAACAGATTGCTGACAAATATATTGAACATAGAAAAGATTACCAAGTTATTATAACAGAAGGCAAGAAAATTGGTAGAGTAAATGGATTAGCAGTTATAGGTGGTGAAGGAGCATTTTCAGGTATCATCTTACCTATTGAATCAGAAGTTACAGCTGGTGGAAAAGTTGCAGAAATAATTGCAACTGGCAAGCTAGGTGATATTGCAAAAGAAGCTGTGAAAAATGTTGCAGCCATTATCAAGAAATACTTTGGAACAGATATAAAAGAAACAAAAGATATTCATGTACAGTTCTTACAAACATATGAAGGTGTTGAAGGAGATTCTGCTTCAATTGCAGTTGCAACATCTGTGATAAGTGCTTTGAAAAAGATACCTGTAAGGCAAGACACAGCAATGACAGGCAGTTTATCTGTTAGAGGTGAAGTATTGCCTATTGGAGGAGCTTCTGCTAAAGTCGAAGCTGCAATTGATGCTGGTTTAAAACAAGTTTTAGTTCCAAAAGCAAATATACAAGACATTGTAGTTGACAAGAACAGATTAAAAAAAATAAAGATAATCCCTGTTGAAAATATTCAACAAGTTCTAAAAGTTTCTCTTGTTTGGAAAGGAAAAGAGAAAATTTTAAAAAAGATACTACGTAACTAGGTATAATATGAAGAAATCATTGCATATAATATTATATTGTACACTAATTATAGCCATACTTAGCACATCAACATTAGCAACAGAGTATTACATTGACCAAGAGATAGAAATAATGGAAAATGGAGATGCTGTTGTTGATGGTATTACTAATGTTGATTTGTTTTCTGACTTAGGTTTAGATGGGGACATAATCCAAGGAACAACATCTGAATTAACATCAAAGTCTGGTAAGTACTGGTTAGTTGAGTATAATAATGACCAAACAATATCAAATTATATTATTAAGATAAAGTTTCCAAAACATGTAAAAATAAATCACATTGGTTCTAAATCAAAGTTACTTGTAGAAGATTATGAAGGGCACACAATATTGACTTTTATTGGAACAGACCAAATTTTAGATATAAAGGTTCAGTATTCTTTTTCTGGTGTTGATAGTAATGAGTCATTTTTCATGTCTTATTGGTTTTATTTGGCATTGATTGTAGTTGGGTTGATTATTTATCTAGTGGGTGCAAGTGGTGAAACAAAAGACAAAACAAAAAAAGAACATAAACAAAAAACATTAAACAAAACAAAGCTAGACACAATCAAGTTAACACTTAATGAAACACAGCTAAAGATTGTTGATGCTTTGCTTGATCAAGATGGAGAATGTAGTCAGACTAAGTTAAGGCATTTGACAGGTATTCCTAAGGCATCATTATCAAGAAACCTAGAATTAATGTCTCAAAAACACATTGTTTCTAAGTATTATAATGGTACTTCTAATTATATTAAGATTCATTTGCAGTTGTATGGAGAATGAAGAAAAAATTATAATAATTTTTCATCTATTGTTTTCTTAACATTGGTCCAATATTCCTCTGTTGTTTTTATCGGAACTTGTCTTCCATAATCATTAGATAGGTAAAGTTTTAGTTCCCATTCATCTGCAATCTTTTCAAGTGCAGGGTAAGTGTAGGAATGATTATTTGCTGCTGAACAAATAAGATAATTTTCTATTCCTTTGTTCTTTAAGTCTCTAGCTAATAATGCTCCCATTGGTAACCAGCCATTATCTTGTCCTGTAGCTAAAATCTCTGCATAGTATTCAAATCGCATCTTGTTAAAAGCTTCCTCTACTGCAAACAGTTCATCAATTGTTTCCTCTGGCATTGTTTTACCATATGAAAAGAAACCATCAACTATGTAAAAGTCATAATTGTTTTGTTTTATTTTTTCATGAGCTTCAAGATAGTTCTCTGCTCTTGTAATCATGTAATTATCCAAGACTTTGTTAGCAACC
>CAZYAB010000008.1:0-51199 GCA_964645705.1 uncultured Methanosarcinales archaeon | reverse complement strand
CTATTGAGAATTTTCATCATTATCATTCTGTTGATGATGAGTTTGCTAATTATAAAATGGCACGTACTGTAATGGTTGATGGTGAACCTTGTTCAATAACAGCTGGGTGGAAAGTGCCTAATTCTAATATGTATTATTCATCTCTTGGTGTGACTAATTTTAAGCATGATGGTTTGGGCGAGTTTAGTAATGTTGATGATCTTACTGCAATAAAAGCAATGGGTTTTGAATTTGCACATTTTGGTGGCAGTGATAAGTCTTTATTACGTTTTAAGATGAAGTTTAAGCCATGTAGGGTGTATAAAGAGTTTCTTTATTATCTTGTTAGAGCAGAAAATGGAAATGGAACTGAAGTAGAAGAAGAAGTTAAGGAAAAGGTTAGGAAAGGAAAATAATTTATTCTAAAATATATTTCAACAATCCATCAACAAATTTACCAATACAATAGACTGTTCTGTCAAACAATGATTTTCTTGACCAGTATTCTTGTAATCTAAAAGACCTGTGGTCATCATTATCATACCAAACTTGATAAGTTCCATTTGGTTGTCCAACAAGCCATCCGCCTTCTGGTAAAGGTATTTTGTCATCAGTCATTTCTGGTTGTATGCTTTGTAAAGTAATAGAATTGTCTTGGTGTTTTTCATAGATATCTTTGCATTCATTAATTATTTCTTCTGCTGTATAATTTTTTTTAGTCATTTTTATTGTTCAACTAATTGCCAATATTTAAATATTTATATTTTCTATAATAACTTTAGAAACCTCTTTAAACTCAAACTATTAACAATATCTCTCTTCTTAGCCCATCCTCTTCTTGCTTGTGCAATGCCATAAACCATATTAATTAAACCAGAAATAGAATGAGCATCTGTTCCAATAACCATCTTGACTTTCATTTCAACTGCTTTCCTAATATAAACATCTTTGATATCAAGGCGATGGGGGTGTGCATTGATTTCTATCCAAATGTCATTGTCCCTAGCTTTTTGAAATACTTTTTCAAGGTCTAGTTTATAGGGGTTTCTCTGGTTAATCAAGCGACCAGTTGGATGACCAATAATTTTTGTATATCGGTTATCCATGGCTTTTAACAACCGGGGGGTGTTGTCTTTTTTAAAGCCAGAATGTATAGAAGTAGTCACTAGGTCTAGTTTGGATAGAATATTGTTTTTATAATCCAGACTCCCATCGCCTTTGATATCTACTTCACAACTTTTTAATATTTTAAACTTTGAGAATGATTTGTTTAATGAATCTATTTGTTTTAATTGTTTGTTTAGTCTTTTTACAGACAAACCTCTTGAGATCTTTAATGATTGTGAATGGTCTGCAATTGCACAGTATTGATATTTGAGTTTTTTGCATGCTTGAGCCACCTCTTTGATAGTGTTCATTCCGTCACTGTGGTTGGTATGAATATGAAGATCTGATTTTATATCATTGTATTTGATAAGTTTTGGTATTCTCCTTACCAAAGCAGCTTCAATTTCTCCTTGATTTTCTCTTAATTCATATGGAACCCATTGCATGTCTAGTTTTTTGTATATCTTTTTTTCGTCTCTGCTTTCTACTAGTTTGCCTTTTCTTGTAAATAAACCATATTCTGATAATTTGTAACCTTTTTTAATAGCAATTTGTCTTACTCTTATGCCGTGTTCTTTTGAACCCATGAAATATTGTAATGCAGATCCATATTTTTCTCTACCTAAAACCCTTAGATCAACTTGAACATTATCTTCTATGATTATAGATGATTTTGTTTTTCCTTTTGCTAAAATCTTTTTACCAAGTTTTGTAAATTCATCCATGACTTGTTTTGGTTTTTTGCTTATACATAATATATCAATATCACCAATTGTTTCTTTCATTCTTGCTAATGAACCAACAATATTTACTCGTTCTACTGATTTCATGTTTAATAATTTTTGAGAAATTTCATATGCAATAGGATATGCTTCACCTAATAACATTCTTGCTTTTCTTTGTTTTTTTAGTTTTATTCCTTCTAGTATCTCTTGTTCTGTTTTTTTACCAAAACCTTTTAGATCAGCTATTTTGTGTTTTTTAATTGCTTTTTTTAGACCTGTTATGTTTTTTATCTTGAGTTCTTTATACAATCTTGCTACTTTTTTCGGGCCAATGCCTGGAATATCCATTAATTTGTATATACCTTGCGGTAATTGTTTTCTTATCTTTGTAAAATATTTGAGTTTGCCTGTTTTAAGAAGTTCTTCAATTTTTAATGAAATGTTTTTACCAACACTAGGAATATTGTCTAAGCCTTTTAATCCTTGTTTTTTGTAAATCTCTATGAGAGGTTTGCTTAATGATTCTATTTGTCTTGCAGCTTTTCTATATGCTTGCGGCTTGAATTTAATTCCTTGTATTTCTAGAATGTCAGCTATGTCAAAGAAAATCTCTGCTATGTCAGCATTTGTTAACATTATCCCACCGATTTTATAATGTTTTGAGGTGACTTTTTATAATTTTTTTAACCCCTGTCCTTTTTTTAAGAACTTTGACATAAGTAATTTTAGGATTTGACAATGGTTTGCCTATTTCTGAGACTAGTTCAACTTCTACTTCTTTGCAACCACGGAAATAAAGATGTTTTGCAATTCTTTGAGCAATTATTTGGTATGTTTTTCCTGGATGGAACTTATTTTTGCCTGCAACAGATTCAATTGACATTGGCCTGTTTGGAGTGATCAAGCCATTGTATCTGTTTCCGCGGCCAGCACCGCCGTCATCACCGTTTTCAGCACTAAGGCCGCTGACAGTTAAATAAATAGATGACACGTCTTCATAATTATCAATAGAATTAATGTCAACTTTAATTCTGAACCTTTGTTCAATTTTTTGTTTTAGTTCTTGTTTTATGTTCACATAATGTCCCATGTCTTTTACATATCTGCTGATAAAAGCAATCGCTATTATCAAATGAATGTCTTTGCCATGTCTGATGCCCATTATCTTGATATCTTTGCCAATATATTTTCTATTCAGACTTTTCAGATATTTATTTACTCTTTTTACTTTTCTTTCTAATTTTGAAAAAGGATAATGTCCGCAGCCAATGCTTGTGTCATTTGCAACGTGTTTATCAGGAACCATTGTCAGGTTTGATGCGCCTTGTTGTATGTTTGCTTCAAATTTGAATTTTGCAAACTTGAATTGTTTAAGATATTTTCTTACTGCTTTTTCTACTATTGATTTCACAGGAATTTTCTTTTTACCGAATTTTGCAGTTGCTCTTCCTGCAAGAATTATTTTTATTGGTTTTTTTATTTTTCCTTTTCTAAACATTGGTTTTGCTTGGCCTGCCACTAATAAACATTTGTCAACATTGTGATGCAAAATTCTGTGAAAATGTTTTTTATAATAATTAGATAGTTCGTGAGACGCAATCTCGCATATGTCATCACACATTGTGTCGGGATGACCTTTTCCTTTTAGCTCAACTACTTCAATCTTTTCTTTTTCAATTGATTTTCTTTTCTTTTTTATTATTATCATCATATTAACTCATAATCTTTGAAGTGTTTGCACAGAACTTTTTGGAATTTTGTAAAATCTTTTGAACTGACAAACTCATCTGCAACATCATCAGGCAAGTGCCCAATAAAATGATGAAGAATTTTTATTGCGTGTTCAATATCTTGTTTTTCTTTTTTAAATTCTTTTAGTTCTTCTACTTCTCTTAATGTTTTTTCATGGTTGGTATGGAAATGCTTTTGTAATTGTGCTAATCTGATTGTTTCTTTGTGTAGTTTGTCAACATTTTGTTTAAGGTGTTGTTCTAATTCTTTTAATTCTCTTTTTCTTTTCATTAAGCCTGATATCTTTTTTGTTGCTTCATGCTTGGGATTATCTGAAAATAACCACGCGAGTTTGCTAAATAAGCTTAACTTCTTTGGTTCACTCCTTTTATTTTTTTTATTTGATTTTGCCAATTTTAACACCTCTTACCCAATATAATGATGACCTTTGTGTTTTTTTTCTTTTAGTTCTTGTTGTTTGATAAGGAACTCCACGGCATGAGATCTATTTGCAAATACTTTTTCTTTGATTTTTTCATCTATCCAATCTAGAAGTTTTTTGTCGATTGTTATGGTAATTCTGTCTTTGCTCATGCTAATTTTGCTCCAATTATACATAAAACCACATACTTAGTAATACTTTTACTTATTAAGTAATATATAAACCTTTTGTTTTTGATTTTAGTCGATATTACACATTATTACATATAATTACATACTTAATACTAAGAAATATATAAAGTTTTCTATTAATTATAGAAATTTAATAAGAAAAAGACTAAAAAATAAAGAAAAAAAAATTTACTTATACAGTTTACCAACAATTGCTCCTAGTATAATATATCTAACTAATAAAGATATTAACCAATAAATTATTACAGTCCAACTTATTGTCATGTAAAACGGCATTGTAACCATGCCACCAAATGTGCATGCCAGCCATAACAATACTCCGAACATCATACCTTTTTTAGCACCTTTTTCAGGAATTCCTTTGTACAGTATTGCGTATACTAATACAAATAATATTCCAATCACTATTCCTGCTAAGTTACTCCAAAACAAATTAGCACCAGACATCATTGCTTCTGCTGGCTGCCAAATAATTGGTTCTATTGTATAAACCCATTGGAATAACCAACCGCATGTTAACCAAGTGTATATTGTGCCGACAATCCACAGTAATACACCTATTCCAAATATTTTTTTCCAATTTAGCATTTTGTTTTACCTCCAAATCTTTGATTTGATGATTCCTCAAATTACAAGTAATTTGAGTTACCTCCTGAATGTTTTCATCCAATCTAATTTGTGACCCCATGAATCAAAAACATTGCCATAACCATGCTTTCTAAATACTTTTTCTGTTGTTTTTAGAAGTTTTTGCTGTGATTTAATATCTGCTTTATTGATTATTTTTGTAATTAATTTTATTATTTGTTTAGGATTCATAGGAAACTCGGTAAGTGGATACTTCTTTAATTCCCAATAAAGATATTTATAATATGGAACTGTTCTTCCATTGTGCAATGAAAAGATTGCTCTAAAAAAGAAATCAATTGTTCTATTTGCCTGTAATCTTGCTGCAAGTTTATTTCTTACTCTGTGACATTGTAATGATCTAAACACATAATTAATATATCCGTCTAAATTACCACTAATGTGTTCTTTTATTACTTTTTTAGGGAACCTTGCTTTTTCATTAACAAGTTTTTGGATCTTTTTGTTCTTATCTATTAATACTTTGACATGTTCATAAGCATATCTTGCCCATTCTTCAGGAACCTCTTTTTTAAAATCTGTATAAGATTTGATCATAAAATCAAAATCATCATTAGACTTGTATAATTTTTTGTATTTTTTTAGGAATTTATGTTTAACAATAATAAAAACATCATAATCTGATCCAGAATGCACAAATATTCTTTTGCCTCTTGATCCTCCAAAAAACATTCCAATTACATTCTTATCTTTTTTAGCTTTATCTACTATGCTTTTGAATACTTTCTTAGGATTAATCTAACTCACCCCCTTAAATAAACTTAGCATTATGCTTTTTCATTTCTTTTACAAACTCAGCATCAGGCATATCTTTTAGAACTTGGCCATATTCTTTTGATTTGTCTTGCTGTAATGCAGCAGCAATCTTCATAGGCCACATATCAACTGCACTTCCTGGAACTAATTTCTGTGGTTTTCTCTTTTTAGTCAAGGATTGTAGTAGTTTCACTCTTTCAACTTCTAAGTTTATTATGTCTTTGTTAAGTTGTTTGTCTTTTTCCTCTAATTGATTCATAAATTGGTTTAGTTGTTCTTCTTTTTCAAGATATCTTTGTTCTATCTTAATCTTTTCTTGGAATATTCTTTCTTTAAAATTAGCTCTTTTTTCTTTGATATCTTTGTGCAATTTAGCCAGTCTTTTACTTTTCTTATCTAGACCTTTTTTTAGGCCTAGTACTTTTTTATATTCTTTTTCTTTAAGTCTTAAATTGCCATGTTTTTGTTTTATATTAGAATGTCTTTGATCTAATTGTTTATGTTTTTTTAATAGGTTGTTGTGTTTTTTATCTAATAGTCTGTGTCTTTTGTCTAATTCAGAATCAAAGTGTTTAAGTTTACTAATATTATGTTTTTCAATATGGTCTAGGATTTCACCTATTTTTTTAAGTTTGTGTTCTACCATCTCTCTATATGTGTTTTAGATGTTGATATTTATAAATGTTGTGTTGGTTTGTTTTTTTCTAATACATAAAGCTTTATAAATAAGATGTAATTTCTACTTAAATCATGAAATCAGTTGTAGAAAAAAATCTTGAAAAAATGGTTGGTACTAATGACGGAGATATGATTCCTTATCTTAGAATAAAAAGATCTCATAGAGAATGGAAAGGATATCCTTGTATATGGGCAAATTTTATGTTTGATCTTGAGACTGGTGAAATCCAGCATTTTGCTGATTATGATGATCCTGATAAGATCATTGATTCTGAATATTATTATTATGGGTTTAGAATGATGAAAAAAGGCAATCAATATAGAATAGATGATTTTCAGCCACCTAGTGAAGCAACTACTCTGGCAAAAAGTAATCTATATGCTGTTGTTGGTCTTTATAATGATAAGCATGGGTTTAAAGAGTAAGGTACTTACTCCCCCACAACATCCCACTATCACTCTTATAAAACATGTTCTTATACAAAGAACCGTCTGGATTAAACATTTCTATGAAGTTTTTGTTTGTTTCTATGATCTGTTTATACTGATCAAGATATTGGTTGGTTAAGTTTTTATCAAACTTGTTTACTGTTTCAATAAAACACATGCCTAAATGGCACCAAATTGTATTGCCTTCCCAGTTTGGTATAAAGTATTTCATTGGAGACATTTCCTGTGATTTAATTCTGTCTTTAGTGTATTTTAATGGAAAAGGTTTGTCTAAGCTTTGTTCTTGAATTCTTTTTAATGATATTTTCCACATTTTCTTATCTGTGAAAACATTACACCAATATGGAAATGTGTTTGCATCACCTGAATACACTTTGTTTCCACCAAGATCATCAATAAAACCATTAAACCAAAAGTGTTTTTTGATTGCTTTTTTAATGTCATAGTCTTTGAATGGGTTGGCGAGATTAAGTTTATCTAGATTATTGCTTAACATTGCTAACATGCAGTTGTTGTAGCAAGATGAAACTCTTATAGAATTGTCTTTCATTGAACTGAATCTTTTATCTTTTCTTAATAAACTTGTTTCTTTATCAAAGTCATTGTCAAAAACATACATGGCTTGTTTTTCTAAAAAATCTTTATATTCATCTACCAAACTTTTATTTCCTAATAATCTTAAACAATTCAATATAAATGCTAAAGACTCAGGAGTATGACTAAAGCAATCAATTGCAATATTATCTTTAGTAATATTAGTTGTAATATTATTATTTAATCTAAAAGTTTCTAATGCATATACCAATGTTTTGAAAACTTCATCTTCATAATCTAGGTTTATAAGAGATTCACAACACATTCCAAAGTCTCTGCAATAAAAACCAGGATAATTTCCTAAAGAAGTTTGAAAATAATTATTATTCCAGCATGATTCAATTATCTGTTTACAAATTTGTTCTGCACTACCTTCAAACTTTCTAATCTTGTGTAAAGAATTTTTTACAAAGCGCAGTGCTTCTTTTATGTGTTGGATTCTAAACATGTTTCTTCAGAAGAAACCATATTATATAAAACTATTTCTCCTTTTGGATTGTCTTCTGATTTTTGTTTTGTCAAACCACCTAAACAATGTGTTACATATACTATTTTTTTAGGTTCAAACAATAAATTATGAATATATTCAGAAACATTAAAATCTGTTAAATCAAATTCACCATGTGATTGAAGTTCATATCCTAAATTAACTTCATTATAAATCAATGGACCTCTTACAGGTATTTTTTCATCAACTTTTAATAAAGCTCTTTTCAAAAATCTATAAATAACATCACTTTCTAATTTTGCTCTATTTATAATTCTACCAATATATGCCATGTCCCATATTAATACTCCTTTATAGAAAACTTCTTCTCTTCCACTGAATTCATTGAAATTTGTAGAAAAAATATCAATATATTTCAGATCACCATCTTCAAATTCATAAACTTTTAATTTATGTTTATTTTTATCTTCTGTAATTGTTTCTATTACTCTGGGTTTTTTACCACTAGCATAAGTCTCTTTTTTTGATTTTACAAGAAACTTTGCTAATTGTTCTAATATTTGTTCGAGATTCATATCTGTATGAGAAAAATTAGGTTATTTATAAATTTAATTAAAAACATATATAAATACTTGTCTATCTACTTTGTAATTATGTTTGAAAAGGGTGATAGATTAAGTATAAATAACCATGAATTTGTTGTAGTTGACATAGAAACTACAGGTTTGTCTTATAATACTTCTAAGATTACTGAGATCGGTGCTGTTAAGTTAAGAAATGGAAAGATAATTGATAGGTTTGAAACATTGGTAAACCCAGAAAAAAGAATACCGAGTTTCATAACCAGAATAACAGGAATAACAAATGATATGGTAAAAGAAGCACCAAAAGTATATCAAGTTCTGCCAAAATTTCTTAATTTTTTAGGTGAAAGATGTTTTATCGGACATTATGCTACTTTTGATTATAATTTTCTTAATTATAATGCACAAATGCATCATAATGTTTCTTTATTAAATGATAAATTATGTACATGCAGATTAGCAAGAAGATTATTGCCTGAATTACCTAGCAAAAGATTGTCTTCTGTGTCTTATCATCTTGGAATCTCTGAAACTACTGAACACAGAGCAATGTCAGATGCAATGATAACTGCTAAGATATTCATTGATTTCTTAAATAGGTTAAAACAGAGGAACATAAACTCGGTTAAGGGTTTATTAAAGTTTCAAAGTTCTAAGATACCAAAATTATACTAACAATGGTGTTAAATAATATGCAACTATAGTGCTAAACACTCCAATAACTATTCCTTTTACTATTGTTCTTATTCTTAATTTTGGTTTTAATAGGTAAGACGAACTTATTATTAAAACAACTAACATCAAGCATGCAAAGATTGTATACAAAAGTTCATTATAAAATATCGAGCTAAAGAACACGATTGGTATTGCCCTTGCAACATATTGGTCTGTTTTCTTAAACAAGTATGCTAAGATTATTATTGTTACCAATGCAATCACCATTTGATATACAAATGGTCTGTACTTGCCAACAATTGCCCTGATTATGACTATTAGGTAAAAAGGAAGACTTCCTAATGCAAGAACGTCTCTTGCTATTTCTTTTTTCCAGTTCATGATTATTCACCTCTTTGAATATATTGTGCATGGTGCCTGTTAAGGCCAGTGAGTACAAATCCTATCGTAAGACAATCAGGGCTTTCCATGCAACATTGTTGAGAATGGAAAGTACGAACGAACCATGCACATGCTAATATAAAGCGCACCCGGAGAGACTTCCATCCATCGAGATGTCTCGGTGGTATTCGAACTCTCGATCCTTAGCTTAGGAGGCTAATGCGTTATTTATCTGACCTGATAAGGGTCACCAGACTACGCTACGGGTGCTTAGTAATAAAGAAAGAATAAGGGTTTATAAAATTATTCATCAAACAACATTCCTAACAATAAAATACCTTCTTCTGCCATCAACATTAACAAGTTTCAAAGCTTCTAAATGTGTCATGTCATTCTTTATTTGTGCCAAGTGATATCTTTTATTCAAATGTTCGTATTCTTTTATTATCTTTAAAGAATCTATTAATTCTGCTGTGTCTTTTTCACCTTCACTAGCCAATATCTTAAGTATTTCTTTTCTTCTTTTGATTGCAGATGTTGTTGTTCCAAGAAGTTTTGCATTTATTATGTTTGTAAATATAGAATCATGATACTTATTCTTTGTTTTTTGTTCAAAATCCTCTACAATCATTATTGATAATAATTGTGGATATGATAAATTGTTTTTAAGCCTTTCAAAAAACTCATTCTTAAGTTCTTGTCTTAACATTTGATAATATTTTAATGCTTTTACTGCATAATATGTTGTATAATATTGTCCTGTTTTTCCTTTTTTTTCTAAAGACCAAGAACCATCTTTAAGTTGGTGCTTAACTAAAAAATTAATTCCTTTTTCAATTTTTTCATTAAAAGGATCATCGCATAAGAACATCAATGCTAATAATGTTATTGCTGTTCCATAAATAGTTGATTCATTTGCAATTGTTAATCTTGAGCTTGGCCAACCGCCATCATCTAACTGGTGCTTTTCTAAAAATGTTCTTGCAACCTGAAGATATGGTTGTGAAGGATCTTCACCAGAATAAATAAGTGTAAGAACAACATTTGATGTAAAACTTATTTCAGATTCTTTATATGTTTCATTCAAGCTCCAGCCAATATTATCTTTTGCTTTTGTTGACTTTAACCATAGCCTCAGTTTTTCAAAATTGATTCTTTGAGTATAATCTTTTATACCTAATACTGTATTAAAATTAACTAAGTTAGATGTGTGTGGAAAAGATGGCCAATATCCTTGTTGACATTGTTTTGATAATATTAAATCAACTAATTGGTTTTGTTTTTGTATAAATAATGGTGTGTTAGAATAGGATAATGCCATTAAATGATAAGCAAGTATATCAACTGGTTCATTTTCAATAATTTGTGTCTTAAAACAATAATTAATTGCTTTATCAATTGCTCTTGAGCTTTCCTTTTGATCTATAAGAAATAACGTCCTTATGGCTTGTGCAGTTAAAACAACTGGTTGTAAGTAATATACTGGTCCTTTGTGTTCTATTTCAGCTTTTCTGGTCCATGAACCATCCTTATTTTGTCTTTTAATTAAGAAATTTTTTGTCTTTTTTAGAATTTTGTTTATTTCTGTCTTTGTGACCATATATAGCCTTATAGTGAAACTACTATATAAACTTTGTTAGAAACTTTTTTCAGCTTGCGAAAACTTTTTTTAGTGAAAATGGGCTTATTTCAGTCTTCTTTTAATCTATAAATTAATTAATGAGCTTTACTATATATCTTTATAGGTGTATAAAAATCCTATATAACCAAGAAAAACAAGCTCTGAAAGAGTATATTGAACAATCTGAAAGAGTTTTTTATGGAAAAAAAACACAGAAGTCTGTGGTAGTTTCTATTGGGTATAATGGTTCTACTAATATGCATGAATTAAGCACACTTGCAATGAGTTCTTTAGGTCTTTTGTATCAAGCAAAAGGCAGAAGAACACCTGCAGAACTCTTTATTATAACTGGTTTAAAAGATATTGTTGCTGCTAGTATTTATAAAAGCAGTGCTGCGCGTAATCATAGCAAAAATCAGAATCTTGAAGGTCTTTTGAATCTAGTTGAGCAAGCTAAAAAAGCTGTTCTTAATAATGTTGAAAAAGGTCTTGATGAATTGTGTAGTATTGGTTTGGTTGAAAGAAAAGTAAAACAACAAGGAAAATATATTGCTTATGCAATTGATATTGAAAAATTAGCTGAAACTTATGTTATGCATTAGGTGATAATATGATAAAATCATTATTAAAAAAATCATGTTTTGATGATATGGATAATAGTAGAATTAGTGCTAAATGTACATTACATTCTTTGATAGAATATGATAAAACAATGTTTTATTGTTGGAGAAATCTTGATAAAGACCAGGTCTGGGCAGATTTAGTAATAATTGCATTTGATGATGACGATGATTCAAGTGCTGAGATGTATTTCATAAGGTCAAATGAAATAGCAAATGCACGCAAGAATAATTATCTAATTGATTTGTCTGATATAGAACCAGCCTATGTTGGTGAACAAGTTATTGACGCTCTTAGAAAATATATTGAGTGATCTTTTTATTTTTATTTTGTATTTTTTTTGTTTTGTTTTTTCTTTTTTATTGATGTTTCTTGTTATTTTTAACTTTTTTAACAAACAATTTCAGTAAAATAATTTATATTTTGTTTTCTTCTTGCTTTTTCAGTTTTCTCTAATTGTATAAATTAATGAAACACCTTTACTATATTATAATTTATCATGGTAAAATATTGCGGGGTGGAAAAATGAAAGCAAGATTTTTTGGGGTTCGAGGATCAATACCAAGTCCTGGACCAAACACAATAAAATATGGGGGTAATACGAGCTGTGTTATGTTAGAGACTCCAGATGAAAAAAAAATTATTATTGATGCGGGCACAGGATTAAGAGACGCTGGAATGTATTTAATGGGAAAAGGTTTTGCACCTGGTGGAAAAGGTGTTGGATATATTTTATTTAGTCATACGCATTGGGATCATATACAAGGATTTCCGTTTTTTGTACCTGCATACATACGTGGAAATGAATTCAATCTGTATGGAGAGGAAAAAGTTGATGTAACATTAGAAGACGTTCTAAAAAAACAACAGATGTACCCTAATTTCCCAGTACTCTTAAAGCACATGCCAGCAAAAATGGTTTTTAATGAGATAATGAATTTTGACAAATTTTCAATAGGAGATAATGATGTTTATGTTAGAAAACTTAATCACCCAAATGACGTCATGAGCTTCAGGATTGAGAATAAGAATGGAGTTTTTGTTTATGCAAGTGATACAGAACATTATTCTTGTATTGACACAAATCTTTTAGCAATTGCAGAAAATGCAGATGTCTTGATTTATGATGCACAGTATACACCAGAAGAATATCCTAGCAAATTAGGATGGGGACATTCTACTTATGAACAAGGCGTAAAAATAGCTAAAGCCGCAGGTGTTAAACAACTTGTTTTATTTCATCATGATCCCCCAAGAACAGATGAACAACTAGATGAAATAGAAAAAAAAGCACAGACATTGTTTCCAAACACAATCGCAGCTTGTGAGGGTTTATTTTTGGAAATAATTAAAGGAGGCGAATAAACATGGAATACGAAATAGTTGGTTTAGGACCAAAATTACAACAAATATATTCCTTAGATAAGGAAGACAATCTTGAAAGTGTCTTAGACCATTACAAACCCAAACACATATGGAAAGGACCATAAAATGTTGACAAAACAAGATATAAAAAAAGTTGAAGAAACTTATTTATCTGGTTTTGAGGATAAGGTCTCTGTTGGAAACTTAAAAATATATGATGGCAGAGACCTTACACCTTTTTCAAGAGCTTTTTTTAGTAATGCTTTTTTATTTATTCCAAAAGTTTATGGTGTTGATGTTGATGTTTATGTAACAGAGTTAAAAACAGATATTATAAAACAAGAAGGAATAGTTGTTTCAAAAAATATTGATCAGCTTTATGAAATTTTACCTGAGTTGTGGATGGATGAAAAAAGAGCAAAGGGTTATTTAGAAATGATTGAAGATATTCAAAAAGAGTTTAGAATTTCTTTGGCAAACAATGATTTGTGTGCTATGTATGATTCAGCAATGCGCCATCTTGCATTTTATGCTGATAGTTTTTTTCCTGAAGAACATTTTTCTGATCTAATTGGTAGACAAGATTTCTCATTATTATATGATTCAGATTATAGTACTTATCTTACAATTCATAAAGGAGTTTTAGATTTAGTTGAAGAAGTTTATCTTGGTTTAGAACCTAACATAAATGGATTTATTCAAAATATTGGTTATTTAGCTGGTGATGATATGTTGCCTAGTTCTTATGAAACTAGGGAAGGTGTGTGGAAACACATTGAACTGTATAAAAAGTCAAATACATTGGTTGATATAATCAAACAAAAAGAAAATTTTTATTTTGAAAAAGTTGTGCATAAGATTAATGTGCAAGAATATATGAAAAAATTACCTTTGAGTGAAGAGGTTTCTTATCTTTGTTATTTGGCTAAGAAAGTTGCTGAATATAATGAACAAAATAGGATGATAGTTAAGAAAGCATTTCAAGTTTTCAGAAATTATTTTGAAAGAAATAACTTGGATTTGAATAAAGCATCTTATAACGATTTATTAAATAATGATATAAACTATTTTTTATATAATTTACTTTCTCATCCTGTTGTTCCTGAAAAACAAGTTAATTTTCCTTCAAAAAAACCCTTATTTTCTACCAATTTTTCTTAAAATTTAGACTTCATTTATAAATGTATATTCTACACTATCTAAATATTTATATACTTGTTTGTGTATACAATACAATAAGAGAATAAGTGTAAAAATTACACATATTCACTAAAAAAGAGGTCAAATAGGGTTGCTTTTCACCTAATGCGGGTGGAAAGTTATTTTTTGATTGAAGTAAGTGTCAAAAACACAATAAGGAGGAAAATAAAATGGCAGTCAATCCAAAAAAATTGCTTGAAACAATATTAGAAAGTGAAAAATCAACAATCAGCAGATTAGAAAAAAAATACGATGCACATTTAACAAAAAGGTTTGATGGTAGTAAGGTCTATATTGACATAAATGGTGACTTTTCTAGTTTAAGAAAACCTGCTCAAGAAATGCTTCTGAATAAGTATAGAAGAGAAGGTTGGGATGTTAGAGCCCAGTATGATCAAAGAGATGGAAATTCCTTAGTATTTGCATATAATCCTAGTTCTGGATCTAGTTATAGGCCAGACTTTGTTAGATTTGAGAGGTGATAAAAAATGGTAAAACAAGAAAGAATTGAAAGCTATTTATCAAATAGCTACAAACCAGATTATGATCCTGAAGAACAAGGAACTTGGGATGTTTATGGTGAAGATCCCAATTGTGATTTAGGAGGACAACATCATCAACCATTCTTAGGAAGATATGAAGGCAGGTTTATTGATGTATTAGCAAAAGCAACAAGTTTACGTGGATTCTATACTTGGGGTGGCGGCGGAACAATAAAAAAACACAATCCAGTAAAAGTTAAGAAATTGAAAAAAGGCGGTCATTGCATTCCTGAATTACAAGAAACTTATTCTCAGAAAAAAGCTCAATTAAAAGAATTATCAAAAGAAGTTGGTGATCTTGAGAATTTGATCAAAACAATACAAGGTGATGAATAATGAAACTTGAAAACATTGAACAATACACTGATAAATATTTTCTAAGAGCAAAACAAATCTTAGAACAAGAAAACATTAACCCAATTGTAAGAATGCAAGTTTTTGCAAGAACAGACGCAGATGATTTAACAGGGATTGATGAAGCTGTTGATATAATAAAAAATCATGCAAACACTGAAAACATGAAACTGTATGCATTGCCAGAACATTCTGAATACAAAGCTAAAGATGCAATGATAATTATTGAAGCACCTATCCAAGATATAATTGAATTAGAAACAGTTTACCTTGGTGTGATTTCTCATGGTTTGACAGGAGAATTTGATTTAGAAGGAAATCTTAAAGGACATGTAAATAATGCACAAATGTATTTTGATAATATCTTTTACAAAGCACAAGCAATTGTGCAAGCTGCTGAAGATAAACCTGTAATATATTTTGGTGCAAGACATTATCATTGGTTTTCAGATCAATATATGGGAATTATGTGCAAAGCTGCTGGATTTGATGGAGCTTCAACAGACAAAGGTGCTGAACCATGGGGTCAAAAAGGTTTAGGAACAATTCCTCATGCATTGATTTTGTCATACGCAGCATCTATAGAAGGAAATCCAACTGTAAATGCAACACTAGGTTTTGATAAGTATATGGATAAAGCAATTCCAAGGGTTGCATTAATAGATACATATAACAAAGAAATAGATGATTCAATTGCAACTGCTGAAGCATTAGAAGGTAGATTATCTGGTGTGAGAATTGATACATGCGGTTCAAATGTTACACAATATTCTGAAAAATATATTGATGAAGTTTGTGGATTAGTTCCTGAGTCAGAATATAGGTCTGGCAAAGGTGTTACAATCACTTCTGTTTGGACATTAAGAACAGAACTTGACAAAGCAGGTTATCAAGATGTTAGCATCTTTGTTTCTTCTGGTTTTAATGAACACAAAACATCTGCATTTGTTGAAGCAGACAATATCTATCAAGAAAAATATGGTAGACCATTATTCGATGCAATTGGCACAGGTTCAATTGCAAATCCAAAGATGGCAACTGCTGACATTGTTCAGTATTATGATTCTGAAAACAATGTTTGGGTTGACAATAGTAAAGTTGGTAGAGGATACAAACCAAATAAAAACCTAAGGAGGGTGATTTAAATGAGAATAGCATATGATGTAGACACACAACATGATTTTATGAATAAAGATGGAGCACTTTATGTTCCTGGTGCTGAAGAGATTAAAGGTAATTTAAGCAAGTTAACAGAATATATGAAACAAAATAACGTTCCTGTTTTTGGATCTATTGATAGACATTTTGGTGGATCTGAATATGGTGGACCATCTGAATATGCAGAACAATATAAGTATAGGGAAGGTGAATTACAAAGATATGGTGGGCCATTTCCAGATCATTGTATGGAGGGAACAACAGGACAATGGAAAATTGGTCAAACAACATTATTTTTTGCACCATCAGCCCATAGCAGTGATGGATATTCTTTTGCAAAATATATTGAAAATCCATTATTCTATGACATTGAAAATCCAAGAGAACAAATCCCAAAAATTGTTTTAGATAGGTGGGAAGAATTAGGATATTTAGAAGAGAGTTTACAAGAAATTGAAACTAAAGATTTTAGTGGTTATGATTATTTAATTGAAGAAATCTCAGAAGAAATAAAACAAATCAAACAAGGTGAAAGACAAAGAGGAATCTACTTTGAAAAGCAAACATATGATGTGTTTAGTAATCCTTTAACTGAAATAATTCTTAAAGCAATTGACACAAAACAAGCAATCATCTACGGAGTTGCAACTGATTATTGTGTAAAAGCAGCAGTATTAGGAATGCAGAAAAGAGGAATACAATGTTATGTTGTAGAAGATGCGATCAAAGGCGTGGATGTTAATCCTGGTGATTCTGAAAAAGCTTTAGAAGAAATGGTTTCAGCAGGAGCTAAACTGGTAACAACACAACAAGTCTTAGAAGATAAACTTTAAGGAGGCAATGAAAATGTCAAATGCAAAACTTGAACAAAGAATAAATGAACAAAAAATAGAAATTGCACATTTTGCACTTGGTCCAGAAATAGCTTCATATGAATTATGTGATCAAATAATAGAATGGACTGCTGGTACAGGTGCAAAAGGTGGTGTTATAGGTTTGTCAGGTGGTATTGATTCAACAACAACTGCATATTTGTGCAAAAAAGCATTTGACGAATATAACAAAGCAAACCCTGACAAAGAACCATTGAAATTATTAGGATTAATACTGCCTTCTGATTTGAATAAACCTGAAAGCACAAAAGACGCAATGGATATTGCAAGAAAATTAGGTATTGAATATAAGATTCTCAATATAGAACCATTAACAGGAACATATATAAGAATAATGCCAGAAGTTTTGACTGATAAATTTGATGTGGGAAATCTGTATTCTGAAATAAGAGCAAACATCTTGTCCAGATATGCTGGTGCATTGAATTATAGAGTAATGGGTACTGGTAACTGGGATGAAGATTATGTTCTTGGTTATTGTACAAAACGCGGTGACGGGATTGGTGGTGTTGATAATAATATTCTTGGTAATCTGTCTAAGCGTTTAGTAAGAAAACTAGCAAGATATCTAAAAGTTCAAAGAAAAATCATCAACAAACAACCTTCAGCAGAACTTGAACCAAATCAAACAGATGAAGGCGATCTTGGCTATACATATGCTCAAGCTGAGATTATACAAAGAGGTTATGATGAAGGTAAAACACCTGAACAGATTCAAAAAATAACTGGTTATGATATGAAGATTATAAAAGATGTTGATCACAGACACACAACAACTCAACATAAAAGAGAACTTCCGCCAGTTGGAAAAGTAAGTTTAGTTTATGGGTGTTTGAAATGACAAAAGCTGAAAAATTAAGACAAAAAATTGCAAGGCTTCATAAAGAACTTAGAGAATCTGCAAACAATCTAGATACTATAGTTTCTAATTGTAAACATCAATATGGTAAACCAATCTATGATCCTGTTCATACAGAAGCATACACAATTCCTGGTGACCCACCTGGAACAATGGGTGTTGATTGGAGAGGACCAGTACATGTTCCAGCAAAAACAGAGGAAAAATGGAAAAGGATTTGCGGATTATGTGGACATACTCAATATACTGATAAAACAAAGCCTGTTAAATATGAACCAGACTTCGGAGGTAGATAAAAATGTCAAAACCAGTCCCACAACTAATTGCAACCGACATCTTAATAAAATACCAGGGAAATCTTGTACTTATCAAGAGAAGAGACAAACCATATGGCATTGCAATTCCAGGCGGAATGCTAGAACCTAACTTAACAACAGAACAAAATGCAATCAAAGAAGCAAAAGAAGAAACTAACTTAGACATAACAATACAAGGATTGTTAGGGATTTATTCAGACCCTGACAGAGATCCAAGAGGACGTGTTATTTCAGTTGCATATGTTGCTTTAGGAAAAGGTAAGATGAGACCAGGTGATGATGCAAAAGAAGTAATACTTTGCGGATATAATCATCTTGAATATTTATTAGCAACAAACAGCTCAAGAAAACAAGAAAAACTAGTATTTGATCACCCAAAGATCATTAGAGATTTTTTGGAATATGAAAGAAAGAAGATGTTCAATGAAACAATATAATAATGTTGGGACAGTAGGAAGGTTCAGGCCATTACATTTAGGGGCAGCGACCATGCTCGAAGTTTTATGTGAACAAGCATATAAGGTGCTGATTGGAATAGGAAGTTCTAATAAATATGATATAAGGAATCCTTTTTATCCAGATGAAGTTAAACACATGATGGATCTTTATTTATCACAATACTTCAAAAACTATGAAATAAAGTTTATCCTGGATTTTGGTCATATTCCTAAATACAGGTACGGACATAGATGGATTAAAGAAATAATTGCCCAATTTGGTAAACTTGATGCTTTTGTAACAGGTAATGAATATACTAAAAAATTATTAGAACCTCATTTTAAGATAATTAGTTCTTATGATGTAACTGATAACAGAGATCATATTAATGTAAAAGGAACTTATGTCAGATATCTTATGGCATTGGGTGATGATTACAAACCTTTGGTTCCAAAAATAATCATACCATACCTAGAATCTGGTTTAGTTCAAAGGATGAGAAAAGAATTTGGTGAAGAAATCATTCAAACTTATTGGGGAAAAGATCTATTAGCTAAAGATAATTATGATGAAGAAAGATCGAATATCACAAAATTATAACCAAAAAACATATAAATACTAAATGTTTTAATCACACTAATGAAGTCAGATATTCATAAATACAAAAAACCAAGTGTAACAGTCGACCTTATAATCTTTACAGTAAAGAACAACGATCTAAAAGTATTGCTTGTTAGTAGAGGAATAGACCCATTCAAAGATATGTGGGCCTTGCCTGGGGGATTTGTGCATATTGATGAATCTGTTGAAAAAGCAGCTCAAAGAGAGCTTTTTGAAGAAACAGGTATTAAGAATGTATACTTAGAACAATTATATACGTTTGGTGATGTTAAAAGAGATCCAAGAGGCAGGGTTATAACAATTGCATACTTTGCATTGATTAATTCTGCAAAAATTGAATTAAAAGCAAAAACAGATGCAAAACAAGCACAATGGTATTCTATATATTCTTTACCAAAACTAGCTTTTGATCATAAAAAAATATTAGATTATGCATTGCAAAGACTAAGATATAAACTAGAATATACTACAGCAGGATTTCAATTATTGCCTGAATTATTTACATTAACAGAATTACAAACAATGTATGAGATTATCATGGATAAAAAGTTTGATAAAAGAAACTTTAGAAAAAAAATAAAAGAATTAAAATTAGTAGAAAAAACATCTCAGACAAAGATGGAAGGAGCTCATAGGCCTGCTGCTTTATACAAATTCAAAAGTAAAGAATTTATTCTTGATAGGGATGTAGTATAAGAGGAAAATCACATGAAAAAAAGCATTAAAAATTCAATTAAATTTATAATCTTATTAATATTGCTAATAACACTATTCTTCATACTAAAACAAATAGGTTTTCAACAAATCTATTCTAACTATAAACAAAGCAATAATACTTACTTAGCATTAGCAGTTTTATCAGCATTTTTCTTATTCTTAACCTGGAATCTTAAATGGTTCTTGTTATTAAAAGAAATGGCGCATGTTAAGTTTCATCATGCTCTCATCATATTATTTGCAGGTTCATTTATTAACTCAACAACACCAGGAGCAAGAGTCGGAGGTGAACCATTAAGAGCTTACTATCTATCAAAGATATATAAGATAGAGAAGACGAGGTTCTTTGCAACGACTGTTGTTGATAAAGTTGCAAACACTGTTGCATTTTCTTTATTAAGCATATTCTCAATATTATTCGTCATCTTGTTTGTAGATATTTCAACAAAGATAAAAATAATGCTAGAGGTTATCTTGTTATTGATTTTGGTTTTGATCTTGTCTGCAATTGTTTTAAAAAAGAAGCTAATATTTAGGAAAAGGTATGCAACAAAAATATTGTTCGCAATATATAATTTCTTTTTATTCAAATTCATAAGAAATAAGTTCAGTACTTATAAAAAATTTGAAAGTTATTTTGTTGAAAAATTTGAAAACATCATAAACACGTCAAAAAGATTATTATATGAAAAAAAGACATTCAAAAACACACTAATCCTGAGCTTTGTCATGTGGTTTTTCAACTACTTAGGCACATATTTTCTATTCAAAGCATTTTCTTATGAAATTAGTTTTATTGCAATAATTATTGTTGTAACATTGTCATTATTAATTGGTTCAATAATTGCTGTACCAGGAGGAATTGGTTTGATTGAGACTGTTATGATTAGTTTATATTTATCATTTGGCATAAATTCTTCAATTGCTGCAACAGTTGCTGTGTTAGATAGGTTTATATTTTATTTCTTTTCTCTTTTAATAGGAGGACTTTGTTTATTATATCTGAATTTTAAATACAAAAATGTATAAAATCAAACAAAAACAAGAAGACTTTATTGTAAAAGAGGTTTCTAACATTAAATTATTAGATAAAGGCGATTATGCTGTTTTTTTGTTGAAAAAAAAGAATCTTAATACAATAGACGTTGTAAAGAAGATTGCTGATTTCTTAAGAATAAAGCAAAGAGAAGTAGGTTTTGCAGGAACAAAAGATAAAATTGCTGTTACAGAACAGTTTGTTTCTGTTTCTGGCGTTTGTAAAGATAGATTGTGTTCTTTTGAATTAAAAAATGTAGAATTAAAGTTTGTTGGCTATGCAAAAGAATCAATTTTCTTAGGTGATTTGGTTGGAAATGAATTTATTATTAATGTTTATGCTGATAATGTTAATGATTTTATTAGTAAATACAAAGATTTGAATGCTATTAAAATAATAAATTATTTTGGTGAACAAAGATTTTCAAAGAATAATGTTGATGTTGGCAGATTTATTGTTAAGAATAAGTTTAAAGAGGCTGTTGAATTAATTTGTAAAACTAATAACTTCTTAGAGAGAACAATCCTAACTTATTTAAAACCAAGAGCAAATGATTATGTTGGTGCATTAAGAACTGTTCCTGAGAAATTATTAAAATTATTTGTACATGCTTATCAATCACAATTGTGGAATGACATTGTAAAAAAATATGTAAAAGACAAAGACATTGAAACACTAGAAAACACAGAATTACCAATAATAGGTTTTGGTTCAATAATTAAAAATGATGTGCTTAGGCCATTGGTTGAAGCAGCAATGGAAAAAGAACAATTAACATTAAGAGATTTTATAATAAGGCCTCTTCCTCACCTAAGCCAAGAAGGTGATTATAGAAACATATTCACAGAAGCTAAAGACTTTAAGATTCTAGAACATGATGATGACTTTATCAAGATTAGTTTTAGGTTAGATAAAGGATGTTATGCAACTGAAGTTGTTAGGCAGTTGTTCACTTTATCTTCTTAATTTCTTTCTTTAATTCATTAAATATCTTTTTAACAGATTGAGAACCGTCTACTTTTATTGTGATATTTTTATAATGTTTAAGAATAGGTCTAATCATCTGATGAAATTCTCTTAATCTTTCACGAATGGCTTTGGGTTTATCATCTTCTCTTTGGTATAATTCAACACGACACTTATTACAAATTCCTTTTTTCTTTGGCTTTACTTCTGCGCCAA
Organism: uncultured Methanosarcinales archaeon; assembly: GCA_964645705.1. Taxonomy (GTDB): domain Archaea; phylum Nanobdellota; class Nanobdellia; order Woesearchaeales; family CAXGTL01; genus CAXGTL01. The sequence goes on along the minus strand of CAZYAB010000008.1, from coordinate 28,886 downwards.
ATATTGCTCCGCACTTCTTACACACCCACCTATTGCTTAGTCTTTTTACAGCAGTAGTGTCTGTGATGTGTATATAAAATATTTTGTCAATGTTTGTTATTTTGTCAAGTTCTTTTGCTTGAATCAATGATCTTGGAAAACCGTCTAAAATAAAACCTTTTTTACAATCACTTTTCTTTAATCTTTGCTTAAGAATCTTTACAGTTATTTTGTTAGGGACTAGTAACCCCCTTTTCATATAATTTCTTAGTTTCTTGCCTAATACGCTTGTTCTTTTCTTACTAATTGTTCTAAACAAATCACCAACAGAAATGTGCGGAACTTTGAATTCTTGTTTTAATAGTTTTGCTTGTGTTCCTTTGCCAGAACCTTGAGGACCTATTAAGATTAGCTTCATATATTTATTTATGTAGAATTAGTTTTTAAATGTTATGATAATCCATCAGTAATTTTTCTTACTTCTCTATGAACTGCAAAAGGATCTTGGTTGCCATCTATTTCATGAAGAATTCCTTGCTGTTTATAATAATCATAAAGAGGTGTAACAAGTTTGACATAAACATCTCCTAATCTATAGTCTACCCTGCTGGGTGTGTCATCAGATCTTTTTTTTAATGAACCTAGGCAATACTTGCACTTGCCTTTGTATGAATTAAATCTTTTATGAGTAATATTGTAATTCAGTTTACATTTAGGACAATAACTTCGATGGATTAATCTTTCTTTACAAATTTCATCAGGCACATTTAATAAGATAACTGCGTGTAATTTTGTTCCTAATTTTTTTAATGATTCATCAAATGCTTTTGCTTGGCCTAGTGTCCTTGGATAACCATCACCTAAGTATTTATTAATTGCCAAAAAATGTGAGATCTCTTCTTCCATCAATGGAATCATTATTTCATCTGGTACATAACCACCATCATGCCAATACTTCTGAGCTTCTAAACCTAGTTGAGTCTTTTTTTCATATGCTTGCCTCAGCATGTCACCAGTTGAAACATGTATTAATTGATGTGTTAGAACTAAGAAATTAGATTGTACTCCTTTTCCAGATCCTGGTTTTCCTAAGAATAGTATGTTCATTTTTTATCATACTGCGATCGTATTCTTTCTTTTTCTTCTTTTAATTTTATTTTAAATTCTATTTCCCTTTCTTGCTGTGTCATTTCACCTCTGCCTATCTTAACTCTTATATTACCTGCTATTGTTTCAATGTTTCCTGGAAGAAGATCCGGATCCATTTTATATTTAGTTTCTATTTTACCAAAAATGTTAGAATATAATTCTTTGTTTTCATAGTATTTCATATTATCACCCATGGAATAAAATTATTATTTAATTTATATGTTTTGTGGTTCTATAGACTATTTTTAATAATTCTATAACATTCCTCTAACTTTTTAATTTTATCTTGATTTAGTCTAAATCCTATATTCTCTTTAAATTTTATTATGTTTCTTTTATTTCTATTAATATGAAAGTATAATTCTTGTGTTTTTCCGCTTTTGCCTTTGACTGGTTGTGATATATGATTACAATCTACACTAAAAGATTCTATAGCTTCCTTAGTCTGTTGCATGAATTTTCTAAGATTATCTATTAATTCAGGTCTTTTGGCTAATTTCAACCTGGGTTTAACTGAATAATTACATCTCTCAATCTTGATAGTGGTCAATTCATCTTCTAATAATGCTTGTAAAAATCTCTTTTTTGTAAAATTATTAACTAGTACCCATTCAGGAATCATAAAGGAGGTTTTAGTTTTATTTCCTATGGGTGCTCCTAGTAAATGTAATATTCTGCCAAAACTAGAATTATTTATTTGTAATGTATAAGAGGTCCCTTTTGCAATTTTCTCTCTTATACTAACACTTTTAGGATCTAAGTTGAACTTATTAACAATTAAATCTTTTAATAATATTAAGTCCTCTTTCTGACCTATAAATCTTGAAGTGAATTTAGAATCCAGATTTCCATCCCCCATTACTTTACCAATAAGGTAAGCGAATTCTTCAGCTAAAATACTATTTAAATATAAAGGAAAAAGACCTTTTAAACTACATTTTATATTCTTAGAACTATAATTACTTAAAAAATCTTCATAATCTAAAAGTTTTTTATTTTTATTCATAAATTCCCCTATTTGGAATGAAAATAAAAAATAGTATAAAAAAATAAAAGGTCTTTTTGCGCATTATTCCCAAAGACCTTTTTTTTAATGTGAGGGAGGGGATTCGAACCTTTCCGCAAAGTTAGATTTTCTAACCTTGTCCCGGACCCACTAAGGGACAGGATATCTCATTTACAAATGAGTGTCCATAAAAAAGCTTAAGTCCTGCGCGTTAAGCCTCAAAACCTACGGTTCTTCGGATATTCAAAACCAAGGTTTCGAATTGACCAGACTTCGCTCAAAGGATCAGAAAGAACTAACTTTAACTGATAACCCTCACAAAATGTCTGGCCTAGTAAGAAATGGTTTATAGGTATTTAAAAACCTTTCCCTCAATACCTATACAAATTAAAAAAAGACTTTATAGAATGATATAATTGTTTTGTGTCTTTTTCAAGCTCTTTTTCAAGATGGCTTATATAAACTTTGTAAACAAATTTATCAACAAGAGTTCTAAAGAATATGAACAATGGTTTTTGTTCCCATCTTCCTTCTTTGTCTGACTTTAGATAAGAAGCAATCTGGATCTTTATTGTTCCATCATTCATCTTTACTTTTTTATCATCTTTTACAATTTCAACTTCTTTAATACCTGTCATTGAAATCTTTAGTTGAATAAAATTCTTTGCATAGTCTGAGACTGTTCTGAATGGTTCTAATTTAAGCAAGATATCTTTACCACCCTTGTGAGCTTTTTCTTCATTAAATGCTTCGTTTTTATCATATCCGTAATCTTGTAGAAATTTGTCTAAGAATTTGTAAAATTCTTTTACATTAAACAATCCTTTATAATTAATTTGTAATCCCTTTACAATGTATTTTTTTTCTGACATATTCACTCACCTTAATAAGCATTTGAACCTGTTTCCATATTTAAAAATTTCTTTATATCTGTTAACAAGCCCCATATTTTGTAATAAAATGGATTCCATACTTTGAAATCAATATAAAACCTAAGTATATATTTATGATAAAATTTTCTTAATTTGAAATTGAATTCAGATGTTTCCCATCTATCTTGATAATCAAGGTCTGCTTTTGCATTGATCCTTAGATCAAGTCTTCCTTTGACTTTTTTCTTTTTCACACCATTTTCAACAACTTCAACATTGTTCATCTCATATATAATAAGTGTGATTGATATTATATATTTTACATATTCTGTTACTTTTTTGTCGCCTGTCCAAACGATCTTTAGTTCTTTACCCAGTTTATCTGGCTTGAATTCATGCTTTTCTTCTTTGAAATTATATTGATTATCTTTAAACCAGCTTACAATTAAACTATATAAACCGTCTAGGTCAAGAACACCAATATATCTAACTACTGGTACTGGTCTTGGTCCTGGAACAACATCTGACATAAATATATCTTTTGTGAAAAATATATATAAACGTTTCTATATTTTTGGCTCTAACCGATAGATTTTTACAATAAAAATTTTATCAATTTTTAATCATAAAAGCATCGCTTTACAATGTCTTTCATATAGAAAGGTTTGTAAATCTCTTGATTTACGATACTTTTATAAATAGATGTTGAATCTCATATACTAACATGACAAAAATGCTAAATTGCATTTTTGAATGTTAAAAACAAGGAGTTTTCAACATGTCAAAAGCTAAGAGAGAAGCAAAAAAACAAGCAAAAAAGCAAAAAAAGCAAGCAGCTAAAAGAGAACGGTTGAAAAAAGCTAAATCTAAGTCCAAATCAATGACAAAGATCAAGAAAAAGCACTGGTATTTTATAATAGCTCCAAGAGAGTTTAATGAAAGAATTCTTGGAAAAACATTGGTTCCTGAAGCAAATGTTTTGGTTGGCAGAACAATTAGAACTAATCTAATGGAAATGACTGGTGACATTAAGAAACAAAATACAATCATCACATTCAAAGTATCTAATATTAAAGATAATAAAGCAGCTACAAAAGTGCATAAATATGAACTAATGAATGCAGCTGTGAAAAGATTGATAAGGAGAAATCAAGATAAGATAGAATGGGCATTTGATGTGAAAACAAGCAATGGTGAAAGTATAAAAGTAAAACCTTTGATCTTGACAAAGTATAAAAGCAAGAGATCAGCAAGAACAAAAATTATTCGTTCTGCTGAACAAATATTAAAAGAACAATTTAGTAAAACAACATTTTCTAATATAATAAAGGATCTTATTTCTTTTAAAATACAAAGTACAATGAAAAGAAAATTAAAGAAAATTACTCCAGTTAGAATATTTGATATTAGGTTCTTAGGAAGAGTTTCTAGTGCAAAAGGAGAAATAAAACAAGAAGAAGCAGAAGAAGTTAAAGAAAAATCACCTAAAGTTGTTGATAATCCAAAAAAACCAGAAAAAAATAAGGGGGAAAATTAAAATGCCAAAACCGGTTATAGATTATTCTAAAGTAAAGACAGATGAAGATAAACAAAAATTAAAAGATCTTGTGGATGTTTGTCCTGTAGATGTTTTTGCATTTGAAAATAATAAATTAGTTGTAAAGAATCCTGATGCTTGTATTGGGTGTCGTGCTTGCGAAGCTTCTGCACCAGAAGGTTCAATAAAAGTAGTAGATTAAGAGATACATTTATATATTAATTTTACTATCCTAGCATTATTATGGGTGTTTAATTACATGGGAAGAATAAAAACACAGTTAATAAAGAGAGTAACAAAAGATTTGTTTAGTAAGCACTCTGAAGAATTTAAGAAATCATTTGAAGAAAACAAGAAATTAGTTGAAAAGTTTGCTGATATACCATCTAAGAAGTTAAGAAATATCATAGCAGGCTATATAACAAGACTTAAGAAGAGTAGTTAGGAGGGATACATATGGTTAATACAGACAACACAATCTTTGTTGGCGGTAGACCTTTTATGAACTATGTTACAGGAGTTGTAATGCAGTTTACAACAAAAGGAGCAACAGAAGTTCTTGTAAAAGCTCGTGGTAAGTTTATTTCTCGGGCAGTTGACATTGCAGAAGTAGCTACAAAACGATTCCTAGAAGGTCAAGCAGTAGTAAAAGAAATAAAGATTGACTCAGAAGAGTTTCAGAACAAAGAAGGCAAACAAGTTAGAGTTTCAACAATTGAAATAGTATTACTGAAGAAGTAAGCACATTGTTTCTTTTTTTTAGGTAAGGTTTTTATAGTTGTAGGCATAAATTAGTTCTGTACAATGGACCCGTAGCATAGCCTGGTAGCTTTTTCAGGTTGGGCAAATAGTGCGATCGGCTTCGGCTGTTTATAACAGGAGATACCGATTGACCCCGGTTCGAAATAATCAATTACGAAAGTCCGGGCGGGTTCATTATTTTATCTCACAACCACCACTAGGCAAAAACCTACTTATCTCATCTAATGTTCCGCCAATCTTCTTTTTAATCTTTTTAGAAATATCTGACTTTTTATACTTGCCTGGAACAACTACTACATATTTCTCAGAATGCTTTTTAATTGCTGATAATGGACCACCAATTATCTTGTTTTCTTTTGTTATGCCTATTGCAATCTCTAACTTAGGAGCAAAATACTCTCTTTTGCCATGTATCATAAAACTACCTTTTGGCAAACCATATTCCTTTTTAACTTGATCAGGTTTTATCATGTAAACCTCTGTCTGACCTAAGCCTAGTTTCCAAGCACGAGAATAAGATGCGCATACTTGAGCAGCTTCTTGTTTTGTTTCTTTGTCTATTTTTTTACCATCTGCTTTTATCACGACAAATGGCGAACCAGGAATATCAGTGTGAAACACTAAATCACCTTTTTCTGTATGTTTCTTTACAACTATTTCATTAGAAGTTGCGTCTTTTCCACCTATGACTAGAAATTTGGTGGAAGATATAAACCAATGAAACTTTTCATACCATTTTCGTTCCACCGAGATCTTGGTTGACTTTGATTTTTTACTTTTTTCTTTAACTTGTATTTCTTTTTTCTTTAATTTGTCTAATCTTTCTTTGCTTCTTGTTAAAGCTTTTGTTGCACCTTCTAATTTTCTTTTTAATTTCTTAACTTTTTCATAATAAGAAGCTGCATTCTGTTCTATTGTTTTAGAAATATTTATTCTAATTTTCATATTAAAAACTCTAACAAGATTTTATTTTATTTTTTGTAAATGTGATTGCCCTTATACTGCACGCATTAATTCCTGAGTCTTTTGCAACTCCTTTCTTGATCAGTGGAATGAACTGGACAGCTTCAAGTTTTCCATTATAATTTATCTTTTGGCTCATTGACTTTTCTTCTGATATCGGGCTCATGAATTTTTTCGAAGATTCATCACCGCTCGAATCTTCAATAAGCACTCTGAGTCCATCTATGTTAACATCTCCTTTATTGGCTGCTGTGAATTCAAAACTTTTTGCAGTTCTCATGCAAATGTTTGTCACCACCAGCTGGAAATCTGCACCACATGCTGTTTTTTCTTCACCACCTATCAAACCTTCTGAAAACTGCATAACAACTGCTCCTAATCCTACTGCAAATGCCATTAGAAAAACAGTCGCAACTAAAGGCGATACCCCTTTTTTATTACTAAATAACTGATGCATATTATGATTTATGAAGTATTTATATATAAATTTGTCGGAATTTAACAAGGTTTTTAAATAAACTTCTAATTAAATACAATAATGACAAAAGCAATAGGGTTGGTATCAGGAGGCTTGGACAGTTTAATAGCTCTGAAACTAATACTAGATCAAGGCACAGATGTAACTGCACTGTATTTCACTAGTCCGTTCTTTGGTAAGAACAAAGATAAGGTAAAGAAGATAGTTGAAGAACTAGGAGCAAAGTTTAAGCAAGTGAATATTAGCAGAGAGTTTATAGATGTTGTGAGAAATCCTGAACATGGTTATGGAAAGAATTTGAATCCTTGCATTGACTGTAAAATATTCATGCTAAGAAAAGCAAAACAAATAATGAAAAGAATGAAAGCAGACTTTGTGTTTACAGGTGAAGTTCTTGGACAAAGGCCAATGTCACAAAACAATAATGCGCTAAAACTTATACAAAAAGAATCTGGCTTAGGTGATTATTTACTAAGACCATTATCAGCAAAAATCTTGCCAAAAACAGTTCCTGAACAAAATAAACTTATTAATAAAAATAAATTATTAGACATACAAGGAAGGCAAAGAAAAAGACAATTAGAATTAGCAAAAAAATACAAAATAAAAGATTATTCAACGCCTGCTGGCGGTTGTTTATTAACTAATGAAGGTTATGCAAATAAATTAAAAGATTTGCTTGATCATGATTCTGATTGTAGTGTTGAAGATATAAAGATTCTAAAGATTGGAAGACATTTTAGATTGGATGATAAAACAAAAGTGATAATTGGAAGAAATGAGCAAGATAATGACCAGTTATTACAATTTAAGAAAAATAATGATATTGTTTTAGAAGCAAAAGATGCTGTCGGACCTGTCTCATTATTAAGAGGGGCTTTTTCTAAGAGAAGTTTAAGATTAGCATCAATGATGACTGCTAGATATTCAGATGATATTAATAAAAAAGTGAAAATTGCTTATTCTTTTGGTAAAAATAAAAGAAAAATTACAGTTCCTAAGATAAATAAAAAGCAATTAGAAAAATATAGGATTTAATATAACTATTAAGGTATCATAATCTTTAAATATTGTAAATGTCTGCATATATAGTATTATAGTATTAAATAAAATGTAGGTGGTAAAACATGAAATATGTTGATGAAAAAGGGAAAACATACGAAATTTCTTATTCTCAAAGATTACAAGCACAACAGAATAAAATATTAAAACACAAGAATTATCTGATTGCTATTTTGATTGGTTTGCTGGGTTTGTTTTTTATAGCAGCAATTTATATTTATGCAAGATTAGATGTTATTAATCTATTGACTAAGATAAGTTCTTCATTATAATTTTTTTTATTTTACTATTTCTTAACTTTTTTAGAATAAAAATAAAATGGCGGTACCGAGATTTTCATTATAATTTTGAACTCGGGACATCTACGTCACTCAGTTAGTTTGGCTTAATCATTTCCCTGAGGATCATCGCTCAAACATATGAGCGTAGCACTCTAACCAGACTGAGTTATACCGCCATGTAAATATAAAAAAACGAAGTTATTTTAAAAAGCTTTTTATTTTATCTGCTATTTCTTTGTATTCTTCTTCACTAAACTTCTTAACATTCTTAAAATCAATATTGGTACCATGTCCATCATTTTCATATCTTGGAACCAACCATATGTGTGCATGTGGTACTTGTTCTCCTAAGACAAATGACATGACTCTTTCAGGTTCAAATGATGACATAATTGCTTTTGCTATTTTAGTACAAAGTTCCCAATGTTTTCCAGGATTTTCAACATCCCATACAAACTGAACATGTTTTTTAGGTATTACTTGAACATGCCCTTTATTCAATGGGAATATGTCTAAAAATGCTAAGAAATCCTCATCTTCATACACTTTATAACTTGGTATTTCTCTTTTTATGATTTTGCAAAATATGCAGTCTGTCATTTTTTATCACCTCTGAATATATTTATTCAAAAACCAAACAATATCATCAATCATTTCTCTTCTACATCTTGGATCTTCAAAACTATGATCTGCGCCTTCAATAAAAACCAACTGTTTTGGTTCATTTGCATTTAAAAAATATGAAGTTGCATTATTACCAGTAACCAATGTGTCTTCTTTACCATATATTAATAATAATGGGACTTTTATTTTTTTGATTAATTTATTTAAATCATACTTTTTTAGATCAGACCAAAACTGTGGCCCAACATAAGTTGTCTCGCCTGTCCTTCTTAAAGCTTCTGAAACTCCCTCTGTATCAAATTTGCCTTTTTTTTCAAAAAATGCACTAAGACTATCATATGGCTTGTTTGGAGCACTAAGTAATATCATACAATCTATACTTTTGTTACCTCTAACAATAGAAACAGGTCCAGAAAATGACATATTTATCATTGTAATAGTTTTTGGTTTGTGAGGTAGAACAATATCTTTCATTATAACGTCTAAGTCTTTTTTTTGTTTTGTTAAACTTGTTTCTTTAAAATTTCCTTTACTATAACCACAACCAGAGAAACTGAATTGAACAGTTGTGTAACCACGAGCAACTAATTTATGTGCTATATCATCTAATAAACCTCTGTTGTGCATGTCACAGCCAAACCCGTGTGTAATAACTACATAATCATTTTTTACTGCTGGGTTTCGGGTTAGTACTGTTAGTCTTTCACCATAATTATTAGGTATTGTTGTTTTATTTATGTCCATGATTATTCACCCTTTACCTTTATTCCTTCCTCTTTTCTCAACTTTTTCTAATCTATCTAAAACTTGTTTGTGATCAGGATAATGTTCTTTATAAGCTTTTATTACTTGATCAAAACATTCTTTGAAAATCATATGATGTTTACTTTCCAAAGCTCTTTTCAAAAGATGCAGATCAACTGCTTTGTCTTCTGGTTTCTTAGAAAAAAAACTAAGACCAAAATCAATTAAATAAATCTCTTCTTTGACAATCATGTTTGATGTTGTCAAGTCGCCATGTATTATATCATGTTTATGCAATATTGCTATCTTTCTACCTATTTCATTGCTAAGATCTTTGTGATTCTTATGCAGAAAATCTCTTAATTTTGTGCCATCAATGTGCTCCATTTCAATCTTCATTCCAATTTCATCAATGTCTTTTATTATTTTTGGTGCAGCAAATCCTAATGCTTCTAGCTTCTTAAGAACTTTTGCTTCTCTTCTTGTTCTGTATTTTCTTAGTTTTTCATCTATTTGTTTGTTTCTGTATGACTTAATTGTTCTGTGCTTTATGATCTTGTCTTCATCCTTGTATATAGAAGCTTCTGCTCCTTGTGATATTTTTTCTTGCATTGAGTATGTGGTGTATATAGGGATTTATAAAGTTAATTGGGTTTTAAGTACAATTTTAATAGATAAATTTATATATCATGATTCTATTAAATAATATTTATATATATAAATAATAAAAAAAAGTAGGTGGTATACATGGAAATTGATAATCCAGAGGTTTTAGAATCAATTAATCATCTTAGTACAAAATTAGACCAGTTTTCAAATGCTTTGAATACAGCTTCTGAAGAGCTTAAATCTGACGTTGGCGTAGATTCTGTTCATGAAGAATTAAAAGGTATGTTAAAAGAGATAATTAGCCAGAATCAGAAAATTGCTCAAGGAATAGTAGAAATATTGCATTTATTAAAAAGAAGACAGCCAATGCCTGGTCCAAGGCCTATGCCGCCTCAACCGCCTGTGCCTCCAAGGCCAATGTTTCCTCAAGGTTCTCAACAAATGCAACCAAGGCCAATGCAACAGCCAATGCCTATGCCTGGTCCGCGGCCTCAAAGAATGATGCCTAAGATGAATTTACCACCACCACCAATGCCTGGTTCACCAGGCCCAAAAAAACCAAAAAAGAGTTTAAGCTTATTCAGTAGGTAAAGAATGTCAGATAATCTAAAATTAAACAGTGCCAAGTTAAAGAATTTCCTAAATGTAATGGGAAAAAGTAATCTTAAGCCAGACGTGGATCTTGATGTAAGTAATCTAAATCAGCCAAGTAGTTTTACGTCACCAGAGATTCAAGAACTTAAAAAAACAATGCAATCAATGCAAGAAAAACTTAATCTATTTCTTAAATCAAAACATGATGCGCATGATTTAGATGTTGATAAAATACAAAAAACACTTAGGTATCTTAAAGAAAGAATGGATCTTGTTGTTGATCATAAAAAAATAAAAGGAGAAATAACAAAAGTTGAGATGAAACAGCTTAAGATAAATATTCTTAAAGATAAAATTGATTATCTGGAAAAAAAGCTTGACTCAATTCTTCAGCAACGTGAGAAAAAACTGTTATTAGAAAAAGAATATGATATGTTAAAAAAAGAAAAATTAACTGGCTTGGCATCACGAGTTCTTGATCTAGAAAAGAAATTAGCAAAGATGATGGAAAATCCAAGAGAAAAAAATAAAGTATTGATCATGAGAATAAAACAGAGAATAAATAAGCTTAAACAAATGTCAAGTGATCTATTATATAAAAAAGGCGATAGTGAGATAGATGCTGAGTTCAAGGTTATTGAACACATAAGCAAGATTCTTGAAGAAAAAAAGCAGGAATTGCATGATCTAGAGACAGAGTTAATGATTGAAAAAGGAATTGTTGAACCCGAAGAAATGGAACCTGAAGTCGAAAAAAAGCAAGAAAAAGTGAAAATGCCAAAAGTAGTTGAAAAACCAACAATAAGAGAACAAGTTAAAAGATCTATTAAATCAAAGAAAAAATTAGACATAAAATCTGAAACAAGATTACAAATTAATGATTTTGAACTGCCTGCTTTATCAACTAAACAAAGAGAGTTTGACTTGGAATTGCCTTCTCCAGTTCCATTAGAAGAATTTCATGAGGAAAAGTTCGTGCCAACTCCCAGGCCAATTGAACAACCAGAGAAGAAAAAGAAAAAAGGCTTTTTTGCAAAACTATTAAACATGTTAAAAATAAAAAAGAAAAAGAAATAATCGTTCTACCCACCCCCCGGCCCAAAAATGAAGTTTACTAAAAACATAAAATTTGCTACTGTTTATAGAAATAAACCTATTTCTAAGTCAAGCCTTAACGCATTAAAAAAAGCTTATAATATCAACAAAAGATTGTTTAGAAGAAGTGTTCCTAAATTTAAGATAATTATTTGTGATAATGAAAAGGATTTTAAGAAAAATATGAAAGATTATTATTTTAAATGGGGCACTGCTACTGTTGTCAAAGGTGGAACCCTTGTAACAAGGAGTCCTGAGTTTATTGAGAAAATTGGTAGGTGGAAGAAGAGTGATTTCTTTGATATAATGAAGCATGAGATGAATCATGTTTTTTGGGAATTTTATTATGGAATAAATAAACCGTGTTGGTTATTAGAAGGCTTTGCTTCATATGTGGGCAGTGGTTTTGATTTAACAAAAAAACAATTAAAAAAAATGATTATTAAGTATAAAGTTGATTATTCTATTATTCATTACAGATATTTTAGAAAAAAGTTTGAAAAAGGGCATGTGCCTATCTATCCTGTTTGGGCTGCATTTACTAGATTTCTTGCTAAAAACAAGTCACCTTATACTATAATTAGACTAATGGATTCATATATCAAGAATCCTATCAAGTCTAATTATGATAAACAGTTCAAGAAATTGTTTGGAAAAACAGAAAAAGAACTGTTCAATGAATTTATAGCGGATATCCGCAGTAAATAAAGCAATGTTTATAAATAAAAAAAGAATTCTTTGTTTAATTTAGGGGGAAGAAATGTCAATTGCAAAATTAAAATCTTATAAAGAAAAAGTTAACAAAGAATTAGAATTGTTCTTTAATCAAAAAATTGAAAAAGCAAAACAAATAGATCCTTTTGCAGTAGAAATGATGGAATTAGTTAAAGAGTATACATTAAGAGGCGGCAAAAGAATAAGAGCTGCAATGATTTATTATGGTTATCTGTGTTTTAGTGATGAAAAACTTGATCAAGCAATAAAAGCATCAATGTGTATTGAGCTTGTTCAATCTTATCTCTTGATTCATGATGATATTATAGACCATTCTGAACTGAGAAGAGGGAAAGCAACAATGCATAGGTCTTATGAATCTATTTGCAAAAATATGTTTCCTAACACAGATGCATATCATTTTGGTATTTCAATGGCAATAATTGCAGGTGACATACTTGCAGCACTTGGTAATGAAATATTATGCGTATTGAATTTAAAAGAAGAATATAAAACATCCGCAATAGCAAGACTCAATAATGTGATTCATACAGTTATATATGGCGAAGCTCTGGACATATTATCAGAACTTAAACCAGTAACACAAAAAGATGTAGAAAAAGTTCACAAATTAAAAACAGCTTCTTATACAATAGAGGGGCCATTACAAATAGGTGCCTTGCTAGCAGGCGCGAATAATGAACAATTAAAAACATTATCTGATTATGCAATACCATTAGGAGTTGCATTCCAGATTCAAGATGATATCTTAGGCATGTTTGGTGATGAACAAAAAGTAGGTAAGCCTTGTGATTCTGATTTAAAAGAAGGAAAACAAACATTGTTAATATTAAAAGCATTAGAAAAAGCATCACAAGAACAAAAAGATATAATAAAAAGTGCTTTAGGTAATCCTGATATTACTAAGGAACAATTGGAACAAGTAAGGCAGATTATCAAAGATACTGGTTCTTTGCAATATTCACAAGATCTTGCAAAACAATTAATAGAAAAAGCAAAATCAATTATCATGAATTCTGATTTTCAACAACAAGGAAAGGATTTCTTAATAGGAATTGCTGATTATATGCTAGAAAGAGAGTATTAAACAAAAATGAAAAAAATAATGATTGCAGAATCAATGGGTTTTTGTTATGGAATTAAACGTGCTCTTGATTTAGTTTATGATGCAATGAAAACTTCGGATAAACAGATTTATTTTCTTGGCCCATTATTGCATAATCCACAAGTTGTTAGAAAATTTGAAGAACAAGGAATAAAAACTGTTGATACAGTTGACGAAATTAGTGAGAATAATAATGACATAAATCTTGTAATACGCGCCCACGGCGTTACAAAAGATGTAGAAGATAAAGCAAGAAAAAAAGAATTTAATATTATTGATGGAACTTGTCCAAAAGTAAAATTAATATTTGACTTATCCCAAAAAGCAGAAAAACAAGGTTATTCTATACTATTGTTTGGAAAATCTGATCATCCAGAAGTAAAAGCAACTGTTAGTAGATTAAATAATTATTTAGTATTTAATGATATCGGCGAATTAAAAGACATACCTAATAAAGTTTGTTTATTGTCTCAAACAACTCAACCATTGAATAAATTCAAACAAATAATAAAGTATCTTGAATCAAAAGAAATTGATTTTTATCATCATAACACTATTTGCGATGCAACAAGAACAAGACAAATTTCTGCTGAAAAATTAGCAAAAGAATGTGATTTTGTGACTGTTATAGGTGGAAAGATTTCTCATAATACTAAGGAACTATATAATGTTTGTAATAAAATAACAAAAACAGTTCATATTGAAACATTGGATGAACTAAAGAGTATTGATCTTGAAAAATATGAGAAAATAGGTGTTACAGCAGGAGCAAGTACTCCTGACTGGATAATTGATGATGTTGTTGATTATCTAAAATCAATTTAAATTATTATTTGCCAAATCTTCTTTTTCTTTTGCAGTACTCTTTTATTGCCATTTCTAAATCTTGTTTTTGAAACTCTGGCCATAGCCTATCAGAAAAATAAAGTTCTGCATAAGATCCCTGCCATAATAAAAATCCAGATATTCTTTGTTCACCAGATGTTCTGATTATTAAATCTGGTTCTGATCTTAAGTACATATTTTGATTAAATGTTTCTTCTGCTATATCCTCAATATTTAATGTTCCTTGTTTAACTTGTCGTGCTATTTTTATGCCTGCGTCAACTATTTCGGCTCTTCCATCATATGCCAAAGCAAAATTAATAATATAATTATCATAATTTTTTGTTATCTGCATTAGTTCATTCATCACACTAGAAACTCCTTCTGGAAGTTCATCTATTCTGCCTATCATGTTTAATCTAATTTTATCATCATGTATTCTTTTATCGGTTTTCATATTAGTAAACTCCCTTTCAAATATAGTCATCAAATATTTGACTTGTTTACTTTCTCTATCAAAATTCTTTAAAGAAAAAGCATAAAGTGTTAACTCTCTTATATCTAATTCTTTGCACCAGTCAAATACTTCATGAACTTTTTTTGCTCCTTCATCATGACCTTTTAAAGCATCTAATCCCAATTTCTTAGCATACCTTCTATTTCCGTCTAATATGATTCCTATATGTTTTGGCATATCTTCTTTGTTATTATCCATATATTCCACCTCTGTTTATTGGTAATCAAGTTATGTATAAATGTTTTATTGTTCTTTTTTATATATTAAAGTATTAATATTAATAAAATTTAAATACTCCCTATACACTACTATTTCTAGTATGAAATATGGAAAAAATAACCAAAATATAGACTTTTTCCTAAATAGTACTATAACCACATTTTAGATCATGCATTGGCCTTTTTCTTGATTCTATATATAAGTGTATAAATCGTGCATGTATAGAATTTTGTATAAAATCATAAAGAATACAGCTTACAAAGGAAAAGGTTTTTAAAATAAAACAATATAAATAAACATGTAGGAGGAATAAAAATGGCAAAAATAAAAATACAATATCCTGATAAATCAAAACAAGAGTTTGATAAAGGTGTAAGTGGCTTAGATCTTGCTAAATCAATAGGCGAGAGGCTTGCTAGAGATGCTCTGGCAATTGAAGTAAATGGTAAATTACAAGACCTTGGCACTCCTATTAATGAGAATGCTAAGATAAGGATTATCACATTTAAGGATAAAGAAGGAGTAGAAGTGTTTAGGCATAGTTCTGCCCATATACTAGCGGCTGCTGTAGTCAGATTATATCCTAATGCAAAGCCTACAATTGGGCCTGCTGTTGAAGAAGGATTTTATTATGACTTTGCAATGGAACCAATAAAAGAAAAAGATCTTGAAAAGATTGAACAAGAGATAAAAAAGATTATCAAAGAAAAACAACCTTTTGAAAGACAAGTGGTTTCAAAAAAACAAGCACTCGAGATGTTCAAAGATAATAAGTTCAGAGTAGAGATGATTCAAGAACTAAAAGATGATAAAGTTACAATCTATAAAAATAGTGAGTATGTTGTCTTATGCAGAGGACCTCATGTTCAACACACAGGCCAAATCAAAGCAATCAAATTAATGAAGGTCGCAGGTGCTTATTGGAGAGCTGATGCTGAAAAAGAACAATTACAAAGAATATATGGAATAAGTTTTCCTGATAAAAAAGAACTAAAACAATATCTGCATTTATTAGAAGAAGCAAAGAAAAGAGATCATAGAAAAATAGGTAGAGAATTAGATTTACTTAGTTTTCATGATGAAGCACCTGGCATGCCTTTCTTTCACCAAAAAGGTTTACACATATGGAACAAGCTAGTCTGGTACATGAGACAAGAAATGAGAAAACTAGGCTATGAAGAAAACAAAACTCCAATTATTCTTAACAGAGCACTGTGGCTTCAGTCAGGACACTGGGATCATTACAAAGAAAACATGTATTTTACAAAGATTGATAAACAAGATTATGCTGTTAAACCAATGAATTGTCCTGGTAATCTGTTAGTATACAAAACAAAGATGCATTCATACAGAGAACTCCCTATTAAAGCAGGAGAATTTGGTCTAGTACATAGACACGAATTATCAGGTGTTTTATCTGGTTTGTTCAGGGTAAGATGTTTTACACAAGATGATGCACACGTGTTCTGCATGGAAGAACAGCTTTTGGATCAGATAATTGAATTAATTGAACTAATTGATCGTGTTTACAAAACATTTGGTTTTGAATATTTAGTAGAATTATCAACAAAACCTGAGAAAGCAATGGGTTCACAAGAAGTATGGGATAAAGCTGAAAATGCTTTGAAAAATGCATTAGCTAAAAAGAAAATGAAGTACAAGCTTAATCCTGGAGATGGTGCTTTTTATGGGCCAAAGATAGATTATCATATAAAAGATGCATTAGGAAGAACATGGCAGTGCGGAACAATTCAAGTAGATTTTTCAATGCCAGAGAAATTTGATCTTACATATGAAGCAAAAGATGGTAAAAAGAAAAGACCAGTTATGGTACACAGAGCAATATATGGTAGTGTTGAAAGGTTTTTAGGTAATCTAATAGAACACTATGCAGGCAAGTTCCCATTATGGCTTTCACCTGACCAAGTAAGAATCTTGACAATTGCTGATAGACACCAAGAATATGCTGACAAAGTATATAAACAATTATTTGACAAAGGATTCCAAGTAACAAAAGACTATAGAGCAGAAACAACAAACAAAAAGATAAGAGATGCTGAATTAGACAAAGTCAATTACATCTTTGTTATAGGTGACAAAGAACTAGAAAACAAAACAGCAAATGTCAGAACAAGAGACAATAAGATACTTGGTGAAGTTAAAGTAAGTGATTTTATCAAGGAATTGGAGAAAGAAGTTGCAGAAAAAAGGTAACATTTTTATACTTTTTTATTTTTTTTATTATTTATATTAAGAATGAAAAAAAAGAGGAAACAATCTAAAAAAAAGAGAAAGAGTAAGAAAAAGAGATTTCAAAGGGTTAGAAAAGTATATGTAAGATTAATAGATACTCCAACTAGATCATTAGTTAAATCATTGATATGGAGGACTATTGGCTTTATTATTCTTGGCATTATCAGTTGGTATTATACAAAAGACATTGGTAAAGCAACCATTGTAACAGTAATGTTTCATGTTATTAGGTTTTTCTTATACTACATACATGAGCGCATATGGGAACGTGTTAAATGGGGACAAGAAGAAGAAAAGCTTTGATTCCCTAAACATTTATAAACAAAAAAGGGTTTTTTCTATATTATGGGTGAAATTGACAAAGATAAGAGTATAGTTGAAACTATTGAGTTTAAGGTAGACGTGTATATACCAAAAGACCTTAAATTAGATTATCCTAGTACAGCAAATACAGTTGGTATTAGAGAACAACAACCAGATGATGATGATGTTGATATAAAATGGTACTTGACAAGTTAGGCAGCTCATTAAGAGACACATTAGGAAAAATCGCAAAATCAGTTTTTGTAGATGAAAAACTAATAAATGAACTAATAAAAGATATACAAAGACCATTATTACAATCAGACGTAAATGTTCAGCTGGTTTTTGACTTGTCAAACAAGATCAAAGAAAGAATTAAACAAGAAGAAACACCAGCGGGTTTAACAAAAAAAGAACATCTTATCAATATAGTATATGAAGAACTGACTAATTTCTTAGGTAAAGAAGCACATGAAATTAAGATAGACACAAAGAAAAAGCCATTCAAGATAATGCTTGTTGGTTTGTTTGGTAATGGTAAAACAACTTCTATGGGAAAATTAGGCAAGTATTATGCAAAAAGAGGTTACAAAGTTGCTCTTTTAGGCTTGGATATACATAGGCCTGCTGCCATGGATCAATTAGAACAAATTGCGAAATCTGCTGGTCTTAAATATTTTATTGACAGAGATGAAAAAGACGTAATCAAGATATATGATAAGTATAAAGATCAATTCTCAAAATTCGACATATTATTAATTGATACTGCGGGTAGAGATGCATTGAGTGATGATCTGATAAAAGAGCTTAATGATCTGAGTAATCATGCAAAACCTGATGAAAGAATTCTTGTAATGAATGCAGATATTGGACAAGCTGCAAAAGATCAAGCGCAAAAGTTTCATGATACGTGTAATGTGACTGGTGTAATAATCACAAAATTAGACGGTACTGCTAAAGGTGGAGGTGCATTAACAGCATGTTCAGTAACAAATGCTCCTGTTAAATTCATCGGAATAGGTGAAAAAATAGATGATTTAGATGTTTTTGAACCAGAAAGATTTGTCGGTAAATTATTAGGAATGGGTGATCTAAAAGCATTATTAGAAAAAGCAAAAGAAGTTATTACAGAAGAAGATGCAAAAGATATGGGTAAGAAATTTCTTAAAGGAGAGTTTAATCTTATTGATCTTTATGAACAAATGCAGGCTGTTAATAAAATGGGTCCTTTGAATAAAATAATGGATATGATACCTGGTTTTGGTAATATGAAGATTCCTAAGGACATGTTAAAGGTTCAAGAAGGCAAATTAAAAAAATGGAGATTTATAATGGACTCTTTTACTAAAAAAGAATTAGAAAATCCAGACATAATGAGTTCGACTAGAATTGAAAGGGTTGCAAAAGGTGCTGGTTGTTCTGTGTCAGAAGTTAGAGAATTATTAAAACAATATAAGCAGAGCAAGAAGATGATGAAAATGTTTAAAGGTGCTGGTGCTGGAAAATCAGACAAAAAAATGCAACAAATGATGAGGCGATTTCAAGGCATGGGCAAAGGCATGATGAAGTTTAAGTAATCACTCTATGCCTCTTAAAGAATTAATTCTTTCTTCAGCAATTCTTTGAAATTCTTTATAAGAAATAAAGTCTCCGGGATCATATTCTTGGATTATTCTTTTTAATTGGTCAAGATCTTCTATCTTGGCATGCATGTTTAGTTCTCTGACAGCTATTTCAAAATTGTTCTTTGATTGTCTTAATCCTTTTCTAATGTCTGCAATCTCATTTTTTATTGATGTTAATTGTTCTTTTAAGAGGTTTGTTTCAAATTCTATTGTCTGGTTATGTTCCTTGTTTTTGTTTTTTATTTTTTCCTCTTTTTTCATAAGAAAAAATAATCTGTTATTTATCATAGACATTTCTTCATTTGCATTGAATTCTAATGCAGGAAATGTGATTCTCTTTTTTTTTGGACCGAACAATGGCATTTTATTTTTACCTAATCTTTATCAACAGTGAATAATTCATTATCACCTTGAACATCAAACAAACCTAATCTTGCGCCAGCATCTAACCATCCGTGTGCATAGTTTAGAGCTGCGAATGCAGTAACAATGTCGCCTTTTTTTTTAAAATATTTTGCATCTCTGAAATATCTTTGTGCCATGTCAAGAAAGTCTTCTGCATTTTCTTTCCATTTTATGGTTTTTTTGTCTTTTTTTACAATTTTTACTTTGTGAAGAGCTCTTTTTGTTATGTCAAAGTATTTTTCTAATTTTTTTTTAGAAATTGTTGATGACATTATTTCTTTTCAAATTTTCTCATCTTAAGTCTTATAGATGTTAAATCTTGTTCTATTTTTCTGATTATTATCCATTCTTCTTCTATTTTACCATCAGTTCCTGCAAACACTTTGAGTTCATCACCCATTTTTACTATTTGTGCTTTTGTTGCAGTTGCAAGCTTTGCTAAGTATGCATCAATAAAATCTTTTTGAAGTTCTTCTAATTTTTCTAATAATGATTCTCCTGTTAATTTTGAACTGAACATTGTTATTAATCTTTGACAACAATCAATATATGAGTTTATAACTAATTTTTCCTCTTCATTAATCTTATCAAGTTCTTTACTCCTGCTTATTGTAACTGAGTGTTTAAGTGGCTCTTGTATTTGAAATATTAAATTTTTTGTTTCTTCTGCAAATATTCTCATAGCTTCAAGCTCTTTTTTCATACTATTAATATTTGGTTTTTTAGCTTTTGTTTTTTTTTCAAATTTATCTGCGCGCGCATTTATGCCTTCTAAATTTTTACTTCTACTGCCTAAAATCTTTTTTACATTATCAAGAATAATAGCGTAGTTTTCCCAAGCAGTTTTATATATGTTTTCTAGTTCTTTATTTTCTTCTTTTTCTTCTTTTGTACCTTCTTTTATTTCTTCTGTTGCATCTTCTACATCATCAGCATCTTCTTCAAGTTGTTTGCTTAGTTCTTCTTTTTCATCTAATAATTTTTTTAATTCTTCGCTATCTTCTGGTTCTGGCAGTTCATAAAAAGTATTTGTTAGCAAAGCTTCTGCTTGTTTAAGTGTTTCTTCTGTTCTACTAAGAAGACTAATGACTTCTGGAAGTGATTTCTCTATTTGTTCTGATGTTTTGGTTTTATTTTTTAATAATTTTATTGCAGAACTAAGAGATTTGTTAAAACTTTTCTTATTTTTCTTTAAATCTTTTCCAGGAAGAGTTGCTTTGTTCAATTCTTGATATTTTTCATCTATTTTCTTGTCAATTTCTTCTTGAATCCTTATTTTTTCCTTTATTTCTTTTTCTTTCTTCTTTAATTCTTCTCTGCCTAATTTGACTTTTTCTTTTGCTTTTTCATCTTTAAATTCTTTTTCTTTTTTTGATATTTTTGAGTTTGATTTTTTTAGTTCTTCTAATAATTTCTCAACTATCTTGCTGACTTCTTTTTCATTTTTTGGCTTTGATGGTTTCTTCTTTTTTGCCATGTTTATTATCTCCTTGCCATTGCTCTTACTGTGTTATCTATATTGTTATTTATATTTGTTAATATTGTTTCTAAACGGTTTCTTGCTTGTGTTAGATAACGTTGTTCTCTTAAAGGTGCAACTGGTGCTCCTCTTTCCCTTGCCCTGACTATTCCATTTAGTCCGTTTCTTATTTGTTGGACAGCTGCCAAATCACCTCTTATTGCAGCTATTGCTCTGTTTGTGGCGTCTCTTATAGCAATCTGTCTTCTTTGTTGTTCTTCGAGCTGTCTTCGTCTTGTTTCTACTTCTCTTTGTTGTGTTCCTAGTGCTTCTCTTAGCCTCTCATTTTCTCTATTAACTGCGGCTGCGCCTCTTGAAGTTGCTGCAGCTGCTGAACCTCTGCCTGCAAGCCCTCTGACTAAGCTGACAGTCATGAACACAAAACTAATAGCTAATAAAATATAAATCCAAGCACCTGTTAATTCGAATATATCATTGAAAAGTTCTGAAAATGCATCAGCAAATATTTCAGTACCAAATAATTTTTTCATTATTGATAGTATAACTAATGCAGAAAGAATAGCTGTAAAAGTTTTCATAAAAAGTGATTCTTCACTATCACTGCTTGCTGCAGTGTCTATTGTTCTTAATCCTTGCCATAATTTGTACCAAGAAACAAGTCCTAGCAATATTATTAGTATTCCTGCAACATCCATTACATTTGTTCCTTGCGCATATTGTACTCCGACTATTGCAAAGCTTAAGATTCCACTAATTGCTATCTTAAATTTGTTTGCTTTTTTATCAAGTTTCTTAAAAATACCTGATTCTGCTTTTTCACTTGAAAGTCCTAGGTATATAAGAACAAAATAAATTATAAAATCGAATATATAAGGATTAGCTAAATAAAACTCATAAATCTTTTCAAAAGCTGCAATTGTTGCCATATTTATGTATTTTTATCTTATTTATATATATAATTTATGTGATCCCTTTTCAATAGTAAACACAAAATAAGTATAAAATTAATAACATTTATATACTACTTACACTAAAATGGATATATAAAATAAAGCAGGTGGTAAAACATGTTTAATAAAAAAGCATTTGTTTGGCTATTATTTAAAAAAGAGATGTTATTTATGTTCATTGGGATTGCAATTGGTGTTATTTTGATGTTCTTGATTGCAAAAGGAATTATTCCTATTCCTGGTTTTAATTTTTGCCCAGTGAAGTAAGATGCGATTTTTTAAAAAAGAAAAAAAAGAAGAAATAAAAGACACAAAATCTAGTTTAAGATTTTGGTTTTCTTTGGTATTTATTTTAGCAGGTGTTTATTCTATTTTGCAATTATTAGGAATAAGAATTCCTGTAGAAGTTGATGGGAATATTTTGCTTTGGATTACATCAATTGGTTGTTTATTAGCCGGGTTATTAATGATGTTTAGAAAAAAGTAAAATGTTATTTAATCTCAACTTGTGTTCCTAAAGATTGACCAGGCATTCCTGTTTCAAATATGGCTCTGACACAGCCGCTGTTGCCGTGTGTTGCAGCTATTTTTCCTTTGATTTCTTTGCCAGCTATTGTTTTCCATGAAACTTGTTTACCAACTAGTTCATTAGCTTTGTCCTTATTATCAATACCTTCTACCTTAATAACCATGTGTGTTGGTTTTTGGTGGTGTCTTCCTCTTCTGAAATTAACAATTGTAGCTTTCATGTAATATATGAGAAATAATGTCTCTTTATAAAGCTTTTTCTTTTATTGTGCTGATTTCTTCATAATTCTTTCTAAAAAGTTTCATTGCACATATTTCTTTAGAGTCTAAACTTACGTCTTTTTTAGCATTAACAATAAGAATTGCTTTATCTCTTCCATAATTATTAGTAATAGTTTCTAAACCATCAATTGTTTTATTCCAAGACACTTTTTCTTTATCATGTTTTATTTGTTGTTTTATATCTAATTGGTTTAACTCAAAAACATACACATCATCTTTATGAATAATAAATACATTTGCTTTATCATAACAAAATCTGTTCAATAAAGTCATGTTTATTTGATTATTTAATTTAAACAATTGTTCAATTTGAGAATATTTAGTAACATACTGTGCTGCTTGTTCAATCTTGTCATTAATTTCAGTGTATATTGCAGTACTCTTTTTTTTTTCAACCAACCATAACATATAATCATATAAACCATTAGCATTTTTGTCAAACTCTTTGTCATCTTTGTTTATCAAATGTCTTTTCCACTGATCAACATATGTGTCTATTGCATAGTTTTCAGCTTTGTCTAATCTTCTGGTTTGTCTAAATATCTTGCTAAAATATTTACCTATTTGTATCCCAGCATAAAGAAGTACTGCTCTTGCAGAAGACAATGTAAAATTAACAACCCTGACATATTCAGTACAATTAGAAGCTGCTAAATAGACTCCTGATCCTAAAGGAACTAATATTTCTGGTAATGAACTATTTTTTTCAGCCAGTTCTTTATCAAAAGGAATAATCTCTTTTCTCATTAATCTTGCTAAATTATTTTCATTCTTAAAAACATTAAATTCTATTGGAAAATCTACTTCTCTGTCTTTAATTACTCCTAAACAAGTTCCTATTATAAACTCCCCTAACATATATAGGGGTAGATTTATTGTTTTATAAATACTTCTGTACTATTTAGAACACAACTTCTTTAACTTAGAAAACTCTTCATCAACATGTTTTTGTATTTTTTCAATAATGTGTTTATTTTTAGGTTGGAAAAGATGCCTAAACCTTCCTTGCGGTTTGAGCCATTCTTGAATTGGCTTTGGTTTACTTGGTTCATAATTTAGTTTGTATTTACCATTTTCTACTTCATACAATGGCCAGAAATTAGTTTCAACACCAAGTTTAGCAATCTTTATTGCAGAATTTGTTGCAATCTTCCATCCAGGAACACAAGGTGAAAGTACATTTATGAATGTTGGTCCTTCAGTTGAAAGTGCTTTTTCAGCTTTATTATAAAGATCAACAAGATTATGTGGTGATGCTTGTGCAACATAGGGTATATTATGTGCAACCATTATCTTTGTAATATCTTTTCTGAATTTTTCTTTACCAGGATGCACTTTTCCAGCAGGTGTTGTTGTAGTTGCTGCTCCATACGGTGTTGCTGAACTTCTTTGAATTCCAGTATTCATATAAGCTTCATTATCATAAAGAACATATAAGAAATCATGACCACGTTCACACGCACCACTCAAACTTTGTAATCCAATATCATAAGTTCCTCCGTCACCACCAAATGCTATAAATTTAATTCTTTTATCTTTAGGAATCTTACCACTTCTTTTCAAAGATTGGTATGCTGCTTCTGCACCTGATATTGTTGCTGCTGCATTTTCAAATGCATTGTGTATCCATGGAATTTTCCATGATGTGTATGGATATATTGTTGATGTAACTTCCAGACAACTAGTTGCATTACTAGCTACTATATCATCTTTTGTTGCAGATAACACAGTCCTAACTATTATTGGAAATGCACATCCAGAACATGATCTATGTCCAGGTGCAAACTTTTCATTGTCTTGTTTTAGCTGAGCTAGTTCTTTTATGTTCATTTACCTAACACCCACATATCTCCTTTCCCATTTCTTTCCACTAATCATATCTTTAAACAACTTCTCAATATCTTTTTCATAAATGTCTCTGCCACCTAAACCATAAATGCAACTCATTAGGTTGGGTCTTTTATCTAATTTGTACAAAGCATTTCTAACTTCTGCATAAAGCGGAGGACGTGCACCAAATGATTCACTACGATCCATAACTATGATAGACTTTAAATGGTCTAGTCTCATCCTAACAGTTGCATATGGAAATGGTCTAAACATTCTAATTTTCAGTAAACCAACTTTTTTACCCTTTTTACGAAGTTTATCAACAACTTCTTTTATTATTCCACATGTTGAACTCATTGCAACTATTGCACATTCTGCGTCTTTTAATTTATATTCACCAGTATAATCATATTTTGTATGAGTTATTCTTTTTAATTCTCTTGCAATCTTTGGAAAAATCTTAAAAGTATTCATTATTGCGTGTGTTTGCTGTCGTTTTGTTTCAAAATAATAGTCTGTTAATTCTAATGGACCAACAGTGTGCGGGTCTTTTGTGTTTAATAACCATTTGTCTGGTTTGTATTCTCCTAAAAACTCTCTAACTTTTTCAGTAGGATAAGTTTCAACATTATCAACGCAATGTGACGTGATAAATCCATCTTGACAAACCATTACAGGCAATTGTATGTCTTTGTGTTCAGCCAGTCGAATTGCTAGCAAAGTATATTCATAAGCTTCTTGTGCATTTTCACAATAAAACTGTAACCAGCCATGGTCTCTGCATGCCATTGAGTCGCCATGATCACAATGAATATTTATTGGTGATGATAATGCTCTATTAACAATGCTCATAACAATTGGTAATCTTGAACCAGATGCAACACCAACTATCTCAAACATCAAAGCTAATCCTGCTGAAGCAGTTGCAGTCATAACCCTAGCACCTGCTGCTGATGCGCCAACACAGCACGACATTGCACTGTGTTCTGATTCAACTCTTACAAACTCAGTATCAACTTCACCATCTGCAACATATTGTGAAAACTTTTGCATTACAGGTGTTTGTGGTGTAATTGGATAAGCAGCAACAACGTCTGGATTAATCTGCTTCATTGCAAATGCACTTGCTTCTGCACCAGTCATTGCACGCATTCTTTTCTTCATCTGAAATCACCTTCTGGTTTCATTTGAATACATTTAACAGGACATTGTTCTGCACAAATACCGCATCCTTTGCAAACACTAAGATCTGATTGAATTCTTTTTCCATCTTTTATTTTTATACATGCTTCAGGACAAAAATTAACACATATCATGCAATGAATGCATTTCTTAAGATCAGTTATTGGTCTAAATGCTTTCCATGAGCCAGTTTTATAATTAGCAGAATTACCTGGTTCTTCTATTCTTCCACCGATTGGTATTTCTTTGTGTGTTTTGAGTTTTGTCATTTTATTGGCCCACCAAACCCACTTCCCCACCACCCACCCTTTTTTTCTAAGGGCCGATGTTTTGTTTTGGCTTTTCTTGGGTTGTGTTCTGGTTTCTTTTTATTAACTCTTTTGATCAATGCTTGTATAAGCTTCTTTTAGACCATTTATATTTGAATCTGTTTTCTTTTCACCTATCTTTTTTCTAAATTTATAATTAATAACACTCATGAGGTTCTTTAGACTAACTATTTTTGTTATTCTGACTAATGCTCCAAGCAGAGGAATATTTGGAAGATTAACATTCATTTGTTTTATTGAAATGCTAGAAGCATCAATACAAAAAACTTTTCCTTTGAACTTTGTTTTTTTCTTTATATCTTTTGGCTTATGATTTGAATTAACAAGCAATATTCCTTTATTTTTCAATCCTTCTGTTACGTCAATAGAATCCATCAATGTTTCATCTAATACTACAACAATGTCTGGTTTAGTAATAGGAGCAAATGTTCTTATCTTTTCTTTAGAAATTCTTACAAAAGTTTTGACAGGTGCGCCTGCTCGTTCTGGACCGTATTCTGGAAATGCTCTGACAAACTTGTCATCCATAATAGCTGCTCTAGCTAGTAAATCAGCAGCTGTCTTAGCACCTTGTCCCCCTCTTCCATGAAACCTTATTTCTTTTCTCATATCTATTAACCCTTTTTCTAATTCAAAGATTTTTTAATCTTTTATAAATGTAACTATTTTGTATATATGTAATATATAAACAGTTAAGTTTTTAAATGAATATAATTTCCATATATAATATGAGTATAGGACATAAAAAAGAATTAAAATTCAAAGGCGGAAGAAGAAGGTCGTCTAGACCAAAGACTTTCAAATCCAAGGAAAAAGCAGAAGCACATGCTAAGAAACTTAAATTAAGTAAATATAAAATTGTTCAACTAAAGCAAGGACTAAGCAAAAAATTTAAGGTATTAAAAGAATAAATATTTTCTTAATTATTAACCTTCAAACATCCATTCTTCTTGATCAAGCATTACTCCTTCTGGATTTTCTTCAAACTCAGCCATCTTTTGTATTATTTCATAATGTTTATTTTCTTGTTCCATGAGAAATGTAAACATTTTCTTTAGTTTTTCATCTTTTGTAGAATCTCTTTGTTCTTTATAGAAATCATATGCTTTTTGTTCTAGTTCCATTGCAGTTTTTAATATTTGTTTTGTGTTCATTGTTTATCGCCTCATCCTTTTCAAATAAATTTGTAATTTTTCCTTTATTTGTTCTTTATATTCTTTGTCTATTTTAAGTGTTTCTATTTCTTTGTCCCAATCAATGTTAGGTAGGTGAGTAAGTGTTCCTATCAATTTCCTACCAGCACCAATAATATCATTTTCAATATACTTTGCTTCATCAGAATTAAACTTCTTTGTTATAGGAAACTTTGTAAATGCATTTGCACCTGCAGTTAATATTGAACCTACTTCTTTGTATCGACGAAGAGTTGTTCCAGCTATGATTTGTAATTTAGGAAATGCTAATCTTGTTTTAGAAATCCACCACAAATAATCTTCTGTAGAAGGGCCTTTTGTATAAGGTGTTCCTGGAACTGGTTTTAAAGCATAGAATGTTATCCTATCAAGTTTATGTTTTTCTATGAATTGTTTTAGTAATTCAAAATTTTCTTTTTTCTCACCTAAACCAATAACAATTGTAATACTCTTTTTCAAATCGCCTGCATAAGAAAACATTTCTTCGTATGGTTCAATAGGTTTATCAGGACATATCTTTCCATGAAGTTCAGGTGAAACAGTTTCTATAGATGATACAATTCCTTTGATGTGTGGCCTAAACTTATCAAGATCTTGTTTTGATAATGCACCT
This sequence comes from uncultured Methanosarcinales archaeon, assembly GCA_964645705.1. Classification (GTDB taxonomy): domain Archaea; phylum Nanobdellota; class Nanobdellia; order Woesearchaeales; family CAXGTL01; genus CAXGTL01. Next base: position 757 of record CAZYAB010000008.1, on the reverse strand, counting down.
AAGTTCAACCAAATCTTTTCTCCATATACCTTACTCACTAATTTTGCAATTTCTACCAACTTTTCGGTTGGAAAGATTTTATATCCACCAGTCAAAAACTCAATTCTCCATCCAAGTTTTTTAGCTAACAAAGCTTCAACAAGAATCGAACCAATACTTCTCTTAGCATGCTTTGCATGTTTAATTCTAGACTTTTGTGTTGATCTATAACAAAACTTGCATGTACCAACATCACAATACCAACTAAGAAATATACATCTGCCGTACCATACCTTTCCACCGAAATTCTGTAAAGTTAATTGGTTTGCTTTATTAATTAATTGTTTTAGTTCTTGTTTTTCTAATTCCTCTGTCATAATCACAAAGGTGTATGCAAAGTTATTTAAATGTAATTGTGATTTAAACTATTATATGAACAATATAACAAAACTAAAACTTGTATATTTCTTTAAATCATTATTCTTTTTTGCGCCTATAATAACATTATTTTATTTGTCAAGAAATCTAGACTTATTTCAAATAGTTTCTTTAGAAGCAGCATTAATAATCTCTGTTTTAGTTATGGAAGTTCCTACAGGAATGCTTGCTGATAAGATAGGTAGAAAATGGTCATTGGTTTTTCATACAATACTATACATTACTGGAAACATCATAATTATATACAGTCATCATTATTATTTATTCATATTTTCACAAATATTGTTTGGAATTGCAATTGCATTTGGTTCAGGTGCTGTTGAAGCATTGATCTATGATT
>CAZYAB010000007.1:0-65412 GCA_964645705.1 uncultured Methanosarcinales archaeon | reverse complement strand
CTTAGCAGAGTGAGAATCTCTGTCACTGGAAGGGCAAGGGTTCCTTGACAATGTAGATCAGTCAAGGGTCAGTCGATCCTAACCAGTATCCTAACAGGTTTTCTGGGAAAGGGAAACAGGTTAACATTCCTGTACCATGATGATATGTGCGGCAACGCAAGTTTATTTTCTAACTCTTTTAGCTAGACTAACACAAATTATCTTTTGTGTTAACTAAAATAAATCAGAGGAGTATCATAATGATGAGAATCTGATTAAATTTAGTATGAGTAGACCTTATGGTTTATTTAGTCAATGTTTAGAGACCGTGAAAAAGGAAATAAAAAAGATTCTTCATGTTCGTACCAAGAACCAACACAGGTGCCCCTAGGTGAGAAGCCTCAAGTGTGACGGATTAATCGAGTTGAGGGAATTCGGCAAATTAGCCCTGTAACTTAGGTTTAAGGGGTCCCTGCTTTAGTTTTCTTATGATTGCTATTGCAGGGCGCAGTGACAAAGGGGGTCCGACTGTTTAACAAAAACTTAACCAACTGCTAGCCTGTAAAGGTGCGTACAGTTGGTGACGTCTGCCCAGTGCCAGTACTTTAAAGCCCTTTTCAAGGGGCCTAAGAGCTGGTAAACGGCGGGGGTAACTATAACTCTCTTAAGGTAGCGAAATGCCTTGCCGTTTGAATGACGGCCTGCATGAATGGCGTAACGAGATCTCCACTGTCCCCAACTAGAAGCCACCGAACACTCTTTTCTGGTGCAAAAGCCAGAGATCTCCAGTGGGAAGTGAAGACCCCGTGAAACTTTACTGTAGCTTGTAATTGTGGCATGAATTTTGTTGTGCAGTGTAAGTGGGAGTTGTTATGTTACGGTCGCCAGACCGTGAATAGACGTCAATGAAACACCACTCTTCAAAATTTATGTTGCTTACTTTTTTTCGAAAAAGGACATTTCCAGGTAGACAGTTTAGCTGGGGTGGCATCCTGCTGAAAATTTATCAGCAGGGCCCAAAGGTTAACTCAATCGGGTCAGAAATCCGATGTAGAGTGCAAGAGCAAAAGTTAGCCTGATTGGAATCCCAATAATACGAATTTCAAAAACGAAAGTTTGGTCTAGCGAACCTCAGTACTTCTTTAATGGGAGTCTGAGATGACTGAAAAGTTACTCCGGGGATAATAGAGTTGTCGCGCCCGAGAGCTCCTATTAGCTCTAAGCGACAAATAACTTTATATCAGTTGGTTTGTTAAAACTTCCTGCGTTAGTTATGACTTAGAGTTAAGAGTAAATCGACGGCGCGGCTTGCTTCACCGATGTCGGCTCTTCCTAACCTGGGCGTGCACAGGCGCCCAAGGGTGGGGGTGTTCACCCATCAAAAGGGAACGTGAGCTGGGTTCAGAACGTTGTGAGACAGTTTGTTTATTATCTACTGGAGATGTTTGGTGTCTGAAAGAAAGGGAGCCATAGTACGAGAGGAACTGGCTCTCGGCGCCGCTGGTCTATTGGTTATCTGATAAGGTATGCCAAGCAGCTACGCGCTAAAGGATAAGTGCTGAATGCATCTAAGCACGAAGCCCTTCTTGAAAAGAGACACCGTAGAATACTCTTAAAACAGGAGGTTGATGGGACTGGGGTGTAAGTATCAAGCTTCGGCGAGATATTCAGCCCGCAGTTACCAATAGTTCGAATCTAATGTGATCTTGTTTAGCATGGTTTTTTCATTTTTTTTCTATAACAAATAGATTATTCCTTAAATCTATGAACCTTTCAATAACAGAATCAACCATAACATCAATTGTATTTATTAAAGGAAAATTACAACCGCCCAACATAACTCCAAATTCTGTACAAGCCAATACAATGACATCAGAACCCAATTTTAAATATTTCTTGCAAATATTTTCACAAATCCTAATTTGCTTTCCTTTATTCACTCCTTTATTAAATTCAAATATTGCATTACTTAATGCTTTAATCTCCTCTCTATTAGGATTCAAATATTCAAATTCATCAAAATAATACAAACCTTTGTTTATTGTTGACGGAGTACCAATAATTGTAATCTTTTTTTTATTATTTTTAATCAATTTATTCTTTAACTCGGATCTTATGTCAATAATGTCACAACTAATTTTACTTTGTAAACATTCATAATATAAATGAATTGTATTACAAACCATTATAATAAAATCAACACCAAACTTTTCTAATTCTTTTAAACCATTAATATAAGGTATTAGTTTGTCATCACTAATATTATTAAATATTAGCTCAGGAGCATTGATACTATTAATAGCAATTTGTGGAAAATCCATATTATTTTTAATCAAATTGACAGATTGTAATTTGTGAATTAATTTAAGATAAAATTCTCCTGTGGCTTCTGGTCCAATTCCTCCTAAAACTCCTATTTTATTTATTTTTTCCAAGTTTGAACACCTTTATTTGATAATCCTTAATTAATTTACGAGTTGCAACACTAATTTTTCAATCAAGTTTCTTGTTTCTCTAAATTGCAATATTTGGTTATTTGAAGAATACGGATCTTCAAAGAATACTATTTGAATTTTTTTATTTTTTTTTAAAAACATAGGACATTTTTTTATATCACAAAGTACAATAATTCTTTTAGCATTTTTAATTATCTGATGATTAACCAATTTAATTTTTTGATTTGAAATATCTATTCCTTTTTCTCTCATAACTTTAATTATGTCTGGGTGTGGCCTATTGTTATATTTTTCTCTTTTATCCTCAATTGCTGCAGCACTTATAGATTTTTTTCCACCACTATAATAATTATAAAACCCTTCTGCTATCTGACTTCTACCAACATTTGCTGAACAAATAAATAATATTTCATACATTTGCAAACCCCTTAACTTTGCCAACATCAACCTTACCATTGGTCTTTATAGAAGTCCCAATAATAAACTTATTAGCATATTGGAATAGTTTATGAAAATTACCTGATGTTGTTCCGCTTCCAATTACAATTATAGCATTAGGACATTCTTCTCTTATTTTTTTTAATTCTTCCAAATTAGGAGCATCGCCTGTAAATTTTCCAGTAACAATAATTTCGTCGGCACCGAAGTGTATAACTTCTTTTGCACTTTGTATAATGTCTCTTTGAGCAAGCATTTTTGCATGCTTAACTTGAACATCAGCCATTATCTTAACACTATTTGCTTTTATTTTATCTCTATAACTAATTACATCATAAGGATTAGCTTCAATAATCCCTGACGCAGTCACAACTGCTTCAGTAAACACAGGCACCCTTATAAAATTACAATTAGTTACTTTTGCAATAGCAAGTGCGGCTTTATAATCATTCCATAAAACACAAATACCTATTGGTAAGTTTATTCTTTCTTTAATCTTTTCAATTACTAATGTAAAAGCTGCTATAATCTCTTGACCAACGATTTTGGTATGTGGATCATCATCGCTGTTCTCTACAAGAACAGCATCAGCCCCCCCTTCTTGTAATGCAATTGCATCATCCAAAGCATTTTCAATTACATAACCCATACTTTTGTGTTGAGGATAACCAGGCAATGCTTTTAAGTGAATCATTCCAATAAATTTCATTTTAAACCTCCAATATATTTTTTATTTCTAATATTGATTTAATACTATAATCTGCATATCTCGATTCTTTATATCCTACAAAGATTGTTTTCATGCCCAATCTTTTTGCAGGAGTTATATCTGTATTTTCTTGATCGCCTATGGAAATACAATTTTCAGGATTTAATCTCTTTTTTAGACAAACATTTTCTAAAGCATTGTAATTTGATTTTCTTGTATTTGTTTCTCCTGTAAATATATTTCCTTTAAATAAATTATAAATTCTAAAATAAATTAGCACTTTTTTAGCCCAGATCAAAGGGGCATCAGTTAATAGCACCAAATTATATCTTCGCTTTAATTGTTTTAATAATTCAAATATTCTATGATCTTTTTCAATATATTTCTCTGGCTTGATGTTACATGTTTTTTTAAAATAAAGTAATCTATTTACTCCTAGTTCTTTTTCAAAACCAACACTTATTTCTGTGCCATATTTTTCTGTAATTGAATTAAAAATTCTTATAGCATCATTTTCATTTTTATTAAACAACCTTTGAATTAATTGTATTGAATTTTTTTTTATTTCTGAATACATCCTTGTTTCAACAAAACTATTTTTTTCAAAATTATATATAGTTCCATCTAAATCAAAAATTAATGTTTTTTTCATATTATTCAAACCTCCATAGTTTTCATAAAAATCTTCTAGAAATAACACTAACGCCAAAATCCAGACGAGTTTCTATATATATTAATATCTAAGTAAAAAAGAATTCTATTGCCAGGTACAATCACCAAAAAAAACATTGTTTATCATATAAGAAAGTGTAGGTTGAAATATTATTTAAACTTTTTGTTTTTGTTTTCGAAATATTTCTATAAAATAATTATTTAATCACAATAATCATTAAAAACCATTTAATATAAACAATACTATGATCACACAAATAATTTTAGCAATATTAATAGGATGTTTCTTTGGAATTATAACAGGCTTAACCCCTGGTGTTCACATAAACTTGATTTCAATCATACTAATTAATTTATCAGGATATTTCTTAGGCTTCACATCACCAATATCATTAGCAATATTCATAATTGCAATGTCTATCACTCATAGTTTTTTAGACACAATACCTGCAACTTTTTTAGGTGCTCCTGATCCAGCAGTTGCATTAGGTGTTTTGCCAGGCCACAAATTATTATTAGAAGGAAGGGGTTATGAAGCTGTTAAATTAACAGTCATTGGTAGTCTATGTTCATTGATTCTTACTTTGCTTCTTATTCCTTTGTTAATTCCTGTTATTCCTTTTCTTTACGAATTTATTTCTCCTTACATAGGCTACATGTTGGCTTTTGTAATTGTCTTTATGATTGTCAAAGACATAAAACCAAAAAAAGTTATGTTGAACTTATTCATTGTCTTGCTTTCTGGCTGTCTTGGATTAATTGTCCTAAATTTTCCTAATTTAAAGCAACCACTTTTTCCAATGCTTTCAGGCCTTTTTGGTATAAGCACTTTATTAATGTCATTAAGTAATAATGTTACAGTTCCAGAACAAAAAATAACACAAGAAATTCATGTTGATAAGGTTAAGACAGGGAAAGCATTAGGTGCTGCTACTTTTTCAGGAATCTTAACAGGTTTTTTACCGGGACTAGGCAGTGCACACGCAGCAATCATTGCAATGAACATTGTTGGAAACATTGGCAACCACGCATTCATGATATTGATCGGCGGGATCAATACAGTGAACTTTTTATTTTCAATTGCCACACTTTATGCACTTGAAAAAGCAAGAAACGGAGCAATAATCGCAGTAATGGAGATTGTAAAAACAATTACATTAACAGAAATGATTATTTTTCTGGTTTGTGCATTGATAGCAGGCTGTATTGCAACATTCTTGGCTCTAAAAATTACAAAAGTTTTTGCAAAAATAATTCCAAAGATCAATTACAAGGTTTTGTGCTACTCTATAATTGGTTTGGTTGGCGGGTTAGTATTATTTTTCACTGGTTTTTATGGCATACTTGTTTTGGCTGTTGCTACTGTTATAGGCATGCTACCACCATTGATTGGTGTGAACAGGTCCCATGCAATGGGATGTTTATTAATACCTGTTGTCATGTATTTTTTGATATAGAAAACCCGCAACATTTAAATATAACTTCTGTATAAATATATAATAACAAAATAAAAAAGAGGTATCACCAACAAGCTGGTGGACCTCTAAATTAAAATTTAGAGGCAAAAATATGGATTTAGGTTTAATAATATTTATATCGTGCATCGTTGTTCTAGCTCTTATTATGGTAATATTTCAATTAGTTCGTAAAGGAACTATTAAGAAATGGTGGAAAAATAGAAAGAAAGGAAAAGATAAAAAACAGGGAAAAAGCAAAAAAGATAAATCAGATGACGAAGGCGATGAAGAAAAAAAAGTTAAAAAGAAAACAGCTAAAAAGAAATCATCAAAAACAGTTGGCGGAAAGATTTCTTATTGGAAATTTATTTTAGCAATCTCTGCATCAATTCTTATAAGTATTATTTTTATTTATTTAGTTGTTTGGGTTGTAAAATATTTTTCAGGATTTAACTTAATACAATATATTCTTACATAATTATTCTATTTCTTATTATTTAATAGCAGTATTCTATAATCCAAATATTTAAATACAAAGATCTCTTCCAGAAACAATACCAAAAGAGGTTAAGCCGAATGGTTTCCTCTTCTGGGAACTGTTCGGTTTATTTTCTTAACAATTAACAAGAATTTTAACAATAATTACAACAATAATCATATTATGGTTTCAACCATAGACGACTGACTTAACAAATCCTTTGCAGCAATTATTAATTTTGCTTCACAATCAGTTGGTATAACAGCGCCTGCAGCAAACTGATGACCGCCGGTTTCACCTTTAACTCTATCCACCACATCTTTCATAAGCTTTCTTAAATCCAGATTAGGATTTCTTTTTATACCAGAAACTCTTAAAGACACTTTTGTAGTTCCATCATCCTTTCTTGCAAGAGACATAATAAAAGTATTATCCATCACATCATTTGATCTAGAAATAATTGAAGCCAGTGTGCCTATTATTTCTGGCCTAATTTGTTCTCCTGCATTTATTATTAGAAAACCTTTGCCTTGCTTAACAAATAATTCAGAATCTTTATTTTCATTATACCATTTAATTGCTTGCATCAATTCTCTTCTATAATCTTGCTGACTCATTATTGCTTTTTTAATCATTTCTTCATCACCAAGACAAACTCCTATGCCTAAAGAAGCTTTATTCATTCTGCCGCACGAATTAAGTAAAGTTGAAAACTCGCGCGCATCTTTGAATGTTGTATTATTATCAGTATTAACAATATACAGTTGTCCAATTATGTCTTCTGGTTTTGTTTCAGATGCTCTTCTCATGACAATGCCAGTTACTAAACGACTAACTTCATTCTCATCAAGATCTGAAAACTTTCTCCATTCATTTCCCTTCTTTGGACTGATTCCTTGGTTTTGCAAGAACTGTATAGCTCCAGACTCTGTTCCTGAAACGCCAGGAATAAAAATATCAGTACTATACTCGAGAATCTTATGCAAAGGTTTAGAATTCACTCCAAAAAATTTCAAACCTTTTTTAATTTTAATCAAATTATTTTCAACAGCAGTGTTCAAAATTTCTTTATTCAATTTTTTAAATCCTTTGTTTTCTTGTAGATCACCTATTGCACCAACAATTGCAACATGTGCAAGGTCGCTCACTTTTTCATTACACTCTTTTGCAAAAAAATATACCACTCCCGACCCACTAATCTCGTCAGTACCATTAATACCAGATAAATGAGGATTAACATGAAAGATATTATTATCTAATTCAATTTTTTTAGGAGTGTGATGATCAAGGATAAGCACTTTTTTTTGTTTGAACAAAGAATTTATGTGATCTAATTGTCCACTTCCTAGATCAGTAAAAATATAATATTCATAATTTTCATTTGCAAACTCAGACATAGACGTTTTGCTCAATGTTTGAATAATTGAAACAACATATTTCCTATTTTCAAGGTTTAACAACTTAACTAGTATAGAAACTGCACTAATTCCATCTGCATCTAAGTGTGAAATTATTCTTATTGGTTTTGATTTATCGAATTTGTAGAAAAATTCTTTTGCTTTTTTTATCTGTTCCCTAAATTCATCATACATTAAACCCACCAAAACCTAGGTAAGATGATTTGTTTAAAAAGTTTTGTGTTTTAAAAAACCAGATTAACATTACTCATAAAAGCTTCTCTTTTCAGATCCTCTATTATAAAGAATGACTTTTTGTCAATTATGTTGAATTTTTGTTCTAATTGTTCTAAAAAGTCTTCCATTTCAATTATGTGTTTGAATATTCCTTCTACCATGAAGTCAAAGCCATTGTTGATCTTGTAAACAGAATTTATCTGATGGTGTCTTATTAAATGCTGTTTTAGTGTTTCTTTGTCTTCTTTGTTTACTTTTATAGTAATGTTTGCTCTTGTGTTGTATCCAAGCTTATTAAAGTCTAGCAAACTTGTGTGTTTGATTATTATGTTCTTTTCATTTAGTTTTAACCTGTCGAATATTGTAGAAACAGGTATCTGAGTCTTTTTACTCATCTTTGTCAAAGACATCCTAGCATTTTGTCTTAGTTCTGATAATATTTTTAAATCTTTTTTATTCATATACAAGCACCCCCAATATTGGAAAACATTTATTTTTTCCGAATATTATATATTTTCTAGTAAAGCAAATATATATATTTTATGTTAATATTATAATAATGAATTATAATATTATAATTTTTAGAAACATTTAAATATCTGTTTTACTTACTATACTATATTGGGGGTATTAAAATGAAAAGAAAAATTAGCAAGATAGGTCCATCTACTTTAATGATCTCATTACCTAGTAAATGGGCTAAACAAAATCATATTAAAAAAGGAGATGAACTAGACATCTTTGAAAAACAAGAAGGATTATTTATAACTGGAAAAGGCAAAAACATCAAAGAAGAAGTATCAATAGACGTGACAAAACTCGAGACAACAACATTGGTTCATTATGTTATTCTAAACTTATTTATGAGTGGTTTTAAAAAAATGAGAATAAAGTACAAACCAACTTCATCAAAATATATTCATACAAGAAAAAAAGAAATAAACACATTCATTGCAATAGAAAATCTTGTTAAATGTTTGATTGGTACAGAGATCACAGAAGACAAACCAGGAATGTGTGTAATAGAGGAAATCGCAGACGTTGATTCATCTTCATTTAAAAATACATTCAGAAGAGGCTTTCTTCTTTTACTAGAAAATGCAGAATGTGTTAAGAACAGTAGTGCCAAGAATTTTGACAACACAGAATATGCATCAGAATTCACAATAAAATATTATAATGCTGGAAAGTTTCTTAGATATGCTACTAAACTTTTAAGAACAGCAAACATACCAATAAAAGAAAGAGAAAGATACATCCTTTTGATAAATAATCTTAAATTAATTGGCAGTAGTTATGCAAAGATTGCTGAATTAAAAGGAAAAAGGAATATATCAATAAAACTGCTTACAAAAGTTAACAAGGTTTTAAGAGATTATTATGAACAATTGTTTGATCCTAAATATGAAGGCATAAACAAATTGTCAAAATCTGTTAATGACCTACAAGTTGAAATATATAAACAAAAAGACCAAGACCTTTTATTCAATATAATCCATATTTTAAAACACTCTACAGTGTGTTTGCCTTTGGCAAAACTATTAAAGATAAAATATGAATAAGATTAGAATAAAAATAACAAAGTAAAGAAATAGAAAAGTAATAAAGAATAAGAAATAACAAAAATAAAATAAAAACAATAAAAAAACAAGGAAAACTTATTCCAGATAAAACTTCAATCTCTTTGGATCATATTTCCAGTCTTCTGGTAATTTTTTAGTCTTTTTATAATATTTGACTAATCTTTTGATCTTTGATTCTGTTAATTGCAACCCTCTTTTAGCTGTTCTGTCTTTATGATTAATGTCTAAGTGCGAGTTTATTGCAATCAATTTTTTTATTAGTGCCATTAAATCTTCTGGTAATTTAGGTAATAATTTTTTTTCACTCAAGATCTTAGAAATTTTTTTACCAACAATATTCTTTACATCAGGAACACCATATGTGTCTCTTAGCACTATTCCTATTTGTGATGCACTGTGTCCTTCTCTTGCCAATTTTGATATTAATAATTCTATTTCTTTTGGTTTGTACCTAATCCATGCATGAACCTTTTTCTTGCTGGGTTTTTTTGAACCTGATTTTCCTTTTTTTCCTGAATGCATTCTTGCCATTTGTTTTCACCTTTATAATATTACAAAGAGACAATATAAAAAGAAAAAATATATTATCTCCAGTTTATGCGAGCTTTAGTTAAATAGCCCTTAAAACTAAAACCTGCATATCCCTTGATATACGTAGTACTTAGAAAAAATCAGGCATTTATAAATCTAACGGTTGCAGTATATGAATATGTGTGCGTGGTGCTTGTAAAGCCAGTAAGCATAGATATTTACTATCAGGGCTTTCCATGTGTCATTATTTTGCTTGGAAAGTGCGAACGAACCACGCACACTATAAAACAATATATTTATATATTACAAAGCTTCTAATACGATAAAGAAAGAGGCAAAAATGATACTTACAAAAAAAGAGGTTCTTAAGGAAATTAATCTAGGGAGAATAAAGATCACTCCTTTTTCTAAGAAAAATCTTTCAGGAGCATCATATGACTTAACCCTAGATAATAAATTTAGAGAGTTTAAATGTGACAAGATCATTGATATAAAAGAAAGAACTAATTATAAGAAGTATACAAAACTGTTTACATCTAAATCAGTTGTTCTTAATCCTAATGAGTTTATTCTTGGCGTGACAAAAGAAAGAATCAAGCTACCTAAAGACATATGTGCATTCTTATCAGGTAGAAGCAGGTTTGCTAGATTGGGTTTAGCAGTTCACGTGACTGCTAATTTTGTTCAGCCTAATGTCAACAATGTACAAGTTCTTGAGATAAGGAATCTAGGTGAAATGCCTGTTAAGTTGTATGCTGGTGAAAGGATTTGTCAGATCATATTCTGTAGAACTGTTGGTAAAGTTAATTATAAAGGCAAGTTTAGAAAGCAGAAGAGTGTTTAAACTAACAAAATCAAAAAAAAACAAAAAAATAAAAATCCTAAGATAATAAGAAATTTAAATTCTTACTCTTACTTTTACTCTTGTTTTACTTCTTCAGGTTGTGCTTCTTCAGCAGGTTGTTCTTCTGCTGGTGCTTCTTGTTGTTCTTCAGCAGGTGCTTGTGGTTCTTCGTCACCAAATGACTCTTGTGGCGCTCCTTCCATTTCACTTGCTTTTTGAAGCAAAGTAACATTTTGTGCTTGTTTACCTTTTTCAGTTTCAACAGCATCAAAAGCAACCCTATCATTGTCTCTGATAAATGTTCCTTGTGCTAATCCAGAATAGTGCACAAAGTACTCAACATCATCTTCGCCTATGATAAAACCAAAGCCTTTTTTTCTGTTGTACCATTTTACTGTTCCTTCCATGTTTTTAACCTCCAATAATCAAATAATACCAAAAGTTAAAAAAACCCTCGGCACTATTTACATAATAGGGCAATTTTCTCCTCTTTTTAAAGCTTTTGGTTAAATATTGTGTTTTATAGTTTATACTACAACTTATATTTTATACTCAATAAATATTTATAAAGAACACTATTTTCAAATAGAAATATATTAGTCAATAAAATTAAATGGAGGGATATTTAAAATGAGTGCACTAGCAAAACTTATCAAGGTTTTAATTGGTTTAGTATTAATAGTATTAGGATTAGCTTCTTACACAGTTTGGTGGCCTGCATTACTAGTCTTAGTTAAAGGAGCATTAGGATTATTTGTTGCAGGAGTAGGTTTCTTATTAATACTGATCGCAATGACAGATTAATTATTCCACCAATTCGGTGGATAGTTTTTTTATTCTTTCCCAAGTTCTTTCTAATTTAGAATTAGCTATATTTATTAATATTTTAACATAATCAGCACCAACCAACATCTTACCATGTTTAGAAATTATTGTATCAAGAAAATCAACACTTCTTAATTCAACAACTATCTTAGGTTTGATTGAGATAATACCGCCAACTTTGAATCCAGCACTTTTACCCAAGTCAAATAATTTCTTAGCAGAATCAAGGTCTTTGCAGCACACATGAAGTATTGCACCTTCCATACGGAAGAATGTCTTGTTTGATTTGTTTAGATCTATATTGCCAAGTAGGTTACTGTTTTCATCAACCTTATCATGGCTAACAAATAACCATTCACATTCATTTTTCCTTTCACCGAGATTCAGCAAGACTATTCTACCAGAACATGATGAAGTTGTGTAATAGTTTTCATTAGAATTAATTAGATCAACGAGTGGTTGAATCTTGTTGTCTATGCCCCCTTTTTTGCTTTTATCTTGTTTAGATAAAAAATCTTGTTTATGTTTGGTGAAATTATTATTCATTTTGCAGGAAAATAAGAAATCTTTTGATTAAGTGTTGTTTTTGTATTTTCTTGTTTTAATTGTTCTAGTCTTTTTAAGAACCCATCAATACTAATATATTTATGATCATCTTGCACCATAACATCATATAACAATGCAACTTCTGATGGAAGATCTTTATCATTCTGAATCCATGTTAAATCTGCAGATTTTGTTCTGATTGTGATCTTTTTTGGCATTTTCTTAACTAATGATGTAAATATGTTTGAATATTTAACAGTTCTTTCTGGTATTGATTGTACTTTGAACAAATCTTGTCCTATTTGTATCCATTTGGTTTTTGTTTCCTCAGGAACATTATTTTTATTATAACTTGTTTGCTTTTTCAAAGTACTTTCAAATGGTTTAACACAATTATCTTTTAATCTTTTTTCAAGAAGACATGCTTTGACATAAAGCAATGCATCGCTTTCACTAAGAGATAATTCACTATGTAATGAAACAACTATTGGAAAGAATGCGCCAGATTTTGGATAATCATTAGATATGGTTTGTTTAACTTCATCAACACTGACTTCTTGCTGTGATTCTTGTATTTTATTAAGAATATAATCTAATGATAGATATATTTGATCACCTTGTTTAATCACTTTTGCATATGTAGGACTTCCTGAACCATGTACTCTCTCAAATGCATCATATTCTTCTTTAATAAACTCTAAATAATCTACCAATGAATTATAAACTTCAGATGTTCTTGGTTTTTTCTTTTTTTTCTCATTCTTTACAAGAAAAGTTATATCTCCTAACTTAATCTCTGTTGTTTCAGTTTTCTCTGGAACATTTTCATTACTAAACCCTGTTTCTTGTTTAAGAAGTTTTTCAAACGGATCAATTACCAAGCTTTTTAACAAAGGAATATTTGTATATTTGGCTTTAAAATAACTAGTAACAGATTCGTCACACAGACCCATATATTGTGATAAAGTTCCTATTGTTATTATTTCTAAACTCATATTACTATGGAATATTCATATATTTATAAAATTTTATATATTACAGAACTACTTCATCTCAACTACTTTTCTCATCACATTAACAAAATCAACTGCTTGTGATCTGTATTTTTCATATTCTTGTCCAGAAATAGACTTAATCTCACGATGAGATATTCTTTTCATTAATCTATAGAAATTGTTCATAGTGTTAACATATTTTTTATTAACAAGACCTTTTCTAACTAAAACTTCATTAATCATATCACCAACATGTTTAGGTGATGGCGGCACAACTCCTTGCTTCATAAGAGCAGCATGAGCAGCATCAATAACAGCCCAGTATAAGTCAACAGTTGCTTGCATTATGTGCCAATGTGAGTTTGTCAATGTTCGTGGTGCTCTTGAAAAATATGTCCAGATTGCCTCAGCAGTTGGCCTAATACGTCCTCGTTGGAGAAGGCCTTGCAATGGTTCAAAAAAACCAGTATCAATCAATGCAACTCCGTCTCTTAACATATTAACTGCAACAGGATCACTATTTCTTACATAATCCCAGAATGCTGTAAGCTTTAATGTAATCACGTGCAACCTTGTTGAGATTTTTGCAATTATTTTTTCAGTTATTATTCTATATGTTTCAACAATCGCAGGATTTAATACTGTAGTTACATCATCAACAACAATCATTATGTCAATATCACCCTCACCAGGATGTTCTTGCCTAGCTGTTGAACCAAATATAATCACTGCTTTTAAAAACGCAGAAAATTCATCATACATATTCTTAGCAAACCTTCTTGCTAATTGCAGATCTTCATGAGAATAATGTTTCATATTTGGATTAACATTTCTCTTTATATCAAACTTCATATATAGGTTTATAAGTATTGAGTATATTAAATTTGTTGAGTACTGTAGAATGGTATTCAAGCAACATCATCAAACTTCTGACCAGAAATATTATAATAATCAACAGCAGCTCCTTTGTCATTATATATCTCTAATTTGTGTTCAAGATTAGGACTAGGATTAACAATAGGTCTGCTCCTTTTTTTCAATTGCCTAATATCACTAGAAGTAACATGTTCTAATGCAGAACCATCAAGAGCAACTTGTTGTCCTGTTTGTTTTGCTAATTCATCCATGTCACTATGATCTTTTGGTGTAAGATAGTCTTGTTTAGGAGTGTATACTGCAAAACTGTTTCCACTAATAGTAATTTCAGTCATATTAATATGGGTACTACAGAATATATATAAATTTTACTTTATTAATAAGCTTTCTTATCATAAAGAACTAGCTTCATTCTGCCTGTCTTAGACTTTTTTGTGTCTATTTCATAAACTTGTATACCACAATTAGGTGTTTTCTGTAGCTTGAGAACTTGCTTTTCAGATAAATGTTCAAACAATGTTCTGAATGATTTGTAGGTTATTTGGTGCGTTACAATCAAAACATTCTGTCCTCTGCAATCTCTTGTTAATTTATCAAGAAAACTATGAACCCTCATCTCAACATCAGGATAGTTTTCTCCCCGAGGCAGCCTATACCAATACTTGCCTTCTCTTTTCCTATCTTTCCATTCTTCTGGAAAAACTAGTTTAATTTGTTTCATTGAAAAACTACTAAACCTGCCAAATTCTTTTTCTCTTAGCCTGTTGTCATAAATAGTTTTTAGTTTGTAATTAAATTTAGAAATAATTGCTTTTGCAGTTTGCTTTGTTCTTCTATATGGTGAACAATAACAAACATCAAACCTAAACTTCTTAGCTAAGTATTTTCCTGTTGATTTTGCTTGTCTAATTCCTTTTTTTGTTAGTCTTATGTCCATGTCTCTTACTTTCTTAAGTTTGTCTAGTGTTGATATTAAATTTCTATCAAACAAGTCAATTGCTACGTTTTGTTCTGACTCACCATGTCTAACTATTACAAGAAGTTTTGGCCATTTAGGTTGAATCTCTTTTTTCATATAATGGTTTATGGATAAGTAGAATATAAATGTTACTATTAAATACTTTTACTTTCACCAAACACATAATAAAAACAATATAAAGTCATAAGTATTGCTATTAAAAGAAAAGGAAACTTCATAGAATAGAGATCTGCTAAATATCCAACGATTGGTTCTAATATAAGGATTACAAGTGCAACTAGAAAAGAGAACATTGAATCAATAGTAGCCCTATGATGACTTTTTGTATGTTTATGGACATAACTACTTTTTGAGATAGAAAAGAACCCATGAGGGATTGCAATCAATACAAAACAAGCTGCTCCAATAATATAACTTTTTGTTAAAACCATGATATAAAATAAGACAGTAATTGCGATTATCTGAAAACTAAACAAGTTTCTATATGAATACTTCTTTCTGAATAATGGAGCAATATTGGCTGCAATAGTACATAATAATGACTTAAATGTGTAAACAATTCCAAACAACACAATAGGCAGTGCTAGTTGTTTTAAATATATTTGTCCATAACCATATGAAATATCTGATGCAATGCAAAAAAAGAGTGTAAAAATTAATATAGGTCTTAAGTATTTATTTTTAAAAATGTGTTTTAATGATTCATTAAAATGAGAAAATACACTTGCCTCTTTTTTTGGTTTATGATATTTTGGTTCTTTAAATGTGAATACAACAATAAGTGAAGCTATTAAAAAGATTAATGAAAGTTGAAATGGAAGCAGGTTTGATATTTTGAATAAAAAACCGGAAGATATAAATGCAATTAGTAATGGAACTTGTGTATAAATCTCCTGTCTAGCCCATAGTTTTTCAAACTCATTTTCTCTTTTTAATTCTTTCAAAGTATCATAAAAAAAAGCAGTATTTGTTCCAGATATAAAAGCATATGATACTGCTGATAAAATACTTGCCAGAAAAAAATGCCAATAATTACTTGCAAAAAGAAGTGCTCCCAATTGTAGTATTGCAAAAGTTGAAGAGATTATTAATGTTCTTTTTCTTCCCCACTTGTCTGCAAGTATGCCTGAAGGTACTTCTAGAATCATTCTGATTATATTCCAAATAACTCCAAGAAATGCAATCTTGACTATTGTTAAGTTGTTGACTAAGTAGAATAATTGTATGATTGGTGTGAAGAAGCCGAAATGTGTCAGTGCTGTAGCTAAATAGTATTTCCAAATGTTTGACTCAATTTTGTAGTTCATATATATTAATTTTATGAAAAACTTTATATAAGTGTTTCTGTAATATTATGATATATGAAACAAAAAGAGACAAGTTCCAACTTATGGTTATTCTATTTATACAAATTCTTTAGAGGTCTATTTTTTATAACAACAATAACACTATTTATATTCTATACACAAGAAAAAAGCATTACATATTTTCAATCATCATTAGCAATTGCTTTCTGTTCATTGATGACAATAGCATTTGAATTAATAACAGGTTCAATTGCAGATACATTTGGTAGAAAGATTTCCATAGTAATAAGTTTAGTAGCAGATTCAATAATTATATTCTTAATAGCATTATCAAATTCGTTTTGGCAAATATTTATATTACTTGGATTATGGGGCATATCAACCACATTAGCATCTGGTGCTGATCAAGCATGGGCTGTTGATACATTAATCTATGATAGAAAAAAACATTTACTTGACTCTTATTTTTCAAAAAGTAGAAGTTTTTATAATGCAGGTTTTGTATGTGCAGGTTTATTGTCTACATTATTTCTTTCGTTTACAAACAATACTTTTCTTTGGTATGTCAGAGCAGGTTTAACATTTGTTCTTGCTATTATTATATTGATATTTGGTAGAGAGAAATTTGTTAAAAGAAAACAAGTAATAATGGAAAGTGTGCAAACAACTATTAAAAAAATTAAGTTTGCTGTAAAATTTGTTAAAAAGAATCCTGTTATATATAAATTGACATGGATTACTTTTTTTGCTAATTTAGCTGGTTTTTTTGCAGAATCATCAGCAATACAAGATTTTAAGTTTCAAGTAGGGATTCCTCTTAATTTTTGGGGGATAATAGAAATAATTCCTGCTTTACTTGGTATTGTGATTGCGCTTTATAGCATTAAGTTGATGAAGAAATTTAAGAATAAAAAATATTATTTTGCTCTTTTGTTATTTGCAGTACTTGTTATCTATGTTTTGGCATTATTTGTGACAAATCCTTTTTTAGCTGCACTCTTAGCTATATTAATAATATTTACAGATGATCTGTACATTCCTGCAGAAGAGAAATGGTATAATTCTTTGATACCTTCTTCGCACAGGGCTTCGATAATTTCGTATAAATCAATGTTTGAAAATGCTGCTCTTATATTGGGTATTGGTATTTCAGGATATGTTGTTGATTTGATTGGTGGTCAGAATACTATTGGAATTGGTGCTTTGGTTATTATTCCAAGTATATTGATATTTTTGAGTATGAGGGAGGAAAAAAAATGAAAATACGCAAAGCAACTAAAAAAGATCACAAAAGAATTGCTGAATTAATGAAAAATGAGTATGGTAAACCACCATACAAAGAAAAATGGACAATAAAAGCTGCAGTTAAATCTATTAAACATTGTCTTAAAGTAGGTGAAATGTTTGTTGCTGTTGTAGGTGGAAAAGTTATTGGGTTTATACTCTTAAGATATGAATATTATAATATTGGCAAAGTCACTTGTATAGAAGAATTGGTTGTTGATTCTAAATACCAAGGCAAAGGCATTGGTAAAGCTTTGATTAAAAAAGCAGAAAAAGTTTGTAAAAGTAAAAAGATCTGGATAATAGCTGCAAAAAATGCACTTGCATTCAAGATTTATCAAAAACTAGGATATAAATATTGCAAAGATACTGCTGTTTTGGGGAAGAAGTTGAGATAAAACCGAAACATTTATATAGTTAGGTAAGATACATCTTACTAGGTGATACAAATGGACATTGCTATAACAAAAATGAGTTCAAAAGGACAGATCGTAATACCATCTGAAATGAGAAAAGATATTCATGAAGGTGATAAATTACTAATTATACATGATAATGATCACTTTGTTCTTAAAAAAGCAAACAAATTAGATGAAAATCTAAAAGATGATCTAGAATTTGCAAGAAGGACAGAAGAAGCTTGGAAAAGATATGAAAAAGGTGAATTTATTAGTATGGATAGTAAAGATTTCTTAAAAGAACTTGAAAAATGGTAATTACTGATTTTGAACCTTTATTTGAAAAAAAAGTTAATAAGATAAAACATGCTTTAGTTAAATTAAAGATTAAAAAGCAAATTAAGAAAATAATTGAGAATCCGGAAATAGGAAAGACAATGAGGCATGCAAGGAAAGGCACAAGAGAACTTTATATTAAACCTTATAGATTATCATATGCATATATTAAGGAAGAAAATAAAATAATATTTTTAAACTTATATCATAAAGATGAACAATGAAATGCAAACCACTAATCCTAAAATCAATTAAAAAGAATAAGAATAAACTAGGTTTTAAACAAATAAAATCTATCAAAGTTTCTAAATTAGGTGTTGGTGAGAATAATCTTAGCATGCTAGCTATTGTTAATAAAAAAAAGATAACATTTAGAATTGGCATGAGAAAAAAATGCCAAAAAAATGTTAAAAGAGAATTTGATTTTCTTAAGAAATTACCAAAAGGATATGGACCAAAACCAATATTTTATGATGGTTCTAAGAAAATCATTCCACACAATTATTCTGTGTTAACATATGTTAAAGGCAAACAAGTTAAAAGATGGACAAAAAAACATTTAAGAATACATGCCAAAGCATTAGCTAAATTACACAAACATAAATCAAACAAATGCGGATTGTATAGCAAAGATAAAAAAATAAGTTTGTACAAAGAATTATTAGAAGAAATCAATGATTTTAAATCTGTATTGAATGATAAAACAGCTAAAAAAGCATTACCAATAATAAAGAAATACATAAAAGACAAAGATCAATATTTTACTTGTATGAAAAGATTCTCATTAATACATTATGACCCTTGTGTTGACAATATATTATTTCATAAAGGTAAAGTAAGATATATTGACTGGGAATATATGGGTTATGGTGACAATGCAAGAGATGTTTCATTATTATTTTATTATGGTTATAGGTGCATGCCTTGGTTTATTAATTTAGAAGGTAAAAGATTTGAATATTATCTTAACACTTATCTAAAATATAATCCTGATAAAACTTTGAGGCAAAGAGTGTTTGCATGGCAAGTGTTTCACATGCTTACTGATTATTTGTATATTTTGTGGAAAATAAAAAATTATCATAAAGAAAAAACTGGTTTTGATAAAAAAAGATATAAAAAGATTCTAAAGTTGATGAGGAAAAGGTTGGAGAAGAGGATTAATTAACCAATTTCCTAAACTTTCTGCTCTCAAACAATAACTTATGCATTTTCTTAAAAGCATCTATCTTAACTTTGTAATTAGTTTCATCAAACACTCTTTTTAATTGTCTGTAAAATTTGGGATCTTTTTTCTTGATATAAGGAAAAGTTTGTTGAGGTCTTAGTTTATGTTCTTGTCTTATACCAAACCACCAATCAATAACATTCTCTGTATAATGCCAGCAAAATCTTAAATACAATTCACCAAACTTCTTATCATCATAATTATCTATGAATTTTTTCATGTATCTCTCTGCTTTATACACTCTTCCTTGTGCATATGTTTTTGTCCATTTCTTAGGTTTCTTGCTATATATTTTTTGTGATCTTTTCTTTAATTTCTTTGCAAAACCATTTTTAGTATCTAAAACAATTTTACTATACCTAAAATTTCTATACATCTTATCAGGATACTCCTTTCTACCGAGATAGTGCTTATATAAATCTAAATTCTCGCCTTTTAATGAATCTGGAAATGATGCATAAAATTCATCATCTGTTTCCTTTCTGTATTTTTTGTCAGTAAATACATAAATATCCCAATCACTATTGGGTTTATAGTCACCATATGCTCTTGAACCTGTTATAACTATTGCTTTTGCATTGTATCTTTTTTTTAGGAATTTGATTATTTCTTTTTCTTTTTTCATCTTACCTTTGCCCACACCATATTATCATAATGTTTGCCATTCTTATAAGCATCTTTCTTAAGTATACCTTCTAATTTATATCCTGCTTTTTCAAGTATTCTTGCTGAACCTTTGTTAAATGTTCTGCATACACCAATCATTCTTTTTATTTTGTATTTTTTAAAAGCATAATTTGTTACTAATTTCAAAGCTTTTGTTGTTATTCCTTTTCCTCTTACTTTCTTAGCAATCCAATAAGTAATTTTGGCCTTTGTTTGATTATAGGGGTCTTTTGCTCTAAAACCAATTTCCCCAACAACTTTCCCATTTACTTCTATAACAAAATGTTCTTTAATAATTCCTTTTTTAAATTTACTTTTTAAGTAAGCTCTAATTTCCTTTTTAGCTTCATTAATATTTTTTGGCACAGCCATAAAATTCTTTTTCACCTCTTTTTCCTGTTGATATTCATAAATATTTCTAGCATCACTTAATTTTGGTGGCCTTAACACAAATCCTTTTGTTTTGATTATCATACAAACACTTATACAAAACTAATATATAAACTTAATTAGAAATTCCCCTTAAAAGCCATCAACTCCTTCCTGACCCAGTTCCACTCTATATCATCTAAAGAAGTATTTATATCAATCCATTGATGTTTTTCAAGCTCATTACTAAGTTTTATAGAACCAGACTTTAATTTACATAAAAAAGACTTACCAACAACAATACCTCCCGGCTGAGTTTTGCTAGGAAATGACCATTCAGTATTAAGCTTAACCACTTCAACGTCTAGGTCTGTTTCTTCTTTTGCTTCTCTTATTGCAGCTTGTTCATATGTTTCTCCTTGTTCAACATGTCCGCCAGGAAATGTCCATTTACCAGGATTAACTTCATGATACGCTCTTTTAACCATTAGAAACTTATCATCATGTACTATCAAGCATTTTACTATGTTTGGCATATATAGGGTAAGATTTTAATATATAAAAAGATTTCCACCTAAAATGATTAAAAATTTCGAAATTTCAGAAGAAAAATTATATCGCCTAAACCTTGTACTTGATATTATAAAAGAAATTACAAACAAAGAAAACAAAGCCAATAACAACCTAGAGGGAAAGAAGTATATAGATCTTGGTTGTAAAGATGGTTATCTTTTAGATAAAGCAAAAGATCTTGGCTACCAAGTTCATGGTGTTGATATTTCAGTTAATATTGTAAATGAATTATCAAAACAAGGCTTTAGCATGAAAAAATTAGATCTAAATAATCATTTATCATATCCTGATAATTATTTTAATATTGTGACTTGTTTACAAGTAATAGAACATTTAACAAACCCAGAATTTCTTCTCACCGAGATATATAGGATACTCAAACCAAATGGAATTGTCATACTATCTACACCAAACTTAGCTTCACTTGGGTCAAGACTTAGATTATTGGTGGGATTATATCCATTACAACTAGGTCCTTGCAATAAATGGCATTTTGGTAATCATTATAGACTTTTTACTTTGCCTACTTTAAGAAAAGTGTTGAGCAGGAATAAGTTCTCTGTGGAAAGTGTAATTGGTACAGAAATATATTTTAATCCAAACTCATGGAAAAAGGGATTTCATTCTAAATTACTAGCAAAACCAATACCAAGTTTAGCTCAGAGGATTATTGTAGTTTGCAGAAAATAAATATTTATAAACTAACACAATCACAAACATCATAAAATGACATTAACAAAAAACATGCTAAGAAGAACAGTGGAAAAAATTGATTTAGAAGAAGGAAAAGTTATCACATTACGATTTAGAAATTTCTTACGAGAATACCTTCACCTCGAATATGTTTTAATGCCAAACATTATTGGTGATCAGTTTAGAACTAATCCTAAATTAAATAGATACGCAAATTATAATTCTATTATGTTGGTTCACAAAAAAGAATTCAAAAGTCCTATTGATCATCCTGACAATTTAATCATTGAAATGAGTAATAGACAATTAGCAATTGATGAATTAGAAAAAGGAAACATGCACATAGCATTATTATGTTATAAACACGCAATAAGTTATAGGTTAAATATAATGACCGCAGTATTTGGCAAATTACATCTTGATGATGAGACTAATAGAAAAATTGTTTTGGATTATGCATATGCTGATTTTGAAAAAAAAATAATAGAACACTTACCATATGAAAATTTTGATCTTAATAAATATCTTGGTTTTATGAGTGATGTTTTAGAATATCGTTTACATCTTTATGAATTAAAATCAGAGATTATTAATCAAGGTCAAGTACACCAAAGCAAGATACAAGAATATAATGAAGTAATAAAATTACAAGAACAAGCTCATAATTATTTACAAGCACAGGAGATTGCAAGAAGATTTGAAGATTTTGAAGAAGTTGAAAGGTTGGAAAAATTACTTGATAATGAACCTATTCATCCTGAACTTTATGCCATGGTGGAGATAAAAAAGATTAAAAAAAAAGAAGCACATGCGGCTGCTGATGGTCTAACTCAAGGTGTTAGAGAAGATGATGAATTAGGATGTGCTGGCAAAGTTGGCATTCTTTCTAAATTTTATACTAAGATCATATTTTAAATTTCTACCTAAACCCTTTACTAACCTTAGCAGACCAAAAACTAGGCAAACCATTTTCTATAAAACCAATAAACTCATCACTATAAACTAAACAAGCACCTTTATTACCTTTATACAACTTAAACTTAGAACTATAATCATCATAAGTCTTTGCAATAACTTTTCTTTCAAAGTTCTTTTGCAAAAGAGAAGACTTTTTCAAAATTAAAAAATCAGCTTGCCTCAAAGTATTTACATCTAGGTTAGATGAATTCTGTGATATAAATAATATTGTTAAGTTCTTGTGCCTAGCAATAAGCAAAAGATCAGTCAATAACCTATTAGCATTAGTCATAGACTTTCTAGATGAAAACAAGATTCCGCCTTCATCTATTACAACATACGAATTATTCTTAATCTTATGAATATCATCAACAATTTTTATCCATCTTGGCAAACTAGAAAAACCCATAGCAAACATCTTTTTCTTAGAACCTTTTAATTCTTCTAATAATTTTAATGCAACTGCTGTCTTACCAGAACCTCTTGCACCTATAACAATACCAATCAATGAATCAGACTTTTTAAGATTTTTCCAAAAAACTTTATAATCACCTTTAATTGTTTCAAGAATTTTTGTTTTATACTTTTTAGCAATCAATGCTTTTGTTTTTTTATCAAGAACAACATTCTCTTTTCTATCCTTTATTTTATAAAAAACCCACATAAAACCTTTACCTAAATATTTAATAGGATACCACAAACAATATTTAACAATAGAAAACAAGACATTCTTTTTTTTCTTTTTTCTAGACCTCTTCTTTTTCTTAGCCATATATATTTTATAAAGAATTAATTATATATAAACCTAACCAAAACATGTATGTGCATGGCGCCTGTTAAGGCCAGTGAGCACCCATTATATGATAACACTATCAGGACTTTCCATGCAACAGTAATGCACATGGAAAGTGCGAACGAGCCATGCACATACCAAAACCCTTATAAACCACTGCGACAAAAATATCATATATGAAAGAAAAATCCAAAGAATCAGCTTTAGAAAAACAACTAGTCAAAGAAAAAGTCGCAAAAGCAACCAAAGAATTAATAGGAGTATCAATAAAAGAATTAAATGAAACATTATTAGACAAGCTAGGAAAACCCTTGATAAATTTCACAGTTGACACATCCATACCATTTAAACAAGCAAAAAGAATATTTAAAAAACAGTTTTTTTCTCAATTAATAGAAACACATTATGGAAACATATCAGAAGTTGCTAATTTCACAGACGTTGACAGAAGGACTATCCATAGAATTGTAAAAGAACTAAACATAGATGTAAAAAAACTAAGATCAGAACTTCTTAACCCAGATCATTACAAAAAAATGGTCATAGGTACACGAGTAAAAGATGCATTAGACGAATACAAAGATGTAATAAAAGAAGAAGCATTACAAAAAGCATATGAAAAAGTGCCTAAATTCTCAAAAGAGATTATAAATGAAATACCAACAAAAAAATTAACATTAAAAGAAGCAGAAGAAGAGTTCGAAAGAAGATATTTAATGAAAGCTCTGGAAGAAAACAATCACAACATCACCACAACAGCAAAAAAAATAAAAATAAGGTATGAAACCTTAATAAGAAAATTAAAAAGTTTAGGTATTAGGTAAGTGTGTTAACAAACTCAACCATTACCTTGTAAAACAATTCTAAGCTCGATATTAAAACAAACTCACCATCTCCATGATAATTCTCACCAAAAGGTCCTATGATTGCGCTCGGCACTTCTTTTTCTGAAAAAAATCTTAGATCAGATGCACCGTGCTCAGACATTAATGGACACTCTTTACCAGTCACATTTTCAACAACCTTTTTTAATTTATTTATCATTGTCATGTCTTTATTAATTAGCATAGGCGCCTCTTCAATAACTTCTACTTCTATGTCTTGTATTTGTTTTATTTTATCAAACAATTCAGAAGCACTCGTCTCCTCAGTATATCGAATATCCAAAACCATTTCTGCTTCATCAGGCACTCTGTTAGGAGAATTACCAGAATTAACTTTGCCAAGATTCACAGTTGTTTTCCATCTATCTTCTGGTGTTGTTGGTGTAAATAATTTCTTGATCTCAAAATATTTATTAAATAATTTCTCAGCAGCATTTTCACCAAGCCAAGGTCTTGACCCGTGACAAGCTTTTCCTTTTGTTTTTATTTTTACCCAGAACACGCCTTTTTCTTTTATACATATGTCTAACTTATTTGCATCATGGCCTGGCTCAGCAGCCATCACAAAATCAGCTGTATAACCTTGTTTTACCAGATGACCAGTACCATCAAACCCGCCAATCTCTTCATCACTTACAATCATTAATGCCATGTCAGGCTTTTTATCTTTAAACTCTTTCATGAGCAACATGCTTGCAGCAGCACCTGCTTTCATGTCAACAGATCCTCTGCCTAATAATTTATCACCTTCAATCTTAGGTGTAAAATCTTTGTCATCTGCTTCAACAACGTCAATGTGTGCATTCATTATTAATTTAAAATGTTTTTTATCTTCATAAGAAACAACTAAACTAGGTTTTTCATTACTTTCAAATTCTTTTACAACAAAACCATCTGAAAAATATTCTTTAATATAATCAACACAATTCTTAAGTTCTTGAGGATTATCTTTTATAGTTTTAAATCTAACCAAGCTTTCTGTTAGTTTTATTAGTTCTTGTTTCATTTTTATATCACCTTGTAATTATAGTATCAATGAGGAATATTATTCAATTTATAAAATATTCTATTTACTTAATGAAAAATCTCCACACTTAAACCCAGAAACTGAAAAATGTGTTTTAACGCCTTTATTCAATCTAATCAAATCATTCATCTTAACACCATTCAAACCAAACACTTTATTTATTTTCTTCATATCATAAAACCCAATCACATTCCGCCTACTTTCACCCAACACCAATTGCAAAAAATCAATCAATTCATGATTCTTATTAATTGAATACATTTTTCTAATCAAATCATGATCATAAAGACTACCACAGAATATTCTACCAAAATAAGTAAAAGGTGACCCACATTTACAAGTACCAGAATTAAGACCACTCACCAAACGATTCAAACACTTTTTACAATATAAAAAATATCTATGATTATTAACAAGTTCATTACAAATAGTTCTATTATTAATCACAACCTTAAAAAAGCATCTATAATAATGATCTTTGTAAAAACAAAGTAGAGGGACAAGAGCTTTTTCATACAATGTTCCAACTAACTGACACTTTCTTACCAAAATACGAAGACCAATCTCATGCTTAATTTCATTATTACAAGGAACTGCATCATACTTTCTTTTGCATGATTTTACATTTGAAGTCAAAGCAGCCAGGTCAGTTGCAGTCACAGCAATTATTGAACCAGACTTCATTCTTTCTACAGCAGAATCCAAGAATTTAAGCGGAGTTCCATACGGATCAACATCAATATAATCCAAACCAGTCTGGTCTAAGATAAAAGGGTCTGCTTCTTTACACGAAATCGTGTATTTATTTTTATTTATATTATTGTGTTCCACATTTCGATGTATTAAATCAACTGCTTTTTCATCTTTATCATTAAAATTTACCATTTCCACTGAGTTTCCAAGTTCATTAAAAAATCTCAAACCTCTTACACCAGTTGCAGCAAATGGCAAAGCAATATTCATTTTAGTTCTACCAAAAGCTTTTAACAACAGAACAGAAATATCTCTATTAAACTTCATCTTAGGATTATAAAACCCACTCCTCTTACCTAATTTATCTATTTCTAGAGTATAAAATTCAGTGCCTTGTTCTTTTATAAGCTTCATAATAAAATAGGTAAACACAATAATTTTATAAAACTTATTGTACTAACAACTTAAATTCCTTGTCAAATAATTTAGAACCCGGGTCTGTGATAACATACAAAGGTTCATTTTCCATCTCATAAACCCTTATATTATATCCAGACTCGCCAAGATATGATAAATCAATTTTATCAATAGTTTCTGCAAACCTTACTAAATCATTCATTTTTATTGGAACGCTTAGTTTAAAAACATTGAACTTTTCTCTGTACTGATC
This sequence comes from uncultured Methanosarcinales archaeon, assembly GCA_964645705.1. GTDB lineage: Archaea > Nanobdellota > Nanobdellia > Woesearchaeales > CAXGTL01 > CAXGTL01. The sequence goes on along the minus strand of CAZYAB010000007.1, from coordinate 38,532 downwards.
ATCTTCATAACTAATGTCTGTATTTATTTCAATCAAAACTCTGTTAGAAAACCTAACATTTGAATCAAACTTGTTAACAGTAACATAATCTTTGTGCTCAGGAGGCATGTCATCATAACATTTCATCAAAACCTTATCAAGATAATCTTTAGTAGTTACCTGAAACAAATTATTATCAACAGAATAAAAATTCTTTTTCAGATACCTGTAATTAAATCCCTGGTTCATTAATGAACAATGCACAACCTTGCTCACGCAACTAGTGGTATATTCTTTTACAGACATTGCACTTGCATCTTCATATAACAATGAATATCCTGCTAATTCAAACAATAATGTAAATACTATTACCAAAACAATTCCTACTGCAATTATCCAGCTAATTTGTGACTTTTTATTAAACCGCTTAAAAACAAACAAAGCAAACAAAATAGCAAATAAAACAATAAAAATCGCAAAATAAGAACTAACATCAGAGTTTAGATCTTTAACAACACCGCCAGTTACAATGCCCAAGCTCATAAAAGAATCAAAATAATGAGTCAATCCAAGATTACTATAATAGTAGTCATTAAATTCATCACACCAAGTTGGTTTGTATTCCCCCACTTCATTCACATAATTTGAATCAGCAATTTCAGAAGAAAACAAAGTAATCATATTAGTGCTAGTAAGCTGCATTAATTTTCCGCTTTGAAAAATTATAACAGAACCAACATAATCAAGATTAAACTCATGCTCATAAGATTTGACATAAGAAGGAATATTTTCATGAACAAATTCAGCAATAGTGTGGACACTGTTGCCAATTAATTCCTCTTTTATAACATAATCACCAAAAAATACTTTTGCAATTGTCTTATAAAAAACATTATTATTACTAAGCTTCATATCAAAATAAATAAAATCTTCGCCAAACTGCAGATAATAATTATTCCTTGGGTCGGTTGTTTCAATGATTTTTACAAAATCAGCATCACCTTTTTTATAAAAATCAGCCAACCCATTTATAAGAATTTTATTTTCAACAAGATCAACCAATGCCCAATCATTTGTTGTCATTGAACTTGTGTCTATTGATTGTTCGCCTATTTTTCTTATAAATATAACATAATCATTAACTTTTGGAACTATCATAAAATCTTTATGAAAATCATCTTTAAACTCTAGCTCATACTTAGAATCTTTGCTTAGTTTTAATGAATAAAAACCGTTTAGTGGAGAGAAATCAAGATTTACTTGAGCAGGTTTTTCTGATTTAACAGTTTCTATTACTTCTTCTCCTGTATAACTTATTTCTCCTTTTTCAATAGTGTATGTTGCATCATCAAAACTAAGTTTACCATCTTTATCAAGTGTAACATCTATTTCTTGTTTTCCTATTTCTAGTTCATTATTGTCTTTATTAGAAACAACGACAGCACTCATCAATCTTCCAACACTGTCAACCACAAGTTTACTATTCTTTATGCTGGAGAAAACATAGTAAACCAAATCTTTATAACCCAATGTTTCAACTTTTTCAGCATAATCAAATGTTATTTCATCATCAACAGACTTAGGGTTTTCAACATCACTCAAAATTGTTTCACCGTCTTGTAAATGTTCAACTTCTCCAGTGAATTCATAATCAACTTCTGTTTCTTCGTGAATAACAACTTCTGTTATTTCTTGATCCTCAGGTGCGTCTGCTTTTAAAACTTCATCTTCATACCTAATGTTTCTTGCATCTTCAAGTCTTGTTTCGTCAACAATAACAGCATCTTCAACAATCTCTATCTCTGGTTCTTCTTCTCCTGTTGTAGTTTGTTCTGGTGCTCCTTCTGATTCCATATTAATCTCAGAAACAATATTTTCCTCATCGAGATCTAGGTTAGTGATATCTGCATCATCTTCATAAACAACTAGTTTGCCATCTTCTAGTCTTGCTCTTTGTCCTTTTTTTCTTAAAAGTTCTCTTAATTTTCCTTTGAATCCTTTGAATTTTGACTTTAATGCTTTTTCAAATCTCCCGTCTCTTGGCACTCTATTAATCACATCATCAGGCATTTGTTTCCACACATGTCTAGGGATTTTATTGAAATCACTTTGGTGAGGATTTTCCCAAAAATTTTTATTATAAGGATCACTAGAATCATATCTAACTCCGCCACCAGCGTATTCTTCATAATCATCATCACTAGCAAAAACATAAACACTAGAAAGCATAATTAAAATTACAAGAAACAAAGCCAACAAACTAAAAACATCTACTCTAAGTTTCATATGATTTCCTCTTTTTTACTCAATAATCTAATTTAATCAAATTATATATATAAGTCTTTCTTTAATTTTACAAAAAACTTATCACTTCACCAATAAACAAAACCAAAAACCTTATCCCAAACCCGATTATAAACACACTTCCAATCATGGTAATAAACTTTAATAATCTCGGCGAAACATATTTTTTACCGAGGCTGCATAAACTAGATAAAATAAAAAACCAAGTCATCATTCCAATTGCAATTCCAAGCACAACCAAGATAGGAAATGCAGAACTTGACATTGTTGAACCTATTACACTTAACCAAAACAATGCACTGAACGGACTAACGCCAACCATTATAAAGCCTGACAAATAATCACTTCTTTGTTCTGTTGATATAATTTTAATCTTTTTTTTCGCACTTCTCAGACCAATATATACCAAAACAATTCCGCCTATTAATAACATCAGTATCCTGACTAGCGCAATCTTTGCAAAACTTGCTAATCCGAAATAGGCCAATGCAATATAGACCAGGTCTGCGCTAAAACATCCACAACCAACTAACATTGCAGATAAAAAACCTTTTCTCAAACCTTTTTTAATTATTTGTATGCAGCCTGGTCCAATCGGCATTGCAACTGACAATCCTAATACTATTCCTGTTATTAATTGTGTTAGCATTTTTTTATTTTAAAATCTACATATTGGTCTAAAAAATTCATCAGCTTGTCTTACAGTCCATTTCTCTTTTTTCTTTCTAGCTCTTTCCATTAAAGTTTTAAGATCTGGTATCGGTTCACAAACTTTTTCTTTCTTAGGTTCAGCATATTTTCTTATCATTTCTGGTTTCATTTCTTCGATCTTTTCTAAAAGATATGCTTTCATCTCATCTCCGCTTGATTCAATTCCATACTCTTTAAGATCTTCCCAATATTTAATTGTGCTCGTCTTCACCACTTCATCTGCAACAAAATCAAGTGAATCCTCTGGTTCTGGTTTTATTAATTCAAACATTTCTTCAATTGCTTCTTCGAGCTGCATTATTTCATCTTTCCAACCAGTATCATGACGATACCTTCTACTAACTAAACTAGTTGCGCCATAATAAGAATGTGATTTATCTAAATCATACACTTTCCACATAAGCACTGGCACATCATAGCATGTTTTTCCAAGTCCAACTTCTATTTTGTATTTTGTCATTTTCATTTACCTCCTACAGTTTTTGCCTATTGTTCAGGCTCCTTAATTTTTCCTTTGTAATGTTTTTTAACTAAATCCAACAATACTTTTTTCTGGGATTCTGCAATTCTGGGATAACCTTCAGATTCTAATCTTTCCCAAGCTTTGATAACTTCTTTTTCTTGTTCAATCAATGTAGCATGTGTGTATACTGAACCAAACTCAACTACAAAATCTATTGAATCTTCTGGTTTTGTTTGTTCAGATACTTCTTCTACCATTTCTTTTACAGATTCTTCAAGTGAATAAGTTAACAAACAATAACTTCCAGCTTCTCTCATCCCGCCTAATGGTTTATCAGATTTCCAGATAAAAACAGGTCCATCTAGTATTCCATCAACCCATACTCTAATTTTGTATTCTGTCATTTTCATCTTCCTCCTTTCTAACATTCTTCCATAGCTTCTTTGAAACTTTTTGACTTAGCAAGTGAAAGCATACCGCCAACTACATAAACAGCTTTAGCCATAGGTATTCTTTTTGCTTCTTCACACAAATCTACTATAGATTCACTTTTTTTCGAAATTTCATATTTTTCTTTCATTTTCATTTTCTCCATGTTTTAAGTCCATGCGACTTTTCTTATATAACTATTAAGTGGTAAAAACAGTATATAAATTTATTCCAAAAAACATGGAAAATCTTGCCAGAAATACAAACATTTATATATGATATGGCACATATGTTCCATTATGGGCTATATAATGGATAAAAAAGATTGGCAGATTATTGAAATATTAAAGAATCATAGTGATTTTACAACCAGACAAATTGCTAAGAAAACATTGTTGCCAGCCACAACAATACATAACAGAATAAGAAAATTAAAAAGTGAGGGAATTATTAAAAAATTCACAATAGAGTTAGATCATGACAAAGTACAAAACAACTTTGTCAGCTATGTTCTGATAACTGCCAATCTCCCATTATTAAAACAAAAAAGAAAATCACAATATGATTTAATCAAAGAGATTAGAAAATTTGAATTCGTAGAAAAAGCAGACATTGTTTCTGGTGGAACAGATATCATTGCAATAATCAGAGTCAAAGATGTTAAAGAATATGACAAAGCCCTTTTAGGAAAAATCCAAAACATAGAAGGCATTGATAAAACACAATCATTGATTGTAATACATTAAAGTAAAAAAAATAAAAATACCAATAAAACTTAGAGGTGATAAATTGTTAAAAAACAATCTAAAACAAAGTTTTTTAATTAAAAAATTCTTTATACACAAAGAAATAAGACAACAAAAAAGATTTGACAGAAATCTTAATTGGGGCAATAGAATAAGATTGCCAAAAGTAGAATAAAGAAACAGACCACAACCCAAGAAACAAACCACCAAAACACAGTCCCTTATTATATCGGGGGCGGGTGGCCGGGGGAAAGGCTTGGTGGACAAATAAAAGATAACAATGAACAAAAAATTAATACAAGCAAACATCTGGAAATATTATGTATTTAATGCATTTAGAGAATTATTATTCTTTGCACCTATCATTGTTTTATTTTTACAAGAAAATGGATTAAGTTTTACAGAAATAATGATTTTGCAATCATTTTTTTCAATTTGCATCGTATTATTAGAAGTTCCAACTGGCGCTGTTGCAGACAAAATAGGAAGAAAGCAAAGCATGATATATGGAAGTGGTTCTCTTGTTTTAGGTGCAATTATCTATGGTTCGGCATTTAACTTTTATCATTTTATGGCTGCAGAATTAACATGGGCACTGGGTTTGTCATTAATATCAGGAGCAGACTCTGCATTATTATTTGACACACTAAAAATATTAAAAAGAGAAAATGAATTTAAAAAACACGAAGGAAGGGCAAAAGCATTATTACTTGTATTTGCTGGTTTAGGTGCATTAATAGGAGCATTTATTGGTGCAATCAAGCTAAGATATGCAGTGATATACAGTGCAATACCAATGGCTTGTTGTTTCATATTTAGTTTTTGGTTTAAAGAACCACAACATTATATCAAAGTAAATAAACCTAAATATTGGCACTTGATATTTCAATCATTTAAATTTGTTTCAAAACACAAATTAATAAGATGGTATGTTATATTTACTGCTTTAACATTTGGTTCACACATCATGTTTTGGGCTTACCAGCCATTTTTAATAATGTCTGGTTGGGAAGTTTATCAGTTTGGTTTTATATTTGTAATATTTAATATCACAGCAGCAATAGGTTCAACACTAAGCGACAGGTTTGAAAACACATTTGGAAAATTCAATTCATTGATAATCATATCACTATTCATAATAATTCCATTCTTCACATTACCATTTTATGCTGTAAAACTAGGATTCTTATTCATATTATTCCACCAACTAGTTAGAGGCTTACTAAACCCAATACTTAACCACGCAATATTAGAATACACATTTGCAGATAAACGAGCAACTGTCTTATCAATAAAAAGCCTTATCTACAGAATGACTTTTACTTTAGTTGGTCCAGTATTTGGATATGCAATAGACGCTTTAACACTATTACAAGCAATATTCTTGTTTGGTATAATTTCCACAATAATACTTACTGCTTGGTTTATTGTTTATTTGTTTATACCAAAGAAGTATTTTAAGATTAAAGTAAAGGTTAAGAAGAAACAATAAAAAAATAAAAAATATATTTTATTTACTTTTTTCTTTTGTTGATATTTTTAATATTTTTTATTTTTGAATATTGTGAAAATTTGTTTTTTTTCAGATCCTTATTTATAAGATTATCATAACCTTTCTTTATATCTTTTGCAAAAATTTCTCTTTTCATTTCTTCATTTAATCTTTTTTCTGCTTCATCTTTAGATATCCAAACACCAGCAACATTTTCAGGATTAACTCCTTCAACAGGTGTTTTAAGTCTGTATTTTACTTGGCCATTTGCAAGAGTTTGTTCAGTAATTCCTGCTTGCTCTCCGTAAAAACTCAGCATAAATGGGAATAAATCAATTTTTTTACTAGAACCCATATTTGAATATAGATCTTTACAATTTTCACTTCCATATTCCTTTTTTACATTGAATTGTTCTTTTATTTTCATTTCCAAAATACTTGTCATATTTTACACCCCGAATTATCTTTTAAAATAATCATCTCGCCAACCATATTTTTTAGAATCTTCATCATCTTTTGGTTTTTGAGCTGGTTTGTACGCGTCTTTTAGTTTTACTATGTATGTATTTTGTTCTGTCATATATAAAATAGTAGTAGATTCCAGTATATAAATGTTTTGTTTTTTATTACTTATTAGTGACTAAACAAACACAAACATGATAAAAATGTCTCACTTCCCCCCGTTTTAACCCAATTTTCTTTATAAATAATAGAAATATACTATATTTGGAGTGATCAAAATGTCTAAATTATATACCCCTGCTTTAGCAGAACGAAACCAACACAGAGAAATGTTAGAACTATATACACAGTTTATGCAAGCTTCATTAAAAGCAGTGCAACAATATGGAAACATGCTTAATGACTTACTAAAAATAGGTTATGAATCATTGACAAACATGCTTGGACAAGACGCAGCAGACAGTGTTTTTGAAAATCTTGATTTAGATAATAAATACAATGATCTAGAACAAGACAATCCATTATACTCTGACCTTGAAAAGGGCATACAATTATACCTTAATAACATGTCTGATAAAAAACCATATAATGGAAAAAATGCAAAACAATATATTGGTGAAAAAGATGAAGGACAAGTACAAACAACAAGCACTGGATACAAGTAAACAAGTAAAATTATATGATAATAAATTATTTGCAAAATCTCCTCATAGCAATAAAGGATACTTGTTTGTGCTAGATAAAGAAAGAAAACCAGTCAAAGCAATCGATGTAGGCAGACAAAAAACAATTCCAAAAAGCACATTTAAACATTATTCAGTTTTTGTTGAATATTTGATGAATAAACAAGCTGCATAAAATAACTAAAAATCAAAATGTACTCACAACAATCATCAGGATATAGTATAGATGCACTTTGCACAGGATGCAATTATCAATCATCATCACACAATCCTGTTCCAGTGCATAGTGTTAGTTCTTCAACCTATAACAAATCAATGCAAACAATTGACTACATGGTAGCTGCACCATCACAATCATACAATGCAGTTTCTTTGATTAACAGAGGAAGTGCAAGTTATGCAGCAGGAAAATTATCAGGTCCAATCTACTCTGCACCAAGTTCAGGAGATGGTGACCCGTATGCAAAATTCAAATTACCAGCAATGACAACAAATGTTTTTGATCCTGAATCATTTTTATCAATCTACAGAATTCCAACAATGTTTATTGGAAAAGCAAAAGATGTTCAAGACTTAGTAGAAGAATGTTTTGAAAAAACTTTAGGAAAGAAATTACCAGACAATATTATTATCAGAATCTGTGACAAAAAAGAATTAAAATCAATACACAACAAATTAGGCGGCATGTGGTCAGATGGAATTGTTGGTTTTGCAGTCAACAGAAATGAAAAAAACAGAATTAATGAAATCTTTGTTAAAGAAGATAGCTTAGACAAAGTTATGATAACAATTGGACACGAACTTGGACACCTAATGGGTAAGAGACTCGGCGGAAGAAAAGAAGAAGAAAAAGCATTTGCATTTGAACTAGCATGGCTTGATACAATAAGAGAACATGATATTGGTGGAATTGGAAAAAACATAATACAAATTAATCCTGCAAAAAACAATTTCCATGACTTAGCATTTGACTTTGTTATCAACTTAGTCAGAAATGGAATGAGAGCAATCGACGTGTTCAGAGATTTAGTTTATTCTTATGCATGATTTTAAAAGTAATGGGTCTGGCCAGAAGAACTCACTACGCTTTGCTTCGTTCGATTCCCGACCAGACAAATCTATATTCTAAAACATTTTAAAAGTAATGGGTCTGGCCGGACTTGAACCGGCGACCGTCTCGGTTCTGAGATATTGGCTAGTCAACGAGAAGTCATTTGTGGTGCAAACAAGCATAGCCACTAGACCACAGACCCTAAAAAGTCATTTAGATAAATTAGTAATATAAAGTCTATCATTCTCATGCTTTACTTCGACTTCTTCTATATCATTAAACAAAAGATCATTTCCCCAAGGCAAGAATTTTGATTCTTTAAAACTTTTAAAATACGCACTAAGTGCTCTAAATTCTAAAACCTGAAACGGCGTTTCTGTTGTCCTATGCGGATCATTTATATTAAAGAACTTCACCTGTATAAAATAAGGGTAATTATCTAAGTCATCTGTTTTATTATAATTCTTTGCCCTTGATATTAACATTGATTTTGCTTTGTAATTTGTCATGTATAACACCTCCTATGTATGTCAACAAAGACTAACATACTAATATATAAATCTTATTGTAAAATAGAATGACTTATAAATACACACACATTACAATATAACGGCCTATGATTATGTTATTCCCGACTGAACCTTCGGGTGATGATGAACGGTAGTAACTTATGAGGCCAACATTTATATATTAATATTAGAAAACTAATACCATGGTAATGAGAATCGGACACAGGGGAGCTGCAGGTCATGTTGACGAAGATACTTTAGAAAGCATAAAAAAAGCAATTGAATTAAGATGCAGCATGGTAGAGATAGATGCAAGGAAATGCGAGTCAGGCGAAATAATATTAATACATGATAAAAAAGTAAACAGAACTACCAATGGTAGAGGCAAAGTAAGAAAGATACCATACGAAGACATAAAAAAACTAAGAACAAAATCAGGTTACAAAATTCCAACATTAGAACAAGCTTTCAAACTAATGAAAGGAAAATGTAAAATAAATATTGAGATTAAAGACAAAAATTCTTATCTAGAAATTCTTAACTTAGTTGAAAAATATGATCTTACACACGACGTACTTATTTCATCTTTTAAATGGGAAGTTCTAAAAAAAATAAAAAAACTCAACCCTCTTATTAAGACAGGTTTATTATCTAAAAGAAGAATAGGTAGAATAAAGATTGCCCAGAAATTAGGTTGCTATAGTGTTCATCCGCATTTTTCAACAAGAGTGACAAAAAGGTTTGTTGATAGAGCACATAAAAAAGATCTTAAAGTTATTGTTTGGGCAATCAATTGGCTTGGGTTTATAGATGGTCTAAGAAAGATTGGCGTTGATGGAATTATTTCTGATTATCCTGAAAGAATTTAGAATAAAAAATAAAATAAGCCTCTGGAGGGAATTTCATTCACCTAGATTCCTAGAATAAAAGTTGAACCCTCGATCTGCCGCTTACTAACAAAGTTACTAGGCGGCCGCTATAGCCACTAAGCTACAGAGGCTTGATAATTAGTCATCATATATATATTATATAAAAATGTTTCTACACTAACCAAATATATATTATAATATATATAAAAAAGAGTAAACTTTATAAATGGTAATTCAATTTATATATATATTATATAAAGGGGTGTTATATTTATGGCAAAAAAAGAAGGTATGATGTTAACAGATGTAGATTCATTAATCCATTTGTTAGAAAGCAAAAATAAGATTTCTTTTGCAGATGCTGCTAAAGCTTTGAATTCAAACTTAGCAACTATTGAGAATTGGGCAAATGTTTTACAAGAAGAAGGAATAGTTTCAATCAAGTACAACCTAACTACTCCGTTCATGGAATTTAATCCAGAAGCAGTTATAAAACATGAACAAGAACATGTAAAAGAAGAAGAAAAAGTAGAGTTCAAAGATGAAAAACCAGTAGATGCAGAAGAAGAACCTATTGATGCATCAGAAGAAACAACAACAGAAGATATAAAAGGATTAATAGAACAAACAAGAAATCTTATTACACAAGGAAACTTTCCAACTGCAAAACAAATATATATACAAATAAAGAAATCATATGATAGTCTGCCTATAAAATTCTTACAACAAAAAAGCAAGATAGAAACAGACCTGATAAGGCTAAACAATGAGCTATCAATAGCATTACAAAAAGAAGAATTAAAAAGAATAAAACAAGGAATAGGCGTGATAAATACACTGCTAAAACAAGGAACAGAACAAATAAAGAACAAACAAATAGACGAATCAGTTCAAACATATAACAAGATAAAGGAAGAATATAATTCTCTTCCAGAAGGATTATATGGAGAAAAAACACAGCTTGCAGAAAACATACTAACATTCTTTCAAACATTAACAAACATCACAAACACGCTTCATAAAAAAGACATGGAAGAAAAAGAAAAGAAAATAATTCAATTAGTTAACAAAATAGAGTCAGAGATCATAAAAAGAAATGTTGAAAAAGCAATAGATGTGTATACAGAGCTAAAAACAGTATACGAAACATTACCTCCTGGTTTTCTTGATAAAAAACTTGATATCCAAGAAAAGATGATCAATATATATAGACAACTAATGTTTGATAAAAAATCTTTTGTTCAAAAAGATGTAAAAGAAAAACTATCAACAATCAGAGAATTATTAGGATATGCATACAGCTATATGAAGAAAAATGACATGGAAAATTCTGTAAAATCATTTAATGAAGCAAAAGTAATATTTGAAAAATTGCCAAGATCATTTGCAAAAGAATACAACCATGCTCAAAAAATGATGCTTGATTATTATAGAAAACTGATTGAACTAAAGAAATATGTAACAACACAAACAATAAAAACAGGATCATCAAGAATACACAAGCTTATTGAAAAATGTAAAAAAGCTCATCTTAACAAAGACTATGACGTAGCATATGATCTATATAAGGACATAGTTGAACATTATAATAAGATGCCTCTGGGTTTTGACCCTAAAAAACTAAAAATAAGAAAAGAAATATATAAATTATATTATGAAGTTGTATCTGGAAAAGACACACTAGAATTAGGAGAACTAAACCCATATGTAAAAACAAGATATCTTAAACTACTTGACTTATTAGTAAATGCTCACGAGATAGTAGATGGTAACAACTTCTCATTAATAGATCAAATATACAACAACATTTATTCTATATACAATGAACTGCCAATTGGAATCATTAGAAAGAATCTATTATTAAAAGAAGAAATTTCAAAGATATTTGAAATATATAGGATGTATCATGCAGCTCTAAGTTTACAAAAACACCACTATACTTCAGACAAAGCAGGAATGAGATCAGCACTAGGTTATATTAATCAAAACTTTACAAGTGCTGAGAAAAATTGTTATGGTTATGTAAAACTTTTGAAATATGTTAAAAGACAGTATGAAAAATATGCTAACAAAGAACTGGCCATTGACAGATTGGAAAAGGAGCTTACACTAAAACCAAAAGTAGAAACAAAAAGGAAAATTGAAGAAAAGAAAAGGAAAAAAGAAGAACTTAGAAAAAAACAAAGAGAAAAAAGATTAAAAAACAGAAAACAAAGAAGGAAAAAAGAAGAAAAAATAGAGCTTGAAAAATTCCAGGAAGAAAAAGAAATTAAACAAATAAATGATTTCTACAGATTAAAGAAAAGTAAAAAACTTTACAGATTTGCACAGGACAGATTAAAAGAAAATGATTATTCAACAGCACTCAAAGCACTACAAAAATTACAAAGACTAGATCCTAACAACAAAGAAATTGCGAAAAAAATAATAGAACTTGAAAGAGTTAGAAAAATAAAATACAAACAAAATTTAGTAAAAAGATTGGTTGCAGCAAAACAAAAAAGATTAAAGAAATACATGAACGAGAAAAACTATGACCATGCATTAGAAGAAGTCAACACAATACTTGAACTAGACCCAGACAATCACCAAGCAAAAATGGTTTTGGACAAGATTAATAACAAAAAAAATAGAGCAAGGGTTTGATAAAAATGGCAGAAAGACCTTCAAAACACTTAGAATCATATAAAATAAATGTAAACAATATTCTTGTTAATATCAGGATTGTTCAGTATGAAGGAGACTTTGTACCAACATATCTTATATCTATTTTGAACATATCAACTGCAACAAAACTTGTTCTAAAAAGAATAAGAGAAGAATTCATAACGTCTCTTAATCTTGGCAAGGTTGACATATCAACACCAGAAGCAGTAACAGACATTGAAAAAAGATTTAGAGAAGAAATTACTATTCTAATAAAAAAATACTTCCCTGCAATAGATGAAAAAACAATGAAACTACTGATTGCATATGTTGTGCAACAAAACATTGGCATGGGAAATATTGAAATCTTGTTAAAAGATGCCATGTTAGAAGAGCTTGTAATTAATAATGCAAAAGAATGTATATGGATATATCATAAAAAATATGGCTGGCTAAAAACCAATATATTTCTTGAATCAGAGGATAAGACAAGACATTATTCAACTATGATTGGTAAAGATGTTGGTAAACAGATTACAGTTCTAGAACCACTAATGGACGCACATTTGAAAACAGGAGACAGAGTAAATGCAACTCTAAAACCAATATCTTCAAATGGAAACACAATCACAATCAGAAAATTCGCACCAAGACCTTGGACAATTACTGATTTTATAAAAGCAAAAACAATCAATTATGAAGGTGCTGCCTTAATTTGGTTAGCAATGCAGCACGAATTATCAATACTTGTAGCAGGAGGAACAGGATCTGGTAAAACATCAATGCTTAATGTTATTGCTAATTTTCTTCCACCAAATCAAAGAGTCATTTCAATCGAAGATACAAGAGAGCTTCAGCTTCCTAAAACACTTCACTGGGTTCCTATGGAAACAAGGATGCCTAATCCAGAAGGTAAAGGAGAAGTTTCAATGCTTGACTTAGTTGTAAACTCATTAAGAATGAGACCAGACAGAATAATTGTTGGAGAAATAAGAAGGCAAAAAGAAGCAGAAGTTTTGTTTGAAGCAATGCATACTGGTCACAGTGTTTATGGAACAATTCACGCAAACAATGCAAAAGAATGTGTAATCAGGCTAACAAATCCGCCAATTGAAATTCCTAAACTAATGCTTCCAGCTCTAAACATCATACTTGTACAAAACAGAAACAGAAGAACAGGTGCAAGAAGAACATTGCAGATTTCAGAAGTATCTGAAAAAGGTGATCCAAATGTTCTGATGCAGCTGGATGTTGTAAAAGATTCACTTTTGAGAAGAAACGAATCAATATCCACGCTTGAGACAATCAATCTTTACACAGGAATGACTAAAGAAGACATTGAAAAGGATTTATTAGAAAAAGTAGCAATATTAAAAGATTTTGTTAGAAAAGACATAACAGATCTTCACAAAATAGGGCTAATATTTGCAAAGTATTACAGCAAAAACAAATAAAGCACGCAACAACAAACATGTACAATTAAAAAGGGGGTGTACATTAACTTGAATGTTATAGCATACTACATTAAAAAAGTATTTCCTAAGCTAGAACACGATTTAATATCAGCTAAATTACCAGACTCTGTAGATAAATATGCTCAAAAAATATTTATGCAAGCAGTATTTGTTAGTCTAATGTTTTCATTCATTGCATTCTTTATTTTAGGTTTTTTAAAAACAATCCCTGTTCTTATTGTAACATTTTTTGGAGGAATATTCTTTTTTGCCAACTATCCTAAAAATATTATTAGAAAAAGAGAAAAAGAAATCAAAAGAAATCTTTTGTTTGCAGGAAGATATTTGTTGATTAAAATTGAATCTGGAGAACCACTATTCATGTCATTGATTGGTGTATCAAAATCATATGGTGCCGCGGGTAAAGCATTCAGAGAAATTGTTCAAGATATACAATTTGGTACTAGCATGGAAAATGCAATAGATAATGCAATAAAATACAATCCGTGCAAAGATCTAACAAGAATATTATGGGAACTTTCTAATTCAATTAAAACAGGAACAGACATAAACAAAACATTGACATCAATCTTAGAACAGATTAGCAAAGAATACATACTTGAAATAGAAAAATATGGTAAAAAATTAAATTCATTAACATTGTTTTATCTTGTAACTGGTGTAATATTTCCTTCACTGGGGGTCACAATGTTGGTTGTTTTATCAAGCTTTATCAACATGGAACTTCCTACATCTATTTTTTACATCATAGGAGCATTATTGATAGGCGTACAAATATTTTTCATCGCATTATTCAAAGGAGCTCGACCAGCTGTAAACTTATAAAGGTGATAAATTGAAAATAGAATTTTTAGAAAAATTCGGAAAAGCATTCGTGCCTGAGAAAGCAAGGCCTAAGCTAAGGAGTTATATAAGGACAACAGGCATGACTGAAATTCCTTACACAATATTTGGACTTATGTTTTGGATAACTGGTTTGATTACTTTGATCATCTTTTTCTATACATGGCCTTTATTAAGCAAATATCTTGCAAATCCATTGTTCATGTTCTTTGGAGTTCTTATTGCTTGGTTTGTCATACACCTTGCAATTGCATTCTTAGCAATGGCTGGAATTTATTTTTATTTTGATTACAAAATATATAACAGAACAAAGAAAATTGAAGAAGTATTGCCTGATTTTCTTAATGTATTTTCTGAAAATCTGAGAAGTGGAATGACAACTGACAAATCTTTGTGGAGAGCTGTTAAACCAGAGTTTGGTGTTTTAGCAAGCGAAATTAGAATAGCTGCAAAACAAGTAATGACTGGAAAAGACATAGCAATTGCTTTAGAAGACTTTTCAAAAAAATATGATTCCTCAATATTAAACAGATCATTAAAACTTATTGTTGAAGGAATGAAATCAGGCACAGAGATTGCATTAATAATTGATAAAGTTGTTGAAGACATACACAAAACAAATGATCTTAAAAAAAGATTGGCGACAAATGCTTTTTCTTTCTTAATGTTCATAACTATTATTGTTATTTTTATTGCACCTGGTTTGTTTGCTTTATCACAAAACCTGTTGATTGTAATAGAATCATTTGTAGGCAATCTTCAAGCAGCAGACTTATCCGCTGTCAGTTTACCTATAAAATTTGATACAATTGCTGTAACTCCTGAAGATTTTTTTAATTTTGCAAGAGCATCGCTCATAATTATTTCATTCTTTGCATCATTAATTGTGTCTATAATTAGCAAAGGTGAAATGAAAGCAGGTGTTAAATATGTTCCTATCTTTATCCTTGGATCTGTTTTATCACACTTGTTCTTTGTAAAGATCTTGACAACGATGTTTGGAGGTTTATTTGGATGAACAAAAAATCACAGACATTATCCATGGACCTAATGATTGCAATCATGATCTTTGTTGGCATGATGACATTATTCTTTGGAGTAATGATGTTTAGATCATACTCAACAAGTGATAAAGACCTAAACAATGAAGGCATGCACATAATAAAATCATTAGAATCTGAAGTTTCTGTGATTGAAGACAACCAAATCAAAGAAGAAAAGATTCATGAATTAATGGAAAAAGATTATGATGAAATAAAATCAGAACTTGGTATTAGAAACGAGTTTTGTATTTTTATTGAAGATGAAAATGGAAAAGTAATTCCTGTACAAAATGAAGAAGGAGAAATATATTATGGAGTAGGAAGCGGAAATGTTGAAATAGGTGAAGGCATGGTCTGCGGACAATTATCATGATCATTATTTGATTAAAATAAATAAAAAATAAAAGTAAATAATTAAACAAAGGGGGTTTAAAATGAAAAGAATACTCATAATAAGTATAATTTTATTGGTCTGTTCTGTATTTGTTATTGCAGAATATAATTCTGATTTAGCATGGCATCCATTAGAACAGATAACTCAAGACACAGGAGGGCAGAAATCTGTTACAGACTTGTTAAAAGTTAGAGACGGAAGAGTTACAATTGGACCAGGAACTGGCGGCTATGTAGATTTTCCATTGATAATAGACTCGTCTAGAAACAATATCATTGCTATAAAATATCCTGATACAGGTGAAATCGAACTTACAGGCATTGGTTTTTATGAAAAGAATAATCAAGATGCTAAAGCACTCTTTATTTGGAATGATAAATTAGATAAATATTTTTGGTATACTGGTGGACAATCAGGTGACATAAAAATGACTCTAACAAAAGATGGTAAGCTTGGCATTGGTAGACAAGCACCTGGTGCTAAGTTAGATGTTGGTGGAGACGTTGCTATAAATGGACAAGTGATTATTGATAGTGATGGAAAATGGGTCGGAGATGCTACTGGGTTACAAGGTCCTCAGGGACTACAAGGAGAACAAGGACTAACTGGGCCAGCAGGAGCGCAAGGGCCACAAGGACTTCCAGGTGCAACAGGACCAGCAGGAGCAACAGGACCACAAGGACCGCCTGGTCCAGCAGGTGAAGGTGGAACAGGTGGTGACAGTGCATGGGAAAGCATTGAAATAACTGAAACACAGACTACAACTTCTACAGTACAAATATCAGAAGACTTTGAAACTGATTTTGTAAAATGGAAAAATATTGCAGGAGATGATCAAGATTGGAAAACAAACTCAGGAGGAACCACATCAAGCGGCACAGGACCAGCAGGCGCACACGGTGGAACTAATTATGCTTATACAGAAGCATCTGGAAGTAATGTTGGTTATTCAAACAAAGTTTTCTATCTTGAATCAAATGATTTAACAGATGCTAGTTCTATTAGCTTTTGGTATCACATGTTTGGTATTAATATGGGAACATTATCAGTTGAATATTATGATGGAAGTAGTTGGAATCAGGTTTGGATAAAACAAGGACAGAAGCACGACAGTAATGCTGCTGCATGGACTCAGGCAACTATTGACCTATCATCACACACTGTAAAAAAATTAAGAATTAAAGGAGTTACAGGAGATGGATTTAGAAGCGACATGGCTGTTGATGACATTGTTATTGATTCTATAGAAGTTTCTGAAGTCGAAGGACAAAGTGAGCAACAACCAGGAATTTATTATAATGATGGTAATGTTGGTATTGGAACTGAAACACCTGGGGAATCTTTACATGTTGTTGGTAATCTTAAACTTACTGGAAATATCTTAGATGCAGATGGTAATGTAAAGACTTTAGGTGGCGAAGGTACTGTAGGACCTGAGGGACCAGCAGGACCGCAAGGTGAAACAGGAGCCACAGGGCCAGCAGGACCAGCAGGAACAAGTTCATGGACAGACGGAACAGGAATTGTTACAACAGATGTTAATGTTGGCATTGGCACATCAACACCATCACAAAAACTAGACGTATCAGGAGTATCAAAACTTGGTGGAGATGTTTTGTATAGAGGAGCATTTATTGACACAAACACTGCAAACCAGTTTAAAATCTGCGGACCAAGTTCAAGTTGTAGTACTGCAGGAGAATTAGTTGCAGGAAGAATTAGATTATCATCTGGAGGAAGCTTTGGTCAAATAAGAACAGACCCTGGCATGGGTGGAATAGATGCGCCTGGTGATGTTATTGTTGGTGGTAATGCAAAAGTAGACGGAACTTTAACAGCACAGAGCACAGGAAACAAGGTTTATGCTGTTTATGCGCCTTAATGAAAAAGATAAGAAAGAAAATAAAAAATAGAAACAAAAAAATAAATGAAAAACAACAAAAGAGTAATTGGAATCTGGATTTGGATTTTGTTAGTTTTGATTAGTTCTGTGAGTGCAATTAATTACTATGGTTATGGATATAAATGGGAACAAGTAACACCATATACTGGTAGTGTGCATTCTGTTGCTGTGTCTAGTGATGGTAAAATCCAAACTATTGCTGCTGCAAGTGAAGGTTTTTATGTTTCAAATAATTATGGCGAAACTTGGAAAAAGATTTCGAGTAAAGCGAGTTGGATAGATGTTGTTATGTCAAATAATGGTGAGTATCAAACAGCCATTGTAGGAGTTGATTCTTCTTCTAATGACCAAAATTATTGGATATATCGTTCTTCTGATTATGGTGATACTTGGTGGCCTTTGAAAACTGAACCAATGAACAATTGGATAAAAGCTGCAATTTCTGGAACTGGAAAATATCAAATCATAGTCACATATAATGAGAAAATATATTTGTCTTCTAATTATGGTGTTAATTGGCAACCTAAACTATCAGACAAATCATGGAGATCTGCCGCAATATCAGATGACGGAAAATATCAAGCTGTTTTGGCTGTGGGTTCTGGTATTTATTTATCAGAAGATTTTGGAAACACATGGTTAGAAAAACCAGTAAGAAAAAAGTGGCAAGAAATTGCAATGTCAAATAATGGGCAATACAGAACAGCAGTGGGAGAAGGAATAATTTACATTTCTTCTGATTATGGTAATACTTGGAGATTAGTAAAAGAACCAACTTATTTAAGAATTTATTCTTCAGGAGAAACATCTGAAAAAAAAGTAAATTTATTGTCGATTGCAATGTCTGGTGATGGTATGATTCAAACAGCAGTAGCAAAAGAAAATAGAATCTATGTTTCTTTTGATTATGGAGAAACTTGGACTGAAAGACGATTTTATTCTACAGCATATGATGTTGACATGAGCGATGACGGAAAAATTCAATTAATTGGTTCAAGAAAAGGTTTTCTTTCTAATTTTTTCAATTGTAATTGCGAAGGCACATCATGTCAACCAGGAAACACAGGCAAAAAATGTGATCAATGTGATTGGATTGATGTAAGTTCTGTAACAGAAGAATGTGATGGAATAGATAATGATTGTGATGGTTTTTTTGATGAAAAACCAGAATGCCCAAGTAGTATGGATTTTTCAGAAACAAAATTAATTAGTAATGATGTTGGTAGTGCAGATTTAGCAATTTCAGAAGATCATTTGTTCTTGTTCTATGAATCTAATGGAAAGTCTTATTATAAAAAGAATTTCGGAACTGAAGAATTAATTGATAATCAAGGGGGTTTTAGTAAAATAGATGTAGATTCATCTAATACTCCTCATTTTGCTTGGACAAGTAATGATGGAAAAAATCTGTATTATAAACATTATGATAGAACTAAAAAAACTCTTGATACAGATTCAAGCGGAAGAGCATCAACTGGTTCTGTTTCTGTTGATAAAGATAATAATGTTCATGTTTTTTATAGTATTGGTAGTTATTACAGTGTAGGTGGATATTGGCAGCATAGAGGATATCATAAAGTTTATTCTGATTCAGGAAGTGAATTAAGTTCTGGTAGGTTTGATCTTCCTAAATCAGGACATACTTTTGATTCTGATACTGATTCAAAAGCAGACATATATACGATTGGTAATACCCCTATTTTTCATGATAATAATCTTCATTATAAAAGAGGAACAGATTATGGAGCAACTTGGGATATTCATATAGGGCTTAATAAGAAAGCTTTTTCAGGATCTCTTAAAGTTGATTCTAATGATAAAATGCATTTTGTTTATGCAAGAGAAGGTCAAAGTCCTGTAAATCTTAGATATGAAAAAGGAGAAATAGAATTTAGTGATTTTACTGGGAGTGATCGTATTAATATTCGTAGAAGTAAAACAATTGCTGATTATCCAGGTTATATAATAATAGGTTCAATTGCAATTGATGTTGATGATCAAGGAAACAGATTTGTTATTTGGGTAGAAGATCCCAATGGTGAAAATGGGGGTAATGCTAGGCTGATGTCTAGAACTTATTATGCTGAAGAAGATATTTGGTGTAAGGCAAAAGTATTAGCAGAAGATCTTGGCAATAGTATTGAATACAGCAGTAATATTGTAATTGATTCTGGTGGAAATCATCACATAATTTATGGCAAAGGTGATGATCTTTATTATATGAAAGGTGTTTGTATTGGTCCTAATTGTGTAAAAGATAGTTGTGAAGGTGCTTGCACCCCTCTATCATCATCTAACTTTGGCTCAGACGTCGTCGCGGGTCAAACATTGATAAAAGCTCAACACATTAATGATCTTTGTACTTCATTAAGAGAAACAGAATCACAACTTGGCTTAACTCAAACAACATGCACTGTTAGTGCTAACAATTTGATAAAAGTCAGCGACTTTACAAAAATATGGGATGGAATTGAAACTGTTTATAATAATATTGATTTGACAATTAATTGGGGCTCTGGTGTTCAAAAACCACAAGCAAATGGTTTAATCAGAGCTGTTCACATGAACAAGATGAGGTCTGAACTAAACAGAGCAAGAACTAATTTATGTTGATCATAAAAAAACAAATGAACACAAAAACAAAAAATAGAAACTTTGTATTAATTTTATTAGTTTTTATTTTATTAGTTTCAATTATTGGAGTAAATGCTTATCTTTTGCGAGGAACAAAGAAAAGAATTGATGGAAGTCAATACTATTTAGGATATAAAGCAGTATGTCCTTATGATAGTGTTGCTGTTGGTATTAAATTAAGTTTTGGATCTTATATGGACGGAATGCAGATTATTTGTAAAGATCTTAATATTCAAGATGGCAATGTTGTTTTTGGTTCAGAGGAAGAAAAAATTTGTACTGGATGGTGTCATAGTACATGGACTAACACAGAGATTAAGTGCCCAAGCGATTATGTAATTACAGGATCAAAACATGATGGTCATGTTGTTGGTGGAATTGGTATTGTTTGTTCAAAGATTGATGGTGTTAATGAAAATGGTGGCTTAATTTTAGGTAATACTTGGGAATCAGGGTGGTATCAATCAGGTGATTGTTACTGGAGATCAGGTCATACATGTTTACCACAAAGTAAGGATTATTCGTGTTCTGATTTAAGTGGTGGCGGACTTGCAGTTGGACTTGATTATTCTAGACCAGGAACATTAATTTGTGCTCCTATAAAACTTCTTGAAAGCACAGGTTATAGAGATGGTAAAATATTTAGAGTGAATGATAATATGGTTACATCAGTAGAACCAAAAGTTGCAATGAATTCAGCAGGTAATGCTGTAGTAATGTGGGATTCTGTTAATGGACTTATTGGAAAAAGATATGATTCAGAAGGTAATGAACTAGAACCCCCTTCTGGAGTTACAAGAGGAGAAGGGAATGAATTTATTACTGGTGGTGGTCTTGGTGGTGTTGTTGCAATGGATGATTCTGGAAATTTTGTTATTGCTTGGTCTGATGTTGGACGTAAAGGAGTTTATGCAAAATTATACAATTCAGATGGAACAATTAAAAAAAATGATTTTAAGGTTGCAGATATTTCTGATACAACATTCTTAATGAATATTGACCCTGAAGTAGCAATGGCAGGTAATGGAAAATTCGTTGTGGTATGGCCAACAATGTCAGACTTATGTACTGGTTGTACAAAGGATATCAATGCCAAACTGTATAATGCAGATGGGAGTGTAAAAAAGAATACTTTTAGAGTTAATACTTATGCTGCGTATAAAAAATATTTTTCACATATTCAACAAACATTAATGCAAAATAAAAATTCTAATCCTTATGTATCAATGGATTCTGAAGGGAATTTTGTAATTACATGGTCGAGGGATGAATATTCAGAGTCTTCAAGTAATCATAAATTTTATGTTTATGCAAAAAGGTATAATTATAATGGTGCTGAATTAGCTCCTCCATCTGGAGTTTCACAAGGTGATGGAAATGAATTTAGATTTGATGCAGGTATTGCGACAATGATGGATAATGGAGATTTTATAGTTGTAGGGGGAGGTAAATATCATAAATTTCAAATTTATAATGGGGATGATGCTGAATTAACATCAGATCTTAGTCTTGAAATAAATTCACATGATTATTCCTTTGATACTAACAATAATGGAGAACTTATTTTTTCTTATATTTATGATGGGAAAGTTTATTTAAAAAAGTTCGATGAAAACGGTAATGAAATTGGGGATAAAACAGAAATTAAATTTTCAGAGTATATTATGAATAGTTATGATAAGAATAACCCTTTTATTCAATTAAATGATAATAATTTTTTTGTAGCTTTTGAGTCTGCTAATGAACAAATAACTGGTCGGGCTGTTTTTGGTGTGATTGACGAGTTCTGTTGCTCAAATGAAGGCGTTTGTGAAGATGGAGACAATGGCAGAGTATGCCAAGACTGTAATTATGTTCCTGCTCCTGCTGAAATTTGTGATGGACTTGATAATGACTGTGATGGTAAAGAAGATGATGATTTTAAAATTACGTCATATCAAGACAAAGACGGAGATACTTATGGAAATCCTGAAGAATTTCATATAGCCAATACTTGCAATGGTGATCCTATTTTACATGAAACATCAGATGAATGGGTTTTCAATAGTGATGATTGTGATGACACAAATGCCCAAATTTATCCTGGGGCTCCTGAAATTTGTTATGATGCTTATGATAATGACTGCAAAACTACAACTTCAATGGATGGTGGATGTGAGAAAAAAGTTTATTGTATTGATCCTGATGAAAAAGATCAATTCACTAAATCAACAACAATAAGAGTTGATCCATTTGCTTCTTATACTTGGAAGCAATATGAAACTAAAACAGATTATTGTGTAAACAATAATAGAAACATTGTAGAATATTTTTGTGAAGGAACTGAACTCCAATCTCAATGGATTTACTGCCCTAATACTTGCGTAGACGGACGTTGTTGTCCATGTTCTAATTCTGAGTATGGACAATGCAATGGAGAAGGAAAGTTTTGTAATGGTTGTGATTATGTAGACGCCCCTGAAGAAATATGTGATGGACAAGACAATGACTGTGATGGAAATATTGATGAAGGTTTTACAACAACAACTTTTTATCAAGATTCTGACGGAGATGGAGATGGAAATCCTGATCAAACAATACAATTATGTGATCCATTACAAGGCTATGTTACAAATGATGATGACTGCGACGACACAGATGAAAACATAAATCCTGATGCTACTGAAACCTGCGACAATGTTGATAATAATTGCAATGATCAAACAGACGAAGGTTTTATTATAATAAAGTATGCAGACAATGACGGTGACGGATATGGTGATCCCAACAATGCTCAAGAAACAAAAACATGCGCAGTAACACCATTATCAGCAGACTGGGTTAATAATAACCAAGACTGTGATGATAATGATGCTGAAGAATATCCGAGAGATGATCCTAATTTTAATGAAAAAGCACAAGGTCTATGTGATCAAAAAGATAATGATTGTGACGGAACACCTGATGAAGATTGTGCATGTTATGACACAGACAAACAAGAAGCAGAATGTGGTTTAGGAGAATGTAAAAATAAAATACAACAAGAATGTTTTATAGGTGTTTGGTCTCCTGAAAGGTGTACACCAAAACCATTAAGCACTAATGAAGACTGTAATGGGAAAGATGATGACTGTGACGGAACACCTGACAATAATTTACCAACAGAATTAGCAGATAAACAAGACGGTGTTTGCGCAGGTCAAGTCAAGACATGTGAAGGAACAGCTGGTTGGCAAGAACCAAATTATAATTCAATACAAGGTTATTCTGAAACAGAAACATGCGATGCAATTGACCATGACTGTGATGGTCACAATAACCTAGACAATCAAGGAAACGCATTAACAATGCAAGGTGATTGTAAACAAGTTGGTGCTTGTGCTGGTTCTGAAAAAGAATGTAATGCAGACGGAACATGGAGCCAATGTTCAACACTGCCACAACCAGAACAATGCGATGCAATTGATCACAACTGTGATGGACACAAACACAAAGATGGTGATGGAGATGTTTTAAAAACAACGCAAGGTTGTAATCAACAAGGAGCTTGTGCTGGTTCTGAAAAAGAATGCACAGAACAAGGAGCTTGGAGCCAATGTTCAATACTACCACAAGCAGAAGAATGTGATAATCTAGACAATAATTGTGATGGAAATACTAATGAAGGATTAATTAATCAAGGTCCTCTCAATGAAAAACAAGCAAACATATGTGCAGGAAGTAAACAATCATGTGACCAAGATCACACAACTTGGTATGATGATTATTCTAATATACAAGGATATTCTGAAACAGAGAACTGTGATGATGATATTGATAATAATTGTGACGGCAATGTTAATGAAGGTTGTAATTATGCACCAACATACACAGAACTATCAACACCAAAAACAACAGTAAAAGGTGGTTCAGAAATAACTATCATTCCTGCAAGTGCAGATGATGTTAATGATGATGAACTTTCTTTTTTCTGTAGCAGTATAGATGATGAAACAAACACAGAACAAAGAACATGCATAACAAGTACATCAACAAAAACAAATAACCAGTATTCATTATCATGCACATTCAATGTTCCTGAAGATGATCAGGGTCACATTTATTATTGCTGGCTTAGTGATGGAACGGCTGAGTCAGTTAAAAAACAAATCACAATCACAACAGACTCAACATCACCAACAATAACAGAGCTTAGTCCAGAAGATAGTAAAGTAAAAACAATGACATTAAAAACAAGTTCAAATGAAGTAATAAATACTCATGATATTAACGAAGAAGCAGACACTGATCAAAGAACAGCGACCATAAAAATAACAACAGATGAAAATGCTGTTTGTAAATATAATACACAAGATATTGATTTTTCATCAATGACTGATGACATTACAACAGAATTTAGTAGCCAACACACAACCATCATATCAGATCTTAATTACAAAGAAAATACAATTTATATTAAATGCAAAGATGGAGTTGGTAATGAAAATACTGTTCCTTACATCTTAACAATTGACCTAGGCATTGAACCAAGAATAAGAGAATGCGTCTGCAACACACAAGCAGAAACAAATGTAAAGATTGTTTCATCAAAACAAGAATGTGAAGGAGTGATATTATTAGATTTATTAAAGCGCGGGACAACATACACAGCAAGTTTGCCAAGTAACACAGAAGTTGGGGAAAAACTATGCATTGAATATGATAAATGCATTTGCACAACATGCGAACAAGATGAAAATATTGTATTAAGATTAAAGAAGAAAGTTAATTCACACGCAGGTATTCCAGACTTTTTAGAATATCAAGAACAAGTTTGTTTACACAGTACTGATATAGACATAGAATGTGCATTAAGAGAACAAACATGCAACATAAATGAAATAGGAATCCTTTCCCTATTCAAAGAATCAAATTCTCATATTACAGAATATTCAAACAATCAAGCAAATCTAAAACTATGCTGTTCTTTTGAACAATGTGAAAACATAGAAGATAATGATTGTCCAAGCGTAGAATGCAGAAGCATTGACCCTGACTGTAACAAAGCAACATGCGAAGAAGGAGACATTTGCATGATTGGTTGTGAAACACCTGATCCAGACTGCGGATCTGGTCAAGGAACATGTGAAGAAGGTGATGGTTGCGATCCTGATTGTGATCCATTTGACTATGATTGTGATGGTGCTACTTGTGATATAGGTGACGTGTGCGTAGTTGGTTGCGCAGAACCTGACCAAGATTGTAATTATTATTGTGAACAACAAAGTATAACTGAAAACTGTGAACAAACACTTTGTCAACAAGGAAATGTGTGTGTAATTGGCTGTGAACCAGTTGACCCTGACTGCGGATCTAGTGATAATCCTGACTGTAGCGCAGGAAACGGTTGTGCAGGTGGAAATCTAATCTGTACTGATCAACCAGACCAAGATTGCGACGGTGCTACTTGTGAACCAGGTGACGCATGCTTAGCAAATTGTGATCCTGAAGATCCTGATTGTACAGCAGACATTCCTAGTTGTAGTGAAGATGATGAATGTGTTCCTGGTTGTGATCCTGTTGATCCTGACTGTGAGACAGCAACATGTAATGAAGGTGACATGTGCATGATTGGTTGTGAAACACCAGACCCAGACTGTGGATCAGGCACAGGATTATGTGAACAAGGAGATGGTTGCGATGCTAATTGTCCTTTTAATGATTTTGATTGTGACGGTGCAACATGTAGTGAAGGAAATGTGTGTTTAGTTAATTGTCCAGTTCTTGACAAAGATTGTGAAACTTATTGTGAACAACAAAGCATTACTGAAAACTGTGAACAAACACTTTGTGCACAAGGAAATGTGTGCGTTATTGGTTGTGATACTGTTGACCCTGACTGTGGTTCTGGTGATGATCCTGACTGTAACGCAGGCAATGGTTGCGCAGGAGGCAATTTAATATGTGGTGATCAACAAGATCCTGATTGTGACGGCGCTACTTGTGAAGCAGATGATGCATGTTTAGCAAATTGCGAACCACAAGACCCCGACTGCACAGCACCAACATGTGAATCAGGCGACGGATGTAAACCTGGTTGTGTTCCAACTGACCTAGACTGTCTAGAAGCAACTTGTGAGTCTGGTGACTTGTGCATGATTGGTTGTGAACCTGTTGACAATGACTGTGGTTCTGATGAAAGTTCATGTGATCAAGGAGATAGTTGTAAACCAGATTGCACAGTTCCTGACCCTGATTGCGGTGTAAGTAGTTGTGAACTAGACAATATTTGTATAATTGGTTGTAGTGAACCTGACCAAGATTGTAATAATTATTGTAATGAACAAAATATTAATGAAAACTGTGAACAAACATTGTGTCAGCAAGGAAATGTATGTGTAATTGGTTGCGAAGATGTTGACCCTGATTGTGGAAGAGATGAGGAAACTACGTGCGGAGATGGTGACGGTTGTGCAGGAGGAAACCTGGCATGCACAAATGTTCTTTATATTCCTGATTCTGATTGTAATGGAGCTACATGTGATGCAGGTGATGCATGTTTAATTAATTGCGAACCTCAAGATCCAGACTGTGACATGAAAAAAGATTTTGAACCATTTTTCCCAGAAGGAATATATGAACCATTATGTTGTTCAGCAGGAACAGGAGAACAATGCAACCAAGATTATCATACTTATTGTGACGGAGAAAAAACAGGCCAACCAATCTTGGTTCCTAGAAAACATAAAATAGAATTTGATTTTGCAACAGTAAAAATTGATTCTGGCCAAGCAAAATGTGTCATCACTATGTCTAATGAAAATGCATTAGAAATCCAAGGAGTAATTAATTCTGATAATGATTTCAAAATAGGATATTATTTAACAAAAAATGATCCAATCGACAGAGAAAAACCATGGACTGTCGAATCATGCCAAGTTACTAGCAATGGAGAAACAATATTTGAAACAAACACAAAATCAAAAATATATGTTCATAAAAATACATGGACAGGTTTTGGAACTTGTGAAGATAAAAACATACAAGGAGATTGCCCTAATGCATTATTACCAGATGCTCAAAGAGCAGTCATGTGCATGCTTAAACACGCAGGAAAATATTTTGACAACAGTGTAAGATGTAATAAACAAGGAGACATATTTTATGCAAACTCTATGTCAAAAGGAATAGAATCACTTGAATTATATTGTTATGATGATATAACAAATGATGTTGACGAGGAAATAGATAGCGATGATTATGATTGCTGGGGCATTACATACCCTAACAGTCCAATGATAGATGGTGAACTAAAATTCAATGAATATCATGAAACTCTTGTCACAGGACAAGCAATAACAAACCAAATTTATGAAAACAATGACATACAAAACACAGCAACAAAACTAATAAAATCAATAATAGGTTCTGGTTCAAATTCAATCACAGGCAATGTTGTTTACACAGGAGAGGATTGCAAAGGAAATATTTGTCCTGGAAGCTTTAATATAGCTCAAAACACTGCAGTCAAATATTGGTACACAAGAAATATTCAACCAAGTGGAAGACTAAAAATAAGATTCCAGTTTGCAAATGGTGGTTCAATCTCAGCAGACCCTGCAACAGATTCTATTGAAATAATAGGTAATAGTTTTACACAAGCAGAATCAACATCTGCTTCTGGTGCATATGAATTTACAAAATCAGAAACAGATGCTGCAAAAACAGTATACTCAGTTATAGGAAAGATTTCAAATAAAAAGAATGATCATGTAATTAAATTAGACTTTTCAGGTCTTCATCAAAACACAGACCACAAATTTACTTTATTCAGTCAATGGAATGATAAGTATGATTATTCACCAGAATATTTATTTAATTCAGACGACGACGCACCAAATACAAATAATGAAAATGATGCACAGAATTACCAAGGATTACCTGAAACAGAAAAAAGAATTTGGGGTGGAGTCAATAGTGGCGGACCTGGAGCAAGGTCTGATCATCAGTGTAATGACAGAGTTGACAATGATTTAGATTATAAAACAGATTGCAAAGACGAACAATGCGATGGTGAACAAATAGGTGAAAGATCAGGGGATGATGAACCTATAGAATGTGAATACTTAACAGAAGAAACATGTTTTGATGGTTATGATAATGACCATGATGATCTTGTTGATTGTGATGACAGTGATTGCATAGGAAAGATTGGAGGTTATAAAGATTCAGATGGTTCAATCAAAAAATATGTAATAGAAAATTCACAAGAAGTTTATTGTGAAGAAAAAGAAGGATCCCCAATTGGACAAGTTTCTTATTATGATAAATCAGTTCATGGAATAAGCAGCTGTAATGACAGGTTTGACAATGATGCTGATAAGAATGCATGGCAAATTGAAAAATATTCATGCCCTGACTCAGAATATAAATTCGACGGCACATGTAAAACAAACTCAATTGATTGTTATGATGTGAGTTCATGTTGGGGAAGAGGAGGCAAAAGCACAAACATTGAAACAAATCCTTGTCCAAGATTTGAAAACAATGATCCTAGTTGGTGTGATGATGGAATTGACAATGACTTTGACAGAGAAGTTAGTAATGCAGGATCATGGTTAGGCAGTTACAAAATACCTCACCCATACGGAGAAGAACCATTCAAAGATGCATACAAAGGAGAAAAATACGGTCATGATTGTTATGATTATGATTGTGCAGGTGCAAGCAATTGTCCTTCAAACGAATTATTAGACGAAACTGGTCAAGAAGATCCAATAAGGTGCTTTGACGGATTTGACAATGACTTAGACGCATATGTATGGAATGAACAACAATCAAAATACGTCAAAAATCCAGAAGGAGGATTTGACTGCTTTGATCCACAATGTTTAGGTGTTCAACATCCAGAAAATAAAGACATAATTTGTGCTCCATTTGAATTCAAATTATTTGCTTATGATTTTTGTAAAGACGGATTAGACAATGACTTTGACGAGAAAAAAGGCGGTGGAATAGATGGAAGAGATGACAAAGGTGAAGAAATAGAAAACACTGATCCATCAGAATATGAAACAGACTGTTTCCACAAATTCAATCTGTGTGGTGTAACAGGATTCCCAGGATTATCAATTGTTGAGGACATAAATGTTTTTGCATGTGTTGATAATGATGACAATGATAATGATGGTTTAAAAAATTGTGCTGACCAAAATGATTGCAATGGAAAGATTGGTGCATATTATGGTGCAAGATGCGGAATAGAAGTTTGCGATGATGACTTTGACAATGATAATGATAATAAAGTAGATTGTGCTGACAGAGGTTGTGAAGGCGAAACAAATGCGCGCGGGGAAACATGTAGTCAAACAGAGATCTGTGATGATGGAATTGACAATAACAGAGACGGCATTATTGATTGTGCTGATGATGATTGTGGATGTTATATTGGCACAAACACTGCACAATGTACAGACGTTCCTAAACCAGAATCTGCAACATTCTCAAAAATTAGTGTAAAACATCAACAACACTTGCATGTTAATGAACCTTATATACTTGAAATACAAGCATTAAAAGTCTTTGGCAAACAAAACCTAAAAGTATACTTATCACAATTCCCATATAATCTCCAAAATAAATGCACTATTGATAATGATGATGAATTTATTTTTGAAACAACAAGTTCAACAACAGCGACTATAAAGAACAAACAAGAATTATCAGCTAATTCAGATGTCAAATTAACATGCAATGCATACACATCACCTTCAGATGATAAAGCACAGTTTAAAGTAACAATATTCGACGGCCAATTAGACATACCTGCTGAAAAACAATTTACATTCAGTCATGAAGTATTTGAAAAACTTGAACCAACAATCAATAGCAACAAAATTATTGTAGAAGGATTAAAAGATAATAAAGTAACACTCTATCACGGTGATTCATTTGACATATTTGCTAAACCAGATGATTCACAAACAGGCAATTCAGGAATCTGTGAATGTAGATTCAAACTTGATGGAGATGAAACAGGATTTATAAGAAACTGTAAAACAACAATCACAAACAATATAGAAGACAAAGCATACACAACAGCAGCTCTTGCAAAAGACGGTGCTTCTAATATCATGACAAACTATATTAGTGGACCAAGCTTTAACATAATTGTCAAACCAAAAGAAATAACAGAAAATTATAAACTAGAAAGAGCATTCTATGATTCAGATACAAAAAATGTAGATGTAGGTGAGTTCAAATTCATCACAGCCACAAACAGAGAATTCAAACCAGATTGTAAATTCAAGATAAAGAAAGTAGAAGGTGACACAGTTAAAACAATAGACAACCAAGGAACTGTAACAAATAATGAATTAACATGTTCACTTTCATTTGATACAGAATTAGCAGAAATAACAGAAGATGGCATGTATCTTGTTAATGTAGAAGTACAAGATAAAGACAAACCAGAGTTTACAATTAAATCAAAACCAAAGATATTCTATGTATGTAATAGTGAAGACAGTAAAGATGAAGAAAATGATCTCTGGGATTGTAAATACCTTGACATGGATAATGATAATGTTCCAGAAGGAATATTCACAGACTTATATGAAAGCGAAGATGTTCCTGATAGTGATGAATACACTTGTGATAACTGTCCTAAGATATACAATCCTGGCCAAGGTGATAAAGACGCAGACGGTCTAGGAAACAAATGTGATTGTGAAGGTGAAGATATACCAGATGGTGAATGTAATCAAGACTGTTCATACATTGATCCTGACTGTGGATGTGCTGCAGATGAATATCCGTGCATAATCAATGACGAACTTATTTGTCAAGACGTGCCATGTGATGAAGAAGAACAAGTATGTGATAATATAAAATGTGCAACAGGTTTAATATGTAATGATGAAGGACTTTGCACATGTAATGATCAAGAAAGTGACGACATATGTCCTCCTGCTGAAGAAAATTTCCTTGCGTGCGCTGACTTTGATCCAGATTGTGCAATCAAACCTATTAAAATAATATATCCAAAACACGAAACAATAATAAAAGATCCAGAAACACTCAGAATTTACTGGGAAAAACAAGATCAAGAAGAATTTGATAATCTAATCAAATATAATATTGCATATTCAAATGATTCATCAGAACATTGGTATTCTATACCTAATGGAATACCAGCAAACATTCCAAATAGAAAAGATCTTGATGGAAATTATTACTATGACTGGAATATAGAAGAATTAAAAGATAAAAACATGGAATACCAAATAAATATAACTCCTAAAGTTGAATTTGAAGAAAAGTTAATCAGAGGACAGACAGCATACTCAGGATTTTTCACAATATGTCGTTCTGAAAAAGCAATAGTATATGGAGTCGTATATGATAAAACAAATGAAAACATTCCACTTTCAGATGCAAAGATAAGAGCATACAACAAATCATCAGACGAATTAGTAGCAAAAGATACGAGCCCAGAAGTTGGATACAGACTAGAACTTGATCCCGGAGAAACATATGACATTGAAGCAAAGATGAGCAATCTAGTTAAACAAACAGAAACAATAGAAACAGATTATTGTAAACCAATTGAATTAAACTTTGAACTCAACAAATGCGGAGACGGCGTAATTGATGACGCAGAAAATTGTTACAATTGCTGGGAAGATGCAGGCTGTGCACCAGGAAAATATTGCTCAGAAGACAAAATTTGTGAAGACGGAGGAGGATGCATTGGTTTGCCAGATGGTGTATGTAAAAAAGGTGAAACTTGTTATTGTGAAGACTGCTTTGGTAAAAGAAGACCTGACTATCCATGGAGATTCTGCAAAGGTGATGGAACTTATGCATGCACTTGCTATGATTGTTCAACATTAGACCCAAACATGAGAAATTATCAAGAAGTGCACGAAGATTGTAAAACATGTGAAAATGTTTGCAATATAGTTGACACAAAGATAAATGTAAAAGAATCAGAAAATGTAATCACAATGACAAAGATTGCAATGTACAAAGGAAAGCCAGTAAAAGTAAGAGTTGTTGTATGGAATTAAAATGATGAATAGCAAAACAAGAAAAAAGGAAAAAAAAACTAAAAAATCAACTGGAAAAAAAGCATATTTCTTTTCTTTGGATGCAATCATAGCTGTCACTATTCTAACAACAGGCATATTCTTAGTATTTTTTATCATGAGTTCAAGGTCAGTTGAAAGTCCTACTTACCTTTTATCAGAAGATATCATGACAGTACTTGCCAAAACAAAGATAAATAATTTAAGTGCTGAAGAATTTCCCCATATCCACAGTCATTTGATAATAAATACAAAAGAAATAACAAACACTGAAAACACGATCCTTGAACAAATAGGAGAATTTTATTATCTTGGTAAAAAAGATTTAATAAAAGATAATCTTTTAAAAGAAATTTTAACAGGATTAATACCATATGAAAACAATCTTGAGATTAATATATACATCCCGCCAAGCAATACAGGCGAATCTTTATTTGAAATATACAACACAGGAATTAGCAAAGAAAAATCCAAAGTAACAATTTCTACAAAAAAAATAATATTTGGAAAAAAACCAAAATCAAAAGATGTTTGGGGACCATACATTGTTGAGGTAAGGGTGTGGAGATGAACAAGCTAAGAAATCTTGGAAAGAAAAAAATAAGTAAGAAAAGCTTAGGTAAAAAAGGAATGTTTTTGTCATTGATAGCTTTGCTTATAGTCATCTTATTTTCCTTTGTTTATAGTTTACAGAGCGTAAACGTATCTCCTTATAAAACAGACATTGTAAAAACAAGGGTTCATAGAGCAAATGAATTTGTAGAATCATTGTTTGACATATACATTCCTCTTGCACTTGAGACAAGTGTTTATCACACACTTGACTACATTGCAACACACAGTTACAACTATGATGCATTGTATGAAGAAAAACACATACGTTTGATAAGAAATGGTAACCTGGAACCAGACGGGGAAATAATCCTAGACAGAAAATATTTATTTTATTGGTTTGAAGAGATAAGCAAAATATCAAAAGATTACTTAGATATAGAAACAAGGATCAATCCGATTAAGATAGAACTATCTCAACAAGATCCTTGGCACATTAATGCAACAATCGAAGTAGAGGTAATTGTAAATGCTGATTCTTTTTTATGGGACACCAAAAGAAAAATACAAACAGACGTGAGCATAGTTGATTTAAGAGATAAACTTTATGTTGATAATTTCATAGAAGAACAATTATCATTAAATGCAGGATCAAATGTTGAAGACATAGACTTAAGAAATATCAGAACAATCAATAACAAAATAAATAGCATGATAATAGATGATTTTGATTGGAAAGAAAGTGATGATAAAAGCATTGCACAATTAGTAAAAATTCTTACAAAAAAAGCTTATTTCCACAACTCATATGCTCCAAGTTATTTACAAAGAATACAAGGAATATATAGTGAGAAATCCGAATGTTGCGGCATTTCAACTTTTGTTGATAGCGACGACATTGATGTTTCTACACAAAGACTGAGTTCTGTTGATTATTGTTTTTATAATAATTTAAAGACATCAAAAACAAAGTGCGGACCAACAATCTTGTTCTGTCCAAGAAGTTCTGCAACATTTATCTTATCATCACACCAAGCACACAAAGATTTTTTAAATGTAGAAGGCAAATGCACATCAACAAGACCCATAGGAAGTTGATAAAAAATGGCAAAAACATATTATGACAAAATTGCAAAAGGTTATGATGGTCTTCAT
The DNA here is from genome assembly GCA_964645705.1 of uncultured Methanosarcinales archaeon. Lineage (GTDB taxonomy): Archaea > Nanobdellota > Nanobdellia > Woesearchaeales > CAXGTL01 > CAXGTL01. Next base: position 4,142 of record CAZYAB010000007.1, on the reverse strand, counting down.
AAAGAAGAACAACTTAATAAATTAAGAATTATAAAGAATCACATCAAGCTGAACAAGAGCACCAAACTTCTAGATGTTGGTTGTGGAACAGGGATTAGTTCAGACTTTGATTGTCATGTTGTTGGTATAGATCCTAGTATTGAATTGATTAAGATTGCTAGGAAAAAAGAAAAAAAGAAAAATAAAACAAAGAAATCAAAAAAAACATTTATCAAAGGAAAAGCAGAACAATTGCCTTTTGGTAGAAATGAGTTTGACATTGTCATATCAATAACAGCAATACACAACTTCACAAACATAGAAAAAGGTTTAAAAGAAATGAAAAGAGTTGGTAAAAAGAAGTTTATAATAACAATATTAAAGAAAAGCAAGAAATTGCCTAAGATAAAGAGATTGATTAAGAAACATTTTAATATAAAAAAGAAAATACAAGAGACCAAAGATATTATCTATTTTCTATCATAATAATCTTTATATATAATAAGTCTTAATTTATATATAAACTAAATAATATAATTAATAAATATAATACAATAATATATTAAATAAACAAAACAGGTGATAATTATGGGATATGTTGAAGATATTAAAAAAATAAACAAAATGGCTAAAGAGCTTATTTCTCATGGCATGGCTACTTCTTTTGACGAGGCTGTTCAAAAAGCAACAAAGATGTTAGGCGAAGGTGCAAGTGTTACACACAGCAGAGATCTAGGAACAGGAGGATCACAACCACAACAACCAAGGCCGCAAAGAGAACCAGAACAAACACAACAACCAAAACCACAACAACAATCTGCTAAAGATGAAAGAACAGGCATGACATGGCAGCAAGCAATGGCTAAGAACAATGAATACATTGTAAAGCTGTTAAAAGACTTTCAAAAACAATTAGAAGGCATTCATTCTAAGATAGGAACTTTTGAAAACAATGTACAAGAATTAGCCAGAAGACAAACAAAGATGGGCGAAATGATGGTATCTGCTCCAAAAGGTTCAGAAGAAATTAATATAGAAGATGATGAGCCAGAACAACAACCAAGAGGCATACCTAAAAAAGAACCAAAACCAGAACCTAAAAAAGAATCACATCCTAAGCAAGGTAATTACAGTTCCGAAGATGTGTCTGTAGAGAATGTGTTTTATTTTGGGAATAAGAAATAATTTTTTATTTTATCATTCCTTTGTATTCTAGTTCTGCAACTTTTGCTTCATGCTTCATTTCATAATTTATTGTTCCTGTTTTATGATCAGAAAGCTCTGTTTTAGTGATATTTAATTTGACTATTCTAATACCATGTTCTGAAACCTTACTACTTTCATATAATTGTAAACAATAATTAGCATTAGGGATATAAAAATTATTTTTATGAGATAAATTTTTCTTAAAACTAGGTAAGAAACTTGCTCTTTTAACCTCTTGACCAATTAATTCTTCTAGAGATTCAAAATACGGGTTAAGAGAATCAAGAATCCTTTTCTTTTGATCAAGTTCAGTCCTAATATATTTGTTTACACAACCAGCATGCTTATTATAACTTCTGGCCCATGGTTGTCCTTCGCATATCTTATCAAATGGGCTTGCTGTTTTAAGCCAGATATAACCTTTATGCATAATAGATAATTTGTGAGGATATCTTTTGAATTTTTTTTCTATTTCTGGCGGTAGTTTATTATTATTGTGTTTATAGCTTGGTTCCTCTTCTACAAATTTTTCTTCAAAGAACACTCTTTCTTCTAAATATGGAAATTTTTTATCTTTAGGAATTTTAACTCTTTCAAAATTTACAAGCAATATCCTTGGAAAATGTTCTAGTCTTTCGAATTCTCTTTCACAACAAGGACATTCTTGTGTCATATTGTTTAATGTTCTTATCTCCATGTTTAAAAAGATTTATGTATTTGAATATACAGAAACATTTATATACACCTTTTCCAATAATCTATATATATTAAAAAAATAGAGGTGCACAAAATGCTAGACTATATAGATCTTAAATACAAACCACATTCTAAAGACCTTGTTGCTGAATATTATGCAGAACCTGCAAGAGGTTTAACACTAAAAAAAGCTTGCCAACACTTAGCAGGAGAATCTTCTATAGGAACATGGACAACAATTTCATCTTTAAACAAAAAGATAGCAAAAAGACTAAAACCGCATGTTTATTACATAAATCCTATAACAAAATATGTAAAGATTGCTTATCCATATGAATTATTTGAAGCAGGAAACATGCCAGAAATCTTGTCCAGTATAGCAGGAAACATATTTGGAATGAAAGCTGTTAAAAACTTAAGATTAATGGACATACATTTTCCAAAAATAATCATGAGAAAGTTCAAAGGACCTAAATATGGTATAAAGGGGATAAGAAAATTATTAAAAATAAGAAAAAGACCTTTAACAGGAACAATTGTCAAGCCAAAAGTAGGTTTAAATGAATCACAGCATGCAAAAGTTGCATATGAAGCATGGCGTGGCGGCCTTGATGTTGTCAAAGATGATGAAAACTTGTCATCAATGACTTTTAACAAGTTCAGAAAAAGAGTTAAACTAACATTAAAATTAAGAGACAAAGCAGAGCATGAGACAGGCGAAAAAAAGATGTACATGGCAAATGTAACAGCAGAAACAGAAGAAATGAAAAAACGGGCAGATTATATTAAGAAACTTGGTGGAGAATATTTTATGCTTGACATATTAACAATTGGTTGGGCAGCTTTACAAACAATGAGAAATTATGATGACAAACTAAACATGGTAATACACGCACACAGGGCAATGCACGGTGCTTTTACAAGATATCCAAAACACGGAATATCAATGATGACAGTTGCAAAATGTGCTAGACTAATAGGCGTTGATCAATTACATATTGGAGCAATTGTTGGAAAAATGGAAGGCGGTGCAAAAGAAGTACATAATATTGGAGAAGAAATAGAAGAACAAGTAATTGGAAAAAAATCAGAATCAAACCATATGCTTGAACAACACTGGTATGGTAAAAAACCAGTGTTTGCTGTTTGCTCTGGCGGTGTTTATCCTGGTGTTATTCCCCCATTAATGAAAATAATGGGTAATAATATTGTTATTCAAGCAGGCGGCGGCTGCCATGGTCATCCTGACGGTACTCGCGCAGGTGCAAAAGCAATAAGACAAGCAGTAGATGCAACTCTTAATAAAAAATCATTAAAACAAGCATCTAAACAATACCCTGAACTAAGAAAAGCTGTAAAATTATGGGGGGTTCCTAGGAAGAAGAAGTATTAATTTTTATTTTTTTATTTTATTTCGTTATATATACTTTATTCTATACATTTGATAATATAAATCTATTTATTAGACTTAATCATAATTCAAAATCATAAAATGTCAGAAGAAAAAAACTTTGAGGTTGTGGCTGTTTCTCAAACACATGCGAGTTTTGTCCAGAAGATAAGGGAATGCCTTGGCTTGCCTGATTATGTTGACAATATATTATCACCAAGATCATATGCAGGCGGAGAATTCTACCCAACATTTAGAAAAGACATAACTGGAAAAAATATTTACATAGTGTGCACTCAAGGTCCATTCCAAGACCCATTAGACATGATAGGCAGGACAGCATATGTTGCAGATGCAGCTAAAAGAGCAGGTGCAAACAAGATCACAGTCGTGTTTACCGACCTACCATTTGGAAGACAAGACAGAGGACCTGAAGAAGATGACAAGATGAAAGGCCAGCCAAATAGTACTGAAGTCGTTGCAAAGATAATGAAAACAAACAGTGTCGATAGAATTTTAACACTTCATATGCACAGTGAAAAAATATATGGAATATATGAAAAAGTTTATTGCAAACCTGGAAAAGAAATTGTATATAACATAAGTCCATATTTCTTATTAGGGCATTATCTTTTGAATGATCCTAATCTAGAAATAATAAATAAAGGAGAGAATATTGTTTTCATGAGTTCTGATGCAGGAGTTAAAAAATTCGTTGTACAACTAAGAAAAATAATGGGCCTAGACAACTCAGGGATCTTATATTGTAAAAAAGCAAGAAAAGTACCAAACAAGCCAGATGCAGTGGTAATCGACATTGAAGACAAATTTAATTTTGATAAATTAGATGGAAAAACAGTAATAGTGCCTG
>CAZYAB010000006.1:0-68638 GCA_964645705.1 uncultured Methanosarcinales archaeon | reverse complement strand
CCTTCGAACTTAGATAAATCCTCTTGAGACATTAGAAAATAGACTTTTTCTTTTTTAGTTGGTTTATCTAATGCATGAGTTAGATAATAACCAGCATATGTAAATTGAAATCCTTTTGAATTATCTTTGAACATTGATATGTCTAGTTTAGGGCAGTGTTTGATCTCAGCCCAGCATCTAAGAACCATTTCTCTAAGATCTGAAGTTATGCCCAGATCACCAAGAAATGCAATCTCTTTATATGATATCTTTCTTACATAGTCTTGGTCTTGCATTGTAAATGTGTGTAAGTTATTGTTATTTATAAAATTAATCAAAGATTTTAGAAAGATTAATAAAGTATTTATATATAAATAATCATATGACAATTGACAAATATGTTAAAAAAGGAGATGTTATTTGTGAAAGTGGTTGTTTTGATAATAAACCTATGATTGGTACTGGTGTTGGTTTAACAACAACTGTATATGGTGACAGGATCATGGAAGAAATATATAGTGAAAAAATAATCGAAGAATGGTAAACATTAAGTTCAGATTGTATCCTAATCCAAAGCAAATAAATCACTTAAAACTAATTATCTGAAAACCATACTTTTCAACATCTTCTTTAGACCAGAAATCAGGAATATTTTTGGTTTTTGCTATGAATGTTACTTGTTTTCCTAGAACTCTTCCAGTAAACTCTTTAGTTTCAGGATCCCATTCTTTCAAAACTAATATATCACCAATATTACATTCCCAATCAGCTAATCTTAGTTCAAAATGTTTTTTACCTTCTAGTATTAGTTGGAAGTATTTAGGCCAGACTTTTTTTTCGATTTTCATTTTAACTTAAATATATTAATAATCCTCATTAAAACAAAGTAGTTTTAATTCTAAAGGGTTCTCTACACTTCCTCTATTCGCTAATTTCTCTAATTCTCCAACATCATAAAAACTAGCAACAGATATACTAGTTTCAAATACAATCTTCCCATTATTATTTTTAAAATCATCACAAGTAATATTATTTTCAGAAGTAAATGATTTTAATAACATTTCATTTCTATCTTTTTCTTTAACATGCGCAGGAATAAGATAATAAGTTACTATAGATTCATATTCAACTCTGTAGATGGAATTAGACTTTGACACTTTCAATTACCTCCCCCTGCCCCTTTCATACCACAAGCTAGACTATGAAAAGTAACAGCAGTGTCAACATACAAATCTTGAATCATTTCAGGATCATCTCTGTAAACCTTTAGTTCAGTATGATGTGCACCTAATTGTTTCAATAATTCATCATTTAATTCTTCAACAACCTTATCAACAAGTCCTTGACCTGATGTGGTTATTACCACATCTCTTGTTTTATCAACTGGCCTCATATCTATCTTAGAATTTCCATAATTTGTTTTTATACGAATCTCAGGAAATTTAACAACACCTAGTTCTCTTTGAAATTCAAATAATCTAGAGAAAGAAATAGGAGATAACATAAGGTATTCTTGAAAACTATATCTTGTTTCTCCTTCAACATTTTCTGGTAATTGTAATTGATCCATATAATTTAAAAGAAATTTTGTTGTATTTTCTATGCTTTCCTTATAACTAGGAAATATCTTTTTATAATCTATAGGCAAATAATGATCTATAGAAAGAACAAACCTAGTAGGCACATGAAAGTTAAACTTTTCTGCAAAAGATTTTATATGTATTGTTTTCATTTTCACACCTTCCACCTATTCAGGCACATCAATATTATAAGTATCACATAATCCTAGCACAGTATCCTTAACACTCATTGTTAAACCAGGACCTTTATTAATAATTTTATCTTGCTTATGCCAATCTTTTGTAAATGCTTTTGCTAAGCCTCTTTTCACCATCTCTGCATCAGAATGTTTTTGTCCATACAAAGCAAAAGTAAATAATGCATCCAACAGATCACATTCCTCTTTTTTTTTCACTGTTTCATACTTTTCCTTAAACCCTTCATGTATTTCTTGTCCTAATAATTCTAAAGCTTCTGCATATCTAAGATCATTTATTTCATATTCATGACCTTCTATCTTAGGCATATGCTCAAGCATTTTTTCTGTCTCATCACCAAAGTCATCTAAATGTTTTCTACTAAACTTAAAATATCTCATAATTGCATCACTACCTATAATAATATTTAAAACACATTGAGAATTAAAACCATTACCCCATTCTTCTCCAGCCCTTCTATATATTTTCTTACCAATACCTTTAACATATTCATGAGATACTAAGATATCACCATCTCTAAGCCTTATTCCACCATTCTTTCTTCTATAATCACCAAATGTAACATAACCATTAGTAGGAATCACAATATCACCAATACCACACCTAGCTGATAAATCTATAAAAGCAGTACGAGGTTCATAACTAAAATTAAGCTCACCATTAATAACACCCAAAACTCTTATTTCAGTTAAATCAACATAACCTTTGCCACCAAGACCAGTACAACCACCAATTTTCTCTTCATCAACTATAACTAAAACTTGTTGTCCTTGGTTTTCTTTTATTTTCTCTTGCAAATTTTTTATGCCTTGTTCAACAAGTACCTCATGTCCGCCTTTTAATTCACCAGAATAAGCAACAATCATAAAATCTTTAACAGGATCATCACTTCTTTCCCCATCAAGAATTCTTTGTCTAATATCTTTAAACTTTTCTTTACACATATGCTCTTGCATACCAGCTAATCCTCTTTCCATTTCTATAGCTTCAATTTCTTTTCCTAAACTCATATTTACACCCCCAATTATATATACAGTTAGAATGAGTATTTTATAAACATTTGTCTACAAGAGAATATATATTAGAATTAATCAACCAAACCTAAAGATCTTCTTTTTCCAATTAGGTGAGAATAATACTTCACCATAATCATTGACCAAATTTTCAGCATCAAAATAAGCTTTAAAATGAGTCTCAAATATAATAGGAGCAGACAATGATAAAGCAGGGCCTTTAAACACTTGTAATTTATCACAAAGTTCTGCTTTTACTTTATCAATAACAGAGTCATCTTCAGCTTTATACGAATCTAAAAAAACAACACCTAAATATCTTTGCCTAAAATCATTTTCAGTTATTTGTGACAAACCATCCATCACATAAAAACGAGCAAAATTATCAGGAACATCTTTATCTAATTCATCGAACTTAGACTGCATTAATTCTAAACTTTTTTCTCTATCTAATGTCAATAAACGTTTTTCTTCAAATTTATCAAAATATTTAGCAGGATCAGATAACTGCTTTTTTAAAAAAGACCATAAATCAAGACTAGCAGAATTTTCAAAAGTCTCAGCATGAATTGTATATGCAAATCCTAATAAACTAGCAGAAGTATTAGTAACCCCACCAAAATCTTCAGTATATTTGCGTACATCATTACTTTCATTATATGCATCTAAAAGCTCTTTTAATGGAACAACAAAACATTCAGACCTGGCTTTAGTATGTCCTTCTAAAGCAACCTCAACATCAGATTGTCTTACTTTTAGTTCACCAATATTTTCACTTATTATTTCATTAATACATTCACTAGCAGGAATTAACTCAGAATAATTAAGTCCAATATAAACAAAGTTTCTAACAGTAAATAAGTTTACATTCTTTACATCAAAAGTAAATGCCATAATCAATAAAGTAAAAATAAACAATATATAAACATTTACCCACAATAATATATACATTACAGATTCTATTCACTTAATTCATGTATTAAAGAAATAGTGTCATCAGCTTTTTCAGAATTATGTTTTAAAAATAAATGAGCATGATCTTCAAATGTAGTTTTCTCATTTGCCTTTTCTTGACAACACATTGCAAAAGAAAAAAACGCCAACAAACAATAAGAAAAATAACCAAAACCAACAAAGAAAAGACTATTTCCAGGCATATTAATCAAATTATATCCGCCAGTAATTAACATCGGTGGCGCAACACTAGAAATAAATTTAAATTCCATGCTAGAATACCTAAGATTTTTACCCATCTCTTTCATAGATTCTGGAAATTTTCTATAATTGCGATTTAAAAACACATCCAAATGTGACATTTGTTTATATACTTCTATTCTTTCTTCTAAATTATTCCTTTGCATAAACTTTTTACGGCTTTCAAAGAACTTTCTTTTCTTAATTTCACCTAAATCTTCTCTAGCTTTTGTAAATGTCTGTTCTTGAGTCCAATACGGAACAAATTTCTCATCTTTATCAGCAACCTGATCATAATATTGTTTTAATTGAACAGCAGCTATATGCATTCTTTGTGCAAGTTCTTCATATTTTGGTTTAAGTGGAAAAGAGATAACATTATCAAAATTATCTATTTCTAATTTAATTGGATCTATTTTCGGAATCTGTTTTAATTCTAAAGCATTGTTTCCATTAATAAGAACATCATGATTTGTAAGAACTTTGTGTACTCCATTATTGTATAGTATTTTCACGAGATCTCCCATATTGTGCTTATTTAAGTTAGTGTGATATTTATATTTTTTGGTGATAGAGTATACAATAATTGTTTTTAATTATAACAATATATTTATACCAAAAACAAAAACAAAACCAACATGAGACACATAATAGACCCACAAGAACTAGAACAAACATTGAAATACATGGACATTGCAACAGAAATAGCAAAACAATCAACATGCCAAAGATCACAAAGAGGAGTTGTTATTGTAAAGAACAACAAAATAATTGCAACAGGCTACAACAAACCAACACTACCTCATTTATGCTGCCAAAGAGAACATGTAAAAAGTTATACACATATAGAACTGTGCAATGCAATACATGCAGAAGAATTAGCATTACTAAACTGCATTGGTAGAAAAGTTTCACTAAAAGGAGCAGTAATGTATCACATGAAAGTCAAAGATGGTAAAAGAAAGCAAACAGGTCCGCCATCATGCACAAACTGCAGTAAAAAAATACATGAAATGGGTTTAGAATTTGTCTTATGGCACAAAGAAGGTTATGTTTTGTATGAACCAAAAGAATTTGATGAATTATCTTTTGATTATTTTTTAAAGAAATAACTTCACTTCAAAAACTTAAACAACTTTTCTTTCTTTAAATGCCACATCTCTTTCCAATTAAAATTAAAAGCTAAGAATTCTATTTTGTCTAACTTAAACTCAAAACCATATTTAATATGTTCCATGTTAATATACTTTGCAATTCCTTTATTTCTAAACTTAGGATTTACACCACCAGCAAACACAGTCATTGTATTTCCATAAACACAACCAAAATCAACAGCAGCTAATTCACCATCAACCTTAATCAAAGTCATGTACATTATATCTTTTTTCATAAAAAGATCCAAAACATCTGAAAAAGCTTTGTCAAATCTTTTGTCATAAAAATATGATTTTTTGCCAAATGATTTATATGTCCATTTTTTCATCAACTTATACATTTTTTTATAATTCTTAGGATTACGAATAATAATAACCCCTTTATCATCTAACTTCCTTATATCTCTCAGAATATTTGCAACATGCCTTCTTTTGAATAATTTATAATAATTATCTATCTTAAATCCAAATTCTTCAGGATACAAAGAATAAGTACAATCATCATCTTGAAACATTTTTTTATACAAAGGAATTTCATCTATTCCAGTCAACTTAGTATTTTCAGGGCACATCTTAATTAATTCTTTTAAAGATCTTTTCTTATGTAAAAAGATAGAATTCTTTTCAATCCAATCATCATCACCTGGAAAGAACTTAAACAGTTTTTGTTCATCATCATAAGACAAAGGCAACATTCCAACTACTTTCCCATTCTTTTTATGAACTATAAAATGCGGCAAGTTATTAAAATATTTATGAAAACAGAATTTAAATTCCCACATATCAGAAATCTTTTTGTTTGCACTGAAAGTTTTCCAAAGTTTTTCACATTCACTTATATCAGTGATTACTTCGAATTCATCTTCAGATGTTAATTGTGCAACCTCTTTTTGCCCTTTCATACTTTCTATCAACCTTTTTTATTAATATATATATTTTTGTAAAAATCCTTTATAAATGTTTTCTTTTTTAAAAATCCTCGACGAGGAATTTTTTTATTTTTTTTATTTTTTTGACAATTTTTCACAATTTTTTTAATTTTTTAAACTTTTTTTTTATCGACGAGAAAAAATAACATTTTTTATTGATTTTTTTAATTTTTTTAACTTTTACAGGTTTTTTTCAATTTTTTTACTATTTTTCTAATTTTTTGTTAATTTTTTAAGAAATCTTTTTGTTTTTTTGTTTTTTGCTTAAATATTTTTGTTTTTTTATGATTTTTTTTAAAAAAAATAAATTATAAGCAAACTTTAAATACTACTAGCACATAAATAAACATTATGCCAGAAACAATTGACACGAGCAACATGACTCCAGAACAAAGAATGGAATTATTAAAACAACAATGTCCATTTTGTCAGATGGCGTCAGGAAAGATTCCAGTAAAAAAGATTTATGAAGATGATAAAGTATTAGCAATTCTTGACATAAACCCTGTTGCAAAAGGACACATTTTAGTAATACCCAAAACACATTATAATTTCATGCCAATGATTCCTGAACAAGAACAAACACATTTATTTAAAATAGTAAAACACATTTCTCAAGCTTGTTTAAAAAAAATACCATGTCAAGGAACAAACATCTTTATTGCAAACGGACAAATTGCAGGACAATCGCCTTATGGTCACGTAATGGTTCACATTATGCCAAGAGACGAAGACGATGGCATATTAAACTTTAATCTACCAAAGATAAAACTAGAACAAAAAGAAATAGATGAAATTCTTCCAAATCTAAAAAACAATATAAACATAATGTTAAGAGATAAATTATTAAAAAATCCAATACCTGGCAGAGAACCTCCAAAAGTAGAAATGCCAGAAGTTAGTGAAAAACAATTAATGCAAATGATTGAACAAAATCCTCAGCTTAAACAAGTTCTTACAACCAATCCTGATCAATTCAAACAATTACTTGAAACCAATAATCAATTAAAGATGTTGTTCCAAGGCAAAGATGTTGATAAAATAATTTCTAAGATTAAAGGGGATGTTGACATAATTGAACCAAAGCTAGACCTTGATGAATTATCAAAAGCTTTAGGTGATAAAAAAGATGATGATGAAAAACAGGAAGGTGAAGAGGAAATGGAAGAAGATGAGAAATCTGAAGAGAGCAAAGAAGAACAAGAAATAGAAGAAGAAACTAAAAAAGAACCTGAACAAGAAAAAGTTGAAGAAAAAAAAGAAAAAAAGAAACCAAAAAAGCAGAAAAAGAGAAAACAAGAAGAACCAAAACAACAAGAAACAGAAGAACAGGATGAATATGAAGAAGATGACGATGAAGACGATGAACCAAAAAAAGGAGGAGTTGACTTAGATCAAATAGCAAACTTATTTAGTTAAAATGGGCTGTCCATACTGTGAACAAATAGAGAAACAAGATAAAAACATTATTTATGAAGACAATTTAGCAGTTGTAATGCTAGCTCCTGAACCAGCTGCCAAAGGACATTTAATAATCATGCCAAGACAACACCACATCATCATAGAACAAATTCCTGACAATATCGTAAGTCATTTATTTTTAATAGCAAACAAAGCTTCATCATTAGTATTTGAAACATTAGGAACAAAAGGAACAAACATCACGGTTAACAATGGAGTAGCAGCTGGCCAAGAATGGCCGCACTTTGCAATTAATGTAATACCAAGAAATGAAAATGACAATATAGATTTTAATTTCAACAGATCTAAATCTGACCCAAATGAATTAGAAGATATTGCAAAAAGATTAAAAGAAGAAACAGATTTCATAAACCAAGACAAAGCAGAAGAAAAAACAGAAACAATCGAAGAAACAAAGTCAGACCAATTACAAGCAGATGAAGAAGATTATAGGTTGAAACAAGTGAGGCATATTCCATGAGAAAAAAAACAAAACTGATTTATGCCTACATCAAAAAGAAACCTAAAAAGAAATACAAAATAGAATATGACAAAACAGGGAAAATAAGACCTGCTTGGGTTAAAGTTGAAAACCCGCCAAAAGGCGCAACTTTTATAGCAATTAAGTTTGGAAAAACAGGATTTAGATACTTAGCATACTTAGGCGGAGGATTGTATCTTCCTACTAATTATACAAAGGAAGAAATGAGCAAGTATTATGACAAATTCTCAGAAACATATGACCGGGATATTAACCGTGCTAAACAAAACCACAGAGCAATCAAATACATAATAAAATTATTAAAAGATTTAAAAGTAAAAAAATCTTCGAAAATCTTAGACATTTGTGCAGGAACAGGCATAGGCGCTGAACATTTTATAAAAAATGGATATAAGAACATTACTTTGCTTGACTTCTCAAGAAAAATGATTGCAAAAGCAAAGAAAAAAGAACAATTAAAAGATTGCAAATTTATTGTAAGTGATCTTTTAAAATTCAAAACAAAAAACAAATACAATGTTGTTACAAGTTTCTTTGGTTTTGGATCAAGCAGTTATTTTACTGAAAAACAAGTAGAAAAAGGTTTAAAAAACATAAAATCAATACTAAAAAAAGGTGGTCTTTTAGTTATACAAGGATACCCTGACATAGATCTTTTTTCCAAATATTTTAAACCAGTAACAATAGGAACTTACGTTTTAAACAAAAAGAAAAGATTTTACACAACTTATTTCATAGGAAGAAAGTAAACCAATTACCAAACAAAACACTAACTAAAAAAGCTAATAAAAAACTAGGCACAAAAGGAATTCCAACTTTTATCAAGATCTTATCAACTTTACCTAACTTCTCCAACCTTTTTAATTCTTCTATCTGCTCCATCTCAATTCCCAAATCCTTAGGACCGCAAATCCTTTTACCATCTACCACAACATCATCAACAATCCATTCACCTTCTGTTAATTCAGAAACATCAACATGTTTATGCATTGCACTTTCTTCCACAGCTTTTGCAAAAACATAAAAATAAAGCGATAAAATAAGAAAAACAACAAAAACATACAAAATCAACTTTAACATAAGATCTTGTAAAAAAAAGCTTGTAACAAACAATAAAACGCAAATAACAAGTGTAATCTTTTTCCATTTAGTCATAAGTTTTGAATAATGTTTAAACCTTTGCTTGAACTTTTTCCAATGCTTAAAACACAGAACAATTGAAAAAAACAAACCATAAACACCGCCAATAATTATAGCATTAATTAAAAATACCCACAAATCTTGAAACTCTGTCCACCTAAATATTGAAAAGCCAAATACAGCACCAAGGCCAATGATCATCTTTGAATCACCACCACCCCATTGACCAGTGTAAAACATGATTAATGCTATTAAAAAAAATACTAATCCGCCTACAGCACCATCCAATAAATACCAATAATCATTAACATAAACAGAATGCATTAATTTAATACCTAGAACAACCATTAAAAAGCCCCAATTGATTGTATCTGCTACTTCTCTTTTCTTAAAATCAGTATAAGAACCAATAAACAATACAATGAATGTCAATGCATAGAGTATGTAAGTTGTTATCATAAAAACCAAAAAAACAACATCAATATATAATGTTTTTGGTAGTCTAATATAATATCAATAATATGATAAAACTTATAAATCAATAAAAACTACAATATACTATGAAATTTTGCCCTAGATGCGGCCATCTGGTCATACCAAAGGAAAAAGATAACAAGATCATAGTAGATTGCAGTAAATGCGATTTTTATCAAGAGTCAACACTAGATGAACACAAGCTAAGTGATAAAACAAAACCAACACAAAAACTAGAAATTGCTGAAGACAAAAACCTGTTAGCAGTGTATGATCATGAATGCAAGAAATGCGGCTACAACAAAGCACAACTTATAGAAATAAGTGCAACAAGAACAGATGAAGATGACATTATTATCTGGAAATGCGGCAAATGCGGCGCAGTTGAAAGAGAACAAGTTAAGGAAAGATAAAAAAATGAAAAAAACACAAAGAGTTGTAGGATGTATTATGGAATATGATGGTAAGTTCATAATTCTACATAGAAACCCAGAAATATATGAAGGTAATAAATATGGGTTAGTAGCAGGCAAAGTAGAAAAAGGTGAAAAAGATGTACAATCAATGTTAAAAGAAATTTTTGAAGAAACAGGTTATCAAGCTAAAGAACAAGAATTAGAATTTCTAGGTGAAAGACACTGGCATTTTGAAGATAAAACAGTTGAATTTGTTACATACAAAATAAAATTAAAACAAAAGATAGAAATAAAATTATATAGAAAAGAACACCAAGGTTTTCTGTGGGTAACACCAGAAGAATGTTATGCAAGAAAAGACTTAATACACGGTTTTCATGATTTATTAGAATGGTTGGGCCTTATTAAGAAATAGTTCTATATTTAAAACCATACAAATATTTATATACATAAAAATCAACCCATATATAATTAGGCGAGGATGAATGGTTTTAGACACTGTTAAAGGAATATTTAGGATTGATTGGGGTAAGAAAAGACTAGAAAACATTCCATTACACATAGCAATGACAATGAACGGAATTCCTCAATGGGCAAAAGACAATAAAAAACCAATACAAGAAGCATATGAAAAAGCATTCAATCAATTAAAAGAAATTCTTAAGACAATGGTTGATCACAAAATCAGAATTCTTACGATTTACTTTATACCAAAATTCAGAAGCTCTGATCAAGAATTAATAAAAGCTTCAGCAGAACTCATGAATAGTTTGGTAATGGACAAATTATTGCATGAAAACCAGATAAAGGTCTCTGTTTTAGGCAAATGGTATGACTTATCATCAGAAATTATTGAACCAATTAAAAAGATAATGTCAGAAACAAAGGATTATGATAATTTTTTTATTAATTTTTGTGTAAACTATTCTGGCAGAGACGAAATAGTTGACTCATGCAAGTTAATGGGAATGAAAATAAAAGCAGATAAACTTGATCCAGAAGCAATAACAAAAGACATGATCAAAGATAATCTATACACAAGTTATTTTGTTCCTCCTGACCTAATAATAAAAACAGGTTTAAAACCTAAATTATTTGGTTTTTTATTATGGGATTCTATACATGCAGACATTTATTTTGCAAAAAAACTATTTCCAGACTTCACAAGCTCAGATTTCTTAAAGTCAATTCAGTCATGGAAAAAAGATGAAGATATAAAGCACTATGTCATAGATTGAGAAAACAGACCTCAACCCAAGAACACTATCAGCTTGCCTAGTCAAGGGCAGGTGGCTGGGGGAAATGGATGGTGGGAATAAAGTAAACTTTATAAACTACCTATTCTACAAATAATAATATGGAAGTATTTCACTGTATAAAAAAAAGAAGAAGCGTCAGAAAATACTTAGACAAGCCAATTGAGTGGGGCAAAGTAATGGATATTCTAGATGCAGGAAGACTAGCACCATCAGCAGGCAATCTACAAAACTGGAAATTTATTCTTATAACAAATTCTGACAAAAGACAAGAAATTGCAAAAGCATGCGTTGACCAGCTCTGGGTAATGCAAGCACCTGTTCTAATCATTGTGTGCAGTGAATCAAAGCACGCAGAATCATTGTATGGAGAAAGAGCAAATAAATTGTATAATATACAAAACTGCGCAGCTGCAATTGAAAACATGTTATTGGCTGCAACAGCTTTAGGCCTAGGCAGTTGCTGGGTTGGTGCATTTGATGAAGAAAAAGTAAAAGATTTGGTTTCAATGAAACAAAACGAAAGACCCCAAGCAATAATCACAATTGGTTACCCAGATGAAGAACCAAAATCACCAGACAAAGTTGACCTTGAACACCTTGTTTATTTTGAAAAATGGAAAAGTGGATTATATGATTTTGCAGAAGTAACAGGCGAATACGGACAAAAGATAAGAAAGATGTTTGACAATACAAGAGAAATGATGAACAAGTTCGCAGGCGCGATAAAAGAGAAATCTATTGAACAATCTAAAAAATTAAAAGAAAAAATAGATAAAGCAAAACAAAAACAAGAAGATTAATTAATAGCAATCATACCATTCTTTTTCTCAATAGTGTTCTTGCCAGGATATACTTCTACTGTATTCCCTTTGGTGACATTTATTGGTTGAAACTGAATAAACATTGTTCTATCTAATGTTTCAAATTTTAATTCAAAACCAGCATAAACATCTGTCCTAGACGAAGAAAGATCAAAATCTCTTACAAATTCAAATGTATAGTTTTTTCCAGCAACAGTTGCAGGAATTTCAAACTTTCTTTCATAACCATCTTCAACAACATGCGCCAGATTAATCTCATTTCTAACAAAATCACCAACACTAACCAACATTTCTAATTCTTTTTCATTAGCCATCTCAGCCATTCTATACTGAACAACTCCAAAAAAGAATATAAAGAAAAAAAGCATAAATGTCATTAGCAAAGTAAATTCCATTGAAATTTGTGCATGTCTATTCTTCATCTTCTTCATAATAAAACTTTATATCAACATAATTTTTATTCATACTTGTGTCTTTCTTTGTTTCCAAAACAATTTCATGCTTTCCACCTATCAAATCCCTGCCACTAAAGTTTCCTCTTATTGGAATCTTTGATTCAAAAAACAATTCACTTCCTAATTGATATATATTAAGCCCATATACTTCATTATCATAATCTTCTGTAATGTTTATTGCTTTTACTCCTTGCGGTAATTGAACATCCAGTGTAAGCTTTGAAAACCTGCCATAGTAATATACATTTTCAGCAGTATCAACTATTGCATTTCCTATTGAATTTGCTTTTGCAACCTCAACATCAGTAGCAGCTTCTTGCGTATATTGATAAAAATAAAGTATTGTTGGCACAACTATTAACAAGAAAAAGCCTGTTATTAATAAGAATTCTATTGCAACTTGTGTTTTGTTTGTTTTCACCATCTTTTTATTAAGTTTAATATCTACTCATATTTATAGATTTCTAATTAAGTCAAGAGAAAATGAAAAAAAAAAGAAAAGAAAAAGTTTGTTGGTTTTATGCCCAAGTACAACCTGTTACTAATCCACACTCAGTTTCATCTAATGTGCTACATGCTGCTGGTGTTGCTCCTGCACATGTTCCTGTTCCAGAAGTTTGTCCATCAGTAAATTGACATCCTGCCGCTTCACAATTTGCTTTTAGATTAACGTATGTTGTACATGCTGCTGGTGTTGCTCCTGAACATGACTCTCCTCCAGTCAACGCATCTCCATACTCAATAGGTGCTACAATTTCACCTCTAAACTTCTTTACTTCTGGTGATGAACCTACTTTATATTCCATTACCAAACTTGCTTTTATCTTACTACCTTCTGCTTGGGATGCTAGACCTGCACAATTTCCACCTTTGAAGATTAAACTCGCATGGTTTTCATCTCCAATATAGAATGTTTGTTTAGTGTTTCTTGGGAACGGCATCACAGTAGTAGTACCAACAGTGCCTGTACTAGCATAACCATTTGGTGCAGTATAACCTGAGTTAACAGCGCCTCCACATTCAACACCATCTCCTACATCTCCACCTGTAAGATAGAATTTTTCAACATTTGTATTATCTGGTAGACTACTACCTTCAATTACAAAGAAGACTCTTACGTTATCTGATGTACCTGACTTAACAACAGTATAATCAATACAATTCATCATACCAGCTGTTCCAAGTACACACTTAGACGGTATAAAGATATCTGTGTTCAATACACCGAAAGATGTCAGAGTTGCAATTACAGCCAGAACAATTAGGATTGCCCAACCATAAGTCATTAAGAACTCCATAGCAGCTTGTGCTTTTTTGTTTCGAAACATTTTTTATAACCTCCTTTTTTTGTATTATATTTAGTTATATTGTAATTTTATAGAGAACTACTATATAAATCTTACGAAAAAATATATAGAAAAAAAGAAAAAAACTAATTATAAGACATTTCTGATGCCTTCAATATTCTTTGCAACTTCTGTTCCTCTTTGTGTCAGATTAAGCAACTTAAGTCTTCCTTGTTTTTCAAAATTAATAAGTTCAGATCTTTCCATTTGCTGCAAAATCTTTACAACATGAGAATAAGTGCAATCAACTGTTTTTGCTAATGATGATGCATACACAGGTCCTTTTGCATTCATTAAACTCAGCAACATCATTGCTGGTTTTTCTCTAAAGAATACATTAAAAATTGGTTTATTTTTCATTTTATAATCCCCCTTTCCATATATATTATTACATCACCACTTTTTCCAGATATAGATTAATAAGGATATTTTCAGGAAATAGATTCTTATATATAAAGTTTTTTATTTATCTTTTCTAAACTATATGTTAAAAAGAAAGATTTAAAAACTAAAATCCTATTTTTTTACTACTCTGGCAAGTGACGAAAATACTCAATATATACAAAAGTACTTCTTAATAATCATCACAAACCCTTAAATAACACTTATCAACTCCAAAAAAACATGAAAAATCTTCTTTTTCCATATAAAAAAATAAGAAAAATCCAAGATGATCTAATAAAAGATATTAATCATTGTATACAAAATAAATCACACGCAATTCTTCATGCACCAACTGGCTTAGGAAAAACAATAGCATCCTTGGCACCAACACTAAAATACGCAATAGACAACAACTTAACAATCTTTTTCTTAACATCAAGACACACTCAACACTTGATTGCAATTGAAACATTAGAATTGATTAAAGAGAAACTGGGTGAGAGGATTATTTCTGTTGATATAATCGGTAAAAAACATATGTGTTTGCAGCCAGGAATCCCATTACTAAGTTCATTTGAATTCTCAGAATATTGCAAAACATTAAAAGAAAAAAATAAGTGCGAATTTTTTACAAATTACAAATCAAAAAACAAATTAACAAACAATGCAAAAGAATTATTAGACCAATTAAAAATAAAATCACCACTACATGTTGAAGATCTGATGACAGAATGCGATACTTGTAAAACATGTCCATATGAGATAAGCATTGAAATAGCAAAAAAAGCAAATGTAATCATATGTGATTATTATTATATTTTTAATCCCGCAATTTCAAACACATTTTTTTTAAAAACAAACAAAAGTTTTGAAAGATCAATCGTGATAGTTGATGAAGCACACAATCTTCCATTCAGGATAAGAGATCTATTAACAAAAAAACTAAGCACAATCATTCTAAAAAGAGCAATATCAGAAGCAAAAAAATATAATTATGAAGAAACAGCAGACATGTTACAAATGTTAAAAGATATTCTTGATAATTATGGAGACAGACTAAAACAAGACGAGGAAATATTGGTGGAAAGGGATGAATTCATTAAAAAAATAGAATTAACAATAGAAATTGAACAACTAATTGCAGACTTAGAATTCATTGCATCTGATATAAGAGAAAAACAAAAAAGAAGTTATATTGGTGGAATTGCAGACTTTTTACAAAAATGGTTAGGCAGTGATAAAGGTTTTGCTAGAATATTGAGTAAGATTTATTCAAAGAAATTTGGTGAAATAACAACAATATCTTATCGTTGTCTTGATCCTAGCTTAGTCACATCAGACATTATTGATAAAACACACACAACAATTCTAATGTCAGGCACTTTAACACCAACTTCAATGTACAGAGATTTATTAGGTTTTCCTGAGAATACTTTTGAACGAGTTTATAAAAGTCCTTTTCCAAAAGAAAATAAATTAAGTCTAATCATACCAAAAACAACAACCAAGTTTACAATGAGAAACCAGAAAATGTATGAAGAAATTGCAAAAGTTTGTGCTGATATTGTTAATATTGTTCCTGGTAATAGTGTTATATTCTTTCCTTCATATTATCTAAGAAATGAAATAAATTCCTTTTTCACTAATTTATGCAAAAAAACAACTTTCACAGAAGAATCAAATCTAACAAAAACAGAAAAACAAGAACTTCTCACTAGATTTAAACAATATAAAGATTCAGGAGCTGTTTTATTAGGAGTGGTTGGTGCAAATTTTGCAGAAGGCATTGATTTACCAGGCGATTTACTAAAATGTGTTGTTGTTGTTGGCTTACCATTAAGAAAGCCTGATCTTGAAACAAAAAAACTAATCGAATATTTCGATGAAAAGTTTCAAAAAGGTTGGGATTATGGATACTTATTTCCTGCTATGAACAAGTGTTTTCAGTCAACTGGCAGGTGTATTCGGTCTGAAGAAGATAGAGGTGTTGTTGTGTATCTAGATGCTAGGTATGCATGGCAAAACTATTTAAGATGTTTTCAAGAAGACGTTAAGATAGATGAAGGCTATGTTAGACTAATAAAAGGATTTTTTGATCAATAGTAAATCAATTCATTCAAGAGTGGTGATACGAATATTCTTACGAATTAAGCCTTGTAACTACAAATATACTATTTTGTATACTAAATTACAAATATACACTTTCGTAACATTTATATACTAGTTTAACAATAGTAATCATATAACAATCATTAACAAAAGTTAATGGTTTTAACATTCATACAAAAAGGGGCTCAAATTATATTTCTAATAATACCACCCCTCACACTCAATATATAGAGCCCCTTCTTACTATCATTAATTCACATAGGCGAACAGAAAGTAAGTGATAAGTTGTTCATTTATGCAGACAGGGAATATGAGCAATGAATAAACTGAATCCAACCCAAAAGCCACTTGGACCAGTTTTTCACTAGATACCTTGAGGAAAAAAGAGGTGTAAATAAAAAATTAGCATGAGGTGATGCAAACAGAAGCTTTGATGAATAGGTGTTTTTTTTGTGGGCAAGACATCTATGAAAAGCAGTAACAAAGGATAATTGCCCAGTTTATTTTTTTTCACAAGGTGAGCATAAGTTTGACTTGGCTCTGGGCTGTTGCCTTGTAAACTTAACCAGAACTCACCAAATCTTTTTTTAATATAAGAAAAATGGAAGACACTATATTCGGCTCAATAATATTCATAATTAACATGATCTTAATACTTCTGAGTATATCATTATCAATATATCACTCAAAAAACTACAAACTTATCAAAGAACTAAAAGAGGTGATCACGATTTAAATAAATAGTCTTTCCGTCAAACAATTTGTTTTAAGGGCAAAAAGGGGTTGAGTTATTTAATTTGTTTTATATAGATCTGTCTAATTTTCTTATAAATATCTTTAACCTTGTCGCTTTTATGATCCATAAAAGTCTTAAAATAATGATAATAATTATTATTACTATAAGTTAAAACTACATCTCCAAAATATCCTTTTCCTATTGACACTTTATGAGGCATTTGTTTTGCACTTGCCAACACTATATTATGTTGAGTTAAGTATCCTGTGTCTATGTTTATGTCTCTATTGTTATTGGTGGAAAAAGAATCTTCTATGTTATTTGATTTTTCTTTGATATCAGCCAAAATATCCCTGTCTATTAATTGATGGAAAGAGATGATTCGCTTCTTTAGACAAGTTCCCATCTCTTTTTCATAATAATCAGTAAATTCATTGAAATCATATTCAGAAGACTCAAAATCTATTTCACCGAATTCTTCTACTAGCTTTTGTTTGACTTGTTCATATGTATCTATATCTCTATAGAATATACCAGATATTAATTTTACTTTAACTAATTGTTTTGGATGCGCCATGTTTAGGTAGAAAGTAAGCAAAAGTTTATAAAGATTTCATAAAAACAAAATAACATGCTAACTAAAGATGATTATGATAAAATAAGAAAAGAACTAGATAATTGTTATCATCCAACATATTTCTATGATGATGACACAGATGGTTTAGCATCATTCTTATTATTCTATAGATATGTAAGAGAAGGTAAAGGAATTATTCTTAAGACACACCCAAATGTTGATATGAAATTCTTTGAAAAAACTAGAAATTATCAACCAGATAAAATATTTATCTTAGATATAGTAAGAGCTGAACAAGAATTCATTGATAAAATAAAAATACCCATCATATGGATTGATCATCACGGACCAATAAATAGAAATAAAGTGAAATATTTTAATCCTTTGTCAAAAGATCCTAAAAAGAACATGCCCACAGCTTACTTATGCTACAAAGTTGTTCAACAAGACCTATGGATTGCAATGATTGGAATAGTAGGAGATTGGACACTACCTAACGATGTAAGAAAAAAATTCTCAGAAAAATATCCTGATTTATTACCAAAAGAAATCACAGACGCAGGAAAAGCAATGTTTGAAACAAAATTAGGAAAACTCATACAAATTTATGAGTTCTGCATGAAAGGCAAAACATCAGAAGTAAAGAAATTAATTAAGATCTTGACAAGAATTGACGATCCTTATGAAATATTACAAGAAAAAACACCAAGAGCCAAATTAATAGTGAAACATTATAAAAAAATCAAAAAGGAATTTGATAGTTTGTTAAAAGAAATTAAAGTTGATGAAAATTCTCCTTTGATTGTTTATCATTATCATTCAGGAAGAATGAGTTTGTCAGGAGAATTATCAAATCACGTTTTATTCAAGTATAGGGAGAAGTTTACAATAATTGTTAGAGAAAAGAATGATGAAATGAAATGTTCATTCAGATCACACAAATACAATGTTAGAAAGATTCTAGAAAAAGCTTTACAAGGCATAGACGGATTTGGCGGCGGCCATGTAGAAGCATGCGGTGGCGTTATTAAGAAATATGATTGGGAAAAGTTTTTGGCTAATATCAAAGAGCAGCTTTAGATTTTTTATTTATCAATGTTTGTTTTCCTTTCTTATGTCCGTTTTCAATATTTAGATCATGGAAATATTCAATTACTATTCTTTTAAAATCATCTTTTTCGCTAATAGCCCTTAATCTTGCATATATTGCTCCTCTAGTAACATGAAGTAAGTTAGATATCTCTACTGAAGCACCACCAGTCATTACCCACAGACCATATATAAGTTCCATACGCGGTGTAAGCTTTGATTTAAGATTTTTTTCTTCTTCTTTTTCTATGCATGGAACAAGTTTAGGCCATTGTCTTCTAGCTTTTCCTAATTTTGCTTTATAATCTCTGATTGTTACAGAAAACTTTTTAGCAGATTCTTCTAAATCACACCCATTCTGAATATAAACAACAACATAATTTAATAATTCTCTTAATTTGCAGAATGGGTTTGCTTTTTTTAATTTTTGTTCAAAAAATGGGTATTCCACATCTATCTTGTTTGTTTTTTGTCTTATAGTTTCTCTTGTTGCACCTATTTTTATTATTCTTTTTTTGTTTTGTTCTTTGATTTCTCTTGCAACCCCTGCTCTATTATATTCATGCTTTATCAATAAACAAATTGTATCATTATAAAGCGCTGCTCTTGATCCTAGTTTATCTAAAAAAAATGAATAATCATCATCATCATAAAGATAATCTTTGAAATCATCATAAGCACTTTTTGCTTTTATTTTTAAAATACTAGAAATTCTCCTTAGCATATAAATGGCCCTTTGAGCAACATTATTAGGATATAAAGATTCATCAATTTCAAATGTTTTTAGCTTTTCTTGTATTGCTTTTTCAAGTGATTCAATCATATAAAAAAAGAATTCATTGTATTTTATAAATATTTATATTCAAATGAATATACCAAACCAATATACAATTAGCAACATTTATATACTAGCTTCCCATAACAATCATCATGGTTATACTTTTTGATCAATTCAATCTACCTGAAAATGTATTTGAAATAATCTTTGCTACAGAACAACAAGTCATAGTTGCAAAAGAATTAATCAAATACATGAAAGATAATGAAAATGAAATTAATAAAACAGAGATGAGTGTGTTTGCAACTCAGCTTCACGAAGGCGGCTGGGTTACTGAAATTGATAAACCAGGTTATAAAGGTAAAAAAGTAAAACTTAGCTATAACAAAAGACAATTCTATGACAGAATTTTAACACCGATGAAAGGCATGGGTATAGTTGACTATGACATTTACAAAAAAACATACAAACTAACAGACAAGTTCAATAAAAACATGATAAAGATTGGTTTATTATGGTTAAGACAATTAAGATAAAATTAATTCTATAAGATTTTTAGAAAGCTATATATATTAAAAAACATTAATAACTAAAAAAAGAGGAATAAAATGGATGAAATAACAATCAGTGTTAAAGATGTAAGTGTTTCTCATGGCAAATTCAAAATAAAACACATTTCATTTGAATTACAAAACGGCGAAATTCTTGGTTTGATTGGCAGATCTGGCGCAGGAAAGTCAACAATAATAAAAACATTGATAGGTTTAAAAAAACCAGACAGTGGAAAAATAAGAGCTTATGTAAATGATAAAGAAATTAATATAAAACAATTAATAGGATATTCTCCTCAACACAATGCTTTGTTCCCATTCCTAACATTAGAAGAAAATCTTAAGGTATTTGGCAAACTAAACAATTTAAGTAAAAAAGAAATAGAAAAACAAATAAAAGTTCTATTAAGAAGAGTTGATCTTCAAAAAAGCAGAAAAAAAAGAATAACAGAATTATCAGGCGGAATGCAAAAAAGAGCAGACCTCGCAGCAGCATTAATTAGTTCTCCAAAAATAATTATTCTAGACGAACCATTCAGTGGATTAGACATCTCACTTCAAAGATTTATTTGGGAACTACTCAAAGAACTTGTATCAGAAGGAAAAATAATAATTATTTCAAGCCACATGCTTCACGAGATTCAACAAAACTGTCCTAAATTTGGTTTAGTTGAAAAAGGCGCTTACTTTAACACAAAACAAATACTAAGAACATTAAAATCTTCAAAAGGATTAAACCTAGAACAATTCCTAGAAAAACTATTTGAAAGATCATTAGTCGAGATTTCATAAAATAAACTGCCGCCTGTAAGGCAAGTGAGAACATTAGGAATTGTAAAACGATCAGGGCTTTCCATTTGTTGAAAAAACTGTTGGAAAGTTCGAGCGAGGCAGTTTCATAGAAAAAGAAACTGTCACATAAAAAAATGTCAAAAATAATTCCATTAATAATAGCAAACTTAAAAGGCTTTATCAGAGATTGGAAAGCAATCATATTACTAATTGTCTTTCCTCTAGTCTTAATAACATTAATATTTGTATCATTCAACCCAGAAGGAATACAAAGAATACCAATAGGATTTATTGATCAAACAGGCGAAATAAGCAATAGCCAATACATGAGCACATTTTCAACATATCTAAAACTCAGAGAATTTAATTCTGTTGAAGATTGCATTGCTAATCTAAAGAACTATAATTCATACGTGTGTGTTAATGTAATAGTGAAACAAGCAATTATTCTTGATGTTTATTATGACAATACAAGAGAACCAGTCATATGGGAAGTGATAAGCAAAATAAAAGCAACAGTTGATTACATGCAGAAAATAGAATCAAAAAGACTAGCATCTGATTTTTTAAACAAGTTTGGAACAACGATTGACAAAACAGAAAACTTTAAAGTAAATTTAATAGATGTTCATGGAAATCTTGATGATTATATTAAAAAAACAGATGAATCAATTATAGAGCTAAGAACAGCAAAAAGCGACCTTTCAGCAACACTAGATGAAATGGATAGGGATATTGCAAGTGTCAAATTAAACCAAGCACAAATAAGAAATGAAAAAAGTAATTTTTATTCTCAAAGCAATTACTATCTGAACCACATAGATAATCAACTAACATCAGGAAATGATGTGATATTATTAAGAAATGAAATCAATTCTTACAATAACAGAGCAGACAACAAACTTTATGAAATGGATAGAAAAATAGAAAGATATGAACAATCAAGTGAAAGAGGAAGAGATTATGTTCATAAAATGGACAAGAATATTGAAGAATTAAAACAAGTTAAAGAAGATCTTTATGAATACAAAGGCAAACTAAAAAGACTTGATAATGAGATAGGTTATATTCTTGATGATTTTACAGGTGTAAGAAACATTGACCCAGAAACTCTAGTCAATCCTATTGTTGTCAAAAATATTCCTGTTTATATTCCTGATTTTCAATCAGACGAACCAATAAATCATCTTACATATGAAGAAGAAGAAATAAAAAGAGCTGTAAAGGGGTTTAATCTTTTGAATCTTCAAACAATATTTCCAAAAATACTTCTTTTGATAGTGTTATTTCTTTCATTATTAATATCAAACTTCATATGTCTTAAGAATATTAATTCTGCTGCAAACAAAAGAATAAAATTAATAAGAAGGATATTTTTCCCAGAAATAATATCAATATATTTATCATCTTTGATAATAATGATAACACCTTTGATATGCGTTGCATTGCTAGGTAATTTCCTGTTTCAATTGCCATTTTTAAATAATTTAGGAATCTTGATCATTCTTTTATTCTTACTTACAAGCGTGTTTATCCTAATGGGTATGTCATTAGCATATCTTATTAAAAAAGAATCAATGACATTATTAGTCACAACATTCTTGCTAGTATTTTTTATATTTTTCTCAGGTTTTTTACTACCAATAGAAAGAATGAGTGTTTTTGCAAGCTTTTTTGCAAGATTTTTTCCTTCAAAAGTTGCATTGTCTATTTTTAATAAAACAGTTTTCTATAACATCTCTGCTCAATTGTTATTAACAGAAATAACAATACTAGTAAACTGGTTAATATGTTTATTCTTTGTAGTTGTTTTTATAAAAAAAATAAGAAGAGGATGATAATTTATTCAAATTCGTAGAAACTTATTTATACTTAAAAATCATTCTATACAAAATACACAAAAAAACACCTACAAGTTCGAATAAGTGTTAGTGTGGAAGAAAGCACAAGTTTTGTTGCGGTTGTACTTGTATAATTTAGCATATTAACTGAATGTTTTCATAACGCTGCGTAAGTAGCCTCACCTTGCTATCACTTGCGAAGGTCTTGTTTAGGTAAAAGAAAAAAAGAGGAAAATATGATCAAATTAATAATATTCGACTTTGACGGAACATTGATTGATTCAAGAAAAGCCAATATTGCAGTTGGTAAACACGCATTAAGACATTTCAATGTAAAGCAGAAGAATAAAAAGATGAAAGATTTCTATACATTATCAACAAAAGACATAATCAAGCACATGTTCCCCTGGCACAAAAGAAGAAGAGCAACTAAATTCATAAAACAACATAGAAAAGATTTCTACCACCTAATGAGATTAAACAAAAATGTCATGTACATGCTAAAATACCTTAAAAAACACAAATACAAGATAGCAATGGCTACAAACAGGGGAAAGTCTACATATGATCTATTAAAAAGATTCAAACTAAAAAAATACTTTGATTTTATTGCTACTGCAGGAATGATCAGGAAACACAAACCATATCCACATCAGATTAATTATGTTGTTAGAAAGATGAATAAGAACAAGAAAAAAAAATCAAAGATAAATAAACATGAAGTCTTATATGTGGGTGATTCATTCACAGACTCAATTGCAGCAAAAAGAGCTAAAGTCAAGTGTGTCATATACAGAAACAATAAATTAAAGACAGATTACCACATAAATAACTTCAAGAAACTAAAGCACATTTTAAGACAATTGAATAAAAAAAGCATATAGAAAACCAATATAAAACAAAAGCTTTTTATATAAGTAACCTTCTTTTCAACTAGATTTATATAGTTTATAATATATTAGTTATAAGGAGGGGTTGTATTATGGTTCAGAGAGTAGGTGGATCAAGAAGAAAATCAAGACACAAATTTAAGAAACACGTCAAAAGAAAAGGAAAAATTAGTTTATCAGAGTATTTTAAAGAGCTTAAAACAGGTCAAAAAGTCATATTAAAAGCAGAACCAGCTTATCAAAAAGGACTTTACCATTCAAGATTTCATGGCAAAACAGGCAAAGTAACAGGTAAAAAAGGTAATTGTTATTATGTTGAGATAAAAGACAAGAACAAACCTAAGAAACTTATTATTCATCCTATACACCTAAAAGCATTGTGAGGAAAAAAAACAAAATGAACATAAAAATACTATCAGAAAAATCGATTTCAATGACAGAACTAAGAAAAAGTTTAGAAAAAATAGAAGAAAAAGATAAAGAACTTAATTTCAGAGCAAACAAAACAAAAGACTATCTACATAATTTTATATTATTAGATGAAAAAGTAGAAAAAGAACTTAAGAAAAAAATAGAATCATTGAAAATACCTAGACTAAAACAAGAACACATAATAAAGATACTTGACGTGGTGCCAAAAAATCTAGAAGAACTAAAAAATGTATTACAACAGTTTACAATTACAGTTAGCAATGATAATCTGAAAAAGATTGTTAGTGCTATAAAAGATATTGTGCCTGAAAAAGCTAAGAAAGTAAAAAAAGAAAAAAAATAAAAGTTGATTAAATTGGATGGAAAAACTAAAGAAGAAATTGCAATTGTGCTTGACTTTTTACCAAATGGTTATCCGTTTGACAAAAGACCAAGCCATAGAAAGACTGCAATAGCTCAAGCTCTTGGTAAAGAACATCTTATATTACTTGAATTAGTACCTAAAAAAGGAATATTCTTACAACCATATGAAGAAGTTTAT
The DNA here is from genome assembly GCA_964645705.1 of uncultured Methanosarcinales archaeon. Lineage (GTDB taxonomy): Archaea > Nanobdellota > Nanobdellia > Woesearchaeales > CAXGTL01 > CAXGTL01. The sequence continues at coordinate 43,997 of CAZYAB010000006.1, read as the reverse complement.
ATAGGTGAAGGTAAAAGAGAAAAGATTCATCACATAATTGGAAAACTTCCTGTTGAAAGATTAACAAAAACAGCAGATTCAGAACTAAGATTTATAATAAAAGATCTTGTTAAAAAGGATGAAAAGAAATTCACACAATTCTTTAACAAAGCAACATCATTAACAACAAGAATGCATCAATTAGAACTTTTGCCAGGATTAGGTAAGAAACACATGTGGCAAATATTGGATGAAAGAAAAGAAAAACTATTTGAAGATTTTAATGATGTTAAGAAAAGAATAAAATTAATGCCTGACCCTCAAAAGATAATAATCAAAAGAATTCTAAAAGAACTAGAAGGCAAGGAAAAACACAGAGTATTTGTTGATGTATAATGGCAAAGTGCGAAATTTGCAAAAACAAGATACAAGAAACATTTCTAAACAAAATAATTGGCACAATTGTAAAAGACGGAAAAGGCAAAAAACACAGCATTTGCTTTGAATGTCAGAAAAAGTTTAAAAACAAGCAAGAAATTCTAGATAATTTATGAAAGAATCAAATAAATTAGACATAAACAAATTAGAAAAGATAACTTCTTTAGATAAACTTTGGAATCATGTAGAACATATTACAAAACAAGCTTATCCAAATAATAATTTACAACCAATTCTTGGCAATGGTAAAATAAACCATCCAAAGTTCATGATTGTTTTTATAAATCCTACAATTCGTAATATTAGTTCTAATCCACAATGGAAAAGTATTAGATATCCATTCATAGGCAGAAAAAGACCTTGGAAAGAATTCAATAAATCAAACCTTATAAAAGATAAAGAGATCATGCAACACATTCTAGAGAATGAAAATAACTGGGATTATGAATTTACAGACAAAATGAAAAACTACCTTGCAAAACAAGAATTATATGTGACTAATATTGTAAAAAACACAGGACACAATGCTGATTTACCAAAAGCAGACCAGATAAATCTTTATTTGCCGAGTTTTTTAAAAGAGATAGAATTAATTGATCCAAAATACATAATAACTTTTGGTTTGATTCCATTCAATGCTTTAACAAAAGAAAAGATCAAACTAAAACAATATCATGAACAAGTTGTTGAAACAAACAAGATACAATTTTATAATATTGAAATCAATAGCAAACAATACAAAGTTATTCCTTGCTTTTACCCAATTGGAAGAGGTAATCCAAAGCTTGCTATAGAAATGTTAAAGATTATTATAGAATTAGATTAAACAAATGCCCCTGTAGCTTAGTAGTAGAGCAGCGCTCTCGTAAACTTCACAAAAGTTTCGAAAAAAGCGCAGGTCACCAGTGCAATCCTGGTCAGGGGCTTCTTTCTTTTCATACATAAAATCATAAAAACATTTATAAATGAACTAATAAAACATATATTATATATACATTCGGAGGATTGAGATTTATGGTTAGAAAAGTATATGTAATTGATGGTCAAGATGATGAAGGTTATAGAGTATTACCACAAACAGGATTAGGAGAACAACCAGACATTCTTGGTCAATTAGAAAAAGTTGTAGGAAGATTCAAAGGAATTTGTCTTAAATGCGCTGATCAAGATTATTTAGAAGCAATACACATTGAATATGACAAACTTCAGAGCAAATTAGTAAATGCAATAGGAAATGTTCCTAAAATTAATGAAAATTCAACTGAAAAAGAAAAAGAAATATTTGTTATTAAATATAGCAGAATATTCGAAATCCAAAAAGAAATAAGAGTTTTTGAATCTGTTTATTCTGATGTAATAGATCTAGCAGATGTAATGAGTTTATCAGAAAAAATAAGATAAAAAAATTAAAAATTTAAAGAAGTTTTATTTACCTTCTTCTTTTCTTTTTCTTTGTATTCTTGATTTCTTTTTCTAATTTAAGTTTATCAAGTAATTCTTTGTATCTGTTTCTGATTGTAACTTCTGTAACACCAGCAACATCTGCAACTTCTCTTTGTGTTCTTTTTTCACCGTGTATAAGAGCTGAAACATATAAAGCAGCTGCTGCAATACCTGTTGGACCTCTACCAGAAGTTAATTCTGCTTTTTGTGCTTTTTCAAGAATTTCTATTGCTCTTGACTGTGATTCTGCGCTTAATTTTAATGCACTTGCAAATCTAGCAATATAATCAGCAGGATTACTTGGTAAAATTGAAATTCCAAGTTCTCTTGTTACAAATCTATAAGTTCTTCCAATTTCTTTTTTCTCAATACCAGATGCTTCTGACAATTCATCTAATGTTCTAGGAACTTCATGCCTTCTACAAGCAGCATACAAAGCACCTGAAACAACAGATTCCATTGATCTTCCTCTTACCAATCCACGTCTTACAGCCATTGTATATATTCTTGCTGCTTCTTCTTCAACACTTCTTGGTAATTTTAGGTAAGACGAAACTCTTTTTAATTCAGCTAATGCTAGTTTAAGATTTCTTTCGATTGCAGTAGAAATTCTGTATTGCCATTTTCTTAATCTAAAGAATTTATTTCTATCTTTTCCACCTAATTTAAATAAATCAGATTTTTGACCAATCTCTGTTCCTAAACCTTGATCATATTCAGTATAAGTTGTTGGTGCTCCTGTTCTTCTTTTTGATGCATCTGCTCCAGCATTTTCACCAAACTCTCTCCATTCTTGACCAAAATCTATCATCTTATCTTCGATAACTAGACCACAGTCTTTACAAATAACTTCTCCTTTTTCTTTATTATGAAAAAGGTTTATTCCGCCACATTCAGGGCATTTTTTAACAAAATATGTCATATATTTTCACCTATAATTATTTAATAAAAATAATTCTCTTTTCAACCCCTTGTTTTTATGATTACCTAATAACTTCAATAACTTTATATATGTAAAGGCACATTCATTTATAAACCTTTCGGTTTTTTAGAAAAATTTAAAAAGTAAAATATAACACAGAAAAACTTAAATACATGTTATTAAACCTCTTGATCATATGGCAGCAAAAGACCCAATTCCTAAGGACTTATTCAATATTTTAGCTTGTCCTATGTGTAAATCAGACCTAAAATACATTAATAACAAAAAAGCACTTCAATGCAAGAAATGCAAGCTCAAATACCCTATAAAAGACGGAATTCCTATATTATTGCCTAAATAAGCTTAATTACACAATTTCTTAACAATATCAACTATTTTTTTACCATCAGCTTTGCCTTTTAGCTTAGACATAACTTTGCCAATCATAGCATTAAATGGCAAGCCTTTGTTAGAATCAATAATCTCTTTAACTTTTGCTTCAAGATCAGAATCAGACATTAGATAATAATTCTTAATAATGTCCTTAACAACTCCCCCATCAACCAATATCTTTTCAACAGAATCTTTACTAATCTTACCATCATTTAAAGCAGCAAATAATGTCTTAAAATCAGATTTAGTAGGTTTAATCTCCTTATTAAACTTCTTTGACAACATCTTTGGCAATGATATTAGAACTTCACCAATAAAACTAGGTTTTATGTTTGTATGTTTTTCTGCTAATGTTTCAAAAAGCGCGTGTTTCTTAGCTTTTGTAAGTGCTTTAGCTAAGTCTTTACCAAGTTTATGTTTTTTTTCTAATTTATCAGAAATATCATCTATTAATTCTGGAAGCTCTAAACCAGAAACATCTAATTTGTAAGTAGGCAAATCTGTTTCAGGGTACATACGAGCACCACCAGGCATTGGACGTAGGTAAGCAGATGAACCATCTTTCTTCACATTCCGAACATGCGCATGCAAGTTTTTACCAGACTTTATTTCATCTAATTGTCTTAAAACTTCATTTTCAATTGCTTTTTGTATTGATCTTATGTCTTGAAAACCTTTTACTTCAACTCTAGGATGTCCTTTTATTGAAACATTCAAGTCCTGTCTAATAGTGCCAAGACCTCTTCTAACACCTTCAACAGAACGACATATCATTCCAATTTTTCCAGCAACTTCTTGTGCATGCATATTATCTTTTATAGAAGCATCAGTTGCAATCTCTATTAGACCAATTCCTAACCTAGATATGTTCCACAAAGTATAATCATCAAAATCTTTGATTCTTTTTGCAGCTTCTTCTTCAAGCAAAACAAGAGGAATAGTTACTCTTCCTTTAGAAGTATCTATGTAGCCGTTTGTTGCAATCAGCGCAGTCCTTTGAAAACCAGAAACATTAGAACCATCAATAACTGTTTTTCTCATCACTTGCACTTCATCAACAATCTTTGCATTTAACAAAAGTGCAATTTTAAGGGCAGTGTCTAAACAATCTTTATTAATCTGTTTTGGAGGTTCTTCATCCATTTCAATCAAGCAATTAGTATCATGATATGCTTCATAAACATGATATTTTTTTCTTTTTTGTTCATATGCAGCTGCATCATCAACTTTGCCTGTTTCACCAACTACTGCTCTTAATTCTCTTTTAAAAGTATAATCAGGTTTATCATCTCTTATAACAGCATCACAATTACAGAATAACTTCTTTCCATCAAGCTGTTGATGTATTTCCATGCCAGACTTAAATCCAAGTTGTTTGTAATTAAGTTGATCTTTCATGTTCATAATTTATTGTATGCCATCCTCTATTTAAAAGTTCTGATAAAATATGAATATCTGCTTTGATTGCATTTCCTAGAAAGATCTCAAGATCTCTCAAAAATGTAATTTTCTTAGAATATTCATCTGTTCTTATAAATTTTCTATAAATATCCATTGCAACAGGACCAGTTATTCCCTTAACATGCCCTGTACTTGAATCAGGCAAACCCAAATATTTCCTTACAGTGTGCCTTGTAGTATCAAGAACCTGTTCAATATTTCTAATTTTAATGCCTGGAATATGCTCACAACACAATAATCTCAAATCAATAAATTCAAAATCTTGGCCAGAAGCAGCATAAATAACTTCCCTATAAGCATTACCATAAAAAGCATAAAAAGGTTGCTGATAACTATTTAGAACTTCAACAACTTTATTCATATTAACACCATAAGGATCTATAAACTGAGTAACCCAATTATTTCTATCGGCAATTATTAGCAATGGTATGGAGATTTTGCCTTTAAAACAGTTTTTTTTAAGTTGACCTTTGTAAACAACTTTATCTATGTCTGCATTTGTCAATAAATTAACCAAAGTTCCTCTTGCAGGAACCCAACAACCAAAATCTGATAATTGACATGAATCTGGTTTTTCCATTTTAATAACCACCATCATGCTTTGCTGCTTCTAAAATCATTTTCTCAGTAATGACACAGGTTTTGTTTCTCAAACAGTCCAGGTTACGAGAATTTATATTACCATGGTGAACCCAATCCCAGTACAAGCCAGGACATATTCTTGAATCATCAAAAGGAATTGGAAAATCAATCCTATAATGTTCCATTGCTCTTCTTTTTGATGGTCTGCCAGGCACTAATTCTCTTAAATCTATGATATTAAAACTTTCCATAAGATATTGCGCAGATTCATAATATGAATGATTCGGAGGAATCTTTTTTAATAACTCATTCAATCTTCCTTTATCAAAAGGTGAATAATAAGCATAATTATTTCCTGTTTCTATAGACAACAATAAATCAACATGCGCAACAGCAAGGTCAATAACAGAACAATAATCATCAGTAGATTTTTTCATGATTATCTGTGTAAGTACATCTTCTAACAAAAGCCCTGTTACAACAGGTATTCCTTTATGATCCAGAGCATCTGTTTCAACATCTATTATTCCATCACTTGTACAAATATCAATACCTTTTATTCCTTTAAATTTAGGGTGTCCATAAAAATCAATAGAATTAATTGGCTCTTTAATAATTAAATAAGATTCTGTTTCATAAACTTCTGCTTCCATCTCTATCACCTTTTTATTCCAATATCAACAATCTTAACCTTATGCATAAAATCTTTTAAACCGGTTTTTGCATCATGAAATGTTATTATTAAATCACTTGAACAAAAAACATTGCCAACTTCTCCTGTGTCAGGATCCATTCCCGTAGGAATATCCAAACATATCTTTGTTCCGCCGAGTTCATTAAACTTGATAACAGCTGACTTAACAGGTTCGCGCAATTTACCTTTTGCACCAGTGCCAAGCATTGCATCTATAATAAAATCATAAGAACTTTCTAGATCATTTATATGTTTTATTATACTCAACTTGCTATTTTCCTTGATTCTAAGAAAATTAGTCTTAGCTTCATTAGCCAATTTTTCTTCGTCACCTAAAAACAAAACAGTAATTTTACATTTATCAGCCAATAACCTTGCAACAACAAACCCGTCACCAGAATTATTTCCATTATAAGTAAATATTAACACAGATTTACCAATAACATTATCACCAAATAAACCAACAGAATCATCAAGCAAAACATCAACAACAGCTTTGCCTGCATTCTCCATAAGTTCTAATTTAGAAACATTATTTTCAACAGAGATGTTCTCTAATCGGATCATTTCTTTTGTTGAGATCATTTAAACTCTATTTTTTCTACTTTATTAGTTTCAGTATCATAAATCGCATAAGTAGGATTGCCTTTAAACCCAGCCAAATTACCAGGATTAGTTAACAAAGTATTGTTCACCATTTCACTATTAAATTTATGATTATGTCCGTGAAAAACAGCATCATACTTGCCAGCTTCTGCCAACAAACGACCTAGCTTATCATTGTGTATAAATGCAATCTTTTTCCCATCTATTTCTAATTCACCTAGATCTCCATGCAAATTAACACTTCTTTTAATTGCTAACAAAGTTGAAGTGTGTCTATCTTCAGTATTTCCAAAAACACAATGTGCATCTCCTTCAAACTCTGCTAATGCTTTCATCATAAATGGTGCACAAAGATCACCACAATGTATTAAAACTTTAATTCCTTTAGAATTTAATTTTTGAATTAAATCTTTTAATCTTTGTTCTCTATCATGTGAATCTGATATTACAGCAATTTTCATTTTGTATTCCCCCTAATTCAAAAACATTCTTTCATCTAATCTATCATTAAATTCTCCTGCATAATTAGTTAACATCTCACGCTTCACATCTCTCGGTGAGCTAAAGTTACCAAGTACACACCCAAGCTTAACATAAGCAGTCTCTGGTAACATGTCTTTTAAAAATATAACACCCATTTGTAATAATTCTCTGCCATTTGAATAAACATAAGGATCTAATCTTCCATATAAACATTGTGCAGCTGCACAAACTATAACTCCTTCTTTAATAGCTCGTTTGATAGATGGAATCCAGTTTCTATCGCTTTCAGAAGTACCAACATGACCTAAGCCAGTAACTTCTAAAACAATTCCTTTGATCTTTTTATCTACAAGAGAATCAATTATATCAGCAGACATTCCAGGCACATACTTAACCAAAGCAATCTTGTCTTCATATTTGTCATTAACTTCTACTTTACAATCATCATCCCTTGCAACATGATTCTTTTTGATCATTTCAATCTTACCATCTTTAAACACCTTAGCAACAGCAACATCATTAATTGGTCTAAATGTATCTCTTCTAGAAGTGTGCATTTTTCTTACTTTTGTTCCGCCAATTGCTAAACAATATTCATCATCAGTTGTTCCATGCCCAACCAACATCACTCCACCAACACCAGAAACAGCAATCTGGGCTGAACATATCAAGTTCATAGCAGTATCAGTACTTCCACGATCAGTAGAACGTTGTGCATAAGTAAGTACAACAGGTTTTTTCAAACCCTTTAACATAAACGATAATGCAGCCCCTGTAAAATGCAATGTATCAGTACCATGTGTAACAATCACACCTTTATCACCAGCATTCAATAGCTTAGCAACTTCATTAGCAATCCTTGCCCATTTAGAAAAACTCATAGATTCAGACGCAATAGCAAAAGGCTTTTCTATTTTCCGAACATTACATATCTTAGAAATCTCTGGTGCTAAGAAAAATATTTGACCAGGCTCCATCAACCATTTTACACCACCTGTTTCATAATCAAGCCTAGAAGCAATAGTACCTCCAGTTGCAACAATAGAAACATCTGGCAATGATTCATCATGTTTTACTTCCACCGAAGGAAACACATCCAGCTTAACACCTTCACCAATCTTCTTAACCTCAACAACTTGTTGTTTATCAATACCAATATTATATCCATTATCTAGTTTAACAAACATGATTCCTTCATGAAAACTTGGTAGAAGTATACCTTTGACTACTTCGTCTTTAGTAATAACTTCTATCTTATCACCTGGGTTGAAGGTCATAATATGATAGAATAAAGTATGAATATATAAAATTAATCATAAATAGGTGGATGATTATCTTTCCTTAACATCAACTTCTTTTCCATTTAAAAACACTAATGTAGAAGCATGACCTTCAACCAAACCAGAATCAATTATAAAATCAACTTTCTGTTTAATAGAATCATCAAGATCATCTAAACAAGTCATATTAGACTTACCAAAAATATTAGCACTTGTAGTTACTATTGGTCTACCAATCTCAGTAGCTAGGTGAGAAGTATAATGATCAGGTATACGAACACCTAAAGAATCTGTACCAAATGCGACATTCTTTGCAACACAATCTTTATTCTTCAACTTAAGTATCAATGTATAAGCACCTGGTAATTTCTCTAACCATTCCTTAACCCTTTCATCAACAACACAATTAGAGACAATCCAATCTTTGCTAGGTGCAATCACAGACATTGGTTTTTCACCAGGCAAACCCTTTACCAAACGAAGTCGAGCAACTGAATCAAAATTAGTAGCATCACAACCAATTCCATAGATAGTATCAGTTGGATAAACAAATACACCACCCTCCAAAATCTTGCCAATAACACCTACTTTGTAATCTTCAAACTCAGATGCTTTTATGATTTTCATAATAACTCAACCCATATAACTTGGCCTTTCATCTTTCATTTGCTTACCTTTTGAACTTCTAAAGAAATTTTCTAGATCTTTGTAAGCTTGTTCAATATCTTTTGAAGCAGAAGGTCTAACTTTATCAATTGCAGAATTAAAATGTTTTAATTTAACTTCTTTTGCTTTTATATCTTCACGCAAAGCAAATATTGCAGCTTCACGACAAATAGATTCAATGTCAGCTCCTGTGTAATACTTAGTTTCTTTAACAAGTTTATCAAGTTTAACATCTTTTGATAATGTCATTGCTTTTGTATGAATCTCAAATATCTTTAATCTAGATTTATCATCAGGCACACCAGCCAACACAATCCTATCAAAACGTCCAGGACGTAGTAAAGCAGTATCAAGTATATCTGGTCTATTAGTAGCACCAATTATTATTACATCATTCAGATCTTGTAAACCATCCATCTCTGTCAAGATTTGGTTAACAACTCTTTCATTTACTCTACTATCAGCACCAATTCCTCTTTTAGGTGCTAATGCATCTATTTCATCAAAAAATATTATGCAAGGTGATGCTTGCCTAGCTTTTTCAAAAACCTTACGCACGCCTCTTTCAGATTCACCAACCCACATACTCAACAATGAAGGTCCTTTTACTAAAATAAAATTAGCATTACTTTCATTTGCAACTGCTTTGGCTAACAAAGTTTTACCAGTACCAGGCGCGCCATATAACAAAATACCTCTCGGAGGCCTAATTCCTAACCTTTTAAAAGAATCAGGATGTTTTAATGGCCATTCAACAGCTTCCTGTAGTTCTTGTTTAACATCAGCCATTCCACCTATATCATCCCACTTAACATTAGGAACTTCAACAAGCACTTCTCTCATAGCTGAAGGCCTGACAACTTTTAATGCTTCTCTAAAATCAGTCATATGAATTCTTAATTTTTCTAACACTCTTTTAGGAATACTTTCACCATCATCTAATTTAATTTCTGGCAATACCCTTCTTAAGACAACCATTGCAGACTCTTTTGCTAATGCTGCTAAGTCAGCTCCAACAAAACCATGCGTGATTTCTGCTAATTTTTTAAGATTAACATCTTTCTCAAGAGGCATATTCCTTGTATGTATCTTTAAAACATTTAACCTGCCATCTGTATCAGGAACACCAATTGAAATCTCTCTATCAAATCTACCTGGCCTACGAAGAGCAGGATCTAACATATTAGGAATATTAGTTGCAGCTATAACAACCACTTTGCCTCTAGACTGCAAACCATCCATACTAGCCAATAACTGTGCAACAACACGACGCTCAACCTCTCCTTTAACTTCTTCTCTTTTAGGAGCAATTGCATCTATTTCATCAATAAATATAATTGAAGGTGCATTTTTTTCTGCTTCATCAAACTTCTTACGCAAGTTTTCTTCACTAGCACCATAATATTTTGACATTATCTCTGGACCATTAATCAAAATAAAATGAGAATTAGTTTCATTTGCAACTGCTTTAGCTAATAAAGTTTTACCAGTACCAGGAGGTCCGTGCAACAATACTCCTTTAGGAGCTTCTATTCCGAGTGTTTCAAATATCTCGGGATGTTTTAATGGAAGTTCTACCATCTCGCGAATCTTTTTAATCTCTTCATGCAAACCGCCAATATCTTCATAAGTAATGTCTGGTATTGTTTCTTCTTTTACTTCAACAGCTTCAGCATTCAGAATAACTTCTGTTGAATCTGAGATAACAACAGCACCTTTAGGACTGACATCCACAACAACAAATTTTAAACCGCCTAAACCAAAACCAGAAAATGTTTCATCAAAAACAGAAAAAAAATCATCAAAAAACGGATTTCCAGAAACAGTTGTTCTTCTTGTTCTGGCTCCTCCTAAAGAAACAACATCACCCTTTACAACAGCCCTTCCAAGTAAACCTTGTTTAAATATGTTTGATGATGTTCTTATTGTTACACCTTTTCTTGCAGGTGCAATTGAAACCTTTTTTGCTTCTTTTATGTCGGCTTTTTTAACATTCACAATTTCGCCAATACCAGCTTTTGCATTTCTACGTTGTGTTCCATCCATTCTAATTATCTTAAGCCCTATGTCTCCTGGATAAGCTCTATCAGCAATACCAACTGATAATCTTTTACCTTTTATTTCAACAATGTCTCCTGACCTTATACCAATCTTTTGCATAAAAGAATTATCAATTCTTACAATACCTTTATCTACATCATCTTGAACAGCTTCTGCTACTTTTAGGTTTAATGAAGTATTTTCAACCATATACTTGAGATAGAACTTAGTATTTATAAATATTTATATATTATAAAGAACAAGATTTAATTTTCTTCGTCTCCTGTTTTCATTTCTTCAATAATGTCTTTCATGTCTTCTTCCATAGAATGTTCATCATCTTGTTTAATATCACTTGTTTGTATTTCTGAAACTAGTTTTTTGCCTAATTTGCTTACTTCTCTGACATCTGCAGCATCTGTAATAATTTTAGGAGAAGGTCTTACTATTGTTAATGGAATAACGCCTTTTTCAAACTCCATTTTAGCAATTGAAATAGGATTATATCCTATATTCTCAACATCTTTTTCACTAAGCTTTATTAAAAAAGGAGCACCCATTGCAATCTGTAATGCCCTAGAACCAATCATTCTAGCTTTTTCATATTTTGTGTATTGATTAGGATCTGCTACCTTCATATTTATATATGAAAATATGGTTTACTTTAAAAAGGTAACGCTTTTCAACCCCTAATCACATTAATCTTATCACTCACCAAAGAACCAGTATAAACTCCATTTCTCTGCTTTTTATCCTTATCAATAGAAATAATATTGTTAAGAACATCCAACATCTTACCACTCAACATTATGCCTTTAACAGGAATCTTTTCACCATGTTTATAATAATAACAGTTCTCAGCTTTTACAGAAAAATCAGTTGTCAATGGATTTGATGTATGGGCTCCTATTATGCTTCCAATTATTAATCCTTCATCAATCTTATTATGTTTTCCTTTTAAAACAACATTTGTAAAACCTATGCCTGTTGAATTTGCATTACCAGTACTTTGTTTACTAACATGTTTAGCAGTATTATGGTCATAGATAAAACCTTTTAAAACACCATTCTTAATCAAACAAGTATCTCGATGAGCAGAACCTTCAAAATCAACAGAGCTAGAATTAATTCCTCTTTTTAATATACCATTATCATGCAATGAAAAATTTTTATCAAATAAATTTTCACCTAACTTACCACCAAGACAAGATTGTTTTTTTTCAATGTTCTTAGCATTAAAATTTGTTAAAAAAGAGTAATTCAATAAATCAGACAAAGGTTCTGGTTTAAGAATGACATTTTTTATATCAGTGGAAAGTCTTTTTGCCCTTAAAAAATCCAGACATTCTTGTTTAACTTGTTTAATGACATCATTAAATTTAAATAAATAAGGTTCATTTTTATAACCCCAACAACTAGAAACTTTACCATTACTATTGCCTGTCGCAGACGCACTCAATGAAAACAAAGTAGACTCTTCACCAACTTTCACATTATTAGAATTAAGAGTATAACTAAAACCGTGCTGTCTAGCAATAGTGGCTTTTGATAAAACAATTTCTTTTGTTATGATTCCATCAATTAACTGATTTGCCATTGAAATAAATTTATTCTCCCCTAAATCAAGAATTCTTTTATCAAAAATATCAGGATAAACAACCTTCTGCCGAGAAGGTAGACCATAGAAATAATCTAATTTTTTATTTGCTTTTGCAATCTTTAATGCTTTGTCTACAAGTTTTAATGAAAATCTGTTACCATAACTAACTCCTTTTTTGCCATTTTTCCAAACATTAACTACAAAATGTCCATATTCATAAGAATCAAAACCATTTATATTATTTCTTATTATTTCAAGTTCTTCACTAATATTTTTATCAATATTAACTAAAACATGGTCTGCTTTTTTCTCACCATATTTTAATAATTTCAATGCTTGATCCTTAACACTGTCTTTGTTCATTTGATACCACCAACAACAGCATTCTTTATCAAGAGAGCAGGACATTTTCCAGCAACAAAAGCCCATTGTCCATCTTTACCACATTGACCAGGCCAAGCCTTACTATATTTATTTCCAACAGCACAAATATTTTTCAAAGTTTGCAATGTTTTACCACTCAAAGCAACATTCCTTAACCTCTGCTTTAATTCTCCATTCTTAACAACAAACCCTTGTACACACGAGAAATGGAAACTTCCCTTTGCAGGACTTACTTGTCCTCCTTTACTACCCATTAAATAAAATCCATTTTTTAATTCTTTTAATAATTCTTCGAAACTATGATCTTGTTTTTCAATATAAGTATTAGACATTCTTACTTGTTGTTTATGACTAACATCTTGTGCACGACCATTACCTGTTGGTTTGGTTTTCAGAAAAGCTGCTGTTTCTCTTGAATGAAGATATGAATTAAGAATACCATTCTTTACAATTGCTGTTTTCTGTGATCTTATGCCTTCATCATCATAAAAATAACCACCCCAAGAAGAATTTTTTCCTCTAGAATCATCATAAACATTTACAAAATCTTTTGCAATCTTTTTTCCGCCTAACCCTGTCAAGCAAGATGCACCTTCCATCAAATGATCTGCTTCACTTGCATGACCCAGTGCTTCATGAATAAATACTTCTGCTAAACAACCATCAGCAACAATATTTGAAACACCGCCCTTAGGTAATTTTGCTTTCAACAATTCTATTACATTCTTGTGGGCTTCTTTATTTAATCGAGGTAATTGAGATGTTATTTCATAACCACACTGTGCACCGTCTTTTGAGATATAATTTTCAATAAATTTATCTTTAGCAGTTGATATAATACCAACAAAACAAAAAACTTGTTCTTGCTTAATCTCAGAACCAACAGAATTAGTTAAAAAAGATTTTTTATTATAATCAGAATAAACAGTTTGTTTTGAAACAATTTTTTTTTCACCTAGTTTACTATATTTTAGAACCAAATTCTTTTTTTCTTCTATAGAAATGTCTTTAGGATTTATCTTCCACTTGCTTTTTTTATTATCTTTTATAGTTTTGCCAATATAAACATTTTTTTTGTCTTTCGAATTCTTGTTCATTAACTTTGCAATCTTAACAGCTTTATCAACAATTTGTTTTATATCATTTTTATAAGAATATGCAAAACCCCAGCCATTGCCAAGCAATATTCTAAAACACATTCCTGACTTTTCACCATCTATAAGATTGTTAATCTCATTATTCCAGGCACGAACATTGATACTAGAAATAGTTTGTTCTCTAAAATCCCAATACTTTATTCCACTTACATTCTTTAATAATCTATCAATCTTTTTATACATAAAAAAAGAAAAAAAATAAGTCTATATAAATGTTCCCATTACCTTAGCAAAAATGCTAATACAAAACCAATTGCCATGACAATCATTGGAATTTTTTCAGGAATCTTCACACCAATTATCAGCAAACCAATCAATGAGATTGCGATTCCACCTATAATCTTTAACACATTTAGGTTTACAAACTTCAACAACTCTGGCCCAACACCAGCTGCCAACACAACAATGATTGTTGATATGATTCCAGCTAACAATGCAGCTAACATTCTTTGCCTGATTGTTCCTTCAAACAAAACAGCTGTAAGTATTGCAGCAGGTCCAGCCATAAACAAGATTGCTAATGAAAAAGCATTCTCCCATCTAAACAATCCAGCTAAAGCTGCTAATGCCACATGACCATTAAGCCCTGCAAGACCTAAGATCATTACAAGTTTTTTTGCTTGTTTTTGTATCATACATTATAGTACACAATCCATCCTTATATACTTAATTGAATAATATCCCAATATAAACCAAAAAATATATAAATAATTGAAGATTATACAAAAATATATGAAGAATATAACCCCTAAACTAATAGAACTTTTTAAAAAAGGATTTTGTACACCGCAAATAGCTAGAATTGCTAAAAAACTAAAACAACCATCAACAACAATACACTACAATATAAAAAAACTAGAAAAACAAGGAGCAATAAAAGCATACAAAGCAGTCTTTGACTATAAAAAAATAGACCAAGGACATTGCACATATGTGATGATCAACTTATCAGAAGCAACATATGGAGATCCAGAAACAATTGCAAAACAATTAGCAAAAGATTCAAGAGTAGAAAGTGTTGACATTTGCACAGGCGACTATGAAATCATCATGAAACTCAGAAACAAAGACATTGATGAATATTATGAATTCATGAAACACATTATTAAAAAACACAAATTTAGGAAGAGTGTTTCAATGACTTCTTTAAAGCAGATTAAGACAGAGTTTGTTGAACTATAAAATGACAAAAGGAGTAATCAAACTAAAAAAAGCAGAAGATTATGATAAAAGATTATCTAATATAAGGTTTAGAAAACAGAATAATTTTATTCTAAGCAATATTAAAGGCAAAAATAATAAAATCTGCGATCTATGCTGTGGAACTGGCTTAGTAATGAAATTGGTTGAAAAAAAAGCAAAACAAATAATAGGAATAGACTTATCAAAAGACATGATAAGAATTTGCAAACAAAAATTCAAAACCAACAAAAAGATAAAAACAAAATTAGCACCAGCAAACAATACAAAATTAAAATCAAATTATTTTGATTATGCAATCATAAGATTCAGTTTACACCATATCAAAGACAAAGCAGGAACATTAAAAGAAGTATACAGAATCCTAAAACCAAAAGGAAAACTGATAATAATCGACAAATACCACTTAGGATTGCCTCATCTTCTATGGAAATCATTACAAAGATTATTCCAAGGAAGGACTCCGCCAATATTTGACGAATATTTAGTATCAAAAAAAGAGAATGAACAACTAATAAAAAACAGTAAATTCAAAATAAAAAAGAAAAAGATCCTGCCCTATAACAAACAAAGAACAGGACAACAGTTCATGTATGTTTTGGAAAAATGATCATCTAGTCACTTGAAAACTATTAACTTGCTCTAACAACTTCTTAGCTTTTGCATTCTTTTCAAAATGTTTTCTAACAGGAGCAATGAGTTCATTAATATAACCAGAAACTGATTGCTTTAAATCCATAGGGTGTAAATCACCTTTTGAATAAACTTTTACCAGCCGATTATAACTTTCGATTGAAAGATCTCCACCAAACTTCTCAGGCCTCTTTACTTCTAACACAGGAAACTTTTCAAAGATCATATACTTACAATATTCCATAATAGGATTTTCATCAACAATCTTTTCAGGACAATATGCTTTGTTAATCTTCCTTTTAATTTCTTTTTCAGAATCAGTCATAAATATTGCAGTATCAGGTTTTGATTTTGACATCTTCATTTCTATTCCTTTATCTGCTCCTGTTAAATTTGTTGCAGGAGGTTTACCTAAACCCATTACCATATGATGACTTACAACAACTGGCTTCCAAAAACCCAATTTAGGTCCAACTTCACGAGCCAAAACATTAACCTTACGCTGATCCATGCCCAACTGAGTAATATCAGCTTTTAGATGAAATATGTCAGCACACTGCATACAAGGATAAAATATTTGTGCAGCAGAAAGAGTTTCTCCTTCTTTTCTACCCATAATTTGAGAACATCTTTTAATTCTAGTAACAGTATTTGCTCTTGCAATATTAACAACCTTTTTCCAATACTCATCATCAGCCATTACATCTTTTGCCCATAAAAATTCAATCTTATTAATATCCATACCACAAGCTTTCCAAACTTCTATCTGGTACTTTCCAACTGTTCTTAACTTTTCTAAGTCCCCGCCCATCTTATTATTCATCCAACCAAACCAGTCAGCAACCCACATCTTGAACTTAACACCAGCTTTCAACATTTTATTAACATTAATAGTTCTAAGAATTCCTTGAGCAATATGCAAATGACCTGAAGGTTCAAATCCATCATAAGCAATTGGGTGAGACTTAGTTTCTAATAATTGTTTTAATTCTTTTTCGGTTAGAATTTCCTCACCAACTTCTTTAATAAGTTTTAATTTTGTTTCAACATCCATATTAGTTCACCTCACCACATGGAAAAGTAATATTATTATAAAAAACTTGTGTTTAGAACGCCTTAAGAACCAACATATTTCTTTTGTATATCACTTTTCATCATGTCAAGATTCTTTAGAATTATCTTAGGACCACTCTTACTCACATCTATCTGCTCTAAATAGATTTTAGAAATATTTTCAGGCAAAGAAGGATAAATTACTTTCTCAGCCACATCCATTAAAGCGCAAGAATTTAAATCAGGTTTAAAAAAAGAATTGCTCAAGATCTTTGCTTCACCTCTACAACCACCTAAACAGAGATTAAAATATTTGCAACTTTTGCATTCTTTTAGATCATTAAAAGACATTTTTTGGAAATCTAGTTTATTTTTATTTTCTACTGCTTTTAAAAACGAATCATTTTTTATCATTGCAATAGTTATGTCTTGGCAAGGAATAGATGGACAGACAATATACTTTCCTTCTGCATTGATAAACATTGAATAATCAGTCTTATATGCGCAAGGGTTTTCTTCTAAATTAGGTTTAAACATATTTTCTTTAGTCATCTTTGAACTAAAAACTTTGTATATTTTTAAATAAAATGGACATTCATCTTCATAAAACCTTTTCAAAACTTCTTTTATTTGAGATCCTATTTCAATATAATCTGCAGAAAACTTAGTTTCAAATTCAACCAACCGGCCTCTAAGTTGTGGAAAATCAATGTGCCACTCATCGACTTTTAAGTTTTTTAATAACTCATATAAATCCAATAATTCATTTACAGATTTATCATGAACTAAAGTGTTTATTTTTATTGTAACATTATTATGTTTTGCTTTTAATTCCTTTATATTATTCAATATATCTAAGTAATCACTTCCAATTCTATATTCATTATGAGATTTTGTTCCATCTAAAGTAACAGTCAACCTTGAAACATATTTACCTATTAGTTCTAAATTTTCAGGAACAGTGATCAGAGTACCATTAGAATATATTTCAACAAAATAACCTTCACATTCTTTTAAAATACTGTCAAAATCTTTTTTTACAAAAGCTTCTCCTCCAGTAAATAGAAAACTTTTGCAACCTTCTTTCTTGGCTTCTCTTATTGTTTTAATTATGTCTTCTGTAGACAACTCATTAGAAATCTTTTCAGGCAAATTAAGATAACCTCTACAGCAATAAATGCATCTTAAGTTGCACTTACCAGTGACTTCAAAAGAAACACGTTCTATTTTTGTCATTTGATTGTTTAATCGTAATGATCTCTTAATGATTCTTTTTTACCTTTTCTTAAAGGATCTTCTGTTTTTTTGTTTTCGTTTTTCATAGAACTAAAAATCTTAAAAACCTTTAAATGATTTATCACTATTTCTTCGTAAATCTTTCGAAAATATGATTTTAAAAAGAAAATTTGAACAAACTACTCCCAAACACCCATAATTTTTTCACCACAACTATAACATTTACCTTTGATCAATTTATTTTTAAGAATGGTAAAAGCTTTTCTTTCAATCAAAAGATTACCACACTTAGAACAATAAGTATTTTCACCTTTATCAGTCATAAGATTACCAACATAAACATTATTTAATTTTTTCTTAGCAATTTCATAAGCTTTTATCAAGGTTCTTTCATTAGTAGGTGGAACAGTATTCATTTTATAATGTGGAAAGAATCTAGAAATATGCAAAGGCACATCAGCATTCAGATTATCATTAATCCAATCAACCATCTTAGTAATCAAACCCATATGATCATTAAGCTTAGGAATTATCAAATTCGTTAACTCAATCCAAACACCAAGCTTATGAATAGTTTTAATTGAATCAAGAACAGGATCAAGTCTACCTCTACAATATTTCATATAAAAATTATTATCATAAGATTTAAAATCAATATTTGCAGCATCAATATAACGATACAATTTCTTAAGAGGTTCTTGATTAATATATCCATTTGTCACCATTATATTTTTCAAACCCTTTCTTTTAGCAAGCTTAGCAATATCAAGAACATATTCATAAAAAACAGTTGGCTCTGTATAAGTGTATGCAATGCTTTTACAACCGCGCTCAACAGCTTGATTCACAACTTCTTTTGGTTCTAACTTATCACCAATAATTTCATCACTTTGAGAAATTTCATGATTTTGACAATGTTCACAATGCAGATTACAACCAACAGTACCGATTGAAAAAGAATTAGAACCAGGAAGTAGATGGAACAAAGGTTTTTTTTCAATTGGATCAACATGTACTGCACAAGGTTTTGCATAAACTAATGAAACTAGTTTTCCATCTTCATTTTTTCTAACTTTACACCCGCCTATAGATCCAGATTTTATCAAACAATTATTAGGACACAAAACACACTTAACTTCATTATTCTCCATTTTTCTGTAGAAAAGAGCTGTTTTTGCCATAAAAAACAATAAAACAAATATATATTATAAATGTTCATTACCACTTATAAATGGTTAGAAAAGTTTTAATAAGGTTTTCAATTAAGATGTTATAAGGGGTTTTAATACTTAAATTCAAGGTGAAAATAATGGGACTATTTAATGTATTTAAAAAAAAGAAATCTAAAGAACTTGCTAATCTTCCAAAAGCACCGAGTTTACCAGAACTTGGTGATGATCTTCCAGATCTTCCTTCTCTTCCATCTGAAAAAGGAAAAAAAGCATTTTCAAGTGATATAGATATTCCTGATATTAAAGTAATGCGAAAAAAACCAGTAGAAATTAAAAGACCTATTAAAAAAACAAATATAAAAGAAATAGGCGTAGGAAAAGCAATTGAAATTGAACCAGAAAAAGAAAAAAGAGTAATGACTAAACTAAAAAAACCAATGGCATTTTTATCAAGAGCAAAGAAATTTGAACAAGAATCAATTGCAATAGAAAAAGAAGAACTAGAACATCTAAAAGTAGCTAAACCAGTTTATGTTGAAGCAAACATTTTCAAACAAATGCTTTCTGATATTTCAATAATAAACACTGAAATGAGACAAGCAACAACATCGTTATCAAAAATGCATGACTTAGAAAAAGCAAAAGAAAGCAAATTCACAAATTTTAAATCAAACATCATGAGCGTTCAAAGAAAATTTATTTATATCGACAAATTATTATTTAAAGACAAATAATATTGAGGTGAAAAATAATGCAAAGTTATGAACAAATGCCAGTTTATGTAAAGATAGAAGAATATAATGAAGCCCTAGAACTTATCAATTTAATTAAAAATAAAATAAAAGATGCTAAACAAACATTAGAGGACATTAACAGACTAAAAAATGAAGAAGATGCTGAACTAGAAATTTGGCAAACAAGTATAGAAGAAGTTGAAAGAAAAATAGATTTTATTGATAAAGTTATGTTCGAACCTGAAGCACTATAACGGTGGAACAAATGCCAAGGAAAAAACAAAAACAGACTAAGAAAAAGAAAAAAAAATTATTCTATGTTGGAATAAATAAATCCATAGATGTTAGAAGAAATATTTTAGAATCAACAAGAGAATTTGTCCAAGTTCTTCAAATGTATGAGAATTTTTCAAGGCTAAGAAAAGACATAAATGGAAAAGTAGAAATACTGCAAAAAGATATGAGAAAGATCAAAAATTTGAATGCTAAATTAAAGAAAATACTTCCTGAAACAGGATTAAGAGCAGCAGTAATAAAAAAGAAAAAGGCAAAATCAAAAAAGAAAGAGAAAAAAGTAGCAAAGCCAAAGAAAGTACAAAGAACAGAACTTGATGAATTAGAAGCAGAATTAAATTCAATAGAAATGAAATTAAGTAAGATCAGGTAATCTTTTTATATTTTATTTATTCTTAATTTTCCAATACATTTTTATATAATCTTAGACTTTGATGCTAATTATGTGGGGATGCCGGAGCGGCCAAACGGGATAGTTTTTTGGCATCTAAATGCTAAAAAATCCAAACTCAAAATCTATTGGCTTAGTGCCTACAGGGGTTCAAATATTGTTGATAGAAGCAGAATGCTTTTATCAACAGTGAGGAAGTCCCCTTCCCCACACTCCTACTTATATCTATATATGCTACTATAGAAAAGAATATAAATACCTAATTTAATCTAAAATCTATCAATATATATAAAAGACCAAAGGGGGATGATTAAATGAGACTAACTCTAGCAGAACCAAAATACCTTAAGGATAGCATAACAATTATATCAGGCTTAGTTAATGAAGCTACTTTTAAAATAAAACCAGAAGCAATTGAACTAGTTGCAATGGACCCTGCAAATGTTGCAATGGTCATATTCAAACTATTGTCTAGTTGTTTTACAGAATACGATGTTAAGAATGAAATAGAATTAGCAATTAACTTAAACAATTTTAAGCAGATATTAAGAAGAATCAAACCAAATGATATGTTAACATTAGAACTCGATGAAAACAAGCTAAAAATAACATTAAAAAGTGATACAAGAAGAACATTCAGCTTGCCTATAATTGAATTAGATGAAAGAGAACAAAAAATTCCAGACTTAAGTTTTAACACACAGATAAGAACAAACTCAACCATATTTAACGAAGCTATTGAAGATGCTGATATTATTGCAGAATCTGTTTCATTGATAGCAGAAGCTGAGAAATTTGTTGTAAATGCAGAAGGAGACTTATCAAAAGCAAACATCGAGATAAAGAAATCAGATTCAACAAACATAAGCACAACATCATCTGACAAAATAAAAGCAAAATATTCAATAGAATACCTGAAAAAGATGATACCTGCTTCTAAGCTTAGTGATGAAGTTATAATTAACTTTAGCAAAGACTATCCATTAAAGCTTGAGTATAAGGTTATTGATAAGCTGATGATGAACTTTATACTTGCGCCTAGGGTTGAGAATGATTAAGTTTTAAATTCTTATTTTTTCTCTATTTCATATATAAATTATCAGAACACCATCCAAGAAATTAATTTCCTTACCTAGCCAAGGGTGGGTGGCTGGGGGATGGTTTTGGCGGGCTTTTTGCAAGATTTTATATAGTAATTACACAAACATTTATATAGTAAATGTCTTTTTTTTATATATAACTCATATATAATTAGTATATGGCTTAATTATCATAACAAAGGAGGAAGATATTATGGCAGAAGGAAGATGCATGAAATGCAAAAAACAAGTTGAAATTAAAGATGGAAAAGAGGTTGTTTTCAAGAATGGTATGAAAGCACTTAAAGGTGTATGTCCTAAGTGTGGAACAAAAGTATGTAGGATTCTAGGAAAAGCATAAGTCTTTTCTTTTTTTTTCTAATTTTTTTATGTATTGATTTTATACTTCTAATTAAGATTCTAAGAATAAAATGGGGGCACTGGGACTTTCAATGCTCCTAGCGTTGAAAGTATCGAACGCCAGTGAGTTTATTTGAACCCAGATCCGTTGGTCTCTTCATCAGAAGCGACAGACCAATAGTTAATCATTGCATTTCTGCTCATCGCTCCATTACTGGAGCCAACTATTAAGACCAGATTGTGTTTAAACACCGATCTTCTAGCCAGATTATACTATGCCCCCATATGAATATCACATGAGTAAAAAAAATGGGCCTGCCGAGACTTTCATTAATTCTAATATTAATTTTGAACTCGGGACCGCCCGATTTCCTTCAAGTTAAAACTTGATATCAGTCGGGTGCTCTAACCAGTCTAAGCCACAGGCCCGTGACTAGAAAAAGAAAAAAGAAATTGTTTTATAAAGCTTACTATTATAGATTATATTATTAAAGCTCAGTAACTCCATCCATTGTCAAAGCAACTAATCTAAAACCTAAACCAAGCTTCATAATCGCTGACAACAATGCCATGTGTTCTTTGCCTGTTCCAGACGCTAGATTAACTGCAACCTCTGTTCCATCTAACTTACCTTTTAATTCTGTTTGAATCTTTTCAATCATTTGTTTCAAAGGCAAATTTATATCTAAAGTTACTAATTCCGCTGATTTTTCTGATTTAAAATTCTTTGCACCAAAATCATTTGTAATCAGAACAATCTTACTCCATTCTTGACTATTAATTAATCTTCCAACATGTCCCCATGAACCTTTTCCAACAGATAAACACGCTACTAAATCAGTCATATTTACTCAACCCCCACTTTGTTATTATTATATATATATGAGTACAAATATATAAATTTATTGGAAAAATCAATGAAAAAACAAAGTGTTAATCACTACTTGAAGAAAGTAATAAAGATTTAAATAAACAAACAACATAACAAAGAAAATACCATTAAAGAGACTATTCGGTTGCCTAGGAAATAGGTATTTTCAGGT
Source organism: uncultured Methanosarcinales archaeon (assembly GCA_964645705.1). Lineage (GTDB taxonomy): Archaea > Nanobdellota > Nanobdellia > Woesearchaeales > CAXGTL01 > CAXGTL01. The sequence continues at coordinate 20,674 of CAZYAB010000006.1, read as the reverse complement.
TACCTCTGTCAGGTGTACGGCAATTAATATGATGACTGGACTATATCTCATCATATGAAACTCAACATCTGTTAAGTTTTTCCAAACTTGAGGATCAAAAAAGCGTTTAATAATCAGCAAATATCTGGGGAGTTATGATCGTTTCATTTTACATTTGCTGAACCTTTTTTACCGTGTCCAGACTGAATATGGTATGCACAAAACTAAAAAAAGGGGATTGTAGTATTACAAAGAATTCTTGTAGAAAATCTTATCTTATGAAGATGGTTAGGTTTAGGTCTTGTCCTGTTTTTAAAAAAGGTAAAACTAAGAAAAAAGTAATTAAAAAAAAGTCTAAAAAAAGAAAAAGATAATATTCAACTTTTTTCTAAATCAATAATTTTCTTAATAGAATGTATTGCAACTTTTATTTGTTTTTCACTTGGTTTTCTTGTTGTAAGCTTTTGCAACCACATACCTGGCACAATAATAATTTTAAAAAGCCAGTTATCATGAAACCTAGCACTTAACTTAAGTATTTCATATGATATTCCTGCTATAAAAGGAATTAACACTATTCTTGCTAATAATCTTATTAACCATGATTGACTTGTTATAAAAGAAAAAATAACAATACTAATAACCAAAACAATCAATATAAAAGAAGTTCCGCACCTAGGATGTTCTGTTGAATATTTTTTACAATTCTTAATAGTTAATTGTTTACCATCTTCATAACAATTAGCAGCTTTGTGTTCTGCACCATGATACTCAAACAATGTTTTAATGTCCTTCATAAAAGTTATAATAATAAAATAAATAGCAAACACTAAAATTCTAAACACACCATCTATTATATTAAACAAAATCTGATTAGAAGGATTTACTAATTTAGTTAAATATAAAGGTAACACAATAAAAAACAATATTCCAAAGAACGCAGATGTAAATAAGAGGAAAAAAAGTTCTTTGAATGTAAATTCTTCATATTCGTCTGTTTGTTGATTTGCACTCCAGATTAATGAAGAAATGCCAATTGCCAAGATGTTGAATAATTGAAAAATACCTCTTACAAAAGGCCAGTAACAAATCTTATATCTAAACTTTCTTATTTTTTTACTTTTATTTTTTATCTTCCCATCTTTCCAAACACTAACAGAATAATAATTATCAGACTTCATCATAACTCCTTCTATTACTGCTTGTCCGCCTACGTGTAATTTTTTAGTCATTTTCTACAACTTCAAACTAGTTACCTTAGTCATTCCATGCTCATTCATACTCACACCATACAAATTATCAGCTTCAGAAATCAAAGCATCATTATGCGATATAATAATATATTGTGCACTGGAACAATATTTTCTAACTAATTTAGCAAGTTTTTCAGAATTGTGTTTGTCTAGAGCAGCATCAACTTCATCTAATATGTAAAACGAATGAGGTTTATGTTCTTGAATAGCAAATATAAATGCCAAAGCAGTCATTGTTTTTTCACCACCACTCAAACTTCTAATATCTAAGAACTTTTGCCCAGACAACCTTACCTTTATGCTAAGACCTGCTTCAAATGGTTTTGTAGGATTTTCTAATGATAAGAATGCTTCCCCTTTTTTAGATAAAGCTAAGAAAATTTCTTTAAACTTATTATTAACAACTTCAAATGTTTTCATAAACAGATCAGTTTTCTTACCTTCTATTTCTTCAATCATTTCTAGAACATGTCCTTTTTCTTCGCCAAGTTTATCTTTTTTCTGTATAAGATTATTATATTCTGTTTCAACCTTATCATAAACTTCAAGAGCCTTCATATTAACAGCTCCCATATTAGCAGCCATTCTTTCAAACCTGTTTATTTCTGACTTGAACTCTTGCTCTGTTTTCTTTTCATTGATTTCAACACCCTCATACTGTTTAAATTCTTGCAACAAACCAGCTAATTCTGCTTTTACTCTTGCATTTTCAAGAGAACTAGTGTTCATGTCTATTTCTGTTTTTCTTGACAATTCTCTTAACACGTCTATCTTGTTTTCTGATTTATTTATTGAATCAATCAGCTTACTTCTTTCATTAAACAATTCTTTATACTTTTTATAGAACTCTTTAGCCATTTCTTCTCTCTTTTTCAAAGATTTTTCAGAATTCTTTATCTTTGCTTTAAGAGACTCCATCTCAAGCTTGAATTTATTAACTTCTTTACCATATTGTTTAAGAATATCAGTTATCTTTTCACGTTCAGGTGCAACCAGATTGATCTGAGCATCAAAATTATTTATTTCTCCTTGTATTTGAATCAATCTTTCACTAACTTCTTTATTTTTTTCTTCAAAAGCATTTAATTCTGCAATTAGCCTAGGATTTCTAAGCTGGGATATTTTTCCTCGAAGTTGTTGTCTTTTTATTTTATTCTGAGCAAGTTCTCTGTTTAAAGAAGAAATCTCCATATTGATTTTTGTAAGATTAGAATCAACACCTTTTAAATCATCTTTTAATTCTTTTTTTCTATCTTTGCTAACAACAAGATCTCCTGCTTCTAAATGCAAACTTTTTTCAAACTTAATTATTTCTCCTTCATATTCTGCTTTTAATTTTCTTAATCTGTCGATTTCTTGCTCATTCTCATTTCTTTTTCTTTCTAACGAGATCATAAAATTGCTTAGTTTTGCAACAGATTTATTCAAAACATCTAATTCTTTTGTAAGTTCTTGTTCTGAAAATCCTAAACCTTTGGCTTTTTTATGAACAAAACCCCCTCTCATTGCGCCGCTTTTTTCAGCAATGTCGCCATCAAGAGAAACCATTCTAGCCTTGCCTATGCCTAATTTCCTTGCAACACCAACATCATCAACAACTAAAACATCAGAAAACAAGTAATCAAAAATTTTTTTATATTTTGAATCATAAGTAACTAAGTCAACTGCTAAACCATGAACACCTGGTTTATTTAACAGACCTTTAACATTGGGGTTTTGTTTAGAAGGATTTATTTTATTCAAAGGTAGGAATGTTGCAACGCCTAATCTTTTTTGTTTAAGAAATTTAATGCATTTTTCAGCAACAGCATCATTTTCAACAACAATGTTTTTTATTTTGTGGCCTGCCGCTGTTTTTAAAGCTAAAGAATACTTGCTCTGCACATTTCCTAGTTGTGAAACAGTACCATATATACCTCTTATTTTATCTTTTTGTTCTAATATTTTTTGAACAGCTATGCCTGCAGAAACATTTTCTTTAACACTTACATTTTTTAATTCTAATTTAGCAAGTTGCTCATTTTGCTGTTGATAACGACGTCGTGCGTCACCAAGCTGGGCAGCAATTTTAGAATCTTCTGTTAAACACTTGTTTAATTCTAGTGTTGTCTTTTTGAATAATTGTTTTCTATTTCTTAATTCTTTAACTTGAGCTTCGTGCTGTTTTTCTATTTTTTTAACTTTTCCTAATTGTTGATCAATTGTTTGAAGCTGAAACTCTATTTGATCTTTTTGTCTTAACAAATCTTGTTGCTTTTGTCTTGCCTCTTGGATTAATTTTTCTTTATCTTCTGCAAACTTATCTAGCTCGTCTATCTCTTTTTCAATCTCCGAAACATTGTCCATGTGGTATTTTTTTCTGAATTTTTTTATCTCTTCATCAATCTTTTTTAATTGTTTTTCTTTGTTATTCTTTTCTTTTAACAATGCATGTTTCTCTTTTTCAAAACCCTCTACTTTTTCTCCTTGTTCTTTATGATCCTCTTTTAATTTCTTTTTTCTTTTCTTGACTTTATCAATCTCAACATCTATATTATCAAACCTAGTTCTATCAGTTGCTAATTTAACTTTAAGACCTTCTATTTCTTTATGCAGCTTAACTTGCTCTGTTTCACCTTTTTCTTCTATTTCTTTAGAAATCTTATCAACAGAACTCTTTTTTTCAGAAATATTCTTTTTTAGATTGTTTACTTGCTTATTGATCTCATCTAATTTACTCTTATTTTTATTATAATTAGATCCTAATTTGTTTTTTTCTTTTGACTTCTTTTTGATTTGTATGTTTAATAAAGACGCTTTATTCATTGAAAGCTGATCCCTCATTGTTTTAAATTTAAATGCATGGTCCCTTTCTTTTTTCAATCCTCTTAAATAAGTTTTTCTTTCTGTAAGAATGATTTCTGCTTCATTTAACTTTTCGTCAACTTTTGTTAATTCTCTTAATGCTTTTTCTTTTCTTTCCTCATAAACACCTAAACCAGAAATATCATCAACTATCTTTCTTCTTTCGACAGGATGCATTTCAACAAACTTAACAATGTCTCCTTGTAAAACAATGTTAAAACCATCTGGATCAACATCCCCATAACTTAACAATTCAAGTATTTGTTGCCTTGTAACTTTCTTATCATTGATTCTATAGATGCTCTGTCCATTTTGTCTAACTCTTCGAGATATTTTTAATTCGTCTGCTTCTGTAGGAAAAATTTTTTTAGAATTATCAAAATGTATACAAACTTCACCAAACTTAGAAGGCTTCTTAGCTTTGCCACCATTATAAATAAGATTAGCTGATTTTTCGGCCCTCATCGACTTTGCTGAGCCCCTACCTAAAACAAAACACAAAGCATCTAAAACATTTGATTTTCCAGAACCATTAGGCCCTAATATACAATTAAAATCATCACCAAACAAGAACTCTGTATGCCTAGCAAAACTCTTAAATCCAAGCATTGACATTTTGTTTATTTTGATCATTAGTTTAGTTCACCTTTGTTTTTATTAAATTTAGCCATCCTCATATTACCCCTTAGAAGCCACGGGCGGGTGGCGGGGAAGTGGGTTTGGTGGGCCATACACCTTATTTATATATATAGATTAATGATCTATTTATATATATTTTGGTACTTAATTATCTAATTTTCCTACTCTTCCTCCATTTATAATCAAAATATTCATTCATAGCTTTTGCAAAGCCTTTGTTCTCGATCATAACAGTTATTCTGCCTAGCATCCTGTCCTTTAGTTCAATGCCAACAGAATCATTATCAACAACAGTCAATGTAAATCCTTTATTATTACTTCTTTTTACCAAAGCTCCGCCTTTGATTTTACTTTTTATCTTTCTTTTGTCTGTACCTTTGCCTTCTATGAACTTTCTTTTTACACCTCTTTTATTAGATTCTCTTGCTATTCTTTCTATAACAGGGTCATAACCTGTGCTAATTCCTTTGCTAACAATGGCATTAAACTCCTTTTTTACTTTTGATAATAATCTTCTTCTGACTTCTCTAATATTTTTCTTTCCACTTATTATCCATACATTAGGCTTCTTCTCTTCATGAGCAGAATATTGTAATTCTAATTGTTTTTTATCTTTCAAAGCTTCTTTTTCCACATCTTCATAATTTTCTTTTAATTTCTTTAAAGCAGATTCAATTGCTATATTAGGTTCAATAGGTGCGAATTTCTTTGGTTTAGCTAATATCACCTTAACAAAACCTTTAGATTCCAGCTGGTAAAGAACATCATATATTCTTCCGAATGGAACATCAGATCTCTTGCTAAGTTTAACAGCGCCAATAGTTCCTGATTTAATTAATTCTAGATAAACTCTTATTTCATATTCATTTAAACCTAGTCTGCTAAGTGTTCTACTGATCATACAACCACAACAAGTTGTAGTAAGTTGTTATATATAAGTGTTTGGGTCTATTCTTGAATGGTAAATAAAAAGATTAGAGAGAGAAAATTTAAAGTAGTAAAAGGGAAAGATGATGGACTACTTCATTTTGGAGGGAGAAGAGAACCTTGTAAAGTTTGTGGGGAGAAACCAAATTTAGTCATTATACCCCACAGAGTATACAAATTTACTGAAGAAACTAGTTTTTCTTGTATAAAACATTATAAAGAAGTAACAAAGTTAATTTATAAATCTAGTAAACTAAAAATAAATCCTGAAATGCAACGCCCTGAAAATGTTGGAAGATTTATATTCTTAAAAGAACCAAAGATTATTCCATTACAAATAATAGCAGATGTGCCATCAAGAGAATATTCTTCAAATCTTGAAAGATATCTTGATGAAAGATTTAATGTTAACGGTGGCAGAATGTTTTTTGCTCCACATCATACTTTTGAAGTAAATCACCATGTTGCCATTAGTATGGATAATAGACAGATGTTAATAAGATATTACAAAGAGAGTATTAGTATTGACTACAATCTATTTTATTTTGGCAGTATAAGATATCAATATCCTACAGGCCCCGAAATTAAGTGGCGAACAGAAATAGATCAAAGAGAATTTAGAACACGTTGTGAACCAGCATACATGCATTTAACAAATGGTTTTAAATTTCGTGATTTTGAAGTTAAAGATATCATAAATCAAATATCCAAAATGAATCATGAGATATTTGATAACTTAGCATCTAAAAATAATGCACTCATGTATGAATATAAAGGATATCTAAAATCAGAATTAGTTGATTCTCAAATAACTTGGGAAATGCTCAACCATGGAATACATCTCTGGAATAGTAGAAATTATTTAGACTTTAGAAAATTAACTGAAGAAGAATAAATTAACCAAACACCTTCCTAACATTCCCAAAATTCATCTTAACAAACTGCTTAGGATCTCTTTTTGATTTTTTCAAAAACTCTAATGCATCTTTGACATGAGATGAACCTTTTGGAACAGTTATACCTAACTTAGCACTTAACTTTGCTAATTGTTGCAATGCAAAGTCACGCGCAACTATAGACGCAGCTGCAACTTCAACATATTTTGATTCAGCTTTTGTAACAGCAATATCACCAACTGTACAACCAGGATATTTATCAACAACCCATTTTAGTTCCGCCGAACTTGAACCTTTTTTCAGATCAGAATAAACTTCGCGATGCAACCTATTCATCAATTTTGTTAAACCAAATCTATATGCATTATACTTATTTGGTGGAAGATTCTTCACAGAAACTTTGACAATCTTTCTTATTTCATCAGCATAACCACCAACTTTAGCATCTTTTATTTTTTTAGAATCCATGACACCAAGCAATCTTAAGTTTTCCCTCTGAATATTATTAGCTCTTATACCGACGACAACAATTCCACCAAATGTATCCCCTTTCAAAGATTCATCACTTCCAATAAAAACACCTTCTTGTTTAACAAACTCAATCTTTTTCTGTTCAATAAACCCAGATGATTTCAATAATTTAGAATAATACATAACATTCTCATCCTTGCCTTGCAGCACAAGTTTGCCTGACTTAAACAAAACCATAACAATGTCTCTGTTTCTAAGTCGGAATATCTCGTATTTTGTCTTGACTTCATCTAAACCTAGCTTTAATTTTTCAATGAGAAATGCTTTGTCACCTTTTTTTACATTGATGAAAACTGTCATAATGTTATTATTAATTGTAGAGTATAAAAATGTTTGTGTAGATGATAAGAAAAAACACGGCCCAACAGAATCAATGGGTGGTGGAGGGGTTGTGGATGGTAAGTCAACAGAAACCTATAAATACTACCTACACAAATTAAATAAACATGGCAACAATCCAATACGCAGGACTGAGTGAATTATCAGGATCAGAAAAACAAGAAGTAAAAAACCTTACACAAGAATATGGTGACAAGATAGACAGATCTTTGCCAAACATGGACCATTTAACAGTTCACATAAAGACACAAAAAGCAACTGGTGGCAAAAGAAAATTCTCAATAAAAGTCAGAGCTTCTGTCGGCAACAAAGTTTTTGAAACAAAAGCATTTGACTGGGACTTAGCAAGAACATTGCACAAAGTGTTCAAAGACATGGAAAATCACATTCACCACGTTCTCAGGAATGATACAAGTTATAAAAAACCTTATGCTTGAAAAAAAGACTCATGAATTAAATCTACTATTCTTCTAAGAAGAACATCACTAATATATACATGGCAAACCCCAAAATTAGAAGTTTTTCTTTGGTCATCAAAACATTTAAATTTGTTTTTATCTAAATTAATTTTTTTAGACCAAAAATCAGTGACTTCACTTTCAGATTTTGTATAATGCAATAAATGTATAGACTTATTAATAATATTAGATTTCTTAAACAAATTACTATTTTCCAATTCATTTAGAATGATATTAATTATCTCAGGATCTGAATTAGTTATCGTAAACCTTCTATAATTAGATTTACCTAATGATGTAGAACCTTCACCTTTAAGAAGACCTAAAACATAAATCAATTTAGAAGTTAAAATAACTTCTTTAGGGAAAATTCTGCTTATTTTTTTATTATTTTTTGTTATGTAATAAACTAATATGTTATTATTCTGTTCTTGAAATTTTAAATAATAAGTGGAATTAGTACTCCAACTAGGATAAGTCTTTTTTCCCTCTACTAATTTTTTTATATTTATCTTAGTTAATTCCATGCTTATCACCTCACAAAGATTTTCTTCATTCTTATTAGAAAATCTTAGAGGAAAAAAATAGGATGTTAAGCTAACCTGCATAAGTGATTTTCTATTTTCTAAGAAAATTACAATTTAGCTGGTTTGCGTATCCCTATTTTTTAACAGATTTTAGACTTTATATATCTTACGGATGGCCAGTGACCAGTGATAAATTCACCAATATTTATAAATAAAGACTAGTTTTCTAGTTATGTTCTGCCAATTTTATAGCGGGGATATAGTAAGTAATAACTTTCTATACCGTAATAGGGCAGAATACTTGAGGTAATACTCTTGTGTGCTCAATCAGGAGTGCCCGGAGAGGTTTACTAAGAACCACGGAAGGCTCATAACCCTCAGATGTTTTGAGTCAGCTCAAAGCAGAGGAAGTCGGAGGTTCAAATTCCATTTAGGATGAAAGTCCTCTCCCCGCTACTCATTTTTCTCAATATATCAGAAATCTTTAAAAACACCAACACATTCTATTAATTCATGTCGAGGTGGCACAATAAAACCGTGGGTTTTATGCACAAATCTACGATTTAGTGCAATCTGGTACTGCGCTAGCCTGCTATCAAACAGGCAGCGAGCTAGTTTCCTTCGGGATTTAGGGGTTCAAATATTAACGTCGAAGACGTTACTGCTTCGAACGTTAGTGAGAAAGTCCCCTCCTCGACGTATTTTTTTTATAAACAAAAAAATGATAAAAAAAACAGTGATATGCATAATAGTATTACTTCTTCTTACACAATTAGTTCTTGGCTTGGGAGTTAGACCATCAAAAAAATATTTTGAATTCCAACCAAACGAAGTAATGCAAGGTTCATTTAAAATCATAAACAATGATAATAAAGATTTAGATTTGCACATTTACACACAAGGAGATTTAGCAGAATACATTGAACTTGAAGAGGAAAACATAAAATTTAGTGAGGGTGAGAAATTATTCACATACAAAGTAAAATTTCCATCTCAGCTTCGACCAGGAGAAACAATAGGAGAAATAGTTGTAACAGAATCAATCCCAGACATAAAGATTTCAGGGACACAAGTAACTGCAAACATAAAACTTATTTACAAAGTCATTGTCAACACTCCTGCTCCTGACAAATATCTAGAAGCAAGTTTAAAGATAGTTCCATTACAACAAGACGTCGACATTTTTACATTAGTAAATAATAAAGGTCAAGAAAATATTAATGAAATAAAGAGCGACGTAACAATTCTTGACATTGAAAAAGAAATTTCAAAATTATCTTCTGACAAAACATCATTAAATTCAGGTGAACAAAAAGAACTAAAATCTACATTATCAAAATCATCTATACAAAAAGGAAATTATAAAGCAATGGCTTCTGTCAACTATGATAACAAAGTTATAGAGATAATAAAAGAATTCAAGATAGGAGAACCGAAAATTTTGATAGACTACATTGACAAATTTTTTGTTACAAACAAAATAAATGAACTAAAAATAGGATTTAAAAATGAATGGAATGAAAAACTAGAAAATGTCTATGCAGACATTATTTTGTTTAAGAGTGGAAAACAAATCACGTCAATAAAAACAGTTTCATTTGAAGTTGATCCATGGTCAACAAAAACAATTACTTCTTATCTAGATGCAAGAGGTATTGAAACAGGAGACTATCAATTAGACGCAATAGTTTATCACGGAGAGAAGATTGACAAAAGTTCGCACCAAATCTCAATTATGACCCAAGATGAATTTGACAAATACAGCAAACAAAAGCCATTAGACATGACAACAATATTGGTGATTGCATTCATTGTTCTGTTTATTACAGTAGTCGTATTCTTTGTTTATACTATAAAATTAATTAAGAAGAGAAAATAAAATATAAAATTCTCCAGACTCAGTCCTTATCAGAAAAGGGTGGGTGGTGGGGAAGTGGGTTTGGCGGGTAATAGAAAACACAAAAATAAAGAAAAACTTTATATATACATAAACAAACAATAAATAAGATGAAAAAAGAGTGGATATGTATATGTGTGTTTGTATTAATCATGTTTTTTTCTAATTCTGTTTATTCAATTGGCCTTGCACCTTCTGTTCATAAAATGGAAGTTCAACCAAATAATAAATATATTGTTAATTATCATGTAACAGGTGTTGGAAACTATGAAGTTATAATTGGATCTCATGAATTATTAGAACAATATATTGAAGTCAAAAAACTTGAGTCAACAGGAATAGGACATAAGTTTCAAGTAATATTTGATTTCCCAAGAGACATAGAAAAACAAGGACATGAAATAATAAGTATAATGGTAAAAGAAAAGCCAATACATGCAACAAGTAAAGGTCAATCAGTATCAGGTTTAACAGCTGTTGAAGGAAGGATTCATATTGATATCCCATATGAAGGTCTATATGCAGAAATGTTTACAGAAATTTACAATGCAAATAAAGGAGAAGAAGTTGAGATAGATGTAACAATCAAGAACTTTGGTCAAGTCAACATTAATAAAGCTTATACAAAAATAAAAATATATAAAGATGATGAAAAAATAAAAACATTGAAAAGTGAGAAAGTTGCAATTCCAGTAGGTTCATCACACGAATTTGTTCATTATCTATCAACAGAAGATTTAAACCCAGGGATATACAATGCAGAGATTACTGGTTATTATGATTCCAAAGAAAGAGAAACTGAAACTATTTTCAAAATAGGAACATTGGATATATTAATTACAGAATTTACAAAAGAACTTTATATTAATGAAACAAATGAAATGAAGATTAAATTAGAAAGTTTATGGAATAACAACATAGAAAAAGTTTTTGCAGATATTATAATTAGCAAAGATGGAGAAATAATAAAAGAAATTCAAACACCTAATTATGATTTAAGAGCATGGGATTCTAGAGAAATAGTATCTTATATTGATACAACAGGATGGGAACTAGGAGAATATGATATTCAAATAATTCTACATTTTGAAGACACGACTAAAACAATCAAAGATGAAATATTAGTAGTAAGAAAACCAGATGCTGAAATGCCATTCAACATATTTGGTTTAACAGGAAAATCATTGATATTGATTTCATCTATTGTGATAGTTACACTAATAATGATAGTAATAAACATAATACTAGTAATAAATATTTTCAAAGATAGAAATATTAAAAAAGGAAAGAGAATACCAAAGAAAAAAATTAAAAAAAAGAATAAAAAAAACAAAAAATATCTATTTACTATAAAAATCCCTTTAAAACTCAAAAATAAAAAGAAATAAGATAAAGAAGCAAAGAAAATGAGATTAAAAAAACTAGCCCTATTGACAATATTTGTGATGATCATTGCTTCTGTATTAACAATAGTAACAGTTAAAACAGATGGAATTAATAAAGCAACAGGATTTGTAACTTATCATTTATACAAAAGATTCAAAATAATTAAGGTTGAAGAATTTGAGGTTTTTGCACAAATAAGTAATTCTTCTGGTTGGAACATGGAAACAAACAGACTTAATTTTGGCAAGATGACTCCTGGTGGAGCTGCAGGAAGATTTATGGCATTAAAAAATGAATTTGAATATGATATTATTATTAAAATGAGATCTGAAGGAGAAATGAAAAATTGGCTAGAATATCCTAAAGAAATTCATTTAGAACCTAATGAAGGCAAAGAAATACACATAGGTGCAAGTGCTCCTGGTTTTCCAAGAGGTAATTATACAGGTAGATTTATTATAACTTATTACAAGAGATAAACTATTATTCTATTTTGAGAATATTGAAAGTAGATATATTTAAATAATAATAATAATAATTAAAGAAACATTTATATATTAATTATATAATAATAATAATATATATAAAAAATAGGTGATAATTGTGAAAAAGGATATATCTAAACAAACAGTTGCTATTATTCTATTTTGTGCAATCTTGCTTTCTGTATTCAGCACAATGATGGTGCTTAATAAACAACCAATTGTAAGAGTGCAAAGATATCAAACAGTTGCTCAACAAGGACAAGTAGGTGTAAATATAATCCCTGCGCCTGAACAAACAGCAACAGTTGGATTAACAATAATAGAACCTCCTGAAGGAGAAAAAGAATAATAAATAAAAAAAAGGTGGAAAAATGGCTAAGAAAAAAAGAAAACAAAAAAAATCTTTTGATATTTCTAACAAAATGCTCGCAACATTCGTTGTTCTGGCAACTATTGTTTCTGTGATTGGTTTATTTTCTGTACAAAGAGAAACCAATCTAACAATATATGATTCTGGGATAATGTTTACTGGAATGACAGGAACAAATGAGACAATTGGTAATGTTACTGCAACAATTCAATCATATACATATATTAATTTTACAAATCTATCTATTGGATGGGGTAGTGGTTATGTTCAATCAGGTGCAACTAGGTGTGATTTAAGTGTAGACTGGGATGGAACAGGACAAACCTTGGGATCTGCAGGACCAGACAGTTGTAGTGGTTTTTCACTTCCAATAACAGGTTTACCATTAGTAATAGAAAACCTAGGTAATGAAGACGTTGCATTGAACTTATCATTTAGTGACACTGGATTTAATGTTTTTGGAGGAGAAGGTAATGGACAAATACTTTACAGAGTATTCCAAGGAGAAGGCTATGGAACTTGTTTAAACAATACTGGTGGTACAGATACTATGTTTACATTTGAAATGCCTCCTGCAGCTCAGATAAATTACTCTACATGGAACACAGTAGCTTTTGCAAATGACAATGTACAAGTATGTCAATGGTTTAACTCATCATCAGCAAACAACCAAATAAATATAGGTGTTAATTTTTCAGTACCATCAGACTCAACACAAGGTGCAAAAACATTGACAATAACAGCATATGGAAGAACATGTGATGCTGTAGACGGAACAACTGAAACACATCTTAATTGTACAGCAACAAATAATGAAACTTATGTTTGATTTTTTATTTTTTTTATCTTTTTCTTTTATTTTTAACTATTTAGACAATTCATATTTTCTATATAAAAAGTAGAAAACTTTATATATTAAAAGGATATAAATAATAATAATAATATATATAAAAAATAGGTGATAATTGTGAAAAAGGATATATCTAAACAAACAGTTGCTATTATTCTATTTTGTGCAATCTTGCTTTCTGTATTCAGCACAATGATGGTGCTTAATAAACAACCAATTGTAAGAGTGCAAAGATATCAAACAGTTGCTCAACAAGGACAAGTAGGTGTAAATATAATCCCTGCGCCTGAACAAACAGCAACAGTTGGATTAACAATAATAGAACCTCCTGAAGGAGAAAAAGAATAATAAATAAAAAAAAGGTGGAAAAATGGCTAAGAAAAAAAGAAAACAAAAAAAATCTTTTGATATTTCTAACAAAATGCTCGCAACATTCGTTGTTCTGGCAACTATTGTTTCTGTGATTGGTTTATTTTCTGTACAAAGAGAAACCAATCTAACAATATATGATTCTGGGATAATGTTTACTGGAATGACAGGAACAAATGAGACAATTGGTAATGTTACTGCAACAATTCAATCATATACATATATTAATTTTACAAATCTATCTATTGGATGGGGTAGTGGTTATGTTCAATCAGGTGCAACTAGGTGTGATTTAAGTGTAGACTGGGATGGAACAGGACAAACCTTGGGATCTGCAGGACCAGACAGTTGTAGTGGTTTTTCACTTCCAATAACAGGTTTACCATTAGTAATAGAAAACCTAGGTAATGAAGACGTTGCATTGAACTTATCATTTAGTGACACTGGATTTAATGTTTTTGGAGGAGAAGGTAATGGACAAATACTTTACAGAGTATTCCAAGGAGAAGGCTATGGAACTTGTTTAAACAATACTGGTGGTACAGATACTATGTTTACATTTGAAATGCCTCCTGCAGCTCAGATAAATTACTCTACATGGAACACAGTAGCTTTTGCAAATGACAATGTACAAGTATGTCAATGGTTTAACTCATCATCAGCAAACAACCAAATAAATATAGGTGTTAATTTTTCAGTACCATCAGACTCAACACAAGGTGCAAAAACATTGACAATAACAGCATATGGAAGAACATGTGATGCTGTAGACGGAACAACTGAAACACATCTTAATTGTACAGCAACAAATAATGAAACTTATGTTTGATTTTTTATTTTTTTTATCTTTTTCTTTTATTTTTAACTATTTAGACAATTCTTGTTTTCTATATTAAAAATAGATAATTTTATATACTAAAAACTTATTAATAATAATAATAATATACATATCAAGTAAAAAATAGGTGATAAACTTGGCTAAGAAAAAAAGAAAACAAAAAAAATCTTTTCAAGTTACTAACAAAATGCTTGCAACATTCGTTGTTCTTGCAACAATTGTTTCTGTGATTGGTTTATTTTCTGTTCAAAGAGAAACTAATCTAACAATATATGATTCTGGTATATTGTTTACTGGAATGACCGGAACAAATCAAACAGTTGGGAATGTTACTGCAACTATTCAATCATATACATATATTAATTTTACAAATTTAACAATTGGATGGGGTAGTGGTTATGTTCAATCAGGTGCAACTAGGTGTGATCTAAGTGTAGACTGGGATGGAACAGGACAAACCCTGGGATCCTTAGGATCAAACAGTTGCAGTGGTTTTTCAGTTCCAACAACAGGAATACCATTAGTAATAGAAAATCTTGGTAATGAAGACGTTACACTGAATTTATCATTTAGTAATAGAGGATCTAGTATTTTTGGAGGAGCAGGTAATGGAGTTATTTTGTATAGAGTTTTCCAAGGAGAAGGTTATGGAACATGTTTAAATAATAGCGGTGGTTTAGGCCAAATTTTTAATTTTTATAACTTTACAAGTGGAAGCACAGACAATTACTCTGCTTGGACATCAGTAAAAGGAACAGATGAAAATGTGCAAGTATGCCAGTGGTTTAATTCATCATCAGCAAACAACCAAATAAATATAGGTATTAACTTTTCAGTACCATCAGACGCAACACAAGGTTCAAAAGAATTTACAATTACAGCATATGGAAGAACATGTGATACAGTAGATGGAACAACTGAAACACATCTTAATTGTACAGCAACAAATAATAAAACATATCTTTGATTTTTTTATCTTTTTCTTTTATTTTTAACGAAAACTATATATATATGAATTCTATTAATATATAAATATGAAAGTAAACTGGCA
This sequence comes from uncultured Methanosarcinales archaeon, assembly GCA_964645705.1. Taxonomy (GTDB): domain Archaea; phylum Nanobdellota; class Nanobdellia; order Woesearchaeales; family CAXGTL01; genus CAXGTL01. Next base: position 5,035 of record CAZYAB010000006.1, on the reverse strand, counting down.
AAAAGTGGTGATTTTTCTTAGTGTGATCTATGTAGTTTGCTTAATATTACAAACAACTGTTACAATCAATTATTTAACAGGAAAAGTATCAACAACAGAAGCAGAAGTCAGTTTAACAATTTCAGGAACAACACCCACAATATCAAACATCGACCCAGACGGTTCTCAATATATCAACACAAGAAATATAACAATAAGTTTTACAACAAGTGAAGATTGTAATTGTAGTTATAGTCAGACAGCAACAGATTATGAAGACATGATAAGAATGGAAAATAGTTTAGAATCAACAAATCATAATCATACTCTAATAAACCTTGTAAACCAACAATACACTTATAATTTTAAATGCATTGATACACAAGAAGAAGAATCAGCTTTAACAATATTAACATTCACAACATCGATCGTACCAATAGCTGAAAACGTAACATATAATGAAACAGATTTCTCTATATGGAATTACACAGGAGAAACAAGAAAAATTGAACAAATAAATGAAATTTATGAACAAAGACAAGTTGACACAAACATCACCATTCCTGGTACAAATTATTCAATAGAATTAACACTAACAATGGAACCAAACAAAACAAGAGAAATATTTACAACAGAAGACTATGTTGTTGTTTCACCAACAACTGCTAATATTAGGAATGTTACAGCAGATGAAGATGCAAACTCATTAATAACAAAAATATTAGAATCAGATGCAAATTATTCTAATCAAGAACAATCTATCACAATTGTTACTAATGAAACAAAACAATATACAGTTGATTTATATGTTAAAGAAGATTATACAAGAGACTTCGCAATAATTGAGGATACATACTTATTTGTATCTCCTCTAACAGCACAGATCAATTTATTCAATAAAACGTCTGATAATGTATTTGAATGTGAAATAGAAGAAACTAACAGTGAATTAATAAACACAACACAAACAATTGTTATAAAAACAGACACAAATGCACAATTTGAATTCAATCTAACACTATCTGAAAAACCAAGAAAAATAAAAGTAGTAACAGACCAAAAACTAGCTGTTTCACCAGAAGACGCAAACATAAGCAGCATTAATTATACTACTTCAAATAGTCAACTAGACGTAACTTTAGATGGTGATGATAATCAAACAGTAGTTTTCTATGTGTCAGACAAAGGTATACCTATAAGTATTAAATTTGATGGCTTAGAAATGGAATCAACAGAATGGTCTTATGATTCAGGCACTAGTATAGTTTCAGTAAATGCTTCATTAGGAAGTGCTCATAATATTAGTGTTTCATGGTATAGTGCGCCAACACCTACTCCAACTCCTACACCAGATACTGACACAGGAGACACTGGTGCTGCTGGCGGAGGGGGAGGAGCAATTGAATTCGCTGAAAAATACTTTACAATTGATCAAAATCTAATAAAATTAATGCTAAGACAAGGCCAATCATTGACAAGAATAGTAAACATTGAAAACACTGGAAACTCAATACTTAAATTTACTATCACAATTCCATCAAAACTTAGTAAAGTATTGTCAATGCAAGAACAATTATTCACATTAAAGCCAGGTGAACAAAAAGAACTAACACTTAACTTCATAACAACAGAAACAACATTACCAGATGTTTATAATGGCAAGATAAAGATCAAAGCAGACGGAACTACAAAACAAATTCCAACGATTGTTGAAGTTGAATCAAAAAGAATCTTGTTTGACATTAGTCTAGACATTGTTGCTGATAATAGAAGAGTTAAGCCAGGTCAAGAATTATCAGCACAATTAACATTATTCAATTTACAAAGAATAGGTGAAACAGACGTAGAAATATTCTATTTTATTAAAGATCAAGATGGTAAAATAATAACACAATCAAAAGAAGTAGTAACAGTTGATGAACAAGCATCATTTGTCAGAACATTCAGAATTCCAGATAACCTAGCTAATGATGATTATATATTAGTTGTACAAGCAAGATATGATGGTGACGTAGGAACTGCTTCAGAATTATTTGAAGTTTCAACAAGATTCTTAGAAATACCTGCTGCTTTAGAACAATTCACACCTACAATCATGGAAAAAATAAGTATAATTAATACAATTTATTTACTAGCAATACTAATATTGATTTCAACAATAGTATATCTATTTATAAAATATGAACACAACAAACCAAAGAAAAGCAAAAAACAGTATAAGAAAGAATTAAAAGAAAAAAGAAGATTAAGAGATAAAAGAGAAAAGTCAAAATTAAGGCAAAAAAGACAAGAATTAAAACAAAAGCAAGAAAAAAGAAAATTAAAACAAAAAAAGAAAAAGAAACAAAAAAGAGTAAAAACAGAGAAGAACAAAGCAAAGCTTAAATCACAAAAACAAAAACTAGTAATAAAACTAAGAGCAATAGAAAGAGCACACAAGCTTAAGTATATAGAGAATAAGACATATAGGAAAGGTAAAGCACAGCTAAATGATATGATCAGAGAGATTAATAAAAGGCTAAAAAATAAATAAATACAAAAAAACAAAAAGCTTATAAATAAGCAACACATAAAATAATAAAAAAAGGTGCAATTAGAATGTTCGGAAAGAAAAGGTCAAAAAAAAAATCAGCAATGCCTGCAAAAAAACAAGAAAAATATATTTCTGAAGCTATAAAAGACCTAAACAGAGAAATAAGACTATTATCTAAGCGAAAATTGGTATTTGAAAAAGAACTTAATGCAAATAAAGCAAAAATTACAATTCTACAAAATAAAGAAAGAAAACTAAAACAAGCCATATTAAAACTAGTAGAAAAAAGAGAAATAATCAATCAAAAAAGAAGATCAATATTCAGCAAGATCAAGAGATTACAGAACAAGATGAAGCAAATAGACAAGTTAAAGAATAAGATTAAGTCTTTGTAATTTCTTTATATTTTCATATTTCTATAGTATTATTATAATATAATAGTATGTTTTAGAATTCTAGAAAACTGTATATCCCTTATTAGATAGGGGCGGGTGGCCGGGGGTAATTTATCATACTAAGGATGGTGGGACATAATAAATACTCAAAATAACAACTATTTCTAAGAATTAATCATTACATATTAAGTAACCATTTCTTAATTTAACACTAAGATAAGTAATAACTAACAGATAACAGTAACATTTATATATAAGTTATTACATAGTAAGTAAATAAAACAACAAAATCTCGGTGAAAACAACATTTCAGTACAAAAAACCCTTAGAAATAGTACTCAACATAGTGATTTATCTAGCTATGATTCTAAGTTGCTTGACATCTTATCCAACAAAAACCCAAACATATTGCTTGACAAAGTACAAGAATACCTAAAAAAGAGCAATATTACGATTCAAGAGCTTCTAAACAAGAAAAAGAACCTTATTCCATTATCAATCTTTGCTACTAAAATATCACCAGCAACAGCATTAGTCAAATACCTAAAAGATGAAAGGAACTATTCATATGCACAGATTGCGCATGCAATTAACAGAGATCAAAGGACAATTTGGACATTATATAACAAAGCAAAAACAGGCAAAAACACCAAGATTATTGTTAAAGATTGCAAATACTTCTTACCAATATCAATATTTCAAAACAGATCATTTAGTTTTCTTGAAAACATTGTCAAATTTCTTATCAAAAATCATAATCTAAAACCAAAACAAATCGCAAACCTGCTTGGTAGAAAAAGTTCTACAATTTACTCGATTGTTAATAGAATAAAAACAAAAAAGCAGAAAACAAGCATGATCAAATTAAAACCATAACATTCCACCAATAACCTCCTACCGAGCCAAGGGCGGGTGGTGGGGGCGGAGCATGTGGGCAAATAAAACAAACCATGAAAACAAAAACAAAAAAACAAAAAAAGAGAAAAACAAAGAAAAAGAGAAAACTAGTTAGAAAACCAAGAACAAAGAAAAAACAAAAAAGACAAAAAACAATAAGAAAAAGAAAAACAACAAGAAAAAACAAAAAAGCAATAACTAAAAAGAAGAGGGAAGTAATAGAGATAAGCTTAGGTTTGATTGGATTAATTATATTAACATTAATGGCGATTCAAGACCCAACATTACTCGGATTAAATAAAATAACAGGATCATCAACATTAGAAATACATAATCAAACAGGTGCATGGAACACAATAACAGATAACAATTATTTAGATAGTGAAGCATTGTTCACAAACACATTAGGTGCAAAAACAGCTTATCACTTTAATGGAAGCAATGTAAAAATTATTACACAAAAAAGAAATGACTTTGGTATCATGAATGTAAATGTTGATGGAACAGACTATGAAATAGATTTGTATTCAGAAGAAAGTGTTTATGGACATGAACATAATTTTAATCTGGCAGAAGGTTATCATGAGATGATCATCAGTGTAAGTGGTAATAAAAATAATTTATCAACTGATTATTATATTGTAATTGATGAAGTTATTTTGATTGAATCTACTGAAGATGAAACAATATTCAAGATAATTGAAGAAGCACCAGAAGAAGAAACAAATAAAACACAAGAAATAAATGAAACAATACTAGAACCAGTACAATCAATTCCACAAAACCTAGTAATATTTAGCCAAGCAGAAGACCTAGACTTTGGTGGACTTTGGTTTAGAGCTGAAAATAATAAATACAGTAATAATGTATCTCTTATATCTAACTATCATAATGATAGCCTTGAATATGAATTCATAGGTAGAAATGTTTATCTGTTAACAGAAAAAAGAGATGATTTTGGAGTTGCAAACATTACAATTGATGATAAAAGCTACTTAGTTGACTTTTACTCAGAAAACAGTATAAAGCCTTACTTGGTTTCAATCAAAAATCTGGCAGATACACAACATGAATTAAGAATCAAACTAACAAATTTAAAGAATGCACAATCAACTGATAATTACATTGCAATCGACGCATTATTGCAAAGCAAGATAGGTGATTTATCAGAATATGAAACAATTGACATAAGCAATATAAAAATTAATGAAATTACAGATGTATTATATCA
>CAZYAB010000005.1:61530-97915 GCA_964645705.1 uncultured Methanosarcinales archaeon | reverse complement strand
GATCATCTTCATTCATAAATACTGCTCCATCATATTGAAAATTTCCTTTTTTTTCTTGTATGCCAATAACCCTAAACTCTTTATCCAATATTTTAATTTTTGATCCAACATCAACTATCTTCCCATATGTTTCATCATTTTCATAAAAAGCATAACCTACAAAAACAACACCAGAATCACCATCTTTAAGAAGCCTGCCTTTGATTGTTCTAATATTTAAAACATCTTGTACTAATTCTCTGCCTTCTCCATCAGGCATGCTAGCAACAAAACCAAAACCTACTTTATTATTATAAACTATTTTTGCAGATTCAATTATTCTGCCTGTAACTCCTTCAACACCAGGAATTCTTTCTATTGCTTTTATTTCTTTTTCTGTTAAAGGATCAACGACACCTGTGCCAGGAGGTCCAATGCCCCCAGAAGCAGTAACTATCATGACGTCTGCTCCAACAAAACCAAATTGAGAATTAATTGTTTCTCTTAATCCTTCGCCTAACCCAATCAAAGAAACTACTGCTGCAATTCCAATAAAGATTCCAATGACAGTAAGCCAGCTTCTAAGCCTTCGTCTAACTAAACCTCTTAAAATAAAAATAAAATAATCATAAGCTGACATTCCATCACCTTACTTTTTTTTTCGTTTCTTATATCTTCTATATATAAAAAATCCGCCTACAGCAATAATTATTATAACTAATATTCCTGCATAACCATTTCCTTTTATCAGGTTGTACTTTTTAGCATCTCTTGCATCATAAAGCACTAATGGTAACTCAACTTCATCTTTATACACCCTATTGATTGAATCTCTATATTCAATGATTACTGGCAGTTTAAGATTAGACACCTTTTTCTCAACATACAAATTAAAATCAGCTGTTTCATAATCATCTGAATCAACATTTCCCAGATATATTTCATCTGTGGACAATTTCACAAAATCACTGCAATCTTTTAATTTGACATTTACAAATTTTATGTCTTCTGACCCTTTGTTAACTAATTTAATTGTAACTTTCCCAGAAGTGCCTGCCACCAACACCTCTGAACCATCAACATAATAACTCAGATCTGGTTTAGACGATACAATAATGCTTACAATATCAGTTTTATTATACTTTTCACCAAGCTCATCATAATAAATAAGATCTAATGGAACTTTGTGAACTTTTGAATCAGCTGTTGCTAATGTAATTATCTCAAAACTAATATCTTTTTCTTCTCCTGCTTTTATTGACTTGATTTTTTTCTCAGTACCAGAGTGTAGAGGAGATATTGGTAATGATGATGAACTCAGATCAAGGTCCAAGCTTACGTCTTTTAACAAAGAATCTGCTAAATTCTTTAACTTAAAATTAAGCACAGCTTTTTCACCATGACTAACTACTTCTGGCTCTGTTCTAACGTCTTTGATAAGTATGATTGCATCTGGTGATTGAATATCAATGTTTAGTTCAAGCGTGACCCATGAACCACTGCCGTATTTATGCCTGAACTTAAGTTTATTTGTTCCTTCAACAGCATCTTCATCAACTTTTATCTCATACTTATAAACAATGCCATAATCATCGCCAGCAGTTAAACTACTCAACTCTTTTAACCTATCATCAGGATTATACAATGAAAAAGGATACTCTGGCATGATCTCAAATTTAAAATTATTTACAGCCGAGCCTCCCAAATTTTGAACCTTGACTTTTACATCTACTGTATCGCCAGGTTCAACAGGGTCTGGTGACTGGCTTATCAATGTAATATCAATCCAGTCATAATCATACACACTTGCATTGCTCAGACTTATTACCAACAATATGCTCATTATTAAAACACATATCATAAAAATATTTTTTATTTTCATATTTTTCATATTTATCACCTATTTATATTTTATTTTTTATTATTTTTGTTTTTTACTCTTTTTATCTTTTTGTTCTTCTTTTTTTAACTATTAATCCGTCTTTCAAAAATTCGATCCTGTCAGCTTGTTTGGCTAACTTATCATCATGAGTGACCATAACAATTGTTTTTTTTTCTTCTTTGTTTAATTTTTTTAAAAACCAAATCATCTCTTCTCCTGTTTTACTATCTAAGTTTCCTGTTGGCTCATCTGCAAGTATAACTTCTGGATCATTTGCCAAAGATCTTGCAATTGCAACCCTTTGCTGCTGTCCGCCTGATAATTCAGTAGGCTTATGATGTATTCTTTCAATTAAACCAACTTTTGTCAATAAATGAGTCGCTCTTGCCCTTCTTTGTTTTGATGACGTATTTTGAAACATCATAGGCAACATAACATTTTCCAGAGCAGTTAAGCTTGGGATTAGATTAAACTGTTGAAATATGAATCCTATTTTTTTTCCACGAATCTGTGCTAAATCAGATTCTTCTAAATGAGCAATATTATGATGTTCAAGAAAGATTTCACCGCTAGTAGGTATGTCTAAACAACCAATCGAATTAACCATTGTGCTTTTCCCACTACCAGATGGACCTTGTATTGCGACAAACTCTCCTTTCTTCACTATTAGATTTACACCAGACAATGCAGGCACCTCTATTTCACCCATTTTATAAACTTTACAAACATTTCTCAGTTCGATTATTGGTTTGTGCTTCATTTTTTATTTGGTTTTTCTTTATTTTTTTTATTTGATTTTATCAATATTATTAAAACCTTTTATCATGTGTTGGATTAGTTTTTCAAACAAAAGCATTTGTTGAAGATAACTTTCTAACATTTTTATTTTTTGTTTTTGTTCACTTGTTTTTGCTTTTGGCTTATTTTCTTTTATTATTTCAGGGATTTTAATTTTAGCTAAGCTAATTACATTTTCTTGTTTTTTTATCATTGCTTGTTTAAAGATTTTTAAGATATTTTTTTCAGCATGCAAGAATGCTTTTCTTGTACCTGGCTTGCTTGTTCTTTTTACAAAACCTGCTGCTTCAAGAAATTTCGCTTTATTACTAATAGAAGCCAAACTATAGCCTGTCTTTTTTGCTAAATCCTCCATAGCAACCTCCTTAGGTTCTAAAAAAAGCAAAGCCATTATGCTAACTAGAAGATTATCATTAAACCCTTGTGCCTTACCAACATCCTGGTAAAATTCCACAAATTGTTGTTCTATTTGTTGCATTTTATGTTTATTTAACTTTTACTATTCGCATTACTTTTAATATTTATTAAAAGAAATAAAACCAATATATAAATGTTTCGGAAATTTAAGGCCCAAATAATAGAAATCTTTATAATTATATATATAAACCATACACAAGGTGATGAACAATGTCAAATATTAGTATAGTAATCATGGCAGGGGGTTCTGGAACAAGATTCTGGCCTTTGAGCAGGATTAGTAGACCAAAACAATGCTTAAGCATATTTTCTGATAAATCAATGATTCAAGACACTGTTAACAGGCTAAAATTATTGTCAAACAACATCAGCATTGTTACAGTAGAGAATGTTGCTCAACCAATCAAAAAACTGGTTCAATATGTGAAATATATAATAGAGCCAATGCCTAGAAACACAGCTCCTGCAATAGGTTTAGCAGCAATACATGCTGATCCAAACGATATAATTGTCATTGAAACAGCAGATCATGTGTACAAAGACGTAGATGCTTATATCAATAATCTAAAAAAATCAATACAATGGGCTGAAAAAGACTATATTGTTCAGATTGGTATTAAACCCACATACCCTGAAACAGGTTATGGCTATATTGAACAAGGGGCATTATTAGATAAATCAGAAATAAAAGTATATAAGATCGATTCATTCAGAGAAAAACCCAATTTAGCAACAGCTGAAAGATATATTGAATCTGGTGATTTTTTGTGGAACTCAGGATTATATATATTCAGAGCAGCAATCATGTTAAAAGAAATGAAAAGATATATGCCAAAACTATATGAAGGTCTAATGAAAATAAAAGAATCTAATTATGATAAAAACACAATACATGAAGTATTCAAAACATTGCCTGAAGAAGAATGCACATCAATCGACTTTGGAATAACAGAAAGAACAACAAGAAATGTCATGATAAGGGGTGAGTTTCATTGGGATGACATAGGCGATCTTAAAGCATTTGAAAGATTTTTTGAAAAAGATGAAAATGATAACTTAATAAAAACACCCTATGTTGGTATTGACTCAAAAAACAATATTATTCTTAGTGATAATAAAAAAAGATTAATAACAACAGCAGATATTAATAATAAAATAATTGTTAGCACTGAAGATTGTGTTTTTATTTGTCCAATTGATAAAGCACAAGAAGCAAAAAAAATTGTCAAAGAACTAAGAAAAAGAGGGATGGAGGAATATTTATAATTTACAAGTAAACTTTATAAACAATCAACACACTCTTAACAAAAACAAATAAAAAATATAAAAATAATAAAAATAAAGGTGATAATCATGGAAGAAGACAAAATTCAAGAAAAAGAAAACACAGACGAACAAATAAAAGAAGCAGACTTAAAATCGATAGGTAAAGGAATTGAAGAAATGGAAACAGAAATGCAAGACATTAAAGAGAAAACAGAACAAAGACAACAAAAAGAAACACAAGAACAAAAATTGCCTGAAACAGAAAAAGAACTAATGCAAGACATGAGTGAAGATATGAAAGAAGCAGAAGTTGATGGAATCATTGCAGAAGCTAGTTCTGATGAACATGAAGAAGAAGAAAACAAAGGCGAAGTAAGAGAAGTAGATGAAATGATTTCTGATCTTGACAAAGAACAAGACAAACAAAAACCTCAAGAAGAAACAGAAGAATCTCTTGGTAAAGAAGAAGAATAACTTTTTTATTTTTGATGTTCTTCTAAAATTTTTTTACAATTAATTTTCTCATAAAATTTACATTCATCTAAACTAATATATCCTGTCTTAAATCTGTCATCTTGCCTTAATCTAAAAACATATACTGAATCATCAACAATCATGCCATGAGCAACAATAGTCAATGGCGAATTAATTGTAACCATATAAACAAGATTTCCCCTTTCAATCAATGAAAATTTTCCTTTTTTAGGCATTGTTTCTTGAAATTTATCAAGTATTCTTGTTTCTAATTCTTTATGTAACATCTTAATAAATCACCCCAATCACAACACCATTTACTTGTTCAAATCTTACTTTTTCAGGATCTTTAAACAGATTATTATCTCCTTTTGTAACAGCATACCAACCTTGTTCATCATATCCTGTTTTAACAACTCTATGAATAATTATTCCAATATCTCTATATTTATATGAAATAATATCTCCTTTTTGTATGTTTTTAGGTGTTTCAGGCTTTATCTCAATAGAATTTGAATTAATATCTATAATAGGATCCATTGAATTAGTATCTGTAAAACTTGCCCATTTAGGATCTTTTACTTTTATTATTACTTTATCATTTAATACTAATATTTGGTCTTCTGATATATGATCTGAAGGAGATATTACCTCAGATGCTGTAAATCCCGAATATGGCATTTCTAGGCCTTGGGAAGCCACATTATTATAAGCCAAAGTAGTAAAACAGCCTAATAAGAATACACATATTAGCATAAAAAACAAGTATTTTTCCATAAATACTATTGGTCAATGGTTATATATAAATCTTTCTATTTTTGACACACAAGAGTGGTAAAAATAGAGAAAATGCCTAAAAATCAATTAAAAACATAAAATCACTAAATAAACTTAGTCTGGACCTTGTCACCATACTTAAACACGCTTCTTTTGTTTAGAGTTTTGTGTACTTTTATGTAGGATGATATTTCTTTATTGATCTTTTTAAAAAAATCAACACCCCTATCTGTTAAAACCAATGACTTATTTTTATAAGAAACAAATTTATCTTTTTCTAACCGTTCCAGATTCTTATACAAAGCTCTCTGCTTTTTGCTAACAATGCCAGAATTCATAACTAACTTAATAAAATCACCTTTAGAAACCCTAACCATTAATGATTTTTTCTTAAGTTTTTTATTAGCTTCAACATACCACCTACCTAAAGTATAAAGCATGAATTTTTCTGTGCGAATTAGTTTCATAATACTAGGTAGATTAAAGAAATATATAAAACTAGTGTATTATAGAGAATATAATAAAGTATACAAATACATTTAAACAACTAACAAATTCACAGAACAAGATGATGGAAACATTTTTTTCAGACTGTACATTAAAACAAGCAGACATAGTAGTAGTACAAGCACCTTATGAATTAACAGCTTACGGTGATAAAGGAACAATCAATGGTCCAAAAGAAATAGTAAATGAGATGTATGATAATATTGAGTTACATGATTACAGAACAAAAAGAATTTTAGCGCAAGAAAAAAAGATTTACCTTTTACCAGAACTAAATATTCAAAACCTAGAACCAGAAGAAATGGCTGATTTTGTTGGTGAAAGAATAGCAGAATTAGTTGAATCAAACAAATTATTTTGCATGTTAGGTGGAGAACACACAATTTCATTAGGTGGTGTAAAAGGAGTGCTTGACAAATATAACCCGCACATTATTACTGTTGTTCAATTAGATGCTCATCTTGACCTAAGAAATGATACATCAGATTATGAACAAGAATCAAGAGATATAGCACATTCAACAGTAATGAGAAGAATAAGAGACCTAAGAGTTCAAACTGTACATATAGGAATAAGAACAGAATATAAAGGAGAATATGAATATATAAAACAAAATAATCTTGAAGATAAAATATTCTATTGCCCTATTAAATATAATAAAAAAACAATTACAAAGATAATGCAGCAAATAAAAACACCATTTGTTTACCTAACAATTGATGTTGATGCATATGATCCAAGCATTATGCCTGAAACAGGAACACCTGAACCAGGAGGCATTACTGATTGGTATGGTTCTTTAAAATTATTTGAAAAAATATGTGAACAAAAAGAATTATTAGGTTTTGACATTGTTGAAACAAGTCCTTCTAAGGAAAATAATATAACAGCACATTCTGCAGCAGTACTAGCTTATCAGATTATGAATTATAAGTTCTATTCTGAATAAAAAAAAGATAAATGCCCCTTCCGGGACTTTCACTAATTTCTTAGATTTGAACCCGAGTCCTCGCCTTTCTGCGGCAGCAGAAAGACCAGCAAATGTCTCATTTGCGCTGCCTCGAGAGGGCGAGATGATTAGTTGTCCGTCCTGATAAGGGTCACCGGACTACACCAAAGGGGCATTTTAAAAAATGAAAAATAATAAATGGGCCCGAAGGGACTTTCAACACCCATAGTGTTTTAAGCTACGAACACCAATGAGTATGTTTGAACCCTCAACCCCCTGGTAACTCTTAACAATTAAGAGCCAGGTGCTCTAACCGAGTTGAGCTACGAGCCCATTATTATTAATTAAAAAAATACGCTGACGCCCGGACTTTCGTTATACTAAATTCGAACCGGGATATCCCAAAGGAAACGAGATGACAGGAAATATTTTCCAGTCTCGCGCAGTACCAGGTTGTGCCACGTCAGCGTGAATGTTAATACATAAATACATATATACAATGATTATCTAATCTATTTATAAAGATTATTAAAAAATGAGGATTTTTTAATTTAAAAACTGAATTTCAGTTTTTATTATTACATTTATACACGTTTTTCATAAAAAAGTTTATATATGATGATTACCTATATAAGTATAAGATACGGGGGCTGATATATAATGTCAGATGATAAAAAACAAATAGGAAAAATAACACATTTTTTTGACAAGATTAGTGTAGCTGTTGTCGAACTAACAGACACACTAAAAGTCGGAGAAAAGATATTAATAGAAGGTCATGGGAATAGTGTTGAACAAACAGTTGATTCTATGCAGATTGAGCATGAGAAAGTTGAACAAGCAGAAGCAGGTCAAAGCATTGGCATGAAGACTGCTCAACCAGTAAAAGTCAATGATTTAGTGTTTAAAGTAGAATAAAGCCCATCTAAATCAAAACTAAATCATGAAAATGGAGTCTGAACTAGAACAAGAACTAAAACAAGGAGAACAAAAAACAGATACAGATAAAGAACAAACCCAAAAAATCAAAATAAGTTCTACTATGTATTTTTATCCTGGTAAGTCTATAATGGGCCCTTATCACAAATCAACAAAATATTCTAGAAACAATTTTCCTACAAAAAAATATGATTCATAAAATAAATAAGAATTCTACTCAATCATCTCAATCTCAATATGTAAACCTTCTGGAATAGGCACTCTCATAACAAGTCTTAAAGCCCTTTCATCAAGACCCAAATCAATAAGACGTTTATGTATTCTCATTTCATACCTTTCAAAAGAACCTTTACCATCTCCACAAGGAGACTTACGAGTAGTAAGTTTTAATTTCTTAGTAGGAAGAGGAATCGGGCCACGCATGACTACGCCTGTCTTTTCTGCAATATTACTTATAAAATCACAGACTTTATTGATCTTATCAATTTCTGTACACGCTAATTTTATTCTTGCTTTTTGCATATTTTATGGCCTCACAATGAATTCTAATTCACCATGTATTAATATTAAAAAAATAAAACAAAATAAAAAAAATAAACAATGTTTATTTCTTAACTAAATCAATACACATACCTGCTGCAACTGTTCTTCCAGAATCCCTTATAGCGAATCTTGATAATTGGGGGATTTCTTTTTGTTTTTCTAGAACAACTGGTTGTACTGGTTTAATCTTAACAATTGCTGCGTCTCCGTTCTTGATAAAGTCAGGATTTTCAGCTAAAACTTCACCAGTTGCTGGATTTAGTTTTTTCTCAATTGCAACTACTCTGCATGATACTTGTGCAGTGTGTATGTGGAATACTGGTGTATAACCAACAGTTATAACAGTTGGATGGTTTAATACAACCATTTGTGCAGTGAATTCAGTTGCAACTACAGGAGGATTGCTTTCATGTCCTAGAACATCTCCTCTTGCAATATCTTTTTTACCAAATCCTCTTATACTAAGACCAACATTGTCTCCTGGTTCTGCTTGTTGCATTTGTTCGTGATGCATTTCAATAGACTTACATTCACCTGTAACACCTTTACCTTCTCTACCAGGCATTGCTATAACCTTGTCACCAACCTTAAGTACACCTGTTTCAACTCTTCCAACAGGTACAACGCCGATTCCAGTGATGTTATATACATCTTGGATAGGCATTCTTAATGGTAATTCAGTTGGTTTTTCTGGTTCTTTTAGTTCATCTAATGTTTCTAACAATGTTTTTCCAGTAAACCATGACATTTTATCTGTCTTTTTAACAACATTATCTCCTGGAAATGATGCAATTGGTATAAATGGAATTTCTTCTGGTTTATAACCAACTGTTTTTAACAGAGCTTCAACATCTTTCTTAATTGCTTCGAACTTAGCTTGATCATATTTAACCATGTCCATTTTATTAACAGCTATGATTAACTGATTAACACCAAGTGTTCTTGCCAAGAAGATGTGTTCTTTTGTTTGAGCCATTACTCCATCATTAGCAGCAACAACTACAACACCAGCATCTGCTTGTGATGCTCCTGTGATCATGTTCTTGATAAAGTCCTTGTGACCTGGTGCATCGATTATTGAGAAATAATATTTAGGTGACTCAAACTTTTTATAAGCTAGGTCAATTGTTACTCCTCTTTCTCTTTCTTCTTTTAGATTATCCATAACAAAAGCGAACTCAAATCCACCTTTACCTAGTTCTTCTGCTTTTTCTTTTAATTTTCTCATTGATTGTTCATCAATATTTCCTGAATCAAACAATAATCTACCTACAGTAGTAGATTTACCATGGTCTACGTGTCCTATAAAGACCAAATTTATATGTACTTTTCCTTTTGCCATTTTTTAATTTCCCTCCATATTTTTAGTTTATTATCCTATACACATACTACGTATATATGTATAATATTGGATTTTGATTAGTATTTATAAAAGTATCGAAATTTCAAAGAATTTCAATGCTTTTATGCTCAAAAATTGCTTTTGACAATTTTTGTTGTATAAAGCTTACTGATTCTCAGTAAGCCCTTTTCTTTGCCTAATTTTCTTAATTATCTTTTGCTGAAGATCCATTGGTAATTTTTCAAACATCTGATCAACTAATGAACTAGTGCCTCTTCCACCAGTGCCACTTCTAAGATCATTTGACCATCCAAATAATTCACCAACAGGCATCTTAGCTTTTGCAACTACTTGACTTCCTACTTGATTCATCTCAAGTAACTGCCCTCTTCTATTACTTACAAGCTTAGATATTTCTCCCATAAACTCAACAGGAGCTTCTATTCTTAATACTTGTAATGGTTCATATATCAAAGGACCAGCAGTTGATATTGCTCCTCTTATACCTTCTCTAACAGCAGGATATAATTGAGCAGGACCACGATGAATTGCATCTTCGTGTAATTTACAATCAGTCATTGTCACTTGCATCTTAAGACAAGGTTCTCTAGCAAGAGATCCTGCTTTCATAACATCTTCAAACATGTCTAAAACCATTTCCAAGATCTCTCCAATATGAACAATTCCTCTTGTACCATCTATAAATACATTTCCATCAAATACATCTTTTACTTTATCAGCAACCTTTGTATCCATACCACAATCAATGAACTTTTGTCTTATCTCTAGATCTCTTTTCTTCATCCTCATCTCAGGTATTTCACCCTTTTTGATTAAATCATGTATTTCAGGGTTAAGAGGTTCAACCTTAAAAAATAAATGATTGTGTTTATTAGGTGATTTACCCATTGCTTCTGAGCTTGGTTTTGTAATGGCTTCTCTGTATACAACAATTGGTTCTGATGTTTGAACATCAAGACCTTTTTCTTTTCTAATTCTTTCTTCTATAACTTCAAGATGAAGCTCACCCATACCATGCATTAAATATTCTCCTGTTTCTTCATTAATCTCTATCTTAATAGTTGGATCTTCTTTTGCAACCATACGCAAGATTTTGATCAATTTATCAAGATCACTTGGTTTTTTTACTTCGATTGCTTTTGTTATTACAGGATCAAAAATATGTGTAATTTGTTCAAATGGTTCTGTTTGATTAAGTGTAACTGTTTCTCCAGGATATGCTTTTATACCGGCGGCACCAATTATATTTCCTGCAGGAACATTATCAACAATTTCTCTTTTAGCACCTTTTCGAATAAATACTTGCTGAATTCTTGCGGGTTGCTTTAATCTGTTAAGATAAATTTGTTCACCTTTTCTAACAGTGCCTGCAAATATTCTTCCTGTTGAAATTTCCCCTGCTTGCGGATCTACTTCTACTTTAATAACAACAAAAAACAGTGGACCATTAGGATCACAATTAACAAGTGCTTTTCCTTCTTCAGATTCAATATCTCCGTGCCAAATTTTAGGGATTCTATATTTTTGCGCAGTTATAGGATTTGGCAGATGCTTAATTACAGCATCAAGCACTACTTCATGAACAGGTGCTTTTTTTGCAAGTTCTTTATATGCATCAGGATCATCTGATTGATAAGCATCAATAATTTCTTTAAATGATATTCCTTTTTCTTTCATATAAGAAACACTCATTCCCCAATTATGCACAGCAGAACCAAATGTTACACTTCCATCAATTACATTTACTTGCCATTTTTCTTTCCATTCATCAGGAGCATTTTCTGATATAAATTTGTTTACACCGGCAATTATTTTAACAAATCTTTCTTGCATTTGTTCTGGCGTCAGCTGAAGTTCTTTAATCATCCTGTCAACTTTATTAATAAAAAGTATAGGTTTAACTCGTTCACGCAATGCTTGTCTAAGAACAGTTTCTGTTTGAGGCATTACACCTTCTGATGCACAGCATAAAACAATCGCACCATCAACAGCTCTCATTGCTCTTGTTACATCTCCTCCAAAATCTACGTGTCCAGGAGTATCTATCAAATTTATTAAATACTCACTATCTTTAAACACGTGAACCATTGAAACAGACGCAGCATCAATTGTAATTCCTCTTTCTTGTTCATCTTCATGAAAATCCATTACAAGTTGCTTTCCTGCTAATTGCTCAGACATCATGCCAGCACCTGCTAACAAATTATCTGTAAAAGTTGTTTTTCCATGATCAATATGAGCACAGATTGCTATATTTCTAATCATATTTGGTTTTCCAACCAACCTCATTACTTTTTCAGTCATTGATTCTGCCATTTTATTTATTCACCTCATTATTATAAATAGGATCAAGCACTTTCATACAATCATCTAATACATGAAAACTAGGATCATTTATATCAATATTAGCATCAATATCAACCAAGATTCCTTTATCTTTATAATACTCTAACAAAGGTTTTGTTATCTTATTATAAGTGTCTAACCTATTTTGAACAACATCGGGTTTTTGGTCTGCTCTTTGATATAATTCACCACCACAAAAATCACAAATTCCTGGCTTTTTAGGAATTATTTTTGTTACATGAAATATTGCACCACATTTTCTACAGATTATTCTCCCAGTAATTCTTTCTATTATAACTTTATCATCTGCAAAAAAGTTTAATACAACATCCAGCTTAGTAATCCTGTCAAGTTCTTTTGCTTGCTCAATTGTTCTTGGAAATCCGTCAAGAAAATAACCATTTTTACAATCATCTTTACCAATTCTTTTTTCAAGAACTTTTATTACAATATCATCTGGAACCAAACCGCCAGAATCCATATATTTAGCAACTTCCTTACCCAAAGGATCATTAGGATCTTTTCTAATTTCTCTTAAAATATCACCTGTTGAAATCTTAGGAAGCTTATATTTTTTAATAAGATGGTTTGTATAAGTTCCTTTGCCAACGCTTGGCGGTCCAAACATTACAATTTTCATTGATCTTAGTCCTCTTAATTAATTATTTCTTTTTCTTAGTTTTTCTTTGGGATGATTTAATATAATGTTTACTCCAACGAGTTGCTATTGGTTTTCTTCCCAATTTGAGCAAATTCTTTTCACATTTATTTGAACAAAAATAAAAAATTTTTCCATCTGCTTTAACAAACATTTTTCCTGTTCCTTTAGGAATTTCAATTCCACAAAAAGTACATTTAACCATAGTAATTCACCTATACTTTCCCTCTTCCTCTCTTGTTCAAAGGTCTTGCTTCTATTTCAGTTTCTCTAAGCATTAAGATGTCCCCTATTCTAACAGGGCCTTTTACATTTCTTCTAAGAATCTTATTCTTATCCCTGCCATCTAAAACTTTACACCTTACTTGAGAAGCTTCTCCTCTTGATCCTGTCCTGCCTATTATTTCTTCTACTCTTGCAGGAACAGCACTTCTAAAAACAACTTGACCTTTAGAGACTTCTTCTTTCTTTTTGGTCTTTGACCGCATCTTTTTAATTGCACCAGACATATTTAATCACCTTTTATTATAATTATTCAGATTTCGTCAATGATGCAACTAATTTCTTTGCTTCGCCTTCATTAACAATTGCAACTGCAGATGTTCCAAGTTCTAAGCCTGCCGCTGCTCCTAGTTCTTCTTTACTAGAAACTTCAAAACATTTGATTCCTTTTTCATCACATAATAAAGGAATGTGCATAACTATTTCTGGTGGCGTAATGTCTTTAGCAATTGCTACTAACTTTGCTTGAGCTTTTTCAATTGCTTTTGTAACTTCATTAGATCCTTTTCTTAGTTTACCTGTTCCTTTGGCAACTTCAATTGCTTCAAATACTTTTTCTTGTACTTCTTTTGATGCTTCTATTTTTGGCATATTTATCATCCTCCGTATAACAAAATGTTTATATGATTGTTACTTGGTAATTCGTTAGAACGAATACCTCAATCCACACCATATTTGCTGATGCTTCATCAATCATTGGTATAGACATATGAGATTTAGAAGTTATTTATAAAGGTTTGTATCCAAAGAAAAAGAATATTTATTTGTTTTTACTTAATCTTCTCTTTAAGACAACAACCAGAGCACCAGCCAATAGAACAGAAATAACAATAACATGCCAAGGAAATCTTTCAACTTCCTCAACATCTTCAACAACGTCACCAGTAATGTCAATCATTTCTTCTTCAGAAGCTTCTTCTACAGTAATTTCAACATTCTTTTTCATGCTGATAGCAAGATAACCAAAATCATCAAAACTTGAAGCATAATAATAGTAATAAAAATCTTCACCAGTAGATTTTACAGATTTCTTAGACCAAGACTTAGAATCTGAATCATACAAGTATAAATAAATCGTAGAGATGTCTAGATCATTATCTTGAATATAAGATTTATTAACTTTAAAATTAATTAAAACACCACTAACTTCACCAATGCTTGCTCCTTCTATTCCCATATATTTGTAAACAACATTAGGCGCACTTGTTTTGACTTTCTTAGGTTGTTCTTTGTAAGATTTTGCTGCCAATGTTACAGAACTTACTTGTTCATCAACAGTAAAGCTTAATTTTGTTATGGGTAATATATCAGAATCAATATTTATTGTTCTTTTTTCACCTTTTTTTAGTTTTTGATATGTATATTTCTTTGTAGCATCTTCTTCAGGTTCAACAGCTATTCCGCCTCCACCAGAATCAGAAGATGATTGTGAGCCACCGCCTCCACTGCCTCCACCATCATCAGAACCACAACCAGAATGTATGCTTGCACTATTATCATTACAATCAGTTCCTAAAGGACAACTAGCACCGTAACCATCACCGTCATTGTCGGCGCATTGTTCATAAATGGCACTATGGCTTAACCCAGTTATCTTGTACCTAGTATTATTATCAACTCTTGAACAATTATATGTAGTATCAGTACCATCACACGTTACTAATCTTTCATTAGCACCATTACAACCAGCACTGATTTGAGAAATATTATTAACATCAGCATCTTTTACACACACAGTGTTAAAACTAGCATTTATATCATCAACATAAACAGTCTTTGTCACATCAGTGCTTAAAGTCAAACCTTTTACAATCAAAAACCCTCTGCTAGAACTAGAATTCTGTTTATTTAAAGTAAGATTGTACAGGTTTATGTTTTGTTCAGTAATATTGGTAACAACTTCAACAGTAATATTTGCATCTATCTTAATAGTAATATTAATATTATTTTCAAAAGTTTGGATTAAATTTGTGGAGCCATTTATTAACAAAGAAACATTTATTGATGTACCTCCTCCACCTCCACCAGAAGATGAAGTTGCATTTATAGAAGAAATATTACCAGTTAAATAATCTATTGTATCTAAAATACCATCATTATCATCATCAGTATCAAGCACATCATATGTACCATCTCCATCAGAATCAGTTATATCTCCCACAATAACCATAACAATTTGTGATGAACTAAGATTAGAATCATTCACACTAACATTCACATAATAAGTACCTGTATCATGATAAGTAACATTCCATAAAAATACATTACTAAACTGTGTAAAATTAGACATGTTTATTGAATAATACAAAGTATCACCAGGGTCATCAACAGCAACAACAGTTATATTAACAGTTGCATTTGTATCTTCATCAACATTTACAGAAATATTCTCAATTAATGTCATGTTTGGTGCTGCAAAATTCAAAACACTCAGGTTCCAAGAGACTGTATCATTTTCATATCCATCTGTTATAATTAATGACACATTATAAACACCTGCTTGTGTTTGGTTTGGTGTAAAAGTCCAGTTCTTATCAACACCAGTGCTAGTTGGCTGTAACTTATCTTCCAAATACCAATAATAATTCAATGAATCAGAATTATTATCTTTAGATGTATGATTAAACAAGATTGAATTTGTTTCATAAACACTTAATTGTGCAGACGTCGGAACATATGAAGTTATGTCTGGCTCTGTGTTATTTATTTTATAAAATCTTTCCAGAGAACTAAATAATGTCAAAGATGAGTCATTTACATAAACAGTATAATTATGCAAACCATTTAATCCTGTAACATTCATATAAAAATTATTATTATCTGAATTTGCAGTCATTGTATAATTAGTACCATTTATGTCTAATGATGCAGACGTAACTATTCTTGTGGTTGTAACATTTACATAAACATAATCAAGATCAGTATAAGAATTATTATTAGGTGTTGGGTCAACAAAACTTATGTTTGGAACAATGAGAAGATATGCATCTAATCTTGGATAACCAGAAATAGAAAAATTAGTTATTGTTATCAAGGTTTCAATCTCTCCAACAGTCAAATTTTTTCCATCCCTTTCTAATTGATCTTGTCTTAATAAAGCAACAACACCTGCAACATGCGGTGCTGCCATTGAAGTTCCTGTTTTTGAACTTGTCGCTATTATTGAACTAGGATAAGTAGATACTATGCCAACACCTGGCGCCAATATATCAAGATCAGAATTTCTATTTGTTCCAGATCCACCACCCAAAGACCAAAGAGCATCATTATCATTACTTGCACCTACTGAAATAACCTTAGTATTACAAGCAGGATAACCAATACCAGTTGTTGAATCAGCATTACCAGAAGATGCAACCAAAGTAATGTTTGCATCATAAGCAGAATCAATTGCAGAATCAATATCAGTGATACATGTTGCTGAAGTGTACAATGTTGAAGTACCTAAGCTCATAGAAATAACACTTATATTATAAACATCTTTATTAGTAACACACCAACTAATTCCATCACCAACATCTAAGATATCACCATCAGCATCACCACCCAGACCACCACCAATATCAGCTAATGCTCTTATTGCAACAACACTTGCACCAGGCGCAACCCCTTTATATGTTGAATGATTTGAAATAATAGTTCCAGCTACATGTGTTCCATGTCCATTATCATCATCACACTCACCATTAACAGCACTGCACACAGTATCTGTGATTGTATTTTTTCCAGCCAAAACCCTAACACCAAAAGCACCGCCAAGATTAGTATGATTTGAATAAATACCAGTATCAATAACACAAACAGTCTGACCAGCTCCTGTTATATTAACACCATTAACTTTTCTTGACCACACATCAGGAGCATGAATAATTGGAATAGAAGCATCTAGATGAATTGAAACCTTATGATTAAGATGAACAGCTTCAACATCAGGGTCTGTTATTAATTCTGCTATTGCTTGTTCATTTGCAACTCCTCCTACCAATGGCAGATCTTCTAACTGATCTTCTAAAATAAATTGCGGTTCTGAAGAAGAAGAATCAAGAGAAACTCCAGAATCAGAATCAACATAAGATTCAACACCAGATTCAACACCAGATTCAACATCAGATTCATCAGTAGAATCATCAACAGAATAACCAGAACCATCATCATCATCATCAGCAACTACAACTGCGCCACTGTCTATTGATTCATTCAAATTTTCTAAAACCTGTTCTTGTTTTTCTTTGATTAATTCTCTTTTCTCTTCAATACTATCCACATCACCCAAATCCTCTGGTTGTTTTAATTCAATGATTATATCCACTTCATTATTCTCATAAACTTCTTGTAAAACTTCGTCACTAAGTTTATCTATATTGGGATTTTCAACATCAGCAGTTATATTTATAACTAAGAAAAGCACAAACAAAATTACTAAATACCACCTCACTTTTTTCATATGTATATATAGATAGAGAGGTTATTTTTATAGTTTTCTGTTTTTTTTATTTTTTATTATTTATTGAGTTAGATTTATATATTCATATTCATTTCGTGCAATAATGAAACTAATTTTTGTTAGACATGGGGAAACAGAAGAAAACAGAAAAAGGATTAATCAAGGTCAGCAAGGCGGAATTTTGACTGAATTAGGAATTGAACAAGCTAAAAAACTTGGTGAAAGATTAAAGAATGAAAAAATTGATAAGATTTATGTAAGTGATTTGAAAAGAACAGTTGACACTGCAAAAGAAATTATTAAATTTCACCCAAATGTTCCTATTGTTTATGATAAAAGGATAAGAGAAGTTTGTCTTGGAGAATTCGAAGGAAAACCTTGGGGTTCAGTATCTGAAGCTGCGAAAAAACAAGGAATCCCGCACAGTCTTTTAAAACCAAAACAAGGAGAATCATTGTTTGAGATGAGACAAAGAGTTATTTCTTTTTTTGAAAAAGTATTAGAAGAAGAATTTGATAAAACAATTTTATTTGTAACTCATGGAGGACCAGTAAGAGGTCTACTGATTCATCTACTTAACATAAGTAAAGAAGAAGAATTTGATTTTGTGCTAGAAAATACTTGTGTTTCTATTTTTGAAATTGATCAAGAAAAAAATATAAAACCAATAATTGTCAATTGTTCAAAACACTTAAATCAAACAATATAAACTCTTTTCAAAACAACAACATTTATTTTCTCACCGAGTTTTAAACGAGGCAATTTCTTATTACTTATTTCAACAGACTCATAAGTTTCAGGATGAAGAACTTCTATCTTTGGTTTTACTTTTGATACAGTTGTTTTCTGCTTAGGTAGAACCAAAACTTTATCAGGACATTTGAATGAAACCCTTTTTCCACTGATAATGTCTTTGCCACTTACTTTTTTACCAATTCCTTTTACAAGGACCAATTTTCCATTAATCTCAATAACATCTCCTTTAGAAAATTCAGGAACCCTAAACAAAACATTTAATCTATAAACATTCTTACTTGTCTGTCTATTATAAGAAAATAATTGTTCATTAAAAGTCACGACCCCGCCGAATTCTTGCTGAAGTTTATTACCAAGAGTTCTTAAGAATCTATTAGATGAAATATAATAATCAATTCCTCCTTTGACTTTTACTTCTTTTGAAATAAATACTTTTTTTTTCGCATGTTTTTTAACAAACTTAAATAAAAAATCAATTACTTCTTGCTTAGGGTTTCTTAATTGTAAGATTCCTTGAAAATACTGATCTTCACTATGTTCAATGATTTTCGCCATAATATAGTTAAAAAAACACAAGATTTTTAAAATCTTTGCTTTTAAAACCTTGATATGAAGAAAATTTTAAAGAAAATCTGGCATTTCATATGGCATGAAGATGATATTGCCACTTTCAAAGGATTCATGAGTTTGCTTGTTAACCTTGTTCTTGCTTTTATTATTATCAAATTCATATTTTATCCAGGAATAGGATTAGCACTTAACACAGATTATCCAATTGTAGGGGTATTATCAGAAAGCATGGAACATCAATTAATACATCCTTGCAAAACAAGGAATCTAAGGATAAACGAATGTACAGAAAGGAACCAAGATTCTTATGAAATATGCGGAAATCAATACACAGAATGGTTTCATATAGATTTTGATGGTTATTGGAATGAATGCGGCAAATGGTATGAAGAAAATAGTATAACAAAACAGCATTTCAATAACTTTAAACTAAAAAATGGTTTTTCAAAAGGTGATTTATTGATAATCTATGGAAGTAAACCAGAAAATATTGAACCAGGAGATATAATAGTGTTTGAGGCTAGCAGGCAATACCCAATCATACATAGGGTAGTAAAAAAATATGAAGAAGATAACCAAGTTTATTATCAAACAAAGGGAGACCATAACAAAGATTCTATAAATGATATTGGTTTAAACGAGCTAAAAATCCCCCATGATGAAAAGATTTTTAAAGGAAAGGCAATCTTCTGGTTTCCATACCTTGGTTATGTAAAAATAATACCAACAAACATGTTAAAAACCATATTTAAATAAAATGGTTTTTAATCATGATCAGAATTTCATGGAATTCTGACATGTACAATTATTTAATAGGAGGGTGAAACAAAATGCTTTTTTGTCCAAAATGCGGTCACTTACTTGTACCAAAACAAAAAGATAATAAAAAAATAATGCAATGCAATAGTTGTAATTTCTCAACAAAAGATGTTAAAAACGCAAAGATATCTGAAAAACTAACAAAAGAAGACAAACCAGCAGTTGAAGTAATTGACAAAGAAGTTGAAACAGATCCTTTGACAGATGAAAAATGCCCAAAATGCGGCCATGGTAAAGCTTATTATAAACTTGTACAGACAAGATCAGCTGATGAACCAGAAACAAAGTTTTTAAAATGCGAAAAGTGTAAGTATAGATGGCGAGATTATAGTTAGACCATTGTTAGATTATTGTATTTCACTAAACATTTATATACTAAAAACATTATATTAATTATATGATGCAGTGGATCATAATTGGTGTTATAGGTATAGTTATTTTTCTTATATTATTCTTAGCTTTTAAAAAATATACAGATGCACTCATCTATGATTTTCTTGACTTTGCATTATCAACATTAGATAATTTTATTGGAGGTTTTGTAGGATTTAATGTGGGAGACATACTTGCTGCATTAATAATTTTTTACAAAGAAAAAAAAGTAGTTGGTTGGTGGGCAATTTTGCCTGCAATAGAAGCAATCAATCTGGTTGTTGGTATGATTCCTGGAATTGGCCAACCAATTGAATGGGTTACTAATTTCTTTCCCGCGGTTTTTATCAGCAGATTAGTATTTAATAAATATGGTGAAGAAATAAAAGAAAAGACAAAGGTATTAAGAGAACTACAACTTGCAAAAAGATTAGGCATTAATGTTTCACAACATGAAAAAATATTAAAAAAAGTAAAAAAATTAATAGATAAAGAAGATCCTGTTGACGCATTAAAAAAAGAAAAGAAAATCGACCAAGATATTTCCTCAAAAATTATTGATTATGTTAATAATGTTATTTCACAAACAAACAGCATATTACAAAGAACAAAAAGTAAACAAGTAAAAGCACCTAAAAAAATTAAAGACATATTAACAAAAGGAATAAACAGAACAAACAAGTTATTGAAACAAGCAATAAATGCAGAAAACCAAGAAAACTACGAACTTGCAGTACAATGTGCAACAAATGCAAGAAACGAAATAATAACTTCGCTTAATAAATTTGAAAATGAATTCAGAAAAAACAATTCCCCAAAAAGATAAGATTATTGGTTAACAAACTCTCCTAACTTTTTCTCATTTTTATCCAACAAACCATCCAACATCTTATTAAACTCTTGCTTTAACTCATCAACATTCTTATTCTCATTAACAATCATAAGATCACTCCTAGAAATAGCATCACCAAGCCCCCATCCAAACTCAGTTCGCTCACGAAACTCAAATTCTTCAAAAGTCTTTGGATCAGATGGTGAACATCTTTTCAACATCCTATTAAACCTAATTCTTGGAGAACTATGTACGCCAATAAGTATAAAATCATCACCATATCTTTGTTTCAACAAGTCAACTTCTTTCATACCTCTGACACCATCTAGTGCAACAATATCATGATCTCTGTGTTCTTCAATATGGGGTATACATTTCTTTGCAACTATATCATAACCATAAACTTTTCTTAATCTTGTTGCATATTCTCTTAAAGTAATATTATCTATTACTTGACCTTTTTGTACCATCTCTTCCCTTACAATCTTACTCATAACAATAATAGGTATGTTTCTTTTATCTATCTCTTTTCTTAAGATTTTCTTACCAGAACAAGGCATTCCTGTGATTGCAATGATTTTCATTCCATGTCTGTGAAATAACAGGTGTTTAAATAACTTTTCTTACAATCGGTTGGGAGTGAAAACCACTATATATTGGTAAATGAATATTCTAAAATCATTAAATATATAAATGACTTATCAACCATTAATCAAAGACAAAAAAGTTTTTGATAGGTGGTCACTTGGCAAACGAAATAAGAAAATTATTCAATGATTTCCCAAAGAATGAAAATAATTCTTTATTCATGGTATTCGAAGGCTTAGATGGGGCTGGCAAAGGTTCTTTTATGGGTATGATACAAAAATTCATATTTCAATATGTAAAGATATGTTCTGGGTTATTAGGAACAAGAGAACCAACATATGGTGGTTATGGTTATAAACAAAGAGTAATGCTAGCAACAGACACTGATCCTGATTCAAAAACAGAAGAATGTATACGTAATTATGTAAATGACAGAAAAGCACATCAAAGAGAGATAAGAGCAATACTTG
Organism: uncultured Methanosarcinales archaeon; assembly: GCA_964645705.1. Taxonomy (GTDB): domain Archaea; phylum Nanobdellota; class Nanobdellia; order Woesearchaeales; family CAXGTL01; genus CAXGTL01. The sequence continues at coordinate 75,884 of CAZYAB010000005.1, read as the reverse complement.
AACCAAGTGATTCAAATCCATTTGGCATAGTAATGTGCGACAGATACATGTTTTCCACATTAGCATTTCAAGTAGCACAAGAAGAATTAGTTTATAGAAATGAACATGGCAAAGACATGCCTATTGAACAAAAGACAGAGATATTCAAAAAACTAATCATTGCTCACAGAGACCAGGATCCTGAAAAAGATGTATTATTTCCTGATATTATATTTTTATTAGACATTCCTGCAGAAATTGCTGTTAGAAGAAGTCTGGGCGACAATATAAGGCAATTCGGTGTAGAAAAATTTGAAACAGTTGTAATGCAGAATCTTGTAAGAAGAAATTATCTATTTTTAGCATCTCAATGTGATAATTGTGTTGTCCTTAACTCTCATCTAAGACCAAGACAACTTTTTGAAGATGCACTCCAATTCGTGATATATTATTTAGATAAAAAATGTCCTAAATATCTAAGATATTTATTAAAGAATATTGACAAAGCATTTTACAAAGAATCTTACCTAGATACTATACAAAGGGCAAAACAAGCATTTGAAACAAGAGAAGATTTTAATTTATTGAATGAAAATCAGTACCTTGTTAACCAGGTAATTATTGAAGTACATTTTGCATCAAGAAATGTATATGAAAAAAGGGATTTATTCTTAAAAAATATGAATGATGAATGGACATCATTAAATGGCAAGATCAAATATGGAGAATTTGAAAAAGATGCTGTTAAAAGAATAATCAAAGAAGATCTAGGAATTGATGCTGAGGATAATCAAATTAGTATGGGGCATAAAGTTTACAGAGTTAACAAACAAACAAAATATGGCCATTCATATCATTTGTATGTAAAATCAAAAGAAGTATTATTGAAGAAACAAAAATATAAAGATTTTGGCTGGTTCACTGATGTCGATCAACCAAAAATAGCAGAATATGAAAAAACAACACAATTAAAAATAGACGGCTTTTTAAAAGAATTAAGAAAAAGCGCAATTGATTGATTACTCATTAGCTTCTTCTTTATCATCAGAATCTTTTTTAGAACTAGAATCAAAATCAAACAATCTTTTGCAACCACGCTGCGCGTCATAACTTATTTTCTTTTCTTGAATATAGCATCACCCTCTTTTTTTAGTTACAGGATATGTTCCTGTAACCATTTTCACGATCTTTTTTAATAAATTAACACCTTTTCCCCAAAGGAATTCATAATCAGAATATTTTTTGTAAAACATAATTAGTATATAAACAATATCAATATTGAATATATATAATGCATTGAGACATTATTGTAAAGTGATTGTCAGATGTATTGTTTTGAAAGTAGATAATTGTTTTTGTTATTGGAAAAAAGGAATAAAGTTTTATTGTTATCAGATAAGGGGCGGGAGGTCGGGGGATGGAATTGGCGGGTCTACTTCTTTTCCTGTATCAAACTACCAATACTATGTTCTTTAACCTTACCATTAGAAGCATCCAATCTTATGTTAATTGTTTTAAAAGTGTTAGTTACAAGCGTAACATTCCAAACATTACCAATCTTAGGCAGTTTTTGTATGATAATGATTGTTTTTATCGCATTTTCACCAGGGTATTTTTTCTTTTGAAATTTGTCAACCAAATCAAGCACATCTTCAACATTTATCTTAACCTTTTTAACATCAATAGGTAGAACTTTAGCACCTTTTTTCTTCAAAACCTTATCTTCTCGAGAATCAACAAACTTTCCATTAGCCATTGCAAATGTTGTAATAGTATCTTTTTTATCATCATAATAACCTAATTGCCAATCTGAAGGCAATTGTGGATCAATTGCAAGAAAACCGTAGCTTAGTTTACAGTTTTTGTGTTTATTTTTCCAGTCTTTGAATTTTTTCTCTTTTTTCAGTGCTTTGAGTGCATTATGAAAGTACATGATAATGATAAAATACCTTCAGTATATAAATTTATTTAAAATCGCAAGAATCAACACACTTTTCACAATTATAAAATATATCATCATTTAGTTTGTATTTTTTTTGTATCTGATCTTTTAATGAATTTGCAAGTTTTTGTATTGCTGGTTTTGCCCTTTTACAAACCCTCTGCCCTAAAAAATCAAACATTGATTTAAAATCACAACCTATGTTACCATTGATCATCAATGAATGTGGCAAAACACCTGCTGCAACTGATTTAGGTACACTTTCTACTAATTTATTGTACAGACTTTCCAAATTCTTATTATTTTCATCATATTCTTCATACAAACCAGCATCTTTCCAAGCCCTGTGTTTATAATAATCAAATTCATCATAAAATGTAAGAGGTAAAAGGTTTCTTTTTAATGTTCTATGTCTTAATAATTCATGCAATACTGATAAGTCACACCTAAAGTCTAGCCTAATGTCTGTTCTTGATTTACGAATACCTGTGTATAACGGATCTCTATTTCTATCTATCAAAAACTTTAAACTGTTTTTGTTAAAAGGAACAGAACAATTTATGAGTTTAGTATCATTTTGTGATATTAAGATATTAAAATACTTTTCATAATTTTTTGGGTCATCATCATCATACACAAATATTGGGCAATAATCATAATTAGAAATATCATTAACTGGTTTTTGTTCCTCAAGCCATTCCTTAAAATTAAACTCAAAACCAGACCCTAATCTTGTGTTTAGTTCTAGTTTTTTCATACACCAATCATAGATCTCTGTTATAATGTTTGGATAAATCAATTTCAGTTGATATAATCCTCTTAGATTTAGCTTAAAACTATCCCCAGTCAAAGTGTATAATGGAAGACAATACATTGCATTTTGTTTTTCCATACCTTTATCAAGTGCTTTTTTATATAAATCAAAGGATTTTTGGAATTCTTGTTCAATAATATCAACAACATCAGGAAATTGTTTAATATAGTCAGGAATATAATAATCATGATGTTCAACAGATCTTGTAGATTCCTGCAACTTTGAAATATAAGGAGAACATGCTAACATCAATGTCCAAAGCCTTGGTATGTATGATTTACAATAAAAAGTAATGAACTCCATAGCAGCTAAATGACCTTTTCCTATACTTTTATTGAATGTTCTCTTATCTTTTTTTCTAAAGATCTCATCTTTTGATGATGGAAACTCTGGCTTTTTTCTACAACCTCTTATATCTTCAGCTAATTCTTTTAAAGTTCCTTGAATTTTAACCTCTAATATTGCCTCTTCTTTTGCCATCTTCTTACTCTAAACCAGTACTACCAAATCCGCCTTCGCCTCTTACAGAATGATCAAGATAATCAACTTCGTGAAGCTCTGCTGTAATGTGCTGCTGAATTATCATCTGAGCAATCCTCATGCCTTTCTCAATCTGAAAATCATGTTTACCGAGATTCTTTAGCACAACACATACTTCTCCGCGATAACCAGAATCAACAACACCTGCTAAGGCATGTATCTCATTCTTAGCAGCAAGACCACTTCTATCCCATATCAAACCAACATAACCTTGTGGAATTGCCATCTTTATGCCTGTTTTTACAAGAAATTTATCACCAGCTCTAAGTAAAACAGACTCTGCAGCTCTCAAATCAAAAGCAGCATCACCATGATTAGCATAACTGGGCGTCTGTACATCAGCAATTTTCTGTATTTTCACCTTCATTTTTCATTTCTCCTTTTTTTATTTTTTTTAGAGGAATTCACAGATAATATATAATATTTTATTATAATCATCTAGTGATTATAAAACTATATAAATAAGTTATGTTTTCCAATTTTAATGGAAAGACCAAAAAAAGATGATTACTACCTTTCTTTAGCACAAGAAGTTTGTAAAAGAGCAACCTGCAAGAAAACTCATTATGGAGCAATTATTGTTAGAGATGATCAGATAGTGTCAACAGGTTATTGCGGTGCTCCAAGAGGTGCTCCCAATTGTGTTGATCAAGAAGATTGCCCAAGAGTCATTCAAAAGATTCCAAGAGGAGAAAGATACGAGCTATGCAAAAGTGTTCATGCTGAGATGAATGCAATAATTAATGCTGCAAGAGCAGGTGTTTCTGTATTAGGAGGAACATTGTATTTAGCAGGAAGAAAAAATGGCGAAACAAAGATATCACCAAAACCATGTAAAATGTGTAGAAGAGCAATAGTAAATGCAGGAATTGTTAGGGTAGTGTATAATGGTGAAAGTGGTGAAGTTAAAATGATTGATATAAATGAATGGCTTTCTAATCCAAGTGAATTATAGATAAATTATAACATAAGAAATTATAAAATGAGTGCAAAAAAAGTAACTCAAATAAGAAAAAGAGATGGTTCTATAGTTTTATTTAATCAAGACCAGATTACAGAAGCCATATTTAAAGCAGCAAAATCAGTCGGTGGCAAAGATAGATCAATTGCAGAAAGGTTATCAAATGAAGTTGTTGATATACTTGATAAACAATTTGGTGACATAACAATACCAACTGTTGAACAAGTTTCTGATATTGTTGAACGAGTTCTTATAAAGAACAGATATGTTGATACTTCAAAATCATTTATTCTTTACAGATTTAAGCATAAACAAATAAGAAATGTAAAAGAATCAGTAGCAGAGTCTGTAACAATAATAGACAATTATGTTAGCCAAGCTGATTGGCGTGTTAAAGAAAATTCTAATATGGCATATTCATTACAAGGACTCAATAATCATATAACAACAACATTAGTTGCAAAATACTGGCTAAACAAATTATATCCCGATGATGTAAGCAGTGCTCATAAAAATGGAGAAATACATGTTCACGATTTAGGAACATTAGGCCCATATTGTGTTGGTTGGGATATAAAAGATATAATAATGACAGGATTTGGCGGAGTTATTGGTAAAACAGAATCAAAAGCACCAAAACACCTGAAAACAGCACTTGGCCAGATAGTAAATTTCTTTTACACACTTCAAGGTGAAACAGCAGGAGCAAATGCTTTATCAAATTTTGATACATATCTTGCACCATTTATTAGATATGATAAAATGGATTATAAAAGAGTTAAGCAAGCATTACAAGAATTCTTGTTTAATATGAATGTTCCTACAAGAGTAGGCTTTCAAACACCTTTTACAAACATCACAATGGATTTAAAAGTTCCAGAATTTATGAAAAATGAACCAGTGGTAATCGGTGGAAAATTAATGACAGAAACATACGGGAGTTTTCAAAAAGAAATGGACGTGCTTAACAAAGCATTTGCAGAAGTTATGATGGAAGGAGATGCAAAAGGCCGTGTTTTCACATTCCCAATTCCTACATATAATATAAATAAAGATTTTGATTGGGATAATGAAAATCTTAATATTATTTGGGAAATGACTGCGAAATATGGAATTCCTTATTTTTCTAATTTTATTAATTCTGATATGAAACCTGATGATGTAAGAAGCATGTGCTGCAGATTGAGATTGGACAATAAAGAGCTAGAAAAAAGAGGCGGAGGATTATTTGGTTCAAACCCGCTTACTGGCAGTTTAGGGGTCGTTACAATAAACATGTCAAGAATAGGTTATTTAGCAAAAGATGAACAAGATTACTTTGAAAGACTAGAAAATCTTATGAACCTATCTAAAAAAAGTTTAGAATTAAAAAGAAAAGCTTTAGAAAGATTTACACAGGGTGGTCTATATCCTTATTCAAAATTTTACTTAAGACATTTATATAAAAGAGATAAAAAATATTGGAAAAATCATTTTTCTACAATTGGAATAATTGCAATGAATGAATCTTTATTAAATTTCTTAGGTTGTGATATTGCTTCGGAAAAAGGCAGAAAGTTTGCATTAAAAACAATGAAATTTATGAGGAAGAAATTATCCGAATATCAGCAAGAAACAGGCAACATGTATAATTTAGAAGCAACACCTGCAGAAGGCGCAAGCTACAGGTTTTCTAAAAAAGACAAAGATTTATATCCAGACATAATAGTTGCAAATGAAGAAGAATATCAAAATAAAGGAGCAGCACCATATTACACAAACTCAACACAATTACCAATAGGTTATACAGATGACATATTTGAAGCATTGGAACTGCAGGATAAGATTCAGTGCAAGTATACTGGTGGTACTGTTCTTCATGGTTTTATAGGCGAAAGATTATCTTCAGCAGAATCAACAAAACTTTTAGTGAAAAAAATAGCAGAAAACTTTAGTTTGCCATACTATACTCTGACACCCACATTCAGTGTTTGTCCAAAACACGGTTATCTAAATGGCGAACACAATTATTGTCCAAAATGTGATTCATTGATTGATAATCTTCAAGAAAATCTTAAGAAAAGAACAAGGTGTGAGATATATAGCAGAGTTGTTGGCTATCTGCGTCCTGTTCAGCAATGGAACACAGGTAAAAGAGCAGAGTTTTTTGATAGAAAAACATTTGATGAAAACATTTCTTTATCACACCCAGTAGAAAAGGTCAAGATGCAAAATGGTAATCAAAGGCTTCCAGCCTACTAGTTTGATTGACTATCCAGGAAAGGTTTGTTCAATTATATTTATTTCTAAGTGTAATTTCAGGTGTGGTTATTGTCATAATAAAGAATTGGTTTTAGATTCTGATAATTTGAAAGAAATTCCAGAACAATTGATAATTGATCACTTACAGAAAAGAAAGAATCTAGTTGATGGTGTTGTTATTACAGGTGGTGAACCTTTGCTCCACAGGGATATACAACAATTGATAGAAAAGATAAAACAATTAAATTATCTAATAAAATTAGACACAAATGGTTCATTTCCACAGATATTGCAAGAACTAATAAACCAAAACCTACTTGACTACATTGCAATGGATGTAAAAGCACCTCTAGAAAAAGAGAAATATGAAAAAACAATAAATACAAATATAGACATAGACAAAATAAAACAATCAATAAAAATAATAAAACAATCAGGAATAGATCATGAGTTCAGAACAACAGTTGTACCAAGTTTGTTAACTAAAGAAGATGTTATAGAGATCGCAAAGAGTTTGGCTGGCGCAAATAAATTCATAATACAAAGATTTGAAAAACCAAGAGAATTACTAGATCCAAACTTCAACAATGAAAAACCTTATTCTGATGAAGAATTGGAAGATATTAGGAAAGAGTGTGAGGAGTTTGTTGAGACAGAAATAAGATGAATCAATAATCATTAACCTTGCCAAAATATTTTTCTAACAGATCATGTAATTCAAAAATCTTGAATTCTTCTTCAGCATCAAGACTTGGACGATCTTTTCCATTTATGAAATCACTTAATTCTTTATTTAATTCATTATTTTGATAAAATTTTTCAGCATTCTTTATATCTTCAAGATTCATTTTTGATAAGTGTTTAGGATCTATAAAAGAATCAGGACACAGATTTCCTTCTAAGAATTTGTTTTTTGGTTTTAAACCATATCTTTCTTCAATATTGTCATAAACCTTCTGAAACCTTTCTTTGAATGCATACACTTCTTCTTCCACCCATAAGTCAGGAACTTTTTCTTCAAGTAATTGAATAATTTCTAATACAGGTTTATCTCTGACAAACTCATATGCTTTCTGAAAATCATAATTAAAATGATCTTGTATCAAAATCTTGTAAAACATGGCTGCAACGTGTTGAAATGATATTGCATGCATACCATATGATGGTAAACCATGTACAATAGAATGTTGTAATAATCTTTGACTGTTTTCAGGATTATCTTTTTTAAGCATACTATGAACCAAATCTGCATAAAGAAAAGCTTTTGTTTCTTCAATAGTGCATCCTAAAGTATAATAAATACTTAAAGGTTTTATCTCTTTATATCTTTTAGCAAGTGAACATAAATGAGAACCAACATTATTAGTTGAAACTCCTTTACATCCATGATCTAAATGAATCCCATCATATTTTCTTGGACTTGATTGATGACCAATCTCATGATTAATTGTTGTAATTAATTCTAAATCATTACCTCTATCAACTGCAAAGACTAAATCTTTATTAAAAAAACCACCAAAACTTGCCATCAAATAGTTTTTATCAATATTAACAGATTTTGCTGTTTCAGGAGACATAATAACAACTCCTAAAAAAGGAAATTTGTTTTGAGTAATTGAGTAATTATATTCAACAAATTTATCAAATTCAACACCCTTGATTTTACATCCTTGACCAGGAACTAAAAAATGATTGGGAATACTTTTCAATTCATGTTTCTCAGGAGCCCTAATATATTCACTTAATCTTTTGTCTATCGCAGGCTTTTTATTTAATAAAAAATGCGATATGAGAACCCCTATAATAAAACCAGAAACTCCAGTAATTGCCATATATTTTTTTGTTAAACCAAACATATTTTAATAAGAAAAATAATTCTTTTATAAACATTATTGTTATCTAACCCAACTCACTCAAATCAGGCATCATTATATCTTTATATTTCTTAAATTCTAATATAGACTCGTACGAAGAAATAACATCAGAAAACTTATTTTTTAAATCAGTCATCAGATCTTGAAACTGTTGCATAGACTTAGTCAAGGTTTCAACAACTATAACCTGCCTTCCAACTGTTTTATACGCCCATCTTATGTTTCTGTGATGTTTCAAGAACCTGGCCAACTTATCTTCTTTTTCTTTTGTCAAATTATGAACACTTAAGAATAAAAGATTCATTGAATAATCTAGTTTTTGATTATCTATTAAAACTTGATATGAATTAATTAAACCAGAACCTTCTATTCGTTTTAATCTGTATCTAATAACATCTAATGATCTATTACATTTATCTGCAATTATATAGAGAGGCATTCTAGCATTTTTGGTTAATAAATTTAATATTTTTATGTCTAATTTATCTAATTTAATGCCTTTAAATTTCCTAGGTAATTGTTTTTTATATTTAACCTTAACATTACCAAAAAAATCAGGAATAATACTTGAATAAGGTTTGTATTCTTTAATAGCTATAAAAGTTTGATAATCTATTAACTTCCCCCCAAAAGATTTAATTATTTTATCAATATAATTTTCAAAATTAATGATTGAATTTGTTACAATCTCTATCAATAGGTCCCAATTACCAAAACCCGTTGCACAATAAGTAATATGCTTTTTCTTAATTATTTTTTGTGCAATCTTTTCTTGTTTTTCAGAATCTATTTTTTGAAGTCTAAGCAAAACAATATAACTTCTAAAACCAAGCATTTCATAATTAAAATTCAGAAAATATTCTACTAACAACCCATTGTCAAATAATTTATCTATTTTATATTTGACACCATCTTTTGATAATCCTATTAATTTACCTATTTTTGTGTTTGATAGACGACAATTTTCATTAAGTAAATACAATAACTTCCTATCTTTAAATGTTAAATCCCCCATATTCTATCTGTATGGTAAAGTAGTTTATATATTTTTCCTTTTTTGGATAGTTTTTTATGAAATAGTTTCTTATATACAATTCACTAAAAATATAATATAATAAAAAATATTAATTAAAAAAAAGGTGATTAAATGACTAGTGGTGATGAATTTGGTCCGCATCTGACAATAGATGCTCGTGGTTGTAACAAAGAAAAAATAACTAACATGAATTTTATTTATGAATTTCTAAATAATTTTCCAGAAGCAATTGGTATGCAAAAGATGTCTTTACCGGCAGTAGTTCCTTGGAAAGACGAATGGGCTGAAACACCAGGCATATCTGGTTTTGTAATGATAACAACAAGTCATATAAGCATTCACACTTTCCCAGAGGACGATTATGTTTTTATTGATGTATTTTCTTGCAGACCATTTGACGTTGAAAAAACAAAGAATCTGATACTTGAAATGTTTGAAGCAAAAACAGCTGACGTGAATGTTGTTAAAAGAGGATTACAGTTTAGGAAAAAACAAACAATAATGCCAGAAACAAATTAAAATTTCTTTTTCAAACACTTAGGAGTTCTGAACATTAAACCATTATAAAGAGCAAATCCTTGTAAATAATATTCTAATGAAGATTCAAATGAATCATAACATTTTTTATAACCATTTGGGTTTTTGAAATTAGTTTGAGGAATCAGGTCCAAATCTAATCTTTTTGTTAATGCATCTATTGATAAAATATATAAAGTATTTTTAACACCAGCAGAATCATTTAATTCAAAACCTAGTTCAAAAATATGATCATAACCAGAATCTCTCTTATGAAACCGTAATCTTTCCAATTGACTCAAATCTTGTTCAATTTTATTTATTAGTAACTGGGTGTTCATCTGGTTCATGATCCCAAACATAATATATAATGTTTTTAACATTTTTATATATGGATTATATCTGTATTTAAAACCATTATTATCAACCAAAATATATATTAAACTTTATAAACAAATTTACCTTCTGCCTAGATTATGTTAAGTAATGAAAGAAAAATAGATCTAGAAAAGCAAGGTTATCGTATTGTTGGTAATCATTCTGCCATCAAGGTTTGTCTATGGACAAAGAAATGTATTAGAGGCGAAGATGTTTGTTATAAAAAGACTTTTTACGGTATTAATACCCACAGGTGTGTGCAGATGACACCATCATTACCATTCTGTAATCAAAGATGTGTATGGTGTTGGAGAGACATTGGTTGGACAAAGGATAAGTGGGAAGGACCAATAGACCCGCCAAAACTAATAGTTGAAGAATCAATCAAACAACATGTCAAATATTTACAAGGATTTGGTGGAACAGAAAAAAGAGATGAAAATAATTACCAAGAAGCACAAAAACCATTACACTTTGCAATATCATTATCAGGTGAACCAACATTTTATCCAAAACTACCAGAATTTATTGAAGAAATACATAAACAAGAAATGACATCATTCTTAGTAACAAATGGAACAAAACCAGAGATGATAGAGAAGTTATTAGTTAACGGAAATGAGCCAACACAATTATATGTCACACTTCCTGCGCCTGATGAAGAAACATACAACAAAGTATGCAATCCATCATCAAAAGATTTATGGCCAAAGATTCTACAAACACTTGAACTTGTGCCAAAGTTCAAAAGAAATGTGTTTAGATTAACATTAGCAAAAGATGTAAACATGATAAAGCCAGAAGGTTATGCAGAATTAATTAAAAAGTATAAGCCAATGTATGTTGAATGCAAAGCTTATGTCTGGGTTGGTTATTCTAGAGAAAGGTTAGCAATTGAAAACATGCCAAGACATGAAGAAATTGTAGAATTCTCCAAAAAGATTGCAGAACTTACAGGATACAAAATCATTGATGAAAAACCAAACAGCAGAGTCACACTTCTTGCAAAACAAGACAGAGAAGATCGAATCATGGAATTTTAGTTATCACACTTTCTTCATCAACAATTATTTGATATTTAGTAACCCAATCACTGCGTGCATTAACATTAACATCTTTTACACTAAACAAAGCATTTTTAACAAATATTTCATCTCTTTCTTTAACCTGATCTTCATAAAACTTACAATTTTCTCTATTTGCAGAATCCCATAAAACTCTTAGCCTAGTTTTTGAATTACAACTACCGCCTTGGCAAACAGTGGCTGTCTTATAATGATTATTATTAAAAAAATCAGAACCCCATTTCTTTACTAAATGTAATAAAACATTAACTCTTACATGGTCTTTATTAGTTCTAATCAGATGCGAGATTGATTCATGATTTCCGTACTGAGAAAAATTAGGAGCAGAAACTTCCAGCGGTTGTTTTGTTAGAACTGCATAAGAATAAACTAAGCTAGATCTTAGATCTATGCCATATTTATCTAAAAAATCACCCATTTTATCTGAAATATCTATGTATCCATTATTATGACTACAAAAACCATTACAAATAGCAGAACATTGCTGACCAAGTGCTTCAAACGAAGATGAATAAATATTTAATTCAGGATAATGTTTATTTAATCTGCTAAGAAATGTTTTTAATAAATTCACAGGTAATTGAAGACCTGGTTCAATTATCATTAAGATTCCGTGATCATCTAACAAATTAACACTTTTATCAATTAGACTTAATCTTGTATCTATGTCCACTTCTGCTAATAAATTAGAAATCATAATAAGGTCTCTTTTGTTTTTAAAAAAGTCAAGATCAGATACGTCTGTTTGTTTTGTTTTAGGATATAGAAAAAGTCCTTTTACCCTGTCTAAATGTTGGGCTCTTAAAATAGCATAATAGTCCATATGCAGCTTATAAAAATATCTTAAAAATTGGTCTGATGCATCAACACCCATTAACTCTACATCTCTATTTTTTAAAAATCCGCTGCGTGCCATAAAATTAAATAAAGAAAGACTTGAAGACCCTGGACCGCAACCAAAATCAAGCACATCAACATAATCTTTATCAACTATGTCGTCAAATAGTCCTCCTTGTTCAATATCTAATAATAAATGTCTTGTTTTAATAAAATTCACAAAAAAATGTTTCATTAGATACACAGCAACATGATCTTCATTATATACAAAACTTCTTGAAGTTCGAGTTTTAGGATTATAATAATCATTAAGCTCTGTTAAAGCCTGATTTAATCTTTGCAAATCATCAGGATCTTTATAATTATATGTTTCTTCAATAGTTTCTATAACTAATTTTTCCAGATTATTAGGAACTTTATTAGTTGCCATATTTACACAGAAAATATGAGTTTTATATAAATTTTTATATAAATAAGTGTACTATACTTCAACAATAACTCCATCTCCGCCAGTGTTCAAAACAGGAGTCTTCTTGATCTTATCTCTTCTTTTGCTGCAGTCATGTATGTGTCCACACACTGCAATATTCGGCTGATTTTTATATATAAACTCAAAAATAGACTTATTACCTACGTGTTCATAATATACAACATCTAATTTTGTGCCATAAGGCGGCGCATGTGTAACAAGCATGGTCTTAAATTTTTTATTACAATATTTTTTAAACTTTTTTTTAGCAGATTTTTCAAATCTCTTATCTGTTAAAGCAAAACCACCACCGCCCCAACCAAAAAAAATATAATGGCCCATCTTATAAACAGAATTATGTATCATCTTTATATTCTTCAGCATCTTTACAAGACCTTTCATCTCATCATTTGATTCATGATTCCCATGTATAATAAGAACAGGCTTACCTATTGAATCTAATTTCTGCAAAAAGTAAAACATTTTATCAGAAAACATTGTTAAGTCACCAGCACACACAATTAAATCTACTTTTTTTGCTTTTTTCTTGAGTTTTTTAAATGCTGTTAAACTTCCGTGTGTGTCTGCGAACGTCAGTATTCTCATATAATCACCATGTACCTCTTTTTATATATATTAAAAATCAAAGCATTTATTAATCTTACTAATTTTAAACACATTATGAAACCAAAACTCTACCTAGCACCAATGGCAGGAGTAAACAACATTGCATTCAGATTATTATGCAAAAAATATGGTTGTGATATACTTTCCACAGAGATGGTATCAGCGCATGCATTAGCTAGAAACAATAAAGCAACGCTTCGCATGATAAACACAATACCAAAAGAAAAACCTATTTCAGTTCAATTATTTGGTTTAAATGTAAAGTATATCATAAAAGCAGCAAAACAAATCCAAAACAAATTCAACTACATAGACTTTAACTTAGGCTGTCCTGCACCAAAAGTATTTAACCAAGGAATGGGTGCTGCACTTCTTAAAAGACCAGCAAAAGTAAAAGAAATAATAGAAAAATTAGTAAAACACACTAATACGAAAATAACAGCAAAGATCAGGGCAGGGATCACAAAAAAAAGTCTCATCCACACAAAGATTGCAAAGATCATAGAAAAAGCAGGAGCATCTGCAATCGCAATCCACGCACGTACAAGCAAGCAAGGTTATTCAGGAAAAGCAAATTGGCAATGGATAAAAGATGTAAAAGAATCAGTTAACATTCCTGTCATAGGAAACGGAGACATCTTCACACCAAACGACGCAATCAACATGCTAAAACAAACAAATTGTGACCATATCATGATAGGCAGAGCTGCAATCGGCAACCCTTATGTGTTTAAAGAAATAAAAAACAAATTAGGTGGAAAAAAGACAAAAACAAAACAATTAACATTAAAAGATAGAAAAAACATTTTCCACCAATGGTACACACTCTACAAAAAACACTGCACACCCAAATTACCAGAGCTAAGAAACAATGCACAATGGTTTACAAAATCAATTATTAATTCTAAAAAAATAAGACACAGCATAAGCTTGGCAAAAGATGAAGATGAGATTATAAAAATAATAAATAATATCTAAATAATAATAAAATAAAAAAATCAGACCTCCACCCAAGAACATTACCAGCTTACCTAGTCAAGGGCGGGTGGTTGGGG
>CAZYAB010000005.1:0-61520 GCA_964645705.1 uncultured Methanosarcinales archaeon | reverse complement strand
AAAAAAAAAAACAACCCCCCCCCCCCCCAAAAAAACACCCTTCACCCACGGCGGGGGGGGGGGGGGGGGGTTTTGGCGGGGGGGGGTTTTTAAAAATATCCTTCTAACTGTTCCCTCGAATAACCGTGCTGCATTAGATGATGTATTACTTGTTCTTTTGAATAACCTTGTATCAAAGCATTATCAATGTAAAGTTTTAATGATTGGTCCATCTTTGTAACAGGTGCTGTAAAATGTTGCTGCTGCTGCATCTGCTGTCTTGATATTTGTTGTGATTGTTGTTTTGATTTACCAGGCATTATTTTGCCTAACATAGATTTAAAATCAACACCTTTCTTAGTTGTAACATAAAACACAGAACCAATCCCAACAACTAATAAAACTAATATTATGATTGACCATAATAACCAGCCCATTCCAGAAGAATCCTTTTTAGGACTCTCAACAGTAGGAGAAACATCTGAATCATCAGAAGCAAATATGTCTACAACTTTCTGAATAACCATTGAATGCTGTAAACCAGATACTTCATACTTATCACCTAAATCTTTACATTTGTAACCTTTCTTGTATTGACTATTACATTCTATATAAACTTCATGGGGGCCATTACAATTTTTTGAAACATCTGAAATATCGCCAATATCTTTATCAACAATACAAACAGTATCAACGTCTTTATTAACATTATCAACATATACTGTTTTTTTCTCACCTTCTGGCAAATTCAGATTCTTAACAATTGTTACTCCCAACTCAGCATCTTCATCTTGTTTTTGTATTTCTACTTCTGAAAAATCTATTTGACCTGCATCAAAGTCATGCCTTGCTTTTACTATTGGTTCATCATTCTCACTTATTACAATTTCTTGTTCACCTGTGAAACTGCCTTCTACATTAGTACTGTCGCCTATCTTTATTTTTACATCAACTTCGACAATATCAGTATCTTCTTCTAATTCTTGTGTTTGTTGTACTGCTGCGCCTCCGCCTCCTATTCTTGGCGGTTTTCCAGGAGACGGAATCAAAGAAAAAACCAAAACAGATAAAACTAACAAAACAACAACACAATATATTAACATAATTGTCTTCTTTTTCATGATTTATTCACCTTTTTTTATTATTCTATAACATTGACAATGATATTTCCGCCAGAGATCTGGAATTCATAAATTTCATCTCCGTGCCTCATTGAATTAATTTGTAATTCATTTATTTTATTTTGAAACAATTGAATTGGTTCAGCAAGCTCACCAGAGTCTATGTCACTTGATCTCACAAATATTTGATAATCAACATAAATTGATTTTGCCATAATATTTAAATTGTGTTCATTTCCTGATGCACTAATCAAATCAAAATTGCCACTCTGAGGAAATATTATTCCTCCAATTTCTATATACATAGGAAATGCAGGTGCTAAAACAATTTTCCCAGTAGTATCATATTGTTCAGTAGGTTCTGTATTTATTATTGAAGATTCAACATCATCAGGATACGCAGAATCAGAACACGCATCTCCAATACCATTGCCATCTTCATCAGATTGATCAGGATTATATACTTCACGACAATTATCTTCATCATCAACAATTCCATCTTCATCAACATCATAAACAATTTGTGTTGTTGTGTCATCTTCTATTGAACCAGGAATAAAAACTTCTTTCTCAACAACTAAGGAATGTGATAAACCAGAAACTTCATACTTATCACCATGATCTATGCATTTATATCCATTAAATTCACTTTCATCACACACTAAAAAGACTTCATTTACATCATCACAATCATCAGAAGCTTCTGCAACACTCATAACTTCTTTATCCACAACACAAACACTATTAACATCAGGATTTATATTATCTACATAAACATTTTTTGTTTTACCATCAGGCAGATCAAGATTAGACACCATTGTTATGCCAAACTCAGCATTAGGACTTTGCTTTTTTACTTCTACTTGTGACAAATCTAATTGACCAGTACTATAATCATGAACAAGTGTGATTATTTCTTCAGTTTCATCAGAAATCACTATTTGTCTTTCACCTGAAAAAGCTTGATCAAGATTAGTATCTCCGTCCACACTAATATCAAATTCTACAGATTCAATAATGCCTGTAGGTTCTTGTGGTTCTGTTTGTTGTGCAACAGCTGTTGCTTCTTCAGGGTTTGGAGGAAGATCCATACAAACACCTTGTTCATCTAATTCATCTGATGCATATTTACAACAATTCTTAAAACCATGACCTTCAACAAGAGCTTCTTGAGTATCATCACCACAACAAGTATTATCAATCCAATTTAAACCAGCACTTTCACAAGAAGCTTGATCACCATCTGCGTCTTCAACTATTTGTACATTAATAAAGTGTGCCATCCACATACCATACGATTCTCTTCCTGCATCAGCAGTTGCAAGATCACCATGACAATCTCTTGCAGGGTTCCAATCTTCACTTGGAAACTCTGCACTAGATCGTTTTTTACAACCAAGAACAAAGAATGCTAACCATCCATCTTCATCTTTTAATGTAATTGGAATTTCAAGAGGAACATCTTCTACTAAAATCCAACCCTTGCTACCTTTTTGAGGCTTTAGATCGCCTGTAAAACCATCTAAATCAGAAAATGACCTCATCTCAGTTTCCTGTAAAGTAGTATCATAATACTTATATCCATTATAAAAATATGTGTCTCTTTGCAACCTTAGTGTTAATTCTCCTGTTTCACCTGGTTCTACTTTGTAATTCTCTACTGCTGGTTCTAGTTCAAAATAACAATATTCTAGATCAAGTTCGTTATCAACACCCATTTCACACGGATATGTTACATCTTCTCCTTCTCCTTCAACCATTCCTGCAAGATAGACTTGTCCAACAGGTGCTCCTTCTACATCACCTTCTGGAGCAGGAGGCAAATCAAAACCATGATCATAATCTTCACCACACGAAGTTAAGCTAAATACAAATATTAAAAGAATCATAAACATAAACATTTTCTTCATTATCACATCACCTATTATTTTTTGATTATAATAGTGTTATTAGAATTCGTATATATATAAAGCTTTTTGTTAAAAAAGCTTTATGCTTATAAATTTTTAATTTATATTGTATAAAGCTTTTTGTTAAAAATTAAAGAAAAAGAAAAAAAGAAAAAAATTGTTGTTTTTATTGTTATGTTTATTCTGTTATTGGATCACATTCACCAAATGGTTCTTCTTCATCCATACAACAGATATCGCCAATCATAACTGCAGGTTCATAACATTCATCTGAACCAGATCCTACCACACCATCACATTCACCAAATGGTTCTTCTTCATCCATACAGCACATACCATTTATTTCAACAAGTGGTTCTTCACAATTCATTTCAACAACAATTTCATCAGGTCCTGGCACAACTGCAACAACTTCTTCAGGACTTGGTGGAAGATCCATACAAGCGCCTGTTTCATCTAATTCATCAGATGCATGTTTACAACAGTTTTCCAAACCATTTCCACTAACAGCAGATTCTAGATTATCATCACCGCAACAAGCAGTGCCAATCCAATCAAAACCAGCACCTTCACAAGAAGCTTGATCATTATCATGGTCTGAAACTATTTGTACATTAATAAGATGTGTTAACCACATTCCATAAGATTCTCTTCCTGCACCAGCAGTTGCAATGTCACCATGACAATCTCTTGCAGGGTTCCAATCTTCACTTGAAAACT
This sequence comes from uncultured Methanosarcinales archaeon, assembly GCA_964645705.1. GTDB lineage: Archaea > Nanobdellota > Nanobdellia > Woesearchaeales > CAXGTL01 > CAXGTL01. The sequence continues at coordinate 57,790 of CAZYAB010000005.1, read as the reverse complement.
CAGCACTAGGTCGTTTTTTACAACCAAGAACAAAGAATGCTAACATGCCTTCTTCATCTTCTAATTTAATTGGTATTTCAAGAGCAGTGTCTCCTACAGGAATCCAACCTCTGCTACCTGTTTGAGTTTTTACTTCACCAGTAAAACCATCTAAATCAGAAAATGATCTCATTTCAGTTTCTTGTAAAGTACTGTCAAAATACTTATATCCATTGTAAAAATATGTATCTTTTTGCAATCTCAAAACTAATTCTCCTGTTTGACCTGGCTCTACTTTATAATCAAGTATATTAGGATCTAATTCAAAATAACAATTATCCAAATCAAGATTACCATCTGCACCCATTTCACACGGATATGTTATATCTTCTCCTTCTCCTGCAACCATTCCTGCAACATACACTTGTCCAACAGGAGCTCCTTCTACTTCACCTTCATCAGGCGCAGGCGGCAGATCCAAGCCTTCTTCTTCTGCTGTTTCACACGCAGTCAAGCTAAATACTAAACTCAACATAACAAGAAACAGAAATATTTTATTCATTTTATATCACCTCGAAATTTATAATTTTGAGATCCATCAATCTTGATTGATGACACCTCGATATTATTTTTTATTTATTTTTGATTATCAAACTGATAATTATATTGTTTTATATGGTATTAATATATAAAGTTTACTATACTTAAGTCTATCTTTTCCTTTTTTTACCTTCAAAACCTCTCAATACTTCCAAAGGAACTGTAAACACTATTGTATTACTTTTATCAGAGCTAATATCATTAATTGATTGCAATGTACGCAAATGCAAAGCTCCTGTTGACTTTGCTAATGTACTTGCAGCTTTTGCCATGTTTGTTGATGCAATTACTTCACCTTTTGCCTTTATAATAACAGCTCTTCTTTCCCGTTCTGCCTCAGCTTCTTTTGCAATCACTCTTTTCATTTCACCTGGGAGCTCGATATGTTTAAGATCAACACTGTTTACTTTTATTCCCCATGGATCAGTTGCTTTATCAACTATTTGCTGAATTCTTTTTGAAACATCATCTCTATTTGCTAATAATTCATCTAATGTTACTTCACCTACAACATCTCTCATAGTTGTCTGTGCTAGCTGAGAAACAGCATAATGAAAATGTTCAACCTCTAATATTGCTGGTTTTGCATCATCTACTTTATAGTATAATACAGCATTTACATTAAGACTAACATTATCTTTTGTAATTGCATCTTGCTCTGGCACGTCTATAACTTTTACCCTCATGTCAACCCTTTGCCATGACTGGAATATTGGTATTACCAGTCTCCAACCAGGCCTCATTATTCCAGAATATTTACCAAATGTAAATTTAACACCTCTTTCATATTCATTTACAACTTTAATACTGACAAGAATTATTATTATTAAAGCCACCCAAAACGGAAAACTTAGTATTGACAATGCTGTCCACATTATTATCACCCCATATAGATATTTTTATTTGATATTTAACACTATATTTAATATCTATATAAACCTTGCCATATTTTATTTATCATCAACCAATGTCTAAACATCTTTTTATAGAATAAAATCTTCCCACACAACATGAAACTTCCATGTTTACAATGCAAAGGAAAGAATCCTAGACTTAATTGTGGTAAAGATTTTTGTCCTATATTGGCTAAGTCTCAGGCAATGTTCAAGACAAAGCAATTATTTGACAACCAAGACAACAACATCAACCAAACAAACTACTATGGAGCATCACCAGCAGTATTCGTTGGAAGATATGGTTATCCAAATGTAAATGTAGGTATTTTGACTCCACCCAACATAACAAATTCAGAAACATACGATGATCCAAGATTATGGGGATCACAGAATTATGATATTAATACATTGATTAACATAAGAAGCAGTCTAGTTAATTCTCGATTTAAAATGTTAGTCAAATATAATAAAGACAGATTTCTTGACATGACACAAGAAATATCAATGGCTTCTAAACCAGTTGATATTGAAGTCAGTTTAAAAGACAAACCGCAATTTACAAAAAGAATTGATCCGTACGTTGCTCCAATGGGCCCGACATCATCATTACAAAAAGCAGAAATCACATCTAACCCAAAGATACACACAAAAGTTGACAAGATTGTGTCTGACACAGATTTCAAAGCAACTAAAGGCTTACAATTGCTTTATGAAAAAGGATTTGATGAAAACTTTTTATCTAAATTATTAAGCGCAGGCAACTTAGGCATTAAAACACAAAGAAAACTAGTTCCAACTAGATGGAGCATAACAGCAACTGACGATCACATTGGCAAAATGTATCACAAAGAGATACAAAAGTTCAACTCCAGGGTTGATTACAGCGTATATTTTGGTGGTTATCTTGGAAATTATTACTTAATCTTGATGTTTCCAGAAATATGGTCATATGAATTATTTGAATCATATCTACCCAAGGCAAGCTGGAATGTAACAAACCAATTACAGTACAGCACTGATCACGAAGGCTATCTCGGTAGAAAAACTTATGCATCCAATTGTGTTGGAGGATATTATTCTGTTCGAATGGCAATACAAGAACACCTTTCCACCAAACTAAAGAAGCAAGCTTCTTGTTTAGTTCTAAGAGTAATAACAGGTGAGTACGCAGTACCTTTAGGTGTGTGGGTGACTCGTGAGGCAACACGTGCTGCGCTTAAGTCAAAACCCTTGAAGTTCGGCAGAAAGGAGTTAATGCTAAAATATGCCAAAACATTCATGAAAAAGAAGTTTGGCATTGATATTTCTAAGATATTGTGTGAAAGCATTTTGTTAAGAGAGATGAGAACGCAGAAAAAGTTAAACATATTTTAACCAAACATTTAAAAACACAACCAAAACACAAAACAATATGATACTCAACATAGCATACCTATTCTTAATAACATTAATACCTACGCTAGAGTTAAGAGCATCTATTCCATACGGAATATTAAAGTATGGCATGAACTGGCCAACAGTTTTTATCATATGCATATTATCAAACATAATATTAGCGCCTTTGGTATGGTACTTTGTTCATCATATAATGCATTTCTTTTTAAAGATTAAATTAGTGGAAAAAATATATCAAAAAATAGTAATAAGAACACAAAAAAGAGTACATCCATACGTAGAAAAATACGGAACATTAGGATTAGCACTCTTTATTGGAATACCATTGCCTGGTTCTGGTGTTTACACTGGTTGTTTAGGCGCATATTTATTAGACTTTAAATTCAAAGATTATTTGATTGCTTCTATAATAGGTGTTTTGATTGCAGGAATAGTTGTGACTATTGTAACTTTGACAGGCTCTGAATTATTCTCAATATTCATAAAAACATGAGCCCCAACATATAGATTCTACCACTATATAAACCTTTTTATTTCTGCCTAAATAACTTTATATACTCAAATTTGCATAACAAAAGAGGCTGTCATGCCGGAGGCTTATGCAAAATGAATAAACAAGAACTAAACAATATTTTATTATCAAAACAAGATATATTTACAGACACAATTGGACAAGATAATGTAAAGCACCAGATAAAATCAGCACTATTATCAAACAGAAACATAATAATAGTTGGTTCACCTGGTATTGGTAAAACAACATTAGCAAAGAACATTGCAAAAATTCTTCCACCGATTGATGCTGTAGGTGGATGCGGTTTTCATTGTGAAATAAACAACCCAATATGTCCTGAATGTAAATCGAAAAAAACAAAACCAAAAAAAGCAAGAATAGGCGGAAGTGAACGTTTTATCAGAATACAAGGTTCACCAGACCTAACAGTAGAAGATCTATTAGGCGACATTGATCCAATAAAAGCAATGAAATTCGGTCCATTGAGTTTAGAAGCATTCACACCAGGAAAAATATTCAAAGCAAATAACGGAGTTTTATTTTTTGATGAAATAAACAGATGCCCTGAAAAATTACAAAACGCACTTTTACAAGTTTTGCAAGAAAAAAAAGCAACAATCGGTTCATATGATGTAGACATTCCTGCCAACTTCTTATTCATAGCAACAATGAACCCAGAAGATTCATCCACCGAAAGGCTTAGTGATGTTCTGCTTGACAGGTTTGACATAATCTACATGTCATTTCCAGAAACAATTGACATTGAGAAACAAATCATAAAACAATCATGCAAACAATTGGTCAGGGTTCCACAAAACTTACTTCATCTAATGGCATATTTCATTAGATTACTAAGACAATCAGACAAACTAGAAAAAAAACCAAGCGTTAGGGCATTGCAAGGTTTGTATGAAAGGTCACAAGCAAATGCATTATTAAAAAAAAGGCAACAAGTTAAGTTGCAAGACATAAAAGATGTTTTAGTAAGTGTTCTAGCACATAGGATAAAACTAAAACCTAGTATTAAATATCTCATGACACCAGAACAATTCATAGGTAAGGAGTTTAAAGAGTTTATGAAAACAAATGTTGGCAAAAGTATTGAAACTTCAGGCGAACTAGGTGATGTTCCCTGACAAACAAGTAAAAATACAAAAAACTGAAGACATCGAAGAATTGTCAGGACAATTAGACTCTCAGAATGAAGAAGATAAATTAATGCATTCTGTTATTGAAAGTGATAAAGAGACGATTGATGAAGGAAAAGTAATAAAAGATGCAATTAACCAAGGCTTGGGAAGTTTTACACCTGACATGATGTTTGAAAATTTGGTTAAGAATTACAAAAACGCAGAACAGATATATGGAAAATCTATGATAAGATATTTAACAGGATATGAACCTGATTATGTTGAAAGAAATGTAAAAATACCAGAATTTCAAAAAGAAATTAAAAAGAATATTGGTGAAGGCATAAAAAAATTAAAAGACAAAGAATTAATCAACCGAGATCTAGAAATAACCAAAAAAGGATTTTACTTAGCTTCTTTAATCTTGTATACAGAAGAACTTGACCACATAATTCCAAAAGGAATATTGGGTGAATATGAACATAAGAAAACATCTCATTATGGTCTGCCAAAAGATACAAAGATATTTAAAAAAGGTGACAGGTATCACGATATTGCTGTTAAAAAGTCTGTAAAAGTTGCAATCAGAAGAGGCCATGATAAACTAATGATGCAAGATCTAAGAGCGTATGAAAGACATAGCAAAGGAAAAGCAGTAATAATCTATGCAATGGATGCATCTGGTTCAATGAAAGGCAAAAAAATAGAAGCAAGTAAAAAAGCAGGAATTGCATTAGCATTCAAAGCAATCAATAAAAAAGATAATATTGGTTTGATTGTTTTTAAAAACAAAGTCATTTCAATGGTTGAACCAACACAAAACTTTGCTCTCCTACTAAAAGAAATCACACCTATTCGTGCATCTGGTGAAACTGATTTTGGTTCAACAATTGCAAAAGCTATTGAGATGTTTCCAAGTGAAAAAATAACAAAACATCTTATTTTGTTAAGTGATGCATTACCAACATATGGTGCTGATCCTGAACATGAAACACTGGCTGCAATTTCATTAGCAAAAGACAATGATATTACTGTTTCTTTGATAGGCATTAACCTAGATAAAAAAGGCGAAGATCTAGGTAGAAGGATTATTGAGATTGGTGAGGGAAAGTTCTGGAAAGTTACTAATGTGGATGAACTGGATAAGATTGTGCTTGAGGATTATTACGGAGTAATGTGAACTAGAAAACAATAATTTTTATTAATATTAAAGTATTACACATTTATATGATAAGAATCAATATTGGAGAAACTCATCAAAGATTAGAAATAGTTAAAAACACTAGCGATCTTTCAAAATTATTAAGTATTGTAGAAGACAATGAATATTCAGTTGTAAAAAAAGAAACATTAAAAAAAATAGGAGAAATAAGAGACAAACAAGACATTCTAAAATTATTAAACAATGATAAACATTATGCAGTAAAATCAGGTTTAAAATCAGCATTCTGCATTATTGATCAACAATATTTAGAAAGCCAATTATCTGAAGACAATCATTATATAGTCAGCATGAGAGCATTATTAAAACTAAATAAAAAAGAATACTATGAGAGAGCTTTAGATGATAAAAGAGAACAAGTAAGAAACACTGCAGAACACATGTTAAAAGATTTTGATCCATCTGAAAAACTTGATGATAAGTATATTATATCTATATTATCTTTATATATAGGCACAACAGAAATTACAGAGCCTTTTTTCTAAAATATGACCAAAATGTCCCAAATTCATCAGAAATAGCCATCTTAACTCTTATACATATATAAGGTTTTGAACCCTTTATAGATTTGTGTGTTTTCTAATATATATCTTTAAACATATATTTAACAAAATATAAGTTTAAATACCTTGAACACCCTATATAATATATGGCTAAAAAAACATATGATTTAAAGACCTATTTGAAAGACTACTGGAGTTTTTTACAAGGGATGAGAACAAAATTTTGTTTTTTTACTTTTTTAAAAGCTGTTAGTAGCATGTTTCCCTTTGCAATTGTATTTTTAGTTGGATGGATAGTTGATTTTTTAGTACAATATAAACAAGGACAATCATTGAATCAATTTTATCTAGTCATAATTGCAATTGGAGCACTAGGAAGTTTCCAAGTTTGGCTAAGATTCTATGCAAAGTATGGCATGATGAAGATAGGCGGAGACATCAGAAGAAGAACAAGGATTCAAGCAATGTCAAAATTAATTGATCTGGATCTAAAATGGCATGAAACAGAAGAAACAGGATCAAAGATTGAAAAAATAAACAAAGGGGCTGACGCAATTTTTGATGGAATAAGAAAACTTGCAAATGAAGGTGTTGATATTTTCATAAGATTAATAGGAACAATAATAATATTCGCAATACTCAGCTGGAAATATGTTTTATTTGCAATTATTTATTCAGCAATCTACACTCTCGGCGAAAAATATTTTAATAGAAAATTAGCAATATTAGAAACAAAGACTGCAAAGATCAGGGAAAAAGTTTCAGGCAAGATCTATGAATCATCTTCAAACTTGTTAACAGTAAAATCATTAGGATTAAAAAAAACATTTACAGATTCAACAAAGAATTATGAAAACAAATATTATAAAATTTGGTTAAAAACAAAAAAGTTCGCACAATTAAAAGTAAAAACAATAAAAATCTTTGCTTCAATTGGTTATGCAGCTTTTATTTTATTAACTTGTTATGATGCAATAGCAGGCACGATAACCGTCGGCATGATTCTAGTTTATTCAAATTATTTTGGTAAATTAAGAAGTGGATTAGAAATGATCACACACCAAAGTTCTAGAATTATTCAGATAAAAACAAAGATTGGAAGATTCATGACAATATTCGGTAGAGAAATATTTGACAGAAATGGAAGACATCTTAAAAAAGTTCCAAACAATTGGAAGAAGATTGAATTCAAGAATATTTATTTTAAATACAAAAATAAATTAGTTTTAAAAAACTTCAATCTTTTGGTAAAAAGAAAAGAAAAAATTGGAATCGTCGGAAGATCTGGTTGCGGAAAATCAACCTTGGTAAAACTAATGCTTGGTTTATATCAACCTTGTCGAGGACAAATACTTATTGATGGAAAAGATCTTAACAAATACAAACATAACTCGATTACAAAAACAATTTCAGTTGTATTGCAAGAATCAGAAATGTTTAATTTATCATTAATAAAAAACATAATGATTTCATCTATTAAAAAAAACATTAACTTGCTAGAGATTGCAATCAAAACAAGCCAGCTTCAGCCAATAATTAAAAAACTACCAAAAAGACTCAACACACTGATCGGCGAAAAAGGCTATAAACTAAGTGGCGGTGAGCGACAAAGAATAGGAATTGCAAGAGCACTTTACAAAAACTCCGATGTACTTATTTTAGACGAAGCAACTTCTTCTTTAGACAGCAAAACAGAACAGAAAATACAAAACAATCTTGAAAAATACTTTAAAAACAAAACAATCTTGATAATTGCACACAGATTATCTACATTAAAGAATGTTGACAAGATAATTGTAATGAAAAGAGGCAAAGTAATAGAAGAAGGAAGTTTTGATGAACTTGTAAAGAATAAAAAAGATTTTTACAGATTATATAAGTTACAGAAAAGAAAATAAAAACCTTTTTATTTGTTTTCATTTTCCCACCCAAATACAATGCACATATTAGTAGAACAAGAACTAGAACAAAACAAAGAAAAACTTCAAAAAAGACTAGAACATTACCTAGAATGTGAAAGATTGTTAAATCAATTATTTAGTCAAATAAACTTTTGTATGAGAAATTGCATTACTCAAAAACAAAGTTTATACGTAACAGCCTATAGTTTAATAACAGGAGCAGTTCTTCCAGGCTATATTGGATGTTGTATAACTGACTTTTATATGGAAGATGAAACTCCAACACATAGCTTAGTCAAAAAATTATTAATAAAACAAAGATCAGAGAAATATAGTCATCCAATAAACACAGAATTCATACCAGTAATGAACAAACCTGCTTGTAATTATCATACAAAAGAAAAAGGATGTGTACTAAAAACACATAAACCAGCTGTTTGTGTGTCATATCTTTGCAAATCTCCAACAGATTATCTAAAAAACAAATTTGGAATAGTGTATGATAAAAATCAAATGAGATCAGACCTTAATTTAATTTTAAGAGATGATAAACCAGATGATGTTAATGACAAGTTTGTTAACACGATCCAAACAAGGATAAAATCATGGATAGAATTAACAAAACCAACATAAAAAAATAAACTTTTTTATTTTTTAATCTTTAAGATAAGAAACAAGAGTATCCTTTAATCTAGTTCTACCAACAATATGCATAATATCTTCATCAACATCTACAAAAGTATCTGAATGTTTTTTAAAAGATTCAAAAACATAATCAATAATTGCATCAGGATTACCTTTTAATTCATCAGAATTGTTAACATCCTCTTGTAATTTTGAAACAAAATCCTCTAAAGTATTGTATCCCATATCATTTAATGCAACATTCCATTCTTTATTATCAACAACTCCATCCTCATTTCCACCTTGTGAACTAGAATCAGCTTTGTAAAATACTTTTCCTAATAAATATGCCCATTTTTTTCTACCAGTTTCAGGAATATTATCTTTCCAATTTTCCCAACCTTTTATTTTAAAATCAGAATTCTTTTGAATATATGTTCTTAAATCTTCAAAACAGATGTAAATTTCATGAGTATCATCATCTTCTTGTCTTACAGCAACACCAATGTCTCTATAAAATCTAAATCTTTTTTCATCATGTTCAGGATTATTTTCATCTATTCCAGCAATTTCAAATGCTTTTTGTCTTACCACATCATATCTTGCCCAGTTAACAATCCCTCTAACAGTATATGGATAAGAAAATATTCTAAGAAAAAAAGAATCATTATCTAATGATTTAGCAGAACTTTGTATTCTTGATTTATATTTTTCTTGTTTATCTGGCAACCTAACTTGTATACCACCCAATGTATAAGAAGCCAAACCATAAAAAATTGAACAACACGCAAGAAGTAGAGTTGATATAAATAATGTAGATGATGATTTCCTTTTATATTTATGTAAACTCTCTTTTTTCATAAGAATAATTATACATAAGAAATATATAAATATTTATATTCCATAAACAACACAAATCTGAGACATATTTCACAACAACATTTATATACTATATTCTCTAAAATATATATACATGGCTGTTTTTAATGACGGGTATTATCACCCATTGGATAGAGAATATGGTCAAGTATGGACACCACACGCAGACAGGATCATTGAACCAATCGAAGATCCAATCAAAGTAGATGACCCTAACAAAATAACAACACAAGACATGGGCACTTCGTTTGCAATGATGCAGCCAGGAGCAGAATCACTAAAATCAAGAATTTTTCACGGTGCCAGCAGAGTAGAACTAGCATTCACAGGAGCAGGAAAAGGAAGCAAAGAAGGTTTAACACCTGAAAGTTATGGTAAAGAAGAAAGACAAGCAATGCGAGACTTAGCAAGAATCAATAAAGTAAATGTCAGCACTCATGCAACTATTGCACTGAATGGATTAAGCGGATTTAATCAACAAGAAGGCGGATTCACAGAATCAGCAAGAAAGTTCGGATTAACAGAAATACAAAGAGCAATAGATTTTGCAGCAGACGCATCAACAGGCGGAGCAGTAGTTGTTCATACAGGAGAATTTCCTAGAAGCATTGCTCGGTATTATGGTAAAGAAGGCATTAAGAATGGAAAAGCAAGATTCAGAGAACATGAAAGAGAAGAAGAAGAAGCATTTTATCATCTTGTTGACAGCCACACAGGAAAAATAATTTCTGCTGTGAAAGAAGACGAAGTCGTATGGATGCCTATACAAAGAAAAGTAATAAAAGATGGAAAAGAAGTAAAAGTTTGGCTAGAAGGAATTGATGAAAAAAAAGGTGGAATAATTGAAGTAGAACACGAAGTTGTTAAAAGTTATCTAGATGACCTAAGAACAAAGTTTGAAAAAGATCCTGACAGATACAAAGAAAAATTGAGAAGAGCAGAAGAAAGATTAGAAGAAAAAAGAATTCCAGTATATGAAACAGACAAATATGGAAACATTAAAACAAAAGCAGTAACATTTAATAAATTTAAACAACAATTTAAAAAATCCGACGGAACAGTAGACACAAAAAGAGCAGCATTTGAATTCTTTAAAGTAATGCAGGATGCAAACCTAAAACAAGCACTGGGTCAGGCAAGAGAATATGAACAAATGCATAGAGATGAATTAGAGGCAAGAGAAAAACTTCTTGATGTTTATGATAAATTTGAAAAATTAAAAGAAAAAACACCTCCTGACCAACAACACAAACTCAGAGCATTTGTTTCAGGAGAACTAAAAAACTTGGTAAGAGGCGTACCAGATTATATTCCTGAACCTGAAAAATTTCTTAAAAGAGCATTAAATGATAATGAAAGAAGGATCGCATATGGAAGAGAAACATCTGTATCCGGAAGACTAAGAGCAAGAGAAATGCAGGACAGAATTGTAAATGCGCAAGATATAGAAGACTATGCTGTTAAAAAAACTTCAAACACGCTTGCAGATGCAGGAATGTATGCAATGGAAAGAACAAATAAGACCAACAGAGAACTAGAAAAACAAGGCATGCAAAAGATTGACCCAATTTATATTTCACCTGAAAACATTTTCCAAGACAGATTTGGTTCCCATCCTACTGAATTAAAAAGAATTGTTAAAGATGCAAGATTAGAAATGACAGAAAGATTAAAACAAAAAGGTTACAAAGAAGATAAAGCTATAAAAATGGCAGAAAAACACATAGTAGGCACATTTGATATTGGTCACGCAAATATCTGGAAAAAATATTATAAATCAGATCCTAAAAAATCTGTTGAAGAAAATGAAAAAGATTTTAATAAATGGTTGATTGACCAAGCAAAAGATCTTATTAAATCAGGAATAGTAAAACATATACACGTAACAGATAATTTTGGTTTTCATGATGAACATCTTGCAATTGGCCAAGGAACAGCACCTATAAAAGAACTAATAAAAGTACTAGAAAAAGAAGGAATAAAAGATATTATTATTGAACCAGGTTCAACAAATGCTCAGACTATTTGGCCTGATTCATTAAGAGGCGCAGGTTCACCTATTTATGCAGCAGGAAGACAATACGGACCAGGATTCAATCAAATACACCAAACATATGCAGGACAAATTAATCCACCATATACGTCTTTTAGACCAGATGTTCCTAGTGAAGAACAATGGCAGTTCTGGTCACAAGTACCCTTAGACTAATATCTTCTTAATCTCAATAATCTTTATATATACAATAGACTTTAGACATATAGAAAAGAGGTGAAATAAAAAACAAAAGGGTGATACAATTGAAACTAAAAACATGGGTAATTCGTTTGATAATTATACTGATTCTGGTTTGGTTGATATTCTTTGTTGATTGGGGCTGTGATGATGAATCAAGTGTAACAGAGGATGTTAATGAAACAGCTGGAACACAAGACACAGAACAAGAACTAGAAACAGAAACAATTGAACAACAAGATAAAGAATGTTCTGAAGTAGAGTGTGAAGAATGTCCTGAATGCGATAATTGTCCATCATGCCCTTCATGTCCATCATGCGATTCAAAGACAGTGATTGAAGGTGCTGACGAACTTGCATCAACATCATTAGTTACAATAGAAGCAACAAGTGACAGAATAATAAATGCAGATAATGAAAACTTTACTTACAGATTGTTTAATACAAAAGATTATGAATTAAATAATAATCATGCAAAACTAGTCGTAACAATAGATGATGATAATAAAGAAACATTTTTCTCAGAAGTATTCTCATTATCTTCAAAACAAAACAAGACATTTTACATACCCGCTGACTTGAATTCAAGAGATGAAGAATACAGTGCAAGATTAACATTATACAGTGCAAATAACAAAGGTCTTAACAAAGATGTTGAGTTTAAGGTATATAATCTTAACCCAGATATAGAAGAATCAAAAGCATTTTGGAAAACAAATGTTGTGGGTTTTTCTGATTATGAATTAACAGAATCAAAACTTAATTTAACAATAATCAATAACAAGAACTCAGACATAACATTAACATTTGTTAAATTAGGAGACAAACAGTGGTCTATTAATGAAACACTCGCAGCTGGAGAAGAACTAGAATTTATAAAAACAGAAGATCTGTGTAATCCAGAGACATATAGTTTACCAGTATACATGAACTACACATCAGATGGTTTTGAGTTCGAAGTAACTGAAACACAAGAACTTGTTGGCTATTGTGGTTAATTTTTTTTATTTTTTTTCTAAATATTTATAAGTAAATAACTATTACTATTCTATTATGAGTATAGATATAAATCTAAAGAAAAGTATCATAATAATTAGTGGTGCAATTATACTTGGAACAATGCTAGCAAAATACACACCTATAGATTATTATATTTCCAAATTATACAGATCCGAAAGGTCAGAAGCAGCAGTCGGTAAACAAACTAAAACAAATAAACCAGAACCACAGAAACAATTAGAAGATAAAATTAAATCAGGAGATGATAAGACTAGAAAAGTATATGAAGTTAAAGATGAAAACGAATATTTAGTATACTATGGGTGGTCTATTTGAAACAATTATGCAAACAAATATTAAAAGAACTAGATCAAAGTAATGTGAAGAGCCAGCAACAACTAAACAAACTAAAACTCAAAGTAATAAGAAAATTCAAAAACACAAACAAAACAAAAATTCCTAGTAACATAGAAATACTTAATCATGCAAATAAACAGCAAAGAAAGAGATACAAACATTTGCTAACAATAAAACCAACAAGAACAATGAGTGGTGTTAATGTCATAGCAATCATGACAAAGCCATTTAAGTGTCCGCATGTGAAAAGTGGAATTGGGCCTTGTTTAATGTGTCCAGGAGGACCTAAATCTTATTTTGGAGATGTGCCCCAGTCATATACAGGCAAAGAACCAGCAACATTAAGAGCTGTACGTAATAAATTTGATCCTTATTTACAAGTTTTCAACAGATTAGAACAATACTGTGCAATGAACAAATTGCCTGAGAAGATTGAATTAATCATAATGGGCGGAACATTTCCTTCATTTCCAATCAAATATCAAAATTCATTTATCACCTACTCATACAAAGCAATGAATGATTTTTCTAAGTTATTTTTCAAAAACAATAAGTTTCAAGTAAAAAGATTTTTAGAATTTTTTGAACTGCCTGGTGAAATTGGAGATTTAAAAAGAACAAAAAATATACAAAGCAAAATATTAAAACTAAAGAATAAAGGAAAAACAAAATTAGAAATAGAACAAAAGAAAAATCAAAAATCAAAAATAAAAGTAATAGGTTTAACAATTGAAACAAGACCAGACTATGCAACTTTAAAACATGCAAACCAGATGCTTAAACTAGGCGCGACTCGAGTCGAGCTTGGTGTTCAAACAGTTTACAACAAAGCACTAAAAAAGATTAAGCGGGGACATACAATAGAAGATTCAATAAAAGCAACACAAGTGCTTAAAGATCTTGGTTTTAAAATAAATTATCACATGATGCTGGGTTTGCCAACAGTAACACCAAAACAAGACCTTAAAAGTCTGCAAACATTATTTGATAAGCAAGAGTTTAGGCCTGATATGTTGAAGTTGTATCCATGCATGGTAATGAAAGGCACACAACTTTACCAATTATGGAAAAAAAAGAAGTTTAAGCCAATTACAACTAAGAAAGCAATAAAGATTATTTCTAAATTTAAACAAAACATTCCTAAATGGGTAAGAATAATGAGAGTGCAAAGAGACATTCCTACTTATGCAACCATTGCTGGTGTTGATAAAACAAATCTTAGACAATTAATCCACCAAAATCTCGGTAGAAATGAGTGTAATTGTATCAGGTGTAGAGAACCTGGAAGAAGAAAACTAGACCATCAAAATGTAAAGTATTATGTTTATGAATATGATGCATCATTTGGCAAAGAAATATTTATTTCTGCAGAAGACAAAATAAATGATTGCATTGTTGGATTTATTAGGCTCAGATTTCCATACAAAACACTAAGAAAAGAAATAACCAAACACAGTGCCTTAATCAGAGAACTACATGTATATGGCGAAACAGCAAAAATAGGCAAAAAAGGAAAAACCCAGCACAGAGGCTATGGTAAAAAACTTTTACACGTTGCAGAAACAATAGCAAATCATCATGGTAAGAACAAAATAGTGATTATTTCTGGTATTGGTGTTAGAGATTATTATAAGAAATTAGGATATAGGTTGGAAAGAGTTTATATGATGAAAAGCCTAAAAACACAACCTTAATATACTACTTCTACAAAAACAGAGCAACTATGAAACAATCATTTAACAAAGCTGTTATACAAGAGCCTGCTTTGGTTGCTCTATTAACAGCAGCAATGGAAGTATATCCAAAAGAGACATTCGGCTTAGTCTTTGGTTCTAGGCACAAGAAAAAGTTTATAATCAAGAATGCTCTTACATATCAAAATGCTACTAGGAAGAATGGAGAAGCAAGCATATGGCCTGCTCAAGAGAGGAAAGTAAGGTATGTGTTAAATGAAGTTTCTGGTTATTCAATTATTGGTGATTTTCATTCCCACCCAGATGACACGTGCGCTCTTAGCAAACATGATAAAAAAGACATGATTGAAGATGGGGAACATTTTGCAATACTTATTTCTGTATTCGAATGGGATGAAAAAATAAAATGGCATTATGATAGAAAAGAGAAGTTTATAGAAGGCACTATTCATTCTGGCACTTTCTTAATAAATATAAAAGCTTATTACAGAGAACCTGGTACAAGAGTTATTAGGAAGCTTAGGTTGGATTGTCCTAGTTTGAAGAAGTTGAATAAGTGGTTTTAAAAACCACAACCTTTATATATTACATATGATAATACCGTCATATGACAACAAAATCTTATAATGCATTCTTCATGAACTTTGCTAATAATGCTAGGTTTAAGATTATCATGGCACTTAGGAAAAAGGAATTAAGTGTTACAGAAATATGTACAGAAACTAATCAAGAACAAAGCAGAGTATCTCATCACCTAAAATCAATGGAAGGTTGTAATATATTAAACGTCAGACAAGAAGGCAAGAGAAGAATTTACTCATTAAACAAAGAAACTGTTTTACCAATATTATCACTAATAGAAAAACACATAAAGAAATATTGCAGGGGGTGTGATAAACATGAGATTTAAACAAGTATATCTAGACAATGGAGCTTCAACAAAAGTTGATCCAGAAGTTGTAAAAGAAATCGACAAATATAATTCAGAAGAATATGCTAATGCATCATCAACACATTCATTTGGACAAGATGCAAAGCAAGCATTAGAAAATGCAAGAAAAAGATTAGCAAAACTGTTAAAAGCAAAGCCTGAAGAAATAGTTTTTACATCAGGTGGCACAGAATCAAATAACATGGCAATCAAAGGAATTGCATTTGCTAATAAAGATAAAAACCATATAATAACAACCAAAGTTGAACATAAATGTGTTCTGAATTCATGCAAATGGTTAGAATCACAAGGTTTTAATGTAACTTATCTTGATGTGGATTCTGAAGGTTTTGTAAGGGTTGAGGATTTGGAGAAAGCTATTACTGATAAAACTATATTATTTTCTGTTATACATGGTAATAATGAGATAGGAACAATTCAAGACATGGAAAAATTATACAAAATTTGTAAAGAAAAAGGTGTCTATCTACACACAGATGCATGTCAATCTTTTACTAAATGTCCTATTTCTGCAGAACATGCAGATCTTATAACATTAAATGCTCACAAAATACACGGACCAAAAGGTGTCGGTGCATTATATATAAAAACAGGAACTAAAATACAAAATTGGCAACACGGCGGCGACCATGAACACGCAATGAGAGCAGGCACTGAAAACATTCCAGGAATAATGGGTTTTACAAAAGCAGCAGAACTTGCTATGGATGATAAGCATGTTGAGCATATGACTCTTTTGAGGGACAAGCTAATTAATGGAATACTAAAGATCGAAGGTGTCAGACTAAATGGAGCAACTGGTGACAAAAGATTGTGTAATAATGCAAACTTTTCATTCAAAGCAGTTGAAGGCGAAGCTTTAGGTGGATATTTAGACCAAAAAAACATATGTTCATCTACTGGTTCTGCATGCACGTCAAAAACATTAGAACCTAGTCACGTATTAACAGCACTAGGCTTATCACATGAACAAGCAAATGGATCTTTAAGACTAACTCTAAGCAGATTCACAACAGAAGAAGAGATAGACTATGCTATAGAAGTAATGGAAAAAATAGTTAAAAAATTAAGGAGGATCTCACCAATTGGTAAGTTGATTCAAAATGTACTCAAAAAAAGTAATTGAACATTTTACAAATCCAAAGTTTGCAGGTGAAATGAAAGATTATGATGCAGTTGGAGAAGTTGGTAATGTGAAGTGCGGTGATGTGATGAGAATCTATCTAAAGATTAATGATAATGTTATCACAGAGATAAAGTTCCTGACTTATGGTTGCGCAGCTGCAATCGCTGCATCAGACGCAATGTGTGAATTAGCAAAAGACAAGACAATTGAACAAGCACTAAAGATAACTGCAAAAGACATTGCAAAAGAATTAGGCAATCTTCCACCACAGAAATTTCATTGTTCTGTTCTAGGCACAGATGCTTTGAAAAAAGCAATTGAGAACTATAAAAAAAATAAAACACAATAAATTTAAATACTACTTCTTTTTATTCAATTCTTTATGGAGGCATGGCCAAGCAGCTAAGGCAAGAGGCTGCAACCCTCTGATCCCGGGTGCAAGACTTTATGTGCAAATCCCGGTGCCTCCTTTTTTAGCAATATTTATTAATAATTAGAATATATATAGAAATATGCCAATACCAATCAAAGGAAGAGATAAACTAATAAAGGAATTAAAACCAAAGTTTATAGAACACTATAAATCATTCTGCCCTGATTATGATAAATTCATAGATTATTCTTTTTCCTACCCAAGACAAGCAATAAGAGTTAATACTTTGAAAGCTGATGTTAAGGATGTTAAAAATAGAATGAAAAAAGCAGGATGGATATTAAAACCAGTAAAATGGTGTTCTGAAGGTTTTTTTATAACACACAAAGAAGGCAGAAGAGATATAGGTAACACCATTGAACATGCTCTTGGCTATATATTTGTACAAGACGCAGCATCAATGATACCGCCTATTGTTCTTGATCCAAGACCAAATGAACTTGTATTAGACATGTGCGCAGCACCAGGTTCAAAAGCAACTCAGATTGCACAATACATGAAAAACAAAGGAACATTAATTGCAAATGATTACAAAGGAATCAGGATAAGTGCTCTAGGCATTAATATGCAAAGACTTGGCATCACCAATAATGTGATAACTCTTATGGAAGGCAGATTCTTTAAAAACATGAAATTTGATAGAATACTAGTAGACGCACCATGCTCTGGCACAGGCACTATTAGAAAAAGTTTAAAGACCACCAAACAATGGAGTATAAATCTATTAAAAAATTTATCAGGAATACAAAGACAATTATTAAGAACAGCATTTGAAAACTTAAAACCCGGAGGAGTGGTAGTTTATAGTACATGCAGTTGTGAACCAATGGAAAACGAAGCTGTTGTTTCTCATTTACTTGAAAAATATCCTGATGCTTCTGTAGAAAGTATAAAACTAAAAGGTTTAAATACTAGTAAACCTATAATAGAATTTAATAATCAAAAATACAATCCTCAAGTAAAAAACACACTAAGAATCTGGCCGCAAGACAATGATACTGAAGGTTTCTTTATTGCAAAAATAAAAAAGAAATGAAAAAACAAAAAAAAGAAAAATTAAAAAAAGAGAAAATCACAGACCAAAATACAGATCTGAATATTGAAAAAATCAAAACACTATTATACCCCGAAAAATCAAGACTTTTCTTAAAAAAACACAGATTATTAATAATAACAGCAATAATCATAGGCGTAATCTTATTCTCAATATTCAGTACACAGATAGTACTATATCTCAACTTTATAACAGGAAATGACATAATTGTTAAACTAGAAGTTGATAAACAACACCTAACACTTGCAAATAAAGAAACAGAAACAATTTCATTCAAAGAATCAATAACAACCAACCCTTTTTGTAGTGCACAGTGTAATTATGAATTCATTGATATAAGTCATAATAAAATTATTGACAAAGGAAATTTCATATCAAGGCCAGGAGCACCACTTAAAAAAGAATATAACATAAGCTCAAACAATATAGGAAAAGGTCAAGAACTTTACAGGTTTGACCTTGACTGTGTAAGCAGAGCAACATTCTTGTGCCATACAAGCGAAGAACCTGCAACAAGAAGTATATTAATAACAAATAATTATGATCTTAATCAAGAAGAAAAAATATTAAAAAAACAAATAAAACAAAACTTAAACAATCTTTCATCAAGATTTAATAAAATAATAAAACAACAAACACTGACTGATGAAAATTTTATACTAATAAACAATATAATAGAAATCAACATCAATGACACAGAAACAAACCAATTATTTGAAAAAATGACAATTATGCATGATTTATGGGAACAACAGAATCTAGTTGAGCTTAATGAACAAGCAAATAATATTGAAAATGATTTCCAAGTCATTGAAAAACAAGTTTCTAGTCAAAGCAGAATAATAACAGACAGTACAAATGTCTACAACCTATTGATAGATGACATTGATCAGCTAAAAATCAAACAAATAAGTGACTCAATCATATTAGACAACACAATTGCATCACAGATAAACAGAACAATAGATTATTTTAACAAAATGTTAATAGAATTTCCTAAAATGAGCACAATAAAAACAAAGATACAATTAGTTGAAGATTATAAAATCAAAGAACTAAACATAATTAGTAAGATGAACAATGAGATATACACAAAATATAATCAAAGAAATGCAGGATATAACCTATTGTGTGAATTAACATCAGAATGCATGCCAGAGATCAAGCTAGAACTTGTAGAAGATGACATTGTTACTAATATATCTTACGTTTGTACAGACTTAGAAAAACTAAAACAAAAGTTATTAGAACAAAACAGATCAGTTGAAACATGTGAACCAATGGGAATGGATTATGTTGAACTTAGCACAGCAAGTATAGAAAAAATAAAATTAAAAAATGATACAGATATAACAAAAAGCATAGAATTCAATGAACCATTGCCAAAATGTTGTGTATTTGGACAATGCAACCAATGTTGTACTGATGAGGAATGCAATAATAATCATGAATTATATCCAACAATATTCTTGCACGGACATTCATTTAACAAAGAAACATCAGCAGAATATAGTTTAGAAGGATTTGCAGATATGCAAGACAAACTAGAACAAGATAGTTATCTTAATGCAGGAACAGTCACATTATTTACAGGCTATGATTCACCAAAAGGAGCTTATGGTTTATCCAATGTTCCCATAACAATCAGAGCAAGCTATTATTTCGATGTTTTCAAAGAACCGGAAAATTATATTGTGGTTCAAACAAAGAGTGAGAACATAGACACATATTCTATAAGATTAAAAGACTTGATTGACACTGTTAAATACATGACAAATAAACCAAAAATAAATATAATAGCATTTAGCATGGGAGGATTAGTTGCTCGTCGTTATATACAAATATTTGGTGAAGAAAATATTAACAAATTAATATTAATTGCAACACCAAACAAAGGCATAAAAGGGGATGTAACTGATTATTGTAATGTTCTTGGTGAAAGATTAGAATGTCATGACATGAATTCTAATAGTCTATTCTTGAATAAACTTAATTCTGGTTCAGAACCAAGCATTCCTGTTTATAATATTATTGGAACTGGGTGTAGAATGGACTTTGGCATTGGCGATGGTGTTGTTTTAGAACAAGATGCAGGACTAGACTTTGCAGAAAACCATGTTATACAAGGCAAATGTTCAAGGACAAGACCTTTACACACAGCCATAAAAGATATTGAGACATATCCAGAAGTATATGACATTGTTTTAGAAAGTTTAAAAGAATAAAAAAGAAAAAAATAAAAATAAAATATTTTTAATTATTTTTTAAACACTAGATATGCTAAATACAATCCAGACAGTCCAACTAACCAATAAACCAAGTTAATCAACCAGCCTACCATGAAGATTAATTCTACAAGGTTAAAACCAAAAGAAAATAATCCCCAATTTATTGCTCCTACTATTACTAGTATGTAAACAACCCATTCTAATCCACTTAACTTCATGATATCATCCTCCTTTTATTTGAATAGAATATTCTTATCTTTGTTTTAAACATTTATAAATTTATCGGCTATTTTTTAATAATAAAGAATTCTTCATTGCCTAAAATAAACCTTTTTACTAATTCCCACCCATTTCTTTCAGCCATAAACTTTAGCCAATTATTTTGCCTATAATTCATCTTTTTGCCTGACATTGTTTTTAATGGAAATGAGATTATCAACCATTTGCTTCTAACCTTATTTAATAATTTTTCAGATTCTCTATGATGCTTTGAAAGATCTATGTGGTTTAGTAATTTAAACATAAAACACACATCTGTTTTCGGCAAGCGTTTAACAGATAGTAAGTTGACTGATTTTGTGTCAAGGAAATCAATGTGTAATTTAAGAAAGTCCAGGTCAGGCTTGCTAATGTCAAATGCATAATACTTCACCTTATCGAGATTCATATACTTTATTGACAGTGGATTGAATCCACAACCAAGATCTAATAATGACTTTGGAACACCTGTTATTTTGAACAATTCTTTGTAAAGTTTGTAATAGATAGGCAACCTTTCTTTTGTTGACTTATGTACTTTTAATAATTTATCAATATCATGTGTTTTTTCTTTTTTAAAATAACTTTTTAACAAGAACATGCCATATGCTCTGTGGAGAATGGATCTAACATCTTTGACTACCTTTTTAATATCTTTCTTCTTTACTTTATCAGCCAATAACTTAGCTTTCATCTTAGGATATAATTTAAAATATTTATCTAAGTGGTATTTAACAAAATCATCATCAACATTCTTTAGGGTTTTCTTTTTCTTTATTTGTTTGATTAAATCTTCATACATAAATCTAATAATAAATCAAAACATATATAAACTTATTTCTTTTTTATATATAAAATGAAAAAAGCAATTATTGAAAAATTCGCTGCTTTGATAACAGCTGCATTTGGTTTAGTAGCAGCATTAGCATGGAATGACACAATAAAAGCAATATTTAAACAAGTATTTGGTGAACAAAACGGAGCTGTTCCAATGCTTGTTTATGCGTGTGTTGTTACGCTGATTGCAGTTATTGCCACATTATGGATTGGAAAAGTAGCTGAAAAAGTTTAGGTAGAAAAAGTGTTAGTAGATGTACATGCTCATCTAGAGCATCCTTTGATATATGAAAGAATAGATGAAGTAATCAATAATTCTGTAAACAATGATGTAAAAGTAATAATCACATCTGGTTTTGATAAAACAACTAACAGAGTTGCTCTAGAGTTAAGCAAGAGGTATGAAATAGTCAAATGCTCGCTCGGCATATACCCTATCGATGCACTTGAGAATGAAATGAACAATAATGATGTAAGACACAATGTAGAAAAATTTGACATTGATGAAGAACTTCAGTGGATAGAACAGCATAAAGATGAAATGATTGCAATGGGTGAAATGGGCATGGACCTTAAAACAGGGAAAGACAAACTAGCACAAAAAAAACTTTTTATCAAACAATTAGAATTAGCAGAAAAGTGGAAAAAACCAGTAATAATACATTCAAGAAAAGCAGAACAATTAGTTTTTGACATATTAAGATCAACAAATCTAAAAAAAGTTGTAATGCACTGTTATGGTGGTAAACTAAAATTAGCTAAAAAGATTGCTGAACA
The DNA here is from genome assembly GCA_964645705.1 of uncultured Methanosarcinales archaeon. Classification (GTDB taxonomy): domain Archaea; phylum Nanobdellota; class Nanobdellia; order Woesearchaeales; family CAXGTL01; genus CAXGTL01. Next base: position 35,199 of record CAZYAB010000005.1, on the reverse strand, counting down.
TGGTTATTACTTTTCTATGCCACCATCAATAAAACAATCAGAACATTTCCAACACATTGCAAGGTCTGTTAATATTAGTCAATTATTAACAGAGACAGACGCACCATTCCAATCACCATACCAAGATAAACCAAATCAACCGAGTTATGTAATCGAAGCTATTAAAAAGATTGCAGAGATCAAGGAAATGGATGTAGAAGAAGTTAAAAAGAATGTGTTTATGAATTATCAAAGGATGTTTCTATAAAATGAAACCAAAAAAAACACCATACTACTCATACTCAGTAGGGGACCTAGCAAAAGGATGTAAATTATGTGTCCAAGGAAAAAAACTAGTTCTATTTATCACAGGCATATGCGGAGTTGGCTGCGATTTCTGCCCAGTATCTGACACAAAGCATCAGAAAGATGATGTTTATGCAGATGAATGGAAGATTGATAAAGATCAAGACATAATAACAGAAGCAAAAGCAATAAATGCAAAAGGCGCAGGTATTACTGGTGGAGATCCATTGGTAAAAATAGAAAGGTGTGTAAAATATATCAAACTTCTAAAAAAGGAATTTGGTAATCATTTTCATATACATCTTTATGCACCACTTAATCTAGTGAATAAGGAAAACTTAGAAAAACTGTATGAAGCAGGCTTAGATGAAATCAGGTTCCACCCAAATCTTAAAAACAAAAAGCTCTGGAAAAGAATTGAGCTAGCACAAGACTTCAACTGGGACATTGGCATAGAGATTCCAGTTCTACCGAATAAGGAAAAACAAATAATCAAATTAATAGATTATATCAAAGACAAAGTCAAGTTCTTAAACTTAAATGAACTAGAGATTAGTGATTCAAATGCACAAAAACTGATTAAACAAGGACACGTACCAAAAGATGAAATAAGTTATGGTGTGAAAGGAAGCGAAGAATTAGCACTCAAACTTCTAGATTTCTGTGGAAAGGAAACCAAACTAAATGTACATTATTGTACAACAACATTAAAAGACAAAGTTCAGCTAGGAAATAGATTAAAAAGAAGAGCTAAAAATATAGCAAAGCCATATGACATAATAAAACCAGACGGAACATTGGTCAGAGGCGCAATATACTTAAAATCATTAAAACCAGATTTTGGTTATAGAAAGAAACTAGCAAAATTAACAAAAAAACAAAAAAGTGAGGCACTAGGTAAGCTGAAAAAACTAAAACAACAAATACAAAAACAATACAGAATAAGAGACAATCTTCTCCACATAGATGAACAAAAGCTAAGAATCTTAACAAGCACAAAGAAAATAAAGAAAATAAAAAGCCACTGCAGAGCAATTGTAAGAGAATATCCTACACATGATCAGATGGAAGTAGAAGTTGATTTTTTTAGACAATAATATTCTTCAGAATATATATTAATTATCACAAATAATTATAAACCAGGTGAATCTAAGTAGAACTAAAATGAAACAAAGATTCAATCCATCAAAATTAGTCTTAATCTTACTTATTCCTATTATTTTATTATTATTTAGTTTTCAGATGAATGCATTTGATGAAGATTATTATCATGAACAATTTGAAAAAAACAATATCTATCAAGGATTTGAACTTAACAAAACCCAATTACACCAAATAAATCATGAACTTCTAGACTATTTAAAACATGGTCAAGGAGAGATAAACATAACATCACCAAAAGAAAACTCGATGGAAGGATTTTTTAATGAAAAAGAGATACAACACCTAATAGAAGTAAGACAATTAATACAAACAACATTAATCTTATTTTATTTTTTTATAACAATATTTATCTTATTGTGTTTAATACTTTATTTTAGGAACAGAAAAAATTTCACAAAAAACACAATAATTATTTTAATGTCTGGCTGCGTATTAAACATTATCTTTATTTTAATAATAACAACAATGATCTTAACTAATTTTTCTAATTTCTTTACAAACTTTCATTTAGCAGTATTCGAATCAAACACATGGTTATTAAATCCTGCAACTGATAATTTAATAAAGATGTTTCCACAACAATTTTTTTATAGCATCACAAAGAACATATTCTATGATTCAATTATTATTTCAATAATTCTATTCTTAATATTATTCTATATTTACACAAGATATCTAAGGAACAACAATATATAAACTATATCTTCCTTGGCCCAGATCAAAACCATTATGACTTATAGGAGAACAAGTATGGGCACTAGCAACACAATACCTAGTCCTAACATTAAGAACATATTCACCAGGATCTGCATTTTTCCTTGTTCTTATTAGAATTCCAATTGACTTTCTTTGTTCTGGATCTAATGCAAACTCTCTATACTTATTACCCACATTATCAACATCCTTGCCAAACAATATATTCAAGTGATCAGATGGTTTTTTCCCACCACTTACAGACGTAACAGTAGAACTATCAGCATCAACAGAAATCCTTACAATGATTTTATTAGCATTACTATTATACACATTTACACCAAATATATCATCTTTTGCTCTTGGAATCTTAAACCTCGTAGCACTTAGACACACATGTCTATTGCCGCACGCAAGATTTATCATTTGTTTATCCAATTGTTCAGAAGTTTGTTCAAATGTTTGTTTACTTGTAAAAAATACGCTCTTAAGAAAATAAACAGACAATCCAAACACAAACAAAGCAATGACTAGAATAACAATAAAATTAATAGATATTTGTATTGCTTTTTTATTCTTTTTAAACATTCTTCTACCCATTTAAAATATTAAAAAAAAGTAATAAAAAATAAAATTTATTTTATGACTTCATATTCTTTTACAATAAGAATCAAAAACAATGCCAGTACAATTGCTCCTGCCACTATATACCATAAACCATCCATCATTGCTCCTACTTCTGCCATCTTATACAAACCATAAACCATGATCACAAAACCAATCCATAAGAACTTATCCAAGACAAGCTTCATTATTTCGAATTCTTGTTGTACTGATAATTTTTTCTTTTTCTTTCTTGCCATGAGCAACACACCTCTTTTTTTAACAAATTAACTTTATGAATAAACTTTTACAAATACTGATTTTGATTCAGAAGGTACTGTAGCTGCGCCATCCATTACACCAAAAGTACAAATATATGTGTAACCTGCTGTTAAACCATTTTCTTTTATTATAAGTTTATATGCTTTTGATTCTGCAACAGGAACTGCTTCTGACCTTGATATTGCTGTTGGTAAGGTTGTAGCAACAACAGGTGCATTAGTAGAATCTTCACTTTCACAACCAGTTATTTTGAATTTACCTGCACTAACAGGGTTAGGTCCCTTATTATAATAACCAACATCCACTTCTAATTTACCTTTTGCTTTAAGATGAAGAGTATCAGAAAGTGTAATTGGATTATCAGACGTAGGTTGTGCTTGTAATGCAGTTAACTGAAGTGCTCCAGGAATCTGTTCACTCGCACCTTTGAATATAGTTCTTGTCAATGTCAAAGCCAAGCCAAGAACAACGAATGCAATAACTACAACAACAATTGCATTTACTGATAAAGCTAATGAAGCTTTTTTGAATTTCATATATAATCACCTCTTGTTTTTAATATTAGTTTCAATATATATACTTATGTATATCTTATTTATATATGTTTCTATTTAAAAATGTTACTATAATTTTAAATATTATTAGCTTAAAACTATACAAAAGTTTTATAAACACATGTTAAAAACTACTATAATACTATGGCAAGACTAAGAAGGGCAAATTCATATAGAAGACTAGAAAGACCTTATACAAGGACTTCTAAATACAAGAAAAAAGCTTTTGTTAAAGTAAGGCCTAATATCAACATAGTTAAGTATGACTTAGGAAATCCAAAAAAACAATTTCCATTCCAAGTACAGCTTATTGCTAAGAACAATTTCCAGTTAAGACATAATGCATTAGAATCAGCAAGACAAACAAGCAACAGGGTATTGGAAAAAACATTAGGCAAGAATTCTTATCATATGAAGATCAGGGTATTTCCTCACCACATATTAAGAGAAAATCCTTTAGCAAGTGGCGCAGGTGCAGACAGAATGAGCACTGGAATGAAAAAAGCATTTGGCAAACCAATAAGTGCAGCTGCAAGAGTCAAAAGAGGCCAAGTAGTAATGCATGTTGACGTTGTCAAAGCAAACATACCAACTGCAAAAAAAGCTCTTAAACGAGCATCATGTAAATTTCCTTATTCTTGGAACATTGTTGTTAAAACAAAGAAGTGATTATAGAAGTAATTATTCTTCATTGACACTCAGATTAGGTTTCAACCCTTTTTCATCTAAAACATCCATGACATGAGTCATTCTTAATTCAAGTTGTTCAGAAATCTGTGAAAGAGAATGTCCTTTATCATGAAGACGAAGTATTTTCTTTTTCGTTTCTCGATTGAAGTTAGCTTTTGGTCTCATTTCAACAACTCTTTTTTCAAACTACCAAAATCATAAATCTTAAAGTTCTTATGTTCTTTAGCAAACTCATCAACCTTTCCCCTATCTAATATATCAACCTTACTCAAATAAACAATAACAGGCTTTCTATACTTTTTCAATGCTTTGTACAATTTCAACTGTTTTTCAATAGAATAAGGCTCTGTCAGATCAAACACATAAACCAAAACATCAGCACAATACTTAATAGCTAAAAATGCTTGTTTCTCAATATAATTCATCTTATCATATCTATTAAGAGTTCCTGGTGTGTCTAATAACTGAACCTTAACTTCTTTACCTTTAACTTTACCAACATAATAACCAACATTAATCCTCTTAGTTGTAAATGCATATTCATTTATCTCTGGCTTTGATTTAGATAATTGAGATAACAACGTAGTCTTTCCAACATTAGGAAAACCGCATATTGCAACTTGTTTATATTTTTCTTTTATAACAGGAAATCTAACTAATAATTTTCTTGTTTCTCTTAATACAACAAGATTTTTTCTAATCTGTTTAACAACAGAACTTATTCTTCCACTATATTCTCTCCTATACTGATTTATTTTATCAAGTTGTTTACAATTTTTTATTTTTTTATTATAAATATTATAAAAAAAATCAATTTTCCTGATTGCCCAATTAACAGCTCCTAATGACTTTTTTACATGTTTAATATCAACATGCAATTTTAATAGTTCTTTGTAAAATTCTGACAGATCATCAATAGAAGGGTATGTTTTTAAGATCTTTTCAAAACTATTTGTTAATATAGTTTTCATTGTTTCTATTCTTGCTAATTCTACTTTCCAAGATTTGTTTAATCTAGTGCCTTTTATCTTAGAACCCCTAATCTTAGCAGCTTGTTTATTTGATCTTCTAAAAGAAACATCTAGATAAAACTGATAATCTTCAATAGAAACTATGTCTAGGAATGCCATTATATAAATAAAAAAGAAAAAGTAGTTTAAAAATCTTTGTTAAAATTATGTTCTATTCATTAAAATCTTCGCATTCTAATCTTATTCATTACTTGATCAACTATTTCAGCAGGCCAACCATTTTGTATCAAATAATTCCTTATATTCTCTGTTGTATAACCCATTGCTAATGTATTTCTAACATAAACTTCTAATTCTTTTATCTTTTGCTGCATCATAAAGTTTTGTTGTATGCTTGGTCTTGCTTGTCTTGTTTGTTGTGTCTGGCCTTGCCTAAATCCTTGTCTTGGTTGTAATGTCATCCTTGTTTGCGTTTGTGGAGTGAATTTAGATTCTTTTTTCTGATTATATAGATACAATCCACCTATAGATCCACCACCAATAACAACTAATAGTAACAACCATAACCACCACAATGATAATATCTTGCCACCCTTTATTTCTTGTATTTCTGTTGAAGGAGTTTCAAATGTGGGTTGAATTGTTTCTTCTGGTTGTTCTTCTTGTTGTGTTGTTTGTTGTGTTTGCTGATCATCTTGTTGCTGTGTTTGTTGTTGTGTCCTTGTTTGAGTAGTTCTTCTTTGTTCTGGTTTTAATACAATTGCAAAATAACTAAAACCAGGCGATTGTGCTTTATAATAAACATATTCAGCATCTTCTCTTGTTCTTACTGTATTCAATTCATCCCATGATTCTGTCAATCTCATCAACCTTATTCTTGTTGCTTGTGCATTTTTTTGTTTTAACCAGGATTTTTTGACTTTGAACTTAATAATAATATCATCAACATCAGTACTTTGCATTTTTTCATATTCAATTGCTACATATTTATATAATTCAACACCTGAAACACCTATCTTTATTTGAGATGGTTGTGTTTTGAATGATTTAATCGCAAGTCTAACACCATTTAATTCATTAAGCACTCTGAACTCTACATCTGTTATAGGAAGTATTGCGCCCCTTATATCAACTTTCTTTATTATGTTTTGTAATAATCTAGAATAAATAAATTTCTTTGCTTCATCTTCTTCTGCTAACCTCGTTATTTGTTTTCCACCTGTTGGGCCTTGATCTTCTTCATCTTCATCATCTTCGTCGTCATCATCATCGTCATCGTCGTCATCATCATCGTCATCAAAAACAAACTCCATCACACCTGAATGCTGTAATCCACTTACTTTATACTGATCTTCTTGATCTGATTCATGTATTTCACAAGTATATCTTCCTTCTTTTCCAGGACATTCTACAATATATTCATTTTCTGCTTCACATGACAAACTCAAACGATCTATACTTGATATCTCAGCATCTTCAATACAAACAGAATTTGAATCAGGATTTAAAATGCTTAGATAAACTGTTTTTGTAACATCTTCGGCATCTATTCCTTTTACAAGTACAAATGCATTTTCAGCATCAGATTCTTGTGTTTCAACTTCTATGTCATCTAAATCAAGATCTTCTATTTCATCAACATCATCAAATTCAACTTGAACAATTGTCTGTTCTTCTGACTTAATTGATAATTGTCTTGTTTCTTCTAAATCTTCTTTTATTTCATCTTCATCAATATCATCTATTTCTTCAATATGAAGATCTGTATAACAATCATCAATATCGTCTATTTTTCCATTACAATCATTATCTTTATCATCACATTCTTCATCAACAGGTTCAACAGAATCTAAACATTCACCACTCCAATCACCATTTACACAATATTCATCGCCTTTTTTACATTCACCAGTACCTATGCCGCAATCTCTTTTTGTTCCTGTTTCACATACAGTAGAAGTTTCTTCATCATCATCATCATCATCTTGATCACCAAAACCAGGCAACAGATTCTGAAGATTAGGCAAAGCAAATGTAGTTGCACCACATTGTCCTTGATAACATGCTTTATTTGCCCCACACTCAGTACTTTGTTTTACATAACAATCATTAATATTTTTAACACATTCCCATTTTTCAGTATTATCTGTTGAACAACCCACTTGATCTTGTTCACATTCATTGCAGTCTTCTTCATCATCTGAACTTGCACCGCCATCATCTTGTATAAGATCATCAACAGGTAAATCAGATACAGATGAAATGCCTGGCACGCATTCTCCTTCTTCACACACACAAACATCATCATCACATGAATCTTCATCACATTCTGTTTCTTGTTTTATTAAACAATTATTATCATCTTGTACACAGATCCATTTATTATGTCCATCATCATCACAACCGATTTCATCTACTTGATCACATTCATTGCAAGTTTCAGTGGTAGTAGTATCAACAAAAGATAAATCAGAAGGATATTCTTCTAAATAAGCACTTACTAATTCATTTACTTGTTCTTCTGATACAATTGAATTATCCCATACAGGCAATCCTATTTCTATTATAAAATTATCATTATACCATAATATTCTATTATAAACAGGCAGATCATCTCCTGGCTTTTCAAACATAAGATAATTATTTTCTTCTAAAGATTTTTGTGTTATTGTAAAGCTTGTACTTGACACACCATCTATAAATTCATTGTTAGTAAATTCATTATTAAAAGAAGTTATAGATACATAAACATGTCCTGTAGATCTAAATCCCCCTAAAGAGGAATTGTATACACCTTGATAAATATAACAATTTTCTTCACCACTTATATAATTATTACAAGTATAATCAAAATCACGTTGATAATAATAATCAGAGTTATATAACATTTCAAAAATGCCTATGTCATCTTCTATGATCATATTAGAAATTTCCTCTAAACTACCCCATTCAAATTCACCATTTTGGTATTCTAACTTGATTTTACTGCATTCTTGATTATATGGAATTTCTAGTTCAGGACCTTTTATTATTTGATTATTCAAACGATGACCAAATTCAGGGACTATTGTTTGATCTAATAAAACAATATTTTTATGATAAATTATTTCCTTAGGAATGTCAAATTCATCATAGAATAATTCTGCATTATCATCTAAATAACTAAGATATAAATTATTAGACAGATCATCACTATAAAATTCAAGGTCTGCAGCAGGATAAACAGGGATATCTCCAAGATCAATTTTATTATTTTCTATATTAATTTTTGATACATCATTTAAACTACTCATCATATCATCAAATTCTAAATAATATTTATCCAAAACTTTATCATAACCTATGTGTGCTGAAAAACCAGCATAACAACCAGAATAATGATCAGGTCCTACCTCAAATAATGTGCCTGGAGCATAATAAAAACCATTATAATCATTAACTGAAAATGCAAATTCGCCATTAGAATCTGTTTTATTCCAATCATTAACAAAATCTATAGTAATTTCTTTTAATGGTTCTTGTGTTTGTGCATCAATCAACCTTCCAGTAACTTCAACTGACGTCTCTCTACACACATCACTTATACAACCAAAAGGACATTCAAACTCAGTTGATACTATTAAATCTTCTGGGCTACAATAATATTCAACTAAAACATCATCATCTTTACAATTGTCAGTTGCTTCACTTAATTGATCGCCTGTTGCAATAGAAGATTCAGTTGTTCCTTTCACAGAATAATTAACACCATGATCAGAATCAATACATGCATCAGTATCCCCAACACTCACACAATCACTATCATCTGCATCAACATCTTCATCACAATCATTATCAATTCCATCAGTACAATCTTCAGTAGCACCAAGATTTATATCCGCGTCTTCATCATCACAATCAGTACCAATATCCAATTGACAATCACTAGGCATACAATCATAATAATCACAAGTCTCAGCAACACTTGCAAAAGCACCATCTCCATCTTCATCACAATAATAAGTAATAATTGGACATTCTTCATCATCTAAACCATCTACACAATTATTATCAACACCATTACAATCATCTGTTTCAGAATATCCATCTATCAAAGTATAATCTGGTTCTATCCAACCATTTTCACCATCACAAACTTTTACTTGTCCAGTGCAAATACTGTCTGTTTTATCAGCATCTGGAACATCTTCACCAGAACCATCTACAGTACTAGTATCACAATCATTATCAAGACCATCACAAACTTCATCTCCTCTATCAGTAACATCTGGTGTACAGTCAGGCCATTGACCACCAACACAAGTTTGTTGCACATTTTCTGTTAAACAAACACCAACACCACACGAAGTTGTTCTTTGTTCATTATTTGAACAAGTACAATCTTCATCTACAAAAGTATCACAATCATTATCTTTTTCATCACATAAACCATTATCAGCTTCATTAAAAGTGATTTCTTGCCTTGGGAACATTTCAGCATCAGTATCATCACAATCAGTTCCTTGTTCAGCAACACATCCAGGAACAGTACATTCAAATGTATTACAAGTATCACTTACAGTTAAACTAAAAGAACCATCATTATCAGAATCACAATAAAACTCTATTTCAGGACAGTTTTCTTGGCCTTGACCATCGCATGGTTCGTCTACAGCGCAAGTTTCAACACAGAGTCCATTTTCATCAATCTTCATATCTTCAGTTTTACAACAAATAGGTTCTCCTGTTTCTGAACAATATTCGGTTGTAACATATTCATTAACATCATCACCACAACATTGTCTAACAATATTGTGGTCTCTATTAGGATATTCTCCTACTTCATTTTCTCCTGCTACAATATAATCAAGATCAATCGAAGTACAATACTCTCCGCCTGTCCTGTCAGTCTCTCCCCATCTAACATCTCTACAATAAACAATTTTATCAATAACATCTTCTTCAAGCTGACCAGCACTTCCTTCTTCATAACAAACTCCATTTAAAACACAATAATCATGCTCTCCAGGACAACAAGCAGTATCTGTATCATCACTTTCCCATTCAACATTGTGCGTTTGTGTTTTATCTGAAAAAGAACTTCTGTATGATAAATAAGGAGCATCTTGACCACAACTAAGTTCATCTGTTTCATCACTTCCAACAACCACTCCACAACCTTCATCACCACACACTTCTTCACCAACACAAGCAGTATATTGTTTTATTAAACAATCATTATCATCTGCAACACAGACCCATTCTCTCTCAGGATCTGTTTCACAACCAGTTTCACCAACAGTATTGCATTGGTTATTGCAAGTGAAAACTTCCTCTGCTTTGCAAGCACCATCTTCACAACCATTTTCACATGATTGACACAACTTAAATTTTAGTTCATTATTTTCACAATAAAACTCAGTTACAGAAATACCACTATAAGCTGATGCAGATAAAGAAGATCCATGACAACAATAATCTTGTACCCCAATTACTCCGCCAAATTCATCTTTATAATAAGTTATCGACTTTGTAGAAAAATCAAGACCATCAGCATCTTCACAATCCCCAACAATATCTCTATTCATAGGTTTACATTGACCATCCTCACATCCTCCAGGACATCTTGTACTTAATTCTCTAATATTATTTCCATGACAATGAAACTCACTAACAAAACATTCCTCTTCTGCAGAACATTCAGAGACTTGCTCTGAAACAATAGGATCAACACTAGTATCCTTAATATGACAACTGTCTGTTGATGCACTATCACTCACCCTAGTAATTTCGGTAGTGCCTTTAACATAGTAATTTTCTCCACCATCAGAATCAATGCATTCAGGTTCACAATCATCATCATAATTATCAGCAAAACCATCACAATCTTCATCACCAACAGCTTCACAGTTTTCTGCAGGAGCATTCACATATTCACATCCATTGCACACTTTACCAAGTTCTGATGAATGGCATGCATCTTCTGTTTCACAAACACAACAATCTTCATCTTCTGAATCAGCAAAACCATCACAATCATTATCTAACTCATCGTCACAATCCTCATCACCATAATTATCTATCAAAGTATAAACTGGTTCAATCCAACCATTAGCACCATCACAAACTTTTACTTGGCCTTCACAAACACCTTCTTGTTTATCAGCTAATGGAATATCTTCACCAGAACCATCTTCAGTACTAGTATCACAATCATTATCAAGACCATCACAAACTTCATCCCCTCTATCAGTAACATCAGGGGTACAGTCAGGCCATTGACCACCTATACAAGTTTGTTGCACATTTTCTGTTAAACAAACACCAACACCACACGAAGTTGTTCTTTGTTCATTATTTGAACAAACACAATCTTCATCTACATGAGTATCACAATCATTATCTTTTTCATCACATAATCCGTTCTGAGCTTCGTTAAAAGTAATTTCTTGTCTAGGGAACATTTCAGCATCAGTATCATCACAATCATCACCTGGATTAGTTACACAACCTTCAACAGTACATTCAAAAGTATTACAAGTTTGACTTACACTTGAACTAAAAGCATCATCATTATCATTATCACAATAAAACTCTATTTCAGGACAGTTTTCATTTCCTTGGCCATCGCACGGTTCATCAACAACAGCACAACCATTATCACCACAAACTTCCTCACCAACACAAGCAGTATATTGTTTTATTAAACAATCATTATCATCAAGAACACAGACCCATTCTTTTTCTGGATCTGTTTCACAACCAGTTTCGCCTGCTGCATTGCATTGATTGTTGCAAGTTACACTTACAACATCATCAATACCTGCACCACCAAAATCAATACATTCACCATCATCACAAACTTCTTCACCAACACAAGCAGTATATTGTTTTATTAAACAATCATTATCATCTGCAACACATTCCCAGCTTTTATCACGATTAGTAGTACATCCAGTTTCACCTTCTGAACAATAATTTTCACAAGGTGCTTGCTCTCCTGTCACACAAACATTATCGCTTTTCATATAATCACAAAAACTACAGACATTTGCATCAATATTTTCAACATAATCGCAACGATTCACAAGATGTGAATAATACCAAAATCCATCATCACCGCACCGAGGATTAATAGCATAACAGTCACTTTCTACATCATTATCATCACAATCATCATTTGTATTACATGGTGTAAAAACTTGAGTACATGAACATAAAACACTATCACACAACCCATAAGGTGCACAATCAGAATGTCTAGTACATGTTGCACCAGATTTAGTATCACAAGAACCTATGATTGGATCTAAACAATCCTCATCATCTTCATCAGCAAAACCATCACAATCTTCATCACCAACAGCTTCACAGTTTTCTGCAGGAGCATTCACATATTCACATCCATTGCACACTTTGCCAAGTTCTGTTGAATGGCATGCATCTTCTGTTTCACAAACACAACAATCCTCATCATCTGTTCCGTCTACACAATTATTATCAACACCATCACAAACTTCATCAGCATCTGGATTTATGTTTGGATTTGTATCATCACAATCATCATAAACATCAAAACCATCATAATCATCATCAACAAATTCCATTATAAAAGTATGTTTTAGACCAGATATTTTATACTGATTTCCTTCTGAAGTACAAGTATAATCATCAAGTTCACCAGGACAAGGTAATTTTACTCCGCCTGTGCAAGACCTTAACTGACTTCTTTCAGGAGGTTCAGCAGTATCAAATATACATAAATAAGTTACAGTACTACGTTTTGGAACATAAACTGTTTTTGTTTCATCTTCAGGCAAATCCAATCCAGTTGTTCTAATACTAGCTCTATCATTTTCTTGATTCTTAGTAATCTTTACTTTCTTAGTTTTTGTTCCTTTTGGCAAGTCTAACATCCTATTTTCTTTATCATTTACAGAATACGACCCATCTTGTTTTTTATTTATTTTAAATTCTTCAACACCTTGTGTTTCAATTTCAATATTATCTGAAGTAGAACTTAATTCAGCTTCAACTTCATCTGATATGCCGTCGTCATCAGTATCAATAATTACAGGAGGTACAATAGATTCATAACTTGCTTTAACTTCTTCTTCTGATAAAGCATAGTTATAGATTTTAAGTTCGTCAATAAGTCCGACAAAAGCATCTCGGAAAGGATGATCAAAACTTAAAATACTTCCACCAATAAGTAAATTAGGATTAATTCTATAATCAGGTAAATCTCCAGAAGAAGTTTCTGATTCTTCCAACGCACCATTTATGTAAATTTTTCTAAGATTGTCAGAATTATGAGTAATTACAACATGATACCATTTATTATCTTCTATTCCTGTTTTAGCAGACAAAGAAAAATCTTGTAGAGTAAATGATAAAAGTCCATCTCTTACTACTACTTTAGGATTTACTTTTCTTAACAAATACGCAGTATGATGATCTGATGAATCTAAATTAAACCAAAAATCATAAGTCATACCCCCATAAATGTCAAAATCAAAAGAATCTTGAACTTCAACATAATCATCAGGACCATTTAATTTAAGTGCTTTTCCTTTTTTACCTTCAATAAATTCAGGAGAGCCATGCACAACCCCATTATTAGATTCTGCAGAATCTTCAACATTATCCTCAAACTCGTAATAAGCAAACAATCTACAATCCTCTGGACATGATTCTTTTGTTTCACCAATATCACAAGAACCATCACCACAAGATTCACATTCAGAAACACATTTATTTGATTTTATTTTATCATTTTCATTATCACAACAAATACTAGAAGCACTAGATACAGTATTACCAAAACAATCTTCAGTTATTACAAATTCACCAGAATCGTCACCACAACACTTTTTCTCACCTTTAGTTGCTTCACCAGCATCTTCACCAAAAACTATCATTGATAATCCACAATAAGAACAATAATGTATATTAGAATCACAATCATACCATTTTGATGATGAAGATGATGAAGAGCAAGCAACCCTCTTATCTAAACCATTATAATTAAGTACATCTGCTCCTGAAGCTGAAGAATAGCAAACACCATCCATTACACAATCAGTATTACTATCACAACAAGCATTATCATCAGTATTATCTAGCCAATCAACATGTCTTACCTGATCATTAAAAACATATCCTCCTCTGAAAATATAATATTCATTGTCATCATCACCACAACAATATCCATCATCTTGATTTTGATTTGCAGTGTCACATTTGTCTATACCTTGCTCGCATAAAGATGTTAACCATTCGTCTTCACAAGTTGAAGAACTTGAATCTTGATCAATAAAACAATCCTCATCTTCATTATCAATCTTATTATCACAATCATTATCTACTTCATCATCACATATTTCATCAGCATCAGGATTAATCCCAGCATCATTATCATCACAATCTTGGTTAGCATCATAACCATCATTATCCATATCTACAAAACATTCACCCACACAATTACCGTATTTATTTATCTTATCATTTTCATTATCACAACATGCTGTTAAAATCACACCACTAGAATCACCACAGTTTTCAGAAATAAGATATTCATCTGCATCATCACCACAACATTTTTGTTCACCTTTAGTTGCCTCACCAGCATCTTCACCAAAAGTAGCCATAGGCAATCCACAATAAGAACAATAATGGGTATTATAATCACAATCATTCCACTTTGATGAAGAACAACTAACTACTTTATCTAAACCTTCATAATCAGGCATATTTGCTGAAGAAGTAGAAGAATAACAAATACCATTCATAACACAATCATTACTATCATCACAACAAGCAGTATCATCCATATTATCTGGCCAATCAACATGCCTTACCTGATCATTAAAAACATATCCTTCTCTAAAAGAATAATGCTCGTTGTCATCATCACCACAACAATATCCATCCTCTTGAATTCTATTAGATGTATCACAATTATCTATACCCTGCTCACATATAGATGTTAACCATTCTTCTTTACAAGTTGAAGAACTTATATCCTGATCAACATCTTCATCAATAACACAATCAAAATCTTCTTCATCAACATTACCATCACAATCATTATCTTTACCATCACGACAAGCTTCGCTAAAACCATGATTAATATACACATCATCATCATCACAATCATATGTAGATAAATCATAATTAACTGTTTTTGCCTCATAAGGAATAATTTTAGAATATATGCCTGACTCTTGATTTTCATATTTTGTCATCCATGAAACAATAAATTTACCCTCTATTAAATCTAAAGAAGTATAAATTCTATTTATTTTTTCAATAGATTCTAATTTAAATGGTTGTTCAAAATATTTCTCACCTTCAAGATTCAATACTTGAACAGAGATATATTTATTGGAAGGTTCTATAGTATCCCAAAGTATAAGTATATTATTGTTGGAATCAATATCTACAAATTTATTACTTAAAAATTTTTCATTAGGATCAATTATAATTTTATCAGTTTTAGCAGTACCATCTGAATTAAAAATTTTGGCATATAACTTGCTTTCACCTGAAAAAACATTATCAGCCTCAGACCACACAATAACAAACTCATTTTGAGAAGAAACTGCAGAAATTATTTGTCCGACACCTTCTCCAATAGTAGTTTCATCAACAATAATGTTAAAGTTACTATCAAAGAGTTTATAATATCCTCCTGTTGTTGGATCAGTTCTCCTCCTCCAAGAAGAAACAATATTTCCATAAGAACCAGCAGTAATTGAATAGGAATATAATTCAGGATACGCATGATATACTGTAAAATCTTCACCTACATAATTTCCATCAGCATCAAATTTCTGAATATATATACCAGAACCAAATCTTCGCGATAAATCTTCGAGTTCATGGGCAGTACGGTGTTGTGGGTCGAAAAAATGTTGCCAAGAGACAATAAATTCATCATCATTTATTATTACTATGTCAGGATTTTTCTGATCTTTATATGTGAACTGATTTACTAAGAATTCATCAGACTTTGGAGAACCATCATTATTAAATATACGCGCAAACACATCATTCTCATCAAAACCATTCACATCAGATTGCCATGCAATAACAAAATTACCATTAGAAAATGTTTCTACAACAACATTAGCCAGATCTTGATTATTATCTATATTTGTTTCTATTATATCAGTTTTTTCAGTTCCATCTGGATTAAAAATTTGAAAGTTAATATTTTCATTTTGTGTCCAAGAAATTATAAATTCCCCATTAGAAAATGTTGAAGAGCTTTTATAATAAATATTTTCATCTGAAACAGAGATTAAAGGGATAGTTTCTTCAACTTTGAAATCAAATAATAATGATTCGGTATTATCAACAGAGCACATTTCATTACCATAACCATCCCCATCTTCATCAATACCATAATCAACTAATCCATCACAATCATTATCTATATTATCATTACAGATCTCATGAGGTGCAGTAACATATTTACAACCATTACAAACTATGCCAGTATTTCCTGCTTGACATAAAGTATCAAAACATTCACAACAATCATCATCTTCTGCATCAGCAAAGCCATCACAATCTTCATCACCAACAGCATCACAATCCTCTACACCAGGCAATATTGAGCATTCTTCCCAACTACCTTCAGCACTACATGTTTTAAATGCGCCTGCACAAACACCTTGTTGATTACAACCTTCAATAGTTGTTAAAACTTCTCCATCATCATCTAAATTATTACTTCCATCACAATTGTGGTCAATTGCATCACACACTTCATCCCCCCTATCAGTAACATCTGGTGTACATTCAGGCCATTGACCCCATTCACACTCTTGAGTAATTGTTACTTCACAAACACCTACACCACATGAAGTAGTCCTTTCTTCATTATTCAAACAAACACAATTTTCGTCAACATAAGTATCGCAATCATTATCTTTTTCATCACACAAACCTTGTGCAGCTTCATTAAATGTAATTTCAGTTCTTGGGAATCTGTCAGGATCTGTATCATCACAATCAGTGCCGGGTTCTGTCACACAACCTTCAACAGTACATTCAAAAGTATTACATGTTTCACTCACAGTTAAACTAAAAACACCATCTTCATCAGAATCACAATAATAATTAAGTACAGGACACGCCCCTTCATCAACATCTCCATCATAATCATCATCTTCACCATTACATTCTTCTTCAAACAATTTAAACTGATAATCTTTCCTAACTTCACCAGCAGTTAAAGCCCTGCCAAATATTTTTACTTCATCTACCACACCAAACAAAAATTCATTCCATGAAGTTGTATCTTGCCCATGAGCACCAATTGCACTATCTGTAAAACTTCCTTGAAGAGCACCATGAGTTGCAACAGTCGTACTAATAAGATTACCATCAATATAAGTTTTTAACTCACCTTTAGATTTATCCCAAGTCATTGCAAAATAATGCCAACCTGAAAACCTTGCAACATCAAAAAAAGTTTGACACTGATTACATCCATCACCAACACTCCTACCACCAGCAACATGCATATTATGCATAAAATTG
Source organism: uncultured Methanosarcinales archaeon (assembly GCA_964645705.1). GTDB lineage: Archaea > Nanobdellota > Nanobdellia > Woesearchaeales > CAXGTL01 > CAXGTL01. Next base: position 17,426 of record CAZYAB010000005.1, on the reverse strand, counting down.
CCAGGATAATGTTCAAAAAATATTCTATTAGAAGCATCTTTATAAAAAGCAAAAAATGTTTCATATCTTCCAGAAGCATAATTATCCATATTAACCCATGCTGCAAATGTTCCTGCATTAACATTCACATCATCATTAATAGCATCAATATCTATCCAATTACCAGAACCTGTTCTTGCACCTTTACCATTCTTTGCATTTTCCCATGTAACAGATCCCCTAACAACTCCATGATTATTATTTCCACTTACATCATTTGCATTTCCTTCAAAAGGGTAATAAGCAATAAGAGCGTCACGAATATTATCAGATGCAAAACCAGATATAGTTGGTAAACCCATATCAACACTAGTATCAACAAGATCATCAGCACCATCACCATCTTGATCATTAAACTCCACAACATAAGTATGTTTTAAACCACTTATCTTATACTGATCCCCTTCTAAAGTACAAGTATAACCATCAAGTTCACCAGGACAAGGCAATTTCACACCTCCTGAACAAGTCCTTATCTGACTTTTTTCAGGAGCTTCTTCAGTATCAAATATACATAAATGAGTTGCATCACTACGTTTTGGAACATAGACTGTTTTTGTTTCACCTTCAGGAAGATCAAAACCTTTTGTTTCAATACTTCCTCTTTCACCTTCTTCATTCTTAGTTATTTCTACACTATCTCCTTTTGTATCTGGAGGTACTTCAACCAAAGGATCATCTTCATCTCTGAAAGTAATTGATTCATCCTCTTCTTGTTCTACTGATAATTGATCAATACCATTTGCTTCAATTGAAACATCTCCAGAACTAGAGCCAAACTTATTTTCAATTCTATCAGGCACACCATCTTCATCAGAATCAAAATCAAAATCATCAGAATCAACAAAACCATCACAGTCATTATCTTTACCATCAAGTATTTCTCTTGCACCAAGATAAACATTTATATCTTCATCATCACAATCTTTGCCACCTAAATTCAAAGGAAGAACTCCGTCTCCGTCTTTATCAATTTCAACAAAATCAGATTCACAAATAAATTGTGTAACAGTTACTTTTTCATAATATTCTTTGATCTGTTCTTCTGATAAAAACCTATTATAAATTCTCAGATCATCTAAATCACCTTTAAAATATCTATAAACATGGCCTCTTTTTGACCTGCTATGATGAAATAATGCACCAAAACTAGATGCATAAGAATGTTCTTTTCTAGCTCTTTTCCAATCACCTTTTTGTTTAACACCATTAATATAAAAATACATTTCACTTCCAGTATATGTAATTACATAAAAATTCCATTCATTTGCAACAGGTTTAACTGGCCTACTTACAGCATGCCATTTAGGATATGATTTTGATTTTTTGTTTTTACTAGTTCCTCTGTTATGTATAGCAAATTGATAAGGACGTAAACTTATCACACCTGCTTGTGGCCCTTTTCTAAAGCTATAGCTTGCATATTCAGCATAAATCTGTCCATTATTACCTTCGGCAGGTCTAACCCAAACAGACAATGCGCCAGTAGAACGTTTAGTAGGATTTAAAATACCATAATTTTTACTTGCAGTTTTAAGATCCATCCTAGATTTGACACCATCAAACCGAACAGCCTTACCTGAAAGTCCATTTACAAGTTTTGTTTTGTAAGGGTTTATTTTAGATATTCTTCCGGCGCCAGAATTCTTATAATTACCATCAAACTTAAAATGCGCATAAAGATCTCTATTTTCTAACTCAACATCATAAATCCCTGGTTTTTTATATTCAGCAGAAAGATCAACTTGTTTTTGAACAGAAAAATCTTTTCCATTAAACAACCTACAATAATACCTGCCTGATTTTGTTTCAGAATCAAGAACACATTCTAATGAATTTGTATCTTGTTCTAAACAAACACTGTTTTCTTTTAAAGGATTTAATTCAGAGTTGCAAAAGATTTGATTATATTCTTCATTAGAAACTTCTGTTGCAATGATCTTAACATCATCGCCGCAGCCAATTTCTAAATTATAATCAATAATAGTGACAGGTTCTACCCTACCAAAAACAAAACTAGACAAAACCAAAACCATTACAAAAATCCAAAACAATTTATTTGATTTCATCTAATGAATCTTCCTCTTATGCAATTCTTTGATATGGCTTAATCTCTTCTTAATCATTTTTTTCAGATCACCATTCATATTTCTAACCAAAGCAGAAACATGATGATGAGTTCCACCTAATACAAAAGGCAATATCACATAATCAGCACCTTTTTCATATAATTCAAGTGCTTCATCAATCTGATTAGCTGTTAATATAACAACTGCTTTTTTATTAACACTTTTTGTTTTCTTCATTAACAAAAGACTGTCTTTTGAATCTGGCACAGTTGATACAACCATTTTTACTTTCTTAAGATCCAGATGATTTATTATTTCAGGATCACCAATGTCGCCATAAATAGCAGTTGCTTTTTTATATTTACTTTTGACTACATGTCTTACAACATCAGGATCATAATCAACAACAAGGATTGATTTTTTCATTTTAGTAAGTAAGTCCAATATACCATGCGCTATTCTATTATGACCACAGATTATAACGTCATATGTTTTTTTTCTTTTTGGTTTTTCTCTAATGTCTTTGTCATTAAAATTAAACACATCAAATAATTTCAATGGTTTTTTCAACACATCAAACAATCTTTGTTCATATTTAATAACATAAGTAGTAATTGTTATTGTAAATATAGCAGTCCATATTGCTAATGAAAATATAGGTTTTGTTATGTGCCCTAATTGTAATCCAAGCATTAGAACAATCATTGAAAATTCAGAAACTTGTATTAATGAACCAGAAATTAAGAATGCTGGCCTTTCTTTATAACCAAACAAACTTGTAAACATCATTATTAAAAATGGTTTTATTATAACAACTATCAATGACAAAACAATAGCCAATATCAATAAATCTCTAAGATTATCAAACACAATATTCAATCCAAGTGATACAAAGAATATTGTGGCAAAGAAATCTCTTAAAGGTTTTACACGACCAATGATCTCTAGGTTGTAAGGTAAATTACCAAGTGCAACACCTGCAACAAATGCACCAATTGCAATTGAAAAACCTATCCAATTAAACAACATTCCAAAAAAGAAACACATTGTTAATGAAACCAGGAAAAGAAGTTCTTGTGATTCAGCAGCTATTTTAAAGAACATAGGTAGAACAAATTTACTCAATACTAATGCTAGAGCTAATAATCCAATTCCTTTTAACAATGCAATTGCTAAGAACACAAATGAAAAATTATCAATAGTTGTTAATGCTGATAATATTAATACTGCCAATATATCTTCTACTAATAATATACCAATAATAACTCTGCCGTGCAATGTATCCACTTCTCGTCTATCAGCTAATAATTTAACAACAACCATTGTTGATGAGAAAACAAGTATCAATCCAACATACATTGCTTGCAATGGTATAAAACCAAACAAGATTGCAACTAGATAACCCAATCCAAATAAGATCGAGCTCTTGCCTAATCCGGTGACAGTTGATACAAGTGCAACTTTTTTTAGTTTATCAAGATCAATTTCTAAACCAACTATAAATAATAAGAATGCTATTCCTATTTCTGAAAGCAATTCAATTGTTGCAGAACTTGTGATTAACTTAAAAACAGGACCAATAACAATTCCTGCAATAATATAAGCAGGAACAAGAGGCTGTCTAACTAACTTAGTAATATAAGCTAGCAAACTTGCCATGATGATTATCAATCCAATATCAAAAAATATATGATCCATCTACTTTAACCTCTTTTTTAATTCTTTTAAACTCATCAATTCATTAGTTCCAACTAACTGACCATTTACAACATACCAATAAAGCTCGTCACCTTCTTTTACATCAATGTCTTTTCTTGCTTCTTTTGGTACTGTAATCTGTCCTAATGATGTGATCTTCGCTTTTCCTATGAACTTCACTTTTTTAGCCACTTTATTATTATTAATTTTTATAATTTTTATAATCTTTATAATATTAATTATATTATTAATATTTATAATTAATGTGTTTATAAATCTTTCTATAATATTTTAAGAATTTTGTTGAAATTTTCTTTGTTTATGTTGTTTTTGTACTCTTTACCAAGTCTGATTAACTCTTTTTTATCTATTTTGAACCCTTTTTTATCTAGATGATTCTTATTTCTCATAATATATTGCAAGAATTGAGTAACATTGTGTGGTTTTTTTGTTTTTGTGCATCTTTCAAAGTCAAGCATTGTTATTGTTTTGTTGATTATTATGTGTTTGTATGGATTGTGCATTTCTTCTTTATTTATACCTAATTTATCCATTGTAAAGCATTTGTTTAGTATATTCTTTAATACTTTTTTTACTTTGGATTTGCTTTTCTCAGTCTCAATAAATTCTTTTATATATTTTCCAGACACAAATTTATATGCAAAAAATCCTTTACCGAAAAATAATAATTTAGTGCCCATATTATGTTTATTCAATATTTTTAAAAAATTTATTTCATTTTGTATTCTGCCAACGGCTTTGCTCTTAGGATATTTTGTTTTAACTGCTATTTTTGTTTTACCTTTTTCCCCAACATATAATAATCCTCTTTTGCCATGTGCAAATATTTCAATATTTTTTAATCCTTTTTTTTCTAATATACTTACCAACGAGTTCTTTTCCAAGACATAAACATACAACATTTCAAAAAATAGTTTTTGGTGGACTAATTCTTTAAATTCTAAACCATATTTCAGAATAAATTCTTCAACCTTATTCTTTTTTGTTAATGATGAAAATAATAATAAAACTTTACCATTTGTTTTTAAAAAATTATTAACTTTGCTTAAAAACCCCTGTATTAATTCATATCCTTTTTTACCTCCATCTAAAGTAATGTCTTTTAATCTTACGTCTTCTGGTAAGTAAGGAGGATTGAATATTATTAAATCATATTTTCCACCAACATTTGAGAATAAGTCTGAAACTTTGTAAGTGATCTTCTTATTAGTGTTTTCAAACTTCAACTTTTTAATAACATTTTTCTGAATATCAGTAGCAAGGACTTTTCTACAATACTTAGCAGCTTCCTTAGCCTGAATACCAGAACCAGTTCCTATGTCTAAAACAATATAATTAGGTTTACAGAATTTCTTTATTTGTTTTTGTAGGAGGAATGAGTCTTCTCTAGGTTGGTAGATCATTTTCTACTTAAACTTCTCATCAACTTCTCCCATATAGTCTCTAACTCTCTCAACAATAATAGGTAGAATCAATTTTTGCAATTTCTCATCCATGATATCGACCAAACTCAAATACTCTGTGATTCTGTAATTATTAGTAACTTTTTCAACTAACATTACCCCTCTAAGTCTTTTTAACTGACGACGAATATTAGAACCAGCTACACCTAACAACTTAAGATCATTCTTTTTTCTATAATCAACTACTTTTTTCCTAACTTGTTCAGATGATAATGGCCTCTTTTTCTTTCTTTGCAACAATAATATATTAAGAACATCAACAACAACGTCTCTTGAATCTCCTGGCTGTAACAAACCTAGACTAAGACAAAGCCTTTTAACAAGATCTCTTTGTTCTAGATTATCTGGCTTTTCATATCTACGCAAAGTTAATTCTGCCAATGGTGTATCCCTAGAAATTGTTTGTTTTTTTATAGCCATATAGATTATCACCTATTTTAATTAATGATAAAATGTTTTAAGCAGAAATAGTATATAAAGGTTTTGGTAAAAATTTTTATGCTTAAAAATGGGACATTTTTATTGTATAAACTTTATGGAAAATTCATTACTTTTTTCTCTTTCTTTTCTTAACCTTTTTCTTAACTTTCTTTCTTACTTTTCTCTTTTTTGCTTTTTTCTTAGCTTTTTTCTTTTTACTATTACCAGACTTCAAAGCTCTTTTTATCTTATTATTTTCAACCCTGTCTGCAACTAAAAAAAACTTTTCAAGTTCTGCTATTTCTTTTTTAATTCGTTTCACTTGTTCAGCATTATCTTGCAATTCTATTAAATGTCCACATTCAGGACATTTAAATTCAAAATCCATTGCTTGTTCAAAATTAAGTCTCATGCATCTTTCATCACAAATATAAAACTGTCCTGATTGTTCCCTTTTCAATCTTTCTTTTAGTTTGTCAAGTCTTTGTTGTTTGATTTTGAAGAATAAGTGTTTAACTTGGTTATCTTGAAAAGTCCAATAATATATATACCAACCTTTTTTTCTATCTTTTTTACGCATAAAATGTACAAGATTATTTTGAAACAACCTGTACAACATATTTCTAATTAGATTAATCTCAGTGTTCATTGCTTCTGCAATTTTAAACTCTGAAACATTTTTTTTGCCTTTGATTTTCATTACAAGTTCAACAGAGTCATCACCTGCAACTTGGCTTACAACATTTTTAATAATGTTGTTTGTCACTCTCATCTTAACCAACCTTGTATAATCAATCTTCTTTTGTCCAATTTTTTAAACACTTAAGACTACAAAAACAATGCTCATCTGGTTTTTTCTTTATTTTCCAATGCGCTCTTAGCACAAAATAATCCACATTTGTATCTACTACTTTTCTACAAAACCTGCATTTTTGTGTTGTCTTTGTTTTCCATTTGCTTATTCTTTTGTAATGTTGCATTTTTATTCTAAAACCTCTGAATTCTTAGCTTCTAATCCATTTATTTGCGATATTAAACCATCATACTCTTTTTGAAGTGACTCTAAATAAGGTAATTTACCAGGATTAAGCTGGTTATGGTCTTTATCCCAGTTCAATCTATTTAAGATCGGTTTGATCTCATCCATTCTTTGCTTGATTTGATCCAAATTTTGAGTTTCCATTTTCGATTAGTCAGAGAGAGATCTAAATAAATAGGCCACAGTCCTCTTAAAAAAGACTTATTTCGAACTCCCTACATATTAAAAGCCCTAAAATACCTTTTTTTATCTAAAAAAGGCTTCTCATCCCTTTTTATTTTAGTTATTCTAATATATTTATGTATAGAAACCTATTTAAAACTTTCGATTTTTAGAAGTATTTTTATTACTTACAAGTGAAATTATTATGTTGAATTACAGAAAAAGATATAAATTCAAAGGAATTACCACTTAATATGAAACTACCAATAGAAAAAAGTTCTTTAGATGATTCTTATGAAGGCATTGTAGAATTAGAAGCAAATATCTTTGCATTTCAAGAAAAAGCTAAAGATTGTCATGAAAGAGATTGCCAAGAATGTGGCAAACCTCTATACCTCTTCTTTGTAGATACTAAAGAATATGATGAACTTTTGTCACAAACAACAAAAGACTTTAAGCCAGGTGATGACTGGGGAGCAAAATTAAATAAATTATATCAAGAAGACCCAGGACTTGAACAAAGATTAAGCAAAATTGCAGAATATAATGTTCCTGATGAATTATTACAAATACCTCATGATAAAGGTGGAAGTCATGGAGATCTTAGATTAAGATATAAAAATGCTGTTTTACTATTCTTTCCATTAAAAGAATTCCAATATTTTAAAGATAATTTTTCTAAGGATTGGGATGCATTATTATACAATAAAGAGATAAATTAATTCATTCTCCTTCAAACTGAACAATAGAAAATGTATTGTAATTTTTTATTTTTTCTCTTCCTTTTAAATCAGGTAATTCTATTACAACAGCACATTCATGTACTTTTCCACCTAATTTTTCTACTAATTCAGCTGTCGCTTTCAAGGTCCCTGCAGTTGCAATAAGGTCATCAACAATCAGGATATTATCTCCTTGTTCAATTGCATCATTATGTATTTCTAAAGCATCTGTGCCATATTCTAATTCATATTCCATTTTTGTTGTTGCTGCAGGTAGTTTACCTGGTTTCCTAGCTAATATAAAAGGCAAATTTAGTTTACTAGCTAAAACAGAGCCAAATATAAAACCTCTAGATTCTATACCTAATATTTTTGTTATTGGCTTATCTTTATATCTTTCAATAAAAATGTTTACTGCTTTGTTAAAAGCAACAGGGTCTTTCAACAAAGTTGTAATATCTCTAAACATAATGCCTTGCTTAGGCCAGTTTGGTATTGTTCTTATTTTTGATTTGATTTCTTCAACCATTTTGTATCACCTCTAACATCTCCTTAATCTTTTCAATAGGCATTCCCCTTATATTAAGATAACTACCTTTAACATCAGCAACAAAATTCTCAAAACCAGGGTCACTTATATTATAACAACCTGCTCTTCCTTTGTAAAAACCTGCTTTAATATAAGCTTCAAGATCTGATTCAGGAATTTGTTTTAATGTCACATACGTTGTTACTGAGTCTCTAAGCATCATATTATTTGATGCATTTATTATACAAATGCCAGTAAATATTTCATGAGTCTTACCATTTAGCCTTTTTAAAACATCTAATGCATCTTGTTCATTTGTTTTTTGGCCAATTTTTTCACCTTCAAAATAAACCAAAGTATCAGCAGCAATTATTATTCCATAATCATGTCTATTTGCAACAGAAATAGCTTTTTGTTTAGCAAGTTCTAATACTAAATCCTTTATATTATCATTCTTTATTTTAGATTCATCAAAATCACTTGGATCAACTACAAAATCATAACCTTTGGTGGAAAGTATTTCTTTTCTACTTGCTGAGTTTGATGCTAGGATAAGTTTCATCCAATCATCTCCATTAACTCATCAAATACTATCAAATGTTCATCCATTTTATCAGAACCACCCATGTGTCCTTTGTTATGCAAAATTACTATCTTACCACCCAATCTTTGTTTAAATAATTCAGAATCAGACAAAGGTACATAAGGATCATTATCTGAGAATATTGATGTTATTTTGTTTGCATTTTGCTTTACTTTATTATCATCAATAGGTGTTTCAAGCCAAGGCTTTGCAATTACAGAATCTTCTGGATCTTTTGTAACTTCTTCTGTTAGGTTGTAGAAACCTGCAACAAATACAACTCCTCCTACTTTAACATCAATTGTTTGTAAATATCTCATTATAGTTTGACAACCAATACTATGTCCAACTAAATAAGTATCTTGATCAGGTTTGATTAATTCTTTAAGATGATTAACCCATTTTTCTATGTTTGGTGCATCTGCGTCAGGCATTTGCGGAACAAAAGCTTGGTAACCTTTTTCTTCTAACTTATTCTTTAGCCAGATAAACCAACATTCTTCAGGATAACCACCCCAACCATGTATTATGTAGATTTTTTTCATTTTACATCACCTTTTAAATTTAAACATATTTTTTTGCTTGAGGATATGTAATTACAACTCCCCTTCTGATATAATCTATTTCTGGTTTTACTTCAGGCCAGATATCTTTTTCAAAATCTATTTTTGGCAAAGGTTTTTTGATTTTTTTTTCTAACATCTACATCACCTCTATAACCTTAATCAACAACTTCTTAACATTTTCAGCATTTTGGTTAAATACTTTTAATATTTCTTCCCATGTTACAGGTGCTTCATTCTCTTTCCAACAATCATAATCAGTTGACATTGCAACAGCTGCGTAGGGGAGCTGGATTTCATTAGCAAGTATACATTCAGGTGCAACACTCATGTTAATAACATCAGCACCCCATGACCTGAACATGTGAGACTCTGCTTTTGTTGAAAACCTAGGTCCTTCGATTGTTATTACAGTTCCTTTAGCATGATGTTTTAGTTGAAGTTCTTGCGCAGCATTAATTAGTTTGTCTCTCATTTCTCGGTGGAACGGTTCAGCCATTGGAGTATGTTTAACTTCACCTGGCTTGAATTCTTCATAAAAAGTAAGTTTTCTAAGCCTAGTAAAATCTATGAATTGATCTAATATAACAAGATCGCCTCTACCAATTTCTTCACGCAATGAACCACAAGCAGTTGTAGCAAGAATATGTGTACATCCTTGATCTTTCAAAGCTTGAATATTAGCTCTGAAATTGACTTGTGTTGGAGGAATTGTATGTTGTCTTCCGTGTCTTGCTATTAATACTACATCTTTTCCTTTGATCTGGCCAATCTTTAGATCAGAAGTTGGCTTGCCAAACTTAGTATCAACATTAATACTACTAGAATTTTCAAGAATATCAGGATCATCAAGACCACTACCACCTATAATACCAATTTTCATTATAACACCCCCAAAAACTAAACTCTAAGTTTATTCTTAACCGCCTTATCACTAACAATTGCACTATTACCAGTCTTATCTTCAATAACTATCTTTAACTTATCACGACCCCATAGAACATTATTCAGCTTCTTAAGCAATTTCTTAGCTTTTTTCTTAGCAGTTTTGTCTTCTTCATTGTCTCTAGCACTCTCAATAGCAAACTTAGCCCTATTGATAATACCTTCAACATTTGTCACAAAACCATTTGAAGCAGGACCAGGTTTAATAGTAAGAACATGTGGAATCTTAACCAAAGCAGACGCAGACTTAACAACACGAATCTTCAGATCATCTTCAGAACTGACTTCTAATGTATATTTAGCAGGTTCATGCGACTCAACACATTCAACATCAGCTTTATGATATTTGCAAGAAGTACATGTCATAGAAAATAGAAATACTTTGCCAAAATAAGGAATCTCATGTTCTCTTTCAGAAAGAGTCAATGTTTTTTTATTACACATAGGGCATGGCTGTTTATCAAGAACTGATCCTTGTTCTTCTTGTTTTTTCTTAGCCAAGCATATCACCTATATTTTTTAAAAGTACTAAAATAAAAAGAATATAAAAAACTTATTGCTGAACATCTGCGACTTCAGAAGTTCTATGTATCTTTGCAAAGCTTGGTGTTACACAGATCCAGTCATCACCAAAACCTGCAATATCTCCTTCAACAGCATCACATGTTTTCTTAAGTTTATTGATTGCTCTTTTTAATTCAACAATGTCTTTGTCTTTTAATGGCTGAATATTAACTAAAGCAATTGTGTGTCCTGTTCTAAGAGCATCAAGAATAGGCCTTATATCTTCAAAATCTTCTAACATGAATGGTCTTACAAGAACTCTTGACTCATCTTCTCTTACAGAAACATCTGAACCAAGTTCTACATACTCATCTTCTTTTTCTTCAGGCATTTCTTGTTCAGGAGTACCTATTTTAGTAGTAAATTTTTCTTTGATATTTGATAAAAATCCTGGCATTGGCATTTTTATATCCCTCCACTATTTTTTTATACAATATTAATTATATATAACGATAAGTCAGCCCATATATAAAGGTATCGAAATTAGATTATATATATTAAGGCAGTTAAATATAGTATAAGAACAATATTTTTAAATCAATCATCACTATTGACACTATGCATTATATTATTAAAAACAGAATAAATACTAAATAACAAAACAGAGGTGATATTATGCCAGAAATATTCAAAGCATATGATATAAGGGGTATTTATCCTGATCAATTGAACAAAAATATTTCTTATAAGATAGGAAGATCTTATGCAATATTAATACAAAAAGAAAATCCAAATAAAAAACTAAACATAGTTGTTGGAAGTGACATGAGATTATCTTCACCAGAACTAAAAAAAGCATTGATAAATGGTTTATTAGACCAAGGTGTTAATGTTATTGATATTGGACTTTGTTCTTCACCAACTTTTTATTTTGGTGTTTCAAATTATGATTATGATGGAGGCATACAAGTAACAGCATCCCATAACCCAACACAATGGAATGGATTTAAGCTTACAAAGAGACAAGCAGTCTGTATAGGAAATACTTCTGGAATGAATGAAATAAAAACAATATGTGAAAAAAATCAGTTTACAGAACCAATTGAAAAAGGAGTGCTAAGTATAAAAGAGAATGTGTTAAATGACCAGATTGAACATGATCTTAAATTTTCTAATATAAGCAAAATAAAACCATTAAAAGTCGTTGTTGATACTGCCAATGCTATGGGAAGTTTATATATTGAAGCACTATTTGATAAAATTCCATGTGAACTAATTAAAATGAACTTTGAATTAGATGGAAGATTTCCAAACCATGAAGCAGACCCATCAAAAGATGAAAATAATAAACAATTACAAGAAAAAGTTATCAAAGAAAAAGCAGATCTAGGAATTGCAATAGATGGTGATGGTGACAGAGTATTTTTTATTGATGAAAAAGGAAAAACAGTGCCGCCATATATAATCAGAGGAATATTATCTCAGATATTTTTAAGAGAACATCCAAATTCAATTATTTGTTATGATATTAGACCGGGAAAGATCACTGTTGATATGATAAAACAAGCCAGAGGAATACCAGTAAGAACAAATGTTGGACACACATTGATAAAAGAAAAAATGAGAAAAGTTGGTGCGGTATTTGGTGGAGAATCTTCAGGACATTTTTTCTTAAAATTAGATAAAGGCATTTATGAAGTTCCTGTGATAGTAATACTAAAACTTTTAGAAGAATTTTCTCAGTCAAACAAAAAAATCTCAGAATATATTGCACCTTATGATAAATATTATCATTCTGGTGAAATTAATTCAATTGTTGATGATAAGCAAGGCAAAATGAAACAATTAGAAGAAAAATATAAAGCAACTGCAAAACACATTGACTGGTTTGACGGAATAACAGTTGAGTATGATGATTGGTGGTTCAATGTTAGGCCAAGTAATACAGAATCTAAGTTAAGACTCAATATAGAATCTGTTTCAAAAGAATTAATGGAACAAAAAAGAGATGAAATATTAGGAATAATAAGAAATTAATCATTACTTTCTTTTTTTTCATATTGTTTTAATGAGTCTGGTAATTCTCCCCCACACAATGTTCTTACATTTTCCATGTATAATTCAATAACATCATCAAAATAATGACCAATAATAGAAATATGTTCAAGATCATTGGCAAGTAATGTGTCACAATAAAAAGTATTTATCTCAACACAAAGATCAGTTTGATCTTGATCACTCTTATTAGGATCAAGAAAATAAGCATCTAATGTCAAATTATCATTAAAAAGACGATAATCTCCAAAAAGAACTGTAGGAAATCTTTCTTGCAAATATCTTCTTAAATCAAGATAAAGTTCCTTATTCTTTTCCATTTCATCAGAACGTGTTCTGATTTTTGCTATAGCATAATCTAATGACATAATATTATTCTAAACAAAATAATATATAAAGATTTATATTATTCAGTTACTTCTTCTTCCTTCTCTTCAAATCAGCACTCTTACTAGGCCTTGTATGTTCAGAACCTTTGCCTTTCTTACGCAAACCTCTAGACTTTCTACCAGAACTTGTCAAACCTCTGAACACTCTGCCTTTCTTAGTAAACATCCAGGCAACTCTTTTGTCAGCCAAGATCTGCGGATGCATTGGATCAACTAATATTATTTCAAACCATTGATATTGAGAATCTTCAGCAACCCAGTAACTGTTCAATACTTCACAATTCTTAAACTTTCTATTGGCTCTTTGCTCTGCAATTGTCTGATAACTCATGTTCAAGATCATCTTTTGCCTAGCATGCTTTGATCTTCTGCCGCCAGTTATCCTAGGCCTCTTATGGCCTCCTCTAAGCACTTTTTGCCTTACCAGAATAAACCCTGGCTTTGCTTTATAACCCAATGACCTTGCTCTGTCTAATCTAGTTGGTCTTTTGATTCTTATTGTAACAGGTTGTTTTCTCCATAGAATTAATCTTTTTTGCCATAGCTCTGGCATTGTTTTTTTTGGTTTCTTCCATGCTTTTCTAATATGTTTGTATAAACTCATTTTGTTTTGCCTCCATTATAATAAATCTAGCAAAGTTCAGGTAAGCTACTACCCACATCCTAAGCTGATATATAAGGATTCCAATTTTGTTTATAAAGCTTATGGTTTGCACTATTAATATTAATGATATCATTGATATGAGGATATTTTAAATATTTTTGTTACTATATTAGTTATAGTTCTATAAAAAAAGTGATTGTGAAATTTAGATGAGGATTATATAATTAATAATCTATGGAGGATGAAAAAAATGTCGAAAAAAACAAACGGAATATTTCATTTAAAGAAAGAAGTTACAAAATATCAAGGTCAAGTACAAGAAAGAGATGAAACAATTGAAAAAGTTAATAGAGAAAATGAAGAGTTAATTAAAGAAAAAGAGAAATTAGAAAGAGAAAATACTAAATTAACACAAGAAAATACAAAATTAGAAGAAAGATTGGCAGGACAACAACACACTGTTGTTGAAAAAAAAACATACTTTGAAACTGCATTAAGTTTTTTGAATAATTATTTAAACCAAATATCTAAAGAAGTAACAAGTAAAGCAGAAAAGATCAAAGAAAATCATGGTGATTATCTTCAACCATTTGAAAAAAGAAGTGCAAGTTTATTAAATGAAGTAAAGTCTAATAAAGAATTAATAAATGATTATGAAACAGTTGTTTCTAAAAAAACAAGAATACTTCTTCAACCACATTATGAACAAGCAAAAAAAGCAGTGGAAGAATTAGAACAACAATTACAAGATGAAGAACACATCTATTCTAAAAGACATGAAGAAGCAGTTGCTCGTTTAAACAACCTAAAAAGAGAATATGAAGACAGATTCAAAGAATTGAAACAACTAGGCGGATTTATAGGCAGCACTGTTAAAATTGATTTACAACAACTTATCATGGGAGAATACGCTGAAATAAATCTAGAACAAGTAAAAGAAGAAATTGAAAAACCACGACCAGAACAAAAACTTGATTATCGTGAATTAATTAGACAAGCGATAAGTGAGAACAGGGTTAATGGAGATGTTATTCTTGAATTTGTTCAAGAACAAGATCCTACATTTCATAGAAAAAAAATGAATAGATATATTGCTAAAATGCCTGAAGTAGAAAGTCATGGTAAGACAAGAGGAGTAACATATTCACTTAAAAAACAATAATCAATCACAATAATATTTAAATATCTACTATATAGATTTACTATATATGGATATATGGGATCAGATACTAAAAGCAAGAGTAGAAGATATAGAAAGATTTGCTAACTTATTTCCGCAGATAATTGATCATATTCTGTTTAAGAAAAAAGAATTCAGAGATGACATGGAAGACAAAGAATTCTATTACTTGATTACAGAAGAAAACAGAGCTAATTGCGTGTTTGTTCATGTTGTGCCAAAAGAATTAATGGTTTTATTTAGACAGATGCAGATACAATCACCAAATGACTTTTATGGTTATTCTGTTTTAGCTGGTAGGCGTGATAATAAAGATCTTAGGGTTACATGTTTTGGCGTTCCTTGTTCTATTTTATATAAAAGTATTATGAATAATGATATTGTAAAAGATATTAGGCAAGATAGTATAAGACACGTTGTTCTCGGCATGGTCTTTGATGATGAGGAAAGGTTGCTAATGGTAAAAACAACTAAACATCCATATGAAGGTCATTGGACACTACCTTCTGGCTTAGTAAATGATAATGAAAATGTTGAGAATGGTGCAGGAAGAGTAACTTATAATCAAACAGGTGTTAAAACTCAGGTTGTAAAAGAAACAATGTTAATTGATAAGTTTGACAGAAGAAATAATAAGAATGTATTGATACATTTTATGTTATGTGTTGCACTTGATGACACTACATCAATTGGTGCTGATGCTGAAGATGTGCGTTGGTTTTCAAAACAAGATTTGTTAACTATTAAGATTGTGCCTGAGTTCAAGAAGTATATATTTGAGAGGCTTTTTTAAAAAATTGTAAATTTTTTAAAGCTAGAAAATCTATTTGATTTTCTATGTTTTAGGAGGAGATAAAAATGGATGGAGTTGTAGATGCATGTATTGAACAAGAACCAAATGACATTGCTAGTAGATATTATCTAGACATTATTTGTAGAATGGGTGGATCATTTTTTAAAAAAGAATTTAAATATAAAAGAGCTGCTGAAGAATTAGAAGAAATACTTTCTATTGGGGGGATATATTCTTTGTGTTATTTTAATGATATGTATCTAGAAAGCAAAGAAATTAATTATGTTATTAATTATGTTTTATTTGATTATCTGAAGAATAATGATAATATTGGTACCACTGGTTTAAATAGGGCACATAGAGTAATAGGTGAAGTTTATGATGTAAGAAAAGGTGATTTTTCAGTTGATACTGAATTTGTTCATCAAAATATTGAAGATGTTGTTGTAAATATTAAAAAAACAACAGATATTTGGACAGAGTTTAGAAAAATAAAAAAATTAGAAAAGATAATTACATTTCATAATGGTTTGGATCCAAAGAAAGAATATGCACCAATTGTAATGAGAGTGTATGATAAAGAAACTTTAGATAAAATTGCTGAGAACACTGTGCGTGCTGAGGGTATTAGTACTCTAAGACAGGCAAGAGATTATTTTGCTTTGATGCCAGAACATATTCAAAAATATGCTGATAATGTTTTAATACCTAGTTTAAAATCGGGTCCTGAGAGTTTTAGACATTTAAAGAACTTTTTAGAACAAATTAGGACAGTAACATCATATGGTGCAAAGAATGTAAGAGAAGAATGGCTTAACATAGTAAAAGAATGTCATAAGAAATCAAATCTTACAGGTGCTTTTAATTATGTGAATGCATTTACACATGTTTTCATGGATGGTAATGCTAGGTTTAGGTACAACAAATTATTGCTTAGTGATGATAAAGAGCTTAATAGTATAATGCATGAATGTGTAAGAACATTTCTTTTTGAATATTTGATGAGGATAAAGAATCGTTCTTATACGCCTGAATACTTGGAGTCACTTGATGATGAAACTGAGTTTCTTGATTTCTTAGATGTTGGTTTAACAGATTTAGAAGAAAAAGACAAAGGCAGTTTAACACCTTGGCAAACACTAAAACCTAAGAAAAAGAAAAAAAAGAAAACAACTAAAAAGAAAACAACCACAAATCCAAAAGACTCGGGATTTGTGCGTCCAATCAGAAAAGATGGTGCTGAAGAGGAATCTGATTTTGCTCCAAAACCAGTTTAGTTAAACTTTCACCAAATGCCTTTCATCAATTCTAAAGAATAATGAACCAATTAAAATAATCACACCCATTACAATGAATGCTGTTAAAATATTATAATTAGCAACTTTTCCTAAAACTAATCTCATCACAGCTAAATAAAGTGCAACAATCATTGAAATAATTGATAAAACAGTTGCACGATTATGACTTTTGATATGTGTGTTCTGGTATTGTGAAAATAAAGGTTGAGCCATATTAGTAAAACCCATGGCCAAAACAAACCACGCAAATGAGATTATAGGCCCTATAAAAAAAGACATTGCCAAATATATTAAGCCTGGCATAATTGTAACAATGAATATTGTTTTCTTCATTCCTAACAATTCTTCAA
>CAZYAB010000004.1:0-130209 GCA_964645705.1 uncultured Methanosarcinales archaeon | reverse complement strand
GTCTTTTGCTAACTCTAACATCTTCAATGTTTTGTACTTGAATCTTAGCATTACATGGTCCAATTCTTTGGATTATTTCCATAGAAGCAGCTACTATAGCTGTTTCTGCTTTGTCAAGAGATGATGGTATGATTATTGTACCATTTGTTTTACCAGATCTTGTCTCTGCTGTTACTTCTATTCTACCTATTCTACCAGATCTCTGAAGCTCTCTAAGCTCTAAATCTGCTCCTAATAGACCTTCTGTTTGACCAAATATTGCTCCTATTACATCTGGTTTATCTACTACTCCTTCTATTTTAATATTAGCATGAATAATATATTTTGCTGATACAGGGCTAATTTTTCCCATTTTTATCTTCCTCCTTAAACTGTTTGATAGAAAAAGCTCTTTAACTTGATTCCAAATAATGTGTTTTGTGAATAAGTAAACATGAATATTACCTTTTCTATCGTTTTAGAACAAGTCTTAAGTCTTTAAATTTAGGTATTTTCCAACTCTTTTTTGATTTAAAATGATTAA
The DNA here is from genome assembly GCA_964645705.1 of uncultured Methanosarcinales archaeon. Taxonomy (GTDB): domain Archaea; phylum Nanobdellota; class Nanobdellia; order Woesearchaeales; family CAXGTL01; genus CAXGTL01. Next base: position 129,686 of record CAZYAB010000004.1, on the reverse strand, counting down.
ATGAGTATGATTTGGACTTATTTTGACTTGTTCTTTTGTTTTTAAGCCTATTTTGGCTTTCTTTTGTTTTTTTAAACTCAATTTGTGATTTGATAAGCATAAAAAGTTTGTTGCCTGAAACACTAACTCCCAAGTTTCATAGCGCGCCTAAGACGTTAGCTCGGTTGAGCACTCTCATGCCAGGCTGTATTATGCAAGAGTATCTTTGATTCATCGTTGTTCTTTGTTGAACAGCTCATAAAAGGACCCATTTGCATAAATTATGCGATGTTATTAGGTATGTAGAAGTGGTTAATAAATGTTTTGTTTTCTTGTTGTTTTGTTGTTATTCTTGGGTGGTGAATTATGGAAAGATTTATATAGTGGTTTGGGTTGCGCTTTTATATATGAATATATAGTGAGGTTGGTATAATGGCAGGGAAATTAACAGAAAAAGTAAATAATGACAATAAATCTGCTTTTGAGCAAGCAATTATTTCAAAAGATCATGGTTCTACAAAAGAAATCAACATAAATGCTCAAGAAAAACAATCAATATTAAAAAAGTTAGTAGATATGTCTACAGCTGAAGATGGACAATTAGCACTTTGGATCATTGAAAACTTTGATGAAGAAGAAATAGGAGATAAAATGAATGAGGATTATATAATCCAAACAACAATATACGATAATTTAAAAAGATATTGGAAAGACGCAGACACTTGTAAAAATAAGATTTCTGATTTAAAAACACAATTAGGAGTTGAAGATGAACTTATTTCAGATATTTGTATTTACTTACTAAATAACAGATTATTTACTATGAGGATGCTTGGTTCTGAATATATTGCGCTTGCTGACACATTTATAAGGGAGCCTGAAGAAGTAAAAGAATTACATGTACATGTAATTGATTATTTTATGGGAGGCTGTAGTTTTGGCACTATGCAATGTATTAGGCAAGTTATAGATCATTATAATTTATCAAAAGAAGATATTAGAAAATTTAAAAGTGAATGGCCACATGATTTTAAAACTGAACTATTAGAACATGCAAGTAAAACAATATCAAAAAAATCATTTGAATACTTAATAAAAATTTTTCCAGAATATGAACAAGAAATTAGAGAATCTGTTCTAAAAGGCTTGCCTAATAACTTTATTACTTGGTCTATTGAGAGATTTGAAAAATGTTGGGATTTGTATCAACACTTAAATGAAGATAAAGAATTATCTAAAAGAGAATTAGTTAAAAAGAATATAAAATACTATCTTGAAAAAGGCAAGAATGATGTTGCTCTAGAATATTTGCAAAAATATAAGCAAAAATTAGAAATTGATGATAATAAACAAAAAAAAATGACACTAATATTAAAATATGAGGGAAACAAACCAGATCATAAAGATTTAAAATCTAAAAAATTTATAGATCTTAATTGGTATACAATTGGTCGAGATTGTATTGTTGATTATGAAGATCTTGAATCAAATCCAAAATCTCTTTCACTTTCTAGACAACATGCCATAATCTATGTTACAGAAGAAGGAATTTTTTTAGAAGATTTGGGCAGTAAAGTTGGAACTTATGTAAATGGTGTAAAAATAGGAGAAGATTTTGCATTAATTCATCCTGATTGGAAACAAAGAGATTACAAAGAAGATGATCAAAGAATAAGAGACGTAAATAGCGGAATAACACAAATATTTCCCGATGATATAATTGAACTTGGAATTGAAATGTTTCCAGGAGTTCACAAATATAGATTAAATTCTCTTGATGAAGCTGTTGAAAAAATATCAGCAGAGAAATTAAATGAATCACATCAGATAGAAAACTCTACAAAAGAAAAACAAACATTTATTCAAAAAATATTTGAATATTTTAAAAAAAATGTGATTAATTAACAATAGAGGGCAAGTGAAAAATGACATTCGAAACAAAACTAAAACAAATAATAGAACAGTTAAGAATATTATTTGCTAAAGATGAATATAAACAAGAAGTAGAACAATATCTTGCAAAAAAATTACTAGGAGATCATTTTAAATGGGATGATGAAGATGAAAAAATGAGAGATCTTAATATCCGCAGACATGGATTTAGTGGTGCTTATCTTAAACTTTCTATTCCTGGTTATGATCTTAGAAAAATATTTCATAGAAGAGAACAAGTTCCTAGAGTTTATGTTGATGGGGATGGGAATAAAATTGAGCCACCTAAAAAACCAGACCATGGTTATATAGATGTAGATTTGGAATTTGATAAAGAATCAATAAATAAAATGGCTTTGACTTTTAGCCCAGGATTGACTATTCCTTTAGAATTTGATTTTGAATTTAATTGGAATAGGTATGATGCTGAGACTAAAAAAGCAAAAGCAACTTTTAGAAGAAATGGAAAAGGGGTCTATCATCTGAAAGAGAATGATAAAGATGTTGTTGAGTTTTATATTTATCCTGGCAATGAAAGAGTTGGTTGGATTAGGTTTAAACCAGAATTGATTGGCAAAGGAGTTATAACATATTTTTTTGAAGATATGAAATATGATGGTTTAGAAAGGTTATTATCCTGAAAAAGGTGAGATCATGACAACTTTTATATACGTAACAAAAGACACCATTGATAAAGTTTTAGGAAATGAGAAAATGGCAGATATAAATTATGAACCTCCAGAAGATGAAAAAAAACATGAAACAAAGCCATTAGTTGTGCAGGGCAAAGTTGTGAGTGTTAGAAAAATAGAAACATTGTATGACATACTTTATAATATTATGGATATAATTCCGCATTTGCGAGAAAAAGCAAAACAAAGTAAAAAAATAAGAGACTTGGAAGCATATGTACATGATGAAATAGAAGAATATGAAAAAGCAAATAGTGGAAATGAAAATTATGTGTCTCCATATGAAAATGAAAAATTTCTAAAACATTATAAAAGAATTATGAAAATTGAGTTTGGTGAAACAGTTGAACTTATACCAAGAAACGATAAAATTGCTGACTTATTTGGTCAAAAGAAATTAAAAGAACAAAAATGGTTCCAACAAAGAATAAAAGAGATTAATAGTCAAAGAGGTGATATTAAAAAACGAAAAAGGGATAAGAAAAACAATTATGAGGAATGATAAATGACTACAAAAATAGATCTGCATATTCATTCTGATTATTCTGATGGTTCTGATAGTGTTGAAATAATATTTAAAAAAGCAAAAGCATTAGGACTAGAATTTATTTCTATATGTGACCATGATGATATTGGTGCAATGTGTCTAGCAATTGAGCAAAGCGAAAAAACAGGAATAAAGTTTGTTAATGGTGTTGAATTAGAAGTAGTATACAAAAATCATTTGTACCCAGGCAATCATATATTACATTTACTGGGGTATGGTTTTGATCATGAGAATGAGGAATTAAAAAAGATTTTAGAACAAAATAAAAAACATAGACGACAAAGAATACCAAAGATAATAGAAAATGTTAATAATATGATTAAAGATGCAATTACTGATTCAGATCTTGATAAAACTTTAAAAGAAATAAAAGGGGCATTAGGAAGACCACATTTAGCAGATATATTAATTTATAAAAAAATTGTGAAAAGTAGGGATAAAGCTTTTGATAAATATTTAAATCCTTGCAATGTTCCAAATAAAGAAATATCATTAGAAAAAGGATCAGAAATAATAAGAAATGCTAATGGAAAAGTTGTATTAAGTCATCCGGGTGCTAAAAAATATTCTTTATTAAAAATAGTAAGTGGTGTAAATAAACAAAAAAAAATAATTTCAAATAATATGGCTGAACAAGAAAAAATAATAATCTCAATCAGACATTTGTTAGATGGTTTGGAATGTTTTTATATTTCACATGAAGATAAAGTTGCAGAACAATATGTTGAAATTGCTGAAAAATATGGTTGGATAATAACAGGTGGTGGCGATCATCATGGTGGTGATTTTGAGACCATTGGTCATGTTGATGTGCCTGATTATGTTAGGGGGTATTTTTAGTGAAAATTAAAAAATATTTGGCATTGATTTTAGTTGGATTAGGATTAACCTTAACTGGATGTAGAAGATTAAGTCCAACGCCAAGAATTTCAAGAATGAATAAAGTGAAAATTATTGAAAATACTTTAGGTGCTGATGAAAATAAAGTAAATAAATTATTCTCTGGAGTTATAAGAAAACATGAAGGTGGTTATATGTATTCTGGTGAGAAATCAAGAAAAGCTGAAGAAACTCTAGAAAAGGAATTAGGCAAAGAACTTGTTATGAATCATGGGGGAATAGAAAATTTAATTGATAATTATTATCAAAGAACGAATGAAGATCTTGAAGTTTTTGTTGGTTCTGTAATTTATTCAAAAAGAGAAATCAAAGAAATTATAGATGAAAATAATTTAAAATATCTTACTTTAAGCCAATTAGATGAACAAAAACACACAATAATGAGTGAAGAAGATATAAATACATTAAATGAGAAAATTGTTAGCAAGTATCCTAATAGACTTAAAAGAGTTCAAAGATATGTTGAAAAGAAATTTAAAGAAGAATTAGAAAAAGAAAAAGAAGAAATAATCAAGAAAATTAAAAATAACAAAAAAATTGCAATCATAGCTCAGGGAATAATCAATCCATTTATTGAGTTCTATGGGTACTATAAAAATGAATTATCATTAAATGATAAAGTTCTTTATGAATTCTTTGATAAAAAAGGTTTTGAAGTATTTAATATTTTTCGAAATAAAAGAAATTTACTAAAAATTATGGATTTAATAAAACAAAATGTTAATCATGATCAAAAATTAGTTTTATTCTATAATGGGCATGGTGACGAGAATGGGTTAGCAATTGAAGATGGTTGTATGCCTGATTCAGCATATGTGTCTGCAAAAGAACTTGCATCTTATTTTAAAGATTTAAAATGTAAAAGCGAACTCCTTGTAAACAATTGTTTTTCTGGAGATATTAATGATTATTTCAGAGAAAAAAACATACCAACTACTGTAGTTTCATCTTCAAAAACAGGAGACGTTGTATCTGCTTCTGAATGGGATAAACCTGGCTATTTGGTTCAAGATTACATTAGATCAAATGGAAATTTAGATGACTTTGAAAATAAATTTAAAGATGTAGAGGATGATAAGTATTTTCCAAGGATTTATGTTGCTGATTTTGCTAGGAGATTTTTTCAATGAAACTAAGAACAACCTTTAAATACGCAGCCTACCTAATCTACTTCTATGGCTAAGAAAAGTAAAGAAATATGGAAAGTTTACAAAAATGTGTTCTCAGAGTTTACATTACGTACAGTATTTAAACTAAGTTCTGAAGGACATTTTGATGAACTAAAGTCTCCGATTTCTATTGGTAAAGAAGCTAATATATTTAGTGCAACAAAAGGCAAAGGTTTGGTGATTGTTAAGATCTATAGATTAGAAAGTTGTAATTTTAACCAAATGTATAATTATATTAAGCAAGATGTTAGATATTCTGGTTTGCATAAACGTAGAAGACTGATCATATTCTCATGGGTTCAAAGAGAGTTTAGGAATTTGTTAATTGCTCGTGAAGCAGGATGTAATGTGCCAAAACCAATTGCTTTTAAGAATAATGTTATTGTTGAAGAATATTTAGGTGATGATAAACCTGCTCCTATGCTTAAAGATAGTCATGTTAAAAATAAGAAGAAGTTCTTTGATGAAATTATTAAAAGTATTAGGAAATTGTATAAACATGGTTTGGTACATGCTGATTTGTCTAAGTTTAATATCTTGAACTTTCATGATAAACCATATTTTATTGATTTTTCTCAAGCAACGACATTAAGAGCAAGTGAAGCTAATAAATATCTTAAAAGAGATATTAAGAATGTTTGTAATTATTTCAAAAGGTTAGGATTAAAGGTTGATGAAGATAAGGTTTATAAGAAAATTGTAAAATGAAATTCTATAATAAATGGAAAAACAAAACAAAACTAGAAAAACAAGCAATCAAAGTAATAAAAGCGGGTAAAAAATTAATTCTTGACAATGTTGATAATAATAAAATAATTGCAATTTATGTTGGTGGAAGTCTTGTCAGAAGAGAAATGAATAAAAAGAGTGATGTTGATATGTGGGCTATTGTTAAAGACGTAAAAACATTGAACAAAGTAATAAAAATTGGTCAAGATAATAGAAAAAAATTCAAACCAGAATTATGTGCTTCTGGTTACTCTATAACTGAATTTAAAAAAGGAAAAACATCTGCAAAAGGTAAAAGAATAAGACCTTCTCCAAGTAAATTTTTAAAGAAGCTAGACAATTATATATTGGTTTATGGTAAAAGAGTAAATACAAAAGAATTTCCTGTTAATTCTGATAAAAAAGATCTACAAGGAATGATTTACGCATTCAAAAACATATTTATCCCTGGTTATGAAAAAGGAAAATTTGGAGTCCAAAGCATAATAAAACAATTATTTTGGTTAGTAGAATTTGAATTAGGAACAAAAGGAGTAAAAGTTCCTTATTCTATGAAAAAATTCATAAAACTTCTTCCAAAAAAACATATTATTCATGAAGCTTATAAATTAAGAACAAAACCTACAAAAGATAAGAAAAAAAGGGCAAGGTTTGTGAAACGGCTGAAGAAGTATATTGATGAGTCGGATAAAGAGTATAAATAAACAATAACCTTTAAAAAACAAACCTACTTCTTACATAATCATGGAAGAATTCATATTTGAACTAAAAATACCTAAGGAGAGAATAGCTGTTTTAATAGGTAAGAATGGCGAAATAAAGAAACAAATAGAAGAAGCTACAAAAACAAAACTAGAAATTGATTCTAAAGAAGGTGATGTGTTTATTACTGGAAAAGATGGTTTAGCAATATTTTCAGCTAAACAAATTGTTAGGGCTGTTGCAAGAGGATTTAATCCAGAGATTGCCATGTTATTATTAAAACATGATTATTCATTAGAAATTGTTGAAATGAATCAGTTTGTGAAATCAAAGAATTCTATGATAAGATTAAAAGGAAGAGTAATTGGTAAAGAAGGTAAATCAAGAAAAACAATTGAACATTTAACAGAATGCTATATAAGTGTTTATGGAAAGACAATTGGAATAATTGGCAGAATTGAATATGCACAAAATGCTAAAAAAGCAATTGAATCATTGTTAAAAGGTTCTAATCATGCTAATGTGTTTAGAAGCTTAGAAAGAAAAAGAAGGCAGTTAAGGCAAAGAGAGTTGGAAGGAAAATCATGAAACCCTTTCGTTCACCTACTCAATGTTTATGATATTTCTAATTGAGCACCAATGAAGTGTTACCAATATAACCTTGGTTCACTGGCCTTACAGGCAAGGGTTTCATAGTAATTTTTAAAAATAAAATCTTAACATTTATATATAAATTCATTTTTTCTTTTATTTATGGCAAAGAAAGGTGGTAGATTTGAAACAAAAGCGCATGAAATGGCTGCGCAACAAAAAGAAATTTCTGTAGCAGAGTTTTTTGAAAAAAATAGACATCTTCTAGGGTTTGATAATAAAAGAAAAGCTTTGATGACAACAATTAAAGAAGCTGTTGACAATGCATTAGATGCAACAGAAGAAGCTAAAATTCTTCCAGAGATTTTGGTGGAAGTTATTGATATGAGTAATGATAGGTTTAAGGTTATTGTAGAAGATAATGGTCCTGGTATTCTTAAAAAGACTATTCCTAAGATATTTGCTAAACTGCTTTATGGAAGTAAATTTCACAGACTTAGGCAATCAAGAGGACAGCAAGGTATTGGTATAAGTGCTTCTGTCATGTATGGACAATTGACAACTGGCAGAGCTGCTAAAATTACTTCAAAGATTCATCCATCAAAACCTGCGCATTATTATGAACTTAGGATTGATACAAGAACAAATAAACCATTGATTGTAAAAGAAGATGATATTGAATGGAAAAAAGATCATGGTACAAGAGTTGAAATTGATCTAGAAGGTAGTTATATTGGTGGTGGTCAGTCAATTGATCAATATTTAAAACAAACAGCAATAACAAATCCTCATGTTACAATCATCTACACAAATCCTAAAGCTGAACAATTAATATTTCCAAGAGCGACTGAAAAATTGCCAAAAGAATCAAAAGAAATTAAACCCCATCCATATGGTGTTGAGCTTGGTATTTTGATGAAGATGATTAAAGCAACTGAAAGTCGTACTATACAAAGTTTTCTTATTAATGATTTTTCAAGAGTTGGCTCAGGAACAGCAAAAGAAATATGTAAAAATGCTGCAATATTGCCAAGTACAAAGCCAAGAGATGTAACAAGAGAAATAGCTGAAAAATTAATGAATGGTATTAAAAAGTCTAAAATAATTAATCCTCCAACAGATTGTCTTAGCCCGATTGGTGAAGCATTATTAGAAAAAGGTTTAAGAAAAGAGATAAATGCTGAATTTTATTGTGCATCATCAAGACCGCCAAATGTTTATAGAGGAAATCCATTCCAAATGGAAGTTGCAATTGCATATGGTGGCGAACAAAAAGCAGAGGGTCAAATTAATATTTATAGGTATGCTAACAAAGTTCCTTTATTGTATCAAAAAAGTGCGTGTAGTGCAACAAAAGCAATAATACAGACTAATTGGAGGCCTTATGGTTTGTCGCAATCAAGCAATTCTATTCCTGTCGGAGCTTGTACTATTGTCATACATATGGCGTCTGTATGGGTTCCATTTACTAGTGAAAGCAAAGAAGCAATTGCTCATTATCCTGCTATTCTTAAAGAAATGAGACTCGCATTACAAGACTGTGGAAGGAAGTTATCTTCTTACATACATAAAAAGAAAAGAATACATGCAGAAGTTCAAAAAAGAAGTTATATTGAGAAATATATTCCGCATGTTGCTCAAGCTTTAAAAGAACTTCTTTCATTAAAAAAAGCTGATGAATTAAAAATTGAAGAAAATCTAAAGAAATTACTTGAAAGCAAGCGAGGTAAACTAAAAAAGATTGGAGACATAATTAACCCCGAATATGATAAAGATTTTGCAAAGATAGGTAAAATAGTAGAAAAAGAAGTTGAAGAAGCAAAAGAAAATGAAAAAGATAAAGATGATAATTTTGAAAATTTAACAAAAAAATCTCAAAGAACTTTAGGAGATTTTAAGAAAAAAAGTAAAAAGTTTGGAAATAAAACTAAAAAAAAGAAAAAGACTAAAAAAGGTAGAAAAGGATGAGTAAGAAAATGAAAAAGAAAGTTGGCAGAACTAATGTTGTAAAAGAGATAAAGAATCTTGCTAATAATGTTTACAAAAGAATAATGAGGAAAAAATCACCAAGCCTTGAAAGTCCTCTGAGATCTTTATCAAATGTAAAGTATGATCCTAAACATGGTTATTTCCAATTGCTCGGGAAGATGAAAGAAAGAACACTTACAGCATCAACAGTTAAAACTTTTGCTCAGACATTAAGAATGATGGGTTTATCAAAAAGCCTGATTGAAAATGATGACATTGCAACAAAGAGAGAAGCTTATTATGTAAGCAAGAATTGGGGAGATGCTAGGTTCAAAGAACAACCAGAATCTGATACTGTAATGGATGATGTTGAAGCAATGATGATGGTTAATAGAGAACAGATAGGATTTATACCTGAAGAAAAAGGAGGTGACATTGCTGGTGACTTAATTGTAATTGATAAAGATCCTAATACTGGTAAAAGATTAAAAATTGATTGTACCAAGTTTGGATCAGGCGCATATTCTATTCCTTCAAGTGTTGAACATCTCAAGTTTCAAACAAAAGCTAAATTTGTACTAGCAATTGAAACAGCGGGTATGTTCCAAAGACTGGTTAAACATGGTTATTATAAAAAAGTAAAATGTATACTTATATCAATGGGTGGAGTTCCAACAAGGGCTTGCAGAAGATTTATAAGAAGATTAAGTGATTCTTGTAAAATACCTGTATACGTGTTTACTGACGGAGATCCGTATGGTTATCTTAATATTTACAGAACATTAAAAGTTGGTAGTGGTAATGCTGCGCATATAAATGAATTCTTTTGTGTTCCAAAAGCCAAATTTATAGGAGTAACACCTTATGATATTGAAAAATATAAACTGCCAACACATCCTTTAAAAGATAAAGATATTAAAAGAATTAAAGATGGTATGAAAAATGATCCTTTTGTAAATCATCATAAAGAATGGCAAAAAGCTTTGACAAAGATGGCTAAGATGAAAGTTAGAGTAGAACAGCAAGCATTTGCAGCACATGCACTTAATTATGTAATTGATAAATATCTGCCTGAAAAACTAAAAAATCCTAAAACTTGGTTACCATAAGATTAAATCTATAGAAACGTTTATAAATCACAATATTTATATATGATTTATTATATATATAATTAATATATGATTAATATATAATTATATTTAGAGGTGAGATGATTATGTTTAAAAATGAAAAAGCACAAGGAATTTCTATTACAACTATTATTGTGGCTGCTATTGCATTAGTTGTTCTAGTTATATTGATTGCCATATTTACTGGTAAAATGGGAGGATTTACACAACAACTAGAAAGCTGCAGTGAAAAAGCAGGAGAATGTGTTGCAAGTGTTGCTGCATGTAAGGAAAGGGGTCAGTTTAATAGTCCATTAACAGGAACATCTTGTGAAAAAGAAACACCTGATTTACCATATTGTTGTGTGCCTGTTGGTGAACAAGCAGAATAAAATGAAAAATAAAAAAGCACAAGGATTATCAATCAGAACAATAATCATAGCTTTGTTAGCATTGATTGTTTTAGTTGTTCTTATTGCTATTTTTGTTAATAAGATAGGTGAATGGGGTGAAGACACAGGGGATGTTGCTGACACAAGTCAATTTGGTGTTGGAACTGTTGCAAAAACTGGTACTTGTATAACAGCAGATGGTGGTTCAGGGACTTGTAATAATCCTTGTCCTCAAGGTCAAAAATCAAAGATGCAAGCTATTCAGTCAAAACCTGATCAAAGGTGTGCGCCTGGTTTGTTTTGTTGTGCTGCTTCATAATTCACCACTACCTTTATATATATGATTATTCTAAATATAGTTTATGCTAGTTAATAAAAGAGGTAGAGTTGCAATTGAAACTTTGGTTAGAATAGTTCTTTTAGCTGTAATTATTATTGGTTTAGTATCTATATGGTATTTAAAATTTAGAGGGATGTTTAAGTGGGGCTGAGAAAAAATAAAAAAGCAATAGCAATGTATGTTGTGGTTATCTTAATAATTGCTGCTGTTGTTGCGGTTGTATTGTTTAATGCGGCTGGAAGATTAAGAGACCTTATTGAAAAAAAAGCTGATGAAGATACGTGTAGGTTTAGTGTTATGGTTAATTCTGAAGTAAAAGATGCAACAAAATCAATGCTTGAAAATACTCCTCTACAATGTATTGCTAATCTTTATAAAGCAAAGCCCAGTAATCTAAAAATAGATGATACTGATTCTATTGTAACTCAGTTAGATGATTGTTGGTATAAAATGGGTGCTGGTGATTTTAAAGTATATGGGAATGAAATATTAGATCAAGCTTTTTGTATTGTGTGTTCTGAATTTACTGTTAATAATAAGATAACTGAAGAAGAATTAATAAAACGTTTGAAAGAAAGAAATTCTAAGTATGATGAAGATGAAACAATTCATAAATTTTTACATTATGAAGGTAAACTTACATGGAATCATAATATATTCGATGAAAGTGGCATAAGAACAGATGCTATTCAAAAGCCTGAAGATAATGATGATAATAAAAATGTCTACTTAGTTGTGTACAGAAGATTTGCAAAAGGAAAAATAAAGGTTTTTGAAGGGGATTCACAAAAATTATTCATTGTTCATGAAGGAGGAATAGGGGATGTTACTTCAGAAGGTCTTGAAGGATTTAAATGTGATCAACTTCTTTGGGAAAAAGGGACATTACAATAATGAAAAGAAATATATTAAATAATAAAAAAGCAATATCAATGCAGTTTATCATACTGATCATATTAGGTCTATCTGTTACAGCAATACTTTCTGCCTTTTATGGCAATGTGTTTGAAGAAATGCATACGAGCACTGACAAACAAACATGCAAAACAAGTGTCTATTCTCATTTTGGTACTAAGATGAAAAATAAATTAGCAGGAATGGATGTGTTTAGTGCGCCAATTAAATGTCCTACTAATCTTATTAATATTGAAAAAGATGTCAAAGAAGAAGAAACAAAAGATATTATTGCAGAAGAAATATATGATTGTTGGGATAAATTTGGTGAAGGAAAGCTCGAACTTTTTGAAGGAAATAATGTATATTGCTCAATATGTAGTCACATAGATTTTGAAAATAAAGAACTGGTAATAAATAATTTTGGAGAATATCTTGCAACAAGATTAATACCAAGAATAGATACAACACAGGATGTTACATTAGAAAGACCAACTTATATTGAATATTTGACTGCGTATAAAACAAAAGGATATAATTTTATTAAACAAAGAGAATATGGAACTATTGATGATGATTCTATTGACACGTCAAATAATAATGAATATAGTGTATTGTTTGTTTATGTTAAAGGAAGAGAAAAAATGAAAAATTTTTTGTATCAATCAAAACAATTTGGTAAAGGTTCACTATATATGACAACAGGAAATGTTTTGATTAGTCAAGGCGTTAGTGTTTCAAAAACAATAGTTGGTATACCTCTTGGTTTTGTTATGATAGGATCTGGAAGTTTTATAACTAAAAGAGGTGTAAAAGAAATAAAAAGAGGTCTTGTAGGAATTGATTATGATTGGGGCGCTTTTGTATTGCTAAGACCTTATAGTAAACAAATGATACAAGAACTGGGATGTAGTTATGCACCTGCAGAACATACTTGAAATTATATAAAGATTTAAATAAAACAAAAAAAAATATATATAAATAATGAAAATAATAAAGAATAATAAAGGATTTTCACTTTCATTACAAACTATTGTGAAAATAGTAATATTATTAGTAGTGCTTGCCATTATATTATATTTCTTGTTTTGGGGCAAGGGTTATCTAATGAATCTATCAATACCAGGTTTATAATATGAAAAAACTCAGAATAAAAAACAAAAAAAAAGGTGTAATAAGTGTATTTGCAATGGTTGTAATTGGAATTCTTGTTTTTTTTATGGTTGTTGTTCTTGTGAATTTTGGCCCTAAAATATGGTCTGGAACAGGTTTAATGAAGTTCCTTATAACATCTATAGGAGGGGATGAGAAATGTCAAGGATATACTGCTGAGGAATATAAAGAGATGATTGATAATATAAAAGATGATTTGGAGGAACGTGAAAATTTATATCATAGATTCATGCAATGTTTTCCAGAAGAACAAGAAAAATATGATTATGAAACAAATGATAAGCTGAGATTTAATTCTGCTCTTAGAATTAAGTACGAAGATCCTGACAAAGCAAAAATTTTGATAAAAGAAGCTTATGATAATATTAAAACAAAAAGTAGATATGGTAAAGATGATGCAGAAATAATTCATCTTTTAATAGAATTAATTGAAGATGATGATGCTAAAGAGACTAGAAAAATATTAGATGATTATTTTGAAAAACATCCTAATGATGGGCATTATAATGATTATTTTAAGCTTAAATTAGCTGAAGATGAATATAATAGTGGTTCTTTAGAAAAAGCTTTGGAAATATACGACAATTTTTTTCAAAAATATAAAACAACAAATGATTTTGAAAAAATACCAAATCCGAGTGATACAAATGCTGAAGAAACCTTTTCAGAAGCTTTGACTAACCTTGAAAATTTATGCTTGGATGAACTTGAAGGTCTTGTCGCATTTGATGAAACAAATGCTTATTTTAAAGCTTTGATAATGGTGTATGTAAGAAAAATAAGATTCTCATTTGAAAGGCAGTATCCTGATAGGATGATAAGTTATTATAAAGAAGGCATGAATTTGATGAATGAAAAATTAGTTTCAGACAAAGAAAAAGATACTAAGTTTAAATTCAAAGAAGAATTAGTTAAAGAATATGGGAGATATATTACTAATTCAGAAATTCCTCCAGGATCATACTGTAGAGCATATGTTGAATATATTAATAAACCAGATGACATTATAAGATTAAAAGAAACTTGGACACAAGAGAATGTAGAAAAACTGCAAACAACATTTATAAGAGGTTATGTGTGTGGAAATGTAGCAGGATATGACCCTGATGAAAAGGATCCTGATTATGATAATATTTTAGCTGAATTATAAAGGTGATAAAAAATGTTTAAATCAAATAAAAAATCAGAATTAGCATTAAGAACAATTGTTGTTGCACTCTTGCTTTTAGTTGTTTTAGTTGTAATGATCATGGTATTCACAGGACAAATGAATATAGGAATAAAAGCATTGAATGAATGCGAAAGCAAAGGAAATGAATGTGTTGCTGGTATTGATGCATGTAAAAATAAAGGCGGAGCACCATTGGTGTTTCTTGACTGCGAGTATCAAGACAGACAAACTTGTTGCAAAGTAATAGGTTGATAAAAATGAATAATAAAATAAAAAATAAAAAAGCAGTTGCTGTTAATATATTGATCCTTATAATTATAGGAGTTGTTGTTGCTGCTTTATTAATATATTATTTTAGTGATAGAATTGGAATAATGGGGACTGAAACAAATAAGTTATTAATACAACGACAGTATGAAAGTTGTTTAACAGCCAGCAAAGACGGAACATTAACAAAAATAAATGATCAAGACGAGGATAGGTTGTGGGATGTTTGTGATAATTGTTTGTGCCCAAAAGAACAAGGCGGATGTCATAACACACTTGATGATAATGATGGTGACATGATTCCTTTAAGATGTGATGTTAAACAGGAAAAAAAAGAAAAAGAAGATACAAATTCATTATATCAATTTAATCAAGGATGTATAGAAAAGATAAACAAAAGAAAAGATAGATTATATCTTTGTCATTTTGTTGAAGCAAAGCCTAGGCCAGAATGAAATGTAAAATCTATAAAAAGAAAAAAGCAGTATTCCAGATGGCATTGGGTAATCTGATAGGAATTGTTATTGCTGTTTTTTTAATAATAGTGTCTGCTTATGTTTTTTATAAAATTGCTACTTTGTTTATTCCTGATCCTGGTCAAGAAAGCAAAGCAAGTTTAAGAAGATTTGGTTTTGAGATAGGAAAAATGGAACTTGGTGAACATAAATCATTTACATTATTTCTTGATGAAAATTATTATTTAATAGGGTATGTAGGTGAAAATGCTGAAAAACCAAGCAAAGAATGTACAACAAATGATTGCCTCTGTGTGTGTGATTCTAAAACATGCGATGATGATGTGTCCTGCATAAATTTACAAAATGTTTATCTCCATAGTGAAAAAACACCAACAGGCATTTCTGTATTAATAGTCGGGGAAAATGTTTTTGGCATTAACAAAGGTCTGCAAAAATTATATATGTGTAAACAAAAGAATGTTGACTTAGTTAGAATTTATTTAGCAGAAGAATTAGATGATGTTTCTGATTTTGATGAATTTAAGAAAAAAGAATATTGTAGTGGTGGACCTGTCTATACTGCAGATGTTCGAAAAGCTGTGCCTGATGATGAAGGCAATATTATTATTGATATTCCTGATGTGCCTGGATTTGGGACTGAGGAGTGAGTTAATCAATTTATTTTAATTTAAATTTTTAATGTACTTTCTAATCCTTAAAAATATAACCCTTAAATTTTGGATCAATGCCTGTTGAAGGGCCTGTGATTTTTGTATTACATAAACTAACATACTTTGCATTACTAAATAAATTAGGATGAATGTCTCTTAAATCACCTAAAACATTTGTATTATTAAAAGAAATTTCTTCCGCATTTTTAAATAAATCTGGATGGATATCTTTTAAGTTGCCTGTTATATTGGTATAGCTCAAATCAATAGCTTGTGCGTTTTTAAATAAATCAGGATGAACACTTTTTAAATCTCCTGTAATTTGTGTTTCATAAAGATTTATGACTTTTACATTTTTGAATAAATTAGGATTTACATTTTCCAAATTTCCAAAGACTTTAGTTCTAGTAAAGATTAATGACTCAGCATATTTAAATAAATTAGTGTTTATATATTCTAAATTACCTGAAATATTGGTTTGAAGTAAATCTAAACAACGAACATTTTTAAATAAGTTATTATGAACATTTTCTAAATTGCCTGATATGTTTGTACACTGTAAATTTAAGTATTCAGCATTTTTAAATAAATTAGGATGAACTCTTTCTAAATTGCCAGAAATTGATTTATTAATATTTAGAAATAAGTCTTCTGCATTTTCAAATAAACCGAGTGGAACTTGTTCTAGATTTGCAAAAAAATTACTTGAAGATACAAGTACGAATCTTACATTTCTAAAAACATAACAATGATTGATGTCTATTGCGGGTCCTGGCGGATCATCAAAATCTATTTTTTCAATATCAGACAATTTATAGGGTCTATTATCATTCAAAAATTCATAAAAACCAGTGTCCTTTGACAAAGCATTTTTCATCACCAAAAACTCAGCATATTCACCACAAGTCATCTTGTTAGGATGAATAATTTGATCATGAATAATAATTGTTTCGAGTTTTCGCCTTTGTTTCTGTTTTTGTTTTTCTTTTCTTACTATTTCTTTTGGTTCTTTTTCTTCCTCTTCCTTTACCTCACCAGGTTTAACAAACTTTACAATATCATCAATTGTTAATTCATGCATATGAAATTGACCAGGCTCTAGTTTTATTCCATTTGGACTTAGTCTTATTGTGTAAGTAAATTCATCTTCATCTGACCAAAACTTTAATGTTTTTGACCAGCTTCTATCTTTTTCTACAATTGCAATTCTGTATTCACCAGGTTTTAATCCAAACAATGGTTTATTTGTTTTTTCAAATCCTTCTTTAAAAAATTCTCTGTAAAATGCAAAATATACTATGTCTTTTGAATTTGGATCAAGTTGAACAGGAATTTCTGAATAAATATTAGGGTTAGTATTAATAGTGTGCTTATCCAAACTCATTGTTTTTCCTGAATCTTCTGTAAGAATGTATGATGTTTCATCTATTGATTGTTTTTGAACAAGAGCAAGATTATAAAATTTATCTGTTTTTAGCATAATTGCACTGTTTAATGATGATCCATCACAAAGAATTATTCCATGTTCATCCCTTGTTCTCTTGTCTAGTTTATTTTTTCTAATTAATTTTTCTATACAAACTAACACATCATTGTATTTTTTTTCATCTAAAGGATTTCCTGATCTGGTCTTTCCTGCAATAGTTGCATGATTATGATCAACAACATACATAGGAATTCCTGGTAATCTTGTGCTTAACAAAGATACAAATCCATCACCTTGATCTAGTTTTGTTTCTGGCAAAGCAGCTTCTAAAGCAAGGAGTAAATTAGAATTATTTCCCGCAATAATATGTGTATTGATTTCTGCGTATTTTTGTTTGAAGAATTCAAAATTTTGATTAATGTCCCATAAAAATACGCTACCTAATGCTAATTGTTTGTATGCAGGGGCATTTGGATTAAAGCCTCTTATAAATCTCTCTAAAGTTTTATAACCTTGTTCAAAAACAATTCTATAAGCTTGGTAACTTCCAAAATTTGGTGGTGCTAACATGATAAATATTTCAATATTATCTTTGTAAGGAACAATTATATTGTCTTGTATGTATGTATTAAAATGCTTTTGAAAAAGTGCTTTATTTTGGATTAAAGCTCTTGTAACAAGATTCCCCATACTATGTCCTATAATATTTATTTTTTTGTCCTTTTTATTGCCTGTTAAAAAATAAAATGCATTGTCTAATAACCAAGAACTTAATCTTGTATCTTGATCACCAGGATAATTAAATTCAAAATAATTATTTGGAATTCTTGCAAATAGATGATATTGCATGTTTCCAAATTCTTTATTCACATTATGGAAACCAGGAACAAGTATAACGTGTTCTTTTGAAGAATCTATTTTCGTTCTTGATGTTAATGTAAACCAAAGATTGCCCTCATTCCAATGTTGTTGAGGATAAAGAAATATGAATTGAGTTACATCAGATTTTCTTTCTAAATCATACTTATCAAAAGTAAATGTGAATTCATGTTCTGATTCAAATGTGTCGTGATTTTTTATGTGTATTGTTGCTGGTTTGTGTTCTTTGTTAATCTTTTCTCTGAAAAAACCTGCTTTGTCTAATGTGATTGTTTTTTCATCATTATCTGAACATAATTTCATCTCAATATTTGTTGATGGTCTAAATTCTGGAGTGCTTGTCTTAGAAGTGTTTATGAAAACTTGTCCACTGAATGTTTGTGCATAAAGATTTGATGGAAGAATTGTTAATAATGAAGCTAATGAAATTTTTAGGAAATTCTTTTTTAAATTTTCATAGCAAGTTGTGATTGTTTGTGTGAGTGTCATTTTTGATAGTTTTGGTATTTAATCTTTGGCGATATATCCTCTAAATTTAGGATCAATGCCTGTTGAAGGGCCTGTGACTTTTGTTCCAGACAAACCTACAATTTCTGCATTTCTAAATAAATCTGGATGAATATTTTCTAAATTGCCTGTAATCTTAGTATTAATAAAGTTAAGATATTTAATATTTCCAAATAAGTCAGGATGAATATTTTCTAAATTGCCTGAAATGTGTGTGTCTTCAAATGATAATCTAATAGTATTTTCAAATAGCGTAGGGCTCAAATTCTCTAAATTTGCAATTATATTTGAATAATCAAGAACAACAGTTTCTGCTTTTCTAAAAACATTAGGATCAAGATTTTCTAAATTGCCTGAGCCATATTGTAAAGTAAAAGATTTTGCATTACAAAAAACAGAGAACAAATAAATATCAGAATTTCCGCCAAAACCTACAATTTCTAACTCAGAAAGTTTTAAATCATTTGAATTCTCTATTTGAGTTTTAAGATATGAAAGAAAACTATGTTCTTTTGGCAAACCTTGTTGGATTAGAAACTTGGCATATTCGCCACAAGTCATTCTCTCAGGATCAATGTTTTTTATGTTTATTATACGTTCAAGGGATTGTGATTCTTCTTTTGGTTCTGGTTTTGTTTTTTGTGTTTCTGGTTCTACTGATTGTGTTTCTTTTTTTACTTCTGCTTCTTTAGTCATTACTTGTGCCGGAGGTTGTTGTTCAATATATTTCATGCTGTCTTCTAAAGTCCAAGAATTTAAAACAGAAACATTGGTTGCTAAAAAAACACTTAAGGAACCAATAAAAACATAATTTCTAAAATTATCTTTAACATGATTATAAAGCTTATTTAGGCAAAATAAAGTCATTCTAAGAAAGTGTCAAATATGAAGCTGTTTATAAATATTAATATACTGTAAAACACAGATGCTTAAAAACATCATTAATTTTAAATACTAAGAAAGAATTATATATATATAATCATGAAAAAAAAGAGGCTCTTTAATAAGAAAGCCATTGACTATGAAGTATGGTTTGTATTAGTTGAATTAATCTTGATAGCAATAATATGCATTGGCATGACTGATTATTTATTTTCTGTAAAAAATAATACTCTTTTTGAAAAAAATTATTTAAAAAAAGACATAGGTCTGGTTGCAACTGTTATTAATTCTGCGCCAGGCGATGTTCAATACACATATGTTTCTAAAGAAAAAGTATTATCTAATTTTGAATTTGAATTTGATAAAAACAAAATACATGTCAAAGATGCAGGTAAGAGGCTCAAAATAAATTACCCTTTTATGTCTGATCAAGATGTTGCTTATACTGTTAGGCAAGAGGATAAAATTTTCTTTGATAAAAAAGAGGGGAAATTGATCATAACCTAGAAAATGAAAAAAGCACAAATATCACTAAGTTTTTTGCACTATGTTCCTAGAATATTCTACACAATCGTTGTGGTGTTCTCTATTGTTCTTTTAATAAACTCATTTATTGTGTCAAAAGTTGATGCAAAAGAAATGGAAACAGAATTATTTCCAAACATATTGTTATATTCTGGGGATGGTTTATCTTATTATGATAAAGAAATTGAAAAAGTTCAACCATTTTTATTAGACATAAGCAATCTCAGTGATGTTGAAGACAGAATAAACAAGAAATTGTCTTTTGGTGATCCTGAAGAAACTTTATACTTAGGTGCAAGAATAAAATACTTATTTAATGATGTAGAAAATTATAAAGGACAAAAAGAACAAGTAATACATTTTAATGAACAATTCTTTGATTACCTAGAACCGTTACAGAATTTAAAAGGTCCTGGGGGATCATATATACTTAAAAAAGAATTCGATGTCATATTTGTTCATAATTATAAACATTATCCTGGAAAAATAATAATAGAAGTGGGTACATTAAATGGCTAAAAAAATGTTTAGAAAAAAGAAAGCAACAATAGGTGATACTATTGTTGACACTTATTCATACATTATGCTAGCTTTTATGTTATCTTTATTTTTTGTTTTTCTTAGGATCTCAGCTGGTCAAGCAAGAGGAGTTGTCAATATAAATGCAAAAGAATTGAATACTAATTCTGTTCTTTTAAATTATTTAAAAACACCAACAACTTATTTAGACACAGAAAGAACAATGGACGACTTAATCATAAAAAATGAAGAAAATATCATGAACTTAAAAAAAGATGGCAAAAGACTTATTTGTTCTGATTATTATCCAAGTTATGATAGATATCTAGAATTAAATAGTTGTAAACATCTTATATCTGAAACAAAGGACATTCTTGAAAGACATGATAAACAAACATTTGTTGCTGCAAGTTATGATTATGAACAAAGAATGGTTGATCTTTCAAAAGGTCAAACAATAATACCACAAAGAACTGATTATTACACACCAGAAAGCGGCGCTGAGGAAGAATATTGGACTGAGCAGGAAAAATTAAAACAAAATATTCAAAAGATTGGCTTTGATAAACCACAAATGAATCCTGAAGTATTAGACATTGTTATAAACCTTCCAAAAGATACAGGAACAGACATGAGCAAATTTTCATGCAATGAAATAAGTGTTCCTATGCATAATCTTGAGAAATTTAAAGAAGAAACAATAGTCTGGGTTTGCCAAAAAAATAAAAATGAGAAATAAGAAAAATAAAAAAGCATTGGTATATAATATAATATTGCTTTTAGTAGCTTTTGCTTCTTTAACAAGCGGAATTATAATCATTAATCAAAAACAAGGATCATTAGGTGAAGTTGAAATAGGTGAAAAACAAACAAAGATAATGGATAGTTATCAAGAAGGAGAAAAGATAATATATCAAATAGAAAAATTAGGTGAATACAATTTTTATAAAAATGTAATAGAACTAAATAAACAAGCTGGCTGGGATAAATCAGATTGTGATAAGTATAATGGCATAAATATGTGGACAAAAAAACAAGAAGATGATCATCATAAAGTCAGAAAATGTTTTCCTATAGAATATAATGGTGATGATGAAAGAAAAGAGGATATTTCAAATTTAAAAAAAGAATTTAGTAAAACATTCAATAAAAGATTCAATAAATTCTTAGAAAAAGAGGGATTTGAAGTAGATAATCATGAATTTGATATCAAAGAAATAAATGAAACAGATTTTAGTGATAATACAAAAAAGAAAATTAAGTTCAATGCAAAAGCAACAAACCCAATTACAATAAACATAGATACATTAGTTATTCAAAAAAAAACAGTTGATGAGGACAAAAATAAAGACATAATCCATAAAAGAAAATTTGACTATGCTTGGCCTGTTGATGATGGTGAACTTGTTTCTTGTTATGGTTATTATGGGTATGCAAAAAGTCCTAATGATGGAATAAAAATATCAGTTAATACAGGATCTATTGTGGTCGCTGTTGAAAAGGGAATTGTTTTTGATATTGGCTATTTTTGTTATAATGATTTTGAATGTGATTCTGAACACGGCAATTTCATTGTTATTAAACATGAAGAAGAAGACCTTTATACTGCTTATACACATTTATCTGAAATTGGTGTGACCGAAGGTTTGCCTGTAAATAAAGGCGAAACAATTGCAAATTCAAATAAAGAATTGGGTTTTTATGTTTATGATAATTATAATGATGTTTTGAAAGGAAGAGGAAAGAGTCCTTTATGTTATTTACAGGAATATGGTATGAAAATAAAAAATGATGGATGTAAATCAAAATATAATTCTGATACAGTATCTAAATCATCATATAATCTTTTAAAAGAATGTGAAAATCATGGTCTAATAGAAATAAAGAATAATTATTTGGAAAAAAAGGAGAAAAGAGAAAATATATACAAAATAAAACCCTCTTTTAGTGTAATAGTTGATTATAATTTAGATGATTATAGAAAAGCTGTTAATTTTTCAAATTATTTATTAGAAAATTGTTCTTATGACAATTTTGTTAAAGTATGCATAGATATAATTAATAAAAAGGAATATGAAGAAAAAATAAAAATAGGAACTTGTAATGAAAAAATAAAAAAAATGTCAGATAATTTTTACAAAGAAAGAATGGTTAATTTTTGTTATAAAAGTGATAAAAAATTCATATTTGGTGAAATACCAGATATTGATTTTTCGCTATATGTTCCTGATAATGCTGCTCCAATTGAAATAACAGATACTGAATTAAATTATAGAAAAATATCTAATTATAATTACATTGAAATAACTTGGACTACTTTAGCAAATAAAGGTATCAAAGATGTCAAATCATACAATATCTATAGAAGTAATGTGCCATTCACAGATGTACGCGAAGCAGAGATTATTAATGTGATTAGAGACTCTAATGAAAATTATTATTCTGATGAACTAGTTCAACCAGGATTTACATATTACTATGCTGTTGTTGCAGAAGATATATTTGATAATCAATTACAAGAATTGTCAAGAGATGCTGTTAAATCAATAAAAATCCCAATAACTACCACATAATAAGACTATACTTCTATACATCTAATATATTATATAAAAGTATATAAATAGGTAATAAATGTCATAGAATCATAATAAAAAAATAACAAATTAGGTGAAAAAATATGATAAAAATGCCTGTAAATCAAATAATAGATAAAATCAAACAAAAAACAAGCCTTTCTTTAGAAGATATTAATAAGAAAATTGATGAAAAAATGCAAGCATTAGCAGGATATATTTCTAAAGAAGGTGCTGCACACATAGTTGCTAATGAATTAGGGGTTAAATTGTTTGAAGAAGTATCTGGAAAATTACAAATAAAAAATATCCTTGCTGGAATGCGTAATGTTGAAACAGTTGGCAAGGTTCAAAGAGTATTTAATATAAATGAATTTGATACTGGAGAACATAAAGGAAAAGTTGGGTCATTTATAATTGCTGATGAAACAGGTTCAATAAGAATTACTGCTTGGCATGCAATGACTGAACATCTTAAGAATATTAAAGAAGAGGATATTGTGAAGATTGTTTCTGGTTATGCAAGAGAAAATAATAATAGAGTGGAAGTGCATCTTAATGATAATTCAAAAATAATTGTTAATCCTGAAGGCGAAAGTATTGGAGAAGTCAAAACATTTACATCAAAAAGAAAAAAGGTCATTGATCTTCAAGACGGGGATGAAAATATAGAATTAATAGGAACCATTGTACAAGTTTATGATCCTAGGTTTTATGAGATTTGTCCTAAATGTGGAAAGAGGGCAAAGCTTTTAGAAGGTAATTTTAATTGTGAGGTGCATGGAAGTGTTCAGCCTAAATATGGTTATTTAGTTAATCTACATTTAGATGATGGTTCTGAAACTATTCGTATCACTTGTTTTAGAAATCAAGCTCTTAAATTATTGAGTATTGATGAAAATCAGATGCTGGTGTATAAAGATGATCCTAATGCATTTGTTGATGAAAAAAATAAATTATTAGGGACTATTATTAAATTCATTGGTAGAGCACGTAAAAATGAGATGTTTGATAGGCTTGAGTTTAATGCTAATCTTGTTTTTACTAATATTGATGTTGATAAAGAAATAAAAGCACTTGATAAAGAGATTGAACAAACACAAAAATAATTCTTATCAGTGGACACTTTCAAAAGTGTGTCCACTGACCTTATTCTATCAAATTCTAGCAATACAAGCTCTATGCTCATTCTCAGTGGTCACTGGACATGTGCGTGTGAAACTTATAAAGGAGTTTATGTATTATATATAGTAAGGACTTTTTTGAATTCAAAAGTTTCCTCCCATCTCTGGCACCAGGATGGAACTGCCTCGTTCACCTGCTCCAATCTCTGCAAATTGAATGGAGCATCAATGAAGTTTGACAATGAATAATATTGGTTCACTTGCCAAACTGGCGACAGTTCCATCCATAGTTGTGCATAATCAAGGAGATGCTGAAATAAAATGCGAAAGCAATGGAGGTGGTTCTAATGGAAGAACTATCTAATCTACCTGAAAAAAGGTTTTCCACAGGTGCAATAAATGTAACTGTATGGAGAAACCAAGGTACAAACAAAACAACTGGCGAAGCTACAGAATACAGAACTGTAAGTTTTGACAGAAGATACAAGGATAAGAATGGTGATTGGAAGTCAACTAATTCTTTAAGGATTAATGATTTACCAAAAGCTGTTGTTGTTCTTAGCAAAGCGTTTGAATACCTAACTCTGAAAGGAGTTGGGGAGGATGCAGCTGCTTAAGGCAGTCGTTATGAGACTGTTTGTGGCAGCAGTTTCATAATCAATAACAACAAAAAATATATATGAGGTGATATTTATGATATCTAAAACAATAAAATCTGATGAAATTCTACCTGAACAGATGGTAGATAAAAAAGAAAAAATAAAAAATAGAATAATAAAAAGGAATTATGCAAAAAAGAAAATGGATGAAAAACTTGAATCAAAAAAAGAAAAAGCAGAAAAAGAATTCACACTAAATGATTTGCCAGGAGTTGGCCCTGCAACAATCGAAAAATTGAAAGATGGTGGTTTTAGTGATGTAATTGCAGTAGCTGTTGCAACACCTGGTGAGCTTGTAGAAGCAACTGGCATGTCAGAGACTGCAGCTAGAAAAGTAATAAATGCAGCGCGTAATAATTGTAACATGGGTTTTCAATCAGGCGAAGATATACTTAAGAAAAGAGAACTGGTTAGAAAGATATCAACTAGTTCTGAAAGTTTTAATAAACTAGTTGGTGGTGGATTTGAAACAGGGGCAATTACTGAATGTTTTGGAGAATATGGTTCTGGGAAAACACAAATAGGACATATTTTATCAGTTACAACACAACTTCTTGATGAAGAAGATGCAGTGGCTGTTTACATTGACACAGAAAATACATTTAGACCAGAAAGAATAAAAGAGATTGCTAATGGACTTGGAATTGATGTTGAAAAAGTTCTTAAGAACATCAAAGTAGCAAGAGCTTATAATAGTGATCATCAGATGTTGCTTGCTGAAAAAGTTGAAGATTTGATCAAAAACCAAGGACTTAATGTAAAACTAGTGATTGTTGATTCATTAACAGCACATTTTAGAGCAGAATTTATAGGACGTGGGACTTTAGCTGAACGTCAGCAAAAGTTGAATAAACACATGCATGTTTTGCTTAAGTTAGCTGACATGAATAATATTTGTGTTTATGTGACAAACCAAGTTCAATCTGATCCTGCACAGTTTTTTGGTGATCCAACAAAAGCTGTTGGTGGAAACATAGTTGCGCACGCATCAACATTTAGGATTTATCTGAGGAAAGGTAAGAAAGGGTCAAGAGTGGCTAAGTTAATTGATTCGCCTAACATGCCTGACGGTGAATGTAATTTTTACTTAGAGACTACTGGTTTAAAGGATGTGTAAACATTCTTTTTTATTTATTTTTTTATTTGTTTTTTTATTTATTTTTTTCACAACATTTATATACTCCTTCTCCAAAATTTAATACATGAAACACCCCATAAAACTAACAACAATTCTAATCATATTCTTTCTAGTTTCACAAGTACTTGGTCTGTATATTATTAGTCTTAATGTTGATTTTGAGAAAAGTGTTGAGACTGGTAAAGCTGAGTTTGTTGCTTTGCCAGGGGGTGCTGAAAGGCCTGATGTTGATGAATCATGGTCATGGGCTTATATAACTATTGGTATATTGCTTGGTACTGGTTTATTACTTATGTTAATTAAATTTAAATTAGTGTCTTTTTGGAAGTTCTGGTTTTTCTTAGCAGTTGTTATGTGTTTAACTGTTGCATTTGCTAGTTTTATGAGTGGATGGATGGCATTTTTGCTTTCTTTAATATTAGCTTATCTTAAGATAGTTAAACCAAATACGTATGTACATAATATTACTGAATTATTCATGTATGCTGGTTTAGCAATTATATTTGTTCCTATCTTGAATAAGACTAGTGTTATTATATTATTGATTTTAATATCTGTCTATGACATGTATGCTGTTTGGAAATCAAAACACATGGTTAAATTGGCTAAGTTTCAAACACAATCAAAGGTTTTTGCAGGATTTTTTGTGCCTTATGATGAAAAAAGTGGAAAGTTTGTCAAGGTTGTTGATAAAAAGGCAAAGCTTGTAAAAAATAATAAAATCAAAACAAAAATTGTTAAAAGTAGTGTAGCACATGCAATACTTGGTGGAGGAGATATTGCATTTCCATTATTATTTGCAGGTGTTATTATGAAATATGTTGTTGTTATTGATTTTTGGGTGAGTTTTCTTAAGATATTAGTGATTCCTCTCTGTGCAACAATTGCTCTAGGTTATTTGTTTTATTATACAAAGAAAAATAGATTTTATCCTGCAATGCCTTTTATAAGTGTTGGTTGTTTAGTAGGTTATGGATTGTTCTTGCTGTTGTAAAGTTCTTCATACATCTTTCTCTTGTAAAAATTCTTTCCACTAGCATATAATAATATACATCCTGCTGTATTCAGTCCGTATTGGGAGTATTTGAACTGTCTTTCTATGTTTCTTGCTGTGTATGATGGATCCCCTTCTATCTTAGCATCTATCCTTGTGAATAATAATCCCAGACCCATGACAAGCTGACACAAACATACGCCTGCTGATGGTTTTTTAATCATTCTTTAACACCTCATCCCACTTAAATGGCATATCAATAACATAACTACAATATTTTTTATCTTCACAATGACATCTTTCCTGATGTTTGCCATAATTCAAAGGACATTCTACATATGTTGATAAACAATTATCTCCCCATGTATAAACAACAACTCTTATCTTTTGTCCTTCACATTCCATATTTATCTTTTTTTCAATTCCCATTCTATATTATTTAATCTGTGTTCATACTTATCTTCTAATCCATAAACTTCAATAAGATTGTAAACCTCTTGATATAATTCATTTGCTTGTTTTGTGTTTATTTTACCTTGTTCTAATTTATCTAAATGTTTATTGATTATGTCTTCTACCATTTTTTGTTTGTTTTATTCTTATTTATCCTCTTTATCTTTATGATAATCTGATAATTCTATTAGTCTGTGATTTATGTTTTTGTAAATCTGTTTACTATCTGTGTTCATTAGAACCTCTGCTGCTTGATCAATGTTTTCAACTGCATAAATGTGAAATTTTCCTTCTTTTACTGCAGTTGTTACTTCTTTATTCAGCATAAGGTCATTAATATTGTCTTTTGGAATCACAACGCCTTGTTCACCTGTTAAACCTTTGTCTTTGCAAGTATAATAAAAACCTTCTATTTTTTCATTTACACCACCAATTGCTTGGGCATTACCAAATTGATCAAGCGAACCTGTTACTGCTAATTGTTGGTTTATGGGAGTCTGGCATAGGTGAGAATATACTGCACAAAGTGTTGCAATTGATGCAGAATCACCATCAACACCTCCATATGTTTGTTCAAAACAGATTGTTGCATCTAATGATATATTCTTGTCTTGTGCAAATCTTCCTTTTAATATGCCTCTATATATTATCTCTGCACTTTTGTTGAGTATTTCTCCTGATAATTCGCACTTTTCTTCTATGTTGATAAGACCTTTTTTACCTACTGAAGTTACTGCTGTTA
Source organism: uncultured Methanosarcinales archaeon (assembly GCA_964645705.1). Classification (GTDB taxonomy): domain Archaea; phylum Nanobdellota; class Nanobdellia; order Woesearchaeales; family CAXGTL01; genus CAXGTL01. The sequence continues at coordinate 101,581 of CAZYAB010000004.1, read as the reverse complement.
TTCTTGTGGGAATACCAAAAGGATGATCAGGGTATGAATAAACAGCCAAACCATTGATTTGTCCTATTTGCTCTCCTTTTGTTTTTATCTTGATTATTTCTTCATTAATGTATTCATGGATCTTTTCTTCTATGATCTTTGACCTAAGTATTTTTTCTGATTGTGCTTTTTCAATATAATCTTCAGTGATGGTTTTTTCATTGTCTTGTCTTGCCCAATAATCTGCTTCTCTGATAATATCAGCAATTTTTCCAAAATTAGCTGATTGTTTTTTTTGATTATTAACTAATCTCATACCGTATTCAACAACAGATTTCACTCCTCCGAGATCTAAGTTGAGCAAAGATTCTTTTTCACAAAGATCATTGATAAATGAAGCATATTTTTCTACATTATCTTTGGAATAATTCATTTCAGATGAAAAATCTGCTTTTACTTTGAACAAATGATCAAATTCTGGCAAATAATGTTGCATTAAATATTTTAAATTTCTGCCACCAACAAGAACTAGTTTAACATCTGCATTTGAATCATTTGTTTTTATTGTTGATGAATAAAATTCATTACCATCTGTTATTTGAACTTTTTTGTTTTCCAGAGCCCTTACAATACCTTCCCAAACACCCCTGTTTTGCAGAGCTTTCCATGCATCTATGACAAGATAGCCATTGTTTGCTTTTGAAAATGAACCCGCAGTTATCTTTAGATGAGAGTTTTGATTATCGGATTTTAAGCTTATTATTCTTTCAACATTACCAAAAAGATTGTCATGCGTAGGGTTTGTTTCAAATATTACAGGAGCACCTTTTGTATAAGTATTATCAACAAGAATATTTATTTGATATCTATCTGCGAAACCTTGTGCAAGTGCTTTTTCGGTTTCTTTTAATGAAAAATAATCAAAATATTTTATCAAGTCTTCTTGTAAATCGACCAAATAATCAACTAGTTGTGAATTTTTGTATTTTTCTGCAATATTTGTTATTAGTTTTAGTACAAATCTATTTGCAATTAATTTTCTTGCTTCTAAAATCTTTTGTTTATATTTTTTGATTAAACCTGTTTGTGTTTGGATGTATTCTCTTACAACTTTTTTTGCTAATAAAAAATCTTCTTTGCTTTCTTCTTTATCAATGCTTGTATTGATGAATTGTTTTGCAAGTTCTTCTGCTGATTCTTGATATTTGTTCAGAAGATCTTGTCCTTTTTGTAAGTCTTCATCAGTTGCATTTGGATCATTCTTCTCAACATAATAGTCAAGTCCATCTTGTATAAGAATCAAGCCTAGTTTTTCAACTTCTGTGCTAAGAGAATTATATATGACCTTTTCTCTTCTTGAAAAATCAATAATAGATTCATGATCGTGTTTAATTGGGTTCAAGCCCACACTCCCTTTACCAATTGCAAGTGCATAACCAAATTCTGCCAGTCTTTGGTTATATACTTTTTTTATCTTTGACTCTTCTTTATAAGAAATTTCTTTTATAGCTTCAATCAATGTTGCATTTTCAGGTTTTGAAAATAGTTTAGGAACTTCATTATCAAGTATTTTTATCATGTTTTCAAGGTCTTTTTTGAATTTTCTTGCATTTCCTGATTTTAATTCAAGAATAATAGGATTTTTGTTATCATGAAAATTATAAACAGCTATTTGATCATTTGGTGATTGTTTTTCTTTTGCTTGCGTATTAAGCATTGATCTTATCAATGTTTTTTTACCTGTTCCTTCTTCACCACTTATATAAATATTATAACCAGGAGAATCAATTTGTAAACCAAATTCTAATGATCTTACTGCCTTTTCTTGACCAACTATTTGTTCAAGGTTTTTTGTACTTTTTGATGAACTAAGATTTATGTTATCACATGTTTTTCTTACTTGATCAAATGTTAATTCATATTTTTTAAAATTCATAATACCACTCTCTTATTTTTTGTTATTGTTCTTTTACCTATACATCGAGAAATTTTAGCAGATGTTTGTGATAGTCCCTCACTACGATCATCATTTTTTGTTTTTTTGTCATGATTTACTAGAAATAACTCAGGTTTGGGGATGAGTTTTTATATTGTAAATCACAACAATCACAAACACCATTACTATTTCACGACGCTATAGTACACTTGTAAAAAAAAATGTTTAAAGTACCTGCAGAAGCTTCTTAACGCAGTATCTCCTGGTTTTTCACAATATCTGTATGGGTTGTTTCTTGGTCCTGATAAATCACCAAGATATTTACAATCCAGAGCTGTAATAGATCTTGCTCTGCAGTAATATTTATTGTCTTTTTTTATTCCAACATTATTACAAATCTGTTCCAGCCTCATTTAGTTCACACCTAAAAATTCTTCATAATATTTTGATGTACTTGTTGCATACCTACCTTTATAAAAAAAATCTAATACAGCCACGTATGCTCTGCTGAATAATTCTGTGTAATATCCTTGCTCATGAAGATTAAGAATAAATTCTCCTATTCCCTTTTCTAGAGCAGATTTTTCCCATTCAGATGTTTTTGGGTTTGTCCATTTCATAAAAGCACTTCCTAAACATTCAATTGCTTCTTTTGGAACAGACTGATATGTTTTGTTACCCATTTCATATAATTCTGTTTTTGTTTTTTTCATTGATACCACCTCTTATAATCATTTGGATCGTATTTGACAACCTTTAGTTTGTCTTTTTCAACATAAACACCCATTACTTGGTATTTTATTCCATAATGCTTTAGAAAAAATTCATAATAACGATGAAGTTGTGTTTCCATCTTTGTTTTAGCACTCTTACTATTGCTTGTCTTTACTTCAACTGCAACATAATGATTATTTCCTAAGTAGAATACAATGTCAGGAGCAGTGACTAATCTATTTTTATCATAACATTCAACCTCTTGTGAAGCTGTTACAATATTTTCTAAACCAATTAATCCAGGATTTCGCTTTATTCTTTGAACTAGTTGATTATGTGAAAGTTCTGATATGTTGTTTTTATTATTTTTTGGCATGTTTCTTTTTTTTATTTTTATTTTGTTAAATTTTGTATCTGTCTGATTTTTGTTTTGGTTGTTGTTTTTTCTGTTGATTCTTTTCAAGTTTATATTTGAATAAAGCAGGGGGAAGTTCTTCATGTTCTTCAGAATGTTTGATTATTTTGTCTTTGTAAATCTCAATATATTTGTAAGAATATGATTCAAAAAGCGGTTTTTCTGACAAAGTTCTCCCTTCTATGATATCATTTGCCGCATACCCAATGTAAAGAAATATTCCTGTATAAGCTGTTACAAAGGTTAATTTTCCAATGAATTTTGCTGCATTGACTAATTTTTCTAGTTTTCCTGATCTTTGTTTTATCATTTTAACAAAACCTCTAATTTATTTCTCTTAAGAAATTCTTTGATCAAATTGATTTTTATTGCACCGCCATCTTGTGCACCGTGTGTTTGTCTGGCAATGCCGACTAATTCTGGAACGCCATCTCTTAAAGCATATACTGGGCCCCCGGAATTACCAGGAATGACAGTGCAGCTCATATGATATATATTGTCGTCATTAGGATAATGAGGATTGTCATTACCTTTATAGATGCCTTGCACTAGCTGATTAGATAACATGTTAGGATAACCAACTGCATAAAGCCAGTTACCGGGAGTGAGTTCTGAACTGTTCCCAAATTTACCATATGTTGTATAATTTTTTATTTTTTTGTAATCTGATTTTTTTGTTCTTAATATAGATATGTCAAGTTCTTTATCAGTAGCTACTAATTCTAATTCTAATCCTTCATCAGAAATATGTTCATTTGTCTTTGGATCTAATTTAGGATGAGTAAACAAAAGCACTTTTGTTTTCTTTAGTTTGGCTTTTCCAACTGGAATCACAAAATTATAAACATCCATTTGTTCAAATTCAGGAGAAGTTACATGATTGTTTGTTAATAAATATAATTCATTACCAATAAAACCTAATGCTACAGAACTTCCTGCAGACATTATGTATTGTGTCTTTGTCTCTTTTATTGGTCTCTTTATTCTGCCTTTTTTGTCTTTTTTTAATTTTTTTGTAAGATCAAAATAGTCTACTTCATACTGATGGCTTGTGTGAATTTCATAACAGGATTTGTATATTTGATCTAGGTATTCGTTTGTTGTGAAAAAAGAATGATTATCATATTTTTTATCATATGCTTGCTTTACTAATGTCATTAAAGAACCAGCTTTAGTTTCTGCTTTTGAATTGCTAAAGTTTATAGGAGAAAATAGCATAACTAAAGCTGCTAATGTTGTTAATGTTTTTTTAAAAATCATTTTTTCCCACCTTTTTTATTTTTATTTTTGTTGTACTCAAGTACAGGATCAAGAACAAGGTCCCATTTTCTGTATTGTTTGTCTGAATCATAGTATAGGTTGATTATGCCTCTAAGAGAAGGAACAGCTCCTATCATGTCTGCATATGAAGAATAAGGTTGCATTGGTGCTGCTGCCACATATGTTGAATTGTCTGCATAACCGCCGCCTGCATGATGTTTGTCAAAGAAAATCACTATGTCAGCATCTTTGTTTGCTGACAACATTTGATTCATTGCACCTGCAACCACGTCACTTCCTTTTTTTGGTTTGTGTGCTGAGAATAATGTATTATTTTCATCTAACCTTGTTGTTCCACACCCATACCTTTGTCCTAAACCATGAAATATCTTTATTTGGCCATTGTCAATGTATTTCAAAGGAAGCATTGATGCTAATTCATATGCTTCATCATCACCAGTAGAACCATTATAATGGTTTCCACTTACTAAAATTACGCTTCCGCCGAGATCAAGAATGTTTTCTAGGTAAGGAATAATTCTTCTTTTTGTTTCAATCTTTGCAACACTGTTGCTTGTAATTGGAATTGCTTCTTGTGTTTGTCTTCTTAGTTCTTTTAGTTCTCGTAATTTTTCTTTATCAGATTGGTTGCTGTTCATTATCTTGTCTTCTAATTCCTGTACTTTTGCTGGTTCATGAGCCAAATATTGTTTATTACTACCGAATGTTTTGTCAATTGTTCCATGAAGAATTTCGCTTGCAACAATAACATCTGGAAGACCATTTTTTTTCTGATATTCTTGGCATTTTTCTAATACTTGGTAATTACTTGGTCTTCCAGGCGTATTAGGACAGCCTATATGGACATCGCCAAGAACTTCTATTTTCTTTGTTTGTAGTTTTACTAGTGATTCAAGGTCTTTTATTTCATTGTTTATTTTTTGTTGTAATCTTTGTCTTTGCTTTTTAGTTAATTTTTTGGAGGAATCATCATCTTGATTACTTAATTTTTGTTTTAGTTGTTTTATTTTGTATGATATTTCACCGAATTTAACAAGATCTTTGTGGTCAATATATTCAATTGATTGAAGTTTGTCTTTATTGATAGTGTGAATTACTGCTCCAGATGCGTAATTCTTTGCATCATATCTTTTAACATGCCAATTTGATACATTCTTTTTTTTTAGATATTCAAGATTTTCAGGTGACTGAAATGTTGGTAATTTAATGTTCATAGAAATCTCTGGCGTTTGTCTTTGTTCTCCCTGAACAGTATTTTCAGTGTATTTACTTGTAGGAATAAATCTAAAACCATTAGCCCCATGAGCTGTTATTTTTATGTCTGCTGGTTTTTTTCCTAATTTATTATCATGATTAGTCTGTTGTATAAGCTTTTTTAGAGATTTATTAGATGGTTTGTTTGAAGCAATATTAGGACTATGGTATATTGTGAATTTTAATTTACCTATGTTTAGATTGACTTCGCCATCAGTATGAATATGGAAATTATTAGAATCGACTATATTATATAATAAATCATTGTATTCTTTTTTTGCTAATCTATATAATAATTCTTCTTCATCTGGTTTAATGTGTTGTCTTTTTGTAATTCTGAAAAAACCAGAAGCTTCTTTTTCTCTTTCTAATGCATTTAAACTAATTTCGCATTCTCTTATATCCTTTTTAAGATGTTTTATTTCTGCATTTGCCCTGTTTTGATCTTTGTAAATTTGTTTAAGTTTGTTCTGGATGTCATCTGTTGTTTTTATCTTCTTAAGAAAGAGTTTTAGTTCCTCTGCATCTTTTGGTTCTAGTTTAGAGAATTCTTCATGTTTTCTTTCTATCAGTACAGTTATATATTCCTTAAGAGTGTATTTTTTATCTTGTTTTATGTTTTCTTTGTGTCTAAGATATTTTCTAGAATATTGAAGTATTGTTTTCTCTTCTCTTATATCTGATTCTTCTTTTTTTAGATTTTCCAGATTTTTTTTATAAGTTAGTATTTTTTCTTCTAAATCATGCTGGTTTTGGGCTAATCTCTTATAATCATTTATCTTTAATTCTTCTAATGCTATTATGTTTCTTTTATCTTCTTCGCCATGGACATAATCAATTCTGATGTTTCCAAGAATATCTGTCAATTTTTTCAATTCTTTTTTTGCAAAATCTACTGCCTCATGTTTTGTTACTATTTTTTTAAGAACGTATTTTTCAATATATTCTTTGTCTTTTTTTTCTATGTCTGATTTAAGTGCTAGCTGTGCTCTTTTATTTGGTTCTTTATCAGGATCATTTCCAAGAAATCGCATTGCTTTTGCATTGTTTATTCCATAATATTCAGGAATCAAAGGTACGAGTCCTGAATCGAGTATTACATTGTTTATTTTGTAATCATTTAATTCTAAGAATAATGCTAAACCATCCATTGCTCTTGGATCATAAGCTTTTGTTCCTAAAGCAAGTTCACCTATTGCAAGATATTGGACCTTATCTTCTAAAGATATTTTGACCACCTTTGTTTTAGTATGTACTTATTGCATACTTTTGTGAAAAAAAATAATTTTAACAGTTGAATTTTAAGTTGATTCTATTTCAACTTGCATTTTTTAGTCCTAACCTCATCATTTTAGTAAGCTGATATTTTTGGTTCTTAAATTTAGGATAAAGTATTTTTTTCATGTTTTTTCTATATTTCGGACATTCTATGATCATTTTAACACCTTCCCCAAGGTTTGTCTTAATGACATATTGGATTTCATTAGCTTATGTAGCTGTGATTCAAGAAACTCTATTCTTAACACTAGTTCATCTTGGGTTCCTTTTTTATAAGGAACCTTGATTTGTGCTTTGCCGCAGTACGGGCATTGGATAGACATTTTGTAGTTGATTTTGACCAACTCTGTTTTGCAGTGCAATCCTTATATGGTGTAAAATAAAATCAGGTCTTGACCTGAAATCATTTTCTTGATCTGCGACAATCTTATCTATTTTTTTTATAATTGGTTTTGGTAATGGTACATTGACATATCTCATATTTCTGTAACCTCTTTTATTGCATGCTTACAGTATATACTTGGTAAGGGTAATATATAGTTTTGATCACAGAATAAAATAAGGAAGCATATTATCAATAGTGATGTTGTTACTGTTGAATTTAATTAGTATAGGGGCTGGAAATATCACGGATTTATTTTGATTGTATTATTTAAAATAATCACTAGTGTTTCGAAAAATATATATACTTGTTTTACTAGGAATATAATTGTAAATAGATTTAGTGTAAGCTCTGTTTTACTATATTGAGCATATTGGGGGTGCCTGTATATGAGAAGAAAGATAATAAAACAAGGACACAGTACTCATACTATTACTTTGCCTGCTAAATGGGTCAAAAAGTATGGGTTAAAAGGAGGGGATGAGATTAATGTTGAACAAAATAATGGTTCTTTGATAATCTCAACTGAAAAAGGATATGCTACAAAAAGTATTAAACTTGATATTTCTGGTTTAGATCCTATGATCAGAAGAATAATTGCAGCTGCTTATAAATCAGGATATGATGATATAAATGTGATATTTAATTCATCTGATGAATTAAAACAAGTTCAAAAAATAATGAGTGATTCTTGTATTGGCTTAGCCATTGTTAATGAAGGTAAAAGAAACGTTGCAATCAAGAAAATAACTCATGCAATGTATGAAGAATTTGACACTTTATTTAGAAGAACATTTTTGTTTTTGCTTGCAATGGGAAATGATCTTTTAGATGCGTCTAAAAGAGGGGATGTTGATGATGTGAAAAGTATAACTCTTAGAGATGTTAATATAAATAAATTTACAGATTTTTGTAGAAGAATATTGAATAAAAAAGGGTATACTCCTGTTAATAAAACGTCTACTGTTTATTATATTACTGAAGAACTTGAGAAAATAGGTGATCTGTATAATGAAATTGCACGGCATTTAACTAAAAATCCTGTAAAACTAAGTAATGAAGTTATAAAACATTTTCAAGATACAAATGGTTATCTCAAATCATTTTATGATCTTTTTTATAAGTTTGAGTTAAAGAAACTAGTTGAATTTGGAAAAAAGAAAACAGAGCTTCATTGCAGATCGGAGGAATTGTTTGGTAAATTAAAGAGAGAGGAATTAAAAGTATTATTCCACCTATGTACTATTGTTGAAGTTATATATAATATGTTGGGTGCTTTGATAATATCAAAGTTGTGAGTTCACAAGTAATTTAATTTTTTATTATTTAATACAAATTGTTTTATTATTCTTTTTGGAAGCGGTTTAAATATTTTTATTTTTCCATCACTTCCACCAATAACAAACAATCCTAAATCTACTGCCCATTCATATAATTCTTGCCTTTTTTCTTTGCTAAATCTATAACTTACTACTTCTATGCCTTGAATTCCAAATGTCTTTAACCAATATAAATCTTGTTTTGATAAATTATCAGGATGAGCAATAATAGGTATGCCTCTATATTTTTTGACAAAAGCAATGGTGTTGTAAACATTAAGAGATTTATCATGACCCACATATGTTTTTGATGTGAAGTGTAAATACTTTCTTTTAATATGATTCTCTTTTCCTCTTCCTTTATACACTTGTTTGCATAGATACTCTACTAAATCTCCAGTAGTATAGTGAATATAATCTCTTGCATCTAGAAAATCACCAAAAGATATCTGTTCTCCTGTTTCATTTTGAACGTGTTGAGCAATGTTATTAAAAATTTCCCTTGTCCTAATATTATCTATTTCTTGATATCTTATTAAATCAGTTTGAAAATATTCATTTTTAAAATCTATGCCTAAACCCAAGATATGGATTCTATTAGTTCCTTTGTCAGAAACAGATTTTTTACTAGGAATGTTTGAAGTTAATTCTATTGATGGTATTATTCTTGTATTTTTATTATAATGTTTTCTAAGATTTCTTATATTTTCTAATGAATTACTAATCTTAAGCAAACCATCTACAGAATTATGTTCTGTAAATGCAACAACATCATAACCTCTTCTTAGACATTTTTCAAATTCTTTTAATGGATCTTCTGCACCTTCATCAATGTGATAATGTAAGTCAACCTTTCCACCATCATCTTCAAGAAAATCTTCAAGTGAATCATATTGCATTTTTACCATCTCCATTGTTATTTCTATCGCCTCTGAAATCCCAAAAACCATATGCTTCTTGGAGTTTATTTCTAAAATCAAATAATCCTAGTTGTTCCATATTTATTCTTGCTCTTTTCAAATGATATAAATAGTAATGATAATTAGAATCAATATCATCCTGCCTAAGTAAATATTCTCTAATTTCGTCTTTGATTTTGTTCTTATTAAGTTCAATTTTGAAACTGTGCTGGAATCTTTTAAAATCGTGATAAGCTTCAACAGATGTCATAAGGGTTTTAGTTATTTTGTTAAGAGTTATTGTATCTGTAATAGAGGGAAAAAATTCCATAAAAAAATCAGTAATATTAATTGTGTCTGATTTACAAAGAGAGTCTAATACTATTTGTCCTATATTTTTATTTATTCCTGACCAACAATCAATTACCTTGTTTCTATAAGCTTTGCATTCTTCAGGATAATTAAAAATTGATTCAACAAATTTTCCAACTTCCTCATGTTCACTAACAAAAGATTCTGTTGCTTTTTTTATTCTGCTTATGTCTCTTAATTTATCAGCTGCAATTGCTAAATGTCTATCAACACCAACTAATTTGATTAAGTCATTGTATTCTTTTTGATCATCTTTAGAAATATATTTATCTATCGTTGTACTGAATCTAGATCTGTAGTCTTTGTATTCTGATTCATTATCTTTATCTATATTATAACTTTGTGTTAATAAATCATCTAAATCTTTTATTACTTCTTGCTTAATTGGAACTAATTTATTGATAATTTCTTGAATTATTCCTATATTTCCTTTTAACTCTTGCGGATTTTCCAAATCTTCTTGAATTATGTTAAGTAACCATCTGTAATGCAAATATTGTTCGTCTTCTTCTGACAAAAAACCTGTTGCAAACTCAATTGCTGAAATAGGATCAATGACAGCTATTTTTTTATCCCTTATTTCTAAATCAATCTTTTTCTTATTCTTTAAAAAATTTTTCAAATTTGCATCAACGCTTAATAAATGTAAGTAAGTTTCAAAAGGAGGTTTATTGCAAAGTATGCAATCATTGATATCTCTTTTATGAAGTTCTATTAATCTATTTCTTTGTTCATCTGATATTGTCCACTTTTCTTGTTTTTCTAATAAATATTGGTATTTTTCTAATTGATCTATGAACCTCAATTTGAAACCATTTGTATAATAATCATACTCGACTTGTCTAGACTCTACTTTTTGAGTAAGATATATTTGAAGCTGTGCTGTAATATCTATTATCCATTCTAATTCTGATAATTTAAGATTTGTCAACTGTTTCCCAGACATTGTCTTTCTAATAAATCTATGATTAAGATGTTTAAAATATCTAAACATGTTTTGTTCAGGAATATATTCTTCTACTAAAACAACTTTGTTATCTATATCTTTTAATATCCAAGATTTTGGTGTTTCTAAAGTATTTCCATCTCTAAAACAAGTATATTTAGATGGTTCTCTTAATATATCTAGAATGTCGTCTTCTAACTCAGCCCTATCTAAGTCTGATTTATCAAAACATTTTAAAGTAATGCCTACATCTAAGAAAGGATTTAGGTGAAATAAAAAACGCCTAGAATCAAGATCTGGGTAATACTCAAAATAAGGTTTATTGTCTTTTTCTGTTTTTATTGTCTTTTTAGAATCTAATATATCTTTTACTATTTTTCTTGCTTTTTTGCTTGCACTTTTTAATTTTTCATCCCATTCTTGTATCTTTTTCTGTCTTAATGATTCTTCAACATCATACGGATTTTCTATCATTATTTGTTTTCTTTTTTCATAATAATCTGATAAATAAAGATAAGCAGAAACTAACAGATAATAAGCTTTAACATTTGATTCATATTTGTCTTTTGTATTTTTTAATACTTTGATTGCTCTGAATAAATTATCACAATAACCTTCAAAAGCTTCTTCTTTTTCAACTTTATAAAAATTCTTTGCTTGTTTTATATAAGAAAAACCCAATCTATTGTAAGAATCAATTAATCTGTGTTCTTCTTCGTCTGTTAATTCTTGCTTAGATTCTATTAAATGAATTACTTTTAACAAATTGTCTTGAGCTTTTTCATATTCTTCTAAGTTAAGGTAGTCTTCACTTAGTTTGTAAAATATATTTGGGTTTGTGTTATCTGTCTCTAGTATTTTTTCTAAACAATCTGCACTTTTTTTGTAATTCTTAATTGATTTATGATTTGCAGAGGAGATTAAAAGTTCATCAAGATGAATCTTTTTACCTGAAATTGATTTAGATAAATCATCTAATGATACTTCGTACTGTAATTTATCCTTTTCTATTATTGCTTGAATGATTTCTAAGAACTCATCTTTGCAAAAGTGTAAATCATAATCTTTGATTTGTTCTATTGTTTTTATGAACTTCTCAGGATTTATGTCATGAGTTATTTTTGATTGTTCAATAAAGTCTGTTGATAAATAATCATAAACATAATCATTTATCTTGGGGTTTATATCAAAATAATGATAAATAAAATCTGTGAAAAATAAGAATTTTAGTTCTGATAATAAATTATCTAATTGTTGTCCTGCAAAATCTAGTTTATTTTTGTAAAGGTTTCTAGTAATTTTTTTTAATCTATTAAAATAAAGCCTTGATCTTGTTTTAAAAACAGTATTTACTATATTTCTTAGTTTTGTGACTGCGTCTTTGTATGGTGTGTCTTTATATCTTTGATAAATATTGTTTTCAATAAGATTTTGTATAGTGTCATCTACTTCTGACTTATTTGAAAGCTCTTTTTTGAGTTTTCCTATTGTTTGTTTAAAATCATCTATCATTTTTGTAATAGAAAATGATGCTGTAATTTAGTAAATATAATGAATTACTCATCCCATGTTTCTATATATAGTGGAATTAAGATAAATATATTACCAATATGAAGAATATAGGTTCGAGAATATCAATAGTGATTTCTGTGTGTATGGTTCGTTCGCACTTTTCAAGCGCAATAAGTACACATGAAAAGACCTGATAATAATATCAGGTGCTCACTAGCCTTACAGGCACCATACACACATGTATTTTTAAAAAGATTTATATATTATTAATGCAACTAGTGCATATAGGGGGATGATAATTATGGGTTATAAAAGATTAGGTCAGTACAGAGCTGTGAACTTACCAAAACCACTTTGTGATGAAATGGATAAGATTGTTAAGATCGAAGGAATATATGGTTCGCGTGCAAAGCTTTGTGTAAAGATAATTCAAGACTTTATTATAGAATGGAGAAAAGATCAGTTGTTGAGGCATAAGTTAAAGAAAAAAGGTGTTAAGGTTTATTGACTTAGTTTAATTATTTATTTGGATAATATGCAGGTATATTTAAGATTATACAAATATTTATATATGAAATTAACTTATTATCATTAACAAAAAATAAAAGGTGATATTAATGAAAAATTATGAAATTAAAGAACTTCTTTCATATTTTGATCTTTTAAATAAAGGAATTAATAGAGCAGGAGTATTGTATAATAGATGGGATAAATCAAAAAAAAAACAAATAAAACAAAAGAGTAACAAATTGTTAGAGAATGTAAAAAATGGAAAAGATCCATCATCTAGACAACTTAAAATGATTAAAAGAATTATTAAATGGTTTAAGAAAACAAAAAATAACAGGAATTTAGCATTTAGAAAATTAAAAGAATTAAGTAAAGAAAAAGTATTTGAGGAAGTAATAGAAGTTTGTGGTCTTTGTAGAGATATAAGTTATGGTACATTAAAGGATTTGAAGAATAATCTTGAAGACCAAGTTGAATATCTTGAAGAAGGGAAGTGGGAAAAATTTATCAAAGCTGTTAATAAAGAAAAATTAATTATTTTTAAATTACTTGAAAGTATAAAAGAATGTCCTGGTGTTTTTGAAAAGGGTCTTACTCTTGCAGAGATGAAAGTTAAAGAAATAAGAGACGAATTACAAACAAAAAATAAAAAAGTGGAATTAAATTCATCTGAAATAAAGGATTCAATCAACATAATTGATTTTTTAAAAACAATAGGAAATCCGTTCAGTACTTACAAAGAATATTTGAAAAATAGAGAGGTAATAGCAACGACTGATTATGGTGATGAAATTTATGATATTCCTAATCCTTTTTCGCTTTTCCGTGTAATATTTTCACCTTTTTTAATTGCATTAGCATTAGGAAAAGATTTAAAATTATTGGCAAGTACATTGCCTGCAATAATAATTAATAAAGATGCTGTTAATGAATTAGAAAAAGATCTTAAGGGGTATGAAGCATTAGCAGAAGCTTAAGAAAAAAAGGATTAAGGTTTATTGATCACATCCCGAGCAAACTCTTTTGTTTTGCCTGAGCTCTATAACTATCAGGTTCAATAGTCATGTTGTCTTTTGCAGCTATTATCTGTTGACCTGTTCTGACTTTTAATTCTCTTGCAATGAATGTTGGGTCTGCTTTTAGCATGCTGAACCCAAAGCCTGTGATGATTGTTAGGTTTGGTTTGATTGTTGTGATTATTTTTTCTGCTTGTTCTATATTTAATTCGTGTGGTTTTTCATCTTTGAGGTTTCTTACATTAAGTATCAGGATGTTTGCTCCTTTGTATTGATCTAATAAATGTTTGTCATAACCAATGTTGCCTGCATATATTAAATTAAAATCCCTTGTATAGAATTTAAAGCCTATATTATTGTCATTTGTTGTGTCAAGTCCTTGAATTTCTATGTTTTCAATTGCAATCCTTTTTTTAGGCGATAAAGTAATTATCTTTTCAACATATGTTTTTTGTTTATGTCCTATAACTGGTTTTGTAAATTCATTTCCATTCAGTATTATATTGTTTGTGACTAAAACCCCTTTTGGATCTAGGCCTTGGTGTGTCATTGCATCAATAGTAATGTTTGCGTCATTTGAACTGATTATGTCTGGTGAACTGATTAATAGTGCTGTGTTTTCTCTTAGATGTATCTTTGCTTCTATTGCTTTTTGTGTTGTGTTTGGTCCTGGATCTATGTGAAACTGTGTATTGTAAAGTTGCAGAATAATCCCTGCTGATGATCTATATCCTTTGCTAACTAAGATAGAATCACCTGCCGTGCCTAAGAATATTATTTTGTTTGTCATAATATATTGGTGAGAATTTTGGTTAATAAAGATTTGTGTAATGGAGAAGATATAAATAATAATTATAAATAGTAATAAATAATAATAATAATAATAATAATATTTATATATAAATAAAGAAATAATTAATACTAATAAAATAATGAGGTGATTGATGTGGGAATAACAATAGATCTTTGGCGTAATGATTCTTTAAAGTCGGAATCAGACAAGGTAGTAGGGTGCACAATAAATTTAGGAGGGTTAAGTGTGAAAGTTTTTTTGCCAGAAGATGAATTTTTAAAACTTTTACATTTTGGAATACCTATTAGTAAAGGTAAAAATAGGATTAAAGATCTTGATCATTTATTTGAGGTTATTGAAAAAAGTGGAAATGTAGGAAGCGTTATTCAATAATTAAAAAATTTCCTTTTTTCTTTTTAATTTACATAAAACATAGTTAAGTTTAAATACACTTCTTTTATCCTATATATTGGTAAGCTAGATCGGGTAGTTAGCCCCTGCCTGTTGCCATAAGTGGGCTATATGATGGGATTGAAGCTCAGGAAGCGGTATAGCTTCAGTTTAATGGTCCTGGTCTGGACAATGAAGTTCTGTCCTTTGGGACTGGCTTCATAGGGAAATTAGTCAGGTCAGGAATGAAGCAGCTATAACCTATGAGACTGGTGCTCTTAGGGTTGCAGGACCAAGGAAAGGTCAGGGTTAAGCCATTGAGCTGTGTTGTGCTCATTTCTGGGTGTGCTTACCAACTTATATTTATAAAAAATGAAATACGCAATTGTAATTTTTCCAAGATTTAAAGGTCTTGCAAAAGTTGAAGAAATAAGAGAAAAGTATGATCCTGATTTTCTTAAATTTAGAACTCATATGACTGTGGCGTATCCTTTTGAAAGCGAAATATCTGAATCAGAACTTGACCAACATATAAGAGAATGTTTAAAAGAATTTAAACCTTTTAAAATAGGATTTAAAGGAATTAAAGAATCTCATAAAAAATCTTGTATACATCTATTAGTTGATCAAGGAGTTGATAAATTAGTAGAATTGTACGATAAATTGCATTCCAAATATATTCCTAAAAAGAAAAAAGAATATTCCCCACACATATCATTAGGTTATGGAAAAGATAAAAAAGAAGTTGAATTGATTATTAAATATGCTACTGATATGAATCTTGACTTTGATTGTACAATTGATTCTATATTTTTATTAGAATTAGATGAAAATAACTCTGATACAAGTATAAAGAAATATAAACTATAACTTATCATAATCAAAGAAAATCGCTCTTACCAATTTCTTATTAATAAAACTAAATACAAATACTAATGATGCACCAAAACTATTAAACAAAACATCATAGATATCAAACACTCTTTGTGGTGTAAAAGTTTGATGGATTTCATCTGATGTTCCGTATAATATGGTTAACAAGATTGCAAACCAATATGCTGCCCTCTTCCACCGAGAGTTGTAAAATGCTCTGAATAATAAGAATGACAATATAAAGAATTCTATTGTGTGCATTAATTTATCACTTAATCTAATTCCTGGCTTGCCTGATGGAAATGATAAAGATGACATATAGAAGATTAGGACAGCCCAAAGTATTGGTGGGAGCCAGTAGCGTACAAAGTATTTTAATTTAGATTTAAACATTCTATCAGAACCTCTTTTTGGTTTACTCAACAACAATAGCAGGTTTGTTAGGCAAAGCATTACTTGCTTTTGCTTGCCTTGTATCTTCTGCTTTTATTATTTCGAATTTGCATTTAAACTTATCTTCAAGTAATTGTTTGTTTTCATTAAGTGAATTTATTTCTGTTTCTTTTGTTAGCATGTGTTCAGGAATAATTGCTGGATCTTTGACAATCTTTGGAACCATCTTCTTTATTTCTTGGCCATAATTTCTTAGGTCTGTTTCCATTATTGATTTTAGTATTTTTCCTGCATCATGTGTTTTTTCTAATAATGTTTTTATTTTTTTAAAGAATTTATATTTCCAATCTTTTGAAATTATTAATTTTATTAGTTTAGGTTGCTTTATGTTTGCTAAATCTTGAATATGAAGAATATCTTTGCTAACTCGTTGAACTAATTCTTCTGCTGCTTCTGCTTGTTCATCTATCTTTGATTTATCATATTCTGGCCATTCTTGTTGCGATATGAAAGCCTGATTCTTTATTTTCTCCCAAAGTTCCTCTGTAATGTGTGGGCAGAAAGGATGTAATATTAATAAGAATTTTTCTAGTGTGTCTTTGCTTACTTCTGGTTCAAGTGATTCAAATAATATTCTTATTTTAATTATTGCAAAATTATATTTAAATTCTTCAATGTCTTTAGTAATCCCTTTTATTGCTTTATTTAGCTTGCTTTCAACTTTTTTAGATGAAGAACTAATCTTAACAGTATCAAAATAATTCATTATCCTTTTAATAAACCTAAAACTACCTTCAATACCTTTGTCACTCCATTCTCTGTCTTTGTCAGGAGATGCAATTGATAATAAAAAGAATCTAGCAGTATCAATACCATATTTTTCAGAAACTTGTTCTGGCAAAACAACATTGCCTCTACTCTTTGACATTACGTGCCCGTCTTCACCGTGAAGCATTCCTTGATTAAATAATTTTATTGCTGGTTCGTCTATTCCGTGCATTCCTAAGTCTCTTAATGCTTTTGTAAAAAACCTAAAATAAATCAAATGCATGCAAGCATGTTCTGTACCGCCTATGTATTGATCAATAGGCATCCAGTATCCTATTTTTTCTTTTGTAAAAGGCAAACTATTATTATGAGGATCACAGTATCTAAAAAAATACCATGAAGAATCTACAAAAGTGTCCATTGTGTCTGTTTCCCTTTTTGCATCTCCAGCACATTTAGGACATTTAACATTAACAAATTCTTTATTTGTTGCTAATGGATTGCCGTGTCCAAATTCAACATTGTCAGGCAATATAATTGGTAAGTCTGTTTCAGGTACTTTTACAATCCCACATTTTTCACAATAAATAATTGGAATAGGGGTTCCCCAATACCTTTGCCTTGATATTAACCAGTCTCTTAGTTTGTAATTAGTTGTAATTTTGCCTGTTTTTTCTTGTTCCATCCATTCACCTATTTGTTTTATTGCTTCTATATTATTCATACCATCAAATTTTCCAGAATTTACAATATTACCTTGATCAATGTATGCTCTTGACATCTTATCAGGATCTAATTCAAATTCTTGTGGCTGGATAACAACTTTTATTGGTAGATTATATTTTCTTGCAAAATCAAAATCACGTTGATCATGAGCAGGTACTGCCATTACAGCTCCTGTTCCATATTCATACAATGCATAATCTGCTATCCATAATGGTAATTTTTCTCCATTAACAGGATTTATAAAATATTTACCAAGAAACACCCCATTTTTTTCTTTGCCTTCTGCTGTTCTTTCTATTGTTGATTTCTTTTTAACTTCAGAAATAAATTGCTTTACTTCTTGTTCTTTATCAGTTCCTTTTACTAATTCCATTACTAATGGGTGTTCAACAGCAAATACAAGATATGTAACTCCAAATATTGTGTCTGGCCTTGTTGTATACGTAGAAACATTACCTATTTTTTCACCATCTTCATCAACAATGTCAAAGAAAATCTCAACACCCTTACTTTTCCCAATCCAGTTCTTTTGCATTATTTTTATTTTTTCTGGCCAGCCATCTAATTTATCAATGTCTTGTAAAAGTTCTTCTGCATATTCTGTTATCTTGAAAAACCATTGTTCTAAATTTTTTTGTTCAACATCTGTATCTTCGTGTCTCCAACACTTACCACTATGTACTTGTTCATTTGCTAATACTGTTTCACATTTTGGGCACCAATTAACAGGTGCTTTTTTTCTAAAAGCAAGGCCTTTATCAAAGAATTTTAAAAAGAAATATTGGTTCCATTTATAATATTCTGGAATGCAAGTAGGTTGTACACGGTCCCAATCATAACTCAAACCTATTGCTTTTTGTTGTTTCATAAAATTATTAATTGAATTCTTTGTATATTCTTTTGGATGTTTGTTATTTTTTATTGCTGCATTTTCAGCTGGCAATCCTAATGCATCGTACCCCATTGGATAAAGAACATTGAACCCGCGCATTCTTTTGAATCTTGCATATACGTCTCCAATTGTATAATTAAAAGCATGACCTATATGCAATCCAGATCCAGATGGGTAAGGAAACATTTCTAAACAATAGAATTTTGGTTTTGTTGAGTCTTCAGATACTTTAAATATCTTAGATTGTTCCCACTTTTTTTGCCATTTTTGCTCTATTTGTTTAAAATTGTGATTTTCTTGCTCCATGTCATGAATAGTTATATATTGATTATATATAAAGTTGTTGGAATTTAATATGTGTTTACTTAGATATATAGATTATATGTTTATTTATCACTGAAAAATGATAACAAATTGGAAAGATTTATATATAAGTGTAGTATTCCTAGAATAAGTTAATACTTATATATAAACACTCAAAAGAGGGATTTCTAGTATTTAATGAAAAAAAGCTTAAAAAGAGGCAAAATAAGCTTAAAATGCCCTAAATGGGCTTATTTAAAAAAAGAAAATAATAACTAATATATGACTAGGAGGAGTGGTTGTTCATGATTATTCAAAAAGAATTTTTAAATAAACTAAAAGACTTTGGTCTAAACACATATGAAGCAAAATTGTGGAGTGCTTTATTATCAAGAGGTGTATCAACTGCAGGAGAACTTTCTGATATTGCAAATGTGCCAAGATCTAGGTCATATGATGTTCTTGAATCACTTGAGAAAAAAGGATTTATTGTTGTAAAACTTGGAAAACCAATTAAGTACATAGCTGTACCTCCGGAAGAAGTTGTTGAAAGAGTTAAAAAAAGAATCAAGAAAAATGCAGATGTTAATATAAAAATGTTAGAATCAATAAAACAAAGCAAGGTTTTAGATGAACTTAATAATCTTCATAAACAAGGAATTGATTTAGTTGAGCCTACTGAAATGTCAGGTGCTCTAAAAGGTCGCGATAATCTTTATTCACACCTTAATCTAATGGTTAAAAATGCTGAGAAATCAGTTGTTCTTGTTACAAGTGAAAAAGGTTTTGATAGGAAAGTTTCTTTATTAAAAAAGACATTTGAAAAAATAAGTCAAAGAGGTGTAAAGATTAAGATTGCAGCACCTATTAAAAAAGGCAATAAAGCTGCTAAACTTTTATCTAAAGTTGCTGAAGTAAGAGTTCTTAAAAACATGAACGCACGTTTTTGTATTGTTGATAATAAAGAAGTTGTATTTATGTTAATAGATGATAAGAATGTTCATTCTGCTTATGATACTGGTATTTGGGTTAATACTGAATTATTTGCAGGTACTATGAATAACATGTTTGAGCAGACATGGAAAGGGCTTGAGAAGGCTTAGAAACTTTTAAATATTACTTTTTCTTTTTTATTTATTCATGAAACTAACAAGCTCTGTTTTTGAACATAATGGAAAAATTCCTAGTAAATATACATGCGATGGTGATAATGTATCTCCGCCATTAGAAATAAGCGAGGTTCCTGCTGAAGCAAAGTCTTTGGTATTGATAATGGATGATCCAGATATTCCTGATTTTGCTAAAGAAAAATTCAAAATACAAGTGTGGGATCATTGGGTTGTGTTTAATATTCCTGTTGATACTAAGATAATTCCTGAAGCAGAGAATCCAAAAGGGATTCTAGGTAGAAATACTAGGGGTGTTAATGCTTATGGAGGTCCATGTCCGCCTGATAAAGAACATAGGTATTTTTTTAGACTATATGCATTGGACATTATGCTGAATTTGGGTGAAGGTGTTAGCAAAAGTGATGTTTTGAGTGCTATTGAAGGACATATTTTAGACAAGGCTGAGCTTATTGGGACATACGAAAGAATCTAAGAAAACCAATATAATCTTTGCATTATAAGTATTCTTGTATAGTAATATTTATTAATCCATATACTTGACTATATATTTGAGGCTGATGGAAATGGTTTTTTTTGATAAAGTAAAAAATGTTCTTGGAATGGGTAAGATTTTATACTATCCTGGGTGTGTTTCTAAGTTTAAACAAAAACAATTAACAGATAATTACAAACAAATTCTTAAAAAATTAGGTATTGATTTTATGATGCTGGAAATTGAAGAATTATGTTGTGGATTACCTTTGTTAAATTCAGGTTATAAAGAATCTTTTGAAAAAAATATAGAAAAGAATAGTTTAATATTTAAGAATAAGAAAATAACAAAGATAATTACTAATTGTCCTGCGTGTGCTCACATATTTAAAAAACATTATAATATTGAGACAGAGTATATAATTGAAACTATTTATAATAATGTAAGAAAATTAGAATTTGAGCAACAAAAAGACAAAGAAAATATTGAGAAAGAAAAAGAGATAATAAATCTACACATACCTTGTCACATTCTAAAAAATACAGAATTAATAAAAAAGATAAAAGAACTCATTGAAAAACAGGGCCATAAGATTATTAAAAATGATGAAAATTTCTGTTGTGGCACAGGACATAGTCCATTAAGAAAAACAAATCTTACAAAAAATGTTGCAAGATTGACATTAGATAAAGTTGAAACAAGGAAATTGTTAACGTGCTGTCCATTGTGTTATGAACATTTTAAAGAAAATAATAGCAAAGGAATAGAAATTTTAGAATTAAGTGATGTTTTTAAATTAAAGGAAGTAGAAGTTGATCGAAAAGAAGTTAAAAAAACTGAAGGTGAAAAAGTTTGATCAAGAAATTAATAGAAATATGCGGGAAAGAAAATGTTAGCGAAGAATTATTAGATAAAATTGCTTATAGTTATGATGCGTCTCAGAAAAAAGGCGACCACATCTTAGCAATTGTTTGGCCAAAAAATGAAGAACAGATTAGAAAAATAATAGTTTTTTGCAATAGAACTAATAATAATGTGATTATTAGAGGTTCTGGCACAAATCTTGGATCAAGCGTAGTCCCAAATAATTCAATAATTATAGATTTATCAAGAATGAACAGAATACTTGAAATAAATCTTAAAGAAAAATATGTTACTGTTGAACCAGGGGTTGTTTTAATGCAGTTAAATAATATATTAAAAAAATATAATTATATGTTCTCTGTAATTCCTCAGTCATACAAGATATCAACAATAGGTGGTATGATTGGGAATGATTCATGTGGAAGAATTTCTCTAAAATATGGGAGAATGTTTGATAATGTATTAGAACTTGACATTGTAGACGGTACTGGAAAGATATTTAGAACACAAAGAGTAAGAGATTTTATAGGAACAGAAGGCGCGTTAGGAGTAGTTACAAAAGCAAAATTAAAAATAATTGAAAAAATAAAACCAAAATCATTAGATCTTCTAAGTTTTGAAAGAACAATGGATATGATTGATAAAGTAAAGGAATTAAAAAATAATGAAAGAATACTCTCATTACAATACATAGACAAAAAAAGTGCTGAAATAAGTAAAATTGAAAAAAAACACTATCTTATTATAGAGTACCTAAGTAATGAAGGAAAAATAAAAGAATTAGAAAATATGAGGATTATATGGAGAATAAGAAAAAAAGTATTTAATCAGCTTGCTCATGAAAAATATTTATTCATCGAAACACCAAGTGTTGCGTTAGATAATATTGATGAATTATTAAAAATATTAAGAAAAAAAGAAATTCCTATTGTAAGTAATATTTTGTTAGGAGTTCATAATATTTTTTTAAAAGAATCACAATTATATGAATTAAGAGAACTATATGATAAAATTAAAAATTTGAAAGGTAGTATTGCTAATTATGGCATTGGGATCAAGTATAAGAAAACTCTTGATGAGAAAAAAGTAAATGAAATGAAAAGTTTAAAAGCAAAGTATGATCCTAATAATATATTGAATAAAGGAAAAATTATTTGATAAGGAGTTGATTATGATGAGTATTGAAAAATGTAATTTATGTGGATTTTGCAAAGGCGTTTGTCCTTTATATAGGATTTCACCTAGAGAAACCAAGTCGCCAAGGGGTTTTATGATATTAATAAAAGAAAAAAAAGTGAATAAGATAATGAATTCTTGCTTATTGTGTAATGCTTGTGAAAAAGAATGCCCTGCAGGTGTTGAGATTAATAAAGAAATTATAAAATCAAAAGAAAAACTGATTCTAAACCTGATTGAGAACTCAACTAACAAGAAAATGAAGCAAAACATAGAACAATTAGGTAATGTTTATGGTATTTGATATTCCGAAACCTTTATATAGGAATCTATTATAAGTATATATATAATTTGTATTACAATACAAAAAGAGGTGTATAAAAAATGGCTTTAGATCCTGCAAGTGTTGAATTACTTGTTAATTATGTTGGAAAATTAATACCTAGAATAAATGTAGTTCTTGCAATAATTGTTGGTACATTGGCAGCAATTGTTTATAGCCTTAGAATGCTTGTTATAATGGAAAGAAGAATTGCTAGAGTTGAGAATCATATTGAAAGAATGGCAATGAAAATTGCAAGAGAAGAATATAAAATTGAAAGGTTAGTTAGTAGAAAGAGGAAAAAAGTAAAAAAGAAGAAGAAGAAAAAGAGAAGAAGAAGATAGTTTATCTATTTTTTATATTTACTTTTAATTTATCATAATGATCAAACATAAATCATTTAATCATGGCTGGTTTTATCATTACAGACTTCATATGAAAAAAACAGAAATTCTTTGTAATAATGGATTTTCCAATTTGAAAAACTATTTAGAAAATGTTTTTGATAAATGTCCTGATAATTATTTTACAAATGGTCCTAGAGGTTCTGGCTTAAAATTTAGATTGCCTATTAATGAGATAAAAATACAAGGGCATGAGATATCTGGCTTAGCTGAACAAGGATTAATAAGTAACAACTATAAAAGTGCTCATTCAAATGTTCAAGTTTTTATGTTAGAAAGGGATGATAAAACATTAGCTGTAGAAGTTCCTATATGGTTGATGCCTGATGAAGTGCAGGAATTTAATAATATATTTAAAGAAAGTGCTCCACTAACAGGACACATAGACGCACTAAGAATAGAAGACAATAAGATATGGATTTGGGATTATAAACCAAAGGCACATCTTGAAAAATATGCTTCTTGCCAAGTTTATTTTTATGCTTTGATGTTGAGCAAAAGAACTGGCATATCTTTAGACAGGTTTATGTGTGGTTATTTTGATGATAATGCTGCTTATGTTTTTAAACCAGAAAAAAATATAATTAAAGGGTTAGTAAATTGAATAAGGAATTTAAGAAGATTGTTAATGATATAAAAAGTTTGAAGATACAAGGTGCTGAGAATGTTGCTAAACAAGGCTCAAAAGCAATTTATATACTTGTAAAACATTTTAAACATAAAAAACCTGAGGAATTATGGAAAGAATTAAAATTAGGAAAAAAGATTCTAGTTGAATCAAGACCTACAGAACCTGGATTAAGAAATTCTCTGAATTTTCTGTTTCATGATCTGCATCATGATAATGTGGACATAATGAAACACGACTTGACTAAACGATTTAAAAAAGTGCAAGAACATTTTAAAAAATCAAAACAAGAGATAATTAAAATAGGATCCAGATTGATAAAGAATGGAATGATTGTATTTACACATTGTCATTCATCAACTGTAACAGGAATATTGATTGAAGCTAAAAGACAAGGTAAAAAGTTTGAAGTTTATAATACTGAAACAAGACCTATGTTTCAAGGAAGAATAACTGCAAAAGAATTAGCATCACATGGAATCAAAGTCACACACTTTGTTGATTCTGCAGGCAGGTTAGCATTAAAGAAAGCAGATCTAATGCTAATAGGGTGTGATGCTATAACCTCTACTGGGAAGGTTATTAATAAAATAGGCTCAGAAATGTTTGCTGAGATTGCAAAAAAATATGAGATTCCTGTTTATGTGTGTACTAATTCTTGGAAATTCGATCCGCACACAATATTTGGATATGATACTGAAATAGAAAAAAGATATTTTAAAGAAGTTTGGCCAAATAAACCGAAAAATGTGAAAATTCTTAATTATGCTTTTGAAAAGATTAACCCTGAACTTGTTGCTGGAATAATTTCTGAATTAGGAATTTATAATTGTGATACGTTCATACAAGAAGTTATGGATGCTTATCCATTTATGATTGAAAAATAATAATCTATTCCTTACCTCCTACCTTCAATCTTGGCAACTGTATTGGTGTTGGTAGGCTAACTTCTCTGCTCAATAATAAAGACTGAAGAGTGCATTTGTTAAATGCATAATTTAGCAAAGGCGAAACAATCTCTGGTTTTACTGATTTTTTTTTCTTGTATTCTTTTACAACAGAATCTATCAATTTTTTTTCACCAAGATAAATAAGAGATCCTTGTAAATTTATCTTTCCAAACTTAGATTTATTATCATCTAGATAATCAACTTGATAATCAAAGCTTGCTTCAAATGCTGCTTTTTCTCTTGTTATATGCATGTCTTTATGTTTTATGTCTTTTATAGAAAGATTGTTTTTTATTGAAATATTACCATTAGGTTTTTTCTTTTTTTCAACATCTATTTTTGTAAAATTGAATCCTATTATACTCATATGTATCACCTCTAAATGCCATGAATCGTATGACTATATAAAGATTATTATAGTAGAATAAATGTTTAATAGAAACATATATATATAATTAAGTATAAAAAAGGATTATATAATAAAAAAGTGGTGAACAATGGATGCTATTATTTATCTAACATATTTAGGTGTTCTAATTTTAATAGGGTTAATTATAACTTTTTTTTCAAACAGATTAAAGATACCTAACATTTTGTTGCTTATTATATCTGGAATGGTCATTAATTATGCTATTAGAAAATATTCTGAAATAACAGGTACAAAAGCAATTGAATTTCCTGTAGTATTTATTGCAAGCTTATCTATTTTAGCGCTGGTTATGATTGTCTTTGATTCTACGTCGCAGTTTAAGTATAAAGAGTTTGATGATTTTTCAATTGCCGCTCTTAAATATTCAATGATTTTCTTAATTGCTAACATGGTTATATTTTCAGCAATTTCTTTTTATTTTTTAGAAACAAAAAACTTTTTTCTTGCATTGATGTTTGCTGCTTTAATGTCAGGAACAAGCCCTGATGCGGTTTTATACATGTTAAAAGATGCTAATCATAAGGTTTTGCAATTCTTAAAAGTTGAATCAATTGTAAATACCCCTTTAATTGTTTTATTTCCTTTTATTATATTAAACATAATGGTGCAGTTTGAAGGAAGTACTGCTTTTACACACATTACTATGGAAATAATTCCTTTTTTTCAACAAATTGCTTCAGGAATTGGCGCAGGTTTGCTTATAGGATTAATAATATTAAAGTTAATGAGAAAAATATATTCTAAAACTCTTAGTCCTTTAATAATAATATCTGCTGCAATATTATCATTTGTTTTAGCTGAAAATATAGGTGGTAACGGGGTGTTGTCTGTTACAACACTTGGTCTAATGTTTGGGAATGTTTATATTAAACAAAAAGAAAATTTGCAACAATTTTCATCAACATTATCTACTTTTTTAGAAATAACTGTTTTTATTTTGATAGGAATTTTGATTAATCTGCCATTAGAAGGTATGTTTTATCTTAAAGCAGGAATTATGTTTGTATTTTATCTGTTAATAAGATATATAACTATATCATACTCGTTTAGAAAAAGTAATTTTAATTTAAGAGAAAGGCTATTTATATCTTTGAATGCTTCTAAAGGTATTGCTGTTGCTGTTGTTGCTGCTTTATTATTAAGTTATACATTGAATTTTAAAGGAAAAGAAATACTATTTACTAATATACCTGGAGGTCAAGAAATACTTAATTATACATTGATATTCTTAGTTTATTCGATAATT
The DNA here is from genome assembly GCA_964645705.1 of uncultured Methanosarcinales archaeon. Taxonomy (GTDB): domain Archaea; phylum Nanobdellota; class Nanobdellia; order Woesearchaeales; family CAXGTL01; genus CAXGTL01. Next base: position 75,008 of record CAZYAB010000004.1, on the reverse strand, counting down.
GTTTCAACAATTTCTCTTAAATTTGCTAAATTCTTTATTAGAAGAAAAATAGAGCAACAAGAAGAAATAGTTATAATGGATGATAAAAAGAAACCAAAAACTCCTAAAGCAAAGAAAACAGAAAAACAAAAGAAAATCAAAAAACGAAGAATAAAGAAACTGCAAAAAAAGATAAAAGAAATAAGAAAAAAATAATGAGTTTTAAAATAAAAATAGGAACAGCAGGAAATGTTGATAATGGAATTCTAAAATCACTAAAAAGAATAAAAGAATTGGGTTTAGATGGACAAGAGGTTGAGTTTGTTCATGGAACAAAGATGGGTTTGCCACTTGCAAAAGAGGCAGGTAAATTAAGAAAAAAATTAGGATTAAAATTATCTGTTCATGCGCCTTTTTTTGTTAATCTTTGTTCTAAAGAAAAAATAAAAATAAGACAAAGTATGAAAAGAATCTTATACAGTTGCGAAAGAGGACATTATCTTGGTGCAAAATATATAGTATTTCATGCTGCTTATTATCAAGGGAGAGATAAAAAAGAGATATATGAATCTGTTGCTGAAAGAATGAGCAATATGCAAGATGTAATCAAAGAACAAGGATTTAAAGTTAAATTAGCACCAGAAACAACTGGTAAAAGCTCACAATTTGGTGATTTAGATGAATTATTGCAATTAATAAAAGAAACAAAATGTTCAATATGTGTTGATTTTGCTCATTTGAAGGCCAGGTATGGTAAAATTGATTATGATTCTGTTATGAAAAAGATTAGGCATTTGAAGTTTGTGCATTGTCATTTTTCTGGGATTGAATTCAGTGATAAGGGTGAACGCAGGCATTTAATGACTAAACCAAAAGATATAAAAAAATTACTTACCTACCTTAAAAAATATAGAATCAATTGTATGATAATCAATGAAAGTCCTGATCCGCTTGGCGATACATTGAAGACAAAGAAAATTTTGGAAGGGATGAGGTTAAGAAAGAAAGAATAAATAAAAAACACAAAATGAAGAATATACTACTTGACACAAACTTTTGTATGATTCCGTTTCAGTTTAAAGTAGATATATTTGCTGAAATTGATAGGATTGTTGATTCTAAGTATGTTATTTGTGTTTTGGATAAGAGCATTGATGAACTTAAGAAATTGGTTGATTCTGGTAAAGGAAAGAATGCTAATAATGCTAAGATGGCTTTGCAATTGCTTAAAAAGAAAAGAGTAAAGGTTTTGAAGACTAAGTCTAAGGATTATGTTGATGATTTAATTGTTGATTTGGTTGATGATAAGTGGGTCGTGTGTACGCAAGATATAGGGCTTAGAAAGAGATTGAAGTTAGATAGTATTAAAGTTATTATGATGAGGCAGAAGAAGTTTCTTGTTTTCGCATAATTTTTTAATATTGAAAATAATTAAAATTCTTAATATGTGTTAAAAAATAAAAGCATTTATAAAGGAATCTCACTTTCTTATTTATAAGTATTTATAAATTATTTATAAAACAAAGGGGTTGAATATAGTTTATTTATAAATTGATAAGCAAATGGAGGTCATTTAAATGGCTAAAAAAACAAAGAAGACTAAAAAAGAAGAAAAGGGGATAAGGATAGTTAATATAGTTGTTTCAACAAGTTTGGAGCATGATATACCTTTAGAAAAGATGGCTGCTACTCTAAGTAATACAGAATACAATCCTGAACAGTTTCCAGGCTTAGTATTACGTATAAAAGAGCCAAAAACATCTGCTCTTATATTTAGTTCTGGAAAAGTAGTATGTACAGGAGCTAGAAACATGGCTGATGTTGATGCATCTATTAAAAAAATAATCAAAAGTCTACAAAAGATCAATATAAAGATCACTGTTAAACCAGTAATAGAAATACAAAACATGGTTGCGTCAGGAAGCATTGGCATGGATCTTAATCTAAACATATTGGCAATGAAATTAACAAATGCTGAATATGAACCAGAACAATTCCCTGGTTTAGTATATAAACTAGGTGGAAAAGAAGGTCCTGACAGAGCAACATTTTTGCTGTTTAGTAATGGAAAAATAGTATGCACTGGCACTAAAAGTGAAGATGACGCACATGTTGCATTAGAAAAACTAGTAAAAACATTGAAAGCTATTAAAAAGCAAAAGTAAACTTTGAATAGAGATATTTGAAATAGATATTACAGTTGGTAAATATTTATAAATTTTAATTTTTTTTTAATTTCTACCAAAAAGAGGGTATTAACATAATTAAATAGATATTAGGCTAAAATCAGACTAAAAAATAGGTAAGATAGAAAAATGGATGCATCTGAACAAATAAGAATATTCCAAGAATTTCTTGAAACTAATTATCATGCCCAGTTACTTGAAAAAATAAGAAAAGGAAAAAATCATTTTATAATTGATTTTTCTGAATTAAGCAAATTTAATCCTGATTTAGCAGATCTTATGCTTGACCAACCAGAAGATACAGTAAGGGCTGCTGAAATAGCAATTGAACAATTTGATTTGCCAAAACCAGTATCTAATTTTAGAATAAGAATAAAAAATTTACCTCAATTACAAGAAATACTTGTCAGAAATATCAGAAGCAAGCATATTGGAAAATTTATGTGTGTTCAAGGAATAGTAAGACAAAAGTCAGACGTAAGACCGCAAGTAACAAATGCAAGATTCGAATGTCCTAGTTGTGGAAATATTATATCTGTTTTGCAGCTTGAACAAAAATTCAAAGAACCTAGTAGGTGTGGTTGTGGTAGAAAAGGCAAATTTAGATTACTTAGCAAAGAGCTTATAGATGTTCAAAGAATTTCTTTAGAAGAATCTGCAGAAGATCTAGAAGGTGGTGAACAACCTAAAAGAATGAATGTTTTTCTAAAAGAAGATCTTGTGAGTCCTTTATCAGATAAAAAAACTAATCCTGGTAGCAAAATATCTATAAATGGAATTATTAAAGAAGTTCCAATAACATTAAGATCAGGTTCACAATCAACAAGATTTGATTTATTGATTGAAGCAAATTACATAAGACCTATTCAAGAAGATTTTTATCAACTTCTGATTAATAAAGAAGAAGAAGAAAAAATATTAGAAATATCTAAAGATCCTAAGATCGTAAAAAAGCTAATTGAAAGTGTTGCGCCTTCTATCTATGGATATGACAAGATAAAAGAAGCACTAATTCTACAATTAGTAGGTGGTATTAAAAAAACAAGGTCAGATGGTGTAACAACGAGAGGAGACATGCATGTTTTACTAATAGGTGATCCTGGTGCTGGAAAATCCCAATTACTTAAAAGAATGTCCAAGGTTGCACCAAAATGTAGGTATGTTAGTGGTAAAGGTGTAAGTGGTGCAGGTTTAACAGCATCAGTGCTTAGAGATGAATTCTTGGGTGGATGGACATTAGAAGCAGGTGCTCTGCCATTAAGTAATAAAGGATTTTGCATGATAGATGAAATAGATAAAATGACAACAGAAGATAGAAGTGCAATGCATGAGGCACTAGAACAACAAACAATATCAATTAGTAAAGCAAATGTGCAAGCAACATTAAGATGTGAAACAACTGTACTTGCTGCTGCAAATCCTAAATTCGGAAGATTTGATCCTTATGATATTCTTGCTAAGCAAATAGACATGCCTCCTGCATTAATTAATAGATTTGATCTTATTTTTGCTATCAAAGATATGCCTGATGAAAGCAAAGATAAATTAATGGCAAAACACATTCTTTCACTACACCAAAACCCGGATATTGGTGAAGCAGAGATTCCTACTGATTTATTAAGAAAATATATTTCATATGCAAGACAAAAATGTAAACCTGTGTTAACTGATTCTGCGATTGAAAGAGTAAAAAAATATTATATTGAGATGAGAATGTCTGGGTCTGAAGAAGGCAAAATTAAAACAGTACCAATTTCGCCAAGACAGTTAGAAGGGTTAGTAAGATTGAGCGAAGCTTCTGCAAAATTAAGATTGTCTAGTAAAGTTACTAAAAAAGATGCTGACAGGGCAGTAGAAATTCTAAACTATTGTTTATCACAAATTGGCGTTGATCCTCAAACTGGAAAAATAGATATTGATAGGATCACATCTGGAATTACTGCTTCTGAAAGAGGAAAGATTTCAGTAGTAAAAGAAATTATCTCTGAATTAGAAAATAAACTAGGAAAAGTAATCCCTATTGAAGATGTTGTTAGTGAAGCAGAAAACCAAGACATTAAAAGAGATGAAACAGAAGAAATAATAGAAAGGTTGAAACGTTCAGGTGATATTTTTGAACCCAAGAGAGGATTCATCAGCCGTATTTAATATATAAATTCAATATATAATTTAATATATAAAAAATGCCAGAAGAAATAAGAAAAAGAGAAATAGCACACAAAGTGACAATTGAAATACTTAATAAATTTCCTTATAAAGAACAAAGTGGTTGGCTTCCCAATTACATAGAATATAAAAACAAGAAAATATCAAGGGTGAATCTGATTGCTACTATAATTCTTAAATCTGAGCAAGAAAATGAACAACAAAAAGTGATGTTTATTGATGATGGAACTGATCAAATAGAAGCGAGAACATTCGAGAATGATTTTAATTTTGAAAGATATAATATAGGAGACGTGATAAACGTAATAGGAAGAATAAGACTATTCAATAATAAAAAATATATTGTTCCTGAAATAATAAAAAAAATAAAAAATATGAAATTATTAGAACTCAGGAATAAAGAACTAGAATTAGAAAGAATAAGATTAAGCAAAATAAAAGAAGTAAAAACAAAAGGTGAAAAAGAACTAAAAAAAGTTTATGAAGAAAATATAAAAATTGAAGGAAATCTGCCAATATATAATAAAATAATCGATGAAATTAAAAAACAAGATAAAGGCGATGGTGTAAGTATTCAACAAATTCTTATTGATACTAATCTTATTAATAGAGACGAATTAATAACAGAATTACTTGAAAAAGGAGATATATTTGAAATAAGTCCTGGTAGAGTAAAGATATTAGAATGATTGAAAATTCTGTTGGTGGTAAATTAAGTGAAAAATATTGGTGTAAAATACACTTCTAATAAAGCTGCTATCACTAAAATAAAGATAGCTATAATAACTAATTCTGAAGAATCTAATAATATGTTTTCAAATGCTTTTGTTTTATAATGTTTGTTAATGATTGCAAATGAAATAATTCCTCCTGCCAATCCTCCTACGAAATAAGCGGCAATCTCTGGAATACCGTGTATCATGTATCTTAAGAATCCCATTGCAACTGGTGTAAAATATGCTCCTGTTATTCCTGAATTTAATTTTGTAACTGATGTTATTCCTGATTTAATAAAGTCCCCTGTTGCAGCTGCTATAACTGATGAGTTCCAAGTTAAAATAAAGATTGCGCCCAGACCAAAAATAAATGAAAATAATATACAAAAAATTAGAACCTTGATGTTATTCAGCAAAATTTTTAAAAATATCTGATTACTGATAAAACTTCCAGTCGTTCTTCCATTAATCGCAATCAAAGTATCTTTTTGAACCTTGAAAAAATAAGAAGTTAAAGTTATTGAATCTGGTAAAAATAAATACCAAAAAACATATCCTGCAGTTATGCCTACGAATAGGAATAAAAGAAATTCTATTGTTTTTCCGTGTTCTTTTAATAATTTTAATTCGCTTTTAAATACAGTGTCTTTTCTTTCTTCATTTTTCATAGTATTATATAATAAAGGCATACAAGCCATTACTGTTAAAAAAACCATTAATAAGCTAGAATGATCCCTAAATATCCATAATGACAAAAGAATAGAGATAGATGAATAGAAAAAACCATAAAAAAATAACTCATAAGGGTTACGTTCTGCTTTAAAAGGACTTATTAAAGATTCTATCACCATGATAAATTAACTTAAGATTATATGTATTTAAAACTTTCTAAAGATTAAGATAGATTTAAAAATAAAAGCAGATTATCTACTATTACTATGAATGAAGAATATGAAAATTTACTTGAAAAAGCAAGAAAAGAAGTACCTAAAAAAGTATTAGAAATATCTAGGTTTGAAATTCCTAAAGTAAAAGGACATTTTCAAGGCAATAAAACAGTCATTAATAATTTTCACCAGATTGCTGGTATTTTTCATAGAGATGTTAAACATTTGATGAAATTCATATTAAAAGAATTAGCAACACCAGGTGAACTTACTAAAACGGCACTCATATTAGGTTCAAGAATCCCTTCTACAAGAATAAATGAAAAAATTGAAAAATATGCAAATGAATTTGTTCTTTGTAAAGAATGTAAAAAACCAGAAACAAAACTAATTAAAGAAGGGGAAGTTTCAATATTAAGATGCTTAGCATGCGGTGCAAGACATTCTGTTAAATCGAAGATTTAAATGGTGAATAAAAAAGTAATTAAAAAAATGATAATTAAAAAACACATTTCTCATGAAGGGAAAATAATTGTTGCCATCTGTGATTCTAAATTATTAGGTAAGAAAATTGAAGAAGGTGATTTACAGCTCGATCTTACGTCTAATTTTTATAAAGGTGATGAAGTTTCAGAACAGGAAGCTCTGGACACGATAAAACTAAGTCACGTCATCAATGTTGTTGGTGAAAAATCTGTTGATTTTGTGCTAAAAAATGGTTTTATTAAGAAAGAAAATGTTCTTAAGATGAATAATGTTCCCTATGCTCAAGCATTAGTTTTAAGGGATGAATGATTTAGTGCAGTGATTTAATAAAATAATCTGATGATAAGATTTAACGCGGTGTTTACGCTGCAAACCAAGCACCAAGTCCTGTTTGTTTTTCTTTTTCTTTACCAAAAACTCCTTCTACTCTTCTTTTTGTTAATTCTAAATTTTGTTTAACATAAGGTGCCACATTATATTTTTCTGCTAAACTAATACTCGGGCCCAAATATTTCACAATACTTCCTTCAGATATTGTAAATATTATTTTTCCACCACAAACTTGACAATTTCCTATCAAAGGGGGTCTTCTATATTTTTCATTGCATTTAACACATCTAAACTGTTGTTGTGAAAATTTTCTTAAATTTCCTTTTATGTCTTTTAAAAAATGTTTATCAATAACCAATCTTGCAACATCTGCAACATCTACTGCTCTTATCTTAACTGCTAAATCCATTTGCCCTTTTAATTTATCTTTCATCGAAGGCAATAATTTGTATGCAGAACACAAGATACCTTTGTTTAAATTAGCAGTATCATGAGTAAAACCAAACCCTTCGTATTGCTTTTCTGTATTTAAAACTTTTTTCATTTGTTTTATTTTTATGTCCCAAGGCATTTTGTATTTTAAAGCAGATTCATATAGTTCTAAAGGATATTTCCAGACAATATCCATATTAAAAACCATGTCATCCACTTCGCCAGGAATTAGTATAGATGTTAATACTAAGGGTGCATCCATTGTAGAACCTCTGCTTCCAGGAAGATATGATCTCGAAAAATTAATTAAACCATCTAATAATAAAAACATTCCTGCTTCATCACCATCACAATCTCTTCTCATTGCTGCATGAAACAAAGGGTGTGCTTGGAAACCTTGGTTATTTGAAAAACCTATTATCCTGCCTATGATTCCTGCAGAAGTGTGTGGTGCTAAACAAATAGTTAAATTACCTACCAAATCTTGTTTTGTTTCTAAATTATAATAAGAATTTAAACCATATAATCTTTCTAATTCCTCATCTATGAATTTAGAGACTCTAAATAAAACTTCATCAAAAGGTTCTTCACCACAAACCTTGCAACAAGGTAAAACAATATCTTGAACTTTTAATTCTAATACTTGATCTTCATCAACCAATTCTTTGCCATGGCAATCTCTTGTATAACCTAATTTTCTTAATTGTTCCACACTCACATGGATTTCTTTTGGTTTGAAATGAGTTAATGGTGATTCAGAACAATCCAATCTTATTGTTCCATCTTTATTAACAAAAAGATGATGCTTTGATCTAAGTATTCCTTTTCCTAAATATTCTGGTATGTGTTCTTTACTGCTTGTTCCTCTGACGCCTTTAATCAAATCAGGGAAAACATTTAATTTTAATCTTCTTAATGTATAATTAAAATAATGATTTATGTTTATTATCTGTTTCTTATAAGGATATGTTCTCCCATGGGTAGGACATTCTTTTTTTTCTATTAAACCACAAGAACGGCAGTTAAATAATTGCTTTGTTTTAGAATTGCATTTTTCACAAAATCTGAAAATTGTGTTTGAATTACATTTGCTGCAAGAATAAACAGGAAAATCAGATGTTATTTTCCCTTTTTCAAGTGCCGATTGAAAACTTCTAAGTCTGCCCCCTTCTTCACCAACAGGAAATAATACTTGAGGACTTCCTGTTAATTTTCTCATTTTTGCTTTTTCAGGCCTACCCATTCTTGCCCCTATAAATGTCCCACTTTTGTCTCTTATTTTTATGTTTGTAAGTTTATTCATTATCTCAAGGGCATTTTCACAACCATCTTTTATTGTTGAAATATCTGCATTATAATTTTTGAGAAAATATAATAAAATTCGCGCATTGTTTTTCTCAATAATAATGAATTCCTTATTAATGCAAAGATGTTCAAGACCAATTAATTCAAGAATCCTTTTTGAATCTTTATCTAAATTAAGAATTATTTTATTTACTTTATCATCTATTCTTTCTATCTTTCCAGATTTTAACCAGTCCACTAGTTTTTCTAATTGTTCTACTGAAATATCTTTCCAATGATAAGTGTATAAAGGATGAATTGGGATCTTTAATCTTTCTGAAAATAGTATTGCTTCTTGTGCACTTAGTTTTGTTTTAATTGGGTTTTTTAATATTTCTTCTATAAGGTTCTCGCTAACATCTGTTAATTCATTTATTTTTACTGAATCTATTGTTCCAAAGATATTTACGCATGATTTTTCCAGTTCTAATAACCACCATTCTTCACAGTAACCAGCAGGTATTAAAGAATGTGCTCTATCAAAAAAATCACCATATGAAACTAATAAATCGCCTAAAAATATTATTTCTTCAATCTGAGACTTATACTTTTTTGCTTTTTTTTCAGTATCCAGTATAAGCACACTTTGATCTTTTAACTTAACTATTGGCCCGTGTAAAGAATCACAAGGTGTTAGAATTCCTCCTTTACTAGGTCTTTCTATTTTAACATGAGTTGCAAATGCAAAGAAATCATTTAACACATGCATTGTAGCAGGGTGAACTGCTAAAGCAGAATATCCGCTTGTTCTTGCTCTACCATATCTTAATCTAAACCCTCCTGTTCTTAATGGATAACCTAATACTGGGCGGCCTGCAACTAAATCAAAAATATAAGTATAATCAGGAGTTATTTTTGGTTTATCTTTACCATCTGATGAACTTACTTCTCCACGGGCTTTTGCTCTTTTTTGTACTTTAATAAATTCTTCAAGAAATTTCCAATGATCCATGCCCATTTCTTTGCCCCATTTTTGTAATTCTTTCCAGAGTTTTGGTGCTTTCAATGGGACACAACTAGAATGTATTAAACAATAACCTCCTCTCAACAAATTTGTTTCAACTCTTGGTAAATCTTTATAATTGCTTACTTCATATCTTTCAGAAGGTTCGCCATTTACTTCCACAGGTAAATGTTGTCCTATGAATGCAGTCTCATCTTCTGAAGGAAAATATTGTAAATTAGTAACATATTCATGGTAATCACTTATTTCTCTGTGTATTCTTTTTATTTCTTTTTTATCAGGATCATACTCCGCATAACCCATGTGTTTTCTAACATAATCTGCAATAACAACTGACCAAGAGGCTGCAGTGCCTCCTGCGTTTCTTATAGGACCTGAATAATATAAACAAAAATATTCCTTACCATCTCTTCTTTTTTTTATTTTTAATTCTGTTAAACCTTCTAAAGGACTTGAAACAACGCCTAAAGTGCCATAAGCAAAACCCATTTTTATACCAATTTCCATCGCTTCTCTTTTATCTTCAAATTTACAAAACTTTTCTTGAGCAACTTCTAAAGCAATTTGTAATGCGACTCTCCAATCTAAGATGCCATATTTTCTTTCTAATTCTTGTATTCTTTTATCTATGCCTTTTCCAATTATTTGGGGAGCTGCAACTGAAATTAAACCTACAACACGTTCTGCAGAATTTTTTGCAAGGGTGAGTTCTATATCATCCTTAGGATCTATGCCTTTTTTTCTTGATTTTTTAGCTATGTCTATCTCTATATTAACCTTCGAAGTAATAGATTCAAAATATTTTTTCATATTTTCGCTACATTCTACCATTGATATACCTTTTGTTTAATATTTTGTTTAATTCTCAAAATTCATTATCTTCATTTCTCTTGTTTGTAAATTAGCAATTATTACTCTTGCTGGTTGAGGTTTTAATCCTCTTTTTTCTTGATTTGGCGTAATACCTGTCCAAGCAGATGCATTAATTAGAGTTATGTTTTTGTAATTAGATATAGTAGTTCTATGAATATGACCAGTCACAAAAAAATCAGGGATCTTATCAATAACCATGTAATCTTTTTCAGGAGTAGGTAAAGATAGGGTTGACTGATGTGTTGGTGATAAATGCCTTCTTTTTAATAAATACTTCATTGTTAGATCTACTCTTTCTTGTCCTCCCAAAATTCTTATACTTTCTACATTTTCAGAGTAAGGTATCAAAGAATATCCGTGATATATTAAAACATCAAAACCTGAAAATGTTTCTGAAGATTCTATATTTACATAAGAAGGATTACTAACCAAAATAGTATTAGACAAATCATATATTGGTTTTGCAAAATCCTTATACAAAGGAGGTTGTGGTTCTGCAATTCTCATGGCATCATGATTTCCAGGAGATATTATTATTTGTATATGCTCAGGTATTTTCACTAAGTATTCTGAAAATTTTTGATATTGTTCATATATGTCTGGAATAGTTAAATCTTGTTCTTGATTAGGATAAACACCTACACCTTCAACTAAATCACCTGTTATAAATAAATATTTTACTTTTGATGCTATTTTTTTTTGTACTTCACTACCTATATCTTGATTAAGCCATTTTATGAATTTATTAAAAGATTTTTCTAAGAAAAATATAGAACCTAATTCTGTATCTGATATAAAAACAGCATACACTTCGTCTGGTGCTTTTTTAAGTTCTTTGTTTAAAGGTATATCTGGCCACAATATGTTATTAATAAAAATAATTTTATCACCACCTACTCCTTGAAAAGCTAAAACTTCATCCAAACTAATATCTTTTGCTTCATTGAACAGTTCTGCTTTATTCTTATTTACTAAAACATTTATTGATCCTGTAACATCTTCTACTTTTAAAAGAATGTTTCCATTTCTGGTTACTTTTTTTTCAGTAACCATCGCGATTATTGATACTACTTCTTTTTCCTTTTTTAAAAGAACTTTGTTTATTGATAAAGTATTTTTAAGTTCTTGTCTATTTATCAAATAACTTTTTAATTGTTCATATCTTGATTTAAAATAAGAAACAAAATCATTATAAGTTCTTTTCTTACTTTTGTCTTCATAAGAAAATACGACTTTTACGCCTTTAAACTCTTTTTCTTTTTCTTTTTCTTGTTTAATAATTGAAAGAGAATCAACTAATTTATTGAATATATCATTTTCCTTATTTTTTTCATTAAGAACTCTCAACCTATTAAATTCTTTTATATTTGGTTTTTTCCCTTTTATTTTTAAGAACAAGTCATCTACAACGACCACTGATTTATAACTTATACTTTTTGTTTCTTCCTCTAACTTTTCTTTGTCTCTTTCTGTTTCTTCTAATAAGGTATCAATGAATTGATTTGAAACTAATAAATCTCTATTTAAAAAAAAATCTACCAATTGTCTTTTTTTATGTTTTGCTTGCATTTTAAGAAAAATTAAGATTTGAGATCTAATGAATTAAGCAAAGTTTTTTGCATTTTTGAAACTATTGATTCAGGTACTGCGAGAGAGATTTCTCTTGTTCTTCCATAACGACCTTTAGATATGACCGAAACATTTATTATTCCTAACATGTCTAGTTCTGCAATTATATCAGATATTCTCCTTTGTGTTAAAGGTCTTAATTTTATTTTGTCACATAAATTTTTGTAAAGTTCATAAACTTCACCAGTAAAAATTAAGTTTTGTTTAGTATCGTGAATTTTAAGTATTGAAAAAAGAGTTAATTGTGATTGTTTTGGTTGAGTCATTATTATATCTATTATTTTATCTTTTTCAATTTTTTCTTCTGCTTCATCTATATGTTTAATAAGAACTTTTTTCATATCATTTCTTTCAGCCATTTCTCCTGCAACTCTTAATAATTCTAAAGCTCTTCTTGCATCACCGTGTTCTCTAGCAGCGTATGCTGCGCATTTTTCTACAACACCTTGTTCTAAAACTTCTAGTTCAAATGCTATATTTGATCTTTGTTTTAATATGTCTTGTATCTGTAAAGCATTATAAGGAGGAAATACTAATTCTTCTTCACTTAAAGAACTTTTAACTCTTGGGTCAAGGTTATCTGCAAATAAAACATCATTAGAAATACCTATGATACTGACATTTGCATTAACTAATTCTGTATTTATTCTGGTTAAGTTATAAAGAATTTCATCACCTGATTTTCTGACTAATTGATCTATTTCATCTAATACTAAAATCAAACATTGTTTTTTATTATCTATTGTTTTGTAAAAAATGTTATAAACTTCTTCTGTTGGTAAACCTGTTGCAGGTATTTCTTTGCCTAGTTGTCTTGATATTTGTGCTATTAATCTATATTCTGTGTCTGCTACTTTTTTTAATTTACAGTTAACATAACATATTTTTATAGGAATATTATTTTTTTCAGATGATTTTATGATTTCTTTTGATATGAATTTTATTGTTAATGTTTTGCCTGTACCTGTTTTTCCATATACAAACAAATTAGAAGGTTTATCTAGTTTTAAAGAAGGAGCAAGAATGTTTGCGATCTGTTTTATTTGTTTTTCTCTGTGTTTAATTGTTTCTGGTATATACGAAGCTTGCAATACTTTCTTATCTTTAAATAAGCTCTTTTTGCTTAGAAATTCATCAAAAAAACCTTTCAACCCTTTTTCATTCATATTTTTCCACTTGAAACAAAGGTATTTAAATTTTTGTAATTTTAAATAGTAGTTACTGTAGTCTGACCCCTTGAGTTCGTATGGAAGAAGTTTTATTATGATTTTAGTCTTTTTGATGATTGTTGACCAAACATTATATATGAAAATAAATATTTTAGTTCTTATTATATTATATAAAAATAATATATTATTATTATATATTATATTATTTAAGGATACAATAAATTATTTATTTATTTTCAATATTAAAAATAAAAGAAAAATGAATGAAAGACAAATCTTCTCAAAAACTATTTTCTAGAAGAAATCAAGGTGTGTGGCTAATAAAACAATGTGTTGATTATATAAATAGTAAAGCGGACCCGGAGGGATTTTCTTCCTATCTAGATTTCTAGAATAGTTTTCGAACCCTCGATCCTCAGCTACCTTCCTATTGGATAGAAGGCTGATGCCTTATTTACCCATCATAATAATGCCAGGCTAGGCTACGGGTCCACACTTATATAGGAATTACACACTTCATATTTAAAGTTAATTGTTAATATCTTGTAAAAAACATGTTTTGGAGTTTGGAAAAGATTATAAAATATTGTGAAAAGTTTAATAATAAATAGTAATAATAAGAAAGGTGATAAGGATGGAAGCAAATGTTTATGTGCCAAAAATAGAAGAAAGTATTTCTTTTGAAAAATTAATTTTAATGTCACAATCTGTTAAAAGAGCTTGTGAAGTGCCTATTAATCTTTATAGACAAAGTATTAATCTTTTAAAAAAATCTAAAAAAGACTTTGCTAAAAGATTTTTGGACGATGTTGCTAAATCTTTTAGGGTAATGATCAAAAATGAATTTGAAGAAGATAAAAATAATCCAGATATAGCAGAATATAATAAAGCAATAAGATTAGCATCTCTTTCTACAAAAGAAGGTTTTATAGAAATGTTACATAAGGATCATACTTTAAGAGATCAAGTCTTAGATTCTTTTTGGTTTCAAGTTCAATTAGAAATGTTAAAATCATATATTAAAAGGACTGACAAAACTTTTGAGGGTGCTGCAAAAGTATTGTCTTATGTTGTCAGAGAAAAGTTAATTGGTTGTCATAAAGGATCTGTTTGGGCTGTTTATTATGATCCTAATTATAATGGTGGAAAAGGGGAATATTTTATAGTACCTTATGCTTGGCTTGAGGATGAAGAATCAAAACCTCCTAAATTGTATTTAGATAAAAATTTAAATGTATTTCATGCAACTGATTATGGTTTGATCAAAGATGTAATTCATAGAACTATATATGAAGAAGAAATAAAAAAGTTAGAAGGATATAAACCTTTGACAATTGAAGAAAAAATAGCCAGACATTGGCAAAAAGATAGAAGAATAAAAAGAGATCTTGATAAAAAAGCGAGTAAAACAACCAAGCATTATAATGGAGCTGTTTTTACTTTAAAAGATGAAGAATTTAAGTTGATTACAAATCCTAAAAGAGCTTTATTAGAAGCAAAATTAGATGGAGAAGACATAACCCACAGAAAAAAGTGTATTGCAGTACAATTAATAAATAAACCAGAAGGTTTTGTTAAAGAACATTTTGAAATTTTAAAAAGACCTACAGAATTGTTTTTTAAAATGTGTTATGGCCTCTCTTAATTTTTTATTATTTTTGTTTTTTATTATTACTATTTCTAGAATTACTTTAACCCAATAACATTATACACACTGACTTGTTTACTGATATTTTTAAAATTCATATAACCCAAATCTTCAACTTCTATATCTTTTTTTAGAATTTTGTATGTTTCCTCTGTAATCAGTATTTGATTATGTTTTGCTTTGCTTTGTAGTCTTGAACCAAGATTAACTGTATTGCCTATAGCAGTATATCTTAACATATTATCAGACCCTATGTTGCCTAACATTACTTCACCGGAATTTACACCTATGCCTACTTTTATTAGTTTTTTGTTTTCTTTTTTTAATTTTTTGTTTATTTCATTTATTTTGCTTCTTACTTTTATTGCAGCTTTTGCTGCGTTTAATGCGTGGTTGCCATCTTCTTTAACCACATTGAATAATGCAAAAACTTCATCACCTACTATTTGATCAACAATTCCATTATACATTTTTATTGAGTCTGAAACTGCTTTGTGAAATAAATTTAATTTATCAACTACTTTTTCAGGATCTGTGTTTTCAGACAATCTAGTAAAACCTCTCATGTCTGCAAATAAAACAGTAATGTTTTTTTTAATTCCTTCTTTACTCCCTTTTTCTTGAACTAATCTTTTTGCAATGACTGGGTCAATATATGTATGGAATGTTTTTTCTAGTTGTTTTTTTTCTTTGTGTTTTTTTTTAATTTTATTTTGAAGTTGTTTTTTTACTTTTTCATGTTTTTCATGTTTTTTCTTAAACATGTGTTTTACGTCTTTTTTTAATTTAGAGTGTGATAAAACAAAAACCAGTATAACTAATAATATCAAAGCACCCATAACATATCCTAATTTGCTAAGATTTTTTCCTAGCTCTTTTGCAAAATTTCCAGTTATGTAATCTTTTTCTTTATTTGTTGTATCTGTTTCTAATATTTGTATCTCTTTTTCATTTTTTAAGTCATTATATTCAGTTATTATTCTTATTTCTTCACCATCTAACCCATCTTTAACCTTGTATTTGATAGTTTCTTTAGTATTAACCCTCATTTCATCAATTGTAAATAAATTATTTTTGATTATTAACTTCACATCATCATTAATTATATCATTTGCTTGGTCGATCAAGCTTATGTTAATATTTATTGTGTTGTCTATTTCATACTCTTTTTTATCTGTATCCATCTTTATTTCTTTTACTTGTGGAATTATGTTTATTTCATGTATGTCTTCACCAACATTACCATAATTATCAAATACTTTAATAATTAATTTATTTATGAGTGATTTTGTGTTTTCTTGTATCTTAAATTCTTGTTCAAATTCTGCTGGAATGATTTTTTCCTGGTTTTGATCATTAAGATTAATTCTAAGCTCAAATTCATCAGATATTTCTTTTAAATTAGTTATGCTTCCTGTTATTTTTATTTTTTCACCAGGAACAAAGTTTATTTTATTTATTTTTGTTTCTAATTCTATTTTAGTCAATACTTTAAATGGTAAATTTTCAACTTTTCCTTCATTTCCGTGAACGTCTCTTATATTTATCGTTAAAAAATAATCTCCATTCGGAATTAAAATAGGACCTATTTCTTTTTCGATAACTCCTTTGTTTATTTCTGAATTCACTATTAAATAATTTTCATTATCTTTTTTAATAGAAATTAGAGCATTTCCATTGATCTTTTCATCATTTAATTTTTTAGCTTCACCCTTTAATAATATTGTTTCCCCTAATTGGATTAATTCATTTTCTAATATTACACGAGTATTTAATTTTTTTACTATTTTTAATTCTTTTGATTCTTTTTCCTCAATTTTATTATTATTTTCAAAAAGCTCGTATTTCAATTTACAAATTTCTTCTGAAAAATAAGGTATGAATAGATTTTCCTCAAATTTTTGTAGTGTATTCTTCTTAAGATACATCTTTTTTATCATAAGTAATGTTTCCTGATCAGAACAAATTATTTTAATTTTAAAATCTACATTGCTATCTTTTGTACTAAAAATATCCCCGCTAGTTTCAATAACATCGCCTAAATTATATTCTTCTTTAATATTGTCTTCTGACCTTATTATTCCTAAACAAAAGTTCAAACTAAACAGAAATATTAAAACTATTATTAAAACCATCAATCTTTTTTTCATTAAACTTTAAATTGTTTAATATGTATATAAACTTTACTATCTTTGTATATATATAATTTAAGAAATTGCAAGGAATTCAATTTCATCATTATTCAGGTTAAATTCATCAATTAATTTATTTTTAGTTTCTTTATCGTTCTTGAAAATAATTTTTATAAAAGGCAAAATTTTATTTATTGCTATTTTTGATGAAGTATGTGTACATTTTGCAATTTTTTTAGATATCTCTCTCTTTTTCCCATTTTTCATTTTTGCTCTCCATAATTTCAAAATTCTTGTTGTTGGTCTGTATATTATAAAATGTTTATATTTTTCATCTTTACTAACTGCAACGCCGGCAGTCATCAATGAATTAAAATATACTAATAAGCGCCAATATTGCCATCTTCTAATTCTTGAATTGAATATCTCTGATTTTGCCAAGAAAGTGTATGCTCTATAGAGATCATTTGGTTTTAAGTATTCTTTTGGTAGGTTTTCATCGACCCATAATAATGATCTATTGAGATCTAAGTCAACTTCATCAAATGCAGAGACGGCTATCGCAGGATTTGAGTTTTTTAATACTTTAACAAGTGCTTTTAACATTGATTGTTTTTGGTTTCTTGAAAATAAGTTTTCAATCATTTTTTCATTGATTTCTTTTTGCGTTGATAATAATTGTAAATCAGTTATAGCTCCTCTTAGATCCCCTCCTTGTACCCTTGCTAATGTTTTTAATGCTGTTTCATCGTATTTTATTTTTTCTGATTCACATATTTTTTTCAAACAATTGTAAATAGAAATATATGATAGTGTGGAGAATTGTATTATTTCGCATTTTTTTCTTAATGTTGAGAGTTTTTTATCATACGGGTCATTTGCAGTTAATATTATTGGGAATTTGCTTTTGCTTATTACTTTTGTTATTGCACTAATTCCTCCTCTGTCTTTTGTTCCTGATAAACCATCTATTTCATCAAACAATATTATTTTTTCTTTCATAAATAATGACATTTGTTGTGAAGCACTTCCAATCAATGATTCTACTTGTTCTTTGTTTCTAAAATCAGAAGCATTAATTTCTATTATTTCTCTATTGAGTTCATTAGCTAAAGCATATATTGATGATGTTTTTCCATTACCAGGCATTCCATACAATATTACTGCTTTTTTTGTTTGTTTTTTGTAATTGTTTATGTAAAATTTTAGTTTTTCAATTGCTTTATTCTGACCAAATATCTCTTTAGAATTTTTTGGTTGATATTTTTTAGTCCATGGTTGGTTTGGCATGATTCAAGGAATATTTAAGGATTTATTAAGATTATTGTTTTCTAGTTCATTTTTTATTGATTTACATATTATAGAAAGTTTTATATATATCTTTTTTTTAAAATATTATAATATGTTTATTTTGACTTGGGATCATTTTAAAAGGGATAATAAGAAACTCCTTAAATACTTAAAAGTAGATGATGGTTCTATGATTAATTTGAGTTATCATGATGGATTCTTTATTTGTCCTGATGATTATATAAATAGACAAAAACATTTTCCGAAAATTCTTACTAGTATGTCTATTATTGACATTTTTAAAAGAGATTATAAAGTTCTTTATCATACTGTAAGAGATTTTTTTCAGATCTTTGAAGGTTTTGATCGGTTGAATTATGAAAAATTTAAAATTGGTGCAAAGATTTCTTATTTTTTGGGTGCTTCTTATTATGTTTATTATAAAAAAATAAATTTTCTTGAAAAAATAAATCCTTTGTATAAAAGGGGTCATGCAAGTTATATAAAAAGAAATCTTCGTTCCCTTTTAAACAGGTTTATAGAACTCGCTGCAAAAAAGAATATTAAGATGAATATTTATGCTCTTTTTAAATTTGCTAAAAAGATAATCAAAGAAAAGTCACCTAATATTTTTTTCAGGTCTGAATTTAATAATTTAACAGCTTTTTGTAGGAGCACTAGCTTTAACCCTTTTAGCACTTTTATAGGTAGTAAATTTGAAGAGAAAATTCAAGAATTATTTGAAGAAATGCAAAGAGATGAAATAAATAATCTCACAAAAAAAATCTCTGCAGAAATAGGTGAAAATGGTATTATGATCCCTTTAGACGAAGATAACAGTTTTAAAAAAGCTGCAAATAAAAGAGCGCAGGGTTTGTGTGTGCCTGATTACGTCTTTGTAAGCGATACTATGATTGTTCCTGCTGATTTAAAAACAAATTTAACTTTTGCAAAAGAAAGACAAATTAGTGCTTTTAATCTGAAATCTTTATTTAATAAATTAGAAAATAAGAAAAGAATAATCTTTAGTGGTTTAACTATTGAGGGTGAATTTATTGAAACTGCTGAAGAGGAAGCTGTTCATAAACAAAGAAAGAAAAAATCAAAATCTCCGATGGGTTTGTTGAAGAAGGAAGGAGTTGAAGGAAAATATTTGAAAATAATTGCAAGTTTGTGGAGCAAGGAAAAACCAATTGACCAAGAAACTTTAAAACTTTCTGGTGTAAAGCATGAAAATCTTGGTATGATTGTTTATATATTTAATGATATGCTTGAAAAAAGAAAATTAGTTAAAGCTGCTTGATTGATTATTTGTTCTTTTCAAGTACTTATTTTAAACAATAACCTTTTTAAATACTCTTTTACTTACTATTAGTACTATGGAACTGGCTAAGAAATATGATCCGCAAGTGGAAGAACCAAAAATATTGAAATTCTGGGAAGATAATCAAATCTATAAATTTGATCCTGATTCTAAAAAACCCTTGTTTGTAATAGATACACCTCCTCCTACTGTTAGTGGGAAGATGCATCTAGGTCATGCTTTTGGTAATAGTCAACAAGATTTCATTGCTAGATATAAAAGAATGAAAGGATTTAGTGTTTTACAACCATTTGGAACAGATGATAATGGTTTACCAACAAAATTGCTTATTGAAAACTTGAAAAAAGTAAGAGCAGAGGATTTAGGTAGAAAAGAATTTAGAAAATTGTGTTTAGATACTTTGAATAATGAATTAAAACCAAGTTATACAAATGACTGGAGACGTTTAGGAATTAGTTGTGATTTTAGTGTTAATTATTCTACTATTGATCCTCATTGTCAAAGAATCTCTCAAAAATCTTTTATTGATTTGTATAAAATGGGTAGAGAATATAGAGCAGAAGCCCCTGCTATATTTTGTCCTAAATGTAGAACAGCTATTGCTCAAGTTGAATGTGAAGACAAGGAAATAAGTTCTCATTTTAATGATATTGTGTTTAAAGTAGGTAATAAAGAATTAATAATCGCAACAACTAGACCAGAGTTGCTGCCAGCTTGTGTTGCAAT
Organism: uncultured Methanosarcinales archaeon; assembly: GCA_964645705.1. Classification (GTDB taxonomy): domain Archaea; phylum Nanobdellota; class Nanobdellia; order Woesearchaeales; family CAXGTL01; genus CAXGTL01. The sequence continues at coordinate 54,727 of CAZYAB010000004.1, read as the reverse complement.
CTTTTTCCATCCTGATGATAAACGTTACCAAAATCTTAAAGACAAAAAAGCAAAAGTTCCTTTGTTTGATTTTGAAGTTCCTATTTTAGAAGATCATAGAGCTGATCCTGAAAAAGGAACAGGCATTGTTATGTGTTGTACTTTTGGTGATCAAGCCGACATGGAATGGCAAAAAGCACATAAACTACCTATTAAAGAAGCAATTAATAATAATGGTTTGATGACTGAAATCTCTGGAAAATATAAAGGCATGAAAATTGAAAATGCTAGAAAAGAAATTATTAAAGATCTTAAGAACAAAGATCTGCTTAAAGGGCAAAAACCAATAAAACATTTTGTTAATGTGCATGAAAGATGTGGCACAACTGTTGAGTTTATTCATTCTAAGCAGTGGTTTATAAAATATCTTGATCTTAAAGATAAGATGGTTGCTTGGGGAAATGAATTAGGATGGCATCCTAAGCACATGAAAAATAGATATGATAATTGGGTAAATGGTTTGCAATGGGATTGGTGTATTTCTCGACAATTACCTTTTGGCATTCCTTTTCCTGTTTGGTATTGTAAAAAATGTGATGAAGTTATATTAGCTAAAGAAGAAGATCTTCCTGTTGATCCTCTAGAGGATAAACCACCTGTTGATAAGTGTCCTAAGTGCGGTTGTTCTGAATTTATTGGTGAAAAAGATATAATAAACACATGGGCTACTAGTTCTTTGACACCAACATTGGTAATTGAATTATTCAAAGATCATGCAATTTATGAAAAACTTAGAAAAAATCCTATGAATCTAAGGCCACAAGGTCATGACATTATAACTTTTTGGTTATTTAATACTGTTATAAAAAGTAAGTTACATTTTAATCTTAAACCATGGAATCATTGTTTTATCAATGGTTGGATGCTTGATCCAAAAGGGAAAAAAATGTCTAAATCAAAAGGTAATGTTATTGAACCTCAAGTCATGATCAATAAATATTCTGCAGATGCGCTTCGTTTTATGGCAGGCGGTTGTAAATTAGGTGAAGATTTGCCATTTCCTGAGAAAGATGTTGTTGCTGGTAAAAAGACTATTACTAAATTATTCAATGCTTCTAAGTTTTGTTTTATACATTTGCAGGATTATGATTTATCCAAACCAGAATTACTGGTTTTTGATAAATGGATTTTGTCTAAACTTAATAGACTAATTAAATTTTCAACAGAAAGAATGGACAAATTTAGATTTTCTAGACCAAGATTAGAAACAGATAAACTTTTTTGGCAAGTATTTTGTGATAATTATTTAGAAATTGTAAAAGACCGTCTTTATAATCCTGATTCTCGCGGTGTTGAAGAAAGAAAAAGTGCACAATTTACTTTGTACTCTGTTTTGTTAAATGTTCTTAAACTTTATTCACCATTTACGCCTTATATTACTGAATATGTTTATCAATCATATTTTAAAGATAAGATCAAAATAGAAAGTATTCATTTAACAAAATGGCCAAATGTTGATGAATCTATGATAGATGAAGGTGCAGAATTATCAGGTGATGTTGCACTTGATGTAATCAGCACTGTGCGTAAGTTTAAGTCTGATAATAAACTATCTTTGAAAGCCTCTCTTAAGAAGTTAGTGATTAAATGCGAAAAACAAGAACACAGAGAAGCTTTGATGAAAGTTATTGAAGATATTAAGGCTGTAACGCATGCTGATGCAATTGTGTTTGATCAAGAAGTGAGCATTGCTTGTAATAATTATCCTGTTGAGTTGGGTATAGAGATTTAGTTATTTCTTTATTCGGAAGATTTGCAAAATGTAGGCGGAAATCCTTTTAAAACAGTGTTTTATCTTGATTATTAGGTGATGAATCATGAAAAAAGACATAAAAATAACAGCTAAGGAAAAACAATTATCTGGGAATGCTTCTAAAACTGTTGTTTTACAAATGCCTATTCAAAGGAAAAAGATAATTGCTAATGAATTTAGCTGTCACGTTAGTGTCAATTAAGTATTTTGAATACGGAGAATTGAATAATGAAATCTGATGATTTTCCTTTACTTTTAGTTTCAATAGATTTAACTTCTAAATGTAATTTAAATTGCAAGCACTGTGGTTCAATCAGTGTTGAAGATAAAAATGAGCTAACAATAAATGAAATAAGGGATGTAATCAAAGAGATTTCAGGATTTAAACCAGAAAGAATAGTTTTTTCAGGTGGAGAACCTTTATTGAAAAAAGGAATTTTTGATTTATTAGAATATACTCATGAATTAGGCATTAATACTTATATGCCTTCTAATGGTACTTTGATAACTTCAGACATAGCAAAAAAATTGAAAAAAGTAAATTTAGGGGGAATAGTAATTAGTTTAGATGGAAATGAAGAAATACACGATAAGATTAGGGGAAAAAAAGGTACTTTTGAAAAGGCAATTAATGCGATTAAATATTTAGTTGATGAAGGTTTAAAAGTTACAATTAAATTAACTGTTATGAAATGGAACATGGATCAATACAAATATTTGGTTGATTTGACAAAAGAGTTAGGTGTTGAAGAGTTTGCATTAAAAAGATATATTCCTGCTGGTAAGATGAAAGTTAATAAAAAAGAATTATTAGTTGCGCCTGAGGAATATAAAGAAGTTGTTGATAAAGCTTGGGTTTATGCACAAAAAAAAGGAATTAAAATGATGAGCAGAGATCCCGTAATAATTCCTTATTTATACAAAGAAAAAATTGAAAATAAATACAAAGATAAATTAAATGATGAAATTTTAGGTGGTTGTTTGGCAGGAATTTCTATTTGTAATATTGATAATAAAGGAAATGTTTCTCCGTGTGGATTTGTTCCAAAATTTGCAGGAAATATAAGAAAAGATTATTTTTCAGATATTTGGAATAATTCAAGTTTGTTCAAAAAATTGAGAAAAAGGGATTGTTTAAAAGGAAAGTGTAAGTTTTGTAAATATATTAATTTGTGTGGAGGATGTAGGGCTATGGCTTATTCTTTAAAAGGGGACATTTTTGAAGAAGATCCTTACTGTTTTTTCAATGTTTGAAACAAAGATTAAATCAAATAAAATAGAATATCTTTTTTTTAAGTACACAAATGAAAATAATATAGAGTATAAATTTTCATTAAACTCTTTTGAAAAAGGATGTTTTGGTTTAGAAAAAGCAAAAGATTTTATTAAAAACTTAAATCCTAAGACAATTCATAGAATTGTTTTTACAGGCGGTGAGCCTTTAATATATAAAAAAGATATTCTTAAATTAATAAAATTTGCTAAAGATCATGGTATTCTTTCAATTCTTGAAACAAATGCAACTTTATTAACTTTTGAAGATGTTGATTTATTGAATAAAATAGGGTTAGACGCAATGGTAATTGAATTAAATGGGTTAAAAGACACTCACAATAATTTGATTAAAAATAGTTCAAATTCATATGATAAAATAATTGATTTAATAAAAAAAATAGTAAAAACCAACATTACTTTAGCATTAAAAACAAAAGCAATGCCACAAAACATTCATGAATTGCCTAAAATTTGCGATCTTTGCATTTCTCTGAATGTGTTTGAGTATATTATAGATAGGCCTGTAGGATTTAAACATGATTATGATTATACTTTGATACCTAAGAATTTATTAAAAAGCATTTTTTTAGAATTGTTTAATAGATCCAATAATATAAATATAAGATGTAGAGATCCTTTGTATAATACTATTGAACCAATGGTTGATAAGATTTATAATAAATACAAAGACCTTTCTAAAATATTAGCAGGTTGTAGTGCTGGAATTTCTATTTGTTGTATTGATCCTAAAGGTAATTTATTGCCTTGTGATAAGTCCTCTTTGATTGTAGGGAATGTTTATGAAAAAGATTTCTATGATCTTTGGAATAATTCTGGATTGTTTAATAAGTTGAGAAATAGAACATTAAAAGGAATTTGCGGAATTTGTCCATATAAGTTTATCTGTGGCGGTTGCAGAGCAAGTGCTTTTGAAAAGTTTAAAGATTTTTTTCAGGGTGAGCCTATTTGTTCACCTTTTAGATAGAAAGGCTTATAAATTTTATTTAATTTTCAGTAAAATAATAAAAAATGAATGCAAAAGATTTTTTTGATATGTTAGAAAGAGCAAAGTGTAGTGTTCAAAAAGGACCAATAAGATTAATTTGTGGTGAAGATGAAGAGTATGATAATTTGATTGTTAAATACAATGATGTTTTCTTTATAATTATGTATCAAATAGATGGGGGATTAGTTAAAAAGGCATTGGCATTGACTGAAAGAGATATTTATCCTTCAGATGCTTTAGACGCGACTCTAACTAAATTTGAAAGATTTGCAAAACTCGAGGATGTGTTTATTGAAAGAGAATTTAATCAAGATTTTTCAGAAGATGGTGAAGATGATTATTTTTCAAAACTCGTTAAAAAATCTATTTATGGAGGAAATTATGCTTGGGTTAATCTAGTTAAAAACCCAATTAATGCATTAAATAATTTATATGTTGTTCTTCAAAAATCTGTTGATTTTTTTAAGCGCGACGAATTTGATAAAATACCAAAAATAATAAGGGGTTGATAAAAAATGACTAAATTACTCTATCTAGACAATTCATATGAAAAAGAATTTGAAGCACAAGTTGTTTCTGTAAAAGATGATAAGTTTGTTGTATTAGATAAAACTTTGTTTTATGGTGAATCAGGTGGACAACCACATGATGAAGGTAAATTAATCTGTGGTGATGTTGAATATAATGTAATTTATGCGAAGAAGTTTGGCGATGATATTTCTTTACAGATTGATAAGCCTGGTTTAAAAGTAGGAGATAAAGTAAAAGGTATATTGAACTGGGATCGTAGACATAAATTGATGAGAATGCATACTGCTTGTCATGTTTTGTGTGGGTTTTTGTTTAAAGATTATGGTGCAAAGATCACTGGTAACCAAATAGGTATTGATCAGACAAGGATTGATTTTAATATTGAGAAATATGATCCTGAATTGTTGAAACAAGCAATTGTTAAGTCTAATGAATATATTTCTGGTGATCATGATGTGAAGATTTATTATATGGATCGTGAAGAGTGTATGAATGATCCAAATATGGTAAAATTAGCTTCTGTGCTTCCACCTGCAATCAAACAATTACGTATTGTAGACTTACCTAATCTAGATAAACAACCTGATGGTGGAACACAAGTAAAGAATGTTAAAGAAATAGGTGTAATTGAATTTCTTAAGTCTAGTAATAAGGGGAAGGGAAATCGTCGTGTTTATTTTGTGTTGAAAAAATAAAAAATTAATTAAATTACTGCTGAATATAATCCTATGACCTTTGGTGTTTTTTCTGTTTCAATTTTTTACATTTTTTTCTTTTACATTGTCAATTTATGACCCATAAAAAATATGTTTACTGTTTTTCCTAATTTTTGTTCTAATTTTCTCATTTTTCTTTTTCTCCATATTTTGAGCCCACCGACTTATTTAGATTTCTTGCTAAAAATTTTCCTATTTCAGTAAGTTTGATTGGTCTTCCTTTACTTTTGAATGAACCATAATCAACTAATTGGATTCGTTTCAATTGGTTAAGATTTAACCAAATTGTAGAAAGAGAACTGTTAAGTTCTTTATTTAGAATTCCAACTACTTGAGTAACTGGTTTTTTAGCTAATACAGGATTATATACTAGAATATTAAGAATAGCCTTTTGTTTAGCTGTTAACCTTTCTTGTGCAAATTTAAGTAAAGTAAGAAATAATTTCTCTGAAACAAAGACGATCAGCACGAGAGTGCAAACTAACTAGTTCCCTCTTGTTGTCCACATTAATGTTTTGTTTTGTCATATAAAGTAGTATAGTATAATTAGTATATAAATCTTTCTGTTTATTACTACTTTAAAAGGACAACAACAGACGCATTTTCTTAAATTCAACTCCTACTTTTCCTGTAGAGAATGTATATTAATTAGTGTTACTTACTCACTAATACTATGAAAAATAAACAATTAATATTTCAAGAAAAAACAGAATCAGGAATTATAAAATTAAAATCATTTTCTGGAAGGAACATTGAGCAAATGATATTACTTTTAACTGGTAAAGATCAGGATAACAATGTTATTGATGTCCCTAGAAATCCAATAACACCTGAATTTTTAATTGATCAACGAGTTAATGGAAAAAATGATTATGATCGTAAATTGTTACAAGATAATGAGATTGATACTGCCTGCATAACTACTGTAGACCCAGATAAATCAGGAGAAGTAGTAATTGGTTTGTATTCAGATCCAATTGTTAAAGAATTAATTCATTCATTAAATCCTGAAATGCGTATTTCACATCACTCACTTGTAATAAGTAAAGATCTTTATGAAGCTATAAAAGAAAAAGGCTTTGTATTTTCCCCAGATGTTGCATATAATCTTCGAAGAAACCAATATAATGAAAAAAAAATTAGGGAAGCTGCTTGGGAATTTATATTAGAAGGCCAATCTAAACTTTTTCAAGATTATTTGAAACTTATTAAAAAAAAATCAATTAGTGAAATGAGTGACAATAGGATAGGTGGTTGGTCTCTACCAATACATCCAGGATTGCAGCTTTTGTGTGCTCTCCCTGTTGGCTATGTTAGCGATGATTCTACTACCAGTTATTCTAGTGAATTAGATGATGATGATTCTGTGATTTACTGTGAGAGTTATTTAGATTGTATTACTGGCCACATCATTGGTGTAGCATCAGATACTATAAAAGATGTTGCTTAATCTGTTTTTTATTATGTTTTTGATTGAACCTTCTTCCACCTAACACCATCCTTGGTATCTTCTAAAATAATTCCTTTTTCTTTTAGTGCATCTCTTATCTTGTCAGATTTTGTAAAATCTTTGTCTTTTCTTGCTTCTTCGCGTTCGTCAATTAATCTTTTTATTTCATCTGAAACTTCAACCTGTTCTTCTTCTACTAACAAGTCTAAAGCAAATACTTTTTCCATTTCTTGAATTGTCTTTAATTTACCTTTAGCATCTTTGTCTCTAACTAAGTCCCATAAAACAGCTAGTGCTTGCGGCATATTAAAATCATCATTAATTGCGTGCTCAAATTTTGTCAAATATAATTCATTTATTTCTTTGTCATCACTTTCATTTTTCTTTATTTCTCTTATTATATTCTTCAATCTGTCATAAGCTTTTTGCGCTGTTTTTAATTCATCCCATCCAAAGTTCAACTGTTTTCTGTAAATACATGTGAATGTAAAATATCTATATGCAAGAGGATTAAAACCTTTTTCTTCTAAAGCAGATATTGTGTAAATCTCTCCTTTACTCTTTGCCATCTTTTCATTCTTAAACAATAACCATCTAGTATGTATCCAATATTTTACCCATGGTTTTTTACCAAACGTAGCTTCAGATTGCGCTATCTCATTGGTGTGATGAATAGGTATGTGTTCTTCGCCACCAGTATGGATATCAAATTGTTTTCCAAGATGTTTTGCAGCCATTGCTGAACATTCAAGATGCCAACCAGGATAACCAATTCCCCATGGCGAATCCCATTCTTGTTGTCTTTTACCTGGTTCTTCTGAAAATTTCCATAAAGCAAAGTCTGTTTTATTTCTTTTTTCTTTCATGTCAATTCTTTGACCAGCTTCTTGTTCTTCTGTTTTTGTTCCTGCTAATTTACCATAATCATCTAGCTTAGATGTGTCAAAGTAAATACCATCTGATGTTTTATATGTAAAACCTTTTTTTTCAAGGACTTTTAACATATTTATCTGTTCTTGTATGTATTCTGTTGCTTTACACCAAATATCTGGTTCAATAATATTTAGTTTTCTAAAATCTTGTCTAAATATTTTCCAGTAATAATTAGCAATATCTTGTGCTTTTTTACCTTCTTTTGCAGCTGCTTTTTCCATCTTGTCTTCACCAGTGTCTTCATCACTGGTAAGGTGGCCAACATCTGTAACATTCATGACTTGTTTTACTTTATATCCATTATATAATAATACTCTTCTAAGTATGTCATTGAATACATAAGTCCTTAGATTACCAATGTGCTGGTACCAATAAACAGTAGGACCACATGCATAAAATCCTACTTCACCTGACACAATTGGTTCAAATAATTCTTTCTTCCTTGACATAGTATTATATAATACTAATTTTCCTTTTATCATCTTAATCAGCTTTTGTACTTTATGCATTAAATAGGTCTGTACTTAAATACTTTTCTCCTCTGTCTGGAAATATAACAACTATTGTACCTTTGTCTATTTTTTTTGCTATTTCTATTGCTGCTAAGAGTGCTGCTCCACTACTCATTCCTACAAAGATTCCTTCTTGTTTTACAATTTGTCTAGTCATTTCAAATGCGTCTTCTGTTTCTATCATTATTGATTCATCTATTTTTGATGGATCATAGATTGCAGGCACAATTGCTTCTTCCATGTTTTTTAAGCCTTGGATATAGTGTCCTTTCACAGGATGTGCTTCGACAATCTTTATGTTAGGATTGTTTTCTTTTAATGCTAAACCAACACCCATTATTGTTCCTGATGTTCCTAATGCTGAAACAAAATAATCAATTTCACCACCTGTTTGTTTCCAAATCTCTTCTGCCGTAGTTTTGTAGTGTGCAATCTTATTGTATTTGTTTGTGTATTGGTCTGTAGTAAAATATTTATCAGGAAATCTTTCCACCAAATCTTTTACTTTTTTTATTGCACCATCTGTTCCTTGACTTGGATCTGTCAGGGTTACTTTTGCTCCAAATGCTTTTATTATTTTTCTTCTTTCAACTGAAACAGCACTACTCATAACAATCTCAACTTTATAGCCTTTTACTGTTCCAATCATTGCCAATCCTATTCCTGTGTTGCCTGATGTTGCTTCTATTATTGTTTTATCTTTTGTTAATGTCCCTTCTGCTTCTGCTTGTTGTATCATTTTTAATGCAATCCTATCTTTGATACTTCCGGTTGGATTAAATCCTTCAACCTTTGCATAAATCTTTACATTTTTGTTAGGATTTAATTTGTTTATCCTAACAAGGGGTGTGTCCCCGATTGTGTGTAATATATTATTTTTCATACTCATTCGCCTCCATCTCATTCGTAGCATGCAAAACAAGTTTTGCATACATATTTGTTCGCCTCCTATATTGTTTGTTTTTATTTTGTTCTAATCAAATCTATTTGATTTATTATTTTGGTTTGTTTTTTTTAATCTTGTATTTTCTTCTTTGTTTTGTTATGTCTTTCATTATTGTCTTAGTTTTTGAGAAGGAAGTGCTGGGACTCGAACCCAGGATCAGAGGGTTGCAGCCTCTTGCCTTAGCCGCTTGGCCACACTTCCAGAATAATCATAATAATCTTGAATGATTATGGATTAAAAACTAAAACAATGAAAGAATTCTAACAACAACAACATCCTAAATAAATTGTGTTTATCATAGTAATTAGTAATATATAGATAATATTTAAATCTTTTCATATTAATCTTGAAAATTATTTGGTTTTGTGTTTATTTTCTTTTACATAGAAAAATACAGTGATCTTTTTCAAATGGATCTAATGTTTTGAAATCAAGAATTTCCATGCTTTGTTTTAATTTATTTTCTACTTCTTTGTAAATTTGTCTTGGTTTTTTTGTAATGTCAATGCTTCTTGATTTGACAGCAATCATTGCTAAACCTTCATCTTTTAGAAATAGTTCACAATTTTTTAAAAAAATGTCTGCTTGGTTTTTTTGTGCAATGTCTTGGAATACAAAATCCACCATGCACATCTTATCTTCATAATCTTGCGGCTTATTAGCATCTGCCAAAATAGGTGCAATATTCTTTCTATCATTGCACACAAACATAAGATCACGCATAACTCTTGGTGCAAATTCAACTGCATAAATAAGTCCGCCTAGTCCTATAATATCTGATACGTGCGATGTTGTTGTTCCTGATGCACTTCCTAAATATAATACTACATTTCCTGGCTTAAATCCTAATTGTTTTATTCCTTTTTTTACTGCTGCTCCTAATTTACTTCTTCTTGTATCCCATTGTCTGTATTCAATTCCTTTTTCTTTTGCTAATCTTTCTCCATAAACTTTTACACCTTTGACTAAGTTAGTCGTGTATAATCTTCCTTTGTCTTCGAATATTTTTGGATATTTTGTTTGTTTCATATTTTTAGTTTGTTTAATTTTTCTCTTAACTCATCCCCAATAAAATCTCCTTTAAAATAATCAACCTTTGCAGCAATTGATATTTTGTCAGCCAAAATTCTTGCCATCTTTCCTTTATTTTTTGCTCTTACAACTAATTCGTGTGAAACAATCAATCCATGTTTTGGGCAACGAGCACCTGTTTTTAGATGTCTGAACAATGCTTTTTCTGCACCTAATAATTGTATTGTTGATGATGGGAATTCTATCAATCTAAGAAGAGATCCTGCGTGTGAAAGTAATTTTGCAGATATTAATGTTCCTGCTACTTTTTGAGTATTTGGCATGCATTGTTTGATTAGGTCTTCAAGATATTTTTCATGTTTTTTCTTTAATTTGAATAAGTTTGATATTTCACCTGCTAAGAATTTAATTTCATTTAAATGTTTTTTATCAAGGTCTTTGCCAAGACATTGTTGTTTATTTGTTTTTAATTGTTTTAATAAGTCTGATTTATTTTTTCTTATAATAAGTTCTGCGTATTTTTCGTGTTTTTCTGTTTTTTTATCTAATTCTGGTAAATGAAGAGAAAACCATTCTCTAAGTCTTTTTGAAAGCATGTTTATGCATTTTTCTATTTCTTCTATGTTGTTTATTGTTTGAATTATAAGATTTTCATTATTTATGCTTTTTATTATTTTATTTTTTGTTATTTCTTTATTTTTCGAGATAAATAGTCTGAAATAGTCTTTATTCCTCAAATAAAGTAAAAATTGCCTTTTTTTACTGGTTTCAAGTGTTTTTTTGCATTTTTCTGTTTTTTTTAGTTTTTTCTTTTTAATCTTTTTTGATCTTTCATCTAATACAAAATCTCCTATAATGCTTGAAAATGCTATATTTGCCATTTCAAAGGCTTAGAGTTCAATATTTATATATAATGACTTATATACTTGAATATATGTTTTGTAGAATCATAAGCTTTATATACTGTTTGTGACTACTCATGAATAATTAAAGCAAAAATTAGGGGTGTTGGAATTCGAGCTCTAGAGGCTCTATAAAGTTATAATCTTTAAAACTAGACATGGTGATATCAAAATGAAATTAAATAAAAGTGTATTAATAAAAACATTGTTTTTGTTTGTAATTTTATTTGCATTAGCATTTTCAGTTAATGCAGCTTTAACAATAAACCCAGGAGATAGTACAGATCTTGGTGATATTGCAGATGATTCAAGCAATACAAAAACATTTCAAGTAGGAAATTCTGCAACAGAAGGAGATCCATTAACAAGTGTTGCTATACAATTAAGTACTCCTTTTGAAAATCAAGCAGATACTAATAAAAAAGTAACAGGTGCAACTTTTGATCCAAATCCAATTACATCATTGGCATTTGGTGCAACTCAAGACGTAACAATGAGTGTTAATGTTCCTGTTAAAACATATCCAGGAACTTATGATGGGGTTGTTAAAGTTTCTACAACAACACCTACTGCTTTAGAAGCAACTCAAGGTTTTTCATTTAGCGTACCTATAAGATATGAAATGACTGTTCCTGACTTTGTTCTTAATGATGTGTTAATAGGTAAATCTTATTCAACTACATTTAAATTAACTAATACAGGAAATAAAGAGTTTTCAATTACAGATATACAAAAACCAAATGCTCTGACAAGTGCAGAAGGCGCGACATTAGATGTTTCTGGTATGGCTATATCATTAACTAGTACAAGTGTAGGATATTTAGGAGAAGTTACTGCAACTGTTTCATTAACAGTTCCGACTAGTCAACAAGAAGGTAAATATACTGGCGAAAATATTATATTTACATATGCTGATGGTAAAACAAAAACAGTACCTTTAGAAATTAATGTAAGAGAATCAAGAAAATCATTAAAAACATCTGAAGGAGTTGTTACATTAGGTGGAGCTAGTCAAAGCAGGGGTATTGAAACTCCAGCTCTTGCTTTTACAATAGAAAATGATGGGGATGAAAAAGTTGAAGGAATAACAGTAAGTTCTGTAGCAGGATTAAATAATCCTTATGCTGTTAAGTTTAAGAAAGGAAGTTCAGAATTTGCAGATTCAATACCTGCTTTCTCATTAGAAAAAGGCGGAAGCGCAGAAATTCAAGTTAAAGCAACTGTACCAACATCACAAGATTCAGGAATAATTTCAATTGGATCAATTACAATTGCTGCAACAGGTCTTGATGATAAATCAGTTGGTTTAAATCTAAACACAAAATCAATGCTTGAAATGGTTGATAATAGAATAGATGTTGTCTATGATTCACCTGATAATGATGATATAGAAACAGATGTTGAAGATTCTTTTAATAGTGGTGGAAAAATTTATGAAGTTTTACCTGGAAGTGATCTTGAATTTTCATTAGAAGTTAAAAGTATTTTTTCAGATACTAAAACAGAAGAAAAAGACATCAAAATAAGAAATATTGATGCTGAAATAATTCTAGATAGAGTTGATGATGGTAAAGATGAAAAAGAATCAGAGTCAATAGATGATCTTGAAGCTGGAGATGAATCAGAAACAGTAGAAATTAAATTTACTGTTCCAGAAGAAGCTGATGAAGATAATTATAATGTTATAATTACTATTGATGGAGAAGATACTAATGGAGCATCACATAAGCTTGAGTGGACAGCAACATTAGAAGTAAAGAAAAGAGATCATTTTGTTGAAATCAATAAACTGAAATTTGAAAATCCAGTTGTTTATCAAGGAGATAGAGCAAGACTAGATTTTGAAATAAGAAACTTAGGAGCAAATAAAGAAGATGAAGCTGAATTAGAAATTGTGTGCGAAGAGTTAGAAATAAGTAAGGTTTACACAAAAGACGACATACATGATCTAAAACAAGATCTATCTAATAAAAAGCATAAATTCAGTGATACTTTTGAGTTCGAAGTAAAGGAATCATTTAAAGCAGGAACTTACAAGTTTAAAGTCAAATCATATTATGATACAGATACAGAAAGTGATTATGCTGAAACAGAATTAACTGTTAAAGCTTTGGCTGGCCAAGATGATTCAACAGACGATTCAAGTGATGATTCAAGCGATGATCAAACACAAACAGGTGGACAACAAGATCAAACAGATCAAGGAACTTCAACAGAAGGAACAGGGGCAGGACAAGTTATAATTGATGACAAAGGATTTACAGATTCAACTGCTTATGTTGTTTTACTAGTAATTGTTGCAGTGTTGTTATTGGCAATCTTGATATTACTTGTTGTTAAATTTTTTATTTAATTATATTTTTTTTATTTCTTATTTTTTTAATTCATATCTCTTAATTTAGTATATTCTCTATAATATATATAATAAATAATATGAATTTTATAATGATGTTTGTAACTATAGAAATCTTTATATAACCTGTTTTTATTCGAGAATAGTAATAGGATTTTTCCGAAATAAAAAGGGGATTTTTAATAAATATCAATATTTTGATATATAAATATATTTTTAAACAAAATGGGGGATGAGATAAAATGAAAAAGGTGATAAGTTTAATTATATTAGTTCTAAGTTTGGTTATGTGTGGTGGTTTGGTTGTTGGTGATTTGTACATAAGTGAAGTTATGTATGATCCTGTAACTGAAGCTACAGAAGAGTGGATTGAGATTTATAATTCTGGTCCTAATGATTTAAATCTGTCTGATTTTACTTTGTGTGGTGATGATCTTCTGACAGGTTATTACAATGATACAGATGATGTTGTTTATTCTGAAAATGATTTTGTTTTACAATCAGGAGGATATGCTCTTATTACTGATGGTGATCCTGGAACAACTGTTTATGATGCTTTTTTAGTTGATGCTGATGCATTGGCTTTCCGTGTTGATGCTGGTGCAATGTGTGATTTAGGTTTAAGTAATACTGGTGAAACAATTACTCTAACAAATACAACTATCACTGCTGAATTAGCTTACACTGATTTGGCTGCTGAAGGTTATTCTATTGAAAGATATAATTTTGATTATAATAATTGGGCTGAAAGTACTTCTGAAGATGGAACACCTGGAGCTATTAATAGTATTAATGATGAAGTTGATCCTGAAATTGGTACACCTGATCTAGAAGATAATATTGTTAAGACAGATGATAGTGTTGTTCTTAATGTTAGTGTTACTGATGCTAATCTTGATACTGTGACTGCTGATGGTGAAGATCTTAGTAAAGAAGGTGATACTAATTATTGGAGTGCTAGTCTAACTCTTAGTGACTTGAGTAGTCCTCTTAATATTGTAGCAACTGATCTTGCAGGTAATACTGATACTGATGATAGTCTTACATTTACAATCGATGATGCTGATCCTGAAATTGGTACACCTGATCTAGAAGATAATATTGTTAAGACAGATGATAGTGTTGTTCTTAATGTTAGTGTTACTGATGCTAATCTTGATACTGTGACTGCTGATGGTGAAGATCTTAGTAAAGAAGGTGATACTAATTATTGGAGTGCTAGTCTAACTCTTAGTGACTTGAGTAGTCCTCTTAATATTGTAGCAACTGATCTTGCAGGTAATACTGATACTGATGATAGTCTTACATTTACAATTGATGATGTATCTCCTGTAATTACTTTTGATGGAGCAACACCTTTTTCAGATGACTATGTACAAGATGGAACTCAAGTTATAATGAATGTTAGTATAATTGAAGATAATCTTTTTTCTGTTACAACAGAAAGTGAAGAAGTATTAAGTAAAGAAGGTGATACTAATTATTGGAGTGGTATTATTACTCTGGATGATGAAGATTTTCCTTTTTTCTCTGTTACTTCATTAGATGAAGCAGGTAATATCGCAGTAGCTGATATAACATTTACAATAGATGATGAAGATCCAGAGATTACTATTAATACACCAACTACTGGTTATAAAACAACTCAGTCAATTTCATTAGATGTTGATGTTACTGAAACTGTTGATTGTGATTATTCAATAGATTCTGGTTTAAATAATGTAACTTTGATTGAAGGTTCTGATGAAGGTTCTGATACAATAGAATTTGGTTCTGATGGAGAAAAAACAGTTGATGTTTATTGTGTTGATAGGGCAGATAATACTGATTCAGAATCAGTAACATTTACAATTGATACAATTGTACCTGCTGTTGATAATTCACAAGTTGAATCAATAATTGAACTAGGAGACGATGTGGAAATAAGAGTTGATGTTGTTGATAATAATTTAGAAGATGTTTTTGTTATTGTTGATGATTATTATTATGAAATGAGTTTAGAAACAGGAACAACTTACTTAAAAACATTCTCAACTTCAAAAGATAATAGAGAATTAGGTGTTGAAGATTATGATATTTCATTCTTTGCAAATGATAGTGCTGAGAATGTTAATGATAGTATAACAGATTCTTTTGAAATAGAAGATAGTGTTGAACCAGTTATTACTAATGTCTTAACTCCTAATGTGGAATATGATGCAGATGTAGAGCTTAGTGCTGATGTTAGTGATGAATCATCTATTATTGCTGTTTATGCTGTGATTGATGGAGAAGATTATGATATGAACGATGATGAAACAGAAGGAACTTTTGTTGTTTCAATTTCTGATTTTGAAATAGATGATTATGATATTCAGTTCATTGCAATGGATCAATACGGAAACATGAATAATGATGAAACTGATACTGTGGTTGTTGAAGATACTGTTGCACCGAGTGTGGAAAACTCAGTTATAGAAGAAATTACAGAATGGGGTGAGAGTGTTGATATAAGTGTTGATGTAACAGATTCGCCTGGATCTGGTGTTGCAAAAGTTTATGCTATTATTGAAGGTGTGTATTATGAAATGGAATTAGATACAGGTTCAACTTATGCTGTAAGCATTCCTGATTTAATCTATGATGAATACACTGTTACATTTTATGCAAATGATACTGAGGAAAATGTTAATAATGAAGTATTAGATTCATTTGAAGTTAAAGATGAAACTATTCCAAGTGTTGCAATAAATACACCAACTGCTGATGAATTCTTGGAAACTAATGAAGTTGAACTTAGTGTTACTGCAACTGAAACAGTTGATTGCGAATATAGTTTAGATGCTGGTCAAACAAAGGTTACATTGTTTGAAGAGAATACGGAAGGTAGTTTAACAATTGATTTAACAGAACATTCAACAACAATAAACTTTTATTGTGAAGATCCTTCTGAAAATCTAAATGATACAGAATCAGTTAGCATTACTATGAACTCAGAGCCTGTGTTTGATACTGCTTTGGAAAATCAAGAAGCAACAGAAGATGAACCATTTAGTTATCAAATTAGTGTGAGTGATGATGATGAAGTAGATGATTTAACTGTTACTCCTGATATTGATGTAGACGCTACTGGTCTAGAGTTTAATTCAGAAACTAATGAATTTACATGGACACCTGTTAATAATCAGGAAGGAGAATATGATGTTAGTGTTGAAGTGTGTGATGATAGTGGAATGGAAAATGATTGTGAGACTGATAGTTTTACAATAACTGTTGAAGCTGTTAATGATGCACCCGAATTGGATGAGAATATGGAAATATCAATTATTGAGGATATATCTGAATTAGTTTCTCTTACTGAAAATGTATCTGATGTTGATGATGAAAAAACAGATCTTACTTTGACAGTTGATCAAGAAACTGTTGATGATGAAATGTTATTAGATGTTAGTATTGATAGATTGGGAGATGGTTTTGTTTTAAGTTTTGATCTTGTTGAGGATGCTAACGGCCAAACAACATTTGATGTAACTGCTACTGATCTTGATGAAGCAAGTGACACAGAAACAATTACTATCAATATTGAAGCTGTTCATGATTCTGTTGTGTTAGCAGAACTAGATGAAGTTGATGTTAATGAAAGTGTTGCTGAAGAATATGATTTAGAATCTTTTATAACAAATGTTGAAGAAGAAACATTAACTATTGATGTTGATGCTGATCATTTAGATTATGTATCAATAGATGGTTATGTGTTAACATTACTTTATGAAGATGAAACAAAAGTACAAGATCTTGAAGATACAATCACCGTTAATGTAACTGATTCAGAAGGCAGTGTTTTCCAAGATTTAGTTGTTATTTTAGTACCAATTAATGATGCACCTGTTTTAGGAGGTCTGCAAGATGTTGAGATTGATGAAGATACAACCGAATCATTTGATTTGGCAGATTTGGTTAGTGATGAAGAAACAGCTGATGAGGATTTAGAATTTTCTGTAATTCCTAATGATTACTTAGATGTTTCATTTGATGGAACAGAAGCAACTATTGAACCTGTTGAAGACTTTAATGGTGTAACATCTTTAGTATTTGTTGCTAGCGATGGTGAAGCAAGTGATAATGATGCAATCATTGTTACTGTTAATGCAGTATCAGATGATCCATATTTGCCAGTGTTAGTAAGCCCTGGTAATGGAGATACTGTTAATGATACGAGTGTTGATCTAGAATGGGAATTAGAAGATGATTTTGAAGAAGGAGATCCTGATGGTGATGATGTAACATATTATGTATATTCTAGAAATGATAGTGTGGAAGAGTTTACATTGTTAGGCACAACAACTGAATTTTCATTTACTGCTGAATTCGAAGACCAACAAACACATATGTGGAAAGTCTTTGTAAATGATTCAGATGGCAATAATGCAGAATCAACTGAATTTTCATTTGATGTATTATATAATGTTGATCCAGAGATAACTTCAACACCTGGTGAAGAAGTATTGGCTAATAGAAAGTATAGTTATCAAGTTGTTGCAGAAGATGATGGTGAACTAGATTATTATGTAGGCGGACCAGAAGAAATGGAAATTGATGAAGAAGGTTTAGTTGAGTGGACACCAAGTGCTGAAGATATTGGATTGTATGATGGAATAACTATTGAAGTTTGCGATGACAAAGATGAGTGTGATGAACAAGAGTTCAATCTAACTGTTAAGCATCCTTTGGTTGTTGAATTTATTAAAGTTAATGGTGTAGCAACAGAAGAGGAAGGAATAGTTGAAGATGTAAGACCTGGTGATAAATTAACATTCCAATTCCAATTAACAAATTTATTCACAGATGAAGAATTAGATATTGTTGATGGCGGTTTTGGTATTGATAGATTGCCTGTTGATTCTGATACATTGGCTTTGTTTAATATAAATCTTCAACCAGGAGCAACAAGTGATGTTGAGACTGTTGAATTCGACGTTCCTATTGATGCAGAAGAAGATTATTATTTATTTGGTATAGGATTTGATACTATTTTAGACGGTGATGATAATGAATACACTTTGATTGATCAAGGAAGGCAGTTAAGTGTTGAAAGAGAAACACACAAAATACTTGTTGATAATGTTTTATTATCTGAAGAATCTGTAAATAGTGGGGAAAACATAGCTCTGACTTTTGATTTGATTAATCTAGGTGTAAGAGATGAGAGAAACATTCAAATTACTGCTAAAAACACTGAATTAGAAATTAATTTTTCAGAAAGTTTAGATTTGCTAGAAATTGATGATAGTATATCTTATGGTGATGTGTTTGAAATATCAGAATTAGTATTGGACGGAACATACCCAATTGATATAAGAATATCATACTTAAATGGTGATAAAGAAACAATTACAACAGCTGATATTGTTGTTTCACACATTAACTTAGCACCAACAATTGATCCAGCAATTGCAAACATAACATTTAGCGAAGATTCATTACATGTAATTGATCTAACAACATATGAAAATGATTTAGAAGATTCAGATACTGGTTTAACATGGAGTGTTGATGGTGTAGACGAAACATTGTTGGCTTCAGTTGATATTGTTGCTGCAACTGACTTAGTAACATTCACACCTATTGAAAACAAGTTTGGTAGTGACATGGTTACATTCACATTGAATGATAGTAAAGGCTTAACAGAATCACAAAATGTTTTGATAACTGTAACAGAAGTTGATGATACTACAATTGTAAGTGGAAGAACACCTTCTGAGTCTGAGTTGATTATTGGTGAAGAAGGTACAGTTGATTTTAGCATTACTGCAGTTGATGATGATGATGATCTGATTGTATCATGGGATGTTGATGTTGTTTCACAAGAAAATACTACAATAATGTGGGGACATGAAGAAAGTGTCGAAGGAAATGTATATTCATATAAATTTATGCCAACCTACCCTGCAACTTATGAAGTCACTGCAATGGTTGTAGACGGACAGAGTATAAACGAATCATGGACTGTAATTGTTGCAGATAAACCTGTTGCTGAAGAAAATGATATTGATTTTGATGATAGCGAAGGTATTGATAAAGCAACTGATGTAGAAATATCTAAAGGTTCGGGAAACATTGATTTTGGAAATCAGGAAATAGATCTTAGTGATGTTTTGGATGTTGATAGTAATGTAAAGATAGAAGATAATTTGGTTGCTTTGAATACTGATAATTTGCCAACATTAGATAAACCAGCTACAATTACTATGAAGTCACCAGGTTTAGATGTTCCTGTTGTTTATTATGACGATGCATTTACAACAGATCCAAACATAATTAGCAAGATTTGTAATTTCTGTATAATCAAGTCATATGATAAGACTTCAGGAATATTAGTATTTGAGGTGGAACACTTTACATCATTTACTGCAAAAGACCAAGGAACTGCTTTTGGTATGAGTTTAAGTGAGCTAGAAATAGTATTTGATGGTGAAAGAGGAACTCAACAAACTAAAGAGTTTTTGATACAAAATACAGGAACTCAAACTTTAGAAGATGTTGCTGTTTCAATAACTTCTGTTTCAGGGAAGAATGTTACAATTAAGCGTGGTTCAGAAAGCTATAGTAATTATATAGATGAATTTAACATTCCTGCTAGTGGTTCAGAAAGAATCTTTGTAACATCTTACATAGGAGCAAGGGAATTAATAAGTAAAACATTGGCGGCAGCTATTAATATCTCAGCTAAGGATGTTGATGAAACAGGATTAAATGTTTATCAATCACCTCAATCAAAACTAAGAATAACTAATTTAGAAATAGAAACAGATGACGATGATTATAGTGTAATAGATGGTGACACAATTTATGATGTTAGGCCAGACACTAACATGGACTTTAACATTGAAGTAAAGAATCTTTACGAAGACGATGATAATGAAGACCAGGAAATAAAAAGAATTAAGATAGAAGTAGAAATCAAGAAAATAGCGAAAGATAAGAAAAAGGATTTGGATGAAAAAACAAGTTCATTTGAATTAGATCCTACAGATTACGAAGAAGAAACATTGACGTTTGATTTGCCTTTAGATATTAATGAGGGAGACTATAAAGTTAATGTTTTAGTTAAGGGTAAAGATGGATATGGTATAGAACATACTGTAGAATGGCAATTAACTCTTCAGATAGAAAAAGAAGATAATGACTTAAGAATAATAGAAGCAGAACTTGATGATTCAGAATTGTCTTGTGATCTAACAACTTATCTTGATGTTGAAGTAAAGAATTATGGTCAAGAAGAGGAAGAAGAAGTAGAAATAGAAGTAGTTAGTTCAGAATTAGGTATATCTGAAAGATACACATCAGTACCTGACCTAGAAGAGGACGTATTTGATGATGATTCAGAGTTTAAACATAGCTTCTTTATTAAAGTGCCAAAAGGTACAGATGCTAGGACATATCCTATATCAGTAAAGGTCTTTTATGACGAAGATGAAGAAGATGACGACAAGATAGTTAACTTAATTGTTAAAGATTGTGAACCAGCTAAAAAAGATGAAGATAAAAAGCCAACAGCGCAACAAGATGAAATTGATAGAGCTAAGATTACTGCGCAGTTATTAGAACAATATCAAACACAAAAAGTAGATTCATTCAGAATAGATGATTCATTGAGAATGACGTTATATATTTGTGGTTTTGTGATATTGTTAGGTGTAGTAATCTTTATGTTTATGGCTTTGATTACATCAGGAAAGAAGAAACGTAAGTATTGATTTTTTTTATTTTTTTATTTTTTATGTTCTTGCTTTTTCTGTTTTTTTAAGCTATTGTTTGTTTACTTTAATTATTTCATTCAATGAATTATTTAGTAACTTTTATATATTATTAATCCATTTTTTTATATATGTGCTTTGCTCCATATATTTCATTGTCAACGTTTGTAATAGAGTTTCTTCTAGCTCTGTATTTCTTATTTAAGAACCCTAAAGATAAATTGATTCAAATAATAGCTTTAATATCCTTTTTACTAGGGCTGTATCAATTAAATGAATTCCTTATATGTATTACAAGTTTAAAATTGTTTACAATTTTTGCAATGAGTATTACTGCGTTACTTCCTGCAATAGGTATTTCTTATGCTTTGATCATGTGGAGAAAAAAGATAGCATATTATTGGCATATTTTAATTTATTCTCCAGCAATATTCTTTATTATATGTTTCAATATTTTATATAAAGAATCTGCAAAATGTTTGACTATATTTGTTCAATATCCTAAATTAGGTTTAATAAATCGTTTTTATTCTTTGTATTATATTTTGTTTATTGTTGGAGCAGTAATATTATTTTACTTAGGTACTGCGAGTGTTAGATCTAAATTTGAAAAAAGATTATTTTATATGGGTATGTTTGGTATGTTTATATTTACTGTCCCTACATATATTTTCCTAACATTCTTACCAATGTTTAATAAACAATTCGCAAGTGTTTTGTGTGAATTTGGTTTGTTGCTTGCAATAGAATTTATAGTTTTATTATGGTATAAAGAGAAGCATAAGATAAAATATTGATTTTCTATTATTTTTTTATTTCTAGAATATAGTTCTTTTGATCACCAATCGTTATTTCTCTATTTATATTAGTTTTTAAATTATACTCTTTTGCCTTTTTAATAATTAACTCTTTGTTTTTGCACATAATTATTACTTTTCCCTTCTTTTTTAGAACAAATTCTGCATGATAAAAGAATTCCTGGTATATTTTTTCAAGTTTCTTTTCATTTAGCAATCTATTAGGTTCTATTATTTTTGTTACAATTGAGTCTATCTCTTCTTTATTGAATTTAGTATCAAGCCATTCAATATCATATCTTCTAAATTCTATTAGTTTGTCAATCCCTGCAATCTTTGCATTCTTTTTGCATGAAATAACATGTCTTAATAATGATTCACTTCCAGTCAGGTTCAATTTTTGTTTTTTAATCTTTGAATCAATTTCTTTAAATAATTCATCAAAATCTATATTTGAAAATGGTTTAAGATTCTTAAAAGCAAATCTCTCTTTATCAAAATATCTTACTGAAAAGTTTGATGCAAATAAACCCGCTTCTAGGATTATTGTTCCATTATTACAAAATGGATCTATCATTTTTTTACTATGTTTGTAGCCTGCTATTCTTACTAATGTATAAGCAATAGTTCCTTTTAATGAATTAGGATGATGAAATATCTTATAGCTTCTTTTACTTAGGTCAATACCAGTTATATCTATTCCTAAATACAGGTTATCATCATAAACATATGCGTAAATAATTAAGTTAGGATTTGTTAGATTAACTTTTAATTTATATTTGTCTATTATCAAACCACCTACTTCTTCCTCTATTTCTTTACTCTTAAAATCATGTTTTCCTTTTCTTCTACATTTTATCTTGAACGAAGTATTAGCATTTATCCATTCTTTTAGGTTTATTTTTAACTTATTCACATCTTTTAATTGTTTTAACTTTATTTTGTCTAATAGAACTAATATTTTAGTAATACTTTGGGCTTTATATGCTATTTTTATTATATCTTTATAATCTTTTGTTTCAAATATTGCAATGCTTTGTTTTGTTTCACATTTCTTTTTTATTATTTCTTTAACTTCTAACGCAGAAATATCTTCAATTCCTGGATGTGTTATTAATAAACATTTAACCATTATTGTCCTCTTTAATTATCTTTGTGACAGCAACTAATTCATCATCTTGTTCTATTCTCATGACTCTAACACCTTTTGTGTTTCTACCTATGCACGATATTCCTTTGGTTGCTGTTCTTATCATTATACCTTTCTTGCTAATAAACATTACTTCGTCATTTTCCTCAACACCTGTAACACCTATTACTTTACCATTTCTTTGATCAGTTTTAATATTAATAACCCCTACACCGCCACGGTTTATTATTCTGTATTCATTTATCTTAGTTCTTTTTCCAAAACCATTTTCTGTTACTGTTAATATATCCTTTTTATCGTCAACGACAATAACATCTATAACTTTATCATCTCCTTTTAGATATATTCCTCTTACTCCTTTTCCTGTTCTTCCTATAGATCTTAGATTTGTTTCTTTAAATCTTATAGCCATGCCATTTGCAGATGCTAATAATATTTGTTTATTACCATCGGTTTTCACGACATTTATTAAAATATTATCTTTGTCTAATGTTATTGCCCTTATTCCCCCTTTTCTTGGTTTTTGGAACATTGTTATGTCTACTTTTTTGACGGTTCCGCTCTTTGTTGCCATTATTAGATATTCTCCTTGTTTAAATTGTCTTACTGGCACTGTTGCTGTTATTTTTTCATCTTTTATTTTTAATAAATTAATTATTGCTTTTCCTTTTGCTTGTCTTGATCCTATTGGTATTTCATACACCTTTAACCAATGTACTTGGCCTTTGTTTGTAAAAAATAATATGTATGAGTGTGTTGAAGCAATAAACAAATCACTTACAAAGTCTTCGTCTTTTGTTGTTGCTGCTATTACTCCTTTACCACCGCGTTTTTGTTTTTTATAAGTGTCTATTGGTAATCTTTTTATATATCCTTGATGAGTTACAGTAATGATCATATCCTCTTCTTTAATCATGTCTTCTATTTCTATGATCTTTTTTTCTTCTTCAGAAATAATTGTTTTTCTTTCATCACCATATGTTTGTTTTATTTTTGTTAATTCTTCTTTGATTATGTTAAGTATTTTTTGTTCGTCTGCTAATATGCTTTTCAGTTCTTTAATGAGTTTTAATAATTCTTTGTGCTCTGTTTTTATTTTTTCTTGTTCTAAAGAAGCTAATTTTTGTAATTTCATATCTAGGATTGCTTTTGCTTGTATCTTTGTTAATTTATAGTCTTTTGTTAATGTTGTTGTTGCTTGTTTTACATCTTTGCTTGCCTTTATCTTTTTTATAACATTATCAATATTGTTTAAAGCTACAATCAATCCTTCTAAAACGTGCGCCCTTAGTTCTGCTTTTTTTAGATCAAAAGTTATTTTTCTTATTGTGACTTGTTTTCTGTGTTCTATAAAATATGTTATTGTTTGTTTTAAGTTTAGTGTTTTTGGTTCATTTTTTACTAGAGCAAGCATGTTGATTCCGAATGTGCTTTGTAATCTTGTTTTTTTATATAATTGGTTTAAAACAACGTCTTTGTTAGCGTCTTTTTTAAGAATTATAACAATTCTCATTCCTTGTTTATCAGATTCGTCTCTTATATCACTTATTCCTGTGATTTTTTTGTTCTTTACACTGTCAGCAATTTCTTCTATTAAACTTGATTTGTTTAATTGATATGGAATTTCTGTTATAATTATTCTTTTTCTATCTTTTACTTCTTCTATCGATGTTTTACCTCTTATTGTAATTTTTCCTCTTCCTGTTAAATATGCATTGTGTATTCCTGTTTTACCTATGATTATTCCACCTGTAGGAAAATCAGGACCTCGGATAAAATTCATGACGTCTGTTATTTTACAATCAGGATTATCTATTACATAAATTATTGCATCACATGTTTCTGTTAAATTATGCGGAGGAATATTAGTTGCCATTCCTACTGCGATTCCTGAAGAGCCGTTTAGTAATAAGTTAGGAATTTTACTCGGTAGAACAATTGGTTCTTTTAATGATGCGTCAAAATTAGGTTGGAAATCAACTGTTTCTTTTTCAATATCTGTCAAAAGTTCTGTTGATATTTTTGATAATCTTGCTTCTGTATATCTCATTGCTGCTGCACTGTCGCCGTCAACTGATCCAAAGTTACCTTGGCCTGATATCAATGGATATCTAAGTGACCATGGTTGAGCCATTCTGACCATTGAATCATATACAGCTGTGTCACCGTGCGGATGAAACTTACCTAAAACTTCACCAACTATTCTTGCTGATTTTTTAAATGGTTTATTTGGGTACATACCCATTTCATGCATTGCAAAAAGAATTCTTCTGTGAACAGGTTTTAAACCGTCTCTTACATCTGGAAGAGCTCTGCTAACTATGACACTCATTGCATAGCTTAGGTAAGATTCTTTCATTTCTTCTTCTATGACTCTTGCAATGATTCTTTCTTTTTTGTTTTCTTCAGGATTTTCATTAGATTCTTTTTTATCCATTTTTGTTTTGTCTTGTTTTAAGAACGAATTTCTACAGTAATTGGAAAATTTCTTACTTTATAAGTCTTATGTTTGTATTTAGGGGATAGGGAGCCTGTATTTGCTGAATTGTGGGTTTTAGGGAAATTAGAATGAGCTTTATTTTGGTTAATAAGGTTTAGAATTGGCTTGATTTTTAGACTTTTTTTATTATCCTATCTAAAACTCTGAATGACCTGCCACAATACACGCATTTCTTTGATTTGTTTGTCAGAGATATGTCTCTAGATTGATACTTCATATTGTTCTTGCATTTTGGGCATTTAAGGAGTAGTGTTTTCATTCTGAATTTTCCTCCTTCTCATTGCTTTCAGAATGAAAGCTACGAACGTTAGTGAGTTTGTTTTCATCTGTATTTTCCTCTTTTCCTTCTTCATCCAAACCAATATCACCTTTGTCGATCTTATCTTGTTCTTCCTTTTCTTGTTTTCTTATTTCTTCGTATTTTTTTATTTTTTCTTTTCTTTGTGTTAATTCTTTTTCCTTGTTTCTTATATCTCTTTGAATTTTTTCAATTTTCTTTTTAACTCGTTCAGGTAATAATTTTTCAAACTTGTTCTGTGTTTTTTCTCTGTCATTTGGCAAGTCAAAGTATGCAAAGAATCTGTCTGTTAATCTTATTTTGTTAGTTCTGCCAAACTTTGTCCTAGATATAAAACCACTTTCTTCTAATTCTTTTAAGTGGTCATATGCTTTGTTAGTTCTTATCTTTATGACGTCGCTTTGTAGAATAGGATATTTCCATGCAATGACTGCCAATGTTTCCATTATTGTTTTGCTCAGTTCTGTGTCTGTAACAATATTTCTTACAAGTGGCATGAATTTTTCTCTGACTGTTAATTTCCATGAATCGCCTTCTTCTATTAACATCAAAGAACCTTGTTTTTTTTCATATTCTTCTTGAAGCTGGTAAAGAATGCTTTTTAGATCATCCATGTTAGTTACTTCTGTTAATCTTGATAATTCTTCTAGCTTGATCTTTTTACCTACTGAGAATAATACTGCTTCAACTTTTTTTATGTTTTCTTCCATCTTTAAAATTCAACAAAATATTTATCTCCTATCTTTCTTATCTTGTTTTCTTTAATAAACTTATCTAAATATTTTTCCATGTCTTTAGGTGTTAGTCCCATCATCTTAGATACTTCTTCTAATTTCATTCCTTTTTCTCTTAGTAATATAAACAATGCATTTCTTATCATTCCATCAAGGTTTTTTGTAAGTATTACATTTTGTTGTAATGTTGTTTTTGTTAATAAATCAGCTTTATGAAGCTTTTCTTGGAAATCATTGAATAATGTTGACATCTTGCTTGCATCTACGTGTATCTTGTTTGGTTCATAGATTTCTATTGATGATGGCATGTAATTAAAACAAAAGTCTATCAATGATTGGAATCCTTTTACAAGTAATTCTAGCTCTGCAAATAAACTGAATAATTCTGCGTTTTCTAGTTTTTTTGCTTGTGATATGAACTTTTTTGTGATAATTGTTTTTTGTTCTTTGTCAATCTTTTCAATATATTTGTTTATTGCTTGTTCTACGTGTTCTTGGGGTTTTCCCATTACTTCTAATATGACCCTTACATGGATATATCCTTTATCAATATGTTCTTTTATATTTATCATTTTGTTTTAGGTTGATGTGGTGTTTTAAATAGTTTTTGGTTAACTTTTATATATTATATAGGATTTATTAGATATATGTATATAGATATTGTAATACCTAGGAATAATGAAAAGAGTTTTATAGCTATGGCTGAAAAATTAGGTTATTCTGATTTATGTCTTTTGTATGATGATTATGATAAAGGAATTAAAATTGTTAGTTCTTTGTGTGGCATGACAAAGATAAAGCTTTTTGTTGGTTTAATTGGTGGAAAAAAATCTATTCTTAATGTTTTTGATTGTAGTTCTAAAGACAGTGGTGTTATAAGAAAAGTGTTTGAAGATAAGAAAATTGATCTTGTGTTTAATTTAGAGCTTAATAATAAAAAAGATCATACACATTTTGTTAATTCTGGTTTAGATCAGGTATTGTGTAAGTTAGCTAAAAAGCATGGAAAGATTGTTTGTTTTAGTTTTGGTTCTTTGCTTAATGTTAGTAATTTTAAAAGGTCTAGATTGTTAGGCAGAATAATACAAAATATTCGGTTTTGTAAAAAGTATAAAGTAAAGATTGCAATTGCTTCTTTTGCTAAGAATGCAAAAGAAATGAGATATTATCATGATTTGATTGCTTTATTGATTGTTTTAAAAGCGCAAACTTCTGATGCTAAGAATGCATTGAAAAATGTTTATGAAAAGATTAAAGAAAATAAGTTTAAGAAATCTGATAAATATATTTGTGAAGGTTTGACTTTGGCTTAATCCTCTATACCAATTATTAAAGGTATAAGAATTATAAGTCCTAAAGGTGATGTTATTATTCCTGTTATTATTAACAAAATCTTTCCATATTTTTTATTGTTTTTTATACCTATTGCTCCTATAAATACTAACACTGCAATTATAAATTCAATTATTCCTAATATAAGACCTCCTGAACCCATCATAGACATTATAAAACCAATAATTAAATGATATATTGATCCTAAAAGTAATAATATGCTATATATCAATGATATTATAAATAATGTTTTTCTTTTCATTTTTTTCTTAGTTCAAGCATTTTTTGTTGATAATTGCTCAATGTTTCTACATCATGCTCTGTTGAGTCTTGGATAATTTTATTATTTTTGTCTTTGACTATTGTTGAACCTTTTGTAAGTGAATATTTGTAATTAGTGTCTGTTTCTATTTGGTATTCTACTGGTATTTCTGCGTCTTTATTATGAGGTTCATATCTTCCAGCAATGCTGTTACCAATTGTTTGTATTGTAAAGTGTCTGTTGTCAGGCGATATAAAATAAATCTTTGAATCAATAGATCTTGTGAATATTTTATCTTTTGTTATGCCGATGCTTTTCTTTTTAACAGGAGCTCTGTCACCTAGTTTTACATTAATGTATTCAAGTTTTTTTGTTTTTTGTGTTGGTCTTATCTTGACTGCATGGTCAGCTGAAATTATTTCTGTGTTTGTTGTAAAGATTTCGTTTTTATAGATTGTATCGCCTCTGTTCAACCATACTGTTTGTTCATCTTCATCTTGTACAAGTGCTCCTCTTGGGTTTGTTGTTAAGATTCTTGTTGTTCCGTCTTTGTCTATCTTGTATGTAAAACCATCTAAGTTTTCTAGGTCATCATTGCCTTGCCCTTTTAACAAGAACATGTTCTTTTTTTCACCAGGTCCTAATGTGCTTATGACTGCTGGGCCTGCTTCATAATATTGTAATAAGTCTCTTTCTGGTTTATAGAAATTCTTTGTTGTTAATGATGCTCTATTCCAGTGTGTAAATTTAAATCCTCTTGTGTCAAATTGTGAAGCATCTACTAATATTCCTTTTAGTTTTGGGTTAAGTATTGCTTCGCCTGTTGTTGATTCTAAACCTGTAACGTCTGCTACTTCTGCTGGTTCATCTGGTTCAATATTGTTTATTGTTTCTGTAATTGTGTTTGCTGCGTCTGCTGCAGCTGTTTCTATTCCTGCAACTGTAATACATTCTCTGCATTTGCCTTGAAGTTCACCATATTCTTTGCCTTGTAATGCGCAGTTTGTGCATGTGTTTGGTGTGCCTGTTGTTGCTTTTTGTGTTCTTGTTTCTTCATGTGGTTGTTGTGTGTCGTCTTTTGGAAATACTAGTTGGTCTATCGCTTTTGCTATTAATTGTTTACCAATATCTTTACCAAATTGTTTGACTTCGTTTGGTGGTGGTGGTGTGCCTCCTGGTGGTTGTGGTGCTGGTTTTGCTGGTGGTTTGGTTGTTGGTACTGGATCTGATTTAGCTGCTGTACCTGGATTTGTTGATGGTTCTGCTTTGCTTAGTTCTGCGGCATCAGTGTGTCTGCCGTCTAATTTTGTTGTTGTATCTTTGCTAAGTTGTTTTTTATCATATTGTATTGCTTGTTTATCAGTTGCACTTGATGCTCCTGCATTGGCTTGTGCATTATCAAGTCTTGGAACATTATCATCAATTGCTTCCATCATTCTTTTATCAATGTCTTTTGGATCTATGCCTTCAACCCCATTTCTTCTTTTTACTGCATCTTTGAGTTTATCCATGTCAATCTTATCTGCACATCTACTAGCAATATCCTTTGCAGTATTTTGTGTCATTGTCACACTTTTTGTTATGCATTCATTTAATTGTGTACAATCTTGATCTGTAAAGTCGGCACTTTTTAATTTATTAATTCTTTGTTCAACATTAGCTTGTTCCCCACATGCTTTGAGTGCATTTGCATATGCATCATAAATTCCTTTTGCTTTTGCACATGTTTTTTTATCATAATAACGAGGTGTTGAACCTGTACAATCAATTTGTTCGCTTTCTCCAATACCACTTGCACATCCTCCGGGTGGTACAGGAAACGGACAACATATAGTTCTACATCTTGTTTCCTCTTGCGATTTACATGTGGATTTACCTGTTTGTTTACAAGTTTCAAATTGTTTTCTTGCTTCTATTGAACCACATTCTTTATTCTTGTACAATTGGGTATTGTCTATAACAGCATCACAACCTTCTTTTTGTACTTTTGGTCTCATCATGTTTTCGAGTATCTTACCAACCAAATAACCAACAATCAATTTCTCAATATCTTCTCCTTCTAAAGCAACAACACCAAAACTACCAAAAACTATCATAAACATCATACATAAACATAATATTTGTTTTTTGTTCATTTTATTTGGCTTTTATGCAAAATTGATAGACAAATTCATGATTGTCTATTTTGTACTTTTGGTCAATGATTCTGTAGATCATTGTGTCGTCTTCTCCTGTGTAAGCTGTTATGTTGAAATCTTGTTCACCAATGTCTGTTAAATAGTTCCAGTGTACTAGAGATTTATCGCCTTTTGCTCTGTTAACTATTTCTCTGCTTATTTCATCCATTTTTTTGAGTCTTAGTGGAATGTTTGCAGTGAACACAGGACCAAGTGTTCGTTCATATTCAAATCTTTTTACAGTGACAGGATAATCAACATTAAAAACAACTTCTTCGTCTTTAAGAAATATTTCTGTCTTTGCTTCACCAAACTCAAACTCAGCATCATCAAAATTTTGAAAACTTTTTATACAATATTTTAGATTATCATCCATAAAAGTTGACAATATTTTTTCAATCTTAATAGATTCAATTATAGGAATATTATTGTAAAAATGGTAAGGAATTTTATAGTATTCATCATATTCATAATATAAGCCACGGAATGGATCAGTAACTTCGCCGTCTGTTGATTCTACCCATGTATCACCACCTATAAATCCTAGATAAAATAATGCTTGCTTTGATTTCTGGTCAACGCATCCTTCAATAAACCCTATTATGTGTTGGTCTTTTCCAGTATCTTCTTTAGAAGAATCTTGATCTGTTTCTAAGCTTAGGTAGAAAAAGACAAAAGAAACACAAGCTAATAAAATAATTCCAATTATTATGAACACTGTTACCTGACTCTTTTTTTTATACATATATATGTGTTTAGAGTATTCTAATATATAAATCTTTATATTATTGTTTTGTTTCCATAAATATATGATATATTATTTTTTACCAATTATATTGATAATAGGAATATTTACATCTTATCAAGATATTAAGTATAATAAGATAAAGAATAAATGGATTGTTTATTCTATTGTTGTTAGTATTGTTTTGAATATGTTGTTGTTTTTTAAGGATTTTAATTTAGATTATTACAAGACTTTTTTGATTAATTTAATTTTAACAATCATAATTTGCATTGTACTTTGGCTATTGGGTTATTGGCCTGCTGGTGATGCGAAATTAATAATTGCTTATACTTTTTTATTACCTCTAACTGTTTATTCAATAAATCATTTTTATTCATTTCCTAATATTTTTTTATTTATCAATATTTTTGTTCCATATGCTTTGTTTATTTTTATGCATTCTGTCATGTTTAAAAATAAAGAAATATTTAAAAGACTTAATTATAAAGAAATAATTAAATCAATTCTTCTTGTATTCATTGTCATGGGAATTGTTGATTATATTCTTATTACTTTTTCATTTTTTAATAACTTTTTATCGAGAATAATTCTAATTTTATTATTTTATTATGTTCTTGATTTCTTTTTTAAAAGAGCTTATAATAATTCTATTCTTGTTTACATATTCTTATCATTATTAAGATTATTTTTTCAATATAATCTAATTTTTAATTTTGATTTTTTTAAAATATTTGTTTTATATTATGTGTTGTTTATGTTTATAAGATTCTTTTTAATAGAAGTTGCATTGTCTGAAAAGAATAAATATGTTGCATTTGCGCCTTTTGCATTTGTCGGTGTTTTATTAACAATTATATCAGGAGGAATGTTTATAAATCTTATATTTATTTTGATGGGATGGTTATGATGAATTTAATACCTAATGAAAATATTGTAATTGA
Source organism: uncultured Methanosarcinales archaeon (assembly GCA_964645705.1). GTDB lineage: Archaea > Nanobdellota > Nanobdellia > Woesearchaeales > CAXGTL01 > CAXGTL01. The sequence goes on along the minus strand of CAZYAB010000004.1, from coordinate 22,604 downwards.
TCATGAGAATAATAAGATTATTCTAAATTCTTCATCTCATCTAGATCTAAATACTATTTCTTCAGCTTTGTTTGGTTTTTCAGATGATAATTATTTATTATTAGACAAGGATATAATTCAAGGTGGTTTTATTATTACTCTTATTCCTAAAATTAGATTAAATAAAGATGATTTGAAATTGTTATCTAGTGATGTGGTCTCTCAATTAAATGTTTATGATATTCACAAGAATAAATTAAATGATAAAAAAGAGTTTGTCGACTTTATCATGCAATTAATATCTAATACTAATAAAACTAATGATGAAAATGATAAAGATAAATAAAGAGAATAAATCAGCAATTATCGAGTTAAATAAAGACATTTATAGTCGAGATTCTATCAGTGAATCTTGTAAGGAGTTTAGTGATTTTTTCAATTTTGAGATTGTTGTCGATGTTAATTATTTTGTTATTAATATCATATTTAATGATAATGTTGATGTAGATGATTATGAAAAAACATGTCTAGAACTTTGCAATTATATCTTTGTGTTGATGAAAGATAAAAATGAGGTGTAAATATTAAATAAATATTCCCCACCACCCATCACCCCCAACCACCCGCCCCTGGTAAGATAAGGGCTAGAAAATAATATTAAAATGAAACCTAGAATAAAACCTTACAATTACACAGAAATAAACAACAAGTTTTTATTAGTCAATAAATTAGGCAAGTGGGTTTTCTTGACAAAAGAATCATTTGATATTGTTAAAAATGATGAAATAAAACAAGAAACAGAGTTATATAATCTGTTGAAAAGTGAGGAGTTTATATCTGATGGACAGGAAAAATATGATTTTCCTGTTAAAAAATATTCTTTTTTATGTCAAGGGCCTTCTTTACACATTCTTGTTTTAACTGATAAGTGCAATCTTAATTGTGTTTATTGCCAAGCTAGTTCAAAAAGAATTGGTGGAAAAGGCATGACTGTTGAGACTGCTAAAAAAATAATTGATTTTATTTTTAAAACAAATACTAAGCACATAACAATAGAGTTTCAAGGAGGAGAACCATTGCTTAATTATAAAACATTGCAGTTTGCAGTTGAATATGCAAAAAACCTTAATCTAGAACATAAAAAAGATCTAAGATTTGCATTAGTTACTAATTTTGAATCAATGACAGAAGAAATAATGAAGTATATTGCACAAAATGATATTGGTTTGTGCACTTCTTTTGACGGTCCTAAACAAGTTCATGATTATCAAAGAAAACATGTTAATAGTAATTATGAAACAATTATTAACTGGATAAGTAAAATTAGAAACATGAAACAACAAGGAATTGTTCATGATAAATTCATTCTTAATGCATTGATAACAGTTACAAAAAAAGCTTTTGATTATCATAAAGAAATAATTGATGAATATGTTAAACAAGGATTTACTAATATTCATCTAAGACATTTGACTAAACTAGGGAGTGCAGATAAAGCATGGCAAGAGATAGGATATGATGCTGATGAATATTTTGATTATTGGAAAAAGTCATTAGATTATATAATTGAATTAAATAAAAAAAATACAAGGATTGTTGAAAGATTTACATTAATAATACTACAGAAAATATTAGAACATATTGAACCGAATTATACAGAACTAAGAAGTCCGTGCGGTGCTTGCATTAGTCAGCTAACTTATGCACCTAATGGAAAGATTTATTCATGTGATGAAGCAAGGATGATTGATGATGATTTGTTTATGATTGGAACAATCAATCAACAACCAAGTGATGTTATTATTAATGACACTAGTTCAAGCATTGTTCTAGCTTCTATTAATGATGTGCAACAATGTGATGATTGTGTATGGCAGCCATATTGTGGTTTGTGCCCTGTTTGTAATTATTCTGAACACAAAAGCTTGATTGTTGATGTTAATAAAACAATGAGATGCATATTAGTTAAAAAACAGTTTGAGTATATTTTTGAAAAATTATTGTTTGATGAGGATGCTAAAAAGATTTTTACTAATTGGTTGAAATAGTAAAAATAAACGAAAAATATTTAAAACATAAGACATATTATATAGAATAGATGAAGTTTCCTAAGATAAAAAAAAAGGTGAAGTTGTTCTTATTAGAAGAAGAAGGAAAGATTTCTAAGAAAAATATGATCTTGACTGGAGCTGTATTAGGTGGTGCTGCTTTGTCTTTGTTGCATAGTGTGAAACCTGTTTCAGCTGATGGTTGGTCAGACCAACATTATACAATACATGATAATGCTCTTGATGTAAGAAATTCTGTATCTCCTGAAACACAAAAAGTAATTGGTGCAAAAGGTGTGCATAATCATCACTTGTCACATGCTTCTCATCATATACATAGTAGTTATTGATAAAATCATGATAAAGTTTTTAAATAATAAAAACAATCCTAACACTTATAATGAAAGATTTTCATGGCATACATGTTGTGGGAAGTTTGAATGGGTGTCCTGTTGAATTGTTAAAAGAAGTTGATACTGTCAAATCTTTATTAAACAAAGTTGTTCATGATTCTAATTTTAATAAAGTTGGTGAGGTGTTTCATCAGTTTAAACCATATGGTGTTACAGGAGTAATTCTTATTGCTGAATCACACATAAGCGTGCATACGTGGCCTGAGAAGAATTTTGTTGCTGTTGATGTGTTTACTTGTGGTAAAGAAGGTGATGCTGAGAAAGCTTTTGATCTTCTTGTTAAAGAGTTTAAGGCAAGAGATTTTGAAAAGACTGTTGTTAAGAGATAGTTTAATCAAATTTATAATAACTTTTTTGTTTATAATCTTCAACTGAGAAATCAATTCTTTTTAGTTCTTCTATTATTTCATTATCTATTTTTTGTTTTGTTAATAGTTGTTTTGAAGCTCTTGAAATTAGATTTAATTTTTGTTGGTATTTTTCGTCTATTGGCCTATGTGATCCACAAATTAAAATTTCACCTGCATTTCCAAATTCCCATTCTTTACAAAAAAAATTAAATTGTGACGTAATCATATCAAATTCTTTGTTATTAGGTTTTGAACATGTTGATATTAGTATACATCTTTTAGGATATTTAATTTTGTTTTCTAATAATCCATCCATCCTGTCAATAATATTTTTCATAACAGCATTCATATTTCCACAGTATACAGGACATGAAAAAATAATTATATCTGCTTCGTATAAGTATTTATAAATATCTCTCATGTCATCTTCTATAGGGCATTCTTCTTTATCTTTATGACATTTCAAGCAACCATCACAATATTCAATGTCCATTTTATAAGGATAAAATGTTCTTATTTCTGAAAAAGGTTTTAATCCTATGTAAAAATGATCTAACATTATTTTTGAAATTGATTCTTCTTCTCTTGGTGAAGATGCTATCCCTATTATTTTGATCTTATTCATTTTAAAAATCCAATATACTTTGTTAATAAATTCCCTTTGCTTACTATTCCTGAATTTTCTGTTTTTGATATTACTTCAATCTTTAACATTTTTTTGTCTTGTATTTTTTCTATTATCTTTATTGTTGTGTGGATATTTTCATCTTGTTTAACAGGTTTTAAAAAGTCAAAACTAAATGAAACTATTATGTAATTTGCTCCACACAATTCAAAAAATTTTTTACTTCCTAATATGATATGAAGGAATCCAGGAACAATGATTTCTTTAAATATTGTTTTTCTTGCAAATTCTTTATCAAAATGTATTGGGTTATAATCCCCAGACAATTTACTATATTCTTTGATTTGATCATTGTTTATTTTATTTATGAAAGATATAGAATCTCCTATTTTTAAGTTAATAAAACCTTTTTCTTTTGTTTTTTCTATTTTCATTCTAATTTCCTGTTATCTATAAAGAATCTTGGTTTTCCTGTATTGGTTGTTGGGATTCCATTTTTAAGTTCTTCAACATAGGCTTTTACGTCGAACATGTCATTAAATAATTTTATAATTGTTTCTTTTTTTATTAAATCCTCTTTTGGTACAAATACAAATATATTATCAGTAGATGTATCATCCAACTCAACTTTAATGTAAAAATTTCCATGCCCTAAAATTGGTGTGATTAGGTTCATTAGATGTCCAACAGGAATTATGTCCCCACCTATTTTTGTGTATTTATCAGATCTTCCAAATATTTTAATATATTTTTGATTGTCTTTTTCTATTATTTCTACTATATCTCCTAGGGCATATCTTATTATTGGCATTGAAAAATTGTTTAAATCTGTGATTATTATGTTCCCTTTACCTATTCTTTTTATTTCTTTGTTTTCATTTAATATTTCAATGTATAATCCTTCTTCAATTAGTTTATAATAACCTTCATAAGTTGAATTATAATGGCCTATAGGTCCCACTTCTGTACAAGCATAAACAGGTATTATTTTTGCATTTGTTAATTCTTTTGCTTTATTAAGGAATGATTCAGTTACTAATGATCCTCCACAGAATATAAGTTCAATTGTATTTTTATCATTAATAGTTTTTAATAGATCTATTAGGCCCATGGTGTAACAAATAAGAACTTTTGGTTTCATTGTTTTTATTTTATATGCAATTAAATCTTTGTTTTTAGGTGTTAAAAGTCCGCCATGTATAAAAGGATTCTTGTTTTTGATTATCATCAAATTATAAAACATGGTATCTATTAGATTAATCATTTTTCCTTTTTCATTGTTAGGATTGTAAGCTTGATATATTTGGTTTATTCTTTTTATATAATGTTCAGCAGATTTGTCATTAAAAAATAAAAGAAATCCTGGTCCAGTCGTTCCTGAAGTTGTTTCAATATAAGAAGGATTTATAGGACATTTTTCTATATTAAATTCTATGGCCTCTTTTCTAGTCATTAATGGAATCTTTTTAAAATCCTCTTCAGTTGTGATGTTTATAGAATAATTTTGATTGATTGACTTAAAATTATCTAATAATCTTTTCATTTTTTCTGTTATGTTTAAATTTTCTTCTTCCATTTTTATCCCTCTAATTTTTCATTAATCCAACATAAATCATCTTCTTCAAGGTAATCTTCAGTTTTATTAAAAACATTGCCCCTACAACCATAACATGCATTATTATATTTGCACGTGCTACATTTACCTTTTATATATTTTTCTATGTTTCTTAGTTTAAAAATTGTTTCATGTTTGAGTATTTCTTTAATCTTATTTTTTCTTATATTTCCTAGTGTTATTTCTATTCCTACACATGGTTGTATGTCTCCGTTTGATTTTATATGGATGCTGTACTTATTTCTTTGGCATGAATAACTCATTAACGGAGGTTTTGGAATCCATTCATATTTGAATTCTTTTTCATCTATTTTGTTTATTTGTTTAAATATTTTTTCTAATTCTTCTTTTGATAAAATTAAGTCTTGGTTTTTAAGTAGCCTACCTTGATATGTTAGAATTTCAAAGTAAGGAATTATCTTATTTTTTCTTGCCCAAACCCAAAGTTGTTTAATTTCTTCTTTATTTTGTTTGCAGATTATTGTTTGCATTCCTAATTTTGTTTCTTTATCAGGATATCCAGCATTCATAAGATTTGTTATCCCTTGTTGAATTTTTTTGAATGTTCCTTCTTTTCCTGCTAAAAAATCTTGAACAGATGGTTCTATACTATTTAGTTTAACAACGATTGATATTTTTTCATTAAATAATTTATTTGCAATTTCTTTTGTAATTAAAGTTCCATTAGTGAATACTATACATTTCTTATTTTTGGCTTTTATATAATCTATAACTTTAAATAAATTATTATAAATTAAGGGTTCACCACCCCCTATTAAAGAGAAAGTTTTAGCTCCTAGTTCTATTGATTGGTCAATGACATCTTTAATCTCCTCTAATGTTAGTTCTTTTTCAAGTGGTTTTCCTGCAGATGCATAGCAATATATACAATTTAGGTTACAATCTCTACTAAACTCTAAGTCTATTGATAGAAGCTTATTTTCTTTTCTTGCTTGTTCTATTTCTTTTTGTGTAAAATCAAGTCCTGGAACTGTTGGTGGTATCATTTTTATCTTTTATCAATGATCTTTTTTGTTTTCCATGATCTTTTTTTAAATTCCATAAGATCAACTATTTTTATCTTTGTTGGAGTTATGTTTATTTCATCTTTTATTTTTTTTTTTAAATCTTGAGTATTAATTTCTTTGTTAGATGCTAACAAAACATCAAATTTATCAAGTTCTTCATCTTTGGAAATGATTATTTGATAGTCTAATATTTCGTTAAATGATAATATTATCCTATCTAGTTGCTCTGGATTAATCAATGTTCCTTTTATTTTATAATAATTGTCTATTCTTGATTTAGGGGGTTTAATTTTTCTTGAAGTTCTTCCACATGAACAAATCTCTTGTTCATCATTAACAAATGTTGTAATGTCACCAGATCTGTATCTTATGATTGGCTGGGCTTCATATGTTAATCCTGTAAAAACATGCTCACCATATTCACCTTTTTTACAATCTTCTCCTGTTTTAGAATTTATTATTTCATGAATAAATAAATCTTCATTAAGGTGAAAACCATTTTTTTCAATACATTCTCCTATTGCCCCATGCATCTCTGTTTGACCAAGTGCGTTAAATATCTCAATGTTAGGTAATTTTTCTTTTATCTTTGTTTTTATCTCTTCTATTAATGGTTCTCCAATAAAAATTGCTTTTTTTATTTTAAGTGTTGATATATTTATTCCTTTTGATTTCATCTCTTTCAGTATATGAAGAAAATAACTTGGGAGTCCCATGAAGACTGTTGCTCCTAAGTTTTTTAATGCTAATATCTGTTGATTAATAAGCCCTTTTCTTATTCCAATATTTATAACTGTTGCACCGATTTTATATTGCAAGGAATCATGATTTATTTTCCCTGCAAATGGTAAGCCATTAGGGAATGCTTGATCAACAATATCGTTTTTTGTTATTCCTGTTGATACTAACATTCTTGCTACTATTTGTTGGGCTATGTCCCAATCTTTTTCAGTAAAATAAATTACACTTTCTGTGCCTGTTGTACCGGAAGTGGTATGAATTCCCCTTATCTTTTCATCATTTATGTTTCTTATTCTAAATGAATGAGGATATTTTTCTCTAAATTCTTTTTTTGTTGTAAATGGTAATTTCTTTATATCTTGTAATGATTTTATATCATCTGGACTTATTTTTGCTTGTAACATCTTTTTTTTATAATCAGAATCACTGTTCCAGACATAATCTAAAAGTTGTTTTAATCTTTTTAATTGAAGTTGTTTTATATTTTTTCTGCTTAAGGTTTCATTTTCTTTGTCAAATATCATATGTATAGTCCACCATTTACTCTTATAATCTGTCCAGTAATATAATCTGATTCTTTTGACAAAAGGAATGCTACTACATTTGCAATCTCTTTTGGAGTTCCTATTCTTCTAAATGGGATCATTTTGAGTATCTTTTCTTTTATTTGTTCAGGAATGTGATTTGTCATTTCTGTCTTAATTAATCCAGGGCTTACAACATTAACATTTATATTGTGTCTTGCTAATTCTTTTGCCAATGCTTTACTAAATCCTATAATACCTGCTTTTGATGCTGAATAACTTGTTTGGCCTATGTTTCCTGTTTCACCTGAAATAGATGATATGTTTACTATTTTTCCAGATAGATTTTTTATCATGTGATTTGTAATTATTTTTGAACAATAGAATACACTGTTTAGGTTTGTTTTGATTACTTTTTCCCAATCTTCGATTTCCATATTTTGTATTAATCCATCTCTTGAAATTCCTGCATTGTTTACTAAGAAATCTATTTTTTCAAATCTTTCAATTGCTAGATTAATCATTGTTCTTACCTCTTCATAATTGCTTATATCTGCTTTTAATGCAATTGCTTTAACATTGAATTTGTTTTTTATTGATTCTACTAATTCTTCTGCTTGTTCTTTATTTCTATTGTAATTAATTATTACATTACAACCTAATTCAGAAAGTTTTATTGCTATTGCTTTTCCAATTCCTCTTGATGATCCTGTTATTATGGCTGTTTTATTTTTTAGATCCATTTATTCCACCTATGTCCATCTAATCAAATTAGCACCCCAACTTAAACCACCGCCAAATGCAACCAATGCAATTAAATCATTTGTTTTTATTTTTCCTTGTTTAACCGCTGAATCAAGAGCTATCAATGCTGAAGCTCCGATTGTATTTCCAGTTGTTTCAATTACTGTATGTGTCTTAGACATTGGTAAATTTAGTTTTTGCATTGATGTTTTTATAATGTTTAGATTTGCTTGGTGTGATATTATAAAATCTACATCTTTAATTTTGTATCCTGCTTTTTCTGTTACTTCTTTTATTGATTCTGGAAAAACATTTGTTGCAAATTCAAATATTGCTTTACCATCCATTATTAATTTTCTGTCATCTGTTTTGGATACTAGAACATGGTGCCTTGTTCCATCTGATTTAAAATAAGTTGAGAGTAATCCTTTATCTTTATCAACTCTTCCTATTAGTACTGCAGCGGCTCCATCACCAAAGAAAACAGAGGTATCTCTCTTTTTCCAATCAGTACCTTTTGTTGGCGCTTCAGAACTGACTATGATTATATTTTTATATGTTCCATCTTTTATGAACTTACATGCTATTTCAATTGTTATTATTGGATTTGAGCATACGCTGTTTATATCAAATGCTGCTGCGTTTTTTGCATTGATTTCTTTTTGCACAAGACAGGCTGTTGCTGGACAAAAATAATTAGGTGTTGTTGATGAGCATATGATTAAATCTATATCCTCTGATTTTATATTTGTATTATTTAATAAATCATTGACAGCTTTTGCTGCTAAATGGTGTACTTCTTCGTCATCAGCTGAGGAATGTCTTGATGATATTCCTATTTTTTGTTTAATCCATTCATCGCTGGTATCAACACCCATATTAGCTATATCTTTATTTGTAATTATTTTTTCAGGTAAGTAAGAACCTGTTGCAATAATTCCTGCATTAAAATTTTCATTTATCATTTTTTAGTTCATCTATTATTTCTTCATTATGCTCTCCTAGTTCTGGTGCTTTTGAGTGTTTTGCTTGTTCTTTTATTGAACTCATTTTTATAGGGTTTCCTGTGATTTTTAATTTTTCTAACTCTTTGTAATCAATGTTTAATATCATATTTCTAAATAAAATGTGTTTATCATACATAACGTCTTTTATTGTATTGATTCTTGTTGAGGGTATGTTGTTATTTTTAAAGATATCTAACCATTCTGATGTTGCTTTATTCTTAATTGTTTCTTCTAGTATTTTGTTTAATTGTTCAATATTTTTTGTTCTTTTTTCATTGGAATTAAATCTTATATCATTGATTAATTCTGGTTTGTTTATGCTTAAGCAAAATTTTTCCCATAATATATCATTTCCAACAGCAATAATTATTCTATCATCTTTTGTTTTGTATGCTTGGAATGGTGTTATTGATGGATGTCTTGTTCCAAGTGGTTTAGGAATTTTATTTGTTATTGAATAACGTGCGACTGCATTTTCAGATATTGCAATCAATGAGTCAATCATTGAAACATCTATTTTTTCACCTCTACCTGTTTTATGTCTATTATATAATGCAGAAATAATTCCTATTGTTGTAAACAATGCTGCTGAAATGTCCCCTATAGATACACCAACTCTTACAGGATTTCTGTTTTCTTCTCCTGTTAGGCTCATTAACCCACTGTATGCTTGTGCTATTATATCATAAGCAGGATTATTGGATAATGGTCCTGTTTGTCCAAATCCTGATATTGATGCATAAATTAATTTAGAGTTAATATTTTTTAATGTTTCATAATCTAGTCCTAGTCTTTTCATTGTTCCAGGTTTAAAGTTTTCAATAAGAACATCTGCTTTACTTATTAATTGTTTAAAAATTTCTTTGTCTTTTTCTAATTTTAAGTTTAAAGTTATTGATTTCTTTCCTCTGTTTAAACTAATAAAATAAGCACTTTTATTATTTATAAAAGGACCAAACTGTCTTGAATCATCCCCTGTATTGGGTTTTTCTATTTTTATAATTTCTGCGCCTAAGTCATTAAGGAGCATTGTACAAAATGGTCCAGATAATATTCTTGTTAAATCAATTACTTTTATATGTTCTAATGGTTTTTTGTTTTGTGTTTGTTTATTTTGCATTTTTGTTTGTTGTTTTTTCAAAATTTTCATTATAAAATTCTAATGGTCTTTTGGTAAAATATATTTCTTCTTTAAATTCACCATCTAATAATGATTTTGTATTTTTTGTAGTTAATAGGTGATATAAATATTCTTTCCTTCCAAAACAGGCAAGATACCATGCTTCATTATTGTTTATTATTTTGTAATTAATAAAAATGTTTTCTCTTAATTTGTCAATGTTGTTATACTTTTCTTTAAATTCATCTGGAACTATGTTTACCGCTCCAAGATTTTTTCTTTCAATAAAAAGGTTCATTTCATTGATTAATTTTTGTACTGGTAATTCTGTGTCATAAATTACAGGAATCTCTGGAGAAAAAGAAACAAATCCGTGGCATTTTGGTTCATTCTTTAATAATTCAATCCCTCTAGAAATAAATAATTTAAAGCCATTTACACAATATGTTGAGTCTGTATAAAATGCATCAAACTTTTCTTTAAATTTATTTGGAAAAGGTTTTCTTAGGTCTTGTTGTATTGCGACTAAGTTTAGATTATTCTGTTTTGCAAGTTCATTTAATTTATCCACTATTCTTTGATCAATTTCAAAAACAGTAATTTTGTCGAATATATTGGTTGTTGCAATGTTTAATGACATAAAATCATCATCTCCAAGAATTGCAATCTTTCCACCTGTTCTGCAACAATTTCTTATGAATTGTATCCTTCTAATTAAATCATTTTGGTTAACTAATAATTGACAATAATCTTCATTACTTGAAAGTCTTTGCTTGCTAAAGTCTTGTATTTGTTTTAATTCTCTTGAAAATTTATATTTTATTTTTATATCCAGATTATTGATTTCAATTAAATTTAATTTTTCTAAACCTTCTAATACCTCAATTATTATTGGTAATGGATAGCCTATCTTTTCAACTACTTCCCAAAAATCAGAATTTTCTTCAAATCTGATCATGAGTCTGTAAACCTCATCTAAGGAAATTTCCAAGCCAAGTCTTTTGTTAATTGGTTCTAGAATATTGTCTTTTATTTTTTCATTTATTGTCTTCTCTTTTGTTTTTTCTTCATAAATAAAAATATTGTAAGGATCAAATGATTCTAATCTTTTTTTTAATTCTGTATCTTTTATTCTAAAACTGTATTTTGAATTTTTTATATCCTCTATATTTATATCTAGTATGTTTTTCTCGTCTATATTTATTATGTAATGAATTTTTTCATTTTTAAACTCCTCTTTATTTATCTTGTTAATTATGCTTAAATTAGTCTCTATAAATATTTGTTTTGGCTCTATTCTTAGAATGCATTTTATTATTTCATTTAAATCATTTTTTTCCAATTCTTTGTTAATTATTAATTTAATTTTTTGATTTTTGTCTAAAAGATTTATTTCTCTGAGTATCTCTGTAAATGTTTTTTCATTCTCTTGTTCAAATAAATTCATATTAATCATTTTTCATCAAAGGGTCAAATCTTATTTTTCTTCCATCTATTTCTTGTTTTTCATTTAATAATATTCCTGCTTTGCATTTTGCAAAGTAATCACATTGTTTGCACTTGTCAGGAATGTTTATTGTATTATAATTCATTAATTGTTCTGAGTTCCATATTTGTTTTATAGTGTTATTGTTTATGTTGCCAAAAACTGTTTCAGAATGATAATCTGGTTTTATATTACCATTTACATCAACAACTATTTTTGTGTTTGCATTATCATTTCTTCCACCAATGCAAATGTTTATCATTTTTGATCTGTTTTCTGTACTATTATTTTCATCTAAAATACAAAAAGGAACAGCGTTTGCAATAAATGTTTGTGTTTTGTGTTTTTTATTTAATTGTATTATTTTGTTTATCAATTTAATTGCATGTTCTTTGTCTAATCCAATTTCTTTATCTGTTGAAACAGGTCTTAGCAAGAACCATTGATTAATTTTATTTTGTTCAAAAAAGTTATAAAATTCTTCTAGCTGAGCTATATTTTGTTTTGTCATTATTGTGCATGCTTTGATTACTAGGTTAGGCCCACCTTCCATTACCCCCGGCCCCCCACCCCTGGTTTGGTAAGTGAATGATTGTTTTATTCTATTTATTATTTCTTTTTTATTTTCAAATTCTTCTGTTGAGTGTACTGATACTAATATTTCATCAACATTATTTAGAATGTCTATGTTATTTTCTGTGAATAATTCTCCATTTGTATTAACAATTGTATAAAGATTCCTTTTCCTACATTCTTGTAGAATATGTTTTATGTCTTTGTGTAGTAATGGTTCACCGCCTGTTATTCTCACACCCAATGCTTCTATTTCTTTTGCCTGGTCTAATATACTTATTATTGTATCAAAATCCATATCTTGTTTTTCTAATGTTTTTGTTGAGAAACAAAAATAACAATCTTTATTGCATTTGTTAGTTATTTCTATCTTGATTTCCTCTAATTTTTTGTTTTTATTATTTTCCATGTCTATGTATGGATTTATTTCTAGGTTTATTAATATTATTGAATTACTGTATCTATATATAACTTTATTTAGTAAAAATAGCAACCTTTATATATAAATCTCTTATAAATTAACTATAACTATATATAAAAAGGGGTAGGTAAGTGAGATTTAATAAGAAATTTGTCTTTGTATGTTTGATTGTTTTAATTATTTGTTCTAGTTTTGGTGTTTTTGGTCTTTTACCTGGGTATTATAATAGACGTAATGTTGTAGACAGACAAGGTGTTCCAGGCAATATCCAGTTTCCTGTTCCTGAATGTAATTTCTTTTGTACAAATACAACTGCTGGACACAGTTTCCAAGCATGTTCAGGTGAAAAACATCAAAGACCAGCACCATTTCCTGCTTCTGATCCTCCATCTACTTGTGGTTCTTATATTGTTAAGGTAAATTCAGGTAGTATTTATAGTAAGATTAATCTAGCTAGAAATATTAATCAAGCTGTATTGGCAGGTGGTCCTGATGAAACTTTCGCAAGTTGTGGTGAAAGTATATTTGATATTCAATCATCTGTACAAACATCTATATGTGCTGTTTCATGTTTAAGAGAAAATGAAGATTATTCTGATATAAGACTTGAATGTGCTCCTGATGATGGTGATTATTATGTAATTTCATATGGTACTATTGTAGGTGAATTTGATAGTCCTATTTTGCCTGAAAATGAAATAATAGAATGTACTAACTTAGGTATTGGAGGAGATCTTTTAGGTGGTGATCATGAAAAAGTTGCTTGTAAATTACCAGAATATTCTCCTGAAGAATATAAAACAAGGTGTGCTTATAAAATAGATTCTAGTTTAAGTCCTGAACAATTAGACATTTACAGAACTGAAGCTTTTTATGATGGTGCTCCTGAAAATAATAAATGTTGTGGTAATGATGATGTTGATGATAATGGAATGATATATGAAGAACATCTTTGTATTAATCATGAAAAATATAAATGGTTTAGTAATGAAGAAATTCCTTTTAAAACATTCGAAGTATACAGGGGAGATGACAATCTTGTCTATGATGTTGTTTCTAATTATGAACACTGGTTTGTTTGTATGCCAGATCCTAGCATAACAATTGCTGATAATGATCTAGAGAATTTTGCAAAGATTAATCCTGATGATGGTGAAAGGTTTATTGATAAACCACAATTAACAGGCGAAGTAACAAGTTCTTTTTCAGATATTGTATCTTCACCTTCTCAAGCATCGTCTGGATTTGCTTCTATAAGTGGTGATGTGATTGCTAATGTTGTTGGTTTCGCAGTTGGTGATAACGATGTGCCTAATTGTCCTGAAGGGTATGATTTAGAAGATTTTGATTGTGATGGATTTATTGAACCAGAAGATTGTGATAATAATCCTGCTGATGATCATACACAATATGCAGGAAATTTTAGGGCTGCTGACATTTATCCAGGTGCTTTTGATCCGTGCGGAGATGGAATTGACCAAGATTGTTTAGATGATTTTGCACAATTTGAAACATGTACTCCTACTCCGCAAGTACCAAACATAGATTATCATCATAAATCTGTTACTTATTTATGTGATAGGCATGATAAAAGGGGTGCGTTTGTTCAGTGCTGTGGTTCTAATCTTGAATATTGTGGTGAAGAAAATACTGGAAAATTCATAACAAAACTAAGATTGGCAGGTTCATTGTCAACAACATTAAAAGATTTTGATAATATAGAAACAACTAGTATGCCTGGTTATGACCTTGTTAATTTTCCTCAATTGTCTAGCAACCAAGTTTTGAAAATTAAATTTGATAAGGATACTGTTGAATTCGGTGATGAATTCCTCTTCCCTATTTTTATTAATCAAGCAGACGGTGGCAATCTTGATTCTGATGCAGAAATATATGATTTTACTAAGTATGATTACTTAGACTTTTTTTATAAAACAATGACTAATTATGTTCTGAAGATAAGATTTTACGGAGAATCAAGAAATGATCATGAAACATTTAATCCATTGGATTATATTGTTATAGAAGATCTTGATGTCAAAGATTTTATTGTGAACAGTCCTAATCTTGATAAATGGCTGCATGTTGTGATACCAATACAAGAAGTGCAAAATAAATATGGCATAGATCTTAGCAATGTAAGGTTGATTGCTTTAGTTGCAGATCCAACAGAAGTAAAGACTTCTTATCAGTTTCAGGTTTTTGATGGTAATAAACCATATGATAACATTGTTTATATTGATAGACTATCATTAAAATATAATGATGATCCAGATGATTCAAGTGATGATAATTATTACTGTGTTTCTAATAAATATACTGAGAATGATAAAGAAAGAATATGGGTTAATGATTTAGATACTGATAAACTTGATAGAGAAAATGTAAGAGCAACAATGTATGCTTGTTCAACAACGCCTGGTTATTCTTGGACAGGCACAAGGTGTTGTGGTGATGATCAAACATACGGCAATGATGAATATTATGCTGATGAATATTATGGTTGCTGGAAAGGTAATGTTGCAACACCTCATATGAGGATTGGTAATGTTCAATATAAGTTTGATATAGGTACTAATACTGAACAATTTGTTACAAAAACACAGGTTTGTATGAATAATAAATGTCTTTATCCTGTTACTAATGCGAAATTAAGTGGTTCTAATTCTAATGCTGATTCTGATCTTTTTGAAATATGTCCAGAATCTCATGTAGATTTTAGATTAGTTAGTTTACAAGAAAATGATGAAATAGATGTGAGCTGTAAATCCACTTCTGATGGCAATGCATTTATCAGTGCTGAAAATATTCCTTTACAAATTGCTTTTGATAACGGGAAATTCCATAGTTGTTTTGCAAATAATGTTAATTTGCCTCAAAGTTTGGTTCAAGATGATATGATTAACCAAGATGTTGAGTTTTGTGAAGTTTTAGGAGAAAAATTCTTTTGTTCTTATCCTCATGGTAATATAGATGAACCAGAATGGAGTGATGAAACATTCTTTTCACCGAGATTAAACAGGTTCATATATGCTAATGAAAGAAATACAACAAGAGAAATTCCTTTTGATAAAGGTGATGAAAATTATGAAGACATGAAATATGAATTTTTTTATGACATGGTTAATGATAAAGGTTGTTGTCCTGACGATTTTTGTTTTAATGGGTCTGGTTGTGTTGATTCTATTCCAAAAGATTCATTCAATGGTCCAGGAGATAATACAGATTATTCACAATTCAAAGGTTCTTTTACAAGTGAATGGGGTAAAAAGAATTCAAAAGAATTTGGATTTGATCAGTATGTTTGTAAGTATGATGATGAAATACAACAAGCTGACTGGGTTGAAACTTATTACAGAGTAAAATATGATAATTCAAGCAGTGGTTATTGTTTATCTCATGAACAATGTTGGAATGATGAATGTGTTGATAATGGTTATTGGGAAGATGATAATTATTGTAGAGTTGGTAACTGGACTTCAAGAACTAAGTTGTTAGCAGAAGAACTTGCTAAGATTGGTTTAATGAAAAATCCATTAGGGGAAATTCCTCCTTTTGCTTTGTTATGTGATAATTATACAAATACACTGAATTATTATGAATATCCAATAGAAGGTATAAGTTCATTACCAGAATTCTTGTCAGGTTCAAGAAATATAAAGAAAAGGATTAATAATTTTTGTATTTTAACATATGGTGAAAATCAAGAAAATGTTGTGATAGGGGCAACATTGAATAAAGATGAAAATAATGAATTAACACAAGCACTTGACGGATTCTTAAGAATTACACCTGATAATGATAATTGTGATAATGAACGTGCGTTAAGAACAGACGGCACTTATAATTATTGTGTTGATGATAAAACTAATAATTATCTTTGGTTGAATAGAGGAACAGGATCAGTTATTTATAGCAGGCAAGGTGTGAGACCTAATACAGAAACACTAACAATATTTTCGCAAATGATTGAACATCCTGTTATTAGTTTGGTTGCTTTTATTAAAAAAATATTTGGAGCTTATTATTATGATGATGATGCACAAGAGTTTGCATTATTAGACAGTGTTGATAATTTTAATACAATTTATCTTGCTAAGAATAATGATAGAAATGTTTTAGGATATAGAGAAATCTTGTATGAATCTGATTATGCTGATTATTCGTCTGGTATATTGATAATAGAATTTAAAAATTTTAATGCTGATGTTTGTTCAAAATTAGTTGATAATGAAGATTATCTTGCAGAATGCATTGTTACATTACCAAAACCTGATGAAGATGGAGATATAAATGAAAAACCAACTTATATTGTGAGTGCAATAAGGCCTAGATATTTTAATATCTGGCATGATGCAACTGCAAAGATAAGGTTCCATGATAAAACATTTCCTAGTAAAGATTTCACTGCACAAATAGATTTCCCTAATCTTGAATCTGAAGAGAATTATAGGTTTGATGTTAATCAAGAATTATCATTAAGAGGATCTTTTACAGACCAAGAAAACATACAATCTTTTTATTGGGATATTGACGAAGATCCTAAGTCAGATACAATAAATGGAGTAGTATATGGTAGAAACATTAAAAAGAATATAAATGATTTTTATAAGAAAAATGCAGAAGGTTACCACTATATAAGATTAGTTGCAATTGGTTATGATGGACATGTTGAACTAGCACAAACAAGCATTTGCATTGATGATGGTACTTATGGTGAATCTGATATTGATGATGATGGTTTTCCAAATGGTTGTGATCTTGATGATGATAATGATGGTATTTGTGATGGTGAAATAGGTTATTCATCAGGATTAGGTGTTCCTTCAGGAGGATGTGTTGCAGAAGAACAAGAAGATGGTGAAATAAAAGATAATTGTCCTTGGATACCAAATGGTCCTAAAAAGGGTATTTGCGTAGATGTTGTTGATGATTTTTATTCTGAAATTATAGAATGTGGCGAACTTGCACAAAATCCTGTCTGTGGTTCAGGAAAAGTTTGTAAAACAGAACAAAGCTTTAATCCTTGTGATGATGATCAAGATGAAGATGGTGTAACAAATGCTTTAGACGCATTTCCAACAGAACCAGCTGCTGCACTTAACTTTGATAAAGATAGAAAACCAGATGTCTGGAATTCTCGAGCAACAGATGATATGATAGAAGCAAGCGGTCTTACATTAGATGATGATGATGATAATGATGGTTTAGTAGATTATCCTAATACTGCTGGCGAGTCAAAAGCATGCAATTATAATCCTGATTGTGATTTTGATCATTTGATAGATGGTCTTAATAAAGAAGTACCAGTGTCAGGTTTAAGTGCAAAACAATTAGCTTATTATGAATCATGGGTTAATGATCTTGGTATTGCCCATACTTTTGAAAATAATGTGTATTTATTTTATGGAGAAGCAAGTCATAATACATTAGTAAGAGAATTTGACACTGATGCTGATTTTATACCTGATGTTAATGAAATATTTGGAACAGATTCTGAATTTGCAATAGAACCAAAAATAGATCCAAGTCACAGGTTTTATAATAAAATAACAATGCCTGATAAAAGAGATACTGATGATGATACATTGAATGATTATGATGAAATAGTTGTTCATGATACTGATCCTACTAAACAAGATACTGAAGATGATGGAATGAGAGATGATTGGGAAATTGAGTATGGATTAGATCCTAATAGTGATGCTGATTCTTGTTCAGGTGATGATATTTCTAATCTTGATATTGCTGTATGTAATATTGATGGTGATAAATATACAAATCTTCAAGAATTCGAAGAATGTTTAGAAAAGTTTGGTGAAACATGTGATCCTACTGAACCTGATACAGACGGTGATGGTTATTTAGATGGTGAAGATGATAATCCTGTTAGAGGAGATGGTCCAGAAATATTAATTTCATCGATAAGTCCTCAACCAGAAAGCGTAATATATTATGAAACAATACAAGAAGGTGTTAAAGAAATAACATTCAGTGTTGATAAAGATTCTTCATGTTATATAAGTGATGATATTGATGATGTCATAGACGCTAATACTGTTGATGATGGATTTAAGATGATGGATATAACAACCACAGAAAAGAAAGATCATGTTGTTTTAAAACCTAATCTAGGTAAAAATGGTGAGAACATATTCTACATAAATTGTTGGGACAATACTCTTGGCAAAAATGAAATGAATGATGTGTTTATACTAAGAGTATTTTATGATACTATGAAAGTAAATATTATTCCATCAGAAGCAATGTATGATATTATAAATATAAATCCGAAGATCTTTGTTCAAACAAATAGAAAAGCAGAATGTAAAATAAAGCCTTCATTAGACGGTGTGCAGATTCCTGATTATTCATATGATACTGATGATGATCTTAAATTAATGGATCCTGAGAATGTTGAACAAACATTGCATAGTTATGAATTAGATTTTAGTGAACAGTTTAATGAGATGATCACTGAATGTTTAGGTGCTGGTAGTGATGGATTATTTGGTTCATTAATAACAACTGGTGAAAGTATTGATAGATTATTTGCAAACAAATGTATAGGTGTTGCTGAGTCAAGTTCTGAAATATGCAATGATGTTTTTGGTATATTTGCAGATATTGCTGGTGGTGCTTTAGAATTAGATGAAGTTGAGGAAATGAATACAGGTTGTAATACAATATTAGAATCTTTAGAATTATCTGATTTTGATACTGTTGTTGAAGAACAGTGTGATGTGTTAGAAGATTCTACTGAAAAAGACATGTGTATAATGATTGCTAATCTTGGCCAAGCACTGAAACTTGGAAAAGACCATGATAATTTCCATACTTATTGTGAAAATGCAAAAGTTGTAGGTGAGAATTGTCCACCAGATGTTTGTTTTGACATATCATCACTTTGTTATGCTGCTGTTACAAATGACAAACGTTATTGTTATGCAAGCTATTGTTCACAAGCATATGCAATTCCTTATCATTATTCTGTTATGTGTAAAGATCCTGTTAATACAGAAATTATGATTGATAATGTTTTAATGGAAGATACTTATGTAGGAGATGTTTATTTTTCATATGAAATTGATGTAGATTGATTAAGATTGATTTATGAATAATAATTAAAAATGTATTTATTAAAATGTTTTTTCAGAGACAAAAAAAGGGGCAAATAGCAATTTTTCTACTTATTTCAATAGTCTTAGTATCTGGATTTTCTATTTTTTATTTTGTATTTAATAATGCGCATGATGCCCAAACAAGTGTTGAAAGAGAAGCAACATATATTGGACTTTTGCAGCAGAGTTCAATAAAAGAATCAATTAATTCTTGTTTAGACATGGAGGTTGTAAGAGGATTAAATTTTATTGGAAAACAAGGTGGCGTGATTTACAAAGATCAAGGAGGATTTATAGATGAAGGAGTTTCAATAGACCATGGTGGTTTTAAAGTTAATTATGGAATATTAAGAAGAGAACCAAATGCAGAATTTTATCCATTGCCTGTGCCTGATTATCCTTACATTGGTAAATTAGAAAATCAAAACAAAGCGTATTATGGTAAAGAAAATATTGCTAATCTGTGCGAACCTTTTGGTGATAATAAGAATTGTCCTAGCTTAGATGTTTTTGGAAAGTCATTTGAAAAACAGTTAAAGGTGTATATTATTAATGGCACTAGAAAATGTTTAGAAAGTACTGTGTTTAGTCAGGCATTTCCTAATTATAATATTAGCTTATCTGAACAACCAAATGTTACTGTCGTGTTTGGTGAAGGAAAAGTTATATTTGATTTTAAGACAAGGATTAGTTTTTTATTTTCTGGTAATGTTTTGTCAGGTGTTGAAAATTTTAAAATAATAAAAAATGTTAGAATGAAAAATTTTCATAACTTTATAAAAGATCTAATCAATAATGAAATAAAAGATATTAAATTTGATATTGAAAAAGATTATAAAAAATTGAAGACAGTTAAGACTGGTTTTAAGGTTAGCAAAATTAAGAATGCGTGCAGTGGTTGTGACAATACTAAGAAATATGATGATATCATTATTGTCTCAGACTCTAATTCTGAATTAGACGGCAAACCTTACACATTCATATTTACAAGACAAAACAGGATTCCTGCGCTTGATTTAATTAAACAACAAGGACTTGAGCTAGAAACAGATTATGATATAAGGGTTGAAGAAGGAAAAGAAATAATAATTAAGCCTATTGCTTATGACCCTGATGAAGAAACTAATCTTAAGATGCTGTATTCTGGATGGATGGAAACAGAGAATGTTGTTTATAATTTGGATACAGAAAATTATGAAAAAGTAACAAATCCTGATAAACCATTTTTGTGGACAGGTTCTAAACTTTATGAAGAAAAAAAACCAAATGCTAATTACACTACATCATTAAAAGACATTGGTCATCATGTTGTTAAAGTAAAAGTTATTGATAGGCAAAAATTAGAAGATTACCAAAATATAAAAATATTTGTTTATGATAAACCTAGATTTGAGATATGGGGTGAAAATGAATTCTCTGTTGCAGAAGATATTTATGCGTCTACTGAAGATCCTTACACGCTTCGTGCTGATGTGGATTGTATTTTTTGTGAAGCAAAGAATGAATTTGAAAATATACAATTACAATACAAGTTTTTTGGTTATCCTTATGCTGATGATGATGAATATTTTGTATTAAAGACAAATGAAAGAACATATGAACTTGATAAAGATATTGATGATCCTTTTGTAGTTCCATTTGCTAATCAGAGTGATATGGTAAAATTATTTATTCCCACTACATCGTCTGTCCAAGTTCCTTATTCAGATTTGTTTGTGACTAGTTGTTTTCCTTTTCAAGAACCAGGAACAGCGCCATATCCATATAATGGTGTAGATTTTTCCAGAATATCTTATGCACCTGCTGGCAAATATATAAAAATTGTTCCTGATGACGAACCTTTTTTAGCAACACATGCTTGTTGTAGTGGAAACATGCAATTATCTGGTCGCGTCGATCCTCGGTGGCAAGGCGGAAGTTTTGTATCGCAAAATACAAATTGTTTTGATATTAATTATGAAACTTGCAATCCTTATTATCTTTTAGCAGGAGGAAAAACTGATAATTTATTTTATTCAAAGATTAAGTCTGCAGACGAATCTGGAAAATTGTCTCTCTATCCTAGAACTAAATTAAATTTTAGTGTTGATTTAGATAGTGGTTCAGGTGAAGAGTTATATTCTTCTGCTCCTTTTGAAGAAGGCGGCGTAGGTGAATTAGAATTGCAAAGAATACTTTCAACTGAAAATGGTAAATATTTAAATGATATTTTTACAAGAACATTTGAACAAAAATGTTCTGGTAATAGAGGTAATGCGTGTGCTGGCAAAGTTACGCAACACTTTGAATTAACAACAGAATGTGATGATAGAGATATATTTGCAGGTGAAGATGAAAGTTGTTTTGGTGTACAAAAAACAAGAGTTACTAAAGATAATTGTTTAGCAAATAGTCTTGGTTGTAATTTATACAATTCAGTTGTTATCTATAAAGCAGACTTGTCAATAAGACACGAAGTGTTAAGATCTTTTGAACAAAATTTCCTTAAGTTTTCAGGAAATTCAAATCTTAATCAAGAATTTGATCATCCTTTTAGCGGGGAAAAGATCAAGCCAAAGATAAATGGTGTGTGTAATGAAAAATATCGCGAAGCTATAATTGATTTTAGTTCAAGAAAAGGCAAATTTGAATCTGGTGGTGTATGGTTGTGTCAAGCAGTGTGCGGTACTGATAAAGATGATAATAAAGGTTGCACTGTTCCTTATTTTGAAACTTGTTTATGTAATGTACAAGGAAACGCTTGTTATGGATATAATCCAAAAGATCTTGATCCAACACCTATGCCTGGTGCAAGTCCAAGATTGTGTGC
>CAZYAB010000003.1:213179-216020 GCA_964645705.1 uncultured Methanosarcinales archaeon | reverse complement strand
TTCACATTAACAGTTCATCAGGAATTATAGTAGAAACAAATATATCAGAAATTCCAAACAGAACAGCATACTTATTATCAGATCTTGAATTAGAAACAGATATTGAATATTATTGGAAAGTAAGAGCATATGATGACGAAGAATATGGTGCATGGTCAGAAACATGGAACTTTACAATAGAATCAGAATTACTAGTTTCATTAGCAACACCAACAATTGAATTTGGAAACATGCTACCAGGAGAAACTGCAAACTCTTCAACAGATAATTCACCAATAATAATACAAAACGCAGGAAACATTTTAATGAATATTTCCATTACAGGTGCAAGCATATGGTCAACACAACCAAATCCAACAAATTATTATAGATATTGGTTAGAGTCAAATGAAACAAATACTTGCGACATGCTTAATACAACAGATAGACAAATGCAAACATCATCATCAGACATTGACATAAGAAACCTTAATTATTCAGACACAGCAGACGATGCAAGACTACATATTTATTTAGAAGTGCCTGACGGAGAACCATCAGGTGCTAAGAATTCAGGAATAACAATAACTGCAACAGGATAAAACTTTCAACCTAATAAAAAACAGCCAACAACAAATCATCCCTTATCAAACCAGGGGTGGGTGGTTGGGGGTTTTGGATGGTGGGCAAAGTTTATATATAATACAAACAATATTAATAAAAGAAAAAAATAAAATGACATATGAAATAATAATAGGAAGAAACAAACAACAAAAAGAACAATACGGTAAATTAGGAACTATTTTTTTAGCAAAGCAATATGTTAGAATGGGACAGTTAACATCATTAGCAAATGAAGTTTACATGGACATTGCAAGTGCACACGTTGTGTTTGTTTGTGGAAAAAGAGGAAGCGGAAAAAGTTACACAATGGGCGTAATATCCGAAGGACTTGCTTCAATGCCAATCGAAGTTCGACAAAACCTAAGCATTGTTATGCTGGACACAATGGGTGTTTATTGGACAATGAAATATCCTAATAGACAAGACTCAGAAATTCTTAGAGACTGGAACCTAGAACCAAAACCACTTGACGTAATAATTTTCACACCTGTTGGTTATTATAATAAATATAAAGACGAAGGTGTTCCAACTGATTATCCATTTTCAATTAAACCATCTGAACTTAGCATTGTTGATTGGTGTTTAAGTTTTGGCATTGATAGAAATTCTGATGTAGGAGTTTTGATTGAAAGAGTGATTAATGATCTCGGTGAAAAGAAAAAAGATTATTCTATTGATGATATAATAAAAGCAATAAAAGATGATACAAAATCAAATGAAAATATTAAGAATGCAGCAGAGAACAGATTTCTTAACACAGAAACATGGGGTTTGTTTTCTGAAGAGGGAGTAAAACTAATTGACCTTGTCAAACCAGGCAAAGTAACTGTTTTGGATGTAAGTTGTTATGCAACTGTTCCAGGTGGCTGGACAATTAAAGCATTGGTAATAGGATTGGTTGCACAAAAATTATTTATTGACAGAATGGAACAAAGAAAAACAGAAGAATTTGCAGACATTGAAAAATCAATTCATTTTTTCTCAGAAAAAAAAGTAAGCAAAATGCCGCTTGTCTGGTTAGTTATAGACGAGGCTCACGAATTCTTGCCAAACAAAGGAAAAACAACAGCATCAGACGCACTTATCACGATCTTAAGAGAAGGAAGACAACCAGGAATATCATTGATCTTAGCTTCACAACAACCAGGAAAAATACATACAGATGTGATGACACAATCAGACATTATAATTGCACACAGATTAACAGCAAAGATAGATACAGACGCATTAGCAGTCCTAATGCAAAGTTATATGAGAGAAGGCTTAGACAGACAGCTTGATAATTTGCCAGGTGTAAAAGGTTCTGCCCTTATCATCGACGACCAAAACGAAAGAATTTATCCTGTCCACATTAGACCAAGGTTTACATGGCACGGTGGAGGTTCACCAATGGCAATAAGACAAGAAGTTAAAAAGAACAAGTTTGATTTCTAAAGTTTAAATAAAATAAAAGTAGTAAAAATAATAAAAAACAAAAAAAAACAGAAAATAGAAACCTTTAAATACAACTTATGCAAACCTAACAAATGGATCACATGATTGATGGTTTATCTTTGTGTTTGGGTCTTCGGATTCAAGTGCTTTGGTTTATTATTTTGATTGTGGTCTACTCATATTCATTTGCATTAATGGGAGAATTTGGGTTGATGCAAGACTTTTGATCTTCGGATCTGATTTTTTGTTGATGCTTAGACTTCGGACATTGATGCAATGATTCTATGTTTTTTTTTCATGTTAAGAAATAGTTTATGTTCTATAATTCATTTTATAGACCACAACCCAAGAATTACCACTCACCGAGCAAGGGGTGGGAGGTCGGGGGAATTGGATGGTGGGCATTATAAACTATAAACTAGTAAAAACCTTAATACCAATATAAGCAAAATAAACCAACAACAAAATAATTGCTTCTTTCTTCTCTATTTTCATTTTTCTGTAAAAGAAATAACACACCATTAATGAAAATAAAAATAACAAAGGAATGTCAAAAAACAATAATCCATCATTAACATTAAAACCAGCAATCGCACTTCCAAGTCCTAATGTAAACAAGATATCAAATGTATTACTACCTATTAAATTAGCTGCTGATAACTTAAGAGCACCTTTTCTTAATGCATTTAATGAGATTGCAAGTTCTGGTAAAGATGTTCCTAAACCAACAATTGTAATACCTATTATTGTCTGGCTGATACCCCAAGCACTTGCAAGTGCAATACCATTATCAAGAACAGCATG
>CAZYAB010000003.1:208420-213079 GCA_964645705.1 uncultured Methanosarcinales archaeon | reverse complement strand
ACTAGTTCACTACCTATTAAAAGACCAATTAATCCAAGTATTAAGTAGATAAGTTCTAGTTGCATATTTGCCTGTGTTTTTGTTTAATAAAAATAATCAAAAATAAAATAATTAAATCTTTAGTGCTTTTCTCTTAGCTTTAATATGAGCAATCATTACTTTTGCAGCTTTCTCTGGTGTTGTTCCAATTAAAACTTTTCCACCAGTTATTTTTTCAAGGTCTTTAGTTAATACTTTTGTTACTATTTTAGAGCCTGTTACTGGAGGAACAGGGTTTAAATGTACACCAATTCCAAGAGCCAATGCCCATGTTCCAATGGAAACTGCTTTTTCAGTCATATATTCTGGTGCAGATGCAACAATTGGTAATTTTGGTATTGGTAATTTAAGATAATTTGAAATTGCATTAACAACTGTTTCTATTCTAGAATTATCAACACAACTACCCATGTGAAGTACAGGTGGTATTGGTCCTTTTAATCCATTTGCATTACCAATTGCAGTAAGAACTGCTTTTAATTTTTTTCCTGCATACTTGTTTGTTGCTTGTGGTAACATCAAACCTTCTTGTGCAGTACTATGTGCAATACAACCTGTGGTAATAACTAATATATTATTTTTTAATAATATTTTTGTTAGTTCTTCTGTAAACTTGTGTCCGCACAGTTTTGGATTTCTGCATCCAACAATTGCAGCAACTCCAAGAATATTTCCATTTAAAATATTGTCAACTAATGGTTTTAATGGTTTTTTCTTGTTTAGTTTACTAAGTGCAGCAATAATTGTCTCAGCTGAAAAACCACCATACATTGTAACTTTTTCTTTTGGTATTAAGGTAGATTTATTTTTTCTTTTTTTGAAATTATTAATACCCATCATTATTATTTTTTTAGCTGCTTTGTTTGCATTTTCAACATGGAATGGTATATGTTCTGCACCTGGTATTTTGGCAATCATTGTGGTTACAATCTTTGTATGATAGCATGATGCTACATCTTGCAAAGATGGATAAATACACTGTGTATCAACAACCATAAGATCAAGAGCACCTGTGACAATTGCTAATTCTGCTTGCAATATGTGGCCAGCTTGAGGAATTCCGTGTCTCATCAAGACTTCATTACCAGTACAACATATTCCCACGATCTTGATTCCTTTTGCACCTCTTTTTTTTGCAACTTTGTTCAGTTTTTTAGAAAATTCAACTATTTTTTCAGATAATAAAGGAACATGACCATGCACAGCAATATTAATATAATCTTTGTCCATTACACCAAGATTACATTCTGATTTTGTTAATGTTGGAGTTCCAAACAAAATATCTTGAATATTTGTTGCTAAATGCAGACCAGAATAACCATCAACTAAACCGTTTCTCAATGTTCTTAATAATAAAGAAACAGGGTCAGCATCATTACCCATTGTTGTAACATGCAATACTCTAGAAGTTTCAAGATCAGCATTAATAGGAAGTATTCCTAATTTTTCCCATGTTTTAATTCTTTCTTTTGTTGCAGTTATCTTTAACCAATTTAAATATTCTCCTTCATCTTTATGAAAAACACCTTCCTGTCTTCTAAAATCTTCAAATGCTTCTAATGCAACTGCTTTTGCAACTTTTTTTATATCTCCTGTTGATTTAACTTTTAGTAATTTAGCAAGATTTCTTAATTTTTGTTCATCTTTGATTTTATATGGTATTCTTTTTCCTTGGCCAATTTTGTATAATGCTAAAAGAGCTTCTCTTGCATGGTCAACATGACTTGATGCTCCTGCTGCACAATGTCTTAATAAATTCCTTGCAACAATTACATCTGCTGATGCACCACATATACCTTTAACAGCTCCTTTTTGTGGTGTTATTCTGCATGGTCCTGCAAAACAATTTCTACAGCTAATTCCTTTTAAACACCAATGACACTGTGGTTTTTGCTGTGTATATCTGTCAGAAAATAATTCAACTTTATTTTTTTTAGCTTTTTTAATAAGTTTTCTATTAATCCAAGATTTCATACGATCACCCCTATTTTTAATATTAAATTAGTTTATATGTATATAAATATATGTATTAAAATTCTGTTTGTGACAACATTTATATATTATTAAGATTAAGTAAATATTATCACAAAAAAAGAGGCATATTGTATGATAATTATTGACAAAATCAGGAAATCAATTGAAAAACAAAAGCTGGAGTTTGTTGAGCTAAAAGGTAAAGGTCATCCTGATACTATGTGCGATGATATTTGCGAGATTGCTTCTAATGCATTAAGTAAATATTATATTAAAAGATTTGGTAGAGTGCTTCATCATAATGTTGATAAATGTTTGTTAATTGCTGGTCAAGCAAAGCCTGGTTTTAGAATTGGTAGAATAAAAAAGCCAATCAAAATCATCATTGCTGGAAGAGCGACTTCTAAAGTTGGCAAAGTGAAGGTGCCTGTACATAATATTATTGGTGTTAGTGTTAGAAAATATTTAAAACAGTTTAGGTGGGCTAAGTTTAAGCTTGTGATTGATGTTCAGCAAGGAGCATCTAATCTAACTTCTGTTCCAAAAAAACGTGTTGCAAATGATACAAGTATTGGTTGTGCACATTATTCTTTTTCAAAACTTGAACAATTAGTTTTAGATGTAAACAAGTTTATTAAAAAACTTAGTGTTAGTGAGAAAGCAATTGGTAAAGATATTAAAATTATGGGAATTCGTGAAAAGAAATCAATCAACTTAATAATAGCAATTGCTTTTATTGGAAAATATGTAAAAAATATTGGTGATTATGTTAATATTAAAAATAAGATTAGGAAAAAGATTGAAAAAAAGTTTAAGATTGATGTTGAGATCAACACACTTGATAATTATAATGATCTGTCGTCTTTATATTTGACAGTTTCTGGACTTAGTGCAGAAAATGGTGATGATGGTAATGCTGGTCGAGGTAATCGTTATAATTATTTGATTACACCTAGTCGGCCAATGTCAATTGAGTCTTTTGCAGGTAAAAATATTTATCATCCTGGCAGAACTTATCAGGTTGCTGCGCATAAGATTGCTCAGAATGTTGCAAAGCTTGGTCGTAAACAAGTTGAAGTTCAGATTGTTTCTGAGATTGGTAAACCTTTGTCAGAACCAAAAGCTGTTTATGTTAGGGTTTTAGGTCGGAAAAAAGGAATTAAAGAGATTGTTGAGAAACACTTAAAAAGGTTGAAATAAAAAATAAAAACATAGAATGAAAAAGAGAAAAAAACAAACAAAGAAAAAGAAAAACATGAGAAAAAAGAAAAAAAGAGAATAGAAAAAAGAAAAAAGAGACAAGAAAAGGAAAAACAAGAAGAAAAACCAGAAGAAAAAGAAGAAACTAAAGAAGAAAAGAAGAGAAAAAACAAGAACAAAAAGAGAGAAAGAAAAAAGAGATAGAAAAGAGGAAAGCAAAGGAAAAAGGAAAAGAAATAAAAGAGAAAAAGAAAGAAAAGAAAAAGAGTCTCTTTAAATTTGGTACAGAATTATTCAAAAAGAAAGACCAACTTGAAAAAACAAAAGAAGAACAAAAGAGAGAAACAGGAAAAGAAGAAAAAGAAAGACAAATTCTAATTGATAAGATTAACAAATGGAAAGTTCTAGGTTATGAAACAAATACTTTAGAAGATAGAATGAGAAAATTAGGCCAGATTAAAAAGGGAGAAATCCTAGAAGGCGAAAAACTCAACATTGAAAGAATGAAGCATAAATTAGAGCTGTGGAAAAAGAAAGGATTTGAAATAAAGGAGTTAGAAAAAAGACTTAAGAAGTATTTAAAAGATGAATAAAAACAAACTAGATGCTCTGAAAGAGGAATTTAAGTTATTTGAATCTAGAGTTAATGAATTAGAAAAGCTAAGAAATACTCTAAATAGTCTTGATTCCACAGGATTTGAGAAAGAATTTAGAATGATTGAGAAAAAATTATCTAGTACTAAAGATATTCCACAAATTAAAAGATTAATAAAAGATTTAGAATTCAAAATTAAAGGAAAGCAAATAAAATCTAAAGAGAAATTAGCAGGACTTATAAAACAAGTATTGGAATGCTATGAAAACATAGATTCTTGGAATTACAAAAGAATCTCTAAGAAATACAATTCACTTAAAAAGGAATATGATAAATTATCTGCTGAAGAAAAGAAAATCTTCCATGATACATTTATCAATTTATATAAGAAAATAGTGAATAAATATGAATCAGGAATTAGAAGACCTTAAAGAGGCATTTGAGGATTTTGAAAAAAGAGTAGAAGAATTAGAGAATATTAGATTAGAACTTCTAGATCTAAATGCTACAGGATTTGAGGAACAGATAAAAAATATTAAATCAAAGTTAAATGATATAAACCAAGTATCTTTCGTTAAAAATGAATTAAAAGATCTCAAAAAAAGGATAAAAAGGAAAAGAAAGAAAGATAAAAAGAAGGAAAAGAGGAGGGAAAAAAGAGAAAAAAGGAAAAAAGAAAGAGAAGAGAAAAAAGAAGAAGTTAAAGAAGAAAAACAGAAAGAAGAAATAGAAGAGAAAAAAGAAGAAGTTAAAGAAGAAGAACCTAAAGAAGAAATAGAAGAGAAAAAAGAAGAGATGAAAGAAAAAGAGATTGAAGAAGAACCTAAAGAAGAAAAAGTAGAAGAACAAAA
>CAZYAB010000003.1:169163-208320 GCA_964645705.1 uncultured Methanosarcinales archaeon | reverse complement strand
AAGAGATTGAAGAAGAACCTAAAGAAGAAAAAGTAGAAGAACAAAAGAAAGAGATGAAAGAAGAAAAGATTGAAGAAGAACCTAAAGAAGAAAAAGTAGAAGAACAAAAAAAAGAGATGAAAGAAAAAGAGATTGAAGAAGAACCTAAAGAAGAAAAAGTAGAAGAACAAAAAGAAGAAATTAAAGGAAAAAAAATTAATTTATTTAGCTTATTTCCAATGATCTAAGCGAAGCAATAACCATTATTATAAAAAATATTATCAATGTCATTCCCCAATCACTCGGCAATGTTTTTCCTTCTAAACCAACATACGTAAACCATATTGACAACAATGCACCTAGGAGTCCAATCATAAAAATAGCTTGTGATAATGGTTTTGGTTTAATCTTAACTTTTCTTGATTTTTTTCTTTTTTTCGCCATAGTTTGCACCTCTTCTTTATTTCCACCAAAACATATCCATTAACAGCCACGGGTGGGTGGAGGGGATAGGGAAGGTGGGAATTATTTCACCTTATACATAAACTTATTAATCATGCTCTTAGCTTTTCTTCTATTTTTCTGATGTTCTGCTAAGAATTTATTTAATTTCTCAATTAATATTGCTTTTAATTCACCAGTCAACATTTTACCAGACTTATAATCATCATGTATTTGTTTCAGCTTAGCATCATCTGGCTCAAAATACTTCAACCATTGAAAACTAACATCAAT
This sequence comes from uncultured Methanosarcinales archaeon, assembly GCA_964645705.1. GTDB lineage: Archaea > Nanobdellota > Nanobdellia > Woesearchaeales > CAXGTL01 > CAXGTL01. The sequence continues at coordinate 207,606 of CAZYAB010000003.1, read as the reverse complement.
ATCAGGATTACCGCCTTTTTTTCTATGTTCTTCTATAGTTGCTTGTCCACCTGAAAAAGCATACTTATTTATTTTTTTCTTAACAGTTTTAGCATCATCAGTTGTTAATATTGCTTGTTCATGAGTTGTTGTACTCATCTTGCCAGTTACACCTACCAAAGGCGACATAAACTTAGAATGTATGATCGCTGGTTTATGATGACCTAATTTTCCAATAACATCTCTACTTAACCTAAAATGAGTATCCTGGTCAATACCTAATGGAATTAAACAAGGTCTATTTTCATTTTTTAACACATTTGGCAAAAATACAGGAACAGTCTGCATTGCAGTATAAAATATGCTTCCAATATTATTTTCATTAGTAAAACCAAATGCAGCTTTTATTGATGAAAAATTAATCTTTTTTGCAACTTTGATTGCTTCAGGATACATGATTCCTGCATGAACAGTATCAACCAAGAAATGTGTTTTTTTAGGATCAAAACCAAGAGCAATAACATCTAACATATTATCATATGTCCATTTTTGTATTTCATCATAAGACTTATTTTTTTTAAATAAAAATTTTTCATCATCTGTAAATTGAAACCATAGATCAACCTTAAACTTATCTTGTAACCATTTTGTAAATATCCATGTAGCTAAATGACCCAGATGCAATGGACCTGATGGACCACAGCCAGTATAAAGAAAAAACTTATTTCCTTTTTCATATTCATCTAAGCACCATTTAAGGTCTCTATGTGCAAAGAATATGCCTCTTCTAAGAAAAGGATGTAATTCACCAGTTATTTTTTTTATTCTTTGTAAATCACCTTTAGAAAGTTTTTTAACACCAAATTCATTCACCAGCTTATCATAATCTACTTCACCTTGCACATCATACGGATTTACCACGAACTTTTTAGCCATATGTATTCTTATATCAGTATTGTATAAAAAGCTTTCTTTTTTTGATGATAATGTAGCCCCTGCCAATGTTATTGGCCAGTGAGCCAAAGCTATTCATCGCAAGACTTCATTGGTTCTCTATTTGCCATAATAAGAATATAGAGTAGGCGAACGAATGGGCTACATTATCTTTCTTTTTTTGATTAGTTTTATATACAAATAACATATATCTTGCTACATGAGAACATTCATATCAATTACAATACCAAAATCAATAGTAAAAATACTAAACAAGATACAATCACAACTGCCAAAACAAGATTATAAACTAAATATTGCAAAGAATCATCATCTGACACTCAGATTTCTTGGTGATGTTGATGAATATCAATTAAAACAAGTCAAAGAACAACTCAGCACAATAGAATTCAATAAATTCAACTTAATTATTGACAAAATAGGTTATTTTCCTAATAAAGACTTTATCAGAGTAGTGTGGATTGGATTTAAGGACAATGACAAAGTTAATGAACTCCAGAAATTAATTGATTCAAAGTTATTAAAAATAGGTTTTCAAACAGACAAAAGATTCCATGCACACATAACTTTAGCTAGAGTTAAATTTGTTAAAGATAAAGTAAAGTTTAGGAATGAGATAAATAGCATAGAAATAGGTGGAATGAAATTTGAAGTGAATGAATTCAAGCTTATTAAGAGCACTCTGACTCCTGAAGGACCTATTTATGAAGATTTAGAATCATACACTATTTAAAAAGAAACCTTTTTAAATAGACCTCATCTTCTATATATAAATACCTGGGGCTATAGGGTAGATTGGTCTATCCTTTCTGGTTTGGGACCAGACGACCGCGGTTCAAAACCTATCAAATAGGATGAAAATCCGCGTAGCCCCATATTATGATAAATTCGGTGAGAAATATGGCAAAAGATAAATCATTAGGATCAGTAAAAAGATTTGGTCCTAGATACGGAAGAACAATTAAAAAGAAACTAGGAATAATTGAAAGAGAGCAAAGAAAATTACATAAATGTCCTTATTGTAATTATGAAAAAGTTAAAAGAATTGCAACAGGAATTTGGGAATGCAAAAAGTGTAATACAAAATTCACAGGCAAGGCTTACAGTATTAAAAAAGAACTAGTGACAAGGAAAAAAGCTGAAGAAAAGCTTGAAGAAGCACCAGAAAAAGAACAAGATGAAGGTGGTGAGTGAGTATGGCAAATTATAAATGTTTAAATTGTAATAAAAAAGTTGGAGAAGATTATTTAAGAAAAAAGATTAGGTGTCCTTATTGTGGTGGAAAGATATTATTTAAACCAAGAACTGTTACAACAAAAGTAAAAGCAAGATGATAGTTGACTATAAATACTACGCAACAATAAGAATTGATAAAGATCCAAATGAGCTAATGAAAGCTCTTAAACCTGACTTCATGCACAGCAGAAGAAGTTCAGTAATAGCTGAAAAAAAAGAAGGTTATGTATTGTTTCATGTTAAAGCAGAAGACATAATTGCTTTAAAAGCTGCTTTTTTATCACTAATAAAAATGCTTGAAACAAAAGAAAAAATTGATAAAATAATAGACAAATAGGTGAAAAATATGACAGAAAAAAAAGTTAATAAAGAAACAGAACAACAAATAATGCAGCTTCAGATACTAGAACAAAATCTTAATAATCTAAACATGCAAAAACAACAATTTCAAAATCAATTAATAGAAATAGAGTCTGCTCTAAAAGAACTAAAAGGAGCAAAAAAAGCATACAAGATCATAGGAAATATAATGGTATCTGGTACTAAGGAAGAAATTGAAAAAGATCTAGAACAAAAAAAAGAAGTTGCTGATTTAAGAATAAAAAACTTTGAAAAACAGGAAAAAACACTTAAAGATAAAGCAAACGAATTACAAAAAGAAGTAATGAGTCAGCTTAAATAACTAAAAAAATGACAAGTAAAAAACAAGAACTAAACAATGTATTAGAAGTTTTAAAAGAACTAAGTGAAGATTCTATTGTACCAAAAAATATTAAAAGCAAGATATCTGAAGTAATTGAAATTTTAGAAGGAGATTCTGAAATGTCTCTTAAGATAAGTAAAGCACTTCACGAACTAGAAGAAATAAGTGACGATTCAAATCTCCAAGCATTTACAAGAACCCAAATATGGAACATAACAAGCATGCTTGAGAAGATTACTTCTTGAGTAAACTTTTTCTAACAGTTTTATTAGGTATAAAGACATAATTATTGTCAGAAGTTTCTATTATAACATTAATCAAAGAGATCTTTTTTACTATTCCTTTTATGCTTTTATATGAATATTTATCTCCTGGCTTGATATTATTTTTAACAATTATTCCTGTTAAAAAATTAGGAATAAAATCATATGCATTTAATAACAAAGATATTAATAATAAAACACCAACTACTATTAAAATGCCGATCAGCACATAATTTCCTATTTTGAGCCTAGTTAATGCAACTATTACAGTCACAATATAAAGTAAGTAAGTAACAACAATGCTGATTCTTTTTTCTAGCTTCAGTCTAAGATTAAATGTTCTATAAGCAATATTATCCACTTCAATTTCTTTAAGAACCCTTCTTAGTATTTTTCCTAATAAATAACTAATAATAAAACCAACTAACAAAATAATTATGGCAGAAGCTAGATCTGTTTGAATATAATTCAATGATGCAGTTATTATCTTTGTTATATCAACCATAGTAATATTCTAAGTTATAGTGGTTTATAAATTTATATGTTTTTTTATGAATTTTGTTGAAACCCTTGCCTGTAAGGCAAGTGAGTGCCTAACCCTTCGTAAGACGATCAGGACTTTCTATACTGTAAAACAAAAACATAGAAAGTACGAACGAAAGGGTTTCAACAAACCTTTTTTTCCTCAATCTTTATATACTAAAACATAAAATTGAATATAATATGGATAGAAAAATACTCAAAAAACTAGGAACAAAAACAATCAAAGACAAGATAAAAGCACTAGAGATTGAACTCTCAACTACAAAATATAATAAAAGAACACAGCACCACATTGGCTTAATCAAGGCAAAGATCAGAAAGTTAAAAGAAAAACAAGCTGCAAAATCAGCTAAAAAGTCTGTACATGATAAATATGCTGTTAAAAAAACAGGAAATGCAACAGTTGTCCTTATAGGTTTCCCATCTGTTGGAAAAAGCACATTATTAAATGCAATCACAGACGCAAAATCAAAGATTGCAGAATATGAATTCACAACTTTACGCGTTATTCCTGGTTTATTAAATTATAATCATGCTAAGATCCAAATATTAGACGTTCCTGGTATTGTAAGGGGAGCAGCAGATGGAACAGGCAGAGGTAAAGAAGTGCTTAGTGTGATGAGGAATGCTGATCTGGTTGTCTTTTTAATAGATGTAAACCATCCTGAACATCTTAAGATATTAGAAAAAGAAGTTTATGATGCACACATTCGTGTTAACAAGAAAAAACCAGACATAACAATCTCAAAAAAAGAAAAAGGCGGTCTTGATATAGGTTTTACTGTTAAACAAAAATATTTAACCAAAAGAACAGTTGAGGGCATTTTAAAAGAATTCAAGATAAACAATGCACAGGTAGTTATCAGACAAAAAATAAAGCCAGAAGATCTAATGGACACAATACAAAAAAACAAGATATACATCCCAGGAATAACAATAATAAACAAAATAGATACTATTTCAAAAAAAACAACAGAAAAGGTAAAAAAACAATTAAAAGCAGACTTATGTATATCAGCACATAAAAAAACTAATGTAAAAAAATTAAAAGAATTAATATTCCAAAGACTGAATCTAATAAGATTATATTGTAAAGAAGTTGGCAAACCAGCTGACCTAGACGAACCAATTATCATGAGAAGGGGCACAACAATAGGCGACTTTTGTGCAAAACTACACAGAGACTTTATTAATAAGTTTAGATTTGCAAGATTATGGGGCTCATCTAAGTTCCCTGGACAAGAATTCAAAAAACTTAACAGAGAACTAAAAGATGGAGATATAGTTGAGGTTCATTTGCTTTAATAACCCATTTCATCGTCCCTTATTGACCCTGGGTGGGCGGTGGGGGCGGAGCATGTGGGCAATAAGAAATTAATAAATAAAACAAAAAGGTGAAAACAAAATGTCAGACATAATATGCCAAAAATGTAAAAGCGTAATGATAAAAAGAGGAACAATGGACTCAGGAAACAGCAAATTTGATATTTTCAAATGCACAAACTGCAATAATGAGAAAATGATGTGTAGAGGGATTAATTAATTATTTCATACTTAACAATAAAACAATCCTTAACATCAACAATATCAACAAACTGATTCAGTTTTTGTTTAACATTATCAATAGAAGCAACAGCTTCTTCTTTTTCATTAAACTCAATAGATTCATACTTAATTTCTTCATTGTATGCATAATCTTGCGGATGAGAAATCAAAGTAGAGTCATGCGATACTGTATAATATTCATTCTTTTTTGCTAAAACATTTTCATTATAAAGCAGATTAAGAATATTCTGAACTTTTGTAATGCCTAAACCTGTTTTAGAAGTAACCATTGACTCTGTAAATGTATACATGTGTAAGCCTGTTTCCAGAACTTGTATCTCTGCTAAAGAAAATTTAGTTAAATCAATTATGTTCAAACCCTTCATCTTATCAACATCTTCAATAATTTTTCCACCAATTAAGTCAACTAATAAATTAAACTCAAAATCTTTTCTTCTGCACTTGATCAAAGCACCAGGCACAAGAACAGTATCAATCCTATCAATTGGTTCTGATGATATCAATCTTATATCTTTTTTTGATAATTTTGGTTTGATCAAAGGTAATAATTCTTCATATTCTTTTGCTTGTTCAACAACATCAACATGTTCTTTGGTTTCTTCTGTTTCTTTTTCTTCTTCTTTGTACAATCTTAATTCTGGCTGCTTTTCTTTTTCTTCTTCTTTGTACAATCTTAATTCTGGCTGCTTTTCTTTTTCTTCTTCTTTTACTTCTTCTTTTACTTCTTCTCTTACTTCTTCTTCTACTTTATCTTCTTGAAATTCGTCTAAAGTCAAATACACTTCTTTAGGCTTAAAAGCTTCTTCATCCTCATCTTCATCAGTTTTTCCTTCAACAACTTCTTCAATCAATACCTTTGGCTCTGGTTGATCTTTAACAATTTCAATTGATGTGCCGCCGTGCTTGCTTTTCCTGGGTCTTATATCAACAAATAAAGGCATTTCTGTGAATCCAGTTACCATCGCAGTACCAACAGCAAGATTCTTTATATCATCATCTGCATTATATGACAATCCTTCTGATGAAGCTGTAATAGCTTTAAGATCATTAGGATTAGTAACCTTAAGAATAATCTGTGTATTACATTGTGATAAAACATTTTTCTCCACCAAAGCAGGCCTCTGACTAACAACGCACAGACCAAGACCAAACTTCCTACCTTCAGAAGCAATTGTTCTAATAATTGACGAAGACTTTGCTTCACCAATGTGTTTTTCAGGTATAAAATTATGCGCTTCTTCAATTACACAGAAAAAAGGGCTTATTTTATTTTGTTTTCGTAATTGAAACAAATCTTTAAGTAATTTGTAAACAATTATTTGTTGAATCTCTGGCTCCATTCCTTTTAAATTTATAATAGATGCTTTACCAACAGTTATTATTTCATTATAATCAGTTGGAAACATTGAAAACAGGTCTGTTTTCTTTAGATAATCCAGAACAGACAAAATAGTAAACTTGGCATTATTATCTACAAACCTTAACTTTTCTGTTAAATTTTCAAAATTAACAATATCAAGATCTTGGATAGCAGAATATAATACAGCTTGTTGCGTACTTGTAAGCCTAGGAAATAGATTGATTAATTCTTGTGACGTAAAATTATCATTAAGTTTTAATGGTTTGAACTTATCATCAACATTAATATCGCCAAACTCTTGCACTTGTGTTAAATAACTTTTTGCATCTAAGTGAAAAGATTTTATTTTTTCTAATTCAAAAAGATTAGTATTTCTATCTTTTAAAGTAGAATATTCACCATGCGGATCAATTATTAACAAAGGTATTCCTTTATCAAGCATTTCTTCTATTAAAACACCAACACTATAACTCTTTCCAGCCCCTGTTTTTGCCAATATTGCAATGTGCTTTGTAACAAGCTTATTTATGTTTAAATAAATAGGAATATCTCTATATTCTAATTTTCCAATAAATGCGCCTTTTGCATCATCAAATCTAAGAATATTATTAATAAAATCATCTTCAGCTAATAAAACCTCTGTTCCAGGAACAAAAGGCGTTCTGATCGCTTTTATTATATTAGTTGATTCATCTTTATATCCTATGATATTACATTTTGCAATTGTCTTTTCAATATCTTTTATTAATTTGGTAATCTGACAAAGAACATACCCATAATCATTATGATATACTTGCAAGAATTCGTGTTTTTTAGCTTTTCCTTCTACTAACTTATCAACTATGAATTCAAATTCAAATGTCGTTGTTTTTCCATGAATTTTTCCTAATATTAACATCATCACCCTATTTTATATATATTTATAATCTCGGTAGAATAAAGAGTTTATTAAGATAATTGTGAAGCAAACTATTAAGTTGAATATATATTTTAGAAAATATAATTAGAAAAAGCAAATAATAATACAAAATTAGAAAAACAAAATAAAAAAATAAAAAAAAACTTAAACAAATAATGCATAAAGCACCCAAATAATAAGACCAAGCCATATGATTATTCCTAACCATGCTTTTCTCATTAAATCTTTTTTAAAAAATATGTCAGCAACTTTTACTAATTCTTTTGAAAATGGTGCAATTGTTGCCATCATTATAAATCCTAAGAACAGCATTGCTGCAAATACTTGCACAATAGTTAGTTCTACACGTAAATAATACCAACTAACACATGCTAATATTAGCCCAAGAATTGTCATCATCATAGGATTTGACCAAGTTCCTTTTACAACTTTATCATACCAGATTCTAGGATTCACTCCTGCTACAATCAGTTTAACAAGAGAAACCAATGCAATGATCAAAGCCATTATTTCTACTGGTGTCATTTTATCACCTCCTTTTGATTATTATATTTATTTTATATTACAATAGTATATAAATCCTGTTATTTTATTACAAATGTTTATAAACAAACATTATTTATCATATTATATAAAATACAATAGGTGGATTATAATGGCAAAAAAACAAAAAGTTTCAAATGATGAACAAATAGGTTTTCATAAAGGTGCTTTAGCAACTTTAGTTAAAGAAAGAGAAGAAATGTTAAAGATTCTCCAAATAGTTGAACAATTAATGCAAATGCATATCAAAGGGTTAAAAGACTTAGGCATTGACTTAGAAGCAGCAGCAAAACAAGCACAAAAAGCAGCAAAATCATCAAAAAAGAAACAAGGAAAAATAGAAGACATATTATAATGAAGTATGGTTTTACTTGTTCTGGTCACAAGAATATTCTGGCAACTCACAAGACCACACTAGAATTTACAAAAGATAATTATCTCACCAAGAAAGGTGATTGCATTGTAGGAGTTAATGCAGACTTTGATTTGGTGAAGTTGAAAGAGTTCTTACAATACAAAACAATAAACATTACAATTAAAGTTGATGATTTAGAAGAAACAATTGTTTGTGATGTTAATAAAAGTTTTAATAGTGACAAAGAGATTGTCATAAGACTGGGAACACACCAAAGCGATAGAACACTGGGAACAGATGCAGATAAAGCAGCAATCCACTTAGATAGAAAATTAATAGAAAGAATAAAAAATCAAAACAAGAAACTAAAAATCACAATAACATCACACTAGCCAAACCTAAAAACACAAAAAACCCACACACATCAGTCGCAGTTGTAATAAACACTGACGCAGACGAAGCAGGATCCTTACCTAAATACTTCATTAACAAAGGAACAATTGCCCCAAACAAACCAGCAATAAACAGATTAGCAATCATTGACAAACCAATTACCAATCCAAACAAAGGATTATGATTAAATACAATCGCAATCAAAGCAACTATCACACCAATCAAAAATCCATTAACAATTCCTGCTAAAACTTCATGAAACAATACCCTTTTACAAGTCTTTAACTCAACTTCTTTAAGAGCTAAACCACGAATCATAACAGCAGATGTTTGTGTACCAGCATTACCTCCCATACCAGCAACTATTGGCATGTAAACAGCTAATAAAACAAGAGCACTAATGACATCTTGAAACAAACCAACAACAGCTGCTGCTAAGAATGCTGTTGCTAAGTTAATGACTAGCCAACCAAACCTGTTCTTAACTTTAACAGTAAAACTATCTAAAACATCTTCTTGTTCTTTTACACCTGCGAAATCATACAAAGTTCTTGTTGAACTTTCATGCAATAATCTTAGCACATCATCAGAATAAATAACACCTATAATGCTATTATCATCATCTAACACAACTATTTTATTATGAGGGTGTTTTTTAAACATATTCAAAACTTCTTTTTGATTAGAATTATATTTTACTGTTACTACTTTTTTTATATGTTTTTCAACTTTTTCTCTTCCAGGATGCAAAGCAAATTTATGCCCAATAACTTCCCCTATTAAAAATCCATCATCAATAACAAGGATTGCAGGAAACTTTCCTGTTTGTTTTTCATGTTTTTTAATTAATCTAGAAACATGTTTAAAAGCATGCTTTTTATCAACCTCAATATAATCAAGACTCATCAAACCAGCAGCACTCTTTGGATCAAACTTAAGCAAAAATTCAACTTTTTCTTTTGCTTCTATTTTTAACTTCTTTATTATTCTTTTTCCCCTGCTTTTATCAACATAATGTAATAGATCAGCCGCTTTATCAGGATCAAGATAATGAATAAGGTTAACTACTTCTCTATTCTTTAATTCATCAAGAATCTTTTTCTTATATTTTTTAGATAATCTTAAAAGAACAAAGCCTTGTTTATTAATATCAATGTTTTTGAAGAATTCAATTTTATCTTTAGAAGTTCTTAACTTATACAAAATATCATCTAGCAGATTATGATTACTGCGTTTATGCGCCCCTTTTTTCTTCATATTTTACATTTATACTTATTATATTTATTAAGTTTACCTTTTTTTCATCAACTTTCTCAACAAACCCATCACAACAAATGCTTCTCTTTTTGTCAAGAATGCTTTATTAAATATTCTTTTCCATACAAGTTTTTGTGTTTGTTTTTTTTCTTTAGTTGAAAATTCCAATCCACTGAGAATTTTATTTAACATCTTCATGATCTGTTTTTTATCAACATCTTGCGCAGGATTTATTCTGTCTAATTTAGTTTCTTTTTTCTGTAATCTGAATATTTCATAAAGAATAACAGCAACAGAATGACTCAGATTAAGAGTCGGATATTTTTTTGAAGAAGGTATTGTTACAATCATGTCGCATTTTTCAATTTCCTCATTAGTCAAACCTATTCCCTCTCTACCAAATATTAAACCTACAGAGACTTTGTTAGTTAATTTTATCAACTTAGGAGCAAGTTGTTCTGGTAACAATGGCAATCTATTAACATTATAATCACTACCTAATTTTGCAGTTGTTCCAATAACATAATCAAATTTAGGTATTCTCTTAACAAATTTAGCTTTTCTCAAAATATCTTGTGCATGCTTTGCCCTGTTCTTGACTTCTGTAGATTTACAATCACACTTAGGATTAACAATAACTAATTTATCAAAATCAAAATTCTTCATGATTCTGCATATAGCACCCACATTACCACTTATCTCTGGCTCAACCAATACAACCGATATCATAAACTAGAATATGTAGAAAGTAGTTTAAAAAGTTATTGTAAAAACAAAAACATTATACCAACACATTAGCGTCTTTTAATTCATGTCTAAATCTCATTTCTTCTTTATTAGTCTTATAATCTTTTGTATCAAAAAGATCATTTACTGCTTTTACTATTCTTTGCATTATTTTACCACCTGCTCTATAAACATAAAAGGAGTCCAAGAGTTTATAGAAATTATAAAGTCGTTTGTGGGGGGATTTTATAATCATGATTACCCTTGGGCCTCCCTATATGATAATGTTTGTAGAACTAGTATTTAAAGCTTTGGTTTATTTACTCCTACAAGGTGACTAAATAATCATAGAAACCTTTATAAATATAGATTTTTATATATAAATTTATGAAAGAAAAAAAAGAAAAACTAAAAAAAGTAAAATTCAGGTGTGCTAAGTGTAAGTATGTATTTGAGCCATGGAAAAAAGGCAGAACAAAGCCATTTCATAGGTGTCCATATTGTGGCACAGAAGGCTCTGTAACAGAGAAAAAGCACATTTTAGAAGAATTGTACTAAACTGTTAAGAACTGGTTCTAATCTATATTAAAGTCAGAATACGCTGTGAATGCTTTAACTCAACCCTTACCTTGCCTTGCTTTTCTAAACTCTTTAAATACCTATAAAATGATGTCTTACCACATAGTCCTTGCTGTTCTACAATATGAGTATAGAGCTCGTAAGCGCTGAATTCTTTGGTTTCAAGCAGTACCAATATCTTATTCTTAACAATGGCAGCTTTATTTTGCTGAAACTGCTTTACTAATCTAAGTTCTACAGGCACCCGTTCACTTCCTTTGGAACTAGTTCCATTGGAACTCAAGGGGTGTCTACTCAGTAATTGATCTATTTTATCTATCAAAATAGCCATTTTTCTACTATTTTCTCTTGTAATTTCGCTTAAATTGGCTTGATTTTGCTTTAAAAACCCAATTTCAGACTTAATCTTGCCAATAGATGCACTAATTTTAACAATATTATTAACATTCTCAAGAATATCTTTTTTAGACTTATCAAAAGCCTTTTTCACCGCCTTTTCAAAACTAAGTTCAGTTCTCATCAGTTCCCCCTAACAATCTACAGAGAACTGGTTCTTAATAAATATTTTGTGAGTATAGAATAAGGGTGAAAAATCAAGAAATACTAGGAACTATTTCTTTTTCATCACCATGTTCTATATACCTAAATAAACCATTAAGAACTAAATTCATAGCAACACTTTGATGTTTATCATCAAATGAACTTAAGTAAGGTCCTGTGCCACTATTATTGTGACAATGTTCTAGAATAGTACCAACAACTTCAGAAGCCAAAGCCTTTAAATGTGAATTCTCATATAGATCTTGGGCTGTTAATTCTAAGTTTTCCCATTTAGTATATTTATGATCATTCATAAACAAAATAGGAAAAACCAGAACTATAAAAAGATATTTAAACTAAACAATATAAATAAATTGTATGAAAGTCATAATAGTCACAGGATCACCAGGTACAGGTAAGACAAAGATAGCTAAAAAGTTAGCTAAAGAAAAGAAGTATGAATACATAAATATAGCAAAGCTAGTTAAATCTGGTAAACTCTATGATAGATATGACAGAAAAAGAAGAACTTATGTTGTTGATACAAAGAAATTGAATAAATTCCTTATAGAGATAATAAAAATACACAAATGTAATAAAACAAAAGGTATTGTAATAGACTCTCACATGTCACACTACTTACCAAAGAAGTACGTTGATCTGTGCATTGTCACAAAGTGTGGGCTTAAGAAGCTTAAGAAAAGGTTAGAAAAAAGAAAATACAATAAAAAGAAAATAAGAGAAAACCTAGACTGTGAAATCTTTGACATTTGTCTGAATGAAGCAATGGAAAAAGGGCATAAAGTAAAGATTGTTGATACAAGTAAAAAGAAAAAATAAAAAAATTAACAATGACTTGCTAAGTAGTCTGCTATAAACTTCTCACCTAATTTTTTATAAAGTCTGTAAATTTTAGTTTGTAAATCATCATCAACAAAATCATTAAATGCTACATTATCACAACCTTCTGCTTCCCAAAAACCAGCTGCATATCCATAAATATCTGCACCTAAATCATCTCCACTTGATTCATATCTATAACTACAATCTGACCTTTCAAAACCAAATTTAACCAAATAATCAGCAATTCCATTCATGATATCAAACATAGACAACTGACTATGCATAAACTGATTAACACTCTTTTGATTAATGTATTTTTTAGGATTTTTTGCTGCATCTTTTGCAACTTCATTTATTACTGTGTTAACTAATTCATTAAAACATTCATCAGATATTCTTTCACCTAAGTAAAGCTCAATGGTTCTGTACTCTCCAACATCATAACAATACATACCCAATTGATACAAAAAATAATCTCCTTTTTCTAGTTTTTTTATTTCCATTTTATTCCACCTCAAATCAATTTATGATATGTTAGTGGTGACGAGAAGAGTATATCAATTTATGTCGTACTAAAATAGTACGAAATGTTTATATACTAAAACACATTAAAGCAAAATATGAACACAGAAATACTAAGAAAAATAGGCTTAACAGACAATGAGATAAAGATATACATAACACTACTAAAAACAGGTTCTAGTACAGCATACCAAATAAGCCAAAAAACAAACATCTACAGAGTCCATGTATATGACAAATTAGAACAATTGATGAACAAAGGATTAGTCACACACATACACAAAGGTGCTAAAAAATATTTCCAAGCAACACCACCAACTAAACTAAAGCAATATTTAGAAGAAAAACAACAACAATTGCATGAACAAGAAAAACAACTAAACAAACTATTACCACAATTAATACAATTAACACAATTACCAAGAGAGGATACATATGTAGAAATATTCAAAGGCAAACAAGGTTTAAAGTATTTTTTAAAAGACATAATAAAAACAGCAAAACAAGTTCTTATCACTGGCATTGATGACCAGAAATATAATGAAACTATTCCTATCTTTATGAAACAATACTTCAGAGACCTAAGAAACAAAAAAATTAAGGAAAAAGTAATAACATTGAAAAAAAAGAATGTATTTAAATTCAGTAAGGATATAGCACCAACAACAGAATATCGTTACTTAGAACAAAAACAATTCAATCCAACAAACACATTTATCTATGAAAACAAGGTTGTAATAGTATCATGGGGCACTCCCATAACAGCAATCATGATAAAAAATAATGAAATAGCAAAAACATATAAGAATCACTTTGAGTTTCTGTGGAAAGTGGCTGAGAGATAAAAATAAAAAAAACTAAGCATAAAGTTCCTTAATCAAATCTAAAAGATTGCTCAATTGTTCTAACTTAGGATCTGGTGAAGTAGACACAACATCAACTTCATAAAATACTCTTGCTTCTGATCCACCATAAGGCGTATATTCTGCTCTGCTTAGACCAAATTCAAAATAACTATTTTCATTTAAAACATCTCCTGAAGTTACAATGTTCTTTTCACTATGTAAAAATTCAACTAATTTCTCAAAACCTTCTTGTTTTAATTTTATGTCTTTGATTTTCATTTTTCATTTCCTCCAATTAAGTTACTTAGCTTCAAATACTTTATACACCCAAGGTGCTCCTTCATGGTCTTCTGTCTTTAAGATATATGCATTAGTTTTTGATTCTAATAAAGCTCTAAAATTCTTGGATTCTTTAGCTTGCTCTATAAAAGACTCTAACCAAACAACTGACTGATTAGTATCTAAATCATATTCACACATGATATTATTATACTTGAAAAGTATACTATGAAATTGTATTTTCCTTTCGCGTTCAGTAAGATTTTCTAAAATATTCTCTATGAATTGATTTGCTTCATTTGGAGCTTGCTCAAACCGAGCACCCCAAAGTCTTATGTATTTTTTTTCTTTCATTTTCATTTCCTCCAATTAAATTTAAAAAAAATAAAAAAAATTAATTAAATTTTTCCTTCATTCTATCTAAAAAATCATACAATTCTTCTGAACTTGGAATTTCAGGAATTTTTTGTCCAATAGACTTAGCCAATGTAACTGAAGCATTTTGTATGTGTCTAGCTAAAGGATATTTTTCATTTACTTCATTTACTATTGTCTCTACATCTTTAATAGGAATGTTATATTTCTCTATTAATTGTTCTGCTTGGTTAAAATAAAAACCTTGAATTCCAATATAACCAAACCAATTGCCCAATAAACTAGATTTAAGTGCTTGTTTTGCATCTTCTTCAATCCCATCATACATTACTCCAAATTTCTCTGCTTTTGTTACAATTTGAAATTTCTTATTTTCATAAGAACCATAATTAACTCTTCCCTCTACAAGTTCTCCATCCTCATTATACTTAGGATTCACCAAATCCTCTACTCCTTCATACAATGTATCTGCTTCAGATGAAAGGATTTCAAAAACTTTGCTAAGATCATCAGAAGAGTACTTTGGGAAAAATTCCGCATTTGAACGCCATTCATTAGATTTAGAATCTTCCTCTTTATCTACAAATATATCTGTTACAACATGCCAAAGATAAACATCCCAATCACTTCTTTCTCTAAACCTGTTGACAACCTTTTCTAAAACTTCATCAGTAAATTCTTGAGGTGATACATCTATCTTAACTTGATTACCATACTGATTTTTCATCACATATTTTTCTTTCATTTTCATAACCTCCTCATAAAAATTAAAGCAGAGAATTAGTATCCCTGCTTTTTTTTGTGATAAAATGTTGTTTCCAATGCAAATTTACAACAGATTAATGGTGACAACATTATTACTTAAACTTATGTCGTAAGAATTATTACGAAATATTTATAAACTAACACAACCTAAACAGCACCATGTACGAAAAACAACTAAAAGAACTAGGCTTAACAGATAATGAGACAAACATATACTTAACTCTATTAAAATTTGGAGCACTAAATCCTACACAACTAGCAAAAAAAACAGGTTTACATAGATCATACATCTACGACACTACAGAGAAATTATTAGAAAAGGGAATCATCAACACAATTCTAATCAAAAACAAGAAACATTTTCAACCAGTCAATCCAAAGATTCTAAAACAACAACTAGAGATTAAACTAGATCACTTAAACAACATAATACCAAATCTCACAAACTTGTTCAAAGCGACAAAAGAACCAACAAGAGTAGAATTACATAAAGGCAAAAGAGTATATAGAACATTGATCAAAGATGTGATCTCAACATTAAGAAAAGACAATGAAGCATTAATAATTGGAATAGATGAAAACATTTTGATAAATGAAATAGAACCAATCTACTTAAAACAATACTTAAACATTATAAAAAGAAAAAACATAAAAGAGAGAATAATAATTAAAAAAGGTTCTAAGAAACTAAAACACAAAAACATTAAATACAAAGAACTAGAAAAAGAATACATAGGAAACACAGCACAAATAATATATCAAGATAAAGTAGCAATATTTATATTAGGCACCCCGTTACACCTAATTATAATAGAAAATAAACAAGTAGCTCAAACTTATAGAAAACAATTTGAGTTAATGTGGAAAGAATGAACCAACTCTCATCATTTCAAATCAAAGAATTAGTAAAAGAATTACAGACTTTAGTAAACGGCAAACTAGACAAAGTATTTATGGATAATGATAAAGAAATGTATTTGCAGCTCCACTTACCAAATATAGGTAAGAAGTTTCTAAGGATAGAAACTGGCAATGCATTACACTTAACAGAATTCAAACCTGTATTTACAAAAGCAAATTCATTCTGTCAAACACTAAGAAAATCAATAAACAATGCAAGAATCAGATCAATTAAACAAATTGATTTTGAAAGAATAATAAAGATAGAACTAGAAAAAGAAACAATACATTATCTAATACTAGAATTCTTTAGCAAAGGCAATATAATCTTAACAAATGAAGAAAACAGAATAATCAACTGTTTAAAAAAACAAACTTTTACACAAAGAAAACTTCTGCCAAGAGAGATATACAAACATCCTAAACTAAGATATAATTTATTAGAAATGACAAAAGAAGAATTAAAAAACATGCTTGAAACAACAAACAAAACATCATTAGTAAAATCTTTAGCAATCGAACTAGGTCTCGGCGGGACATATGCTGAAAAATTATGCGAAATTGCAAGAATATCAAAAGATCTCATACCAAAAGATGTAAAAAATATAGATAAATTGTATTCAGCAATCAAAGATCTTAAACTAATTCTGCCTAAAGAATTCAAAACATTGAATGATTACCTAAACATACAATACCAAGAAGAATTATCAGTAACAAAGACAAACGAAGAACTTGCTTACAAAGAACAAATAGACAAAGTAAATAAGATGATGTCTATACAAAAACAAGCAATAAAGAATTACACAAAAGGCATAAAAGACAATGAGAAGAAAGCAGAACTCATATACCAACATTATCAATTAGTTGATTCAATAATCAAAGAACTAAAACAAATACAAAAAAAACACACTTGGCAAGAAATAAAAAAGAAATTAAAAGGACACAAAGTTATAAAAGAAGTTGATGCTAAGCATAAGGAAATTGTTTTGGAGTTGAAATGATATGAATTTTTTACAAAGATACAAAGGGAAATTCAACAAAGACCTATCTAAATATAAATCCCTTAAACTCAACCAATGCATAAGAACAAACTCATTAAAAATAAATCAGAATAATCTAAGGAAAAGATTAGAAAAAAAAGGAATAAAATTAAAGAAATTCCAAGATAATGGTTATGAAGTTCTAAAATCTAAAATACCAATAGGAGCAACACCAGAATATCTACAAGGTTATTACTACATACAAGAAAAAGCATCACAATATCCATGTTCATTATTCAAATTCAAACCAACAGACATTGTCTTAGACATGTGTGCAGCACCTGGTTCAAAAACAACACAGATGAGCCAGTTAATGGACAACAAAGGCATGATCATTGCTTTAGATATAAAAACAAAAAGATTACAATCATTAAAAAACAATTTACAAAGAATGGGCTGTACAAATGTAATTATTTATAACAAAGACGGAAGATATGTTGAAGATTTTAACATAAAGTTTGACAAAGTGTTGATAGATGCGCCTTGTTCTGGCAACTTCATAATTGACAAAGACTGGTTTAACAAAATAACAATGGATGGTATCAAGCAAAGAGCTAAAGTTCAGAAACAATTAATTGCAGCAGGAATAAGTGTTCTTAAAACAGGTGGAGAATTAGTGTATTCAACATGCAGTTTAGAGCCTGAAGAAAATGAAGAAGTAATTGATTATGCATTAAAAGAGTTTAATGTTAAATTAGTAGAACAAAAACGTTTTTGGCCGCCAACAAGTCAAGGTTTTTTTGTTGCTAAGTTAAAGAAAAAAAAATGAACTACAAAAACATCACAATAATCGGAACATCACACATTGCAGCACAGAGTATTAATGAGATCAGAAACTCTGTACAAAAACACACACCAAATATCATAGCAATCGAGTTAGACAAAAACAGATACAAAGCACTATTATCAAAACAAAAACAAAACCTAAGCATAACAGCAATCAAAGAAATTGGATTCAAAGGCTACTTATTCGCAATCATTGGAAGATATGCACAAAAAAAACTAGGAACAAGAGTAGGAATAGAACCAGGTTCAGACATGCTCGAAGGAATAAAACAAGCAAAAAAACACAAACTAAAACTAGCTTTAATTGACCAAGACATGAGAATAACATTAAAAAGATTTTCAAAAGCTTTCAACTACAAAGAAAAATACCAGCTGGCAAAAGACATATTCAATGCTATTTTCTTTGGAAAAAGAGAACTAAAAAAATTAGGAATAACCAAATTCAACTTAAGCAAAGTACCTTCAAAAACATTGATAAAAAAATTACTAAAACAATTCAAAAACAAGTATCCAAACACTTACAGAGTTCTAGTCGAAGAAAGAAACCACGTCATGGCAAAGAACATAGTAAAACTCATGAGAAAACATCCAAAAAAGAAAATACTTGCAATTGTTGGAGCAGGACACGAACAAAGAATTCTAGAGCTAATTAAAAAGATATGTGAGCACAAAGTTGAATATATAAAGTAATAATAAATAAAATACAACAAAATTTATAAACACAGCAAACATCAACACATTATATGTTAAATAAATTCATTCCTTTAGTAAAAGAGAAATTAAAATTCAGTAAAAAAGAATACCTAGACATAATTCTTGCATCATTGATCTTAAGCTTTATATTTTCATTATCAAGATGGGAAGGACAACTAAGCTATATGACACATTTAATAGTAATCATTATACTTGTATTTTGTACACTCATAATTCATTTAGCAATACAAAAAGCATTTGGAATGTTTTATGGATACAGCTCAGAATTCAAGATAAGCATAATCAGTTTATTAACAGCTGTAATGATTGCATTTTTAACAGAAGTACCTACAAAAGACATACTTTTAGTACTCGTAATACCAGGAACTCTGGTGTATAAAGCAATGCCTAAATTCAGAATAGGTAAATGGCCAAAAGGTCCTAATTTCGGAGAAATGTCATTTATCACATCATCAGGCATAATACTAAACCTTGTTTTAGCTGTATTTTTCTATGGCCTTTACTTGATATCAGGTCTCTGGGGATTTTGGTTAATAACAATCATAAATGTATTTTTTGCATTTGGCACAGTACTTCCATTGCCGCTTAATGACGGCTTGATACTATTGTACGGATCAAGAATAGGGTATATTATAACTGCAACTTTTATAGTTATTTCATCATATCTTATATTTATGCAATCAAGTTTTTTAACAGTATTATTACTCGCAATAATAGTTATGTTAACAGTATGGGCTAATTATTATTATTTTGTAGAAAGAAAAGTGTAATTAAGCAGCCAAAGACATAACACCTTTTTGAACTAAGTAAATCACACAAAGATAAGAAATAACAATAAAATTCAGATTAAACATTAAGAAAATAAAATAAACACCAACAACACCATCAATAAAACTTGCAACATCGCCTTTATAAGCATAGGCTTTTATTGCTAAATAAATCAAACAAACAAATGGCAACCTAAAGCCTGAATAAAAATCATGCTGTATTAAAACAATTACCAAAGCTGTTAACAGGTCTAAAAAACCTAATAATTTGATTATCATATAAAAAAGGAAATAATAGGAGATATATAAATATGCTGGGAAAAAGATCAGAACTAAACATTTTTAACTGGTATATGGAACTGGGCGCACTTATATTTCTAGCAATTGCAGTAGTCATTGTTTATTCAGCACCTAGCACTAATTTCAAACTAGCAAACATCTTTATATCAGGTTTAATATGTGGATATATTCTATTTAAAAAAAAGCTTAAATTCAGAGCAATATTCATTACCATTGGTTGGATTATTGGCTTGATAATAGGAAGCAAACTTAATATGTACCTAGTTATTGTTGTATTTACCATAGGCAGCATAATAACATATTATAGTTTTAAAAATAAATGGTTAGAAATCTAAGTTTATATATTATCTTCTAGATTTAATTCTCGTCAATACAGGTTTTAAAGAAAAAGGTACAATAAAAGTTGTAATTATGATTAACATAAATATTGATGAGAAAATAACATCATTAATAAAACCTAATTCTTTACCAAGCAGTACTATGATCAATGCAACTTCTCCTCTTGGCGCCATTGCAATACCCATTGCCAATGATTCAAATTTATTTAATTTAGAAAATCTTCCCACTAAATAGCTAGGTATTACTTTAGAAAGTATTGCTACTAAAATTAGCAACAAAGTAAAAACACTAAATACACTAAATGAAAAATACAATTCCAAACCAATTAAAGAAAAGAATAATGGTATAAAGATGCCTTCGCTCGTTACATTGATCTTACTGATAAAACTTCTAGTTTCAAGCTCAGGAACTCTAGACAAAATTACTCCTGCTAAAAAAGCACCTAAAACAGTGCTCAAACCAAGTTTTTCAGCTGAAAAAGCCAGCAACAAAACCAAAACAAGAACAACAGAGAACTTAGCTTCTTCTACAATCATAAACCTACTCCATTTAATAAGTTTTGGAAAAACATATCCGCACAAAACAAAAATAGCAAAAAACAAAGCCATTCCAAGAATTATTCTTCCAAATTCCATAAATGTAGGAAAATGACCATAAACACCAATATTTACAATTATAGCCAGTGCAATCAATGCAATTATGTCATCTACTATTGCACCCCCAAGCGTTATTCTTCCAAACTTGGTGTTTAATTTTCTAGAACCAATTAAAGAACCAATTGATATTGAAATAGAAGTTGCCATTAAAGCAGCGCCTATGAAAATAGATGATAAATTATCATATCCAAAAGCTAAACTAAGTAAATAACCTAAAACAAAAGGGACTATTGAACCAAAAAAACCAACCAAAGAACAAACTGTTTTATGCTTAAGTATTTCTTCCATTCTAATTTCTTCAAAACCAGCAACAAACAATAACAAGATTAAACCGACTTCTCCAAAACGTCTTATGTTTTCTACATCTACTATTCCTAAAACAGGGCCCAAGATAAAACCTGCAATAATGCACCCAACTAATTCAGGAAAACCAAATCTCTCAAATAAATCTGCAAACAATTTTGCTGCAATTACCATTATCGCAAGATCTATTAAGAATTCCATTTTTTTAATAAACCTTTTTTTACAATTTTATTTATTAGATCAACTTCTGTCAAAATACCTATTAATTTCTTCTTTCTAAATACGGGCATACATCTAACTCCCTCTTTTAACATTACATAAGCAGCATCCTCTACTAAATCTTTTTCCTTTATACTTAGCTCATGCCTAGTCATAATATCTGCTGCTTTTTTTGCAAAATAACCGAAATCCACGCTAAAACGAAATTGAATTATGTCCCTTCTCAATAATTTATCAGGATTCACAATTACCTTCAATAGATCAATCTCGTGAACCTCACCTACAAATTTTTTTCCTTTAAAAACAGGAAGAATATTTAGATCTGTTTTATCAAATTTTTTAAATACAGTATATAAAGAATCATCAATATTCAATTTAGGAAACCTTTTCCTTAACAAATCTCCTGCCCTCTTTTTACCAATTATTTTCATTACCTTATTACCCTATAAAGAAATATTATATAAAGATTGTGTTTTTATATTGTTTTTTATCTAGACATCATCACTCTTCTGCAACACTAGTAAATCTTCTGTTGTTAATTTTTTTCTTTTTTGAATCTTTTCTTTAACATCTTTTTCTTTTGTCTTCATCATTTCTTCTTGTTTTTGTTTTTCTTTTTTCTTTTTCTCTCTTCTATCTGAACTTAATTTAGAATTAATGTTTGCAACTTTTTTCAATTCAGCTTTTAAAATATCATTAATTTCTGTAAACTCTTTTTTGTGCTTAAGAAATTGTTCAAATGCTTTTGCTTCTTTTTCTTTTAATTCATCTATTTCTTTTGAAGATTCAAGCATTTCCTCGTGTTTTTTTTGTCCTTGTTTTGCTTGAACTTGGATCCTATTATGAACCTCTCTTCTCTCTTTTTTCAATTTTTTTAATTCCTCTGAAATATCTTTGACCCTTTCCCAAACCTTTACTAACACTTTTACTTCTTCAAACTTCTTTTTTAATTCTTTTATTTGTTTCATAACTTTTTTTTCCTGATCAATAGACAAAACTTCTGTTTCAACCTTTGTTTCTAACTTATCTATTTGTTCTTTAAGCTCAAAAGGATCGCCTTTAATATTATATTTTTTTAAAAGTTCTCTTTTCTCCTGGTTAAGTTTTTTTATTTGAGTAATCTTATCAGAAACAGCTTTAGTAATATTGCTTCTTTTTGATTTATCTTGTTTCACCTTACCAGTAAACTTGTTTCTATCACTTCTACTTAATCTTATTTTCCTGATTAATTCAGAAATTTGTTTATTATATCCTTCTTTCTTTTTAAACCAAGACTCTTTAGAATTATTAATCTCAGAAAGATTAGTTTTAAGTTCTGAGACCTTAGACTTAATCTCAGACAATTCCTTTTGTAAACTTTTATTTTGTTCTGGTGTTAACATGGTGTCACGCTCGCTATTAGTAGTCATTAAATAAAGTAAATAAAAAAATAAAAAAAGTAAATATTTAACCGAATAAAGCTCCTAGACCTGCTGCAGCTTGTTCTGCTGATTTACCATCGTCTTTTTTTGGCTTTTCCTTTTTCTCAGCAGGCTTTTCAGCACCAGCGTCGCCTCCAGCACTAGGTGCAGGTGCAGCTACAGGTGCAACAGCAGCCTTTTTAATAGCTTCATCTATATTTACCCCTTCTAAAGCAGCGATCAAAGCCTTGATTCTAGCATCATCAGCTTTTACACCTGCTGCTTCTAAAACCTTTTTAACATTATCTTCTTTGATTTGTTGTCCAGCTTTATGCAATAACATTGCAGCATATATGTATTCCATTTTTTTACCTCCAAAAATAAAATTTTATTTTATTTGTTTTTATGTTTTGAGTATGAATTTTACTCTTCTTTTGTTTCTTTTTTAGGTTTCTCTTCTTTTTTCTCTTCTTTTGTTTCTTCTTTAGGTTTTTCTTCTTCTTTTTTCTCTTTTTTTGTTTCTTCTTTAGATTTTTCTTCTTCTTTTTTCTCTTCTTTTGTTTCTTCTTTAGGTTTCTCTTTCTTGTCTTCTTTCTCTTCTTTCTTAGACTCTTCAACCTTTAACTCACCAACTTCGCTCTTTAATGAATTCATCTGAGCTTCTGCTTTTCCCAAAATTTCACCAACTGTTTCACTGCATAAAATATCTTGTGCTCTTGCTAATGCCAAAGCATCATTATGAGCTTTAGGTATTAACATTTCAACTGTTTCTTTTGTAATATATCCTATTTCAATTGCTAAGTTAAATGATTCTGCGCTTGCTAAACCAATATTATCAATAAATTGTTGATCATCAACATCTAAGACATCTTTAGTAAATATGGTTCCATCTTCATAAACAGCAACCAAATCAAGGCCTACTTCCATAGGCAATATGTCCAATCTTGTCAACATACTAGCGACATTTGCTTTTATTACTTCACCTTCTTTAACCACAACTTTATCTTCTTTTACTGCAACTTTTCCATTTTCAACTCCTGTTTTTAATCCCAAAGCTCCTAATTCAGAAATTACTGGTCCTGGTGCAAATGGTGTTGGCCCTGCTTTAATAACTATATCTTTAGGAGATATTTGTCCTGCTTTTGCAGGCGCAGGAGATTTATTTTTTCTAATAATCTTTGCTAATTTAAACGGATTCTCTTTTGTAAACAATAAAGCAGGCATTCCTTTTAAACAAGGTACTAATTTTTCAATACCTTTTTTCTTGTCCTTGACTTTATCAATAATTATCTTAAACAGCCTACGTTTAGTCATCCTTATTACTACATCTTTCCTAAGTTTTTCCCTCATCTTTTGTAACTGTGGTGCAGGTAAATTTTCCATATTAATTGCACCTATGATAGGATATTCAGTCATTAATTTAACAAAATCTGATACAGTTCTTTTCTTATACTCTGCAACTTTTGCTTGAGGTTTATCAGCCATTTTATTTTCCTATCTCAAAAGATTCTGACATTGTTAATTTTAAAAACAGTTTTCTAACATTATTTCTCTCATTTGGCAAATGACTTAACAATGTATTGTAGACACTCATAACATTTTCAGTCACTTGATTATCATCCATTTTTTCAGAACCAATCTTTAGGTGGATAATCAATTGTTTTTTAGCACTAATTCTTATTAATTTTTGTAACTTTTCAATCAAAGGTTTTAAAGACGCTTTTGGCGGCACAATACATCCTGCCTTAGGATTTGGCATCTTTTGCCTTACACCCAAAACCTTACCAAAAGTAGTTGCAACTTTTGGCATTATATTTGCCTGAGCAATAAAATAATCAAATTCTCTTGCTAATTTTTTTATCATTTTTTTATCATTTGCAAACTTGGGAAAATCATCAACTAAAATAAATTTATCACAATTCTTAGAAGCTTCATCTTTAAGCTCAGGACCAATAAAAGCGCAAACTTTTACTTTCTTTCCAACGCCGTATGGTAAACTAAGAAAAAAATCAACATGATTATCTGGTTTTTTCATATCCAGATTCTTAAGATTAATAATTAAGTCATATGTCTGAACAAAATTCCTTTTTTTAGAACTTTCTTTTATTTTCTTTATTATTTCTAATACTTTATTTTTATCCATAATGACTCCCTCCTACTGAACGTAGTGTATGCGGGTAATATACTTAGGAATAAATATCCCTTTATAAATGTTACTGTATAATGCCTAATATTTCCTTAGTATCTTGATAAGGCAGCTCACCAAACCTACATTGTTTACACGTAGGATCCAAACTCAACCATCTGCCTTGTTTATAATTCTCAATCCGCAATTGAATAAAAACATGCTTAGGAATAAATACAAGCCTTGTCTCAACTCCAATTGCTTGTAACAAATTAGCTAATAAAACAGAAGCATCATCACAATCACCAACACCAACAACCAATGATTCACGCGCGCTCTTTACATACTCAAAACTAGTTGGATCAGAAACATAATCAAAATTATCCCTTACAAAATAAAACATTGCTTTTGCATTACAGATCTTACTACTCTCACAAGAAATAGAAGCAATCTTATCAGCAGTTTGTTTAACTACAGGATCATTTGGTTTAATCATATGTATAAAATCTGAATAACTCAAAGGATCCATGGGATCATCAATAATCTCAATATCTTCAGAAACTACTTGTTCAATTGTTGGAATTTCTTTTGGCTCTGGGTCTAATTTAACTGAAAACTCAGGAAACACCATAACAACTATCAACAATACTAAGAACAAAGCAAGAATTATCTTAACAGGTGTTAACCACTTTTTCTTATCTTCATCAATTGGTTCTATTATTTTACTCATAATAACAATCAATAAAGAAATAATATATTAATCTATCTAAAATTACTTACCAAACCTTCTATCCCTATTAGAATAATCATTTACAGCTTTGGCCAAATCTTCTTTTTCAAACTCAGGCCAAAACTTATCTAAAAATATGTATTCTGCATAAGAACCTTGCCATAACAAAAAGCCAGAGATTCTTCTTTCACCAGAAGTTCTTATTATTAGGTCTGGTTCAGAAGAAATGTATAAGTTCTTATCAAAAACATCTTCATTTATTTGATCAACATCAAGCTCTCCAGACTTAATCTGTTGAGCAATCTTCTTAGTTGCATCAATAACTTCTGCTCTGCCATCATAAGCCATTGCAAAATTAATAATAAAATCAGAATAATCTTTAGACATTTCCATTAATTCTTTCATCCTACCATATACATTCTGTGGAAATAAATCAATACGACCAATAAAATTAACTTTAATCTTATTCTTATGAATCTTTTCAATTAACTCATTTCTAGAAAATGTTTCTTCAAATATCTTCATTAAAAAATCAAACTCTTCTTTTGGTCTGTTAAAATTCTTTAATGAAAAAGCATATAATGTTAATTCTTTGATACCTAACTCTGCACACCACTCAAACAATTTTTCAACTTTTTTTGCACCCCATTCATGCCCTTTCCAAGGCTTCATCATAAGTCTTTTAGCAAATCTTCTATTTCCGTCAAGAATAATTCCGACATGCTTTGGTACATTGCTTATTGTAGGCTCCATTTTAATCCCCTTATCCAAGAGAAATTATATTTCTATTTAAAAATCTTATTGTTTTTAAATATAATGTTTAGAATAATCCCCATCCTTTTAAATAATGCGCAACAATTCCTATTAATAACAAAACTAGCAAAAAGAAGCTAATAAAGACCCAATATTCCTGAGCTTTTTTCTTATTTTTAAACACTGTTTTTAGCATGATTTGCAGCATACGGCCTCCGTCAACAATACCCAAAGGCAAGAAATTAAACAAACCAACCGCAAGATTAAACAAGTATAACCACATTAGGAATCCTTTGAACCAATAATAAATATTAGCCCCAAACTCACGATCTTTTTTAATAGATCTTTCATTAGACAGACCAACCACACCCACATATCCTTTGCCAGGAATATTAGGATTTTCAGTTGTTATCAAAGAATAATCTGAGCTTTTGTCCTCATGATATATTCCTAAAATAACTTCATCACCTGATTTAACACTTTGCATTTTCTTTGCAAAATCCATAAAATCAATCACTTTTTCATTATTTAAAGACTGCACTATTGCTCCGTTTGGTATAGAAGCATTATAAGCAGCATAATTAGGAATAGTATTAATTGAAAAACCATTTGCATCTGAAAAATAATCTTCAAAAGGTGCTAAATTTTGTTCAGTCACATTCAAAGGATTAACCCAAGGCAGAGCAAAAAGTAATAAAAATGCAATTATAATATTAACCATGGGCCCTGCAGCATAAACAGAATATTGAACATGTGCTGGCTGTTTTTTTAATTGTTTTTCATCAGGTTCAACAAAAGCAGCAGGCAATAAAGGTACAAGGATTGAAAAAAGTGCAAAACCACTTGACTTAATCCTAATATTATAAGCTCTTGCCATGATTCCATGAGCACCTTCATGCACGATTGCCAGAACAAATATAGCAATTATCCAATGCCAGAAGAATAATCTTCCAAAACCAGGCAATGTCATGCCAGGTAATACAAGAGCCATTCCTGTATCAACAACTTTGGGTGAGAGAAAAAAACTAATCATCAAACGAATAATCGTGTAAGTTATCAAGATCATGAACCAAAAACCAAAACCAATAAAACAAAAACCAATAAACCTAACTAATGATTGATACTTTTTTCCAATCTTATTCATAAACCTCAATCCATATTTAGTCCTATAAAGAATCATATAAAGAAAAGGAAAAAATATTTTGTGTAAATAAACATCTTTTTTATTTTTCAAAACAAACAATAGTAACAGACTTATAACTATTACTGCGGAAATTATTTCATTTAATGAAAAATAAAAAGCCATTTTCCTCTTTTTTTAGTCTACCTTATATTTATTTTTTTCTAACAGGTCTTAAAGATTTTTTTTTACACTTTCTACACTTAACTTTTCCTTGTATAACTTTCATATTCGGTGCTCTGACCTTTGACTTACAAATTTTACATACAAAAATATTTTTATACAATCTTGATTGCGCTTCTTTAAACTTCACCATATTAATCCACCTACTTAACACCCTGCACTTGTTTCATCACTTTTTCATCAAGTATTACCCAATACAAAACATTGCAACCCTCAACAATCTTTTCTCTTAATTCTTCGGGAACTTTTAAATCAAATGTTTCATAAGTTTCAAGGTCCATGATATTGGCCACATTTCCTTGCAAACTTAAAACTTGGGCAGTTCTTTTATCAATAATTGGAACGTCTATATGATCATGTCCAGGCATTACTATCTGTCTTTTTCTTCCATCTATTATACCAACTGCTGTTAATCTTACTTTTGCATGACCATGCTTACCAGGTCTTGAAACCTGTGTATCACTAACAACGCATGCAGCTCCATCAACAACAACATAATTTCCTTTTTTTAAACTTCCTACGCTAACTGGTTTTGTATCAGCCATGTAATCACCTCACTTTAATTACTTTGCAGCTAATTTTATGTCTCTATCCTTGACAGTTTTTCTTCCTGCGTGATTAGCCAGTTTAACTGCTTGAACAGCTATATCTTCAGCAATATCTTCTAATAAATTTTTCAATGCAAGTTTTGCTTTGTCAGACACTCTTTCTGCGCCGCCCATTTTAAGGATTTTTTCCATTGCAGCCAGAGGTAATAATTTCTTAGTAGCCATAATAAATCCCCTCCATTTTGTTCTAATATCTGAAAAAGAAGAATGATATATAAAGATTTCGTTTGTTAAAGCAAGAATAAACCCCTTTTATCTAAATAATCCAAAGAAAAACCTTCTTTTCTTATATTTTGAAGACAATTTCCTAAGCTGTTTTTCTAATTCATCAGAATTAGGATAAGCTTTTTCAGCTTTCTTAAACTCAGCACTATGAAACAAGTTTCTGTTGTTCTTTGACCTAAATTTAAACTTTTTATGTAACAACTCATGATACATCACATAATCAATTAATTCAATATTTTGATTTTTTAGAATTTTTGAAAAGGTTATTGCATCGGTCTGAAAATCATATGTCGCAAACTTCTTGGTGGAAAAAAAACCCCATTGAAGATTAGGAATTTCTATTTGTCCAAAGAAAAAACAATCATTAACTCTATCAAAAGATCTTTTCAAATCAAGATCTATATTAGTTTTTGGTATAGACAAATGCAATGATTTTATAAAATTATTATACAAATCCATATTCATGGTATTAATTTTCTTAATTTTCTTCATTGACTTAACATTTTTGCCAAACATCTTGATCAACAACGATTGAATTAAACCTTTAACAATTTCCTGATTAACACCTTTCCATTTTTTTGATAAACTTATCATTAAATTATTTTTATAAAGTTTAATATTTGCATTATAATCAGAAAACTTAGAAGAATATTTTAACTTAACATCATAATCAAACTTTTTATCAGGAAAAAGTTCAATAAAAATTGGTTTAATTGATCTTGAGTTCATTTCTTCCAAAGACCATGCACATTACAATAAGCTCTTGCAGTTACATCATCACCAACACAACAAAATTCTGCTTCTGGCTTTTGTCCTGGTTTTAGAAAAGCGCGCTCTTCTTTATTGGTGGAAAGAATTTCTATCCATTCAATAAAATGTTTCTCTTCCATAGGATGTTCAACCGAACCCACTTTGATTTTTGCTGATTTACAACCAGAACAACCACATGAACATTCACCAAATTCAATAACAGGTAAATGTTTTTCTGTGCCTTCTTCACTTGCTTTTTCAACTTGTAATTTCATTGGCTGACCACAACAAACAAGAGAATCAGCACCAAAATGTATTATATCCACAATATTACCGCAAATTTCACATTTCCAAACTTGATTTAGTTTTGTCATAATTTCACCTCAATCTAACACCAGACAATTTCAAATGATCCTCCTCAACTAAAACTAAAGCTTCAAACAATTCTTTAATACGAGAATTATCACACTCTGCAGCAGCTTTTTTATAAAACTCAATTGCTTTTTCTTCTCTATTATGTGATTCTTGCAAATTTGCTTTATAATCAGAAGAACATCCATCTAATTTACCAATATCAACTTTATCTAATTTCAAGATCTTTTTCCATATAGAAGCATGTTCTGCTTCAATTTTTTTCAAACATTTAAACAATTGTTTACCTTCTTCTTCAGACACTTTTTCAGAAGCGCACGCATAAAATTCTGCATTACCAATCTCAACTTTTAATGCTTTTTCAACAAAAGCCCTATCCTTGTCTGTTAGCTCAACGTCAAACATTGCATCAAATTTATCAATCTCAACAATATTTTCTTCATAAGCACCACAAAATGGACACCTTGAGGGAGCTTTTTCTCCAATATATGGATCACCACAGATTTTACATCTAAATAATTTTACCATTATTAACACCTCCACAATTAAACCAAAAATAAACAGAGTTATTTCTTATCTTTTAAATAAGTTTCCTTTATATAATTATATTCTGTTGATACATTATTGATGTGAGATATTAAACTTAAAAAAGTATGGACAATGCCTGTATAAACAAACTTATCATCAACAAGCATCTTACTATTAATATCGTTCTTCACATCTTCTTTTAACAAATGCCAATCAATTAATTTGTTTTTATCAAATTTATAAAAATCTTCATAAGTTTTTTCAAACAAAGCAGAAATCTTTTCTAAAATTTCTATTAAATTATTAGAAATCTTAGGATTCCTTTGAAAACATTTTAAAAAAAACTCCCATTCATCTCCAAGCAACTCAACATAAGAAAGTAATTCATTCAATTTAATATTTTTCTCAAAATTATGTTTATCACTTAAAATAATCATTTTACAATAATCAACCCACCTATTCGTATTTGGTTCAATCATTCTTAGGTTCTTTATTCTTTCAATATTTTTATTTTTGACTGCAATGACAGAATCCTCAATCAAATTTTTAATATGTAAGAAAACTTTTCTTACGATATTATCTATTTCATCCTTTCTTACATCTAAGATTTGTTTAATAAGAATATAATCAGAACCTTGATCAATTACCTGAAACCCCATTAATGCAATATTACAAAAATCAGAAATTAGTTTACTTGTAGAACACCTTTCTAGATTAACAATATCTTTATCAGAACTAGTGTATTCAACAAATTTATTATCAAAAGTTAATTTTAACTCATTAAAACCAGATCTCAAGAATGTAACCATAACAAATTTTATAAAAGTAGAACTTATATCAGTTACATTAAAATTAATTCTTCTGATTATTTTCTCTTGTTTTTTATCTAATGTATAAACATTCAGATGGTCACTACTAATTGATATTTCTAATTCGTCTCCTTTTTTCAGATTATGCAATTTAGCCCATTTACTAGGTAAACTAACAGTCAATGTATTATCCCCTACTTTGTTAATTTTTCTCTTCATATGAATATAGGATATTTCAGAAATATAAATACTTTTCGAAAATAGTAAATATTTTTTAACAAAAATAATTATTATTTGATCATCATAATTATTATAGAAAATTATTATAAAAAAGAATTATAATAGCAATTCTTCACTCATGTGCTGCATATGTTCAATTGCAGCAATAAGATGAGAACAAATAACACTATTTATAGTATCTGTTTCTAAATATTTAGATTTATTATTAAGAACATAATACCTAATTGTTCTTTGTTTTTCAAAAGCATCTCCAATAGTAAGATAATTTTTTCCTTTAAGAAAACTCTTGAACTTATCATATGAAACAGATAATGACTCTTGAACTAGATTAAACAACTCTTTTGTGTTTTTTGACATTTTTATTTTTTTATTGTTTGATTTAATCAAAAAATCAAGTATTCCTTTTAATTCATCTGCAACTCTTTCTATAGAAGTTTGGACAGTATAGATTGCAGTATTATTTATTGTTTTATTACTAACAAGGTTTTTATTGACCATTCTTTTACAAAACAGATTGATTCTATTAGCTGTTCTTTCATATTCATCCAAGCTTTTTAAATCCTTAAAATCATTGTCTTTTAAACGTATTAAGATTTCTTTATTAAATGACATAACTATGTGAAAAAGTCTATTAAGCATTGTTTCAAATTGTGATTCTAATCCTTTAGAAACATTACGCAAAATACAATGATTATCATCATGCTCCATTATTTCAAAACCCAAAAGAATCTTTGCATCTCTTTGAATTCTGTCAAAGATTTTTCTATCATTAAAATTCATCCTTATCTCATCAAAACCCTTGATATAAGGTGCATTCATCAATCTTCTCATATAATGTTTTTCAGTAGGAATATCTATTACAATAGACCCTTTGTTTAATTCAAAATCTTCTAAACACAAGTGAAGGGTAGTTCCTTCTTCAATAACATCTATTTCATGTCCTTTTTCAACATTATATTTATTAGCCCATTTACTAGGTAAGCTAACAGTCAGTGTATTTTTCCCCACTTTATTGACTTTTCTTTTCATATATAAAGGAAGTAAGAACAAGTATAAATATCTTTCGAAAAGTAATTACATAATTACTAGTAATAATTATAATTAGAGAAAATATATATATTTGCTTTACTAGAAAATATATAATATTCGGAAAATGCATGAATTTTCCTATATAGGGGGTGCTGGTTTATGAACCAAAAAGATCTAAAGATATTATCTGAGCTTAGAAATAATGCGAGGATGCCTTTAACAAAAATGAGCAGAAAGACTCAGATACCAGTTTCTACTATTTTTGACAGATTAAAACTAAATGAAAAAGATATTATCATCAAACACACGAGTTTACTAGATTTTAACAAACTAGGATTTAACACAAGAGCAAATATAACGCTAAAAGTTGACAAAAATGACAAAGAAACATTAAAACAACACCTAATGAGACACCATCAGATAAATTCTGTTTACAAAATCAACAATGGATTTGATTTTATGGTTGAAGGAATATTTAAGCAAATAAAAGATATGGAAGATTTTTTAGAACAATTAGAACAAAAATTCAACATAATTGACAAAAAATCATTCTTTATAATAGAGGACATAAAAAGAGAGGCATTTTTAACAAATACTAACCTTGTTTTTTAATAATCTTTTTATTTATTCCAAAAGATTTCCAAAAAAAAAGAGTAAACCTATTTAAAGATAGTTCTCATCAATAATTATCATGCTAAAAGAAAAAGACATAAGATTAATAGAACACCTAAGAAAGAATTCTAGAAAATCACTTGCAAAAATAAGCAAAGAAACAAACATTCCAATTTCAACTCTGTTTGATACACTAAAAAAATTAGAATCATCTGTAATAAAAAAACATGTTTCTTTATTAGACTTTGAAAAACTAGGTTATAGCATGAAAGTAAATTTCTCATTAAAATCCCAGCAAAAACAAGAATTAAAAAAACACTTAATGCAACATCCAAATATAAATTCTATATTTTCTTTGATAAATGGTTATGATTTCTATGTTGAATGCATATTCAGAGATTTAAAACAAGTAATTGAATTCAAAGAACAACTTGAAAAATTCAATATTGAAAAACTAGAAGAAACATTTATTATTGAAGAAGTTAAGAAAGAAGGGTTTAATTTGGTACCAAACCACTCTTGAGTAACAAAAGATTTATATATTTCTATATTACCCCACAATACTATTGGAGGAGATTAACATGGATGTAAATACAGAAGAAGCAATAGACCAAGAAGACCTAGTTGAAAAAACAATCATAAATGATAGAACTGTTGATGAAGAATCTGAACAAGATAAAAGTGCAAAGCTTAAGGATTTAGTAAGTGAACTTGTAGGAATAAAAGATCCTTATGCAAGTGCAACAAAAACAGTTTATAAAGGAACAAGATTAAGAGAACAAATAAGAAAATTAGCTTTAGACGGAGTTAATTTACCTGAAGATTCTGATGTATATGTTGGAATGAAGAAATGCAATGGTAGAGTTAGCTGGAAAGATGTTGCACATCAACTTGCACAAGAACATGAATTAGAATCAGAATTACAAACGCTGGTTGATTCATATGACAGAAAACCTATGTACAGAATGGTTTGTGGACACGTTAATGACGACAATTATGATAGGGCACAACAACTAGATTTATTCATCGACGGTCAAGTTTAGAAATTTTTATTTTTTAGTTTTATTATTTTATTTATTCTTTGTTATTTTTATTCTTTTTTATCTTCTGTGTTTTCAGAACCATGCTCACTATTATTTCTAGTCAAGTCAGTATCAATGTATTTTCTTTTAAGAAACCTAAATGTTTTTTGTTTTAATTTTCGTTTTTTTTCTAAATCAGTTTTTTTAAGAAGATATAATTGTTGAATTTCATCTTTTTTACCACTATAAACTCTTTCATCTTCTTCATCACAATGAACAGCATATTCACAAAAATCACAATGATCACTTGCTTTTTTAGGAGGATACTTATCATATGTCTTCATTGCATCAATCATAAATTCAGCAATATCAATCCAATCAGACAGTATATGATAATGAACATTATTTCTAGAAGTCTTTATTATTTTAGGAAACACTTCAACTTCTTCTATTTTTTTACCACCAACAACCTTACGATACTTTTTATAATTAAGTTTGAAATATTGCATAGTGATTTCATCTGAAATAATCACATTATTTTTTTTCCATTCTTCTACTTTTTCATCAGAAACACCAACAGCTTTTCTAAAATCAGGATCAGCATAACATAAAGAAGTATAAGCAAGAGCATAAAAAGTAAACTGCTGCATATCCTTTAGCCTTCTTTTTGATGGTTCTCTTTGTCCTGTTTTATAATCTCTTATCTGCATATTAGGAAAAATAGCATCTATTTTTCCTGTATACCATTTTCTATCTAACTGAAAACTAAAACCTGATTCTGGTTTTATTATCGGCGGACCTTCTTTTACTAACATATCATAAACAGCTCTACAAGTGTTCATGATAACTGCTCTAACAACAAAAGGATTTCTACCGCACCAATCAATTTCTCTATCATGGATCATATTTGTTTTCATAACACATTCTATAAAACGACCACCAGCAGCATCAGAAAAAGATTCAGGAGTCTTCCAAAAAGGAGTTCCGTCCTCTTTAAAAAACTCTTCCATTAATTTATGAAGAAATATTCCTCTAGCAAAATAAAAAGGAGTAGGGACTTCAATCTTTGGTTTTTTTATGTAAGTAAAATAATATTTTCTAGGACAAGTTAATATAACTTCTAATCTAGAAGGACTCCACGCAATCTTTCCAATTTCTTCTAATTTTGAAGGATCTTTGACTATCTCAATCATTTTTCTTTGGTTTTTTATATCTCTTCATTCCAGTATGATCAATAAAAATATCTTTCTCCCTAAGAGACTGTTCTTCATTCCGATTGTCATAATCAGGAATATTAAAATAAATTCTAAAGATTTGATGATTGTAAATCATTGGTGAATGAGAAAACTCCACATCCATCCACTCAGGATCTTCTTGTTCTTGTTTGCGTTGTTCTATTTCAACATAACCGTGCTGTACATTTGCACTTTCACTAGGAATATAGATTGGAAAGAAATGTCTATTTTTACCATGTTCAAATAATTTGGTTACAAGTATTAATGATTCAACAAAATAATGTGTTTCTAATTCAGAACCTCTTTCTTCATAAAAATCACTAAGTAATTGTGTTATTGCATCAAAAACATCTTGCTTAGAATGATTTCTTCCACCAACAATTTCTATGCCTGGTTTTTTTCCAATTTGTCTGTAAGATAAAGCTTGTCTAATCTTATTATTAATTCTAATATTGGAATTCCAATCATTTCTTATTAATCTACCTACTTTATTTCTAAGGTCTTCATCAGTTTTACTTTCTTTAATCAATCTTTCTATTGTTTCTCCTATTGTGCTTTTAGACATTTTACCCTCACAAAACTAATTATAAATTCTATCAATACTTTTTTTTTAAAAAAGAAATCACCTCAAACCAAAACAGCATTCACAATTCCATCCTGTCCAGGACGAGAAGTAATCTTTGCCTTACCTTTTTCAGTCTCGATTATTGTGCCTTTTGTCATTATGTTTCTACGAACATAATGAGGATTTGCAGGATTCTCTAGAATGTTTTTAATTTTGACTTTAAAATATTTTTTCTCTTTAGGATCATAAACATTAGCAATTTCTGATTGAACTAATCTTGTTTTGCTGTTTCCGCCGATTGTTCTTATTTTTCTTAATTTTCTTGAACCCAACTTAGTTAAAGATGGTGCTCTGCCAAATAAAGCTTTTATCTTACGCGGCTTTGCCTTATATCTTCCACCACTAGGCTTTCTCTTTGATCTATGTTGTGTAATTGCCATAATAATATATAGGATTTAAACTCCATTTAAAAATGTTACTATTTTTCTCAGATAAAATTATTTAGTAAAGTTTATAAAGAAAACATGGTTTTCCATGATTAATTTATTTTTTTATTAAAGGAGGTTAATCAAAATGGAAACATCAAGACCATTAGACGCATTAAACAGAGCAAGAGACAAAAGAGTAATAGTTGAATTAAAGAATGGTAAACAATTTATTGGAAATCTTAAAGCATTTGACATACACATAAATACAGTTCTAGAAAATGCTGAAGAAAGAGTAAACAGTGAGTTAAAAAGACAACTAGGGGTAATATTTATAAGAGGAGATGCAATTATATTTATTTCACCAGCATAGGTAATAAAAATGACTAAAGGAACACCCTCTATGGGTAAAAAATCAGGAAAAAAAACCCACATTAGATGCAAGAGGTGTGGCAAACACAGTTACCACATTAGAAAAAAGAGATGCAGTAGTTGCGGTTATGGAAAAAGTAAAAGAATTAGAAAATACTCTTGGCAAACCAAAAAATAGTCTTCTACATAAAATGACTTTAAGTTTGTGCATGATCACAAAAAACGAGGAAGAATTCTTAGAGAGATGTATTAACAGTGTCAAATCAATTGTTGACGAAATTATTTTAGTAGACACAGGTTCAACAGATAAAACAAAAGAAATTGCAAAATCATTAGGTGCAAAAGTTTTTGATTATGAATGGGAGGATGATTTTTCAAAAGCAAGAAACAAATCTCTAGAGCATGCAACAAGCGACTGGATCTTAATTCTTGATGCAGACGAAGTTATGGACAAAAAAGATCTGGACAAATTAAAATCATTGACACAAGAAGAACACAACATAGACGGATACAGTTTTATCACAAAAAACTTTTCAAACAATTTTAGAATAACAGGTTGGAGATCATGCAAATCAACAAATGGTTTTTATGGGTGGCACGCATCTAAAAAAACAAGATTATTCAAAAACAAAAAAGAATACAAGTTCCGAGGCGCAATCCATGAATTAATAGACTACAGCATCTTAAAAAATAAAGGAAAAATTAAACTTGCGCAAGTTCCCATACTACATTTTCAAAAATTTAGCAAAGAAAAAACAGAATATTATTTGAGTCTTGGAGAAAAGAAAATAAAAAAGAATCCTAATGATATAAAAGCACATTTAGATTTTGCAAACCAAAATAAAATAATAGGAAACACACAAATTGCCATAGAAGAATTTAAAAAAGTTATTTTTTTATGCAAAGAAAAAGGTAATTTTTACATTAAAGCAAACTTAAACTTAGGGTTAATTTTCTTAGAAAATAAGGATTTAGAAAAATCAAAAAAATATTTTAAAGAGGCATTATATGTTGACAAAAACAACACAGACGCTTTAGCAAACATAGGATCTATTTATTATAAATTAAATGATTTTAAAAAAGCAGAAGAATATTTTAAAAAAACCTTGAACATAAATAAGAACAATGTTCTAGCACTTATTAATCTTGGTGCAACATATCAAAAATTAAACAAATATACTGAATCAATTGCTGTTCTAGACAAAGCAGTATTAATAAATCCTCACAATCCTGAAGCTTTTTTCAATCTTGGTGTTGCTTATGGAAAATTAAGTGATTTTGAAACAGCATTAAAAACATTGATGATTGCATATCAAAGAGATTATCCTAATAAAGCAAAATTAATTGGAATGATAAACTTTGCAAAACAACAAGTTGACAAAAATCAAAAAGATATTAAATATGAATTCAAAGTTAAGTAATAACCAAAATAAACTAAAATAAACCAAAATAACAGTTAAATATATATATAAAATCATAGTTTTTATATAATATCCTCATGTGGGGATGCCGGAGCGGCCAAATGAAGCAAAAGCTTCAGGTCATACGGGACAGGCTTAGGACCTGTTGGCTTAGTGCCTACGGGGGTTCGAATCCTCCTCCCCACATAAACTTATTCTTAGAGCAATAGGGACCACATCGAACACCAGTAGGTTCCCGAACGATAGTGAGGATATTTGCAAAAAGCAAAATCCGAACGATAGTGAGGATA
>CAZYAB010000003.1:4389-169063 GCA_964645705.1 uncultured Methanosarcinales archaeon | reverse complement strand
AGAGGATAAAAGATTTGATGGATACATAGTTGTTGGTAAAGTAGCAGCAACTATGGATGTTATTGGATCAGTTGATATTGCAAATGGTTTGCAAGCTGAAGCAGTTATTGAAAAAGCTGTTGAAGGTGAAACAGAAACAACTACTCTCGAAGGAGACAGTTGGAAAATTAGCACATCTTCAAACACTTTAGAAATCAGTGAAAACTTTGATCAAATTTTATCAAAAGTTGGATCTGGCCAATTAGATGCATTAGCTTCTGATGAAGTTGATACAACTGTTGGCGGAACAGCTAAGTATGATCAATACATTGTACTAGAAGACGGTGTTGTAAATTTCTACAAAAATACAGCATCAGGACATGGTGCGAAAGGTGTTGGCATGTATCTATACTATGCTAATAAAGGAAAATTCCTAAATTATAGTATGATATTCAGTGATGCATGGGATGCAACTCTTGCAACAACTACAACAGCTGATGTAACATATTTTGAAGAAGATCAACTAAATATACTTGGTCAACCTTGGACAGTTGTTGACGCAACAAGACCACAAACAGTTAGAGAAGATAGCCTGAAAATGATTTTGATTGGTGGTGGAGTACCTATCACAATGCAAACAGGTGATGAAGCTCAAACAGTTGAAGTTGATGGTGTTGAACACGAAGTCGGAGTATCATCAATCTATAGTACAAAAGCATATGTTAGTATTGATGGGACTACTAAAGACATCAATAGTGGAGAAATCCAAGCAGTTGGTGGTTTATTAGTTGGTATAACTAGTATTTCAACATCATCAAAAGAAACAGTTGCAGACACTGTTAAATTCGTTGTTGGTGGTCAAAGATTAGAAATGAGAGATAATGAAATCCAAGACAACCAAGCATCTAGCCACAAGCTAAAAGTAGGATCAGGTGGATCAAATGTACCTAATTCAGAACTAATTATTAGAGGTACTGATGATAATTCTACTTTGACTGTTACTGAAATTGATATTAATTTAGTAACAGATAGGTCTTATTATCTTGATGGTGAAGAATTCACAAGCTTAGCAGGAGTAGTCCACAATAGTTATCTACAACAAGCTCTTGAAGCATTAGATATAGATCTTGTATATGAAGGATTAACAGACCCAGATACATATGAAGTTTCACTTAGCGGAGGAGATACATATACTCTGAGTTATGAAGATCTTGAGGGAAATGCAGTTGATGTTCCTATTGCATACAAAGCAACAAGTGCTACTAATTTATCATGGGGAGATTCATCAAATCTATTATTGCTAACTCCGGATGATGGAAGAAATATTTCAGTTGAAAATATGTTCATCCTAACAGACGATGCTGCAAAAGCAGATGGAAAAACAGAGATCCTAACATATACTTCATACAGCTTTGATTCAGATACAAACACTTTATCAATTGATCTAGAACCAAAAGTTGGTGACACATATAAAGTATCTATGACAGCTAGTAGCGGCTTTTTAACAGGTCCATTAGTTGTTAATGGTGTATCTTATACTGTGAAAAATTGGAGTGATCCTTCAGGAACAGACCCTCTAATCGCAGTTACTAGAGATTCTGGAACAATTGTTACAGACCAAATCATTGCTAAAGGTGGTTTAAAGATTCAACTTATTAACAATGCAACTACATCTGAACCAGGAATTCCAGGACAAATAAAATTCCATTTAGCACAAGCAGAGCAATTAGTAGATGGATCTAGTTCATTCAACACTAATGCACTATCAGGAATAACAGCATTAACATTTAACTTAACAGCACCAGTTTCAACAGATACATATGCACAAATTGCACGTGGTTCACCAACATCAGGAACATGGAAACAAAGAACAGGAGAATCAAACACATACAGATATATCAATGAATATGGTATAGAAGGCGTATTTGAATCACCTAGTGGTGCATCACAAACATTTGGATTGACAGTGCCAGTAAGTCAAAGAGTGCCAGAAGTATTCCTAACTTCAGGAGCAACAACTAGTTCAACTTCAACAAGTGGTGGAACAACAACTCAAGAAATTGTTCCTATCAATGTTGGCGCTGCTAAACTAGATACTGAAATTATCGACGAATTTGGTAGTGACTTTGCATCAAAAGTAAATGTAATTGCTATTGGTGGACCTAGAGCAAACTCAGTTGCTGCATCATTATTAGGTAACCCAGATAGTGAAGCAATTAATGCAATGTTTAAACCAGGTGAATCCGTAATCAAATTATTCGAAAACGGAGAAAAAGTATCCATGCTAGTTGCTGGATGGGAAGCACCAGACACTAAGAAAGCTTGTGAAATTGTTGCTAAACACTTAGAAACTGACGGCTTTGAAGGAGACGACATCAGAGTAAAAACAGTTGATGGCTCTGTAACAGCTGTTGAAGAAGCTGCAGAAGAAGAAGTAGTAGAAGAAGAAGCTGAAGAATAAGTAATTTAATTTTTTTCTTTTTTTTTTATTTTTTTAAAAACTTCTAAGAACTAATTTAATAATTAAATAACACTAGAAAACACATTATGTTTAGATCTTTTTATCTTCACTTTAACAATAGACCCTATCTTCAGATCTTTTTTAGAAAAAATAGTAATATTTCTGTCTTTACTAACACCAATAAACTCATTTTTATACCTTCCTCTACATTTAACCAATGCATCAATGATGTCTCTTGTTTTAAATGGTTTTGGAAGTAGTTTAGTCTTTTTAATATTAAAATCATTTTCATCTAAAATCAAATGAACACCCTGCTTTTTTTCTAACTTCTTAAGAATGTCAAAGAATTTAGGCCATTGTAATTGTTTACAAGGTTTTCTACCTTTAGGATAATATAAATAGTTCTGAATACCTAATTTTGCACCAATAGTTTTTGCAAACACAACCAAATCTTCTATATCTTTTTCATTTATGCTTTTCATTAAAACAGGAGCGATTCTTAAATCAACTCTATTAGCACCATAATTAGCAATATATTTTGCTATTCTAATTATATGATCAACATCATAAGGAGAATTAGCTATTTTTGTTGCTTTTTTCTTGTCTAAAGTATTAACAGATAAGTTTATCTGATTCAAACCAGATTTTATAAATTTATCAATTGATTTTTCTGTGAAAAGCAATCCATTTGTATTTATTGATATAATCTTAACTTGTTTAATCTTCTTAATATCTTTGACAAACTCAAGCAAAGGCTCATATAATAAAGGTTCGCCTTGTGTACCAATATGTACTTCAATGCCATTAATTCCTTTAAATTTAATCAGTTTTTTTAGCTCATCAACCAAATACTCTTTTTCAACTACAAAATCCCTTGATTTTTTAGAACTTTTTCCTTCATCAACAGAACAATATATGCAATCAAGATTGCATCCTGTAATTGGCTTAACTTCAATAATAGATGTGTTCCTGTCAACTATTCCAAACACATTAGAGCCTATCAACGGAATACCAGAATTACTATGAACATATACTGTTGGCTTATTATTAAGTTTATTTTTCAAACTACCCATATATTTACCAATCAAAAAATTGAATTTTCTTTCAGCAATTGCCATGTTAATGAATGGGAAATCAATAGATGGGCCACTAATCTTAAACTCAGAATCAACTTTAGCTAAATCACTTTTAGGAATGTCAAAATAAAACAATCCATATAACCTGACTCTAACAAAGTCTTGTTTTTGTTCGAATTTCAATGATTTAAATGTTAATTTGGCCATAATCATGAAAAAAAACAAGAATATATTTATAAGTTTCCATAAATTGTATGTGTGTGGCGCCTGTAAGGCAAGTGAGCACATGTCATTACTTTCAGGGCTTTCCAAGCAAGACAACCAACACATGGAAAGTGCGAACGGGCCATGCACATTCCATAAATCATAGATTTCCTATATAGAAGTTAGAGAATATAAAATAATAAAAACAACTAAATTTTGCAGAAATAATATGACTGACAGCATCAAAATAACATATGAATCCTTATTTGAATTATTAAGGAATGAAAAAAATAGAGAAGAGTTACAAACCTTGGATAAAGATTTCTTTAATAATATTATTGAATATATAAAAGAGAAAAAGAAAATATTAGAAAAATCAGATGACAATCTTTTTGTAGCAAGTGAAAGAGAAAAAACAATTCAACAAATCCAAAATATAAAAAAAATAATAAAAGAATTATTACAAAGAAGAGAAAAAAAGATAATTTCAATGGCATTAATAAAAAGTAGGACATCAGCAGATGTTGATACTAATAATTTATTAGAAGAAGAAAAAACATTTTTTATTGATTTATTGATGATATTTGATAATTTTAGAAACAACATAGTTAAAGAAGTTTTAGAGGAAAGAACCCCTAAAACAGAAAGCTTGAAAAAACGATTTGAAAAACAATTAGAAGAAAAGGGAAGGGAAAAAGAGCAAAGACAAGAACAAAGTAAAGATATAAAAGATCAATTAAAACAAGATAGAGAAGAAAAACAAAAAACTAGTGAGTCAAGTAATGATACTGATATCTTTTACACTAATAACTCTGTTGTGAGAATACTAGAGTATATTCCTAGTTTCTTAGCAAATGATCTGAACAACTATGGTCCATTTGAACCAGAAGACATTGCGTGTTTACCAAACAAAATAATCGCACTTCTTATAAAAAAAGGTGCTGCTGAAAAAATAAGCACAGGATAGATGCACTGCACCAACGTTTATTATAGATAAGTTTTTAAATACATAATATTTTCTCATATATATTATGAAACTTCCCAAATCAAAGAAAAGATATTGTCCATACTGTAAAAAGCACACTAGTCATAAGATAAAGAATCAATCATTTAGAGGACTAAATAAAAAACATACTATGAGCCACGGAAGCCAGAAAAGGACTAAAAAAAGAGGCAGAAGAGCAGGAACAGGCAATTTAGGAAGATATTCAAAAGGGGCAATGAATTCCTGGAAAAGATACAACAAAAAACTAACCAAAAAATCAGACTTAAGATTTACTTGTAGCGAATGTAAAAAAGTACATACTCAGAAAAAAGGAATTAGAGCAAAGAAACTAGAATTCGTATAAAAAAACTTCTTATAACCCTAAACTTTTATAAATAAACACTTTTTCTTATATATGATCAAGTAATATTTGGAGGAATATTAAAATGACTAAATCAAAAGAACCTAATAGCAAATTTGTCAAAATTAGGTGTCCAAAATGCAAAAACGAGCAAATTATGTTTGGAAAAGCTTCAACAGAAGTAAAATGTCTTGTTTGCGATAAAAAACTGGCTAGTTCACAAGGAGGCAAAGCAAAGATCAAAGCAAGAATACTCGAGATTTTGGATTAGTTAAAAAATAATTAACAAAAATGCTATTAAAAAGAAAAAGAATGCCTCAGGAAGGAGAACTTGCTTTATGTACTGTTACAAAGATATTTCATCATTCTGTATTCGTTGTTTTAGATGAGTTTGGAAAACAAGGAATGATATATATTTCAGAAGTATCACCAGGAAGAATAAGAAACTTAAGAGATTATGTTGTAGAAGGAAAGAAAATAGTGTGCAAAATTTTAAAAATAGACAATGTAAAAGGTCACATAGACTTATCATTAAGAAGAGTGAATGAAGGTCAGAAAAGAGCAAAACTAGAACAAATTAAACAAGAACAAAAAGCTGAAAAAATAATAGAAAATCTAGCATCTGAACTAAAACTAAACACTAAAAAAGTATATTTTGACATTTTTGAAAAAATTAATAAAAAGTATGAATTTTTGTATACATGTTTTTTAGACATTGTCTCAGGTGAGACAGATTTTGAAAAATTAAATATTGAAAAAAAATATTTAGAAAAATTAACAAGACTAGTAAAAGAGAGGATCAAGCTACCAAAAGTAAATATTTCTGGAAATCTTATTTTAAAAAGTTACAAAGAGAACGGAGTCGAAATCATAAAACAAGCAATAAAAAAAGCTCTTGACAAAGCAAACAAAGAAACAATAATAAAATACAAAGGAGCAGGCAAATATGGATTATCTATAACTGCAAAAGATTATAATGAAGCAGAAGCATTAGTTTATGATGTAACAAATGCAGCCATTGACTATATGATAGAAAACGATAGTATAGGAAGATTCCAAAGAAAAGAAAAATGACTAAACACATTCTAAGATGTATTAAATGTGGAAAATATTCTCTAAGTAAAAAATGTGATTGTGGCGGAAACTGCGCCGAAGTAAAACCGCCCAAGTTTAGCCCTGACGACAAATACGGAGATTTAAGAAGAAAAGCAAAAAGAAAGGGATTAGAAGAAAAAGGATTATTATAAATCCTATT
Source organism: uncultured Methanosarcinales archaeon (assembly GCA_964645705.1). Lineage (GTDB taxonomy): Archaea > Nanobdellota > Nanobdellia > Woesearchaeales > CAXGTL01 > CAXGTL01. The sequence continues at coordinate 162,742 of CAZYAB010000003.1, read as the reverse complement.
AAACAACAATTGTAATACGTTCTATAAAAACTTATATAATACTAATTATTTACAGCTCCATATGAATCTAACTATAAAAGAAATCTATGGAAGATACAAATCACAAGGAATGATAGGTTACCTACTTGGAGCTTTAGAATATTCTATGCATAATCTTGACGAGATAAACACGCCGCTTGTGAATATCATCAAAAAAGATGACACTGGAGATATTGTTACACTAATGGATGAAACTGTACATGATTCTTTTGTTGATTACTTTAATCAAATAGGCATTAGAGCAGTGATCCTTGGTGAAGAAGGAGTTTCAGAAGTTGAAGATCCTGAATTTGCAATCCTTTTAGATGAAATAGAAGGAACTCAAAATGCAATCAATGCTCTTCCTCATGGTATTAACATAGCTATTGCAAAATACAAACCTAGATTAATAGGTAAGGATTTAGAAGCAGCAGTTGTTGCAAACTTATACGATAGAAGGGTATTTGTTGGTGAAAGAGGAAGAGGTGCTTATATAATTGATAATGGAAAGAAAAGAAATCTAAAAAAGAAGAAAACAGATCTTAGTGAAGTGCCTTCACCTTATGCTTATACAACAGAAATCTCTCAAAGAACGAAACAAGAATGGTTAACACAATTATTTGATTGGCACTTTGGAAATCAACTAAGAAGCATAGATTCAACTGGCACAAGATTGGTTGAAGTTGCTGACTCTAATCTCAGAGCTTATGGGGATCATAGAAATGTAACAAAATGTTGGGATGTTTTGGCTTCTGCATTAGTACTAGAAGAAGCAGGTTGTATAATAACTGACCTTTTAGGTTTTAGTTTATCTGATGCAATATTTTATGATATTAATAACCCAGACTATTCAAGAGATGGAGGATTGAACAGAAGAGTCGGTGAAAACATTATTGCAGCAAACAAAGAAGATCATGATTTGATAGTATATGGAAAAAATGCTAAACCAAGATATAGAGAATGCACATGGGATTTCAACAAGATAGGCAGGAGTATTAATATAGATGAAAGTAATACTTTAGAAGATGTTGGAGAATTTAAAGCGAAAAGATTAGTTAGAATAATAAAATCTAAACTTGAAATATATGGTAATTTAAGTGCTGAAAGCATCAGAAAACTCATTGAATTTTTTAGAAAAAGATATGTTGAGGTAAATTATCCTATAATGATTCTAAAAATACACTTTGGATTGGAATTCAGTAATCAGGACTATATAGATTTTCATAAACATATTAAAAGGGAGCTTCCTGAAAAATTTAAAGGTCATCTAAGAGCTTTTGATGAATATATGGAAAGAGCAATCTCAATGGATAATGGATTAATATCAATCAATGATATATAAAAACAAAGATAACCTTTATAAACCAACAAACCATATCCCATTCTATGACGTGGAAAGTTGAACAAATTGGTAAACTCCCAAAGTTAAACAATCCAATATTAGTTGAGGGATTACCAGGAATAGGCAATGTTGGCAAAGTTGCGGTTGATTTTATTATTGATGAAATCAAAGCAAAGAAATTATACAGTTTTTTCTCTTATACCTTTCCCCATTCTGTTTTTGTAAATGAAAATAATCTTATTGAACTTCCAAGCATTTCAATTTATTATAAAAAATTCAAAAACAAAAAGAAAAATGATTTATTATTTTTGGCAGGAGATGTTCAACCAATTGATGAAGTAAGTTCATATGAATTTTCTGAAATAATTATTGACATTTGCACTAAACTAAAATGTAAAGAAATAATTACATTGGGCGGAATAGGACTTCAGATGATTCCAAAAAAACCCCAACTTTACTGCACTGGAAATAATAAAAAAATCATAAAAAAATATAAACAAGAAGATATAAATCTTAATTTATATGGTATTGTTGGTCCTATCATAGGCATAACAGGATTATTACTAGGATTAGCAAAAAAAAGAAACATAGACGCGATTGCACTATTAGCAGAAACATTTGCTCATCCAATGTTCTTAGGAATAAAAGGTTCAAAAAAGATATTAAAATTCTTAAATAAAAAGCTCAAACTTAATTTGAAATTCGAAAGATTAGAAAAAGAGATCAAAGAAATGGAATCAGAGATCTTAAAAAGAACAGATGAATTAGCAAAAGTATCTAAAAAAACAGCTCTTAACAAGATGAGAAAATTCGGAAAAGATATTAATTATATTGGTTGAAACAAACTACCAAACATAAAATAATATACCTAACATTGTCTCTATCGTCCTCGGGTGGGCGGTCGGGGGAAAGGATTGGTGGGTAAACCAAACAAAAAAAAGAGGTAAAATGTATAAAATAACAAAAGTAATAGGAAGGGAAATTCTTGATTCTAGAGGTAATCCAACTGTTGAAGCTACTGTTTATTGTAAAAACAAGTTTGCAACAGCAAAAGTACCAAGCGGCGCATCAACAGGCAAGCATGAAGCAATAGAATTAAGAGATCATGATAAAAAAAGATATAATGGCGAAGGTGTTCTTAAAGCTGTCAAAAACATACACCTAATTGGTAGAAAGTTAAAAGGCTTTGATATAAGAGAACAAAAAAATATTGATAATTTTATGATAGACTTTGACTGTACAAAAAATAAATCAAAGCTAGGTGCTAATTCAATATTAGCAATAAGTTTAGCATGCGCAAGATTAAGGAGCATTGTTGAAGATAAGCCACTATATTCTTATTTTGGTAATCATAAAACACTGCCTGTTCCATTTTTTAACATAATAAATGGTGGAAAGCATGCTGATAACAAATTAAGTTTTCAAGAATTCATGATTGCACCTGTAAAAGCAAAGAATTTTAGTGAAGCTATGCGCATTGGAAGTGAAATCTATCACCAATTAAAAAAAGACCTTCACAAAAGATATGGTAAAGGTTCAACAAACATTGGTGATGAAGGAGGTTTTGCACCATACCAATTAAAACACGTTTACCAACCACTTAGAATAATTTGCAAAGCAATAGATGAATTAAGTTATGGAAAAAAAGTAAAAATTGCAATAGACGCAGCTGCTTCTGAATTCTATCATCATAATCTGTACAAAGTAGGTGGTTGGTGGCTAAAACCATATAAATTAATCAAACTTTATGAACATTTAGTAGAACAATATCCTATTATTTCTATTGAAGATCCATTTGATCAAGAAGATTATCTTAATTGGAAAGAAATGGTTGATGTTTTAGGTAAAAAAATACAGATAGTGGGTGATGATTTGCTTGTCACGAATCCAGATAGAATAAGATTTGCAAGAAGATATGATCTATGCAATGCGCTTCTGCTAAAAGTCAATCAAATAGGCACATTGACTGAAGCTCTGGACGCAGCACACATTGCAAAAAGAGCTAAGTGGAATATAATGGTCTCACACAGATCAGGTGAAACAACTGATTCTTTTATTGCTGATTTAGCAGTTGGCTTAGGTTGTGGCCAGATAAAGTCAGGTGCTCCTTGCCGTGGTGAAAGGATTGCTAAGTATAATAGACTTCTAAAGATTGAGAAAGAGTTGGGTAAAAGAGCTAAGTATGGGTTTTAGTTAAAAAACCCCAAATATTTAAAAACCCCAACCCCATTCTATATAGTATATGGTAGAGGAAGTGAAGAAACCAGTTGTTTTAATGATTTTAGATGGTTTTGGTTTAACTTGGAAAAAAAAAGGAAATGCTATTAAACTAGCTAAGACACCGATTCTAGACAAATTAACAAAAACATGTCCGTATGGTATTTTAAAAGCATCTGGTGAAGCAGTTGGCTTGCCAAAAGGCATTATGGGTAATTCTGAAGTAGGTCACATGAATATAGGTTCAGGCAGGATAGTTGAACAATATTTAATGAGGATAAATAATTCTATCAAAGACAAAAGTTTTTTTGAAATACCTAGTTTAATAGAAGCTTTTGACAAGAATGAATATATACATTTGATAGGATTAGTAAGTGACGGAGCAGTGCACAGCCACATTGACCATCTTTTTGCACTTATTGACATGGCAAAAAAATATAATTGTAAGGTTTATGTTCATGCATTTTTAGATGGTCGTGATACAAAACCAATGGTTGCTAAGAAATACATAAAAAAACTTCAAAAAAAGCTAAAAGGGGTTGGCATGATAGCTACTATCTGCGGCAGGTATTATGCAATGGACAGAGACAAGAGATGGAACAGAACAAAAAAAGCATACAATACAATTGTAGATGCATCTGGTTTATATAATAAAAACATATTTGATGCATTAAAACAATCTTATAAAAAGAAAATAGGAGATGAATTCATAGTACCATTAGTAACAGGAGATTATCATGGTATTAAAGAAAAAGATACAATTATTTTCTTTAATTATAGGGAAGACAGAGCAAGGCAATTAACACAAGCATTTATTGATCCTACTTTCAAAGAATTTGAAAGAGAATACAAAGATGTTAATTTGATTGCATTTACACAATATGATGATGATTTTAAGAATTTTAAAGTAGTTTTTCCACCTATTTATCCGAAAAACACACTTGGTGAAGTTCTAAGTAATAATGATCTAAGACAATTGAGAATAGCTGAAACAGAAAAATACGCACATGTTACTTATTTTTTCAATGGTTTAAGAGAAACACCTTTTAAAAATGAAGAAAGAATTATGATACCAAGTCCTAGAATTCCAACATATGACCTGCAACCAGAGATGAGTGCTGATGAAGTTTGTTCAAAAGTACTTGAAAATATAAAAAAGCAGGATGTATTAATAATAAACTTTGCAAACGGCGACATGGTTGGCCACACAGGTGTATTAAAAGCAGCAATCAAAGCAGTTGAAACAGTTGATGAATGCGTTGGCAAGGTAATTGAAAAAGTGAAATCATTGAATGGTGTAGCAATTATTACTGCCGACCATGGAAATTGTGAGCATATGATAGAAGGTTATAATGAAACAGACACTGCTCATACAACAAATCCTGTATTCTTTATGATATATAACCAAAATGTTAAGATTAAGTCAAAGGGAATCTTAGCAGATATTGCACCTACTGTTCTTGACTTGCTTCACATAGAAAAACCAGATGAAATGACTGGTGAAAGTTTAATTGTTAAATATTTATTATAAAATGAAATTATTATTACACACATGTTGTGCATGTTGTTCTGCTTATGTTATTGAGTTATTAAAAAAAGACTATGAAATTACTTTATTCTTTTCTAACTCAAACATTTATCCTAAACAAGAATATGAAAAAAGATTAGAAAATGCAGAAAAAATAAGCAAGATAATGAATGTAAAATTAATTGCAGACGAATATAATCATCAGGAATGGCTTAAAACAATAAAAGGTTATGAACAAGAACCAGAAAAAGGCAAAAGATGTGAGATTTGCTTTAGATTTAATTTAGAAAGAACAGCAGAGTTTGCAAAACAAAACAATTTTGAAATATTTGCAACAACTTTAACTATAAGTCCGCATAAAAGCCACACATTAATAAACAAAATAGGATCAGGACTAAGCAAGCAATACAACGTCAAATATTTAGAATCAAACTTCAAACAAAAAGATGGTTTTAAACACAGCACAGAATTAAGCAAAAAACACAATCTTTATAGACAGATTTATTGTGGATGTAAATTTTCAAAAAAAAAATCACTTAACCAACAACATAGCATCGCCAAATGAATAAAACTTATACTTTTTCTCAATAGCTTCTTCATATGCTTTAAATATTTTATCTTTACCATAAAACCCAGAAACTAATAACAACAAAGATGATTTAGGTAGATGGAAGTTAGTAATCATCATCTTGATTGGCATCTTGAATTTATAACCTGGGTAAATAAAAAGATCAGTATTACTTTTACCAGCAACAACCTTTCCATTAACAGCAGCTGCTTCCAAAGTACGAACAGTGGTTGTGCCACAGCACACTAACCGACCTTTGCAATTATTGATTATGTCGGCAGCTTGTTCAGAAACTTCATAATACTCTTCATGCATTTTATGTTTAGTAAAGTCTGATTCTTTTATTGGTAAAAAAGTCCCAAAACTTATGTGAAGAGTTATTTTTGCAATCTTCACACCTTTATTCTTTATTTTTTCTAACAATTCTTTTGTAAAGTGTAGAGAAGCAGTAGGCGCAGCCAAACTCCCTTTTTTCTTAGCAAACACAGTTTGATATCTTTCTTGTTGATCTACATGATTCTTAACATAAAATGGTATTGGCAGTTCTGCTATTTTATCCAATTCAAATTTTTTATTAAACTCTAAATTACAAATATTTTCTTGTCTTGTCAAGATTTTGGCTTTAAGATTATCTTTAAAATTAATGACATTACCTATTTTAAGTCTCTTACCTCTTAAAAAACATCTATAAACATTATCTTTTAATTTTTCCTCAATAACAGCCCAAATTTTTGTTCCTGTTACCTTTTTGCCTATCAGCATATTCTTAAGAACTTTTGTCTCATTAATAACAAGAACATCGTCTTTGTTTAAGTAGTTGATTAAATTGTAAAAACGATCATGCATAATTTCATCACCGCTAATAACCATTAACCTAGACTCTTCCCTATTAGCAATAGGTTCTTGTGCAACTAAATTTTTAGGTAACTGATAGTTAAATTGTGAAAGTTTCATTAGAACGAACTACTTCTCCCCTACCTCAAACTTTTTAATCTCTAACTCATCTTTTTTTGCTTTTATGACTAGGTCCATTTTATTATCAAAACCAGTCATATCAGTAACAACTTCTGGCAACAAAATTCTTTTACCACGCAAATCAACATTAGTTATTAATTCTTTTTCACCTTTTTTAACAGCTGAAAAATCAATATCATCAAGAATATCTTTTGCACTTACTTTAGGTTTTTTATCTTGTTTAAATTCTTTTGTTTTAACAAACAAATATTTAGCAAGTTCGTCAGCAACATTAACACCGCTTGCTTTTGTTATTCCTTGTAAACTTGGCGATAAATTAAGTTCAATTATTAAAGGTCCTTTAACACCTTCTAAAATATCAACGCCGCAAATACCCATTCCTAATGCTTTGGCAGCATCAACAGCAATTTTACAAGTTTGATAATCAGGTACAACAGCTTCTCCTGTTCCTCCTGCATGAACATTAGCTCTTTTCTCACCTTTAACAGCTATTCTTTTCATTGCAGCAACAACTTTATCACCAACAACAAAAGCTCTTATGTCTACACCATCTGTATCAATAAACTCTTGTATAAGAAATGGTTGTTTTAAAGCTGATAAAGTATCAAGCATTGATGTGGCAGAAGGTAATGAATCAGCATACATCACTCCTTTACCATGTGTTCCACTAGGCAGTTTCATGATAATAGGATAATTAATTTTTTCTAATGTTATCTTAGCAGCTTCAGGTGTTGCTGTTAGATAAGTTTTAGGAGTAGGAATATTATATCTTTGAAGATCTAGATGAGTTAAAACCTTGTCATGACCAACAGTAAATGCAAATGGTGACAAAGGCAAAAAAGTTTCTTTATTTAGTATAGAAGTAATTGCTCTTAACAAATTATTATATCTGAACGAACCTTTTGCATATATACAATCATATCTTTTAATTGGCTCTCCTTCATATAATATGGGATTTTTATCACCAATATTAACTTCAATATGTTTAATGTTTAAGTGATCAACTTCTTCAAAATATTCTTTCATAGCATTTGCAGTCCATTTAGAGGATTTTGAACCTAAGCTAATAACAGCAGCAGTGAATTGTTTTTTTTGTTTAGCCATGAAAATGATCACCTATTAATTATTTTATTTAATTATATTTTATTTAATTATATTTTATTTAATTATATTTTATTTATTTTTTTTACTTGAATCAACAACAAAATTTTGTTTTAATATATTTCTGCCAATCAAAACCTTATACTTAAGCTTAGACCTATCTGCTAGATTAAACAATGTTTTGAATTTTCTTCCACCTATCTTTAACCCAGCTTTTATCAAAGGCCTATTTGACAAACCTTCAGCAGACCTAACCTTCTTTGTTTTAATAATTGGACCAAGTTTTAGCTCAGCTGCTATCTTAACATCTATTGAATTCTTAGCAGCACCAGTATCAACTCTGGCCATAAGTGTTTTATTCTTATTAGTACCATACACAGTAACTTTTTCAGTAAAGCCTACTGCAGTTATTTTTTTTATTGGTTTTGCTCTTACTTTTGTTGATTTTCTAATCTTCTTACTCATATTTATAATAGAAAAAATAGCTATTTATAAGGCTTTCGTAAGCATATATATAATGCTTGTTAATCACTTGTTTTTGCCTTTTTTAGGCTTTTCAGGCTTATCAGGCCTCATAATAGGGAATGGAATAACTTCTCTTATTGAGTCAGCTCCTGTTAACAAGATGATCATTCTATCAACACCAAAACCTAATCCACCTGCAGGAGGCATTCCTATTTCCATTGATTTTAAGAAATCTTCATCCATTGGATGTGCTTCTTCATCACCTGCCCTGCCTAGTTCAACTTGCTTTTCTAATAATTTTCTTTGTAATAATGGATCATTTAATTCAGAATAACCATTACATATTTCCCAACCATTAATATATGCTTCAGTCCTCTCCACTAAATGAGGATCATACTTAGTTGGTTTACACAATGGTGTACTTTCAATAGGATGATCAAGTATGTGTATTGGTTGTATTAATTTATCTTCTACTAATTCTTCAAAAATCAAAGACATTGCAAGACCTTTACTAAAATCTCCTTTATAATCAATATTATATCCTTTCATAACATTTTTTATTTCTTCATCAGACAACTTACTCAAGTCAACTTGCGCATATTTTTTAACAGCATCAACCATCTTCATTTTTTTCCAAGGCCTTTTAAGATCAATCACAACATTGCCACGTTTGACCTTAGTAGTTCCATTAACCTTGAGAGCAACATATTCCCATAATTCCTCTGTTAATTCCATTATGTCTTCTCTATCAGCATATGCCCAATAATATTCTATCATATAGAATTCTGGGTTGTGTGTTTTGTCAACACCTTCATTTCTAAAATTATAATTCATATCATAAATTTTTTCAAAACCACCAACCATCAACCTTTTCAAAAAAATCTCTGGAGATATTTTAAGATACATTGGCATGTTCCATGCATTGATTTTTGTTACAAAGGGTCTTGCATTTGCTCCGCCATAAACAGTTTGAAGAATAGGAGTACTCATCTCAATAAAACCTTTCTTATCCATAAACTCTCTTATGTACTTCAATATTTTTGCTCTTTTCAAAAAAATTTCTTTAGTACCAGGATTCATTATTAGATCAAGTTCTCTAAATCTAAACCTAATATCATCATCTTTTAATCCATGGAATTTCTCAGGCAAAGGTCTCAATGATTTACTAAGTAATTCATACTTTTTCACATCAATAGTTAATTCGCCGGTCTTTGTCTTAAATATTGTACCTTCTACTCCTATGAAATCTCCTAGATCTAGTTTTTTTAAGAACTTATATTTATTTTTCTTCACATTATCTTGAGCAAAATAAAGTTGTATTCTTCCTGTCTGATCTTGAATCTGCATAAAAGTTACTTTACCCATTCTTCTCAACAACATTATTCTTCCTGCAATAGAAACTCTTGTTTTTGTTCTTTTTTCTTTTTGTAATTTTCTAAATTCATTTTGTAAATCAAGAGCATTATGTTTTTTATCGAATTTGTAAGGATACGCAACAACACCTGATTCTCTAATTTCATTTAATTTTCTTATTCTTTCTTGTATTAATTGATCTTCTGGTTTCATTATATCACCCATAACATTATTATACAATATTCATAACATTTTAAGTTCGCCTGTTACAGCATCAATATTATCTTCATTATCTGGTCCAATTCCCAAACATGTAACAGTGCCTGGTGCAATAACAGTTCTTCCGCCATCAGTAATCAAAGCAGTTGTCAAACCATTATCTTTAGCAATTTGATTATATTTTCTCAATGATCTTAAATCTGCAACTTTTAATACAACTTTCTTCTGGCCAACCTGTCTCCATTTTTTTACTTTACGCTTTTCACTACGTAATACAGCTTCAACAGATGCATGACTACATTGAGCCCCAAGTTTTCCCTTAGGGAGTTTCAAATCCACCCTAACCAAAATAACTTGTTTATATTCCATAATATAGAATAATATTCATTTATTGTTTATATATGTTTTGCTAGAAACCTAAAAAAGAAAACCAACCTTCGCATTTTCTTCTAATCTTCTTAATTTTTTTAGAAACAGGAATATTAAATTCTTTACCCAGAGCTTTTATTCCAGAGATAAAAAAATCAATTTTTTTCTTATCTTCTTTACTATTATAATAATCTTCATTATATTCTTTAGCAAGTTTGATTGCTTTTGTATATTGAACATCTATCATGCTTTGCACAATTTCATGTAAATAATCATCTACATTCGCACTATATTTTTCACCTATTTTCTTAATCTGATTAATATGGTTGTCATATATTTCTTTATGATCAACATAAAAAACAGACTTTTCTATTGCATCATCGCGCAAACGACCCATCATAATACTTATTAATTGATTCTCTGTTTCATTTATGTCAATGCCAAAATTATCACCAACAATTCTAAGTAAAGGTATTCCTTCAGTCATAAGATCATCATGATGGTCAACACAATCAGCTTGGCATCTAAGATGAAGATCTTTAGACTCTATTATCTTTTGACCCAACACTATTAATTCATTAGATATTTTTAATTCATATTTTTCTGCAATGTCTTTAATTATTGAAACACCTGTAAGAATTTCTGACACAGTATTTTCATCATTTAAAGTATACATATTCATATGATAATAATTAAACAAATTATCAACAGCATGGCCTACATAAGAATCCATATTTTTTATAGTAAAACCATCTGCGAAATCTTCAATATTAGAAATAATCCTGCTAGTCTTTGCAGCATGACCATTTCTTGAAACCCTAAACATATCTTGAATATATTCACTTATTTTTTCTTCTAGATGTTTTCTTCTCGTATAATCTCTATTAACATTATTAAATCCTCCTGCTACTGAATTTAATATTTCATCTAATCTTCTTAACAAATCTTCTAAATCAATATCAGAATGTTCAGTTTGATTTCCAAATCCGTATCTAGTATTATGTGGATGAACTCTAGTTTGTGTAAAACCACTGCCTCTTCTATTACCAAAACTGCCTGAAAACATCAAATAATCATATGCAGCTCTTTTTTCAGCATCATAAAGAATCTCATAAGCTTCACCAATAGCCTTAAATCTAACATTAGACTCCTTACTATTGCCATTTCTATCAGGATGATGTTTTCTAGCTAATTTTCTATAAGCTTCTTTAATTTCCTCTTTAGTAGCTGTCCTAGCCACTTCAAGAACCACATAATAATTTGTAACAGGTCTTTGCATCATACATATAAGGGTAAATTATCTATTTATAAAGGTTTCTATTTTAACTACTATTAAATGACAATAAATAGAATTATATCTTAAGAATTTTATCATCAACATAAATCTTAGGCTTTTTAAAAACCTGATCATAATGATTGATTGCATATATAGTTCCGCCAAACCAAGCATTTGAACCAATTGCAACATGTGCTGTTCCTAATGATTTTTCATCAACAATTGTTACTCCAACAATCTTTGCTTTAGGATTAATACCAATTCCTAATTCACCTATTCTTTTCACACCCCAGCCATATTTTGATTTTAACACTATTTTTTGCAAACTTTGTTCCAACATTCTTGCTTGTTTAAAACCAGCTATATTTATGACTTCATCATTTTCAATTGTCAGCGTGATAGGTCTTTTTAAAATAAATGTTCCTTCATGAGTTCTAATTGAACCATCAATAACAACCTTGCCATGTATATCTTTTTTAGCTCTTGGTGGAATATAAACCTCTCCAGCAGGCATGTTTCCTCCTGTGCCTGGTTCTTTATAATTTCCATCATTAGATATAGCTGTCTTTCCCCTGATATTATAGTATAGGTCAGTACCTTTTTCAGTTGTCACATGAACCATGTTTCCATTATCTAATATAGTTTTAATCCTTTGACCATTTTGTCTTAATTTTTTATAATCAACATCCATTGCATCAATAATGTGTTTTAAGAACTTTGTTTCTAAACTCTTAAGATTTGAAACAGAAGTAAACCTATGGTTTGCTTTTTTTGAAAATGATCTAAAACTCTTGCCTAAAACACCCAATGTTTTTAGTTTTCCTGATAAGTTCATTGTTATAACACTGCTTTGTTTAAGATTAGCAAAACTCTTAACTAACTTATCATTACTATTTACTAAAGGTTCTGAATCTCTGATAAATAATTTTGTTTTGATACCTAATCCTTTTGCAGCCAGGTAATATCCCATTGTAAATATTGGTGAGATCCTTCTATCTTTTGTACCTAAATCACCTATTATGAGAAACTCTTCATTCTTTATGTTTAAACATTGTTTTAAAATATTCTTAAAACAATTCTTATAATGTTTAGAAATATCTAAAAAACCATTACTTTTCATCCAATTAGTAAACTGTTTTTCATTCATCAATTGAAAGCAAGAACTAATACATATTTATAAGTTTTGGAAAAAACATAGAAAAAAACAAAAAAATTAAGAACACATATAACCAAGTAAGAATCCTTGTTCCATTGGACTAAGTTCATCATTATCCATACCAAAGTCCATTCCAAATTCTTCATAAAAATCTATATCATCATTTTCCATGTCAATTATCTTTATAACAACTTTTTGTTCAAACTTCATTTTACTCACCTCTTCATTTTCATTATTCATACTTCTAAAAACCTGTTTACATCAAAAACAGATTTCTTAGTCAGCATCATCATTTGTTGGTTAAACAAAAACTCTATTGTTTCATGACTTACATCATTTGGTTGAATATTACAGTCTCCCATCTAGATCACCTCTAAATTATTTCCTAATAAAAAAATATAGGCAAAGCATATGGTAAAGGGGTGAAGGTGCTTTGCCGAATCCTAAAAAAAGACACACAATAGTAATTATTATAGTCATTCCCCTTTATAAATCTCACACGCACATGTCCAGTGACCACTGAAAATGAGCTAAGAGCCTCCAGCCTTAGGATTCAAGCATTTAAGGTCAGTGGACACCATTTTGAAAGTGTCTAGTGATAAATTTCAAACAAATAATTTTCATATATAAGATAGATATATTTTTAAACAAAATCCCCTGTAAATTTATATATGGCATTAAAAGATAATCCTGTTATATTTTTAGCAGCAAGGACATGGAAATACTCAAAAAAAAATAGACCTAATTTAGTATTTTATATTCTATTGTTTTTAGTCGCACACTTTATTAGCTTTCTAGGTCCTCTTATTATTGGAAAAATCCTCAATATTATACAAGAACAAGGACTTGCAATGGATAATTATTACACAATTCTTGGATATTTATCATTACTAATACTTCTTACGCTGGGATTTTGGATGTTTCATGGTCCTGCAAGAGTTATTGAAACAAAGAATGCTTTTATTGTTAGAGCTAATTATAAAAAATATTTGTTAAATGGAGTTATGTCTCTTCCACCAGAATGGCACACAGACCATCATTCAGGAGACACAATAGACAAAGTAGGAAAAGCAACAGAAGCATTATTCAATTTTTCTAGAATGAGTTTTGAGGTAATTGAAAGTATAACAAGATTCATTGGTTCATATCTTGCTCTTGCTTATTTTAATATTCATTCAAGTTATATTGTTATTATTATTGTCATTATAACTATTATTATTATCTTAACATTTGACAGAACATTAGTGAAGAATTACAAACAACTGAATATATTTGAAAACAAGATATCTGCAAAAATCTATGATGTTATTAGTAATATTATGACTGTTATAATATTAAGGGTTGAAAAACTTGTCACAAAATCAATTTATAAGAAAATAATGTCGCCATTCAAATTATTTGTAAAAAATCAAAAGATAAATGAAGCAAAATGGTTTCTTGTATCAACATGCACAGCAATTATGAGTTTCTCAGTACTGGCATCTTATGTTTATGTTGCTGTAAAATCAGGAGACGCAGTAATGATTGGAACAATTTTTATTCTTTATGGTTATGTTGAAAGAATCAATAACTTATTCTTTAGATTTGCATGGAAATATAGTGAAATAGTTAGACAAAAAACCGCTGTTCTAAATGTTAAACCAATAACAGATGAATTTAGAAAAAGAAGAGGAGCAAAACAAATTAATCTAAATAAGAATTGGAATGAAATAAATATCCGGAATCTAAACTTTTCATATCACACAGAAGAAGGTCAGGATAGACACCTTGAAGACATAGACATGATAATAAAAAGAAAACAAAAGATTGCGCTAATTGGAGAAAGTGGAAGTGGAAAAACAACTTTATTAAAAATAATAAGAGATTTGTATCATACAAAAAATGTAGAAGTTTATATAGATAAAAGAAAATTAAGAAAAGGGTTTAAATCAATAAGTTCAAACATCACCCTAATACCACAAGATCCAGAAATATTCACAACAACGATTAGAGAAAACATAACCTTGGGTGTTAGTTATAAACAATTTTTTGTAAGAAGATTTGTTAAGATGGCACAATTTGCAAATGTTGTTAAAAAACTACCAAAAAAATATGAATCCTCTATAGTTGAAAAAGGCGTTAATTTAAGTGGTGGTGAAAAACAAAGACTTGCATTAGCAAGGGGGTTGATTGCAAGTGCTGACAAATCAATATTATTATTAGACGAAGCAACTAGCAGTGTTGATCTAAAGAATGAGATATTGATATATCACAATATATTTACTAAATTCAAAAGTAAGACAATAATTTCATCTATACACAAATTACATTTACTACCAATGTTTGACATGATCTATTTCTTAAAATCAGGCAAGATAATTGCATCAGGAACATTCAAACAATTAAAAAAGAATTCTAAAGAATTCAAGATATTATGGAAAAAATATAATAAAGAATTAAAGAAAAAATAAAAAGAATTCTAAACAAAACAAGACCTAAATCAATATCCCTTATCAGAGTAGGGGTGGGTGGTAGGAAGTAATGGAAGGTGGGTTAAAAAAAGAAATAAAAAAATAAAAAAACTTACCAAAACTTAAGTTTTTCAAATACATTTTTTAAGAATTGATAAAATGCATTTTCTTCTTCAACATCATCTCCACTAGGGTCAACAGGATCAACAACAACATCACCAGTTGGGCCATCATCATACCTAACACCGGCTTCCATTGCTTCTGCTTTTAGCATACTTGATGCAAATATTCCTAATGTGTTTGTCACAATTGAATTGCTTGATGCTTCATAATCAGCACTTGCTTTTGCTTCTTCAATAACCCAATCTTCTTCAATACTTTCTGATGCATAATATTCATCAACGTCTTGTCTTTCATAAGTCAATCTTTCATATTGCCCGCCTGTCTTGTCAGCTATTTCTTTCCAAACATTTAAACCAACAGGATCCATTCCAGATCCAGACACAGTATAAAAAATTATACCTTGATCTTTTGCATCATTGATAAGTTCTTTATAATCAAAACCATCTGGATTACCTTGCACAAATGTTGTTTCTGCTGAACCAACACCATGTGGACTTGCATCTCCTATTAAAAACACTACTTTTATTGCATCTGATCTATATTCCATCTTATTAACAGCATGATGCATACCAGTAGCAACAGCTTCAGGATAATCACCACCACCATTTGCTTGTATTTTCTTGATAAAATTAAGCGCATCATCAACATCATCTGTTAGATCAAATGATTTTACAAGATATTCTCTTTCTTCTGGTTCATAATCTCTATAAGTTACAACACCAATCTTTAGATCAGGTGATGGTTGACCAGACCTAACTTCATCAACAATCTTTATGATATGTGACTTAACAGATCTAATTTCATCAGCCATTGAACCAGTTGAATCGATTAAAAACACTGCGTCAATCTTTACATCACCAACAGGATTTGGTAAAGGTGTTGGATCAGGATCTGGTTCAAATAATTCTCTAAGATCGCTAGATTTGATTTCACCACTTAACACAGTTTTATATTCAACATCAAGATCTTTTAATGCATCTTGTGATCTTATTGAAAACTTTACTTGTTCTACAGACGAATGATCACCTACAACTATGACTGCTTTTCCTTGATATATTGCAAGTGTTACTTGTTCATCTAATTCAAATGCATTCATGTAACCAAACAATTTTATTGAACCCAGTTTAATAGATTCTCTGTATTCTATCATTTTTTTTGCATTAATAGCAATTTCAATATCTGAAGCATCTGCTTCATCAGCTATTGCTATTCTAAACGGCACTTCAATCAAAGCACAACCTGCTTCTCCATATTCAGTATCACACTCTTCAATTTCAATATTCTCATCAGTATTAACAACACCAGCCAAATCAAAAGCCATTGTATTTGCTGATATTAACACTAACAATAACATAATTCCAATCATTATTTTCATAATTTGTTTCATAAAAACCACCTCAGTTGGTTTTTATGAATTTCAAAATTAAAATTTTGAATTTTCATTTTTTAAGCCTCCATAGCATATTTTGCTATATGAATATGGTAAGTAAAACAAGTATTTATAAGCAAAAGTAAGCTTTAATCTGAGTTGAAGTTATTGTAAAAAAGCCACATATTGGAAAGTTTTAAATAGTTTAAAACTAAAGAATATAAACAAGAGGTGAATCATATGAAATCAAAAAAAACATTCTTAATAATAACAATATTAACAATACTATTGTGTAGTTTTATAATTGCTGAAAACTATGTAGAAGACACTCTTTCCCAAGGTCAAACAGAGACATATACTTTAGAAGGCAAAGAATACAAGATAAAAGCACATTATATTAATCTAGATAGTAATTATGCTTCATTCCTAATAAATGGAAAAACAACAAAAGGCATATTTGTTGATAAATCTCTTACATTAGCAGATGATTCAATAATAACAGTACTTGACACGAGCAGATTAGAGAATGATAAAGTTGTCAAGTTTGGTTATAGTGTTGAAGTAGCAGATGATGAAGAACTAGAGCAAGAAGAACAAGAACAAATAGATGAAGTAGATGACACAGAAGAGGAAGAAGAAGAACAAACAGATGACACAGAAGTAGAAGAACAACAACAAGAACCAACAGATACACAACCAGAAACACCTGCTCCTGCTGAACCAGAACAAATACAAGATCTACCATCACCTAGTTTTTGGCAGAAAATAGTTAACTGGTTTAATAGCTTGTTTATATAAAAATATTTTTTTATTTTCTATTCTTTCTTAATCAATCCCCATAACAAATAAATAATCACAAAACAAACAACACCTGCTATAAACCAGTAACCAGGATATTGGATTATTGATTGAGAAATAGTGCTCATTGCTTCTGGTGCACCTGCTTCAACTGCATAATCAAGTGCTTCTACACCTTTTTGTGCAGCTTCAGGTCCTGCATCAGCAACAGCTTCTTCAACCATTGGCATACCTGCTTCAGTAGCACTAAATGTCATTCTTCTAACTCCATTAAACACTTGTATTGCACCGCCAATCACAACTGTTGTTAACAATGCAGGCATCAGTCTGCCTAATCTTTTAACTAATTTTTCTTTAACACTTTCAGTAGATTTAGGTGAGATGATTATAAACTTGTTAGCTAGTTTATAATGATTTACTTCTTTACCTTTTGGAGAATAATGAAACTCCTCAACCTCAACTAAACCGCCTTTTTCAAGATGTGTTAAGTTATAATGAACAGTTGATATAGGAATCTTTAATTCTTTAGAAATCTGTGTTTCAGTTGCATCATTAACACTGCCTAGATAATCAAGTATCTTTCTACAAGACTCATTACTGATAACTTGTGCTAATTTCTTTGCTTTCTTTTCCTGCAATGAAACAAGTAAAAATGTTTCTTTCTTAGTTCTTTTTGCCATTTTATTTCTACCGAGATTATATTATATGTATATCATAGCATATATAAATAGGTTTTGTTAGTTTTTAATTGATTTGAAGCTATATATATCTATACATATAAACTAAATCACAGTTATATTTATAAATCATGGTTATTCCCAGATCATATTCATTAAAAATATGGGGTGTATATAAAAATGGAACATGAACAAGAAAAAAATATAGATATCAATGAATTAGTTAGCAACAAGGATGATTCTGAACAAAAACAAGAACCAATTAAACCAAAAACAACAAAACCAAGAAGGAAAATAGATTATTGGAAATTATCAAGTATAGCATTCTTTATTCTACTTATAATATCAATCTATACTCAAGGCTTTTCTAATATAGACTTAACAGGTTTTGCAGCACAAAGCACTTATTCAGGTGACAAAGTAAAGCTTGACTTTTATGTTATGTCACAATGTCCATATGGAACGCAAGTAGAAGATGCTGTTAAACCAATACTAGATAAAATGCCTGAAATAATTGACTTCAGATTAGAATTTATAGCAAATGAAGAAGAAGATGGTACATTTACATCATTACATGGTGAACCAGAAGTTCTAGGCAATATTGTACAATTATGCGCACAAAAGCAAGATTCTGTTAACTTCATGGACATGGTATTTTGCATGAACCAAGATGCAATTAATATCCCTGATAATTGGGAACAATGTGCAACACAAAACAATTTAGATCTAGACAAGATAAAGATGTGTTATGAAGGTGATGAAGGAAAAGCATTATTATCAGAATCAATTAAAAAAGCAGATGAAGTTAAAGCGGCTAGCTCACCTACAATGTTTATGAATGATGAACCATTTAATAAAAGAAAAACAAATGACATGATGAGGGCAATTTGTGAAGTAATTGATAATAAACATCAAGAATGTAAAAATCTTCCAGAACCAGTAAAAGTATCTCTTACTATTATCAATGATGAACTATGTGAAGAATGCGATACAACAAGAATGTTAGCAACTTTTAATGACATGTTTGAATCACTTGATGTAAAGAGATATGATTATGAGACAAAAGAAGCACAAGAATTAATGCAAGAATATGAAATAAAATTATTACCAGCATATATCTTTGACTATAAATTAATTGAAACAGATAGTTGGAAAGATAATCCAGGACTACAAACAGCATTTGAAAAAAGATCAGACGGATTTATAGTTCTTCCAGATGCAGTAGGATCAGACCACGATCCTTTGAAAGAAGTTTGTGATAATGAAAAAGATGACAGAGATGAAGATGAACAAGTTGATTGTGAAGATGATGAATGTGCTTTTGAACTTGTATGTAATAAAGATGCATTTATTGACTGTGCAAAAACATTCGATGTTTCACAAGACGCAGTAGTGTTTTACCATGCAGATTATTGTGGCTGGTGTAATAAAATGAAACCTGGTGTTGAACAATTAGAGCAAGAAGGTTACAAATTTCATTCAATTGAACAAAGTGAAACAGAAAAAATGCAACTTATTGAAACATGTTTTAGAAAACACATGACGAGTGGTGGAGTTCCGCAATTTATATGCGTAAAAAACGGCAACATAAAATCAGGAGCATTTGTTGACGCAGAAAAAAACCTAGACGTTGACATTATGAGAAACTGGGTTGATGCATGTGTTGGTGAAGTAGAAGAAGAATAATTAAAAAATATAATAACGCAAAAAACTATCCCTAAACACACCCTTTAACAAAACCAGGGGTGGTCGGGAGGTAGGATGGTGGGTAATTAAAGAGGTGTAAACATGAAAACCTGTGTAAACAAAGACACAAACTTAGAAAGATGTAATTGTTCTTATGAAGGCTGTGATAAAAAAGGCATTTGTTGTGAATGTATATTCTATCACAGACGAAGAGGAGAATTACCGGCTTGTTTCTTTCCAAACGAAGTAGAGAAAAAGTTTGATAGAAGCTTTGCTAAGTTTGTCGAAATCAATAAGTGATAATGACAGAATACAAAGCACATGGAAAAAGAAAACTAAGATATGATAGAATAATTATACCAATAATCATAGTGCTATTATTGATTTTATTAATATCCAATGCAAGACACAGTAATGATGTTTTTATAACAGTTATAAAGGATACAGAATGCGATTTCTGTTCAAATGTAGATCCATTGATAGAACAAATTAAACAAGAAGATATAAACATAATAGGAATAAAAGAAATAGATTATAAACAAGAAAATGCACAAAAATTATTAGAAAAGATTAATGCAAAAACAGTCCCAACCATAGTAATAAGAGGCGATGCATTTACAAAAACTTCTTTTTTTAAAAACTTATCATCAGATGATATTGAAAAAAAAGCAGACAAGTTTGTTTTAAGTAGTTTTGTTCCGCCTTTAACAAACATTGAAACAGGAGAAATATTGGGCATGGTTAGTGTAATTCATATCAAAGATAGGGAATGCACAAAATGTTCTGACCTGAATCACGCCATAAACAGGTTCAAAGAACTAGGGATAAATATTAATAATATAAAAGAAATAGATAAGGCAGACAAAGAAGCACAGGAATTAATAAAAAAATATAATATAAAAAAAATACCAATACTCATATTTGATCAACAACTTCATTATTATCAACTGATTAGAAAAAACTGGGAATTTTATGGAAGTATTGAACAAGACAAAACAATGATAATGAGAAATACACTCATACCATATATTAACCTTGATTCTGGTGAAATAAAAGGACTCATAGATGTGATTTATATTATTGATAAAACTTGTGATGAGTGTTATAACCCTGAGATCCATAAACAAGAAATAGCAAGAATAATGCCACAGTTTGACAAAGAAATCACGCTAGATATAAATGATGAAAAAGCAAAAGAACTCATGAATAAATATGAAATAAATCTTGTTCCCACTGCAATATTTTCTGATGATATAAATGAATATCCTTTGTTTGAATCATTTTTTTCTCAAGATTATATTAAACAACAAGATGGTAATTTTGTTTTCAAAGGTCATGAAAATCTTGACATTATTTACAAAGATCTGAAAAAAGATGAGATAATTAGTTAGAATGACGCCTGAAAAAATATTTCTAATGTATGCATATCCCTGTCTTGAGAATTTATACTATGCTGGAAAAATTAAAGAAAATGTATTTATGGAAATTGTTAATAAGTTTGCTAATAATTTACCAATATCTAAAAAACAACTTGAAGATCTTCTCCCAAAAGCATTTGACAGAATGAACATTGCTTTTAAAGGAAAATATTTCTGGACAGTTGAAAAAGTAAGAGAATATTGGAAAAAATATCATAACGGATTTTTAAGACAAGAAAATGGCCTACATAATAAAGGCAATAAAGTAAATGCATATATTTGTGAAGTTAAATTTTCAAGAGTTATTGGATTTGATGGTAAAAAAGCAATAGTTAGCTATAGAAGACATGACCCAAACATAGATAAAAACAGATCATATTTTAATTCTTATGGCCATAATTTAAAAGTTAAAGATTATGTGTTTATACACAGAAATTTAGTAATAGAAAAAGCTGATAAAAAAGATTTGCAAAACCTTTATATATATAGATAAAATAAATATATAATATAATAAAAGGGGGTAAAAATGTTAAATAATATTCAAATATTTTTTTCAGCACTTATTCTAGTATTCTTCATAGGAATGTGTCTTACTATTTACAAAGATAAAAAACAATTAATTAATTTATTCATTGCAACAGTCATAAGCTTGGTTTTAATCAACCTAAATTTTTGGTATTTAACAGGACTAGGTATTACATTGATTTTATACACCCTAGTTTATCCTAAGATGTCATATGATGATCTTATTACATATTCAATGCTTGGTGCAATATTAGGTTCATACTTCATCTTGATATTGTATCAAACATATTCTATTCCTTTATTAAAGATAATAATTGCTTTTACATTATTATTAATGTGCTTGTTAAGTGTTTTAGGAATATTAGAAAAAAATATTAAGAAATACCTTATTTATTCTAACCTTATTCAATTCATGTTTGTTGTGCTTGACTTGTCAGTTGCAAAATCAACTGGAAATATAGGTTCATTAGGCATAATACAAATCTTTAATTATACAATAGCAGGATCATTGTTATTCTTTACATTGATGATATTGAATAAAGACAAAGCAATTATGTTTAAAGGAATACAAGGAAATTATTACAAGAATCATTTAGTTGGAGTGTTTGCAATCATTGCTTGCATGTCATTAGCAGGTTTACCAGGTTTAAATATCTTTGTAAGTGAATGGTTATTATTCATAAAAGCATTTACAATTGACCCATCTATCACAATAATAGGCATATTCATTGCTTTGTTATTGTTTATCATGTATTTCAAAGTTATTTACATACTTATATCAAGATTCCACATAGAAAGAATAAAGACAACAAAGATGCTTAAATTTTATGTTATTTTGTTGGGCATTTTATGTTTATTATTTGGTATTTTTTTCAAATTACAATTTAATATATTTGATATGGTGTTATGATGTTAAGCAAAAGATCAGTTTATATTGGAGGAGAATCAGACAAACAACAAATTATTATTCCAAAATATTATGAAGATTTTTTTAAACAATCTTTGTTGTTTTTTGTAACTGGATTGGTGTGTTTGTTGTTAGTATTTATGTTTATTTAAATAAAATTCCACCGAACATTGCCTCTTACTAAACCAGGGGATGGTGATCGGGAGATGGAATAGGTGAGATATGAAAAAAAACACAATCAAAATAAGAGCACACCATCTTTTATGTATTCCTAGATTTTATAGCGGAGGCTATGACAAGAAGTTTGCACAAAATATGAAGAAAATTTGTCTAAAAATAAGAAAAAACCCAAAAATGAAAATAAAAGTTATTGTAGGGAAACCTGATGACTTATGTGATAAATGTCCATATCTCTATAACAAGAATTGCGTACAATCAAAAGAAATTGGGAAATGGGTAGTTTTGCAAGATAAAAAAATATTAAAATACTTAAAATTAAAACCAAAGTCTATACATAAAGCAAAGGACATATTTAATTTAGCAATTAACAAAGTAAATTTAAAAAATATAAGACAAGTATGTAAAAATTGTATATTTTTAGAAAATTGCATTAAAATTGGGGTAAATAAATCTTTTAAAAGAGATTTAAATAAAAAAAATAAATGAAAAAAAACACAATCAAAAAATCACCATGGATCAGCATATTCAATTGCAGTAGTTGTAATGGCTGTGATCTAGAATGTTTAGCACTACTAACACCTAAGTATGATATAGAAAGGTTTGGCATGATATGGAAAACATCACCAAGACACGCAGACGTGTTGGTTGTCACAGGCATTGGTAATAAAACAGCTGAATCTCGGTTGAAAAAAGTTTATGATCAAATGGCTGCTGTGAAAAAAGTGGTTGCAATAGGCAGTTGTGCAAATACAGGCGGAGTATTTAGAACATGTTATAATATGGGCAAAGGAATTGACAAGATTGTTAAAGTAGATGTTTATGTGCCAGGATGCCCTCCTAGACCAGAAGCTATTATAGACGGAATTGTAAAAGCAATTGGTTTGTTAAAAAAATGAATAAACAAAAACTAACAAATGAAAAAGATTTTTGGAAAGACATGCTTAATCTAAAGAATGATAGATTAATTGCAATAGTTGCAATTGATGAAGAAAAATTTTTCACATTAGTTTATAGTTTTGAAAGAGATAAAGAGATTTTCAATCTAAGATTAAAATTAGACAAGAAAAAACCAATTATTAGGTCTATTCATTTATTATTTCCATCTGCAATATATTATGAATGTGAAATACATGATTTTTTTGGAATAGAGTTTGAAGACAATAACAGACTTCATGATAAATTATTTTTACCAGATGACTTTACAGGAAAGCCCCCTTTACTTCGGTGAAACAAAAATGCATGATGCCCAAATACCAATCGGACCTCAGAGTCCAATAATAAAAGAACCAATATGCGTAAGGATCAAGCTAGATGGCAATAAAATAACAGACTCTTGGATAAAGATGGGGTATATTCACCGAGGCATAGAAAAATTATTAGAGAGTAAGAATATTAACCAAGCACTTTATTCTGTTGAACATATTTGCGGTATTTGTTCATTTGCACATTCTGGTTGTTTTACAATTGCATTTGAAAAATTACTTGATTTCAAAAAACAACAAAAAGTAAAGTATATTAGAATGATTATTGCAGAATTAGAAAGAATTCATTCCCACTTACTATGGTTTGGTTATGCAATGCATGAGATAGGATATGAAACACTGTTCAACTATGCAATGAGGGAGAGGGAATATGTTTTAGAATGTTTTGAAAAGTTAACAGGAAACAGAGTACATCATGGTATAAGCAAATTAAAAACAGTAAGATATGATTTTAATTCTAAAGATGGTAATTTTGTTATACAAAGGTTGAACATGATAAAAAATATGATGGATTTTTACATCAAGACAACTAGAACAAACAGAGTAATTCTTTCAAGGTTTAAAGACAATGCAATTATTAACAAACAAATGTCTAAAAGATTTTGTTTAGTTGGACCTATTGCTCGTGCATGCGGTATTAAGATGGACACTAGGAAAAATGATCCATATGAAGCTTATTCAGATGTTGACTTTAATTTGATTACAGAAGATTCTGGTGATGCTTTGGCAAGAACAGTGGTAAGGTTAAAAGAAATACTTGAAAGCATTAAGATCATCAAGCAATGTTTTGTTAGATTGGGTGATAAACCTGTTCCGAAGTTTGAACCTTATGTTAAGCTACAAGATGGAGAAACATTTGCAAGGATCGAAGCACCTCGTGGTGAAAATTTTCATTTTTATAAAATAAAAAATAATAAGATAATAAGAGCAAAGATCAGGACACCAACATTTGCTTTTATATCTGTTTTGACTCAGTTATTAAAAGATAAAGAAATTGGTGATGTTCCTGTCATAATTTCATCCTTAGATCCATGTTTTGGTTGTATGGAAAGAATGATTGTTATTAATGATAATAAAAAAGAGGTTTTAGGTGAAGATGAATTTAGATCTAGATATTGCAAAGCTTAGTGTATTTATCCTTCTACCAATAATTGCATTGGTTTTTGAAGGTATTCGTAGAAAAGTATTTGCAAGGATGCAGCATAGAAAAGGTCCGCCTATTCATCAACCTTTTTTAGACATTATAAAACTATTTGGTAAGAAAAAGAGTGATAGTCTTGGTAGAGAAAATTTGTTTTTTAGAATATCTCCATACCTAGACTTCATAGTTTGTTGGATTTTATTTTTACCAATTCTTGGAATAATAACATTTAACTATGACTTTATTTTGCTTATTTATTTGCTTGTGCTTAGTGGAGGTCTTTCTATATTGGCTGGTTTAAGTTCAAATAATCCTTTTTCAATTATTTCTTCTATAAGAGACATGATCTTAATGATATGTTATGAGATTATATTTGCAATTATTTTGATATGTGTCATGATATTTACAAATATAATCAGCCTTGGGAATCTAGGAGGAATATTATTAGCATACAAACTACCGCTTGCACTCATTGGCTTTCTTTACATAATGACTGCAATTGTTCGTATCACACCATTTGACACTGTATCTGCTCACACAGAAGTATTAGAAGGTGAAGAAACAGAGTTCAGTGGAAAAGGCCTTGCCTACCTATTATGGTCTGCTTATCTTAAAGACTTGTTCATGGCTTATGTTTTATTGTTTTTGTTTGTTGGATATTTTCAATGGTATTATCTCCTTTTGCTTTCATTCATCATAGCAATATTGATTGCTTTTATCAGAGCAACAACTTGCAGATATAAAGTAATGCAAACTTTTCATAGATTGACTTTTGTTTTAGTAATTGTTTTGATTGAATTTATTAGACTTAGATTAGGGGTGGTGTGGTAAAATGGGAATAAACTGGGAATGTTTTAGACACATGTTTATGAAACCTTTTACTAGACTTTATCCTAAGGAAAAAGTTAAGACTTATGATAGAACTCGCGGCAGAATTAAGTTTGATTCTAGTAAGTGTGTTGGTTCTAAAGAATGTGTAAAGAATTGTCCTGCATATGCAATTAAGTTTATTTCTAAAGGCAAATTAGAATTTGACATGGCAAAATGCATATTTTGTGGCTTATGTGTTGATATGTGTCCGACAAATGCAATTAGTTTTGAAGGAAAATTTGATTATTCTAATAAAGATAAGGAGAAGTTAGTTGTTAAGTAAATCTTTAACTTTTTCACAAACCCCATCAAACCTCTCTTTCATCTCGATGGAAAGTTCTTCCCCAACATCTAAACATTTAGGCTGAATCGCAACCAACTTAACAACAGCCTTGCCTACAAAAGAAGACAACATTGTAATAGGAATATTATGTGTTGATGTCATTGGCAACCTAACAATATCATGATAATCAAATAACTTTACTTCACCAACACTTCCACCAAAATCAACAGCATCTATTATGTAAATTATCTCAGGCTTAAGCTCAGCAATTTGGTAGAAAAAGTTTTCAGGACTTATTTCTGCTTTTATGAACTCAATGTCTTGGTCTTTATTATTTTGTATTTCTTTTTGCTGCTTAAGTTTATCTACTACTAAATTACCAATATTATCATCAGACTTGATTGGGTTTCCTAAACTAATTATTAGTTTTACCATATCAATGTGTTAGATTATATAGTATATATAATTTATCATGTTTTCACTCCTGAACCAAGATAATAAAACTTTAAATAAATAATCAAAATCACAAAATCTATGAAAATTATAATTTCTGGATACGGAAGTGCAGGTAAAACATCAATGAGGGAATTCTTATTAAAAGGTCTAAATTATGCAAATGCTTCTGCAGGAATTATTCAAAGAGACTTAGTAAAATCTGAAAACCACAAAAGACAAGAACAAGGTCTAAAACTGCTAAGTTATGATCATAAAGTTTTGTACAAAGAATGGCCTGATCTTGACAGAATTGTTGATGAAGGCATGGCAAAACATGGAAGAGAAAATGACAACTTTGTTGCTGACTACAGACTAGGCGCATTATTCATACCAGATGCATACAAAATATTCTTAAAAGCAGATGAAGATGTAAGAGCAGAAAGATTATTCAAAGATGACCAAAACCCTGAAAGACAAGGTTTAGAAAAATACGTTTCAGTAGAAGAAGCAAAGATTGCCAACCAAAAAAGAGATTTTGACAACCAAGTAAGATGGAAGAAAATGTACAAAGATCCTGAAAACTCAGAAAAGGGCTTTGACTATTTAGATGAATCACACTATGACCTAATAATAGACACAACAAACATGACAAAAGAAGAAGTTTATTTAACTATCCTAATAAACATAGTTCTTGATGCTCTTGGAATTGAGATGAATAAAGCCTTAGAAATAGAAGACATGATAAAAGATTATTTATAATTTTTCTTAACAAACTTAACAATTGTATTAACAACCTGATTAATTGTCAGATTAGAAGTTCTCAAATACAGATCATAATGTTTTCTATCATAAATATCAACTTTGTAAATATTTTTATAACGTTTTCTTTCCATTTGTGCCCTTTTTATAATAGATTTTTTTACTTGGTTTACTGATTTAAAATTTTCTAATTTTCTTTTTGCCTTGAATATCCTTTTTGCTGCTTCATGAATGCTAACGTCTAAGAATATTTTTATTGAATCAGGCAGAATATTGAATGCTGTTCTTCCATCTATTATTATGTTTCCTTTTTTTGCTAATTGCATTTGTTTTTTGTCAACTAGTTTGTCAACTTTGTGATGTGTTTTTAGATATTTATTTAGCTCTATGATTCCCATGTGTCTTTTTTTTGCAAACTTTCTGTATACAGAACCAGAATTAAAATGTTTGATCTTTAGTTTTTTAGCTAATCTCTTTGCAACCACTGATTTCCCAGATCCTGGTTTTCCTGCTATTGTTATGATCATATTGTTATTTATGGTAGGGTAGTTTATTAATTTAACCGAAATATTAATAAATCAACCACCAAAATCCATGATTATGACAAAGATAACTAAAAAAATGAATATAGGCGAAATAGTTGGCAAATATCCTGCAACAATGGAAGTGTTTATGAAACATGGTTTGCACTGTGTTGGATGTTTTGCAGCTCATTTTGAAAGCCTAGAACAAGGTTGTAAAGCTCATAAAATAGATGTAGATAAGATGGTAAAAGAATTGAATAAAGCAGTAGAAAAAGCAAAATAACCACTATATACAGATAAATTTATAAATACATATTTAAAACCTATATCTAGGTGGAAATAATGTTCTATAAAACTGAAATACAAAGCCATATACGTGTACCGCCCAATATGTTCAAATTAGGCAAAGAAGAAGCTGTTAGAATGTGCATCAAAGAACAATTCGAAGGCTTTATTTCAAAGGAAATCGGCATAGTTATAGATGTTGCTGATGTTAAACAAGTTAAAGAAGGTATTGTTATACCAGGCGATGGAGCAGCATATTATGAAACCGTATTTAGCTTATTCACATTTAAGCCAGAAATAAAAGAAGTAATGCTTGGCATTGTTAAAGATGTAGCTGACTTTGGTGTTTTCATGAACATCGGACCAATCGAAGGCATGATCCATGTATCTCAAACAATGGATGATTATGTATCATTTTCAAAAGAAAAAGTATTAACAGGTAAAGAAAGCAAAAGAACATTAAAAATAGGCGACAAGTGCAAAGCTAGGTTAATAGCAGCAAGTTTTAAAGATATTGCAAATCCAAAAATAGGTTTAACAATGAGACAAGAAGGACTAGGTAAATTAGAATGGTTAGAAGAAGAAAAAAAGCCTAAAAAAGAAGAAAAACCTAAAGAAGAAAAGAAAAAGAAAAAATAAGGTTATTAGAAAATGGCACAAAAAAAAATATGTAAAAAATGTGATTTGTTTGTCACTGGGCCTACATGCCCTATTTGTAAAGGAAATCAATTTACAACATCTTGGAGAGGCAGGATTTACATTGTTGACCCTAAAAAATCATTGATTGCTCAAAAAATAGGCAAAACAGTAAAAGGAGAATATGCAATTAAGAAAAAGTGAAGAAAATGAACTTAAAAATACTTAAACAAAAAGAATCATCTTTATTATCACGTAAAAGAATAACTGCCGAAGTTACATTCAAAGGTACAACTCCAAGCAAAGCAAATTTGAAAAAGGAGTTAGCTAGTAAATTAAAATCAAAAGAAGATCTAATAGAGATAAGACATATTTATGGCAAGTTTGGTGAGGAAACTGCAAAAGTAATTGCACATGTTTACGAAAATGAAAAAGTAATGAAATCTCTAGTAAAAAAAAAGAAAGTTAAAGAAGCCAAGAAAGAGGAAGCAAAACCTGCAGAACCAGCTAAAAAAGAAGCAAAGAAAGAAGAACCCAAAAAAGAAGAAAAACCAGCTGAACCAGTAAAAGAAAAAAAGGAAGAGCCAAAGAAAGAGAAAGCACCCAAAGAAAATAAAAAAGAGGAAGCAAAGAAAGAGTAATAAGCCTAAGAATCAGTTCCTAGAAGACATAGGGGCGGGTGGCCGGGGGAACCTGCGGTGGGCAAATTGGTGAAATGAATGGGAAAGAAAAGAGCACACAAACCAGTTAAGAAAAAAGGCAAGATCAAAAGAAAACCAAAAAAAACTAGTTCTAAGTACAAAAACTATAAAATAGAAGGCAACAAATTAGCAAGAAAGAACACAACTTGCCCAAAATGCGGCCCTAGCGTATTCATGGCAGAACACAAAGACAGAAAAACATGTGGTAAGTGCGGGTATATGGAAGTTAAGAAGTAGATTCTCTACAATACAAAATTATTTAAATTCAATTCTTATTAAATATAATTACAATGGAACAAAGTATAGATCAAGAACAAGGAAATTTATATGAAAAAGCTGTTAAAATAGCTGCAAGAAAATGGTTTCCATTAAAAGCAAGTGCAATACTTCTTTTTTGTGTAGCAACATTTGCTACCTCTGGACATTTTATTGATAAATGGGCACTTGAACCAGCAAGACAATTAAATGCAAGAAGAAAACAAGTTCTAATGCGGCAATTAGCCCCATACGATGCAAACAACAACAATGTCATGGAACTTGGCGAAGTTATGTCATATCTAAAAGAAGTGTATGGGTATAATGAAAAAGTAGAAGACATAGGTTATACATTTTTTATCTCTGAAAGAGATAATTTTTCTGTAAGACATGTAAAAAAACACACACCAACACTTTACCTAGGTAGTAGAACAACTACACCAGCGCATTATATAATTACTATCCCTGCACAAGATCTAGACAATATTATTGCTCAAACACAATAATCTATATAAACCTTAAACTTCTCACAAATTCATGCTCATAAACTTCACACCCAGACTATACCAAGAAACAATATTCTCAACATGCACAACTCACAACACTTTAGTTGTACTTCCAACAGGTTTGGGCAAAACAGGAATAGCAATGATGATGTCAGACTTCAGACTAAACCAACATCCTGATAAAAAGATATTAATGTTAGCTCCAACAAAACCACTGGTTGAACAACATTTCCAAACATTTTCCCAACACATAGATGAAAAAAGCATAGTAATGTTTACTGGTTATGTAAAGCCTGACAAAAGAGCAGAATATTGGAAACATGCAAAAGTAATTATATCAACACCGCAAGGATTAGAAAATGACATAATAAATAATAAAATTGATTTAAAAGAAGTTTCCTTATTAATAATAGATGAAGCGCACAGAGCAACTGGTGATTATTCATATGTCTGGATTGCAAAACAATATGACAAAACAGCAAAGTATTCAAGAATATTAGCATTAACAGCATCACCTGGTTCAAAATCAGAAAAAATAAAAGAAGTTTGTGATAATCTATTGATAGAAGAACTAGAGATAAGAACAGATGATGATCCTGATGTAAAACAATATGTACAAAAATCAGACATTAAATGGGTCACTGTCCAATTGCCAGAAGAATTTAAGTCAATAAAGAAATTCTTAGAAAATGCATTAAAAGATAAATTAACAGAAGTAAAAAATAATGGTTATATTGATTCATCACAAATTTCTAATTTATCAAGAAGAGATTTATTAAAACTACAAGCAATATTACAAGGCCAAGTAAGAACAGAAAAAACAATGGAATTGTTTCAATCAATATCATTATTAGCACAAGCAATGAAGATACATCACGCTTTGGAACTAATAGAATCACAAGGAATAACGCCTTTATATTTATACATGAATGATCTAATGTCCAGAGCACAAAAAACAAAAACAAAAGCAACAAAGAACTTAGTCAGAGATATAAACTTTAGATCAGCTTTTATAAAGACAAGAAAATTACATGAAAAAGGTATAGAACATCCAAAACTAAATGAGTTAATAAGCATATTAAAAAAACAAGTAAATGAAAACAAAGACATAAAAATAATTGTTTTTAATCAATTCAGAGATTGTGGTGTTAGAATTGTAAAAGAACTTGAGGAAACGGGAATTAAGAGTAGATTATTTGTTGGCCAAGCAAAAAAAAGAAATTCTGGTTTAACACAAAAAGAACAAATCGCAATCTTAGATTCTTTTAGAAGAAACGAATTCAATATCTTAGTATCATCAAGTGTAGGAGAAGAAGGTCTTGACATTCCTAAGGTAGATCAAGTAATATTTTATGAACCTGTTCCAAGTGCAATCAGAAGCATTCAAAGAAGAGGCAGAACAGCAAGACATAAACAAGGTGAAATAATTGTTTTAGTTACAGAAGGTACAAGAGACGTTGCGTACAGATGGAGTGCTTTTCATAAAGAAAAAAAGATGTTTAGGTCTTTAAAAGAATTAAAAAAGAAGTTCAAAATAATGAAAAGAGAAATTCCACTCACCAATTATGTGAAAAAAACAGAACCCGAAATAAAGATATTTGCAGATTATAGAGAAAAAGGTTCTGGTGTAATAAAAGAACTAATTGATAATGATGTCAACATAAGATTAGATAAACTTAATACAGGAGATTTCATACTATCAAGCAGAGTTGGTGTTGAGTATAAAACAACAGAAGACTTTGTCAATTCTATTATAGATGGCAGACTATTACAACAATTAAAAGAATTAAAAAGAAATTTTGAACTACCAATTATAATCATAGAGGGTGATCAAGACATTTATTCTGTTAGAAACATCAACCCAAATGCAATAAGGGGAATGCTTGCAACTATTTCAATCAGCTACGGAATTCCTATCTTATACACAAAGAATTACAAAGACACTGCAGAATTAATGAAATTGATTGCAAAAAGAGAACAAGATAAAACAACAAAAGAATTTTCATTACACGGAGATAAGAAACCTTTAACATTAAAAGAACAACAAGAATATTTGATAAGCGCTTTGCCAGGTATTGGTGCTACTCTTTCAAAACCTTTACTAAAACATTTCAAATCTGTAAAGAGTATAATCAATGCTGATGAAAATGAACTTAAACAAGTTGAACTGATTGGTGAAAAAAAAGCAAAAAAGATTAAGGATGTTGTTGACAAGAAGTATGAAGAGTAAACTTTATAAACTTCTTTACCTAAAAACAACATATTATGACAAAAAAGAGGTTCCCTGACTTAAATTTTAGCAAAAGCATGCTACTAAGTGATATTCTAAAGCTTCACATTGAGCTATACAAACAGGGAATTACAAAAACACATTATCTAATTGTTATATCTGGTGTAATTTTAAGCTTTGTAATAAATGAAATATTCAAAAAATCATTTTTAGAAGAAATATTATTATTCAGGTCTGGTGTTATTATTATAATGGCAGGAACAATGCTTGCAATATTATTTAGCTTAAGCGCAGCAGAACTAACAACAAAAAAGAGCAGAAAACGATTAAACATATTCTTCCATACACACGAAACAGGGAGATTAAATGAGAAAAATTATGAAAAAGAATTATTAAAATTAGTTAAGAATGACAAAGGCATTGTTGAAGAATATGCACAAGAAATATTTGAATTAGAACAAGTCATAAGAAAACAATTAGACGCACTAAAAGTAGGAACTTATATTTTGATTGGTTGTTGTATTTCTGGTGGTTTGATGATTCTGATTAATTTATTTTTGTAAGCCTTTTTCACTTAATTTATTAACATAAGTTACAAGACCCTCTATCTGTCTTAGCTTAGTTTCTTTGAACAAGAAATGTCTAAACCTATTATCAACTTTAACACCCATCTGACTAAGTTTAGAATTCAACATACCATATAATTGTTTTCCCTTTTTATCTAAGTCTGTTAAGATAATGCATTCCTTAGTTCTTGCAACCACTTCTTCTATTACTTGATACAAAGCTTTTCCATATAATACCATTACATTTGTTATGCCAAAATGTGCAAGAGCTTTTTTATCGTTTTTTCCTTCGACTATTACTAAGATTTTATTTTTCTTGATTTTCTCTAGGTGTTCAAGGATTTGGTCTGAATTATTTATCATATTAACAAATATACTTTTAAGAATATATAAACATTACCAAAAACAACAAAACATATAAACCCCAAAAACCTCCCAAATATATGATCTCAAAATCAGAACTCTTATTATATTATAAAAGAAAACCTATTCAGCAAGCTATTGTAGAGCATTCTAAAGATAAAGAAGTAGTAGGAAGTTTCGGTGGAAGTGGTTTTGGAAAAAGGCCAGACATAATACAATATCCTGCAGAAATCTTAGAAGCTGTTAAACAAGGCATTACAAGCTTCCACTGCTCAGAAGAACTATGGAATAACACATTACAACTAAGTCCTAATTTAAACAGAAAACAATTAGACCAACTAAGAAAAAGCTGGAACCTTGTTTTAGATATTGACTGCGACAATCTTGAATATTCAAAAATAGCTGCTCACTTAATAATACAAGCATTAAAATATCATAATATACAAGCAATAAGTATAAAATTCTCAGGAAACCATGGTTTTCATATTGGTGTTCCATATGAATCATTTCCAAAGATGATAATAGATAAAGGAAAATTGGTAGATACAAGATTATTATTTCCAGAAGCACCAAGAACAATTGCTAATTATCTAAAAGCAATGATAAGAGATCATTTAAAACAAGAAATATTAAAAATTGATAACACTGTTGGAGGGGATGATTTTGATCCATTCTCAATACTAGAAATAGACACAATCCTAATCTCATCTAGACACTTGTACAGAGCCCCATATTCATTCAATGAAAAATCTGGTTTAATTTCAGTGCCAATTGATCCAAACAGAGTATTAGATTTTGATAAAAAAACAGCTATTTCTAAAGACGTTCTTGTTGATGAGAGATACAAATTCTTAGACAGATCAAAGTGTAAAGAAAATGAAGCAAAACAATTATTTGTACAAGCATTTGACTTTGACAGTAAAAAGTTAGAAAAAGAAAAATATAAACAGATTAGTGAACAAGAAAAAGGCAAATGGAAAAAAGATTTTGAAGAATTCCAAGAAGCTGTCCCTGAACAATTCTTTCCACCATGTATAAAATTTATTCTAAAAGGTCTGGAAGATGGCAAAAAAAGATCATTATTCATTCTGATCAATTTTTTAAAATCTGTTAACTGGCCTTATGACAAGATTGAAAAAAGAATTCAAGAATGGAACAAAGTTAACAAAGAAACACTAAGAGAAAACTACATTGTTGGCCAATTAAGATATCAAAAACATAATAAAGACAAAATACTTCCGCCAAACTGCGAAAATCAAATGTATTATAAGGACTTACACGTGTGTCAACCAGACAATTTATGTAATAAAATAAAGAACCCTGTTAATTATTCTATTAGAAAAGTTAAGTATATGAACTTTAATAATAAGAAAAAAACTAAAAAACAACAAAAAAAGCAAAAGACTGCATAATTCTGCTAGTATACAATTCCTAGGTGAAAATTAGTAACCTTTATAAATGAATTAAATTTTCAACAACATAAAGTGAAGGTGTGTTTAAACTCTACATATAATAATTAAACACAGACTAACTGTCTTTAAGCCTGAAAAAGCAAATTTTTCAGTACAGATGAGGCAAACAAAGCTTATTCTGTCTGATAAATAACAATTATGGTTTTTATGACGGGTTTAATGCTGAACAAAAGCATTATTAACTCATACTGGGGTGTTTAAAGCTAACTATAAAATACAATGCCAACAACTAGAAAACCAAGAGCAGGAAGTTTGCAGTTTTGGCCTAGAAAAAGGGCTAAAAAAGAAACAGCTAGAGTAAGGTCTTATAAAAAATCAAAAGAAAACAAACTCTTAGGGTTTCCTGGTTATAAAGTAGGCATGACACATGTTCTTTATGTTGATAACAGAAAAACATCATTAACAAAAGGCAATCAAATAAGCTGCCCAGTAACAGTCATTGAATGCCCAAACATCAAAATTGCTTCTATACGTTTTTACAAAAATTCTCCTTCTACTTATGGTATAAGATTAATTGGTGAAGTATTTGCAGATAAACTTGATAAAGAACTAAGCAGAAAAATAAAAATAAACAAAAGCAAGAAAAAGGTAGATGATTTCAAAGATTTTGACGAAATAAGAGTAAACATCTACACACAGCCTAAATTAACAGGTATTGGCAAGAAAAAACCAGAATTATTCGAACTAAGGATTGGTGGAAATAAAGAAGACCAATTAAAATATGCAAAAGAAAATCTTGGCAAAGAAATCAGTGTATCAGACATATTCAAACCAGGCCAACAAATAGATGCTCATTCTGTAACAAAAGGCAAAGGATATCAAGGAGTTGTAAAAAGATATGGTGTAGGTCTAAGAAGCCATAAATCAGAAAAATCTAGAAGAGAATCAGTAAAATCATCAGAAGGAATTGCAAAGATCAAATTCACTGCTCCAATGGCAGGAAGAATGGGTTACCATCTTAGAACAGAATTCAATAAATGGATTATAAAGATAGCAGACAATGCAAAAGAAATTAATCCAAAAGGCGGATTTATCAACTACGGCATTGTAAAAAACAATTATATTCTAATAAAAGGTTCAATACCCGGTCCTAAGAAAAGATTAATAATACTAACAGATCCAATGAGATCAAACAAACTAATTCCTAGCAATGCTCCTGACATTACACACATTAGCCTAGATTCAAAACAAGGTAGATAAAAAAATGAAACTAAACATAATTAATAAGGAAAACAAAGAAACAGGAAAAATAGATCTGCCTAAACAATTTTCTGAAAAGATTAGAAAAGATATAGTAAAGAGATGTGTATTAGCAATACAAAGTCATAATTATCAACCATACGGATCTGATCCTTATGCAGGAATGAAATCCTCTGCAGAACTAAGCAGAAGAAGAAGAAAATACAGAGGATCATATGGACACGGCATATCAAGAGTTCCTAGAAAGATTATGTCAAGAAGAGGAACAAGATTTAATTGGGTAGGTGCTTTTGTACCAGGCACAATAGGCGGAAGAAGAGCACACCCGCCAAAAGCTGAAAAAAATGTATCAAAGAAGATAAATAAAAAAGAGAGAAGAAAAGCAATAAGATGCGCATTATCAGCTTGCTTAAACAAAGAATTTGTAGAAAAAAGAGGACATAAAATGCCTAATAATTATCCATTTATAATTGACAATGATTTTGAAAACCTATCAAAGACAAAAGATGTTAAAAAAGCTCTTGTTTCTATTGGACTAAAAAATGAATTAAAAAGGTGCAGTGTTAAAAAAATAAGAGCAGGAAAAGGCAAGTTAAGAGGTAGAAGATATAGAAGAAAAAAAGGACCATTATTAGTGGTTGGAGATGATTGTGCATTGCTAAAAAGCGCAAAAAACATCCAAGGAATTGACATTGTTAAAATAAAGAATATCAATGCAGAATTACTAGCACCAGGATGCAGCATTGGTAGACTAACTTTATTCACAAAAGGAGCAATTGAAAAATTGGAAAAGGATAAATTGTTTATGTGATGGTGACTTATGGCAAAGAAAAAACAAACAAAAAAACAAGAAAAAACTGAAGAAACTAAGAAAAAAACAGAAAAACAAGTTAAAGTAGTTGAAAAAGTAAAAAAACAGATCAAAGAACTTAATGATCCTTATAAAATTATTATTTATCCAGTATCAACTGAAAAATCAATTAGACTGATGGAAGCACAAAACAAACTAATATTTAGAGTATCATTAAAATCAAAAAAATCACAAATAAAAAAAGCAATAGAAGATTTATTCAAAGTAAAAGTAATCAATGTAAAAACTTTGATAACACAAAAGGGGCATAAAAGAGCATACGTAAAATTCAGTGATGAAACACCTGCAATAGATATTGCAACACAGCTAGGAATGATGTAATTGGTGGAATAATATGGGAAAAAGATTAATTCAACAAGCACGTGGAAAAGGAGGCCCAAGATATAGGGCGCCTAGTTTCAAGTACAAAGGCAGAGCTAGTTTCAATAACGTGAAAAAACAAGTTGTAAAAGGGATTATCACAGACATAATACATTGCAAAGGGCATTCAGCGCCTCTAATTGAGATCAAGTTTGAAAATAATGAACGTTGCCTAATGATTGCTCCAGAAGGTGTAAAGATAGGAGATGAAATATTATCAGGAGCAAGTATTGAAGAAGCAAAAAAAGGATACATAATGCCTTTAAAAGATATTCCAGAAGGAACACTAATATTTAATATTGAATCACAACCTGGAGACGGAGGAAAATTCGTCAGATCATCAGGATCATTTGCAAAAATAGTAAGCAAACTAGACAAATATGCAATTGTTCAATTTCCTTCAAAAAAACAAAAAAGATTTAACCCTAACTGCAGAGCTTGCATTGGAACAATTGCAGGCGGTGGAAGATTAGAAAAACCACTTCTAAAGGCGGGTGTTAAATATTATAAAATGAGAGCTAAGAACAAATTATGGCCTAAAGTATCAGGCGGTGCACAAAATGCAGTTGACCATCCATTTGGAACTTCACGTTCATCTAGAAAGTCAAAAGCAAGACCTGCACCAAGAGGGGCTCCTCCTGGAAGAAAAGTAGGCATGTTAGCTTCAAAGAGAACAGGTAAAAAGAAAAGGAAGAGATCATAGGTGAATCAAATTGGCTAAAAAAACAATAATGTTTAAAGGAATAAGTGAAAATGAATTAAAAAAACTAAGTTTAAAAGAATTCATGGAAATTGCTAATTCCAGAACAAGAAGAAGTCTTAAAAGAGGCTTTACTGATTTGCAAAAAAAATTACTTAAAAAAATAGACAAAGGTGAAAAAAACATTAAAACACATTGTAGAGATATGATCATACTTCCAAAAATGCTTGGATTAACAATAAGAGTTTATAGTGGTAAAGAATTCGTTCCAGTAACAATTCAACCAGAAATGATTGGTCATTATCTAGGCGAATTCGTCATGACAAGGAGAAAAGTATCACACAGTGCACCTGGTATAGGCGCAACAAGATCAAGCGCAAGTGTAAGTGTAAGGTAAAGATAAAATAACCACCAATAAAGTAACTCAACATATCTGCCATGGGGCAGGTAGTCGGGGAATGGAATTGGTAAGCAATAAAACAAAATGTCAAAACACAAATACTCATCAAAAATTGAAAATGAACACAGTGCAAGAGCAGTTGGTAGAGACCTGAACATCTCATACAAACACGCTGCAATGGTTTGTAATCAATTAAGAAGAAAGAATTTGATTAAAGCAAAAGAATTACTTCAAAGAGTGATTGAAAAAAGACAAGCAATACCATACACAAGATTCAACTTTGATCGAGGGCATAAAAAAAAGATTGGTCCTGGAAGATATCCAATAAAAACATGCAAAGCAATACTAAGAATGCTAGAAAACGCAGAATCAAATGCACAATTCAAAGGTTTAAACACGTCATTATTACAAATTGTCCACATTAATTCACATAGAGCATCTACTCCGAAAAGATATGGAAGAAAAGGCGGCGTTAACACAAAAAGATCTCATGTTGAAGTTATAGTTGAAGAGAGACCAGAAACAGAAAAGAAAAAAATCAAAGAAGACAAACAAAAAGTAAAACAAGATAAAAAACAAGAGGACAAAAAATAAATCGGTGGAGCAAATGATAGAAAGAAAAATACTTGCTGAAAAAATGAAAGAATTTGAAATAGAAGAATTAATTACTGATAAGACCAAGGGAGTGGGCCATTCACACACAAAAGTTCAAAGAACGCCTTTGGGTGAAAAAATAGTAATACATGCTTCACGTCCAGGACTCGTTGTAGGAAGAAAAGGCGCAAACATCATAAAAATGACAAGTACTCTAAAAAAGAAATTCAAATTAGACAATCCCCAAATTGAAATTAGTGAAGTTAATAATCCTAATTTAGATGCAAACATAGTTGCTGAAAGAATTGCTACATCTCTAGAAAGATTTGGTGCTTCAAGATTCAAAGGTGTTGGCCATAAAACAATGGCAGATGTTATGAAAGCAGGAGCACTAGGTGTTGAAATCATTATAGGCGGTAGGGGAGTTCCAGGAGAAAGAGCAAAATCATGGAGATTTTACAGTGGTTATCTAAAGAAATGCGGTAACCTTGCTATGACAGGAGTTAGAAAAGCAGAAAGAACTGCAAATCTTAAGACAGGTGCAATAGGCGTTAAAGTAAGAATCATGCCTCCTGATTTAAAATTACCTGATAACATATTGACTACTGAAGAAAAAGAGAAATTAGAAAAAAAGAAATTAGAAGAAGAGAAAAAGCAAAACGAGGAAAAAGAAAAAGAATCAGCTGAAAAGAAAAGTAATGAAAGTAAAAAAGAAGAAAAGAAAGAGGAAAAATAATGGCAAAAATAAAAAGCAAAGAACTAAAAAAAATGAGTCTTAATGAACTAAGATCTAAACTGTTCGAGCTAAAAAAAGAACTTATGAAAGAGAATACCCAAATAGCAATTGGAACAGTTCCCAAAAATCCGGGTAACATAAAAATAATCAAAAAAAATATCGCGCTCATAAATAGTTTAATAAAAAAGAATATGGAAGGAGGAACACATGACTGAAGTATGCACACAATGTGGCTTACCCAAAGAACTTTGCGTTTGTGAAACAATCGCAAAAGAAGACCAAACAATAAACATAAAAACAATTAAAAAGAAATTTGGAAAGAAATATACTATTGTTGAAGGCATTGAAGACAAAGACATCAATTTAAAAGAAGTGACAAAGAAGCTAAAAAACAAATTAGCATGCGGTGGAACAAGTAAAAACGGAGCAGTGGAACTACAAGGGGACCACAAAGAAAAAGTAAAAAAGTTTTTAGTTGAAATGGGATTTGCCCCAGAAACAATAAATATCAAGTAAGAGCTGAAATGAAAAAAAAGGCAAAAAACGTGCTTAAGCATGAATTAATTGGCTTAAGCGCCGAAGTAGTAGAATCTAAAAACAAAAGAAACACAGGAATCAAGGGAAAAATAATAGACGAAACAAAAAACACAATAACAATATCACAAAAAAACAAAAAAAAGAGATTAATAAAAAAAAACATCAAAATCATAGTTAAGATCAAAAATAATCAATACAAAATTGATTGTGACAAAATAAGAAAAAGGCCAGAAGAAAGATTGAAACTAAGATAACTTAATCAAAACAAAATGGTGAAGTACATGGCAAAAAAAGAAAAACCAAAAACAAAATGTGGAGACAAAAAGTGTCCTATTCATGGTAATTTAAAAACTAAAAAAAGTTCATTTGTTGGAACTGTCATTAGCGATAAAATGCAAAAGAATGCAACTATTGCTTTTGATCGAATAATTAAAATTCCTAAGTATGAAAGATATGACAAAAAAAGAACAAAAATAAAAGTTCACAATCCGCCTTGTATCAATGCAAGAAAAGGCGATCTTGTTAAAGCTGTTGAATGCAGACCCATAAGCAAAACAATTAATTATGTTATTGTTGAAAAATATGGTAAAGGTGATGTATTTCATGAAAGAAATGAAGATCTTGTTCAACAAAAACAAGAAATGAAAAAAGAACAAAGTCCGAAAAAAATGCCAAATAAAGAGGAAAAACAATGAAGATTCAAAATACAAAGGATTTTGAAATTCATAAAAACCAACAAAGGTGGTTTTTATGAAAGCAATAAAAGCTAAAATAACCAGAGGAATACCTGTTGGAACGGTTATAGAAACATGTGACAATTCAGGTGCAAAGATTATTAGAGTTTTTAATGTAAAAGGGCACAAAACAGTAAAAGGCAGAAGAGCAGCAGCAGGAGTGGGAGATTTTGTTTATGCTTCAGTTATCAGAGGTAAACCAGGAATGAAGAAAGAAGTTGTGTTTGCTATAATAGTTAGACAAAGAAAGGAATACAGAAGACCTAATGGAATGAGAATTAAGTTTGAAGACAACTCTGCTGTCGTACTAAAAGATGAAAAAGGCAATCCAAAAGGAACAATATTCAAAGGGCCAATTGCAAAAGAAGCATGTGACAGGTGGCCTGCTATTGCAAAGATTGCGAGGATAATTGTATAATGAAAAAATTTGCTAGAAGTTGGAAATCAAGTAAAAAACCAAAGAAACAAAGAAAATATAGAGCAAACGCTCCTTTACACATAAAACAAAAATTAGTTCATATTCATTTATCAAAAGATCTTAGACAAAAATATAATACTAGATCATTAGCACCTAAGAAAGGTGATAAAGTAAAGATCATGAGAGGCGAACATAAAGGAAAGAATGCTAAAGTAAGCAAAGTTGATCTAAAGAAATCAAAGATCTTTGTTGAAGGTATAGAAGCTGTAAAAAAAGATGGAAACAAATCATTGATACCTATTGATCCTTCAAATATTATGTTAATAGAATATAATTTAGATGACAAAAAAAGAAAGAAAATAATTGAAAGAAAAGGGAAAATAACAAAACAAAAAGAACAAAAGGTGAAAAAATGACAAAAGTACACCAAAAAAGGCTTTCAGCACCTAAATCATGGACAATAAAAAGAAAGAAAGAGAAATTCATAATTAGAGGAAAACCAGGCCAACATAGTTTTAAAACTGCAATCCCGCTTAACTTAGTATTAAAAAATCTAATGAAATGTGTTAAAACAACAAAAGAAGTAAAATATGTTCTAAATAATAAAGAGATATTTATAAACAATAAAATAAGAAGAGATTCTAAATTCTTTGTTGGATTTATGGATACAATAGCTATTCCTCTTACAGAAGAGTATTATAGAATGTTAATTGATAAAAAGGGAAAGTTCTTTTTGCTTGATATTAAAGAAAATGAATCAAAAATCAAATTATGTAAAATAAAGAACAAAAAAATGTCAAAAAATAATTTGGTCCAACTTAATTTCCAAAACGGAGAAAACATGTTAGTTAATAAGAAAGACTACAAAGTAGGTGAAACAATAGTTATTGACACTGCCACTAATAAAATCAAAGATTCATTAAGATTTGAAAAAGGATCTTTAGTATACATTACTGGCGGTAAAAAGATAGGTGAAGTTGGAAAAATTGAAGAAATAAAAGGAAATCAAATAATTGTAAAAGTAAAGAATAAGAAAAGTATCAAAACATCAAAAGATTATGCTTTTGTTGTAGGAAAAGACAAACCAATAGTAAATATAACTAAAAACTGATAAACATGAATATCATGAGAAACATAAAAATAGAAAAGATTACTCTAAATGTAGGAGCAGGCAAAGATCAAGTTAAATTAGATAAAGGAATAAGGCTGCTTAAAACAATAACAGGTATACCTCCTGTAAAAACAAAAACAAATAAAAGAATACCCGGGTGGCAACTTAGACCAGGATTGCCAATTGGATGTAAGATTACTATAAGGGGTAAAAAAGCAAAAGAAATCCTAATAAAACTATTAGGAGCAAAAGGAAATGAATTAAGTGAAGACCAATTTGATGAAAATGGCAATTTAGCATTCGGAATACACGAATATATAGATATTCCAGGAATAAAATATGACCCAGAAATTGGCATCATGGGTCTTCAAATCTGTGTCACATTAGAAAGACCGGGATTTAGAATAAAAAGAAGAAAAAACATGAAAAAGAAAATATCAAAAAAACACAAAATCACTAGAAATGATGCAATAGAATTTATGAAAAAAGAATTTCAAGTTAAACTAACAAATGAAGAATAGGTGAAAAAATGAGTTATAGCAATTATAAAAAAGTATACAAACAATTGAAAGCAAAACCAAAAGTGCTTAAAAAATATGAAAAGCATAATGCGCCTAAAGATAGAAAATGCGGCATCAACAAAAAGAGCTGCAGAAGGTGCGGTAGAATAAGAGGGCATATAGACAAATATGGACTTGATCTATGTAGACAATGTTTTAGAGAAGTTGCTAAAAAAATAGGATTCAAAAAATACAATTAAAATGGTGAAATAAATGAGCTCAAATGATATATTGGCTAACGCA
Organism: uncultured Methanosarcinales archaeon; assembly: GCA_964645705.1. Lineage (GTDB taxonomy): Archaea > Nanobdellota > Nanobdellia > Woesearchaeales > CAXGTL01 > CAXGTL01. The sequence goes on along the minus strand of CAZYAB010000003.1, from coordinate 119,270 downwards.
TTATCAAAAATTGAAAATAGCATCAAAGTAAAAAAGAAGATTTGCTTAATCAATCCAGTTTCAAAAGTAATAAAAGAAATATTAAAGATTATGAGAGAGAATCATTATATTGGTGAATGTGAAGAGATAAAAAATTCAAAAGGAGGAAGTATTAAGGTAAATCTTATAGGCGGGTTAAACAGGTGCGGAGCAATCAAACCAAGATTCCCTGTTAAAGTTGGAGACATAGAGAAGTTTGAGAAAAGATTCCTTCCTGCAAAAGGGTTTGGGTATATAATAATATCAACACCAAAAGGGATAATAACTCAAGAGGAAGCAATAAAGAAAAACACAGGAGGAAAATTAATTGCATATTTTTACTAATTAGAGTATGAAAATCAAAGATTATAAAGAGGAAATTGAAATGCCTGAAGGAATTCAGGCAAATATAAAAGACTACATTTTGACTATTAAAGGTCCTAAAGGTGAAGTTAAAAAAGAATTAAAAAACAAAAAAGTAAAACTAAAGATAGAAGAAAATAAAATCATTATTTATACACCAATTATGACAAAAAGAGAGAAAAAAATAATTTACTCATTTAAACCACATATCAAAAACATGATAAAAGGTGTTCAAGAAGCATTTGTTTACAAACTAAAAATTTGTTCAGGTCATTTTCCTATGAACGTGTCAATTAATAAAGGTGAAGTAATAATAAAGAATTTTTTAGGTGAAAAAGTCCCAAGAGTGCTTAAGATTAAGCAAGGCGCAGAAGTCAAGATAGACGGGGACATAATGACTGTTGAAAGTTGTGATAAAGAGATTGCAGGACAAGTTGCAGGAGACCTAGAAATACTAACAAAAATAAAAAACAGAGACAATAGAATCTTTCAAGACGGAATATACATAATAAACAAATCAGGAAAAGAAATAGAATAAAAATGCAAGATAAAAAAAACTTATTAGAACTGAGAAAGAAAATAAAGAATAAAAAACCTAAATTCATTAGACAAGATGCTCATAAGAAAAAGAAAATCTCTAAGAGATGGAGAAAACCCAAAGGGCTACATTCAAAGATGAAAAATCGATTAAAAGGATACAGAAGAATGCCAAGCCAAGGGTATAGATCTCCTAAAAAAGTAAGGCATTTACACAAATCAGGCTTAAAACAAATCATAATAAAAAGCATTAATGACATTGAGAATATCAAAGACAACAAAGAAGTTGGCGTAGTACTTAGCTCAAGCATTGGAAAGAAAAAGAAAATACAAATACTAAATAAATGTAAAGATCTAAAGATTGAAGTGCTAAATATAAAGGATGTTGATAAATTCATCAAAAAGATTGAAGCTGAAATAAAGAAAAGAAAAGAGAGTAAAGCAAAGAAAAAGAAAGAAAAAGACACAAAGAAAAAGGACAGAGAAAAGAAAGCAAAAGAAAAGGAAGAAAAAGAAAAGAAAGAAGAAAAAACAGATGCTAAGAAAGAGAGTGAAGAAGATTTGGCGGATAAGATCGAAAAAGAAGAAGAGAAAAAGAAAAAAGAAAAACAAGAAAAGGACAAAATACTCACAAAGAAAAAATAAAAAATTGATAAAACCATTGGTGAAATGTAATGAAATTAAAATCGCAAAAAAGATTGGCAGCACAAATAACTAATTCATCCAAGAAAAGAGTAAAACTAGATTATACTAAATTAGACGAAATAAAAGAGTCAATCACAAAAGCAGATATAAGGGGCTTAATAAAGGATGGAGTAATAAAAGTAAAACAAAAAAAAGGTATTTCAAGAGTAAGGGCTAAGAAAAAACAAAATCAAAGAAGAAAAGGCAGGAGAAAGGGTCCTGGAAGAGTAAAATCTAAGATAAATGCAAGAATAAAGAAAAAAAAGAGATGGATAAACAAGATAAGACCGCAAAGGAAATTTTTAAAGCAACTCAAGGATAAAGGAATCCTTAACAATAGAACATACAGATCACTTTATCTAAAAGCAAAAGGCGGATTTTTCAGAAATAAAAGACACATTAAATTGTATATTAATGAGCACGACTTAATTAAGAAGAAATAAAAATGAGAAGAAGAAAAGTAATAAAATATAAAAGAAAAAGAACAGGTAAAACAAATTACAAAAAACGTTTATCTATTTTAAAGTCTAAAAAACACAGACTAGTTATCAGAAAATCACTAAATAATACTATCATACAGATCGTGGATTATAACAAAAAAGGAGATAAAGTATTGGTTTCAGCACATTCCGGTGAAATAAAAAAATTAGGTTGGAAATTTAATACCTCAAACATACCTTGCGCATATTTAACAGGATATTTATTAGGAATAAAAGCTAAGAAGAAAAATATTAATGAAGCAATCTTAGATATTGGTCTGAATACATCTACAAAAGGTTCAAGGATCTATGCTTCACTAAAAGGCGTAATAGATGCTGGATTAAATATAACACATAAAGAAGAAATATTACCTGATGAAAAAAGAATAAGCGGCGAACATATAAAGAATTATTATGAAAAAGTGAAAAAAGAAAAGACACCAAATCAATTTAATAAATACTTAAAATCTAACTTGAATCTCCAAAATATTGATAAATCAATTAATGAGATTAAAACTAAGATAGGTAAATAAAATGAATAAAGGGAAAAAACCAAAAAAACAAGAAGTAGTAAATGAAGAAGATAATGAACAAATAGAAATAGAAAAAGTAACAGAAATCTCAGAAGAAGAGATAGAAGAAATTGATAAAGAAGCAGAAGGTATAAAAGCAAGAAAATTAAAATTAGAAGAATTTAATAAAGAAGGTTGGAGTCCTAAAACAAGATTAGGAAAAGCAATTAAAACAGAAGAAATCACAAACATTGATAATATATTAGATAATGGATTAAAAATATTGGAACCAGAGATAGTTGATGTTCTTATACCCGACCTACAAACAGAGCTATTACTTATTGGTCAAGCAAAAGGTAAATTTGGCGGAGGTCAGAGAAGAGTATTTAGACAAACACAAAAAAAGACAAAAGACGGAAATAAACCTAAATTCTCAACAGTTGCAGTTGTGGGCAATAATAATGGTTATATTGGAATAGGATTTGGTAAATCAAAAGATACAGTGCCTGCAAGAGAAAAAGCATTTAGAAAAGCAAAACTAGACATTTTTAAGATTAGAAGGGGCTGTGGTTCATGGGAATGCACTTGTGATGAACCGCATAGTATACCATTCAAAGTTAGCGGAAAATGTACAGGAGTTCAAATTACTTTAATGCCTGCACCAAAAGGAACAGGCCTAAAAATTGAAAAAGAATGCGCAAAGATCCTAAAAATGGCAGGAATAAGTGATATATGGTCAAAAAGCAATGGCATGACAAAGACAAAGATCAATCTTATAAAAGCTTGTATTACTGCATTAAAAGAATTAAATAAACAAATGATCAAGCCTAAACACATAAAAGAACTAAAAATTGTAGAGGGACGTATTGATGGAAGAAAACAAGAATAAACAAAAGAAAGTTAGTAATACTAAAAATGAAAAGATTGCAGTAATTTTAATTAGAGGACTTGTAGGAATAAAAAGACAAACTAAAGATACATTAAAGATGTTAAGACTATTAAGAAAAAATCACTGTGTTGTCCTAGATAAAAACCCTAGTATAATAGGAATGGTTGTTAAATGCAAAGATTATGTTACTTATGGTGAAATAGACAATGAAACATATAAACTACTTATTGAAAAAAGGGGAGAAGAATATAAAGGTAGAGTCAAAGATTCAAAAGGCAAGATAAATTATAAAAAATATTTAGAATATAATGGTAAAAAACTAAAACCTTACTTCAGATTGAGTCCGCCAAAAGGAGGATTTGAAAGAAAAGGTATTAAAAAGTCTTACCAAATTGGTGGTGTTTTAGGTTATCGTGGTAAGAAGATCAATGATCTTATAAAGAGGATGTTGTGATCATGACAATAAACAAAAGAAAAAAAAACAGTAGACAGCGTGGATCAAAAACTCATGGCTGGGGAAGTATGAAAAAGCACAGAGGAGCTGGAAGCAGAGGCGGAAGAGGAAGAGCAGGTACAGGAAAAAGAGCAGATACAAAAAAAACACAATTATGGGGTTCAAAAAAGAAATATTTTAGTGGACCAATTATGAAACCTAAATCAAAGAAAGACAGAACAATAAATACGCAAACAATTGAAATTAAATTAAATAAATGGTTAAAAAATGAAAAGATCCAAAAAAAGAATAATAATTATATAATTGATCTTGATAAATTAGGATATGATAAATTATTAAGTAAAGGAATTATTAAATCAAAACTTGAAATTAGTGTGAAGAAATGTTCAAATAAAGTAAAAGAAAAAGTAGAAAAAGCAGGCGGAAAAATAATTCTAACAAAAGCGCCTGAAAAGGAAAAAAATACTGAAAAAGAAGAAAAGCAAGATAAAAATCAAACTGAAAGAAATCAAAAAAATAAAACACAAAACAAATAAAATTTAATTGAAAATGGCATTTTATGACGCAATATTAAACAATCTTCCTGAAGTTCAAGGTCCACAACAAAAACGTGTTTCTTTCAAAGAAAAACTTAAGTGGACATTGATGGTTTTAGTACTTTATTTTGTCATGGGTTCTATTCCATTATTCGGATTGGGACAAGCTGCGAAAGAACAATTTGAATTTATTTCTATTATTTTGGGTGCGAAATTTGGAAGCATCATATCATTAGGAATTGGTCCGATTGTAACAGGTTCAATTGTTTTACAATTGTTGCAAGGATCTGGCCTTGTTAAATTTGATACAAAAACACCAGAAGGAAGAAAAAGATATCAAGGTATTCAAAAACTAACATCGTTTTTCTTTGTTGTATTCGAAGCTTTCATCTATGTTTATATGAATGCTCTTCCACCAGAAGTAGGAATATCACCTTCAATAATAATATTTCAACTAATCTTGGGCGGAATCATGATTATGTTCTTAGATGAAGTTATAACTAAATGGGGTTTTGGCCATGGTATAAGTTTATTTATTGCAGCAGGTGTTTCTGAAGAAATCTTTGTTCAAGGATTTAGCTGGTTCCATGTAATTGGACCAGGCGGACAAGCAGGAGAAGAATTCATAGGGGCGCTGCCAGAACTAATAAGAGCATTACCATTAGGAGAAACAACAACTGTTGGTTTAAAATTAGCAGCAGTAATTGGTACTGTTCTTGTATTTGCAATTGCTGTTTATGCACAAGCAATGAAAGTAGAAATACCATTAAGTTTTGGTAGAATAAGAGGACACGGCATAAGATGGCCTCTTGCTTTTATTTATACGAGCAATATTCCTGTTATTTTAGTTGCAGCTCTAATGGCAAATCTGCAATTATTAGCCAGATTATTACAAAATTGGACTGCAAAAGGTGCAGGAAATATTATGATGTTTATTTCTCAATACCTTGTTGGACAATATCAAGGTAATAATCCTGTAAGTGGTCTTGTTAAATGGGTTTCAATACCAGGCGGCAGGCTAGGATTAGTAGGAGAAATAATAATAAATGGTTTCACAGGTGTTCCAATAGACCATTATGTACAAGGTTTAAGTTATATGTTATTTATGATAATCGGTTCTGTGATATTCGCAGTTTTCTGGGTGCAAACATCTGGAATGGATGCAAAGTCACAAGCAAACCAAATTCTTAATACAGGTTTACAAGTGCCTGGATTTAGAAGAGACCCTAGAGTGCTTGAATATATTTTAAACAGATACATTTGGCCTTTAACAATAATGGGTGGAATAACAGTAGGATTTTTAGCTGCATTTGCTGACCTAGTAGGTGCATTGTCACGTGGAACAGGAATATTACTAGCTGTTATGATTATCTATAAATTATATGAAGAAATAGCAAAACAACACATGATGGATATGCATCCTGCAATGAGGAGGTTTATGGAATGAAATGTGGGGCTAAGCGAGCGATAGCGAGTGCATGCCGCACCATCCCGGTGCAGCCTGATAAGGGTGCATGCGATACGCATCCTGCAATGAGGAGGTTTATGGAATAGGTGATTTATCATGATGCAATCAATATTAGACCCAATACTTAGTCCATTGCTAAGATTAAGTCCTTTGGTTTCAATAATTATAATTTCAGTTAGTTTATCAGCCATAATTACTATTCTTTACAAATATTTAACAGATCAAAATCTTATGAAGAGTTTAAGAGAAGAGCTAAAAGGTTATCAAAAACAAATGAAAGAGCACAAAAGTAATCCTGAAAAGATGATGGAGATACAGAAAAAATCAATGGAAGTTAATATGAAATATATGATGCAATCATTTAAACCAATGATATTTACATTTATACCTATTATTTTAGTCTTTGGCTGGTTAAATGCTCACCTAGCTTTTGTACCTATTATACCTGGACAAGAATTCACAACCACAATTGAATTTAAAGATGAAATTACAGGAAGCGCAACAATAACTGTCCCTGAAAACATTAAAATAGTTGGTGATAAAGAACAAGAAATAAAAAAAATAAAACAAGAAGGCTGGTTGTGGGACAAAGAAAAGAATGTTGCTGAATGGAAACTAAAATCAGAGACAGAAAATGAATATCTTTTAGAATATAAATATGAAGACAATATTTATAAAAAAGATGTTCTAGTAACTAATGAAAAGAATTATGCTGAAATAAGCAAACCAATAAATGATGACTTTGTAAATAGCATTAGCATTAATAATGAAAAGATGAAACCATTAAGCTTTAATGGAATAAGATTAGGCTGGATATGGACTTATATCCTATTTTCAATCGTAACAAACATAACACTTAAAAAAGTATTAAAGATACACTAAGTTTATAAATAAAAGATTATTTCAAAGGATAAACATGGTAAGTGGAAAACATAAGTCAAGAAGCAGAAGAAGAGTTTTTGTTAAAACAGCAACTAAAACAAAGATTCATTATAGAAAAAGAAAGCCTGGTAAGGCTAAATGTGGTAAATGTGGAGCTGTTTTAAAAGGAGTTCCTAATATTCGTGCTTTTAAGCTTAAAAGAATGTGTAAAAGCAAGAAAAGACCTGAAAGACCTTATGGCGGAGTTTTATGCAGTAGATGTATGAGGCAAAAGATTAAGCAAGAGGCCAAAATATGATCGAGATAGGAAGATTAGTTATAAAGATCGCTGGACGCGATGCAAAGAAAAAAGCAATAGTCATTGACATAATAGATGATAATTTTGTTCTTATTGATGGTCAAACTCGTAGAAGAAAATGCAATATAAAACACATTGAACCTTTAGACAAAGTAGTTAAGATTAAGAAAAATGCTTCTCACCAAGACGTAATTGACACTTTTAAAGACTTAGAAATAGAAATCAAAGTAAAAAAGAAAAAAGACAAACCAAAAACAGCAAAACCTGTTAAGAAAAGGAAAGGTAAGAAGAAAGCAGCGACAGAAACAAAACAAGTAAAAGTAGAAGAGAAAAAAGCAAAGCCAGTAGAAAAAGAGAAAGTTAAGAAATAATTCTATCTTAATAAATCATCTCTATATTCTTTTTGTTTTTTATTACCTGATTCCCAAAATTTTCTTAAGTTAATAAAATTCATACTTCTTATTAGTCTAATTCCTACTACAGATAATTTTTTTGTGCTCATAATGGGAGTTATCTTAGTTTCTTTTTCTAAAATTCTAGAAATCCCATAATCCGAAGAAATGATTGTTACACTATCTAATTTTTTTAGTAGACTGTATGAATAATGTACTAACTCCTTATCAACATTTAATCTAAAAGGGGCGGGATTGAATTCATAAAAGGGAACTATTTCTAATATTTCTTCAATCACGTAAGCAATATGATTATAAAGGTTAATAATACTTCTTTGATTTTTCCTTCTACAATCTTTAAGATAACCAGTTTTTAAAAAGTGTTTCATAAAATTTCTGTAAGCTTCAATTTTATTTGCACATTCATTTCTTATATTAGGCAAAACATGAGTTTTATTGTTGTTGCTTATAATAAGACCCATCAAACCACCATATAAAATACTAACTTTTTTAAGAAAATCTTCAAGAGGATAAACAGAATGTTTAAAATCTATATCTTGAGCTAAACGAGCTAAACAAGCTTCGGAACTTTTTTTACTATAATAACCAAACCAAATATGGGGATTAAAAGCATTAGTATCTAAAACAACCGCAGAATTATTTTCAAACACATACTTATAATTAATTAACATTGTTTCTAAATCAAAGCCCGCGGGGATAAATTCTGGAACAATCTTCATCATAATATAAAGAATCAATATAATATTTATAAACACTTATATTCTCTAAAAAATACATAAACATGCAATAACCTTTAAAAACAAATAAACATTCTCAACACTGTGTGTGATGATTTGGTGAACACCCTCTGAACCTTCGGGTGATGATGAACGGAAGTAACTAATGAACACACACATATTTATTTTCTATAATAGAATTAATAATATCAGAATACAACCCCAGAATAGACAACTTACCAAACCAGGGTGGGCGGTTGGGGGCTGGAAGGTGGGTTTTCAACCAAACATGCTCATATAATCATTACTTTCTGATTCTTCTTTTTGTTTAACTTTCTCAATTGCATCTAAGAAATCTTTTTTATTAACACTTGTTTCGTCTCTACGAATAGCAAAATAACCAGCTTCTGTACAAACAGCTTTTATCTCTGCACCTGAAAACCCAGACATGTGCTTTATAATTGATTTAAAACTAATATCATCACTCAGATTCATTTTATTGGTATGAATCTTTAGAATATCTCTCTTTGCATCGTCATTAGGCAGATCTATGTGTATCAATCTATCAAGACGACCAGGCCTGATAACAGCCTTATCTAGAATATCTTTTCTATTTGTTGCTCCTATTATCTTTACATTACCAAGATTATCAAACCCATCTATCTCAGAAAGCAGCTGCATAAATGTTCTCTGCACTTCTCGTTCACCAGAAGTACCAACATCAACCCTAGTAGCAGCAATTGCATCTAATTCATCAATAAATATAATGCTTGGAGCTTTTTCTTTTGCTAACTGAAACACCTCTTTAACCAACTTAGCGCCTTCTCCTATAAACTTTTGAACTAGTTCACTTCCAACTATTTCAATAAAAGTTGAATGTGTTGAATTTGCAACAGCTTTTGCAAGGATAGTTTTACCAGTACCAGGAGGTCCATGCAAAAGAACGCCTTTAGGAGGCTCTATTCCAACTTTTTTAAATAAATGTGGTTTTTTTAATGGTAATTCAACAACTTCTTTTATTTCATTTATCTGTTCATCTAATCCTCCAACTTCTTTCCAATCAATCTTTGGTTTTTCAATTATGACGAATTTCTCAACATCAAAACTCTTATTAGAATCAATCTTTCTAATAATGGTAAGATTCTTTTGTTCAACAAGAACAGTATCACCTACCTTAATATTATCAATATCATTAGATATTTCTACACAAAACTTATTTCCATTAGGAATCCTTATGATTGCTGATCCATCATTATTAAGATCATTTACTTCAGAAACCATTAAAGGTGTTTTTCTATAATTCTCTATTTCCTTTTTTAATTGATTAATTGTTTCTTTTAATAATTTGTTTTCTTCTTCTAAATAATTAGAAGAACTAGCATATGAAAACATAACTCTTTCAACTTCATCTATATTGGTTTCTTGACTTTTTCTCTTAATATTAATAGCCATAACAATAAGAAAGAAAATATAGTTTATAAAACTAACTTATTTATTGAACCTTTTATTATAATCATTAGAAGCTTTTTTTATCAAATTAAGAGCAATTTTCCTATGCCTCATGCCCTTTACTTTAACTTTTTTTCCTTCTAAATTCTTATAAACCCTGAAAAACTCCTCTATAACAGTTTTTTTATAGGCAGAAAGATCCTTTATAGACCTGTCATTCTTATAATCAGGATCACCTAATGGCACGCATATAATCTTTTCATCCTTAATACCACCATCAATCATAATCATAACACCTATTGGCTTTGCTTTGACAAGTATACCAGGATAAAAACGTGATGAAGAAATAAGTAACACATCTAATGGATCACCATCATTTGCCAATGTTTGTGGTATAAAACCATAATTAGCAGGATATGATACAGCGCTTGGTATTATCCTATCCAATTTAATAACCCCAGATATTTTATCTAATTCATATTTACATCTAGAACCCATTGGTATCTCAATTATGACATTAACAACACCAAGTTTCTTATTACCAGATTTAATCTCATGCCATAAATGTACCATAATTATACCTCTTTTTTTGTCCTCTTATCAAACCCTGGGTGGGTGGCCGGGAGGTTTGGATGGTGGGAATTATAATAACTCAAACAACTCTGTCAAATTCAATTCAAAAACAGTAACAGGAACATCTAAATCAAAATTAACCAATACCTGCGGATGTATTTCTCCTATATAAGCAACATCTTTACCTTTAACACTCACCCTTGCAACTCTTCCTGTAATAAATGACGGATGTTCTACTTCTCTCATCTTATATTCAACATCCAACATTCTCATTAAATAATCAAAAATCTGCTTTATCTTTGTAAAATCAGCTTTTTCTTCACAAAGACCCACTGCCAACCTAGTCATCTCAACAGCTCCTGTCTCTGTTATACCTTTTTTATCTTTTTTAAACACAACACCCATATCAAATATTCTTTGAGGATATTCATGATGTTTATTATTTTTAAAAACTTCAAGCAGACCAGGAATCATCCAAGCCCTTACAACATCATACTCTGTTGAAACAGCATTTGCCATTTCAATCAAATCAAAATTAACATTCATTAATTTATTCTGAATATCTTCACTAGTTAGATTATAAGTATTTAATTCAAGCAAGCCCAACCCGACCAATGTCTCTACAACCTTTCTCTTGAATATTTCTAGTGGGTCTTCTTCGCCAGTTGTGGCAACATTAGGTATTTCTTCTTTAAAATTTTCATAACCATATGAAATTGCAATATCTTCTGCAAAATCAACTTCATGCATAATATCGGCTCTATAAGCAGGAACCAAAACATGGCCTTTTTCATAACCAAAACCCATTTTTTCTAATAATTTCTTAAGATCCTTCTCTTTCAGCTCTAAACCTAACCACTTATTGATAAAATCAAGATTTATTTTCCATTTTTTAGGACTAAGATCAGGAGTAACAATCTTTTTATCAGGATATTTTATTTCAACAGAATAAATTTCCCCGCCCATGTCTGCTAATGTTGTAACACTAATATTTAGTGCAATATTAAGAGTTCTTTGATCAAATCCAGAACATTCAACTAAAACATCACAGGCACCTGGAACAACATTTCCTGCTTCATCAGAATTTATTATTGGTGGCATGCTAAGCACTTTTCCAAAAGAATCATAGTAAACAGGGAATTTATCAAATCCTTCTAATTGATTACCAAACTCTCTGCCCATTGGATGCTGGCTTAATATTTGCATTCCATTAATTTCTTTTGGAAAGTGTAATGGTTGGAATTTTATTTTTTTAGGATCTTCTGCTTTATACTTAACAGGAAACTTTACTTTATCAAGAATATAGTAACCTAAAGCAACTTTTGTTCTATCCCTTCCAAGTGTTTTATGTATTTTTTCTTGATTTTGCATAATTTCCCTGATTAATTCATCTGTAAACTTAATACCTTTAACAATTGCAGCTGCAGAACAAGGCCTGTATTCAGCAACAGACTCTTCAACAATGATTTTTGCATTACTTTTCTTAACATTATACTTTCTCAACCCAGTCTTTACACCAATAAAAGAACTAAAAGCACGCGCAAATCCTTGCTCAGACAACATATCTGGCCTATTAGGAAATATTTCTACCTTGATCTCATCACCTTCTATTGATTCAAGATCAGTACCAAGCATACTAATCCTATCTTTCAATTTCTCAATAGGCAATTTCTTTCCAACAAGTTGTTCAAATATTTTTTTATTTAATGTTACAGTTGGCATTTTCTTATTTTATTTTTCTTTATTTTTTTATTTTTTAATACATTGCCACTTACTTTCCCAGGAGTGGGTGATCGGGGGCATTGGATGGCGGGCCTATCTTGCCTATTTCATCCACATCTTCATATTTCTTAATTGTTTAAGATCATTTTTATATAGATCACGCAAATCCTTGATATTATAATATTCCATCATTATTCTATCTAAACCAGGTCCCCATGCAAGTATAGGACATTCAAACCCAAGTAATGGAACAGTCAACTCAGGTCTAAACAAACCTGCACCGCCTAGTTCTATCCATTTTTTATGCACAGGGTGATATACATCAATTTCTACTGAAGGTTCTGTATAAGGAAAATGCGCAGGCCTAAACCTAGCTTTATCAAAACCTACTTTTTTAAAAAATGATTTCAAATAACCCAATAAATGTCTAAAATTAGCATCAGGATCAATAACAATTCCTTCAAATTGATTAAATTCAAACAAATGACACCAATCAACAGCTTCATTTCTAAAACACCTGCCTACTGCAAAGAATTTAGCAGGAAGATCTTTTTTACTAAGGCTTGCAATTGTCTTTGAACTCAATACTGTAGTGTGTGGTCTCATCACATTTTTCTTTGCTTCTTCAGGATCCCACTTATACTGCCAACCAATGCTTCCTTTTGTTCCTGTCTCATGTGCTTTTTTAACAGCATTAACTAATTTTTTATCAGGAAGATGTCCTTTACTAGGTTCTTTTATAAAAAAAGTATCCTGAAGATCACGAACAGGATGATTTTGTGCAGTAAACAATGCATCAAAATTCCAAAAAGAAGTGCTAAGCATGTTACCAGTCATTTCTTTAAAACCAAGTTCCATCCATACCTTTTTTGCATACTCAATTGATTGTTTAACAAAATGTCTTTTACCACCATTAATCTTAGGCACATTTATCTCAACATCATACATTCTAAACTCTTTCTTTTTCCATTTACCAGATTTAATAATATCTGGAGTTAGTCTTTCAATAACATCAGTATCAATCTTTAATTTGCTTAATTTATTACCCAAACTAGTAAGCTCTATAGTTTTTATCTTTTTAATCTCTATTTTAACAATATTTTTTCTTTTCTTAAGCTCATTAAATGCGAATTTCTCTTCTGGTTTTAATAATTTTAACTCAACAGGAAACTTTTTATTCAAGAACTGTTCTTCAAAAGAGGTTTTTTCTAAGAACTGTCTACCAAAATTAGTTATTTCAAAGAATAATTTATCATCAGCTTTTTTTATATCAATAATTCCTTTTTTCTTAAGCAAACCAATACAAACATTAATCTCTTCTTTAGTTAATTCTGCTCTTATCATAATGTCCAAAGATGACAAAGATTTTTCTTTTATTGATAAGAGGAACCTTTTTTCAGGCAAACCAAGTTTAAAATACAGAACACCATTTTTATCAAGATCAACAAATTGTTTAACGTCTTCTTTTATCTTAAGAACATCTTTATTAGACAACCATTGCAAAGCTCTCATCACTTCAACATCTTTTAATCCAGAAACCTTAACAATATCATCAAAATTAGAATAATCTTTTAAATAGGGCAATACTTTCCTTTCTAAAGGTGACAATGATCTACCTAGCTTTTTTATGTCCATATTTAGATATATAGGTGTGCATTATTTATAAAGTTTTACATTGGTTTTTACTAAAAAAAATCAGAAATCTTTATTAAGCACATATATATTACAGTATATATTCGGAGGGATTAATAATGAAAAATCAAAAACAAGAATTAAAAAGACTATTAAAAAAACTAACAGACACATATGCAATCTCAGCATATGAAAAAAGAATAATACCAATAATAAAACAAGAACTAAAAGCACATGTGAATTCTATGGAAACAGATACAATGGGCAATCTTATTGTAAAAAAAGGCAAAGGAAAACCTGTTTACATGATATGCGCTCACATGGACCAAATAGGTTTTATTGTTAAACACATTGACGATAATGGATACATAAGATTTATACCAATAGGTGGTTTTAGAAACAGAACACTGCCTAATCAAAATGTAATCATTGACACAAAGAAAAACCAATACAAAGGAGCAATCTTAACAAAAGATCTATGGCTAATGGATGATGAAGAAATAAAAAGACAACCAAAGTGGCAAGAACTATTCATTGACATTGGTGCAACATCAAAAAAACAAGTAGAAAAACTAGGTATAAAGATCAGTGACATGATTACTATTGAAAACAATTTCAGAGAATTAGCAGGAGATAATGTAATGGCAACAGCTTTTGATGACAGAGCAGGATGCGCAGCACTAGTACAAATAATGAAGAATTTGAAAAAATTCAAAGGAACTGTTTACGGAGTGTTTACAGCTCAAGAAGAAGTAGGATTAAAAGGAGCAAAAACCTCTGCATTTGAACTTGATCCAGACTATGCAATTGCACTTGACGTAGGCGGTGCTCACAGTCTATATGCAAAAGATTGGGAAGTTACAACACAATTAGGAAAAGGACCTAGCATAGAATATTTACAATATCGCGGCAGAGGCATGATAGCTGATAGAAAACTAAACAAATGGATAATAACAATAGCACAAAAAAACAAGATACCATTACAACTAGATGCTGCAAATGCAGGACAGCCAGGTGCAACAGACGCAACAGAGATTCAGTTAGTAAAATCAGGCATCCCAAGTATTAGCATTGGTATTCCATGTAAATACATTCATACTAATAATGAAATGATTAATCTAAATGACATGGAAAATACAGTTAAATTGATCGTCAAAGCTATTGAAAAAGGCAAAGAATAAAAACCTTAAAAAACCATCACATTTATAAATAAAATAGCATTTCCAAGTATAAACAACCCGAGTCTAATATAGGCGATATATAGGGTTAATCTATATGATTAATTCTATTGGGTTTTTTGGTGAAAATAATATGGCAGAAGAAAAACATGAATTCAGATTAATACTAAGATTAATAGATACAGATATAGATGGAAACAAACCTCTTTATCATGGTTTAACAAAAGTAAGAGGCATTGGCCCAAGATTTGCAAATGCTGTTTGTAATATTTCTAAAATCAAAAAAACAAAGAAAATAGGCGACTTAACAGACAAAGACGTTGAAAAAATAACAGAGATAGTTAGAAATCCATTAAAATATGGAATTCCTAAATGGATGCTTAATAGAAGAAAAGATCCACAAGAATTCAAAGATAAACACATTCTTACATCTGATCTAAGATTTATACAAGATAATGATATTAAGATGATGAAAAAGATCAAGAGTTACAAAGGCATTAGACACATGTTTAGACTTCCTGTAAGAGGACAATGCACAAGATCAAATTTCAGAAAGAATAAAGGAAAAGGAATGGGCGTAAAAAGAAAAGGTAAGAAAGGTAAATAAGGTAACAAAAAATGGGACAAAAAAAATCAAAGATTTTTGAGCCCCAATTTTTCAGGTGAAAAATATGGGAGATCCAAAAAAACATAGAAAAAAATATTCAAATCCAGTAATCCCTTGGAACAAAGAAAGAATTGAGCAAGAAAAAGTATTAGTTAGAGAGTACGGACTAAAGAACAAGACAGAGATATATAAAGCGCATTCTTTATTAAGAAAATATTTTTCACAATCCAAAAAACATATTACAGGAAGAACAGAGCAGTCAAAAATAGAAAAAGAACAACTGCTTAAAAGATTATCAAACCTCGGTCTTTTACCCCCTGGTTCTGAGCTAAGCAATGTTCTAAGTATTACGATAAGAGATTTACTTGAAAGAAGGTTACAAACAATAGTATTTAGAAAAAAACTAGCAAAATCAATGAAACAAGCAAGACAATTTATAACTCACCACCACATTAGTGTTTCTGGTAAAAAAATAACATCCCCATCTTATATAGTTACAAAAAAAGAAGAAGACCTTATAACATTTTCAAATTCCTCAAATCTGTCAGACTCAAATCATGCTGAAAGAGTAATTGAAGCTAAACCAAAAGAAAAGAAGAAACCTAAAGAAAAAAAACCAATCAAAAAGAGAAGAAATACTCGAACAAAAAGGCCTGTTAAAAAAGGAAATAAAAAATGATAAAAGAAAAACAAAGAAGAAATCCAAGAAGAACATACAACAGAGAAAGACCAGATTTTAAATCAAGGAGAAGAGATCAAACTTGGGGAATCTGTCACATATACTCTTCATATAATAACACTATAATTCATATAACAGATATTACTGGTTCAGAATCTATTGCAAGAACTTCAGGAGGACAAGTAGTAAAAGCACACAGATTAGAACCAAGTCCTACAGCTGCAATGACTGCTGCAAAAAAAGCAGCACAAACAGCTAAAGAAAAAGGTATTGATGCAATACATGTTAAAATAAAAGCGCCAGGGGGCCATAACGGACCCAGTAATCCTGGGCCAGGTGCACAAGCAGCAGTTCGGGCATTATCAAGAATGGGTCTGAAAATAGGCATTATTGAAGATGTAACCCCTGTTCCTCACGATGGTTGCAGGAAAAAAGGCGGAAGAAGAGGTAGAAGAGTATGAAGATCAAACTTATTAACAAATCAAATGAAGAAACATCTTTTATTTTGGAAGATGTTACAACACCATTCGCAAATGCACTTAGAAGATTCATGCTTTCAGAAGTGCCAACAATGGCTATAGAAGAAGTAGAACTAAAGAAAAACAGTTCTGTTCTATATGATGAAACAGTTGCACACAGATTAGGATTGGTTGTTTTAAAATCAGATTTAAAAACGTATAATCTACCTAAAAAATGCACTTGTAAAGGCGAAGGCTGTGCAAAATGTCAATTAAAATTAACTTTAAAAGAAAGAGGAGCAAAAACAGTTTATGCATCATCAATAAAGTCAAAAGATTCAAAAGTTACTCCTATTTATCCTAAAACAATCATTGTAAAATTATTGAGTGGTCAGGAATTAGAGTTTGTTGCAACTGCAATATTAGGAAAAGGCAAAGATCACGCAAAATTCTCACCAGGATTAAGCTATTACAAATACGAACCAATAGTTGAAATAAAAAAACAACCAAAAAATCCTGAACTTGTAGCTAAGATGTGTCCAAAAAAGTTATTCGAATTAAAGTCTGGAAAATTAAATCTTAAAAAAGACTATAAAAAAGACTGTTTAATATGCGAAGCATGCCAAGACTATAGCGAAGGTGCTGTAAATGTTTCAGAAGACAAATCAAAATTCATATTTAACATAGAATCATGGGGTTCAATACCAAGCAAGAACATAGCAAAGGAAGCTGCTAACATATTAGCCGAAAAATGTGATGAATTTATTGAGGTTATTGGTAAAGTAAAGTAAATAATAAATGCCTAAGAATCACAACTTACTGCCCATGGATTGGGATGTGGGTCAGGCAGGTTATAAGGTCAATAAACAAAATGAAAAGAACAGGACCAACAAATCAGTATCTAAGAAATCTTATCAAAGAATTAAATAGATTATCCTCTGAAAATAAAGTAAAGATATGGAAAGCAGTTGCAAATAATCTTAGTAAACCTACAAGAAGAAGGATAATAGTAAACTTATTCAAGATAAATAAATTAGTAAAAGAGAATGAAACAGCGATTGTTCCAGGAAAAGTTCTAGGCAATGGCGAACTAAACAGAAAAATAACAATTTCAGCTTTTAATTTCTCAAAGACAGCAAAAGAAAAAATAGAACAAAATGGGGGAAAAGCCATAACAATAAATGAATTAATAAAAATTAATCCAAAAGGATCAAAAGTAAGAATAATAGGTTAATTAACAATGATAATCGATGGAACAGACTTAATACTTGGAAGGGTTGCAAGTTTTGCAGCCAAAAAAGCATTACTTGGCGAGAAAGTTAATGTAATTAATTGTGAAAAAATCGCAATAACAGGCAATAAAAAAAATATATTTAAAAAATATAAAGACATAGATGATAAAGGGGATCCTTACAAAGGACCTTTCTTACCAAAGATGCCGGACAGGTTCGTAAGAAAAGTTATTAAAAGAATGCTAAAATACAAAAACCCTAGAGGCAAAAAAGCATTCCAAAGAATTATGTGCTACATAGGTGTTCCAGACAAATTCAAAGAAAAAAAATCTGAAGAAATAAAAAAAGCACATATTAAAAAATTACCAAATTTTAAATATATAACTATTAAAGAACTATGTAAACATTTGGGTGGTAAAGTTGAGTAAAATCATACACACATCAGGAAAAAGAAAAAGATCAGTTGCTAGAGCAACACTTAGACAAGGTACAGGATTAATAAAAATTAATAAGAAACCAATAGGCATATTTGAGCCTAAGATGGCTAGATTAAAATTAAGAGAACCTTTAATACTTGCAGGAAATATATCAAATGAAGTCAACGTAAGCATCAATGTTAGGGGCGGCGGAATAATGTCTCAAACAGAAGCTGCAAGATTGGCATTAGCAAGAGCATTAGTCAAATATAATAAAAAATTAGAAAAAGTGTTTTTAGATTATGATAGACATCTTTTGATTGCTGATGTAAGAAGAAAAGAACAATGTAAGCCTAATATATCTAAAGCAAGAGCTAAAAGGCAAAAATCATATAGGTGAGAATAAAAATGATTATACCTGTCAGATGTTGGTCATGCGGAAAACCAATTGGCCATTTATGGGAAGAATTTCAAGAAAAGATTAAAAAAGGCGAATCACAAAAAAAAATTTTAGATTCATTAGGATTAAAAAGATATTGCTGCAGAGCAATAATAATGGGACACATTGACTTAATAGACACTGTTGCACAATTCAAGAAGTTCTGATTATGACTAATACAATTAAGCAAGTAGAATCAAAAGTTAAAAAAACAATAGAAGATTATAGACTAATCAATAAAAAGGAAAAAATATTTGTGGCATATTCTGGTGGAAAAGATTCAACAGTTATTTTATATATACTTAAAAAGTTAGGCTATAATGTAGAAGCTTTAACAATAAATGCATTTATCGGCAATTACAGTAAATCTAATCTAAATAACGCAATTAATTTCTGTAAAAAACAAAATATTAAATTACACCAAGTTTCATTTAGAGATGAATTTGGTTATTCCTTATGTTACTTAAGGAACTTAATTAATTCAAAAGGTTACAAAATAAAATCATGCACTATATGTGGTGTTTTAAGAAGATATTTAATAAATAAACATTGTAAAAGATTAAATGCAAAAAAAGTAATAATGGGGCACAATCTTGATGATGAAGCACAATCAATAATGATGAATTTTTTTAGAGGAAATTTAGAGATTTGTGCAAGATTGGGTCCAATCACGGGTTTGATTAAAAGCAAATTATTCATTCCTAGGATTAAACCACTATACTTTATATCTGAAAAAGAAATAACTGAATATTCTAAAGAGACGAATTTCCCCGTGGTTTATGGAGAATGCCCTTGTTCATCTGATTCATACAGAAGATCAGTTAAAAAACTGCTTAACAAACTAGAAAAACAGAATAAAGACATTAAATTAAATATTGTAGATAATTTTCTAAAAATACTGCCGAAACTAAAACAAAAATATAAAACAATAAAGAAAATAAACAATTGTAAATATTGTAATGAACCATGTAAAACACAAATTTGCAAAAGCTGTCAATTAATTTCATTAATAATCGAAAAATAGAAATTTATTTCTTTAGTTCTTTTTCTAGAACAAGTATTTTCTCTTTTAATCTTTCTATACAATGTCCATTGTTTTCCATTTCCAGCAAAGCACCGCATTCAGGACATTGGAACTTGAAATCAATTGCTTGGTCAAAATTCAATCTTATGCAACTTTCAATACAATTAAAAAACTGCTCTTCTTGTTCTCTTAATAATCTTTCTTTTAATTTATTTATTTTCTTCAACCTTACATTCTTAAACATATACTTTAATCTTCTTGCATTCAAAAACCAGTGATAAACATACCAGCCGGTTTTAATATCTTTTCTTTTAGAACAACAAACAAGATTATTATAATATAATCTATACAACATGCTTCGAACAATATTTACTTCTGATCCTATTTTTTTTGCTAACTTTATTTCAGAAACATCTCTCTTTGTATCTAATAATTTAACTAATGGTATTACATCGTCACCCACTACTTCACCAACAACATCAAAAATTACGTTCTTTGTCAACCTCATTTTTTAGCTTAACTACTACGGTGACTAATTTAAGTATATAAAGCTTTCTATTTTTATTTTATTTTTTTTATTTTTATACAGCACATATACGGTATAAACAGAATTACAATCTTTGTTGTTTAAAAACACCAATTAATTCTTTAAATTCTAATCCTTTTAATTTAGAAGTTTTAAAATCTATTAGATAGTTTTTTCCTCTGCTAATCTTCATGTCTTCAATATTAAAGAAATACCATTTATCATTATCAAACCTAACACCTATCCAAGGTTCTGCTCCGAACTTGTTTGAGAATAGCTGAAGTTCATCAACTTCTCTTTTTGATAAATAAACTTTATTATCTTTTGTTGCTTTGCATTCTATTGCTAGTTTTCTTATGTTGTTGCTGGCAAGAATGTCCGGAGAAGGATAAGCCATAGATCCGGATCCGGCAACACGGCAGGCAGCCCAATCATATTTCCAGAATAAGTGGACTAATTCTCTTTCTGCATTAGAACCTTTTTGTTTTTTGTTTTTCATTTTTTATTTTCAATAAATTCTTAAACCCGGGTGTCCATTCATCTGTAATCATAAGAACATGATCAACTGTTCTTATTACATATGGAAACTCTTTTTTTAAATTTTCTATTATTTCATAATATTCTTGGTAACTTGACACAACAAGCTCTGGCTCTATTTGCCAAATATTTCTAATATAATAATGTATATTTGGTAATCTGGACAAATATTCTAATAATTTTTTTTCATCTTGTTTTGTATATCTGTCTAATCTAATAATTGCTTTATACAGTTCTAAACCTAATTTGTTTAAGTTGATTCCTATTCTATATTGTATTATTACTCCTTTTTTTTCTAGTTTTTTTAATTTAGTTCTTACAATAGTTGCAGTTGAATTAACATTATGTGCTAGATGATTTATTGGTATCCTTGCATTGTTTACAATCTCTGTCAATATTGCATAATCAAGTTCATCTAATTCATTGTTTATTATTTCTCCAGCAAACATTGTTGGTGGAACAATATTATTGGTGAAATACATTTTTGCATATTGTTTTACATCAACTAATATTCCACCTTTTTCTTGAACTATTATTTTATTAAATTTAGAAGTAAGATCATTCTTTAATTCAAAAAATTCATAATCTGTTTTTGCAAAAACTCCAAATATTAGGTCCCAAGTACCAGAACATTCACCCATCCAATATATAATTCCTGATGATTTTAGGTACGTAAATAGTTTATCTTTTTCTTCAGGTATGTTTCTAAGCTTTAGATAGATTTTATATATTTTATAACCCATTTTATGTGGATTAATAGCAGCATTAAAGCTAGTTATAATGCCTTTTTTAACTAATTGACTTATTCTATATTCAACAGCTTGCCTTGACTTTCTCACTATTTTTGCTAGTTTTGTAGTAGGAATTCTACAGTTTTTGTCTAGTTCAGTTAGTATCTTTCTATCTGACTTATCAAGCTTATACTTAGTAAATTCAACCATATATTTGCATAAATGAGTATTTGTATATAAATATTGTTATTTTTGCTCAACTTTTGATGAGAACTTTAATATATGTTAATTTGTTACTATTATTACATAATAACAAATAGTGTTAGGAAAGAGGCAGAGATTCTACTTCTTTTCCTGTATAAAAAAACACTAAAAAAGGAGGAAAATAAAAATGAATGAAAAACAAAAATTAGAAAAAATAATTGGAATTGATGAAAAAAGTATCAAACTACTTCAAAGTGTAGATACAAGAGGGGTTGGTGTTTTCTTTAGTTGGAGAGGCCTAGTATATGGTGCTATAAGACATGCAAAAGAGATACTTGAGGATTACAAAGTACGTTTAGAAAAAAGGAAAAAGATAGACCAAGATATAGAAAAAATAAAACAAGCATACCCAGACAGAGTAAATGAAGATGGTGAATTTACACAAGAATTTGAAAATAGAATTAAGTCATTACATTGGTATGGGCGTGCAGTAGATGGTAGTGAAATAGGTGGTGATGATTTAAGAATGCATTATGATTCAGGTTATCAACTAAATCATTTTATTGGTAATATGATTTACAGAATAAGCCCACTAATTACTGTAAAAGATTTTAGTGAAGCAGGAGTAATAAGTCTTGAAGATAGGAGTAAAATATTGGAAGAGGAAGGTTTTAAATCAGACTTATTTGAAGAAAGTTTAGCAATAATGCGTGATTACATCAAAGCAGTTTCAATATATACTCTTGATAAAGTAACTGAAATAGAGAAAGTAAAAGAAAAAGGACATATTGGGCCAAGTAGGCTCTTAAGGCCTGGTTGGGTTGGTAGAGGAGAAATAGATGACAGCATGATTAAAGCACTTCAAAATGAAAAAAAGGAAGCAATAGGAGTAATGAGAGAACTTCCAGCAATCATGGAATATGCAGAAATAGAACCAGAATACATAGAACAATTCAAGGAACAAGCTAAGAAATACCTTGAATAGTTTTTTTTATTTTTTAATTATGAAATGAATGGAGGAAAATAAAAATGAAAGAAGAACTTAAAAAAGATTTAGAAGAACTAACAAAGATGTTCCTTAAAAGGAACGATTGGCAGTATGAAATAAAGGAAATTAAAGAAAAGTATCCTGAAGAACAAGTTAAATCTGCATTTGAACTAATATCAAAAGAAGGAAAAAAGAAATTAGGACAAGAAGTTATTATAAATCCACGATACAATGAAAATGATGAAATAATTGGATTTGATGAATGTACATATGGTTTTTATGAAAGAAAAATTGCAAGAACTATAGAAAGTGCAGAAAAATTTGGAATAAAGTATAAAGGAATGGAAAGGGATATAGTAATTGCATTAACATCCTATTTAATGGGACATTGGAATAACATAGATGGATTAATAGGACCAAACTTTGAAAAAGCAGAAGAATTGATAGAAAAATACAGTATTACACTAGAATCAATAAAAGAGGCTGCAAACAAAGCATTGAAAAAAATAAGATTTGTAAAAGAAGTTAGTAAACTTAATTATGTCAACAAGAAATCTATTGAAAAAATGTATAATGAAGGATTTGTTAAAATGCCATCACATAGAGAATTACCATCAACTGAGAGACTAAAAGCTTTCTTAGGCAAAGCAGAAAAGAAATATAGTAAATAATTGAATTAATTTTATTTTTTTTTATTTTTCTCACAAACTAATCTTCATAAAATCTTCAGCACAAATAACATTATCAAAATAAGTTTGTGCATCCTCTTGTAATTCTAAAGTGTTTTTATATCTTTGAGAAAAATGTGTCAATATTAACTTTTTGACATTAGCTTGATTAGCAATCATTGCTGCATCTTTTGATGTCATGTGCTTTCTTTGTTCTGCTTTATCTCTTAACTTAGATGAATATGTTGATTCACATATCAATATATCAGAATCTCTTGCTAATTCAATTGCATTATTACAAACTTCTGTATCTACAACATAACTAATCTTTTTACCTTTGATAATATAAGTAGCATCTTGTGCTTTATACTTCTTACCTTTGTACACAATATCTTTTCCAGCACTTAATTTCTTAAGATGCGGCCCGTCTTTTATTTTATTTTTTTCTAAAAATGATTTATCAATATTTTTTCTGTCTTTTTCAATAAATGAATAAGCTACGCATGGAACATTGTGCTTCATATTAGCTGCTATTATCTTAAAATCTTTACAATTAAATATTGCTTCAGGCTTTTTAGCATCAATATCATGAACCTTCAACCTAATCATGACGTCAAAATGTATAGCATCCATTAACAAACACAATCTTTTTTTTGTGCCTTTTGGTCCAAAGATCTCAACTTTAGGATTAAACTCTCTATTACCCATTGTTTGCAACAAACCAATTATACCTGCAACATGATCACCATGCCAATGCGTTAAAAGAATCATTGTAACTTTGTTTCTATTGATTCCTGTAATATTCATCTGTCTTTGTGTTCCTTCACCACAATCAAATAATATTCCTTCAGACTTATATTTAAGAAAAACTCCTGGTACATTTCTTTCTTTAGTTGGCACCATACACGATGTTCCTAAAAATGTTAATTGCATATAGTATATTACTATAGAAAGCTTTTTAAATTTATCCCCCTTTTTTACTACTAATATGGCTAAAAAGAAAAAAGAAAAGAAATCAAAAGAAGAAAAAATAGCAAAACAGGACAAAAAAGACAAAGATCTAGAAAACAAACCAAAAAAAGAACCTATTAGATCAATTTTTGCAAAAGAAAGAGTTATATCAGAAGACACTGATGAAGCAAGAGAACTTTATAATAAAAGTTGCTATGGAAAGATTCTTGACGATAAAAAAGTACAATTATCACTTTGTGAAGCATTATATTTATCAGAAAAAGGTAAGATGGTTATCTTAGATGGGAGAAACAAACCAATATCAGGTGAAAAATTCATAAAAAAAGCACAAAAAACAGAACCTAATTTTTGGATCAGATATTGCGTATTCAGAGATTTCAGAAACAGAGGCTATATAATCAAAACTGCTCTTAAGTTTGGTGCAGATTTCAGAGTTTATGATAGAGGTATTAAACCTGGCGAAGACCATGCCAAATGGGTTGTATTCCCTGTTCATGAGGGTTCTACATTAACATGGCATGATTTCTCAGCTAAAAACAGAGTAGCACACAGTACAAAGAAAAGACTTCTTATTGGCGTAGTTGACGAAGAAGGCGATGTTACTTACTGGGAAGTTGCTTGGAAAAGACCTTAGGTTTTTAGTATAGAAATCTTTATAAAACCCTTTTCTTTCTACCGAATCATGGTATTGACACCAGACGATGTTTTGGATTTTGTACAAAAAAATGGCCCTTTGTTATCAATTAAAGTAGCAAAACATTTCAAAATAAATACTACATATGCAGGCGCATATTTATCAGAATTAGTTTCTAAGAAAAAGATCAAATTTAGCCATTTAAAAATAGGTAGTTCACCATTATATTATGTTGATTCTCAAAAAGAGAAATTGCAAGAATTCTCTGACAAACTGAATAATAATGAAAAAAGAATATTTGATTTATTAAAACAAAAAAGAATATTAAGAGAAAGTAAATTAGACAATATGACAAAAGCAACTCTTAGAAATTTAAAAGATTTTGCAGTTTCACTTGTTGTTAATTTTAAGAATCAAAAACATATTTTCTGGAAATTTTATATGCTTGATAATAATCAAGCGCAAAGTTTGATAAAAGAAATGTTAGCTCCAAAACCAAAGAGAAAAGTGGAAAAACTCAAAATAGAAAAGAAAAAAGAACCTGTTAAAAGAGAAATTGAAGAACCTGGTAAAAAACAAGACATCTTAGAAAAAAAGAAAGAAATAGAAAAAAAAGAAAAAGAGTTATTAAAAGAGAAAAAGGAATTAGAAAAAGAGCTTCATCTAAAGATTGAACAAGAACACAAAGAACTAGAAAAGCAAAGAAAATTGTTCTCAGAACAACAAAGAGAAATGAAAAAGCAAAGAAATGAACTAATGCAAATGATGGAAGAGATTAGACAGGAAAGAGTAAAACTAGAAAGATTAAAAACAGGTAAAGAACCTATAAAACCCGCAGTTCAGAAAAAGATTGTCCCTATCTCTGAAAGAGTAGAAAAAGAAAAAGATGCATTCTTTGTACAAGTAAGAGAATACATGAAATCAAATGGAATGAAGATAAAAGACTATGAAATAATTAAAAAAGGTGAAATTGATTTAGTTGTTTCTGTGCCTGCAGCAATTGGTTCAGTTGATTATTATTGTTGTGCTAAGAAGAAAAAGAGATCTAATGAAGGTGATCTTTCAACTGCATATATTAAAGGTCAGAACAAAAAACTTCCTGTAATTTATTTATCTCTTGGTAAAGTTACTAAAAAAGCTGAACAAATGCTTAACAAAGAGTTTAAAGGTTTGGTTGTTAAGAAGATAGAATGATTTTATTTCTTAGAATTTTTCCATAATATATTAAACAATGCTTTTTCTTGTTTAGCAATCTCTTTATTATCAATTATTATTCCTATTGAATTCTTATCTTTAAACGTTAAATAAGCAATCTTATTTTCATAAATAATTTTGGTTGTATTAATTTTATCGTTAATAAATCTCATACCAATATATTTTTTAGGAGCTTTTCTTTTATATTTTCTCATTGATCTGCAATCAGTTGTTATAACTCTTGAAAACATGTTTTGTTTTCTTTTTTGTTTAATAAAATGAGGAAAATAAAATTTTAACTTACCTATCATCTTGGGGGCACCAATAAACCATGTTTCTTTATTTTCCTTAAGAATATCATTAAATATAGACTTTAAACCCTTTATTTCTTCATACATCTCAATACTTGGCTTTCTTCTAATTGATCTTTTTATTGCTTTCAATTCAGGGAGAACTTTCCTTAATTTACTCTGTTTTTCTTTAAGATTATGCATGAATATTGATGGATTTGTTGCCTCAAAATATTTGACACCCGATTTTATTACATATGATACATAGCCTTTATCTAATAATGATTTTAAGATATCATAAGTAGTTACTCTATTTAATTTGGATTTTTTAGCTATTATATTAACAGGTGATTGGCCTAGCATAAGTAATGATACATAGACTGAAACTTCTTTGTTATTCAAACCTAATTCTTTTAATACTTCTTGTTTTGAGATCATATTGAATATTATAGTTGATTATTATATATAAATATTTCTATATTGTAGTAGAATTTCCACAACAATTGTTTATATATTTAAATTACTATCCTATTATGTATGAAAGCCAAACAAATAAAACAAAGAGTAGCTGAAAAGCTAGCTAAAGGAAAATGTGGAGCAAGCTTAGTTTTGGCTGGTTTTTCAAGCATCTATTCATGCAGAAGTGATTTGAGAATATAGAGATCTAGAAAACATGAAAGAAATAATAGATTCTTCTAGATTGCAGCCTATCAATATTACATGGGAACTAACATTAGCATGTAATTTAAATTGTAAACATTGTGGCTCATCTGCAGGAAAGTGTAGAAAAAATGAACTTTCATTAGATAGGTCTCTGAAATTATGTGATGAACTAAAAGAACTGGGAACTAAAGAAGTAACTTTAATAGGTGGTGAACCCTTGATTTCTGATAGGTGGTTTCCTGTTTCTAAAAGATTGAATGAATTAGGAATAAAAGTTAATTTTGTTTCAAATGGAACTATTATGAATGATGAAGTTATTAGTAAACTAAAAAAAGCAAAAATAAATAATTTTGGAATAAGCATTGATGGTAAAAAAGAAACAAATGACTCTATAAGAGGAAAAGGAGTTTTTGATAAGATAATTAATACTATTAAAAGATTAAAGTCAAATGGAATCAAAATAAGCATTGCGACAACTGTTTCTAAATTTAATTTTCTGGAATTAGATGAAATTTATAATATAATTGTAAAATTATGTGTTGAAGTCTGGCAAATACAATTAGCAATGCCTGTTGGAAGAATGAGTTCTGATTTTATGATCCCTAAAAAGGATTTGAGAAAACTTATAGAATTTATTATTGAGAAGAATAAGGAAAAGAAAGTTAGAATCTATCCAGGGTGTAATGTAGGATATTTTGGTGGATTTGAAGAAAAATATAGAATCCAAAAAGAAGAAAATTCTTTACCATTTTGGACTGGTTGTTATTCTGGGATTTTTGAGATAGGAATAATGAGTAATGGTTCTATAAAAGGTTGTCTTGCTATGAAAGATAAATTTATTGAAGGCAATTTAAATGATAAATCATTAAAAGACATTTGGAATAACAAAAATGCTTTTCCTTATAATAGAAAATTTACTAAATCTTGCCTAAAAGGGTTTTGTTCTGAATGTGAATTTGGTGAAATTTGCAGGGGTGGTTGTCCAATAATAAGTGAAGCACTTACTGGATCAACAAATAATGATCCATATTGTGTTGAAAGAATTAACAAAGAGGGTATTGCATCATGAAAAGAATACTAGAAATGGATGATATGGGAGATGTAGACATAATGTTAGCTTATGATAATTTAAAAACTCTTGATTTAGTAAATGATTATTTCTTGAATAGAGCTTTAGAATTGTGTTCATTTGGTAAAATATTAGATATTGGATGTGGAACTGGAAAAATGTTAAGACAAATAAGGGAAGATGAGGATCAAATACAAGGTTATGAATTGTATGGTTTAGATATTGATGAAAGGTTAATTGAATATGCTAAGAAACAAGATCCTCAAACCATGTATGAGGTTGGTGATTCTAATAATCTGCCCTACGAGTCTGAAAGTTTTGATTTGGTCATGTGTCATTCATTACTACATCATTTAGAAGATCCAAGAAAAACAATTAATGAAATTTTGAGAGTTGTTAAACCAGACGGAGGAATTTTTATTAGGGATTTGATTAGGCCTGCAAGTGAAGATATTTTACAAAGATTGTTTTTAGGATATTTAGCAGGACATTATGATGAGCAAAATAAAAGATTGTTTGAAAATTCTTTAAGAAGTAGTTTTACTTATGATGAATGGAAAAGATTTTTTCCAGAATATATGGATGTGTCTAGAATATTCTTTTATAATGTTGCTGAGAGTTTTGGGATTAATAATAAAGGTTTTACTCCAGGATCTACAAACCCAAAAACAATGTTAAATGAAAGAAAATTAAGAGAATTAGAATTTGTGGTAAATAGATTAATAGAACCTATAGTTCATCAGACCCAAGAAGATAGAATGATTTATATATTATAAAACATAAAATAATTCTATGCAAATATTTGAAAAAAGAGAACTAGAAATATGCGGATTATTCTACCTAGAACATGTACTAGCATTCATGCTTCAAGTAGCACCAGTCTTTATTATAGTCTGGTTCAGAGACCTTAACTTCTCACTAACGCAGATAGGAACACTAATAGCTGCAACAGCTTTATCAGTATTAATATTTGAAATACCAACAGGTGCAGTTGCAGACATATATGGAAGAAAGTTCTCAGTCATATTAGGACATTCTCTTGAAGCAATCTTGATTGTGGCTTTATTATTTGCAAAAACATTTCCTTCTGCATTATTAGTATTCATTTTAACAGGAATAGCAGTCACATTTGCATCAGGTGCAAAAGAAGCATGGGTAACAGACTGGATAAAAGCAAAAAAACCATCATTATTACATGATTATTTTATGAAAAGCAGAAGTTTGTTAAGCATTGGCTTGGTTATATCTGGATTATTAGGAGCATTTCTTGTAAAGAACTTTGGTTTATGGATAGTGTTCCCAACATCAGGCATAGCATTCTTAGTTAGCATCTTTATCTTATTATTTATACCAGAAAATTACAAAAAAAAGAAGATACATATTAAACAATCATACAAAGAACTAGTAAACCAGACAAAAACATCAGTAAAATACAGTTCAACACATCCAGCATTATTTTATATATTACTGGGAATGTTTTTTCTTGCATTTGCAGGAGCATTTGGCGAAGGATTAAGTTGGATTCCATTTTTACAAGAACTAAATTTTCCAGATCATGCATTTGGTTATATGTGGTCAGCAATGTGGGGAGTGACAATCATTTCACCATTATTATCAAAAAGATTATTACCAAAAAACAAAGAAAAATCATTTATCATCAGAATTATCATAATAGCAGGATTATTCAATTTCTTAGTATACTTTGCAAAAACCTGGGCAATTGCCTTAGGTATTATGCTATTAGGAGAATTCTTTCTTGAAATAAAAACACCTGTTGAAAATGTGTACTTTCATAGATTTATAATAAAAAAACTTAGAGCAACAATTGGTTCTATTAAATCAATGCTTCACTCATTAGCAGCAATAATCTCAATGCCAATAGCAGGTTTTTTAGTTGATACAATAGGCCCAAGATATGTAATAATGTTATCTTCTGTATTACTCATACCAGGGATTATATGTTATTGGTTGGTAAAAGAAAGTAAAGAATAATTCTAATAAAAAATTCAAAAAACATAGCTCAACTACCTAACCAAGGGCGGGTGGTTGGGGGTCTAGGATGGTGGGACATAATAACCTTTAAATATCACCCCACCAACCCAAACACAATGGGCACAAAAATCTTTCAATTAATAGAATCAAAAGAAATCAATTTAAAAGATTTAGCTGGAAAAAAGATTGCAATAGACGCACACATGTATTTATACCAATTCTTGACAACAATAAGACAAAGAGATGGCACTTTATTAAAAGATTCAAAAGGCCAAGTAACTAGTCATTTGGTAGGTTTATTCAGCAGAACAGCAAAGATGCTAGAACATAATATTAAACCATGCTTTGTTTTTGACGGCAAACCACCAGAACTAAAGACAAAAGAAAGACAAAGAAGAAAAGAAATAAAGATCCAAGCAGCTAAAAAATATGACAAAGCAATGAAGGATGAAGACATTGATGCTATGAAAAAATATGCATCAATGACAACAAGATTAACAACAGAAATGATACAAGAAGCAAAAGAACTTATCAAAGCATTAGGATTGCCAGTTATACAAGCACCTTCTGAGGGCGAAGCACAAGCAGCTTATATGGTTAAGAAAGGAGATGTTTATGCATTATCAACAAATGATGCAGACGCTTTATTGTTTGGAGTACCAAAACTAATAAAAAATTTATCAGTTTCTGGTAAAAGAAAAAAGCCAGGCCAATTAGCATACAAAACAGTTAAACCAGAATTAATAGAAATATCCAAGATATTAAATTTATTAGGAATTGACCAAGATCAATTGATAGTAATTGCAATTTTAGTAGGAACAGATTATAATTATGGCGGTATAAAAGGCATTGGTCCAAAAAAAGCATTAAAATTAATCAAAGAACACGGCAAAGACTTTGACAAAGTTTTTGAACAAGCTAAGTGGAATGAATTTTTTGATATTGGATGGAAAATAATATTTGACTTAATCAAAAACATGCCAACTACAGATGACTACACACTAGAATGGAAAGAAGTAGACTTAGAAGCAATTAAACACATACTTCATAGTAAACATGATTTTACAGAAGAGAGAATCAACAATACTTTAAAAAAGCTAAAAACAAAAGAAAAAGACAAAAAACAACAAGGATTAAATAAATTCTTTTAATTTTTAACACAACATACCTTATCTTGTGCTTCACAATCAGTATTTTCTATTGTTTTATAAGAAAAATCAAAAGGAGGACATTCTCCATTTATTGGTGTTAAACAAACTCCTTGCCTAAATTTACAATCAACCTTAACATGTCCTGTATTCACAGTATCATACGTAAAAACACTCATCTTTACTAAATAAACAATAAGAATAATAAACACAATAATGCTAACTCCTATTACAATTTTCTTTGTTATATTCATTTCTATACTAATTACTTAAATAATATAATATATAAATCTTGTTATCATAAAAAGCTTTAAAAACTGGAAATGCTTTAATAATTATATATATACAACCATAAACAAAAAAAAGAGAAAAAATGAATTGGATAATACTTGTCATAATATCAGCAATTTTAGTTTCACTTGAACAGATTTATGCAAAAAAAGCCTTATTAAAAGAACACGCTGCAGAATTTTTAACAGTGATGTCAATATTTGGCGCAATATTTTCATTAGCATTTATTCAAAAAACTAATTTTGATTTTGCTTTAAAATATTATTTTATGATATTTGGAGCAGCACTTATTTGTGCAATAGGAGGAATATTATCGGTAAAAGCACTAAAACACATGGAATTATCAAATGTTGCTCCTTTACAAAACCTATCACCTTTATTCTTGATAGTTCTTGGATTTATCTTCTTAGGTGAAAAACTTACAGGATTGCAAATGTTTGGAATATTGCTATTAATATTTGGAACATATTTTCTTGAATTAAAACATCATGCAAAAAGTTTATTAGATCCATTAAAAGAAATAATAAAATCAAAATATACAATATTCGTTATACTTGCATTGATGATCTATGCTGTTAGTGCAGTATTAGAAAAATATCTTCTTACTCAAGGAGTTAATGTGTATACGCTTCTAATTATATATAAAGTATTTTTTGCAATAATTTTCACATCCATAACATTTGTATTCTATAAAGGGTTTAAAGACATAAAACATGGAATAAAACAATCAGGTGTTTCATTAGCATTCATTGCATTGCTCGGCATAGGATCAACTTATTTTTATTATCAAGCCATTAACATTGCATATGTTAGTTTAGTAATTCCAATAAAAAGAATGTCTACATTAATAAGCACAATTGCAGGAGGAGAAATATTCCATGAACATAACCTAGCTCATAAAGCAATTGGTTGTGCTATAATGATTGCAGGAGCAGTATGTGTTGCAATATGATCACAATAAAGATTCCTATTAAAAAAACAGAATCTGTAAAAAGATATTTAGTAAAGAACAAACTTCTTGATTTTAATTATAAGTTTTCAAAAGATAAGAAATATATGTATTTGCCTGTAAAAGATTTAAAAAAAATAAAAACAAAATTCAAGTTCATACAAAAGTCAAACAAAAAACTAGAAAGAAAATCAAAAACACAGACAAACCTGAGAAATGCATTAAACAAGAAATTAACACAAAAACAATTACAACATCTAAAAACAGCTTATGACACAATAGGAAACATAGCAATACTAGAAATCGATAAAGAATTAGTAAAAAAACAAAAGTTAATTGCAAAAACATTATTAAGAATAAACAAAAACATAAAAACAGTTCTTAAGAAATCAGGAGAACACAAAGGAATATTTAGGACGCAAAAGTTGAAATATCTAGGAGGAAAGAATACTAAGGAAGCAATACATAAGGAAAATAATACGACCATAAAGTTCGACGTAGAAAAAGTCTATTTTTCAGTAAGACTTGCAACAGAAAGAAAAAGAATCATCAAACAGATAAAGCCAGATGAAGAAATACTAGTAATGTTTTCAGGCTGTTGTCCATATCCATTAACAATTGCAAAGAATACAAAAGCAAAAGAAATAACAGCAATAGAAATTAATCCAATTGCTCATAAATATGCTCTAGAAAACATAAAATTGAATAAGATACATAATATCATTGCACTAAAAGGTGATGTTAAAAAAGTGATTCCAAACATATATCATCATATAATCGGGTTAAAAGCATCTGACATAAGAAAAGAACTAGAAACTCGATTGAAATTAAATCCTAAGATAGTTGAATTGCATTTATTTGAAACAGATTTGTTTAGTGGTATAAAGAAATTAGAAAAAACAATCCAATATCTACAGAGAAAACATATTACAGTAAGATTACACATGCCTTTTAAATACAAAGGCAAATATTTATCATTGCATAAAAAAGATATCTTTGCTGAGATAAAAGTATTTGGTAAATTAGGTGAATTATGCAAAAAGTACCATATAAAAGCAATTGTTCACCCATATATTCCGTTTGAAGATCAAAAATCAACAAAAAAGACAAGAGATGTGATTGCACACAACTTAAAAAGGTTCAAACAATATTATGATTATTTTTATTTTGAAAACTCAAGCAAAGACGTTTATTCAAAAACACCAGACGTTCTATATGTAAATAAAAAAGCTAAAATCAAGAATGTTTGCATTGACACATGCCATTTATATGAAACATACAAAGATAATAATAAGATAGAAAATCACATAAAAGTAATGAGAAAACATTTCAATACCTACTTCCACTTAAATGATTCAGACCTTTTTCATCATTCTTTAGAAATTGGTAAAGGGTATATTGATTTTAACAGAATATTGCCTTATGTAAACCAGGGTGTTACAGAGATAAGATCAAGAGATGAAGCACACCCAGCAGAAATGTTAAGAAGCTATGTAAAGGTTGAGCATAAGCATAGGAAGTTTGACAGAATCTTAATGCCATTGCCAAAAAGTGCAGAAGATTTTCTTCACCTAGCTCTAAAATCAATAAAGAAAAAAGGAATAATCCACTTCTATGATTTTCTTAACGAAAAGGACATTCCAGATGCAGCTATCAAAAAGATTAAAAAAGCATGCAAAAAAGCAAAAAAGAAATACAAAATTATACATTACAATAAGTGCGGACAATTCTCACCTCATGTGTATAGGGTTTGTGTTGATTTTAAGGTTTACTAAACCTTCCAAACAACCAACACAACACAAAGCACTAACAACATAAATATAATAATATAAGGTACTAACTTAGAAGCACGAACAGTCGATGATTCATAAATAACAGTACCAGTTACAGGCTTAACTTGCTCAATATCTTTATCATATTTATAAGAATATTTATCAGTTGTAGCTGATTCAAAAACTTTAGTTTCAAAAGTTTCATTAACATCAGAAACAGCCGCAAATCCCTGATAAATAACACAAGTATCATTCTTCTCACTACTCTCAACCAAAATACTTTCCCTCAAATATTTATTTGTTTTTATATCGCTTCTATCCATGCCAACCTTTAGTTCATACTCACCAGGATCAATTTCATCAACAGAACCAAGTAATTTAACATTAACACTTTCCCCTTCTTTAACTTGGACATTCTTTTTATTATTTTCACCAAATTTTTTCCTACCTTTTACAATATTTGACCAAATATCAACACCAATATCCTCATCTTTATTATTTTCTAATTTAACCTCAACATAAAACAATTCACCAACTCTTACCTTAGATGGATAAGAAGCAAACTCTGCATCAAAACTGCCTTTTCTTTTTTTCACCTTTTTATTAGATTCATCATCCTTGTCATGATATTTACAAAGAGTAGGCAAATTGCCATCAATTTCAATTAGTTCTTTTGTCTCAAGATCAAGACCTCTAACAATTAAAGTATAATCTCTTTCATCTGTTTTTTCATCGCATAATGGTTTTAATTGAATAGGAATTGTTAAATCATATTTTTGATACTTTGTTTTTAACAAGAATTTAGAATCATAAGAACTTATTCTTTTATTTCTATCATCAACAACATAAGCACGAAGACTACTCTTCCCGGTATCACCTTTATACACATTAACTTCTGCTCTTATTGATTCTCCTAATTTTGCATAATCTCCTGATTTATATTTAACTTTATCAATGCTTATTGAAGAATCCTTTTTAGAATTATCACTTCTACAGATTCTATTATCAATTCCTCCAACATCTACAAAAATATTATCCTTAAACCCAAACCCTTCATAAACTATTGAATAATTTCCATCGTCAAATTTCCTATCACAATTATCTTTTAATTCAATAGGTATCTTAAGATCTTCAATATAAGACATCTTAGGCATTCCAATGCTAACAATTGATTCACTTATTTTTTTCTTAGTTTTATTATCCTCAACCCATATCTTGATCCTGCCAGACATATCTCCTGACCATGCTTCCTCTATTTCAACATAAAACCTATCACCAAAATTAATAGTTCCTTTATTTTTTGCTTCAACTATAATATAAGGATTTATTTCATATTCTTGGAAAGTATAATATGTTGGATTTTTTACAACTATCATCTTTTCAGCCAAATTATCACTATAATCAGAATCATAACACCAAGGTTTTGTAATATTCGCTTTAACAACAATATTTTGATAATCATACACTTCACCAATATTTGATTTATACATTCTTCCATAATAATTATCATCTACTTCATATTCATCAATATCTTGTACAATATAACCAAACATATCTTCAACCCAAAACTCAACATCAGGATAAAACTCTTCATTAGATACAACAAAATCAAATCTGAAACTAGTCTCATTTGAATAAAAATAATCTTTTGAATCAATGCCAATACTCATATTACAAGGAACATTAGAAGAATCAATTGCTAATATATTTTTACAATTAAGATTATTTTCTTCATTATCATCATCAAAAGAAGTTTGAATAATTTCAGCACAAAAAGTATAATTCCCTTCATCCTCTATGTAAATAATTCCTGTTTTAGACTTTTTTGAACTCTTCAAACCTTCTACAAAAGTTTCATCTTCGAATACAAGATCATTATTCTCATCAAATATATAATAATTAATAGTGAGATTAGTTTCAATTTTGAAATCACCCCAACCTAAATTCTCTATTTTAAACAGATCATAATATTCTAATTCAGAAAATATAACATCATTCAAAACAACAGTTACTTGAAAATCATTAAATACATCACCATCATCAAAACCAATAACACTTATTTCCTTACAATCTAGATCATTATCTTGATTATTATCTTCTAAAGAAGTTTCAATTATTTCAGCACAAAAATAATAATCACCAGGTTCTTGTAGATGGATAAGACCTGTTTTTGACGTTTTTGAACTTTTTAAACTAGTTATTTCAAGCTCTTCATCTAGTAAAATTTCATCAAATTCATCTAATAAATAATAATTGACAACTATATCAGACATAATTCTATTACTTCTCCAATCATGATTCTTTACAGTGTATAACTTATCATATTCAACATTTGTATAAATTTCATCACTTAATTTCACAACAACAGAAAAATCATCACCAATGCAAAACACACTAAAAAAAACCACAAAAACCACCACAAAAACCCCCAATCTCTTCATAAAACCTCTTTAAAAGCAATAATATATATATGATTTTATTTTCTATTACCTATTTTTAAGTATATAAATCTTTAAAAATATTCCGAAAAAACCAAAATTCTAAGGTGATAGATATTGGATTCTCTTCATGATACAAGACCAACAGGACACATAAAAATATTTCTCAAACAAGAAAAACACATAATTGATAGTTTAGTCAATATTATAGATGATCAAGCCCAATACTTATTTGAACAATGTTCTGATATCATAGATGAATACACATTAGTATCACCAAAAAAAGCATTTATCAGCATGTTTTTTGACATTAATTCTAATGAAGAATACAAAAAATACGTGCCTAAAAATGAACAAAATCCTGATATTGATCTATATCTTATAACAAACATAAATGCAATGAGAGATTTCCACAATCCATGCATAGATCGAATTCATAAAATATCTTATTTATGCAATCACGTTCCAGGTGATTGGATTAGTTATTTATACCATATGCACAAAGATCCAGAGTTTAATGGAATTACACAACAAAAATTAGTTTTTCATAGGGTTTTCGCTAATAAAAAGCATATAGAAAAATTCATACATCACGGGAAAGTAAAACAAAAACAAGTAACCAAAAATGTACAACTAAATAACGCAGTATATTTTCATTATGTAATTGGAAGATTTGAATCATATTATGATGTATTAAAAGAAAATGTTGATTTAACACCAATCTTAGTATTACTTAGAAATCCAATAAAATATGATAATTCAAAAACCAAATATAAAACAGAAGATGAAAAACCAAGGCAAAGATTTTGGTAAAACCTAACAAAACACATAAATATATCTTCCTACACCCAAGACCATGATCTCCGTAACAACCTTATCTTCATACTTATATTGTCCTAGATCTATTTACTTAACACAAGTTCTAAAAATAATAAAACCACCTAAAAAAGCAATAATCAAAGGAACAATCAAACATCACACATTTGACCAGATAAACAAAATACAAGAAAACATTGTAAAAAACATAAGATCAAAAGATATCAATGATATATTCAAGATTTATACTGCAAATTATTCACAAGCACTAAGAACAGCAATAATAAACAATAAATCACAATTAAGAAAAGCTCAATTGCCATTAATAGACGCATTCAAACAAATCTGGCCATTATTCAAACAAGAATCAGAATTTATCACAAGACACATACATGAATTCATAACAACTAATAATGTTCTTGGTGATAAGTTATGGGAATTATTGACGCCAAAGATTAAATCAGAAATAAGGATTCAATCAAAACAACTAGAATTAAGAGGCATAATAGATAAACTAGAAATACACGGTACAAGAATCATTCCAATTGAGATGAAGTCAGGCAAAATGCCTAATAAAGGCATATGGCCGGGCCACAAGATACAATTAGCAGCATACTTATTGATGCTTCAAGAAAAATACATAAAAACAATCAAATCAGGATTTATTCATTATATTGATCATAATGAAAAACGAGAGCTAATATTAAACCCATTCTTATCACAAGAAGTAGTTGAAATAAAAGACAAAGTAAAGCATTTATTAAAATCAAAAAACATGCCTAATGTTTGCCAAAATAAAAACAAATGCAATGCGTGTAGTCTTAAACCTATATGTTACAGTTATGAATAATACACAAATATTCACTATACAACCATAAACTTTAAATATGAAATTAGTATTCAGTGTATTAGATAAGTATATATATAACAAATACTAAACAATTAATATATAAAAACATAAAATAGGTGAATAAATATGGCTGATGATGAAAAAAAATTCTCAAAAGACCTGATTGGTAAAACAGTAGTATCAAAAACAGGCAAAAGATTTGGTGAAGTAGGTGATCTTATATTTGAAACAAGATCAGGTGAATTAATTCATATTGTACTTGCTAGTCCAACTTCTTACACAGACAAACTAGAACTAGAAAAAGACAAAGAAAACAAGATTCTTATTCCATTCAGCGCTGTAATGGCTATTGGAGACTTTCTGGTTATAGCTGAAGAAGATATTATTTAAGTTTTTTAATTTATTTTTATTATTCCATTTGTTATTTATTAATATTCTATATATTTTTAGTTATTATCTCCATATCTATATTATAAAACAAACATCTTTATAAACACCTAATTCTTCCCAACAACATGACAGAATCAGCAATCTGGACAGAAAAATACAGGCCAAAGACATTTGAACAAGTAAAAGGTCAGCAACACGTAATCAACAAAGTTAAAGCATTTGTTGAGCAAAATAACATGCCTCACTTATTGTTCGCAGGCCCGGCAGGAATAGGAAAATCAACGATTGCATTAGTAATGGCAAGACAATTATTTGGTGAATCTTGGAGACAGAATTTCTTAGAATTAAATGCATCAGACGAAAGAGGCATAGATATAATAAGAGTCAAAGTAAAAGACTTTGCAAGGACAAAAGCATTAGGTGATGTTCCATTTAAAATAATTCTTTTAGATGAAGCAGATGCATTGACAAAAGAAGCACAGCAAGCTTTGAGAAGAACAATGGAAAATTATACATCAACATGCAGATTCATACTAAGCTGTAATTATATGTCAAAGATCTTGGATCCAATACAATCAAGGTGTGCAATATTTAAATTCAAACCATTGCCTAAAGAAAACATATTTGAATTAATAGATCAGATTGCAAATAATGAATCACTAGAATTATCAGATGAAACAAAACTAGCTTTATTCAAAGCAAGCAATGGTGATTGTAGAAAACTAGAAAATATTATGCAAAGCTGTGCAGCAATATCAAAAAACATAACAACTGACATAATCTTTTCAATGGCATCAATGGCACAACCACAAGAAATAAAACAAATATTAGAACTAGCACTAAAAAACAAATTTATAGAATCAAGAAACATGTTACTTGACACAATGCTTAACTATGGTCTGTCTGGTCTTGATGTAATAAAACAAATATCAAGAGAAGTGTGGAAACTAGATAAAGAACACATATCAGACAGAGGCAAAGTAATGATCTTAGACAAAACAGGTGACATAGAATTTAGATTGGTCGAGGGTTCTGATGAATTCTTACAATTAGAAGCATTATTAGCTTATCTTACTTTGTTAGGTGAAAAAGAGAGCAAAGTTTAAATAATAATCTAATTTTAATATAAATCATGATATACATAGAACTCATTGGTTATATAGCAACAATATTGTCTGTAATTTCATTTATGCCACAAGTCATAAAATCATGGAAAACTAAATCAACAAAAGATGTAAGTTTGCATATGTATCTCATATTTACAACAAGCCAAGTTTTATGGCTTATTTATGGAATTCTTATTCATTCATGGCCTCTTGCAATAGCAAATGCAATAATATTCTCATTATCTCTATCAATTCTAGTCCTTAAAATTAAATATAAATAAAATAAATAAAAAAGAAATAAAAAATGTCCCTACTACTTACCCTGGGGCGGGTGGTCGGGGGAAAGGCTTGGCAGGTCTAACTCACATCCTTGACAATCAATTCTTTACCCA
Source organism: uncultured Methanosarcinales archaeon (assembly GCA_964645705.1). Taxonomy (GTDB): domain Archaea; phylum Nanobdellota; class Nanobdellia; order Woesearchaeales; family CAXGTL01; genus CAXGTL01. The sequence continues at coordinate 78,992 of CAZYAB010000003.1, read as the reverse complement.
AGCTTTGTAAATATCTGTATTCCATCTCAAGTTTAAGAACAGTTTCAAAAGCTTTGCTTGAAACACCGCTAAGATCAATTGTACATGACATAGGTTGTTCTTCTCTATCATATAAAGTAATATAACCTTCTGACCTATCCACATTATCACCAGAAGCTGTTTCTAGCCTATTACATTGAGGTTTTGCACCGTCTATATCACTTAATATCTTAAAATACACTCTATACCTATCATCATTTACAGTACTATCATCACAATCAGTTCCTCTTTTGAAAAAACTATCTTCAGGATCACCTACATGAGCAATAGTAAACAATAACTGTATCTTACTATCGCCTATCGGATTTTGTGACACTTTTGTTATATGTATTGGTCCTCCTGAATTTTGAACATCTTTGTCACCTGTTACTTGACAAATCTTTTCATCTGACAAATCTTTTAACAAGTCTTTTTTAACACAAACATTTACAACGCTAGTTGTTTTATAGTTATAGCAAACATCAGCAACAATGTTAAATTTATTATCACCTGGAAGATCTGGTTTATATTTTAAATCAGAGAACTCAACAATAGTTTGTCCTCCATCAATCCTTTCTCCTCCTCTTAAACTCTTTTTCGCTCCTTTTAATTCATCATCTATTTCTTTTTTCAAATCATCTTGATTATTTTTACCAAACTGTTTTGCATTGATACCTACTATTTCCACATAACCACCATTTGCAATAACATCTGATTCACCAATATTATGAAGTTTGACAGCTATTCCAAATCTTTGTTTATTATCATCAAGCACTTCAGGAGGCGGCATTCCTTTTTGAAACTCAACTTTTAATCCTGCTTGTCCACCTAAGAATGCATCACCAGGAGATGTATTGCTTACTTCTTCATCACAACCAGATATAACCAAAATTAGCAACAAAATCATGCTAATAGCAAATATTGTTTTTATTTTCATGCTTAATCACCTTTTTTTATTTTAAGTAGTTTTAAATGATATGTCTATTCCTTTTTCTCTATCAGTATAACGCCATACATCATGCCCATATCTATCTTCATGATGTCCAACATACTTTCTTCCATCTGACCCCATACGATAAAGTCCAAAATCTCCAAAACCATGGCTAGGATACATATCATCCATTTCTGCATTAGGAACTTTATTAATAACAATATTCTTTGTTATGTCTTGCATATACCCATAAAACAAAGTAACTCTTAATGGAGTCATATATTCAAAAGCCTTATCACCAAAATTAACTGTTTCAGTAATAACAGTTTGATCATTATGAAGTCTTAACATTCCTTGAGCAGCATCATTAAAATTACCACCTACTGAAAATTGATATCCATAATCACCATAACCAAATCTATAATCATCATAACCAAGCGATACTCCTTCTATTGCATATGCTGTTGGAAAAATATCCGACGGAACAGATATTACATAAAGAATATTATTATAATCTCTTGGTCTTAATTCATGAGGTGGTATACCTACATTAACAACTTTACCGCCGCCAACATTTTTTACATGAATATTAAATTGAACAAGTCCATTTCCAACTGGTATTGGAACAATTTTAGTAACAGCCACAGGTGCACCCTGACCACCAGAAACAGTAACAGGTCTCATCTCACATGCTTTTTTACTTATCTGATGATAATTAGGATCAACACAAACAGAAATACTAGTGTCTGTTGAATATTCATAAATAGCTTTTACCATCAGAGGTATTTTAAGAGGAATATAATTAACAACAGGATTTAAGTTTAATCTTCCTTTCATTTCTTCAACACAAATTTCTCCTGTAGGATTATATTGCGATTTGCCCATAATATATTCACCACCACAATTATAAGGATCAGGGAACCAATAACTGTCAGGCATATCTATAATATTAGTATCATAGCCAGACAAAAACAAGTAACCTTTTGCAGGAGACGTACCCTCATTATGTAATTCGACTGAAACATAAAAATCACTTCCAGTTGAGGTTGTTATTTCATTAGGAGGATTATTTGGCAAGAACTTCATTTCTAAACCTTTTGTTCCTTTATGAATATTTTTAGGAATGTCTCCTTCTCTTGGCTTACATCCAGACAAGAAAACTAGTAAAAAAACTATTAAGAATACTGAAACATATCTTATCATTGCTCTTTTTTCCATTTTATATAGTATTTTATTCCTTTTATATATATAAATGTATCGCTAAACGATACATTTATGCTCAAAAATCTTGGATTTTTGTTGTATAAAGGTTTTGGAAAAACCTTTATGCTCAAAAGTTTTTTTGAACTTTTGTTGTATAAATGTATCGCTAAACAATACCTATATATTCTCTATCTGAAAATTTTTATATATTGAATAAGTATAGCCATAATCTAATTGTAAATATAACGGAGTCACATAAGCTTCTCTTAAAAGAGTTTCGATTTCACAAATAGTTTCACCTGTTTTTCCTTTTTCTAATTTAATTACACCATTATTTTTACAACTCATTTCTTCTTTACCTAATCTTGCAGTTATTTGAACAAAGTCCCATGCTTTTCTATAATCTACTCCTTCAATCCCTCTAATACTTTCATGAGAACACATTAGCTCTGCTATACCTTTTGTAATGACTTTTCCCTTGCCATCATTATTAACTTTTATTCTAAACACATTTCTTACAATATTACTCCCTATTTTTGTTGACATGACTTCTACTGCCTTAACATTCACAGGTCCTCCTCTGGTACCTGGGTTTAAATTTTTTGCAACACATGCTCTTGAACCTAACTGGTTCATGTTTTGAATAGGATCAATGCAAACTTCTTCTTGCAATATTGTTTGATAATCATAACAAGTATTAACTTGTATCGAAGTATCTTGATATTTGCTCAAAGTAATATCTTTAGAATGTGCTTCTATTTCTAAAAACACTTTTCCACCAAAAGGATTGTTAAGAGATTTCCCTTCTATATCAAAAACAACAGGCTCATTAACTTTATCCCCATTCAATCTTATTTCATCAAATGCTAAATAATCTTCTTCTCTTCCAAAAGCAATTACTCCTTTTTTAACATCTGTTACGCCTAAATTTTCAACAGAAAGGCTAATAAAAACAGCAGGATCATTTTCAAAAACAATTTTTGGAGGACTATCTTTAATAAATTTAATTACAAGACCTTTTGTTCCTGTTCTTAGACGCTCTTCTGTTAATTGAGTTGAAGAAGAATCTTGGCACCCTGTTAAAGAGAATATAATAATAACTAGACTTAATAATAAAAACAAATTAATAAATACAGTTCTATTTTTTTTTATTTTTGTTTTCATTTTTATTAATTTTTATTAATTGTTCATTGAGTAAAATATTGTTCACAAAAATACTTATTCCATTCAAGATTAAATCTCCACACTTTTGATGCATATGCTTGGTTACCTATCTTACCCGCATTATAATGCCCTAACACACAGATCCATCTTTGCGGTTCAGTTGTTTTTGTTAAACAATCATCATAAATATCGTGGATCTTTCCTTCATAACCATTTCTTAATGTTCTTGCTGCACAAATAATCTCCTCTCTGTCACCTTGATTACCTACTTTACATCCTGTGATACCATCATCACCAATATTCTTTCCAAAACTGCTTTCTTGTGTTATAACTCCTGCAATTAATGAAGGCGGAACATTATAAGCCAGTGCAGCTGATTTAATATAATCATAATACTTAGGCAACAAAGGTAAATAAGATTTAATATTTTCAATTCTTAATGAACTCGTATAATATTTTTTAGGACAAAACAAATTATAATCTAATAAAGAATGCCCAGAAGAACCTGAACCAGATGATAAACCAGTAAATTTTTCTTGACACTCGCCATCTTCCCATTCACAAGCAGTTAATCTGCACAAATTCTTTTCACAACTAACTCTGTTTGGATAAAAATTGCAATTAGGAACAGGGAAAGAACTACAACTTTTACAATTAGTAAATGTGTTTCCAGCATAAACAGGATAACAATTTAAACCGCAATAATCATATGAACAAGAAGCCATGCCTTCATCAACATAATCAAAACATTCATCTACTCTGTCGCATATTGCAGAATCAAATATATAACTTGATAAACCACCAACAGTATATTGATCAGGATCCTGACCCTCTGTTCTTATACATTCGTCAACTTCCCATCCACAACCAAAATCACAAGGATCTTGGTTACATATTTTTTCATGATAATCACTGCATGATTTACCAATACAATTTTCACAATAATTAAAAGCAGGATGTCCAAATAATTCACCTATAGATATTAATTCATATTTTGGAAAACATTTTCCACTTATTTGGCAAACGTCTCTCATACAAAGATCTTCTAAAGTATATTGATTACAATTAGTAACATGTCCACATTCAGATGATTGTGAAGCAATCTCATCTTGTTCTCTTAACTTTTCTAATTCTTCTCTTGTTTGTGCATCACAATTTTCTCCTTCATCAGCTTTAACATTTTTACAATTTGCCATGCAAAAACATCCATCATCATCATCACAAACATCAGTACAATTATATAACTCTCCTTCTAATCCATCTCCTTTCTTATAAGTAATGTAAGCTTTTTTACTTATCTCATACTCATACTCTGCAACAACTTTTATATATTTAGTAGTTATAGGTGTTGGATCTAAAACTTCATAAGTAGGAGAAATTCTACAATAAAATGTTTTTACATCTTCAACATTAAAATCTCTTTTTAGATAAGAACTATTCATTGAATAAGCAAAAGAATCATCAAGATTAACAGGATTATCAATCAGAGGCGGGTTGCATCTTACATTAATGCCTTTTGGAACGATTATGTATAAACCATATATTTTTTTAATCACACCATCCCATAAGTTTTCAAGCGTTATCCCCATTCTTGTTGTTTTTTCATCATCAACTGCAACTGACAATGGCAGATATTGTGGTGTTTCTATTCCAATCATGATTGGGCCAGAAGTATAAACAGGTCTAGGATTTTTATCAGTTATACCATAAAATCTCAATATATCCTGATTAGACCTTTTCAGATCATGTTTCTTTTGTTCATCCATTAGATAAGTCTTAAGGTATGCTCTTGTTGAAAAAGGAAAACTTGCTTTTATATTAACAGAATCACTATTCCTATCCCTATTAAGTCCGTTTTTATCAAGATAACATTCAAAACCTTCACCACCACCAGATATATCAAACATAGAAACAATCGGCGGGTCAACATCGCCTATTACTTCATATTCTTTATGTTTTATATCGCATGATAAACTTATTGTTTGTTGTTCTATACATTGTTCATAAGTTGCATAATTACCACTTGTATAACTTTTATATGTAGTTCTAGGAGATCCACTAGGCGCCGACAATGGTTCCTGTTCTTCATCCTTACCATCCCAGTCTGTTAAATCAAGATCGAGATTTACAGGTTCTCCAGATACCCAATATTTAAAAACAGATTCAATTATTTTTAATTCATTTTTATTTAGGTTAGTGCTCTGCGTGAGCTCTTCAAATAAATTCCTATGACCAGATTCTTCAGTTCTTTCTTGTTTTTTGATAGATAATTGATTTTCTTTAGGATAATTTTCACAATCATCCATCTCAAGAGAACCGCCCTGAATGTCTATTCCAATTATGGCTTTTCTTTCAGTATCATCTAAATAAAACTTTTTTTCATATGACGTTGCTTTCTTAATAAAAACTCCTAACTTTCCTTTTGAATATTTATCAACCTTGCTAACATAATAACCACCTGTCGCAATCTTGAGTTGTTTTGCCATCCAAGATTGAAACCCTGTAATTGTTTTATTCCAAATATCAGCTGCTTCAAGTTCAGCAACATCAATGTATTCTGCTGTTTCCTGACCTTTTACAAATATAAACGCAGGAAGATTTGCAATTGTTCCTTCTTCATAATAAGCCCATCCTGCAACAGGCAAGAATATTAATAATAATGAGATAAAAATAACAAAAAACACTCTTCCGCCTACATTAGCGATCGATGATGCAACATTTCTTTCTAAAGGTGTTAATGATCTAGTACTACCTTTTGTAAATATTGAGATCAAACCAAAAATTAAGAAACAGGGAATATACATGTAAGGAAAACCTAAGTACAATAATATTAAAGAAGATATTCCTGCTAATAATCCAAAGCCTCCTAAAAAGAATCCGCTTACAATTCCTATTACTATCCTAGAAACAATATTAAATGCAGGCATCCAAAAAGTAAATGCAGTAACAGCTGCTTGAAAAAGAAAAGAAAATAACAATTTTCTCCCCCATCCACTTCCTGATAAACCGACTGCTTCTCTTTTTCTTTGTGCAATATCTTCTAATTTTAAATATCCATCTCTAATAAGCGGAGCAAATAATTCAAAAACCAGGAAAACCAAGATAATGATTGCAAGAGAGAAGATGCTTCCTGTCCAAAATCCTATCCAAATAAACAATCCTATGATAATAAACTTAATAATTTTTAAAAAAGGTGGCTCTTCTCCCTCTACACCGAATACTTGAACTTCTATAAAATGAAGAAGTCTTGGTTTATACATCAACATTGAAAATAAAACAACCATCACAATTATTCCAATATATAAATTTTCTCTTTGCAGATAAGCAGCAATAGCAAGCATTGCAAAAATAATCCAAAATATAACACTTGGACCTTTAAATACAGACATCTTTTCAAAACTAGGATCAGAACTAGAAGGTCCTACAAATAATTTTTTAGTTTTCTTATTAGTTTCTTCACTCTTTAATTTATCATAAACATCTTTAATCTTGTCTTTCATTAACTTAAGAGCTAAAGCAGGCCAGACCAATTTTCCACCCTGTTAAATTTTAATGTTTTCATTCAACCACTCCTCTTTTTTTAAAACATGCAAAATAAAAAAATAAAAAAATCAATTTTTCTCCAAAGTTACTTTTATTTCTGCAATTTCAAATGATTTTTCTGGCTTGATAAGCAATGAATTATAATTTCTTCTTACTTTTGAAGATATATCTTTTGATTCTGTGTCATCATCAGTTCTTATCATATCTTTTCTTCCATTGATGTTTAATTCAAATTTCTTTTCCTTATCATCGTCTAAGAATTTAAAGTCTAACAAAACTTTATATCCTTTCTTTAGTTTATATTTTCCTGACGGATACCTGTCACATATAATTGGAATGTCTTTATTTTCATTCTTGTAATTTGTAAGACAGTCATCACACTCGCCAGAAGATATTGAATCTTCACATACACTGCTTAAACCAGCATCCGGCACATAATCACACCAATAATTATCAGAATCATCTACATAACAACAATCCTTATCATAATTCTTATTACAGCCAGAATGACACAAATCATCAGTATCATCACCACACAATCCTTCACAAGAATCATGAGGATAACCATACTCATCTTCATACCCTGTTAAACACAATCCGCATTCATTATCTTCAACATCTGTAACACATCTATTGTCGACATTGCTTGGTTCAAGGTCACACCAATAATTATCAGAACCTGCTCCAAAGCAGCAATCTATGTCTTCGTCTTCTGAACAACCTGCAGGACAAATATCATCAACATCACCGCACCTTCCTTCTGCAACTTCCATAAAATAGTCTTCATCCAAGTCAAAGTAATATGAATAATCTTCTTTTTTGTCTACTTCTGCTTCTATTGTAATTTTATTTATTTCATAACTACCTTTTGTTGTTGAGAACTCAATATTATTGTCTCCTTTATTAATTATCTCTGGTCCAAACTCAACAGTTCTTTCAGCATTACAATAAGGTGTTCCAGAATAAATTTCTTGATCATTTACTTTTATTGTTAGTGGTCCTATTTTCTTAGAATCACAATAAGGATAATACTTGAGCTCTATCTTTTCAGCAGAATCATACTCGTCATCTGATATAAAGAATTTTTCCTTAGTAATCATGTGTGAAACATCTCTTATAGTTCCAATCGCTTTAATATTTTCCAAATAATATTGATTTGTTCTCCAAAATCTTAGCCCAGGTGATGAAACAATGAACTCAATAAGATTATTCTTTTTTAATAAATCATTTCTAATAGATATTGGCTCAATAGTTCCTTCTGTAAGATAACCATCAAAAACAGCTTCTTCATTAAACTTAATCATTAGATCACCTACAGATTTTTTAATAACAAAATCAATCAAAAGACTTTTTGTATTCTCAAAATCATCTAATCTTAAGATCAATAATTCTGGTTCATTATCAAACAAGCTTCTTTTCACAGACACTGCCCTGTGTTCTTCTAAAACAGTCCCAGACCATTCATCAAAAAGCCTTACTTTTTGAATAAAATGATAAATCCTATCATCACCATGCACGCTTAGCATACCTGGATTTTCCAATAACAATATATCCTCATCTTCATCTGCATCATCATCATCTTCATCTATATCATCATAATCAGGAACATAATCATCACTAGAACTACTGCCGTCTCCACCCAATATTTGTGCTCTTTCATCTGGAGGCAAGAACAAAATATATAGAATAATCATAAAAGCAATAACAGCAACAAACACAGCTGCACTTCCTCCACCTGCTTCTTGAGATTTTTTTGAAAATTTTTTTCTTAACATTTTAATACCACCTGTTTCTTTTTTTAAATAACTATATATATGCTAGACCCTTGTCTACATAATTCATTATAAATAGATTTATATATAAATGTTATCCTTTTTTATATATAGAGATAGTCTGTCCCTTAATTATATGATCCCCACCATAACAAGGGCGGGTGGCCGGGGGAAAGGCTTGGTGGGCTAAATAAAATGAAAATAATCCACAAAAACCTGAAAAAAGGAATATTAAAAATAAAAATAGAAAACATGGATGATCTATGGTACTTGAGCCAGATAATAGATTCAAAAGACAGAATCAAAGGAAAGACAATTAGAAAGATCAAACTAGGACAAGGATCTGACAAAAAAGTTAAGATAATAAAAAAAACAATATTCATAGGAATCTCTGTTGAAAAAATAGAGTTTCATAAATATTCTAACATATTAAGAGCATCAGGAAAAATAATAATGGGCCCAGATGATGTTTCAAAAGGATCTTACCACACTTTTAATCTAGAACCAGGAACAATAATCACGATTGAAAAACCAAGATTCTTAAAATATCAAATAGAGAAAATAAATGAAGCACTAAAACCAACAAAAACAAAGATCTTGATTTGTGTTTTTGATAGAGAAGACGCATTCTTTGCAATTAGCAAAAAATATGGATATGAAATGTTGAGTTCAATCCAAGGCGAAGTTGCAAAAAAAAGAGAAAAAACAACAATCACAAAATCATTTTACAAAGAAATAATCAAACAACTTGAACAATATGACAAAAGGCATAAACCAACAAACATTGTTATTGCATCACCTGCATTTTGGAAAGAAGATCTAATGAAAGAACAATCAGTCAACCAAGATCTCAAAAAAAAGATTGTTCTTGCAACGTGCTCGTCTGTAAAACAAGATGCAATAAATGAAGTTTTAAAAAGACAAGAAGTTCAAGCCGTCTTAAAACAAGACAGAATTGCAAAAGAAGTCAATCTTGTTGAAGAACTGTTAACAGAAATTTCTAAAGATGGTAAATCAGTTTATGGTTTGCGTGAAACAAAAAAGATCGCAGAATCTGGTGCAATTATTAAATTATTAATAACAGATAAATTTATTCACAAAAAAAGGCAAGAAGAAAGATTCAATTCCATTGAGAAGATCATGAGATTAGTTGATCAAATGCAAGGCGACATTTTCATTATATCAAGTGATCATGAAGCAGGCAAGAAATTAGACGGTTTAGGTGGAATTGGAGGAATTCTTAGATATAAGATTAATTATTAGAAAAAAAATATTAAGATAGAACAAGATATTATTAAACAAATCAACTAATTTCTCTAATCTCAACAATAATATCTTTTAAACTACCTTCACAATTATCAACCCCAACTGCAAATCCATCTACAAGACTAGAATCAAAGTTTTGTTTGCTAAATTCACAAGTCATTTCTTGATCTAAGAATAAAGATCTAATTTCTTCTGGCTCTGTTTTATCAAGCTTAATTATTTTCTTTGTTAAAACACAATCATTTGCCGTGTATTTGATTGTTGCTGTATTTTCAAGCTGTATAAAAGAAGATTTTTCACACATATTTGCAGCACTTACAAAACATTGTTTATTATTACAGCTTGCTTTCATAGGAAAGAACATCAAAACTAATACAATTAATATGACTAGACAAAGAACGCCAAGAAAGCTATAAATTAATTTTCTATTTTCTGACAAAAAATTACTTAACTTTGTGAAGTTTATAGTAGTTTTAATTGTTTTGCTCTTCTTTTGATCAAGTCTCTTTTTTTCATATTCTTCAAAGACCTCTTTAATCAAAGAATCAGGATAACCTGCTTTTTTCATTGTTTTGGTCATATCACTAAAACTATATCCAGCTTTTCTATGTGTTTCTATAAATCTCTGAATTTCAGCATGAAAATCTTTCATTATATATATATAAATAATAAGCTAATATAAAAAGCTTGTTTTGTCTTTTCAGAGTAGTAAATAAATAGAAACATTTATAAAGGAATATATATTAACTAATTTAAACAAGCAAGGGGTAAAATAAGCAGAATGGATAAAATAAACTTAGGCATAATTGGTTTAGGATATATGGGGATGCACCATTTAAAAGTATTTAATGATATGATTAAAAGTGGATTCTTAGATGATGTTTCAATATCAATGATCTGTGACCCTAATGTTGAACATTTAGAAGAAATTGCAGAAAGATATAATATAGAAAATTACACCCCCAATCCTAAAAAAGCAATATTAGATGATGATGTTAATGCTGTCATCATAGCAAGTCCAACAAAGTTTCACAAAGAACAAGTAGAACTTGCAATAGGAAGAAATATTCCAATATATTGTGAAAAACCATTGACTCTTACATCTCAAGAATCACAAGAATTAGCAGACAAAGTAAACAATAGTAATATTCCTAACCAAATAGGATTAGTTTTAAGACATTCTCCAAGTATTAATTTTATAAAAGATTTACTAGAAAGTGGAGAGTTTGGAAAAACCGTGTTAGTTAATTATAGACACGATGCATGTTTTCCTTTTGGAGGAATATATCGTGGAGATTGGAGAAAAGACAGACAAATAAGTGGTGGTGGTATTCTTAAAGAAGCAAATGTGCATGACATTGATTTATTAATGTATTTATTCGGGGATTATGAAATAGAAAAATGCGAAATGGATGGTGATGAACAAAACATTGAAACTTATTTAAGAATGGACTTAAACTTTAATGACTTCAAAGTATTTTTTAATACATTTTGGCATAATATTCCTAGAAGAGGTACATCTAGAAGAATTGAAATCTTTTGTGAAAATGGATTGATTTTTGCAGATGATTTTATGTTTAACGGACCAGTTACTTATAAATTAAAAGATCAAGATTATAAAACAATAACAAGAAGAGAATTATTCTATGATTATTTAGAAAAAAAAGGAATTGAAAAAAAGAAATTTAAAAGATTTAGACAATGGTACTCAAGTTTAGCAAATTATGCTTTTTATCTATCTTTAAAAAACAATGAAAAATGTGAACCTTCTTTTGACGTTGGCGTAAAAGCAGACAAAGAAGTAGATAAAATTTATTCAAAAGCTGGACTGGTGAAATAATTTGGAAAAAATATTAGTAATTGATTATACTGAACTGAATTATCCATTAGACGGGTTTAAGTATAATGAAGGACATGTAATATCTGAAAGTTTAAGAAAATCAGAACTAGACCATATTGTAATAAGTACAGGAGACAAATATCCAATAGATTCGTGTGGTGAGCATAATAATTTCAACCATGATAGATATTATTTTGATCAAGGAGATATTGCAGAAAAATGTTTTGGTGCAGAAATAATCAGTCCTGGAAATACAGAAAAGCAAGAAATATTTGACTTTGATAAAAACTGGTTCAAACCAGGATACTTAGAATCAATGTTAGAAAAATACGATTCAATAATTATTAATTTTCATTCACTTGTTAAAGAACATCTTGACATTGTTGACAATTTCGAAGATTTACCAAAAAAGAAAGTTAAATTAAATTATACAGTTCACAATTCTAGAGATGTTCCAATTAGAAATAAAGAACTCGGCAAAAGATATAGAAAGTTCTTTAATAGAATGGACTCATTTATCTCATTTTCAGAAGCTTTTACAGAAGAATTAGGATTGCCTGAAAATAGAGTTAGATACGCCAAATTAGGAGTTGATGAAGAAGTGTATAAATTATCAGAAAGAAGACCTGATGAATTAGTTGTTGGTGCTAATTTATTAGAATTTTATAGACAAGGTAATAGTATAAGTGGTAATATGTTAATGAAATTCTTTAAATTTAAAAAAAAGGCAAAAGAGAATATAAAAGTAATTATTGATTATGCATTTGGAACCAAACACAATATGATGCAATTTAGGGATTATAGACCTGACGGTCCTTATAAAAGAGTAGATATACCTATCAAAGGAATTGATGTTGTTGAAAATGTATATGATTTAACACAAAATTCTAATTGGGATACAACTCGTCATCATAAAAATATTTTTAATGAAATAGATGTATTTTTTTCTTTTTATTATACAAAAGATATAGATGTTGCAGTTTTAAAAGCCCTAATGAGCGGTGTTCCAATAATTCTTCCTGATCAAGAACATCATACAGATATTATTAATAAAGATAATTCTATTACATTCCTAAGACCAGGATCTGAATTTTATCACTCTGACAAATCGCACGAGGAAAAAAGAAGAGTTTATAATTCTAATGTAGAAAAAATTGCTTCTTTTGATAAAACAAATTTTGACAGAGAACTAATAAGAAGACAGTTAATAGAAAAAGGTTACACTGCAAAAGAAATGATTTCAAAATATGATTCTTGTTTAAGAAGTGTTGTTTGATTATTTTATTCATTCTTTGGTTTTATTAGATCAGAAAAATGTTCATAAGTTCTTGATACCATTTTTGGTTTAGTAAACTTTGTTTTTTTAAAATCATTATTATCAATTCTTTGTGTGAATTTTTTTATAGCTTTAATATATTGTAATGATTCAATAACAGATTCGGGACTTAGAGATCTCTCTGTATCTTCCAAAGGTTCATCTTCAAATTCTAACTCTTCAATTATCCTCTTTTCCTCTTCTGTCATTTTCCTTGTTTCCTCTACAGATAACATATCTTTTCCAACTTTATAATTTATATTTCCTATACTAAATGTTTCACCTTTTTTATTAGATAATATATCAATAATTTTCCTAAGAGAGAATTTTTTTATATTAATTTCTGTCCCATCTGAAAGATAAATTCTTTTTCTACCCAAACCAAGTGCATATTCTACCATTTCTTCAAAAGATTCTTCCCAAGTAAGGATCACATCATCACCAATAACATCAACACGTTTTACCAATACATCTTCTGCTTTATCAACAGATGATCTCATTCCTCCTTTTTTTGTTGTAATAATAAATGCATGCGCTCTATTTGCTTCAATAACAGAACCAGGTTTTGCTTCAAACCACGAAGGATGAACATATATGTCAGAAGCAACTTGTACAGGTATAAATGATTCTAAATTATGGATATCATTAGGATAACCTTTAAAATTTTTTTCAACATTCTTAGATTGAATATCTTTAAGTTCTTTTAACATAGCTTCCCTCTTATTATCTTCTGATACTTTTGCAAACACAATGTTTCCATTCTTAGTAATATCTGTTATTGCAAATATTCTTTGAAATTGACCTGATACAGGATCATCACCTTCATCAACACCTCTTAATCTTCTACCTTCATCTTCATTTAGGAACTCTTTAAATCTTTCACCCATATTCCCACTTCCGTCAGTACCAATAATAAAAACATATCTATCATCATCACTCAACTCTCTCATAATAGATTCAAGAACAGCATACCCTTTTTCATCATGTATTCTTCCAACATAACTGATTACAATTTTGTCTTCTGGATTTGGAACCCCTAATCTATCAAGTAATTCTGTTTTCTTTTGCTTTTTTTCTTCATGAGTTACTTCATATATATTAAGCAAATCATTATCAATTACAGTTATCAAATCCTTTCCATTAGACCTAAGTTCTTCAAATTTAAAATAACTTTCCCAAGTACTCTTGACTTCAGGACCAACAGCAATAATACTGTCAATATTTTGGATTACTATTTCAAAATTTGTTCTTTCTTTATTTGCTTTTTTTATCAAATCAAGATCTGACAATGTTTTAAGATTTTTTATAATGTCTCTAATATTTGGTATTGGCACACCACCAGGTTTATTTATAAGATCTTCTCCCAAATACCACCTATAAGGTCCTACATCATATTTAATTGTTGTAAGTGATTCTTTAATAGGTAAAATATTTTTTATTATAAAAGTTTTAACGTCTTCCTCATCTATTTCAGGTATTAAAAAATCACCAACAACACCAATCACTTCTAAGATTTTCTTTTTATCATCCTTAATCTTATCAACCCTATTTCTCAGAGTAGTTATCTTAGAACTATGATCACTACTTGAAAACTGCCTTAATCTCTTCAAAATTTCATTTCTATCAGGTCTTGGCTCTCTTTCTCTTGCCTTTTCATTATGCACAAAAATATCATATTTTCTAAAATCAGTTCTAAAATTACCATAAACAGTATTCATTTTTTTAACATCTAAATTTTCATCTTCAATTGTTTTCAAAAATTTATTTTTAATAAAAATTTTAATTGTCTCCTCATCAGGATTCTCATTTTCTTCTAAAAATTTTTTCACCAGATTACTTAATAAAATAATGTTACGTGTTTGTTCTTGAATTTCACTAAAATCAATTTTTTCAATTTCTTTATTTATTTCCTCAATTTTTATTTCAGTCGCAATAGTATTTAATTTATTTAAAACTTCAACTAAAGAAGGTCCAGAGTCAGTATCAAAATTAGATATAAATTTTTCAAAAGTTGCAAAATCTTTTTTTCTGCCCCCATAGGCATTACCATATTTATTAAAAATACTTTTCATAGGTAAAACTACATTTTCTAAAAATTCTTTAACTTCAGTTCTTGAGGGATTATGTTTTTCTAAAAATACATTTGTTTCACTTAATAAATCACCAATAGGGGGTATATCTTCTTTCATTAATACCCTAATACTTTTTGGAGTAAGATGAAGTCTCATAACTGTTTTTATATTGACTTTTTTACCACCAACATTTTTAGGCATAATCACTTCATATTCATTAGGAGAAAATTTTTTATTTTTATTTTTTGTTCCTACAGTTATAACTCCTTCTTCATCAATTGCTACATCTTTAATATCTAAGAATCTGCCATCATTAGTACGTATCAAACGACCCTCATTTAATGCTTTAATAGCTAAAACCATTCTTCTTGATGAAGGTACTGTTTCTATTTCAATTATCACTTGTTCATCTGATGATTTTTCTATATCTTTCAAAATTTCATTAAGATGAATATATTCATAAACATAATCATATTCATTTTCTTCATGATTTAATTTAGTAATATAATCTAAATAAGTAAAATCGCCTCTTAAAAATCTTAAATAAATTTCTCTATTTTCATTTCCTATTTTAAAAGCATTATTAATTGATGTATCAAGACTGTTGCGACCAGAATGTATTTGCAACCAAGAATTATAAATATTATCAATATCATCATCTGAATATATTGCTTCTGGATGAGTTATTAATACCAATGCTCTTAAGAATTCTTTTGCATTTACTTCATTCAAACTACGATCAGGATTAAAAACTTCAAATTCTTGCATCATCTCTGGAAAATGGAGCGAGGTATCAGAAATAAGCATCTTAGCATTCAATGTTTCCAGTAAATGCACAATATAAGTTTGTCCAAAAAATCCTTCAAAAGCAATTGGTGTTGAAAATGTTGAAATATAATATGTTCTTGGCCTTATGTTTGTTTTCTTTAGATAATCTTTTGCATAATCCTCTGTCTCCTGATCTTTTGGAACTTCTACAAGGTAATCAAATCGTGAAACAAGCTCTGATTTTCCAATCCTAGTACGATGATAATCATGCACAGACGATACTAATTCATCAAGAGTATCTTCTTGTTTTAGATCAATATGGTGATCAGCAACTTTATCACTAACAAAACTCTTTGAGACCATATCTTCTAAACTATCAATATCTTGTTTACCATCATTAATGCTTTTTGAATCAATTCTACGAAGCAATCTTTCTATTTGTAAAAGACTGTATGCATCATCATCTTGATCAATAAATTTCTTATAATATTTTTTATCATGTTTTCCTAATTTAGAAGATTCTATTTCATCAAGTAAAGACAAAGATTCTAAAGACAAAGACCTTAAAGATAATTTTTCAGATTCTAAATCAACTAATGCTTTTAAACTATTAAGTCTTTCTTTTTTTAAAGATATAGAAGGTTGAAAAAAAGCACGGAACAAAGGTCCAAAAAATAAAATATTCTTCACTTTTCCTAATTTTTGTTTACTACTTTTTATTTCTGATTCTAATTCTGATATTTCATCTAATAAATCAAATATTTTACTTTTAATGACATCTTCTGACATTTGTTCTGAGTCAGATTTCTCACCTTCATCTATAATTATTCTTCGTTTTATAACAACCAATAAATCCTTATTCTCAATGCCTTTTTTAATTTCATAATCAGTAAGTTTATACCTTTCTCTAATTCCACCAATCGCATATGTAGAAGTTGCTAAATCTGTCAATGGCCTGTTTTTCATAGAATCAATATAAGCCTGAGCATCTTTTTCAGAAACACCCAAACTTATTGCTTTTTCCAAGAATGCGGTTTCATAAATTTCTCTTAAGATATAATCAGTATATTCTTCAGAAACACCAGTAGACACACTTTCTCTTAAATGATCAACAGTGGCTTGAACATCTTTTTCTGATAAAGAACCAGGACACACCTGTGCATAACTAAATGGTAAACTAATTATCAAAAGAAATACAAATATCCTTATTAATCTTTGATAATTCATACTAAACCTCTGCTAAATAACTTGATTTTTATATAAGAAGACACAGAAATACCTAGTTTTTTTGCTTCATTTTCAACTCTTTTTTTCTCTTCTTCACTTAAGTACACATGTACCATTAATTTTTTTGCCATTTCCCTAATTCAAAGTATTATTAAAATATTATAGTAATCACGCCACAATATTACAATTTATATATAATCATTTAAATACTTTTCTATTTCTATGTGGTAAAACTGCGAAATGACCATTAAGAAGTGGTAAAAAAGCAAACATTTATATATAAAAGCCACTATTCTAATATTTGTTCTAAAATAACAGAGGGTCATCAAAATGTCATTTGAATTAATCCGTGAATCAAATAAGAAAAAGAAAAATTATCTTAAAAAGCAAGCTATTGAACTAAATAACCCTAGTAATGATTTTTCTGAACTTGAAGCTGCGTGCAATTCATCACATTGCAAAATAGTGGAATTTAACAAAGATCCTGTTCAAGTTATTTTAATAGGTACACACATTAATTCGACAAATCAACATAAACCTATTGCTAATTTTTTAAAAAAAACAATGTCTGAAAATGACTCTGTTCTTTTTCAACACATCTACAAAGCAAGAATACATCAAGGATATGAAAACATAGAAGGTTTTATCTCTTTAATACCAAAAGAACTTAAAGAAAAGAATATTTATTTAATTGCTAATCATGATCCTTCAATATCAATTGATATGTACAACATTATGAATGAATTAAGAGATATAGAAAAAGAACAAGGCGAAGAATCAGAAAAAGCAAGTCAATTATCATTGGAATTAATTGAACAACATAAACTAAGAGAACAAGAAATCCTTTATGAAAAATGGGGAATATTTGATCAACTAAAATTATCAAACCGTGTTTATCAAGTCATGGATGCAGTGTATATTGCATCAGGTAAATTACAAGAATCATTAGAAAGAAAAGGAATAGGATATTGTGTTATCATACCAAAGGAAGATAATAATGTCAATAAATAATATAGAAATTTTAAAAAATGGAAAAAACAGTAAAAGAATTGATGCTGCTAGACAACTTGCTCATTCAAAAGATAAAAAAGCTTTGACAGCACTTGTAAATGCTGCTATAAATGATAATAGTTTAAATGTTAGAAAAGAAGTATGCTTAGCTTTAGGTTATCATGACGTTCCTTATTCAGGAATAGCATTAGAAAAGAAATTAAGAGATGAATCTGAAAAAGTCAGATGGAATGCAGCATTTTCACTTAGAAGAATGAATAGTTATACAGCATTAGATTATATGAAAGAAGTAGCACAAGATAATGACCACGAGAAATGGTGCCTTGCTCTGCAATGCATAAACTCTAATAATTTTAAATATTATGAACCCTATCTTAAATTAGCTTTAGATAAAAAAGATGGATTCATAGTTTCAACAGCACTTAATGTAATAATTAAAAACAAAGAAAAAGTTTCTGAGAAATTTCTTAAAAAATTCATTGGTTCTGAAGACCCCGCAATAAGAGAAACAGCATATGCAGCACTCTTAGAAATACCAGAACAAAAACAACAAACATTATCTATGATGAAAAAAGATCCTGATAAAGAAATAAGAAAAAAAGCAGAAACACTGACAAACAAATCAACAATAAAAAAAACATATGACCCTGTATTAGAAGATAAATTCATAGGATGCATTGTAGGAGCTGCAATAGGTGATGCTTTAGGATGTCCTATTGAAGCACTTACTTATAATTCTATAATAAGAGATTTTGGTTATGTTACATCTTATATGCCTAATACAAATAGAAGAGGGGATAAAATGGGATTAGGCGAATGGACTGATGATACAGAAATGGCATTAGCTATTGCAAATGCTCTTATTGACGAAAGAATAATCAATCCACAACATTTAGGAGAATTATTTGCACAAGATATAGAAGAAATAGATCTGTGGCAAAAAATAGAAAGAGGATATTCTAAAAAATCACTAATAATATCAAAAATGTTAAGATTAGGAGTAAATTGGAGGTATTCAGGATTAGATAGAATTGGTTGTGGTTCTGTTATGAGAACACACCCAATTGGTGCTTTTTCTCATGATGATATTGATGAACTCATAGAAAATAGTAAACTTCAAACATTAGTAACACACAAAGGATCTGAATCAATAGATTCTACAATCTTACTTTCATATGCTGTGGCAAAAGCATTTGCTTATGATCAACAAAAAAATCCTTTAAATACAGAATTGTTTTATAATGATATAAAAAAACTTGGATCAAAATTAATTCCTATTTTAACAGAAAAATTAGAACAATACAGAAAATATCAGGAAATTGGCATACCAGAATTCGTTATATTAACAAAAAGTGGAAGAGGACCAGTAGATACAGCTTGTTTATCAATTGAATGTTTTTTAAGATCACCTAATGATTTTTTAAGAGCAGTTACAATGTCTATAAACAATGATGGTGACTCTGACAGCACTGGTTCAATGACAGGCGCAATTTCAGGAGCTTATCTTGGTTTTAGTAAAATACCAAAAGATTTAGTATCTGGTTTACACCAAAAAGATATGTTAATAGAAAAAGGTAAAAGATTATACCAAGCATATCGTGAAAAATAAATATATTAACAATTAATAAGTTCTTTAGCAAGACCCATTATCAAAGCTTTTTCAAATTCCTTATTTCTTTCACTCTCAACTGTTCTTTCACTAATCAATCCATTGCTTAAAAGATATGTTTCATAAGAAGTAAAAAGCGAAATTGCATCTTCTTCAGTAGATTCTATTC
The DNA here is from genome assembly GCA_964645705.1 of uncultured Methanosarcinales archaeon. Classification (GTDB taxonomy): domain Archaea; phylum Nanobdellota; class Nanobdellia; order Woesearchaeales; family CAXGTL01; genus CAXGTL01. The sequence goes on along the minus strand of CAZYAB010000003.1, from coordinate 59,084 downwards.
CTAAAGAATCCAAAATCTTAACAAATTCATTAAAAGTTACTAAATGTAATTTCGATAATAAACCCTGCATAAACAAATCTTCTTGTTTTCTTACCAAAGAATTTACTTTACCTAATTCATCTCTCATTAAAAGATCATTAGAATCAGTTTGTTTTACTTCTTTCATAACAGATTTATCTACATGGAAATGATTAATAAACAAAGCAGAATCATCTACTTCAGCATCATCCGGCAATGATTCTCTTTTAAGATCAACATCTAATTTAATAAATTGATCGTCAAGACCAATTCTCTTTACAGATGTCTTTTCTTGTTTAAATCTGGGCATGATATCATCATCACCCAATGCTAAACCCAATCCATAGTAAGGACTATGACCTCCTAATAACATGTGCCCTCCAATTATATCTAAGAATTCTGTAACCACACTAGGATCTCTTAAGAAATCAGGGAATTTAGCATCTTTCTTTTGTCTTTTTCCTGCTGCATGGTCTGCTTTCTCAGCAGCAAGGATTGAAATTTTATCCTTTGTAAAAAATGTATCAGTTAAACCCTTATTATTTAATTTACCCATGATTAATTCATTTACATCATTTATAGAAATTGATCCTTTTTTTGCTTTGATTTTTCTTAATTCATTCATAAATTCTTGTGTAGGTCCACCATGCACAAAAACAAATGAACTCTTAGTATCTTCTTGAGTAACTTTAGCAATAATAGGTCTTTGCATAAGCCAATCAATGTATTTCATAGCTTCTGGATTTTTTTCTCTTAATATTTGCAATGCATCTTGATCATTGTCTCTTAGTGCTTGTACAAGCTCTTTCATTTCACCTTTCATATCACCAAAGACTGTTTGTTTCTTTTCTTTCTTAAACTCAATATCACCTGTAAATCCAAATTCTCTCAAGATATCAACTCTTCTCCACTTTCTTCCAACAGGATATTTCCATCTACCTTTTGGTACTGCCAAAAAGTCTATTTCATGATTTCCCATTAATACCAACACAGAACTTCCTTTTTCTTTAGCTTGTTTTTCTAGTTTCATTAATAATTTAATGATTTGTGCTCCTGTTTCTCCTGCATCATCAAAATATCCATCTATCATATCACCTACTTGAACCAATACAGTTCCTGGTTCTGCAATCCAATTCTCGTTTTCATCAATAATCCCTTTTTCAATTAAAGTATGTCTTAAACTCTTATAATCAGCATGTAAATCACCTATTGCAACAATATTCTTTGCTTGTAATTCAACAACAGGACCCTGTGTTACTAATTTCTCTTTTTTTGAATGACCATCAGTTAACAATTTATTTTTAGTATCTTCTATCATGACATTAACAACATCATCAATTGAGCTAATTTCATTATTTTTAACCTGATTTTCAAATAACTCCACATAATCTCTATTAACATTCTCAACTTCATAAAGTTTTTTACCAAGATCATCTTGAGGCAATTGTCGATATGCATCACTTAATATTTTCAAAGCACCATCAACATCAACAATCCCTCCTTCTATTAAATAAGTTCTGATTTTATCTCTAGTTATATCTTGTCTTGATTCTTCTAAATCATAATCTAATTGATTCAGAATTAGTCCTCTTTGTTTTCCATCTACTTTAAAACCTTTTTTAATCAAATCTGCAACTAATTTTATTCTAAACTGCCTTCTTACATCAATCCTTAGACCACTCTTTGCATATATTCTCCTAACCACTTCATTCTTTTTCTTTTTCACTGTCTTTTCTGCACGAGATTTTTGATCTACATCATAATCTTGTAACTTGCCTGCTTCTATAACTTCAACTTTTACACCATTGATTGTTTTTTTATCTTTAACATCCAGATCAATCAAACCTGTTGAATAAAGATAACCTTCTAATCTTCCTTGTGCATAACTACTCCAATCAGAACCATCCATTAAATAAACTTCTAATCCACCACACGCAGTACATTTTTCTAGATATTCAATAATCCATTCTTTATCGCTTATAGGAGCTATTATTTTTTGCTTACTTAATGGAACTTTATTAGGAATATGGCCTTCAATCTTTCCTATAGCGCCATTTGAACCCATATGTTGTAAAGCCCAAATTATTTCATTAAGATGTATTTTATTTTGTATAAGATAATCAAAATCAAAACCTAATTTTAATCTGTTTTTCATAAAATTAAAAACAATTGCAAGCGCAAGATATTCTCTAGAATCTTCATAATTCATTGCTTGAGATACTTTTTCATACAATGAAAGAGTTACATCATCATAAGTAGTATAATCACCATATGGTAAATCTCTTGGAAGAAAAAATGTTTCATCCATTTTAGGATCTTTAAATTCATCATTATCAAATGTAAAAATAATACGGCCATAATCAACACTACTAGGATCACAAGGACTTCCCAAGAATGTATGAATATTTTCAGTACCTGCCCAATATTCATCTTTCATAGAATATCCCTCAGCATTTTGTCTATAAAACAATGGAACATGTCCATTATTAAGTATTAGTTCAAGAACACGTTCTTCACCATCATTTTTTATCACACTTCTTGTATTTGGCAATTTTTCAACAACAGGCATTATCCAGTCAGCATTTTCAACAATATATTCTCTTAATTCTTTGGCTTGTGTTTCATCTAATTTATTACTATTAACAAGATAGAGTACTAATTCATCTAATCTATCTTGAACATTTTTAGCTGAATTCTTTTTATTTTCTTCAATAATCTCTAGCATTGCGGCATGATAAGCTTCAGGATTACTTCGTTGAACTTTACGTATTAAATATAATTCTTTTTGCATATGGTATTTGCCTAAAGTATCCATGATCTCTTTCTTTTTCAGATCTATTTGTGTTCTTGTTAGTTTTTTATACTTCTCTAAATCAGGCATCTTAGGATTAATGTCAAGTACATGCAATAAGATGTCTCGTCCATCTAATTCTTCATCTGAAGTTACTTTCTTTTCCCTAACATAAAGCGCAATTTCAATATTATCTTCTATAACTATTGAATAATAAAGTTTTTCTCTATGTCTTCTAGGATTTCCTAATTTAATAGGATAAGTTTTGCCCATAAATTCGAGATAGAAATTACCAGACCCGTCTTCTATTATAACTATATCTTTACTCTCAAGAAATCGTCTGACTTCTTGTTTACCCAAAGCCTTTAATATCTTTTGTACTATTATTTCCTCTGCACCATAAGCTTCTGTAAGAACTTCTTCAGCAGATTCCTTCTCTTTTGTTTTTAATTCTGAATCAGATTCTTTTAACAAATCTTCCAAACTACCAGGATCTAACCATTCAACTGATAAAAATTTCTTATGAGTTTTCTTTTCAATAAAAGCATTAAGCTGTTTACTGTTTATAGGATCTTGTAATAATTTCATAGCACCTGAAGCCCATTTCATATTTTTAAGAACATTTTCTAAACCGGGAAATACATCTTTTGGTTCAAAAGTTTTTCTTTGTTTTTGTCTAATATTTACCAACATAGTCTCAGAAGCATATCTTACTAATATTTCTTTTAATACTTCATGATCATTTAATTCAGAATAAACACCTTCTTTTTCTCTAAACTCTTTTATCAATTTAATTACTTCTTCATTACTCAACAAATCATTTATTTCTCTTTTTGTTAATGAGTTTACAACAAAATGATATCTTTCATGCAAAGCAGTCTCAGCAATAGTGTTTTGGATATCTTGTTTTTGTTTTTCTAGTTCAGTTATGTCTCTGTCTAATGCTTTTGCTAATCTTATTTCTTCATTAATATCATCTAGTTCTCGTTTTAATTCATTATTTAATGCAATTGATTTTTCTTTAACATTTGCCAAACCAAGTATACGATCTCTGACTAATGCTGCAATTTCTTGTTCAGATTCTGCCAATACTGCATACTTGATAATTTCTATAATTTCTTGAGCAGTGTCATGAATATCATAATACTCAGGAATCTTTTCTAAATCTAAGAATATGTCTTTCTTAATTCTAAGAAGAGCAGCAACTATGACTCCTCTAACCTCCTGATCTTCTTCATCTTCAAATGCTGTCATCAATGGCCTGATTAATCTTTTATCAGCTATTAAACCAAGATCAAAAGCAGCACTTTTTCTTTTAGAAAAATCAGGGTGATTTTCTAACATATCAATTAAATTAATTATGTCTTCATCTTCTTCTGAATCAAAGTAAGGATCATCAAGAAAATACTTTAATTCAATTTCTTGATTTTGTGTTTTGAAAAGAGTGTCTATTAACTCTTTATTTGCTTGTTTTTCATCAATTAATTTATCCTCAATTTCTTGTTTCACAATTTCAAAATCAGAATCAGACAAAATATCTTCTATGTTAGTTCTATAAAAAGCATTAAAATACCCTTCTTCTCCAAATGTTTCTTTAAAAGAACGAGAAATTAATTCTCCTTCAACATATTCTCCCATGTGCTGTTCAATATTATGTATCAATCTAATAAATTCAAAATTAAGAGATAGAATATTTAAAAGAGGTAATTTCTTTGCTTGTAATTCAAAGAATGTTTTTCTTGCTTCTTCTGCTCTTCCTTCAACAAAGAAAAGCTCTTTTTCAAGTTGTTTACTAAGTTTTTTCATTATTATGTCATATTTTTTATTCAATCTTCTTACTTCTTGTTTTATTTTATCAGATTCTTCTGGACTTATTTTTCCAGGCCTAGTTTCTTTATATCTATCTATTATCCTAGGTAAAGTTTTATGTTTCCCAAACCTGCTTACTAATCTAGATGAAAGACCGTTTTTGATTAATTCACCAATAGAATGATCTAATTCATGAATCATTGTCATAAGAATATTACTCATAAAACTTAATTCTACTTTGTGTTTTTTTGAATTAACAAAAATAAACCTTCCCTCATAACCTCCTGATTCATCTTGTAACAATTGTGAAAAACCCATTGCTTCTTCAGTTTCAAATGGCAAAGCCATAATAGGAATTTCTTTTCTTTTACCATCTTTTCTTACCAAGACATGAGCAATTTCTAAATCACCTATTAATAAATATTTCACAGCATCAATCTCAGGATATAGTCTTTCTACTTCTTGTAAAGTCTTTTTTCCGTCTAATAAATCATCTATAGCAGCATATAACTCAGTAGGAGTTTGAACTTGAACATCAAGGGCTCGCATTACTATTTCTTTCCTCATCTTATTATCTAATTTTTTGAATACTACCTTTTCTACTTGAATGTCTGTTTCTAAATTGCTGTAATAATCATTAAGATAATCTTCTAAATTAACTAAATTACCATTAGAATCATAATAAAGTTTATTATCATCTGAAGCAAATATATTTATAAAATTCTGTGCTTCTTCTTTACTCAATTGTTCTCCTTGCTTAAGATTCACATATTTAACAAATAATTCTTTATCAGAACCAGTCAATCTTTCCCCAATAAAATTCTCATAATAAATTTCAGCAGCTGCAATGAGTCTATTTAAGTCCTCAGGTTTACCTGCTTTTTCAGCATACCATGCTAAAATATCTTGATATGCTTCTCTAAACTTATTTCTCATTGTTTCATCAGTGTATTTCTCAGTATTATGTAATAGGCTTGTTCTCTGTTCTAAAGTAAGTTCTGTTCCCTGTCCAGAAACATATATTTCTGTGATTTCCTCATCAATTTGTTCTAAATCTTCATCAATCACATCAATTGCTTCATTTACTGCTTCAACAACACGATCTCCAAATTTATAATTCTCATCATCATAATCTTCATCATATTCATCAAATGATGAAATTTTGTTCAACTCTTCAAGCGCTGGTTCACTAATTTCAATCATGATTTTTATAAAGTCATCTTCTGAAATAGCATAATAACTTTCTAATGCTTTGGCCAAAGGAAGAACAGCATTTTCACCCATATCAACCAATCCATTAAATGCATCTTGTCTGTCATCTTCATCACCATCTGATAATTGTTGTATTAAAGTTTCTATATCAACTTGTCGTGATGATTCAGCAATTTTTGTTAGAAGGTCTATGAACATTCCAGCAAGGTCTCCAGGCATTTCATCTATTCCTTCATAATCATTTCCAGAGAATTCTTCATCTATTTCTTCGTCATCATCTTCTATATTATCATTAATATCTTCAATAACTTCATCTACTATTTCAACAATATCATGAGTAAACTGATAATTAGGACTAATATCAGAATCTATTTCATACATAGAAATAAATTCTAATTCTTCAAGAGCATACTTGCCTATTTTTATTAAAATATCTCTAAAGTTTTGTCTTGAGATTAAACCACGTTCTAATGCCCTAGTCAAAGGAAGTACAGTTTCTTCTTCATAATTAACCAAAGTATTAAAAGCAACCTGATACCTATCTTCATCTGACAACAATTCTATATTTTCTCTTACAATATATTTCGAATCTTTTTCAATAAAATCTTCATCAATCCTATTAATAACCTCATAAATTTTATTAATAGTTTCATCACTAAACTTATAATCATCATAAGCAAGATACTCTCCTTCAATAAAGTATGGCAAACTCTCATCATAATCTTGAGCATTATCATATTTAGAAATATCCATTACATAATGTAATTCATCAAGCGCAGGAGAACCAATATCATAAATAATGTCTTCAAGCTCATCTCCATCAATTATACCTTGTTCAATGCCTCTAACCAAAGGTAATATAGCATCTTTACCTAGATCAACTAATGCATCTTGCGCCTGTTTATAAACTCCATAATCATCATTTGATAATTGTTCTACTAAATCATCTACACTCAATCTTCCTTCAACAATGTCTTGTTCTAATTTCCTAATCTTCCTCTCCTTATTCCATATACGGATTCTACTAATTGCATCATGTATAATACCAACACCAAAAAGACTTAGTTTGACACCAGCCATGCTTTCTTCTAATTCTTTTATGTCATGTTTAAGTTGTGATATTCTTTCTTCCATTCTCTGTTCTTCTGGAGTTAAACTTAGATCATCAGCAGAGACCTGTTCTAAACCCATCACCTTTTTCTCATACTCCTCTAAAATAGGTGAAGGATCATTATTACTTTTAGGAGACCCTTTGATTACAAAATATCTTGGTTCACCATTAATAATTGATTTAAACATTCTAATACCATGAGAACTTGCAATTCCTGTGCTTTCAAATCCTTGTTCACTCATCAACTTATACAAACGCAATGTAATTTCTCCTGCTCTATTACTCTTAACATCAATCTCAACAATATTATCATCTTCTATAACTGGTTTTCCTTTTTTTAATATAATTGGTTTATTATACGACGTAGAAGGTCTTATGCTGCCAACAGGAATTATTTCAACAAAACTATATCTATTGCTTGATTCTGCTCTATAAGCAATAATCCTGTTACCAGTTATTGGATTTCTTGTTTCATATGAGACGGTTTTTTCTTCACCAAACCCTAAAACAAATGCTAAGAAATCATCACTTTCTTCAGAGATTACTATTATTCTATCATTAGGTTGAATTATTATATCCTCGTCTGTTGCTGGTGATACATAACTAACCTCTTTTTTTAACTTGTTAAGTTGCCTTTGCTTATTCCACTTAACTGCAGAATAATACAAATTCTGAGCAGTACCAGCAGCAAGCATTCCTATCTTAGGTCCAATCTTAGAATCAAGTTCAGCGATTTCTTGTTCAAGTTGAGATTCTCTTTGTTGTGTTTCAGTTGATTGTGTTTGTCGTTTTAATTCATTTTTATTCCTTATCTCTTTTGCAACCTCTTTAGCAGTACTAAAAACACGATCATTAAATGCATAACCTGGACGAGAATCATCAAAACGATAAGGATTATTAATTGTTGCATAATTTGTTATATCATCCAACTCAGAAAGAGCAGATCCACCAATTGCAATCATTATGTCTCTAAATTCATATTCTGAAATATCATACCTATCTAATGCATTAGCAAGAGGAAGCACAGCACCCCCGCCAAAGGCGACCAATTCCTTGAATGCATATTCTCTAACATCTCTATCAGGATCATTTAACTGTTTTATCAAAATAGGAATATAATCTTCTTTAAATTGTTCTACTTCTGAAAACAGCTCTTCTTCCCTCAAATTCCTGAGTTCTCTTTCCTTCCTACGTTCTCTTTCTTTTAATTCAATTTTGATATTATAATAAACATCTTGAAAAAAGCCTCCCCACAAAGAACTTAGTTTAGGACCTTTCTTTGCATTAAGCTCTGCTATCTCTTGTTGTTTAATTTCATCAATCACTTCATAAGCAGCAACAACAACGCGACTATCAAATTCATACAAAGAAGGAAACTCTACATCACGTAAACTCTCGCCTCTACTGTGTGCAGTTATTCTTTTCAATTCTTCAACAGCAGGTTCGCCAATTTCTAACAAAATTGCTCTAAAATCGTTTTCAGAAATTTTATTATCTCTTAATGCACTTGCTAAAGGTAATACTGCAGATTCATCCAAATTCACCAATGAATTAAATGATTTAGTCCTAATAACAGGATCATCATCATATAATCCAATAACAAAGACTTCTTCATCTACAGGAGAATCATAGTAATTTTCATTAACTTCATGTAAGACTTCTTTAATCGCAGAAACTACGCGATCACTATAGACATAATTATCATCAATAGAGGTTTTACTTCGCAAAGATTCTGGTAATGAAGCTTTATTAGAATGTTCTAAAATTTGATATAAATAATAATTATTGCCAATTTCAATCAAAGTAGATACAAAGTCATCTTTAGAAATTAAATAATTTTCATAAGCTTTTGCTAAAGGCAAAACAGCATGCTCTTCTAATTCTAATAATTTATCATAATCAAATGAAGATTTATAAGAATGACGAAGTGAAAGATATATAAAACTTTCAGCCCTAGTTTTTATGTTCACTACTTTACTTAATTTTGAATAGATTTCATATAGACAATATTCTATTGAATCATAAACATCTTCATCATCGAAAAAATAATCAAAATCAACCAATTCCATAGTGTTAATATCTGAATACAACATATGATTAGACATAATAATATTTAATTCATCAAGTGCATCAAAATCAATCTCTATCAAGATATTTCTGAAGTCATCTTTTGAAATTAATCCATCTTCTAATGCTCTTGCCAATGGGAGAACAACTTCATCACCTAATTCAACCAATGAATTATACGCATCTTCTCTAGAATCTTCATCTTTTAATTGTTCGATTAATGTTTCTGGAGAAACTTCTTCTTCAACTTCATCTTTCAACACACCAACTTCTTCAGATCCTATCTTTTTACCAATCTTATTCACAGCATCAACAACAGATCCAAAGTAATCTTTACCATAATAAGGATCAAAGTAATTTTCTGATTTTAATTTTGCTAACTCTTGTGACAATAATTTATAAACATCTCTATCACCTATTTCCTCAAAATAAGATATTAAATTGCTATTTAGAATAAAATTACTAGTAGGGAACACATTCATAAGCTCTGTTTTAGCTAATTCAAGGTCAGATTTTTGTCCAATACTATAGACAGCAGAAAGTATGTCTGATTTGAGACTAATACTATCTTCATAGTCTAATTCTTCGTTTTCATTTGTTTTTTCATTGAATCTATAAAATTTATCTTCATTATAATAATCCATCAATGGCTTAATAAGATCTGCACTACCCATTTCAACCATTTTTTCTAAAACATCACGTTTTTCTCTAAGATTATTACTTCTCAAAGAATTCAAATAGCCAGGGATTTTGTTTTCATTAAGAACTTTGGTAACTTCTTCAGGTCCTATCTTTTTACCAATATTATTTACAGCATCAACAACAGATCCAAAGTAATCTTTACCATAATAAGGATCAAAGTAATTTTCTGATTTTAATTTTGCTAATTCTTGTGACAATAATTTATAAACGTCTCTATCGCCTATTTCTTCAAAATAAGAAAGCATTCTACTATCTACCATAAAATTATTAGTAGGGAATACATTCATAAGCTCTGTTTTAGCTAATTCAATGTCAGATTTTTGTCCAATACGATAAACAGCAGAAAGTATGTCTGATTTGAGACTCATAGCATCTTCATAGTCTAATTCTTCATTTTTATTTGTTCTTGTATTTAATCTATAAAATTTATCCCTATTATAATACTCCATTAATGGCTTAATTAAACTCGCATCACCAGTTTCAACCATTTTTTCTAAAGCATCACGTTTTTCTCTAAGATTTTTATTTCTTAAAGCATCATAAACAAGAATAGATTTAATCTTATTAATAGTTTCATCACTAAATTTATTATCATAATAGATTGATCTGTAATCTCTTAAATCATAATATATATCATCTGGAGAGTAAGGAATATTTTTCATATATTCTTCAGGAGTGTCATAAGAAGAAATTTCTAATACCCAATTTATTTGATTAAATGAATTTTGATTAAGTCCTAGAATAACTATTTCAAAATCTTCTGCTGAAATAGTGCCTTTTTCAAATGCACGAATCAAAGGAACAACAGCAAAAACACCTTGATTAATCAAAGATTGGCGCACACTAGCTTTAAAATAAGAATCACTGTCTGATAGTTCTTTTACTAAATCATAAACACTAGCTCTTCTTTCTTCAATTGCTTGTTCTAATTCTCTAAGATCCCTTTCCTTAAACCATAAAGCAACAGATTTATACAGATTAACAGCAGAACCAAAGCCTAACATACTAATTCTTGGTCTTATTTCTTTTCTTAAATCATCTACTTCTTGTTCTAATTGTAATCTTCTGTCAGACCATTCTAAATAACTTTCTTCATCATCATCATACCTATAAACAACATAATCTTCTACATCGTCTAATCTATCAGACACTCTTATAGAAATTTCTTCGTTTAGGAGTTTTTCTTCATCACTGATAACTTCGTCTTCAGGAGCAGGATATTTTTCATTAATAGAATTAATAATTCTCTGGAGAAATTCATAATTAATTAAACGAAAGTCACCACTTAATTGAGCTTTCTTTAATTCAATTATTGCAGGCCTACCAATTTCAACAATTGCATCAATTATAGCATCTTTTAGATCATCATAGAAAATAATTGAATGATATGAATCTAACAAAGGCTTAACCAAGCTAGGATCACGAAGTTTGCCAAGTTTTTTAGCAACTTCTATTCTATCCTCTATTTCATAATCATCATAAATACCTTCTAATATTAGGAACAATTCGTCAACATCTTCACCAACTTCTTCACCAACTTCTTCTTCAACTAAAAAATTATTCTCAGGTTCATAACTTTTTATTAATTCTAATACTTGTTTTTCAAATTCAGTATCAATGAATCCTTTTTCACTTGCTTCTTTTACAGATTCATACAAATTATCAGAATCACCTTCTAATAAATAATCAAGTGCGTCAACAGACCAATGAAGATTTATAAATCTATCAAGTTGTTCATCATTTAAATTAAATTTCTTTTTAATAATTTCTTTATAAAGTTTCCAATTAATACAATTAGAACAAGGCTTTGATTCTGCTTGATCATCAGGCAAAACATTATTTGCATGATTCAAAGCATCTTCTAAATTATTTTGCACTTCAGAATCAACATTAATATCAAATATAGAGATTTCTGGCGCTCCTCTTAAAAGTGAATTCCTCAACACTATTCTACTGATTTCTATACCTTTTTCTTTAATAACATTTCTTACATATCTCGTTGTTTCAACACTTGGTCTATAATGACCAGAACAATTATTAATCTCAACTAAAACCCATTTACCATTAATCTTTTTAAATACAAGTTCTCCTGCACCATATATGTTTCTTCCTTGTGCTAATTCTGAATGCGCAGCTCTCCCAGACATCTCTGCTTTAAGCACTTCTTCATCAACAATTATTTCTCCGTCAGCTGTAACTGCATAAATAACTTTTAATATGTTTTCATCTTTAACATCTATTATTCTTTTTGAAACTATTTCCCAACCATTTTTTAATTCTTTTTCATAAACCTTAACTAAATCTTCTAACAATGCTTTTTCTTTTGTATCATATTCTGCTGAAACTTCTGACTTAGTCTTTGCACCTGTCCCATCAGGTTTAGCAGGAGCTATTTTAATCACATCAATTTTTTCTTTCTTTATTTCCCCTATCTCAGATCTTATTCCTTGTATTCTTTTTTGCTGAAGTTCATAACCGCGTTTAAGAGATTTTAAAATTTGTAATTCATTGCTTTCTGTTTCTTCCAACTCATTTATTTTTGCATCAAGATTATCTAAATACTTAGAGAATATTTTTTCATTTTCTCTTAATAAATTCATTTCAAGTTTTGCCAATTGTTGATCTGATTTAATGTCTCTTATTGATTGTTTATCTGTCTGAGGATCATAAATAGTTGCAGTAATAGTCCTTCTATCAATATCAGAATTGTCAAGATTTTCAATAAACTGTTCAAGCGTTTTAAACCTTTCTGGTTGATCATAGCTTCTTCCCTTTTTGCCTTTTTTCTTATTAACTTCCTGTATCACATCTAACATTATGTGTTCTAAATCTAAAGAAACACCTTCAGGTCTTCCTGTCCAACCTAATCTTTTTCTTTCTTTTACTCTTTGCTTTTCTTCTTCACTTGATAGTCTTTGTGATTCAAAATCTTTTATACTTTTTGCAGCAGCCATCATCTTTTCAACAACAACATTTACTTTAGGTTCTTCTAAAATATAATTTTGTTTAATTTTTGCAATTAAAGGATTGTTTGCAAGATAAGTTTGGTAACCTATCACAATATTTTCAATAGAATCTTTGCTTATGTCAGCTGTTAAAACACTATTCTCATTTATTTCATTAATATAAACATTTTTTGCTTTGAATGCTTTCCACATAGCATTATTTCTTGCAGTTTCATATTCTGCAAATAATTCCACAGATTTAATATTCATTGGATCATTTAAAAGAGGTTTTAATTCATCAGAAACATCTCCAAATTCAGGATTAGTTACAATATGAATTATACTTCCATCCATTATAGATTTTTGAACACCTTTGATAACTCCCCAATCTTCACCAGTATAATGTTGGTCATCATTTGTAAATTTTAATCCATTACGTTTCACAACTTGTTTTAAAACAAATCTGTAATTAGCTCCACTTGGAAGCAACAGATTATACACTATTTCTACATCAGGAATCCAAGGCTTTTGCCCTACTAATGCACCTGTGGCCCATGTTAAAAATGATCTATCAATTCTTCCACTCAATTCAACAGTGGCACCATCTATTAATCCTTCTTCTATTGCTTTTTGATACTTAAGCACTTGGTTTCTGTTCTGTCTAGTTGAACCAAGAGCCATTCTAGGATAATTCTTTGTTTCATAAACATATAACTTACCATTTCTTACAATAGGAACATCAGCACTAATAGAAGATTTCATAACTTTACTAGGTTCAACAGAAAAATCACTTTTCTTAAAACCAATGAATTCTATTGGTATTTCTTCTTGAGCAACATCTATTTTTTCAAGCTTTTGTGCAAAAATATCTTTGGTCCTTGCTATTTCAAACAATAATCCATAAAGAGATGTTATTTTTGCAGAATTATATTTATTATTAAGAGCAGAAGTAATTCTTCCTTCATACTTATTGATTACATTATCTATTGTTTTTTTTAATGTAACAGCATCTTCCCCAACATAATATTGCTGTAATAAAGATTCAAGACCTTTGATTTCATCTTTTGATTGGGATACTAATTCATTTATTTGTTCAATGCCTATCTCATCAACAAGTTCTTCTATAACCTCTTGTTTAGTAACAGGTTTTTCTTCAACAACAGGAACAATCTTTGAACTTTTTATCAATCCAAAGAACTTACCAATATTTTTATTAAAATCTTTAGGAGCAGGGAATTTGTTTTCAAACAAATCTTTAAACTTAGCCTTGACATCATTGAATTGAACTTCTTTCCCAGTGCTAAGCATGGGTCCTAATACAGGCATAACTTCTTTTGGTGTCAAACCAAATTCAGATAATCCTCGGGATATTTTGCCTTTATCATATTGTATTTTTTGAACAGATTTTTCTTCTTCAACTTCATCTTTCAAAACACCAACTTCGTCAGCTTCTTCTCTCAAATTATCAAGCTGTCTTTTCTTATTCGACCTAACTGCAGAATGATACAAATTCTTAGCAGTGCCAGTAGCAAGCATGCTTATCTTAGGCTCAATCTTTGAATCAAGCTCAGCGATTTCTTTTTCAAGTTTTTGGATTTCTTCTGATTTTTCAGCTTCTGGTTCAATTGTTTCAGCAGCAATCTTTTCTTTTTCATCTTTTTCATCAACTTCTTTTTCATCAGCCCTGATCTTATCTTCATCAACAACAATTTCTTCACCAGTTGATAGGAAAATCAAGAATTCTCTTCCATCAACATATGTTCCTTTATATTTATTTCTTATATCATTCAAAATTTCTTTAACTTCTTCTCTTTCATGTATTGATGATAAGATAAATTCTTTTTGTCTTTCATAGAATCTATCATCATGTGAAAATTCTTCAGTCCTTTCTCTTGAATGAGTTATTTCATGCGTAATAGTTGAAGCAATGCTTTGTATTACTGCTTCATTTGTTTCATCGCCTTTTATTAGTTCTGAAAATTCTTTAACAAGACTTGATGAAGCAATAAGATTCCATCCTACTCTGTTAGAATCAATAAATGCGTGTGCATTCGAACCATCTGTATTTAAATAATATGTAAAATCAAATCCTTGTTTCTCAGGATATATCAAATTTGCAATTCTTTCAGAAAATTCAATAAATGCCCAATAAGAATCCATGTCAGATTCTACTTGTTCTGGTAATGAAGTGTCATGCCTTTTCTTAGAAACTCCCCAATCTTTTGCAACATCTTCCTGATGTTCCTTAGATAATTCATATTGTTTTTTCTGTTCATCTATCAGATTTGCAAGTCCTTGTGGCAAGTCATCTAAACTAACTTCTCCATAATCAAGTGCTTCTAACACTCCTATCAATGAATATGTATTATCATTTATTCTTAAACTAGGCATTGGAATTGATAAAATCAAACTTACAAGAAGGTCATGATCTTGAATATAATCTTCAACATCAATTTTATCCACCTCGTTTCTTAAAAATGCATCAAGATCAATACTAATTCTAGAAGATTTTGTATGTTTTAAATACGAACGATAATTATACACAAAATCATATGGCAGCATTTCAAGATTAATCTCACCTCTTGAAAACAATTCCACAATTGTTTGTATAGAAGCAAAAGAAATTGACCTGCCTATATCATCTAATACATCTTGTTTATTTGCAACATCTGTTCTATCTTGTGTTAATGTTATCGAATTAGGAAGATCAATCACAATACCATGATCAAACAGAATTCCTCTTATCTTTTCAGGGATATAGATTTTATAATCAACATCAAGTTCTTTTATATACAATCCACTTTGCGTAAGCGTGTTTTCGCCTGCAACTTCATAAAACTTAATTTCTCCATAAGGTGTAACAACAGTACTAACTGGTTCTGTTACCTTATCATTAATAACATCTCCATTCCACCTTATTTTAACAATATTTGGATCAACCAACCCATTATAAGTAAATGCAGAAGATTTAATAAATATAGAATCCATTTCAGGTAATTCTGATTTAATAAATGATTGGATAGTTGTTCCTTTATATTGTTCATCTTTATATTCAATATCTATTGAAACATCAACAATTTTATCTTCATGATTTTTTACAGGACTTAGTTTAATGTATGCTGTTTTTCCATCTCCTATTGAAGATTTAATCAATACTTGTCGCGATTCTTTTAATAGTGTAAAGAAACCTTGTCCATATTGCCCTATTAATTCTTCTACACCTCTTTTTGAAGAACTTCTTGGTATAAGCAATGAGTTAACAAGAGTATTCAAGTTCATGCCTAATTTATCTTCAAGAGATAGAACAAGATAATCATCAATTGTTCCTGTTTCCTCATCTGTTAATTTAGAAAAGTGCGTCGTAATATCAAACACTCTTTCTTCTAAAGGGGCGTTTGTTTTAATAACTTCATCAATAACATTCTGCGTAAGTTCTCTTAAAAATATAAATTGATTTGCTGCTTGTGATTGCGCAGACCTTTGTATATCCCCTCTTGCAGAAGATTTTGCTTCTTTTCCAAGTTCTGTTTTAATTGCTTTTTCAAGCCTGCTCAATATTAGTTCATCTGTCTCTTTGTCAAGCTCATCTCCTTGTTTTTGTAAAAATGAGAAGATCAATTTTGTCATAGGAATCTTATTAGAATATTCATCTAATTCAACTATTTTATCCAGATTTAGTTCTGTTAATTGTTCAGAATCATCTTGTGTCAAATACATTACATAAGGCCTTATATCCCTATGAACTTTTGATATATCGCGCGGTTTATCAATATTATAAAAAAACTCTGACATCATTATACTAAACACGTGTAATAAATGATCTCCATTTTGTGAATTAATAATTCTGTCAAATATTGCTGCAAGCACTTTTGCATCTTTTGCATTTTGTTTAGGTATTTCATTAATAAGTCTAGAAATATATACAGGATCATTTCCTTTTATCACCCAAGTTCCTATACTATTAGCAGTAGAATATTTATTCATAGCATCTCTGGCTTTTTTATTTCTAAAACTCCTTAAAAAAGAAACTTCTAAAAATCTAAAAAATTCTTTAACAATCTTAACATCTTTATCAGAAAGATAATCTAGTATTGGTTTTGGATCATCATAAATTGTAAGTAATACATTTATATTATCAGTTGAAAATCCGCTTTCAACTCCGCGCAACAGATAAGGAGCAATATCTTTTATTAGCCTTGATTTTTTCTCATTATCAATATGCAATCCGTGTATAACTTCTAATGTTTTTAATAAATCATGAAAATTATCATGTATCGCATCTTCGCCTATAATTTTCACTAATTCAGGATCAATTAAAACTAAATAAATAAATACTCGATAAGCCAAATAATCGCGCGCATCTTTGTAAATTTTATTTCTAACATCTATATCATAACCAGTTATTTTTTCAATTCCATAAATAGGTCTTGATGCAGCAAAGAACAAATTAATTTCACGATTCTTTAAAATATCATATATCTGTTTTAATTTTGGTTTATCATGTGAAACTAAAATCATTAAATTTATAAGGTTTTGGAAATCTTCCATCTTATGAGGGAATCTATGTAATAAACTCACGTCATGCGGATCATTTTCACCAACAAATTCATTCATATTTTCTAAAAATTCAGGAGAATAGATTTCATCAAAAAATATGTTTGTTTCGAATTCAAAAACCTTTGGAAATAGAAAATAAAATATGAAGTTTTTAGAAGCAATCTTATTTTCATCTAAATAATTTATAAAAGAAATAAAATTAGGATTATTTAATCTTTTCACTTGTCTTTGAGTCGGCACCCTATAACTTGAAAATCCATCTCCCACCATATTATCAAGGATTTTCAATTGAGTTCTTGGATCATTGAATTGTTGTAATACTTCTATAAATTCTTCTAACATTATTATATCATTTTCAAGAATGTCTCTACGAATTAATTTGAAATTTTCATCATTTTTTACTAACTCTAATTCATTTTTAAGTGTGACCACATAATTAGGATTATTTTTCCTAAAATCACGTATCTTTATAACATCACTTTCTAAACTATCTAATGATGTGCCTAAATTAGAATAAATTAATTCTGCTTTTTCTTTTGGAAATCCTAGTCTTATAAAATATTCCGGTGACAAAGTTTTATAGAACTCATTTATTTTTAAAACAAATTCTTTTATTAATTCTGATGACTCTTCACCATCAATAAAAACATTGCTTTCTGCAATATTTGCTAGTATTGATTCATATTCTAATTTATATCCATCTCTTTCAAGTGCTCTTTCAAAACCTCTTAAATAGAATAAATCATTATCTATTGCAAAACCTTGTGAAAAGAGATCCCTGTTTCTTATCCAAGTATTAAACACAGCTGCAAATGTTCTTGATTGTTCTGGAAACAATGTTTTATCAAGACTTTTGCCAGTACCTACCAATTCAAATTCACTTTTTATTCTTTCACTAAACAATGCTTTTCTTGACCCAATTGTTTCTAATCTTGTTTCAGGGAATTTGACCTTAATATCATTATCATATAAATCATTGCCTAATTTAGAAACAGCATGTTCATTGTAAATATCATCAAGACTAATTGTAAAAGTTTTACCAGAGGATGTTTCTGTAGCCACCAAATTACTTCCTTCTAAATAAATCTCATGATATGTGTTGCCTTCTTCTGTTGTCAACACGCCTTTTTCTAATATTTCCTTACGGAATTTCGTAAGATCATTATAATATCTAGTTTCACCATTTTGTGAAATATCAACAAAAAGTTTATCAGATAATCTTAGGTTTCTAAATGAAAATAATACGTCTGCTAATCTTTTTGTAAGGTCTGGATTTAATCTTGAATTTTCCCTTAATGATCTTATTATGTTTTTATAATTCTCCTCATAATACTCTAACTGTTCTTGTGTGACTCTATCATCTATCTGTCCTTCTTCTAAAACATAATCCAGATCATCTTGTTCTGTTTCATCTAAAACTATTGGTTCTTCAACTTCTGTCTCACTGATTTCAGAAGAGTCAACTAGTTCATCCTCTACTTCTAATTCAATTTTCTCACCATAATAAGGCAAAACTCCTATTTTATCAGCAATTAAATAAACATTAACAAGTGCTTTATCTATTCCATCAACTGGTACAAATTTTCTATTAAAAAATATTGCATTATCATGTTTTACAATTAATGAATCATCTTTAAAATCAACAAGCAATATAGGAAGTAATATAGGCAGAGGTCCTTCTTCCTCAGAATATTGTTCAAATTCATGAACAGGCAGCTTATAATCTTTTAACAAATTAGGATTAACAAAAACTACATTTTCCAGATCAAGACTCTGAAACTCTTTTGAATATGGTAACAAGAGTTTATCAGTTCTTTTTGTCAATTTATTAAATTCATTAATCAAAGGCTTTGTTAGCACGCCTTTTTTAGCCATGCTCAATTCTTTTTCTAATCTTTGTAATGCAGGATAAAGAGCACTTAATAATTCTAACCCGTTTGTCTGGTAAGAAGCTGACTTAATCAATTCAACAGTTTTTCCAATAAAATAATCATTTATCTCTATTTGTCCTCTAGATATTGGCAATCCTACTCTTGCAGGATAATTAAGAACAATTTCTTTTGGAAGTCCGTGAGCTTTAATATTTTCAGATAAAATCTCAACACCTTGTACAACAAGCACTACCTTAGTTTCACCATCATTTTGTTCTTTTGAATAATCTAAGATAGTATCATAACTTTCTACTCTTTTAAACTTATCGCGATCTAATATGTCTTTGTTTACTTGTTCATTATTTACAATAACAGAAGCAAAAGTATTATATTTAAGCATTGTTTGGACAAGATTTTCCATACGATCTTTATTAATTTCTGATTTAACATCAACAGTAGTTCCTCTTGGTTCTAATGGCAATCTTACGATTCCAACCATTAACTCATCATTCTCAATAAAGAATTTAACAGCATATGTTTCTTTTCCATCTGAAGTTTTTACTGTAACTGAATCATCTTCTGTTTTTATAAAATTAAGCACAGAATAAAATCCGACACCAAACCTACCAGTATAAGTTATTAATCTATTTATGTCTACTAACTTAGCCTTGTCCATTTTCATAGAATCAAGCTCTTTCTCTATCTCTATTAGCTGTGATTTTTCAAATTCTGATAAATCTTTTTCTAGATTTTCATCAACAATTTGTCTGATCTGATCAAGAACTGCTTCTTCTTGTCCTCTTTCAACATTTTTTACTATGCTGACTACTTCATCTAATAAATCTGATTCTTTTCCAGATACAAAAGGTATTAGGAACCTTGTTAAAAGAGTATCCAGACTCATCCCAATTCCTTCATCTTTTACACTAAACCCATTATTATTTATCTCAACATCAACTTTTCTTTGATCCTGAGTTTTATCTTTTACAGCATCTATTGAATTAGTAATCAATTCAACTACTGGCCTATCAACATCAGGGAATTGTTTTATTATATCATTGATCTTATTTTTAGTATGTTCAACATTTCCCAAATCTTCTCCTGAAACAATTGGAATCATTCCTTGTTTAATCAACCTTGCTACAGATATTTTATTTTGTTTATTAACTACTTTTGAAACAACTTGCGCAACAGGAACTGCAACTTTTCTAACATCTCTATTAGAAACCAGTTCATCTACAAACATTTCAGCGAATATATCAATGAAGTCTCGTGCTGTTGCTATTACTTTGTCTGGTTCAGTTTCTTCAACAGATTGTTGTTCAACAACCATTTCTTTAACAGTTTCTTCTTCAACAAGAATCTCCTCTTCAACCTCTTTTTCATCTTTCAACACACCAACTTCTTGCTCACTTGCTTCTCTTGAAAACTCTTGCAACTGTTCTGGGCTAACTAAACCAATTGCACCACCATCTTCACCAGTGTATAAAGTAATGTGCGCAGGAGCTCTACTAACCATTACTTTATCATTACCTACATATGTTTGTATTTTCTGATCTAGTCTTGAATAAAATTCTTCTAACTTATCAACATCAACAAGTTGGATGTATGTTGTTTTATCTTGTTTTTCAACATATCTATACTCATCAAGAGACTTTATCTCAAACCCACCAGTTTCTAACAAAGCTTCGCTAATCATTTCTTTAAGAATTGCTTTTGCTTGTTTCTTTGCTTTATTCTTTGACAATATTTCTCCTTCATTCTCTGCTTTTGCTTTAACAGCATCTATCAATAAATTAGGAAGTTTATGACCAGATCCAATCAATGTTACATGGAACTCTGTTTTTGGTATGAATGTTTTGCCTTGCAAACTAATACTATTCAATGATCTAGGATATTCAACACTAATACTTGTAAACGAAGCAGAGATAGATGGTTCGCCGATTTGGTTGAGTGTTTGGGTTGGTTGTTCTGAAACTTCTTCCAAATTAGACCTTATCTCTTTTGAAGCTTCTCCTGCAATTCTATAAACATAATCTTTAAACTGTTTATAAACATAATCTTGCTCAGCACCTGTTCGAGTAAATCTGTCTAAATTTTCTAATCTTTCTAAAGCAGGTTCACCAATCTCAATTATTATGTCTTTAAAGTCTTGTACAGAGATTGAATCATCATTTAATTCTTGAGCCAAAGAAATAACAACATCTTTATCAAAATCTACTAATGAGCTAAATGCGTATTCTCTTATAGCCTGTTCATCATTACGCAATCCTTTAACCAAAATATGTATATCATCAAGATCATAAGAAGGAGTACGACCCTCTATACGGTCAAGAATTTTATTTAATTTTAAAACTACAATATCCTTAAATTTATAATCCTTAAAACTAATGCCAGATAATTCATAATGCTTAGCTAAATATAGATTATAGTTTTCAGCATTACTAAATTTAGATACAGTCATAACATTATGTAAACGAATGATTGCAGGTTCACCTATATCAACCAAAATATTTTCAAGATCTTGTTCTGAAATATAACCTCTCTGAAATGAAGTGATCAAAGGAAGAACAGAAAGTGAACCATATTCAACCAAAACATTGTATGCATTATCTCTATAATCAAGATCGCCTTTTGACAAATCATCAATAATAAAAGTTTCAATGCTACGCATTCCTCTTTTAAAATACGTTCTTAGGATATCAAGTTCTCTTTGTTTATTTTGCAAATGATGAGTTTTAATAATCTTTTGAGCATTATCATAATCTGGAGAGGACTTTGGAACCTTATTCAATTCAAATAATGATGGTCTACCTATCTTAATCAAAGCATCGTCTGCAAAAAATGTATAATCATCATTACTTAATAAATCAATTAAAAATTGTGAAGCTTCTGAATCCTTCCAATTTCCTAAAGTTTTTATTATATTAAGTTTTAATCCATAATCTAAATAAGTATCATCAAATGATTTAATCAATAATCTAACAACATCAGAATTACCTTCTGTCTGAAGTAAGATTTTAATAATTTCCAATTTAGTTGCTTCATCATTAGTTTTATCAAACAATTCAATTAACTCATCAAATGTTTGTTTCTTTACATCCTCATCAGAGCTAGATAATTGTTCTATCAAGGCTTTTGAATCAATTGTTTCTGCAGGTTCTTCAACAACCTCTTCCTCAACAATAATCTCCTCTTCAACCTCTTCCTCAACAATAATCTCCTCTTCAACCTCTTCCTCAACAACAATCTCCTCTTCAACCTCTTCTTCAACTTCTAAACTTTCTTCAATCTCATCAGCAACTTCATTTGCAATATCATAAATTTGATAGTCAAACATAGGCGTAGTATAACCATCACCAATATCTCCTTGACTATCTAAATCTCTCAACTCTTCTAAAGCAGGTTCACCTATTTCTAACAAAATAACTCTAAAATCATTTTCTGAGACCAATTCTTCACTTAATGCAACTGCTAAAGGATGGACAACATAATCTCCTAAAGCAACTAATTCATCAAATGCTTTTTCTCTTACACTTTCATCAGAACTTGACAACCGTCTTATGATTAATTCTGGATCTCGTTCCATAAAATCTTCATCAATATTATCAACAATCTCATAGATCTTATCAACAGTTTCATCACTAAACTTATAATCATCATAGGCACGATACTTACCTTCTATAAAATAAGGTTGAGTTTCACCATAATCTAGAGCATTATTATACTTTGAAATATCAGTAATATAATACAATTCATCAAGTGCACGTTCACCTATAATTCCTATAATATTTTCAAAATCTTCTTCATAAACAACGCCCTGTTCCAAGCCTCTTACCAAAGGAACAACAGCATCTTCACCCATGTCAATCAAAATACTCCTTACACTCGACCTGATTTCAGGATCGTCATCTGATAATTGTCTTACTAAATCATCAATACTTGCTTCTCCTTCTATAATTTCTTGTCTCAAAACATTAAGCTGTGTTTGTTTATACCATAATTTGATATTACGAGCAAAACGGTGAAGAGTGCCAGCACCAAACAGACTTAATGTAGTGCCAGAAGTAGATTCTTTTAAATCTTTTATCTCTTGTTCTAGTTGAATTTCTCTGCTTATTTCTTCTTGTTCAACTTCATCTTCAACAACAAGCCCATCAATATCTTCAGCCATTTCAACGAGCTTAGACATCTCATTATCAAATTCACCTTTTAATACACTTTTTTCAATAAACAATTTAATTATGTTAATTGAAGTGGATACAGGAAGATTACTTCTTGTCCTATAAGCTTCATACTTATCTGTAATTAACAACAACTTACCTAACTCAGACATTTGTCTTTGTTCAGAAGTTGCTTGATCGCCTGGTATTCTTTCGATTGTCTCTGCATCAACATCAACATATAATACAAATGATTTATCAGCATAAGCATCTATTCTATGGTGCTGAGAAATTATGTCAATCACTTCTTTACTTACCCCTACTTTTTTAAGTATTTGGACACCCCACAGGACATGTGAATCCCAGAAATCACCCATTTTATCATTATCAATATCAAAATTATTTTTAGTAAAAGGATTTTCAACATTTCTTAGTATTCTGATTAAATATTCTTTTTCTTCTGAACTCAATCTATCTTTTTCAACAGCAGCATCAAAGAAATCTCTTATTTTTGTTTCTTTGCCAATTCCAACACCAACAACACCTGTTATTCCAAATATCTTAGTAATAGCTTCAGAAGCCATTATTCCTTTTTCAGATATGTCAACAGGCCCTGTTTTACCAATATCATGCAACACACCTGCCACAAGCAAGTTCTTATCATCAGACAATTCTTCTAAATAAGTAAGAATGTCTAGATCATAATGCCCTGTTTCCAAGAACAAGTCAGTCATTCTTTTTGAAATAAAGTCAAGATCGCCTTTAACACCAAGACGAGTAAGATCAGACCATATTTTTTCTATTTCTATTTGTAATTTCTCTAGTTCAATTGCTTCAGTTTCAACATAATCTTCTAAAGCTTCTTGCACAAGACTATCTAAAGAAATTCTCCTTTCAAGAGTCATAAGTTCAGAAGGTATTACTTTAGCCATAAAATCATAATCAACATCAACACCTTCTGAGACTAATCTATTTATAACACCATCTAACAATTCTTCATTATAATACTTTTGTTCAGAAAATACAGATATAATCAATGGCTTTTTCTTGAATGTATTTTGTAAAAACTCTAAATTTTCAGGAGTTTCACCCATGATAAGCAATGTTTGAATAATTTGCACTCTTGTGTTAAATCCTTCTTGAGTATTATCATCAAAATAATCAAACCAACCAATCAATGTTTTAGTTGCTGCTATTTTATAAGCAGTTTCAAAATTTCTCCAATCAACATTAAACAATTTTCTAAATTCATCTTCAGTTATTTCATCTTTATAAAACATTTGCATTACTTCTTGTTCAAGATCAGACATGACTTCAAGTCCTTGTTCAAAATCTTCACTCATCAAAGAATTATAATTATCCATCATATCTAGATAAGCTTGACTATAACCAACGACAGGCACAGTAATCATATATTTTCTAATTTCTTTTGATAGTTCAGGCATTTCTCTTTTTTCAATCAAGTCTCTTAATACATCTATTTCAAATAGAAACATTACAAGTTTTCTTGCATCATCATAATCATCTAAATCATATATTACCATTAAACTTTCAGTATGTATGATTATATCTTCTTCACTTACTCTTCTATTGAATCTTTGTCTAAAATAATTATAAAATGAGTTAATTGTTTTTGCTTCAGAATAATCTCTGATAAACGCGTCTTTTTGAATTTCAAATAATGCTTTATACCTTGCAATAAAATTTCTTAATTCTTGTGAACCAGGAACATAAGTTGCCCAACCAAGAGAACCAAGCAATCCGTCTACTTTTGCACCACCTCTATTCACAAGAGCATCTAAATCCTTTTCTATTTCTTCAGAATCAATCATATCCCTTACTTCAGAAAGATATTCTTGATCATTAACAGATAAAGCATGAGCAAAGTCACCTCTATCAAGATCAAGTTCATTTACAATCTGTAATTCTTTTATAAACAATTCAACATCAGTTTGTAAAAATCCAAGTACAACACCTATTCTTTCTCTATCAGGATTAGATCTATCAGCTTTAAAATACTCAGAAAAATAATTAGGTATATCAGAACTAATTTCTTGTATTTCTTCTTCAGAAAACAACTCACTTTCTTTTACAACCTTAATTACTTCATTTTCATCATATATCATTAATATTTTATCATAACCACCTAATTGTTCATAATAAAATCCTTGCACAACAGCACTCCTGATTCCTGCTCTGCTTAATACATCTTCAAATTGAGATTGTTTTTCAGAATCTTCAAAAGGATTTATCATAGAAGCTGGTTTCAAGCCTCCAATCACAGCAGCAACTTCAGCTGATTGTGAATATACAAGCACGTCAGGATCTAAATCAATTTCATCAATTGCTTGTTTAAATCTTGTAAACCTTGCTGTTATTTTTTCAATATCTTTTTCAATAGCTTTTAAAACATCAAACCTTTCATTAATCAACTCATTCCAAGAACCATAATTATCATTTTGTAACAATGATGTTAATTCGTCTTCTGTTGCTTCTTCTAACAAAGTTCTTGCCCAATCTTCATGACCAGCTGCATTATCTGCTTGTGCTTTACTCAATTTTCCATCAAGAACAGCCCTGTCAAGTAAATAACCAAATATGTGTTGAGCTTCAGGATTACCTAATTCTGCTGCTTTTCCAATTATCATTAAATCGAGTGAATCCAAATCAGGATAACTTGCAGCAATAAAAGTAGATGGTAACACACCATAAGGACTACCACTACCCAATACATCATCATCATACCTTGCAATTCCTAGTTCTGAATCTGAAATAGGTTTAGCAAAGAATTCCTCAGGGAATGCTGATTTTATAGATGCTAATGATTTTCTATAGCCATCTACAAATTCCTCATCTAAACCTTCTCTTTCCATTTGTTCTACAAATTCTGGTTCTTCTGTAACTCTTACAATGGATTTTACAGCAGTCCATAATGCTCTTATACTTCCCATATCAAATGCTGTTGGAACTAAACCAATTGAACCAATAGCAGCCAAACCAAGAACTGGACCAGAAATAGGAGAAGCAACTAAAGCTAAAGGAGTTGTTAATGGTAAAGTATTTCTTACTCCTACTGCAATAGACTCAACAATTCCTATATCTTCAGCAAAACTTTCTCTTGTAATCTTTATTCCATTATTATTAATAATCTTCATCAAGTTCTTATCATTAACAATCTTATCATAAACTTCATCACTATGAACAATTATTTCTTTCATTTCTGAAATTTGCTTTTGAGCTTTGTTAGAAACATAAACTGCACTTGGTTGGAAAAACCAACTTTTCCAAGCACCTGGTTTTTCAATAGTGTCAGTATTTTCATCAAATACAAAAGTTACTTCAGGATCTTTACCATAGCCCATTAATTTTCTTTCAAAATAACCAAGTGTAGCAGGCCTTTTTGTAGTTCCCCATAACCTAAACCAAGAATCACTTTCTAGCATTAACTTCCTATCTAAATCTGTGACAGACCTTGAATTAGTTTGATCTGTTCCAGTAGCCCATTCAATCAATTTATTAACAAATGAACCACCAGACCTTGACGCAATATAATTACCAGAAGTTAGTATGCTAATCAAAGCATCATACGAAGTAGAAGCATGCATTGTTGTCAAACCTTTTGACTTAGCAATTGCTTGTTCTACTTCATATCTCTTCATATTCTTTATATTGCCATCTTCATCTTCAATAACAAAACCATTATCAAAACTACGACCCACTACTTTTTGCTTTGTTTTTGTTTTAAATATAAATCCTGATTCTAATTCAAATTCTAAGCCAACACTAATTTCATCATCAACTGGTTCTTGATCAACAACAATTAACTTAGCTTTTTCCTTAAGACTATTAGCTTTTCTTTGATTATTCCAACCAGAAAACAGATGTTTTAAATTAGGCGCAGAACCCAATCCAAATAAACTTGGTTTAGGAGTTACTTTTGCAAAATCTTGTCTTGCTTGAGCTTCAAACATTTCAACTTCTGCTAACAAATCATACAAATCTCTTTCAGGTTGTTCTGGTTCATCATATGGCATGACTATTTCTGTATCTTGAATCTCTTCTTTAATTTCATTTATGTCAATATCTACTTCATTCGCAAGATTGATTTTAGAATCAACACTTATTTGCCTTACTTTTTTATTTTCTCTATCTTCATTCTCTTTAACTTTTTCACCATCAACAAAAACACCATTAGAACTATCAAGATCCTCGATCAAAAGTTCTCCATTTTCAATAAAAATTCTAGCATGATACCTAGAAATTCTTATACGCATTGGCCTGATATCATTATCTGTTTGTCTGCCAATCCTTATTTCCTCACCTTCTGTTAATATAATAGGTTTTTCTCCTTTAATAGAAACCTCAACAGAAGTTACAGGTTCAACATGTTTTTTCTCAATAGAAACAATATTCATGTTTTGTAATTCATCTAAAGTTATTGCTTCATCAAATATTTCAGTATATGTTAAATCTACTCCTGTTCTACCGCCAACTTCCCAAATTTTTCCATTCCTAAAAGTAATTCTATCATCAATACTCAAACTATTCAACCTGTTAGCCATTTCATAACCAGTCAATGGTTTATAATTACCTAAATTATCTCTAACTTCTAAACTTTGAATAGTAACTGTAGGAACATTTGCTATAAAATTAGGTTCATAACCTTCTTGACGTGTTGCAAACACTAAAATATCATCATCAACAGACTTAACAGTTCTCTCAGTTCCTTCTGAATCAATGATCTTATCACCTTGTCTAAGATTTTGTAACTCAGAAACATCGACAAGTTTAACACTAATCTCTTCTAATTTTGTATTCAAGAAATCACTATATTCTTGTAATATATTTACAAACTCTTCGAGCTCTGGATTTTTTTCAACTGCTTGTTTAAATTTATTATCTTTTGTTTTTGTAATTAATGAATCAACATCTTTAATTGCTTTTTCTAAAAGTTCTTGATTAACAACAATAACATATTCAGCAGATGTTAAATCTTTATTAGGATCACCTTTAACTACTTTTGACTGCATCTTTGATCTTAATGTAGTAATAGTTTCATCTATTAATTCTTTATTAGAAATAAATCTATCACCTTTCATCATATTATTGATGGCATCTCTAGAATCTTGGACAAATTCACCACTTGCCCCTCCTGGCCTAGTAACTATATTTTTAATATATTTTTCAGGTATTTCATGAAGAAAACTAATTTCAAATTCAATTTGGCTATGTTCAATAAATGCATAATCCATAGCATCTTCTTTTTGTTCAAAACCTTTAGGTAGTATTGCCACTCCTTCTATTTCATGTTTTTCAGACATGCCATCAAAATCAATAAATCTTTCTTCACCTAAAGCCTTTACAACTTTTTCAGCAGGAATTTCTATATGGTAAATTAAACTAATTTTATCAGATCTTTCAGACAAAGGATATGAACCAGTATCATGACCAGTAACATGAGAAGTACTTATTCCCATTCCACCTGTATTCCAAGTTTGGCCCAACATTATGCTTGGTCCAAATCCTTGTGCTTTTAACCAAGCTTTATATGCTTCTAAATCACCATTAAATTCTTGTGATAAATATCTTGACCATCCTTTTTTATTATCAATAATATCTTTTGCAGTCTCAGGGTCAACAGTAATCTCTCTAATTAATTTGACTGTGTCTCCTCTTTTATATGTATAAGTTCCATAATCATCCTCAATAATTAATTCATCTCCACCCCATTGTTCTCTCAAAGATGCGTCATCAACAGGTTCAACCTTTTCAACGGTTTTCTCAATTGAAGTAATACCATTCAATGTTTTTAATTCATTATTAGTATTTGGTTCATAGTACACATCATTATACCTTATTTCAAAACCTTGTGCACCACCTACTCTTCTTATAGTATCTTCTATTACTATTTCATCATCAATACGCAGATCACGCAATCTACTAGCAATCAATTTAATACTTTCTTCTGTTCCATCATTTTCATACAACACAGTACCGTCTCTTTTCTGTATCCTATCAACTTGACTAGGAATTGCAATAGGAGTCACTCTAAAATCTTTTATACGCTGAGTTTTTCTAACTCTTTCAAATACAACTCCTTTATCATCTACAGATTTAACAATCCTTTCAGTACCAGTTGACCTTACCAACTTATCACCAACTTTAAGACTAACTTCAGGATCATCATTATTATTAAGAACATAAGCAATTTCATCTTTATTTGTTATTGTTTTCTTTGTTTCTGTTTTTTCAATTTGTTCTATTACAGGTTTCTCAATACTCGCACCTCTTTCAAAATCAATCATTCTTTGAGTTGTTACTTTAGTTGCAAGTTCTATAGGAATACTCTTTGCAACTTGTTTAGCAACCATTGCACCAAATGCATGTGCTTCTGCACTTTCTTTTTTAACATCTTCACCATGCCTAATTGTATATACAGCAGCACCAAATTCATGTGCAACTTCTGTTGTAAGCACTGCTTGTTTAGCTTTCTGCCTAGTCATTTCTTTATTTTGTTGTTTGAAAGTATTATCATTTTGTATTAAACTAGTAACATCAAAAGGTGTTTTTGTTGATATCTTTATCTTTTTCTCAACAGTATCAATTTCATAACCAGCTCTAGTAGTATCAATAGTTCCAGTATTACTATTTACTAATTCAACAACATAATCTTGTCCATCAATATTAGTTTTAAATGAACCAGTATTCCTAATAGAAGCATCTTTTAACACACTACCTAATGATTCAACTTCCATAGCAACAATGCTAACATCAAATTTATTTTCTTTTACAAAGCCTTTGTCAATAGCTGTAGAATCTGGATTAAAGAATGCAGCTTCTTGAAGTTGTTCTGCATACACAGGTTCTTCAACAAGTGCTTGTTCTTGAGCATGTTTTTGTTTAAATGCTTCGATTGCTTGTTCAAATAATAGATCTCGCTGTGATGGTTGTTCTTGAGCATAAGTTAATGTTAATGCATCATTATAAACAGAAGATAAATCTTCTACAGGGATTCCTTGTTCATATGAACGACCATACAACTCTTCAACTGTAATCCTTGTATTCAAATCTAAAGCAACAGAATCTCTTTCTTGATTTGATAATGGCAATCCTACAACAAATTCATTAATTGCAGCAGGCCTTTCAGCAAGAGGTATTTCAGTAAGTCCTGCTAATGTTGACGAAGCTTCTGCAGGTGTTAAAACATCTCGTGACATATCAACTAGATATTCTTGTGTGCTTGTTCTGACACTGGATCTTCTTTGCTCAGCAACTTCTCTAGATTCTGTTGTTGATCTTTGTTGCTCTGTGACTAATTCTTGTAAATATGATTCTACTGAAGCAACTTGTTCTGCAGCTCTTCCAGTACTTGAAGTAGTTTCTGGAAGGTCAATTGCTAAAACATTTTCTTTAAATATTTGTTTTGCTTGTTCAAGAGTTTTACCTTGTGCAGTACCTCTTAATTCAGCAACAGCTTCAGTTGCAAATTCCAAACTAGTTCTTCCTATCTCAGGCGTAGCATGCTGATTAAAGAACTCTTGTAAACCATCTCCTGATTTAAAAGAAGCAGTAATTTCACTAAAGAATCTTGATTGCTCAGCATTTAATGGTCTTGACAAACCTTGTTTTTTTCCAGCTAATGCATCTAAGAAATCTTGAGCAGTATTATATTCAGTGTCTAATGATCTAAGAGTGTTTTGCTCACCTCTATAAAAACTATCCCTTGCTCCAACTTTATTTTGCCAATCAAGCCTTGCTTTATCTAATAATGCAACTGCTTCAATATTTCCGTTTTCCATAGCAAGTGACCTTGCTTCAAGAAGAGCATTAACTACTAAAACTTCAGGAACTCTTCTTTGTGCTTGTTCATGTACACTTCTTTGAACAACTTCGTCATTCATGTCAAACATCTTTCTAACAGAATCATAATTTTGAGTAGTTTCAATAGCGACAGTGTCTGAAGGTATAGACGATTTAACATCACTAAGTTTTAATTCAGCACCACCTTCAACATCAAACACAACCAAAGTGTGCTGTTCAAAACCTTTCAAAGGACCTGTTAACAAACCAGTATCAGATCCTCTTCCTCTCTTAACAGCTTGCACAGTATCATAACCAGAAACACTAGTATCTG
The DNA here is from genome assembly GCA_964645705.1 of uncultured Methanosarcinales archaeon. GTDB lineage: Archaea > Nanobdellota > Nanobdellia > Woesearchaeales > CAXGTL01 > CAXGTL01. The sequence goes on along the minus strand of CAZYAB010000003.1, from coordinate 27,704 downwards.
TAAAAGTCATTCCTTGTGTATTTCTTGGTAAGAAAGCAGGATCTTTACCAACGGAATAATCTGACTGAAGCAACAGAACTACTTCATTCACACCACCAGACCTTTTCATTGATGTTAAATAAATATCACTTACTTCAGATGCAGTAAATTCTTGAACCAGATTATCATTCTTTGGTTTGAATTTATTTTCACTGAATAAATCTCTTGCTTCTGAACGACTTACTTTTTCAAATCCACCATCAGAAGTTCTTTTCCAGATTTGATAATTATCATTTGAAGTTGATTCTATTAAATAATCAGCATTTGAATGAGCCCTTTTCACTCCTAAAAGCAAAGCTTCTTTTGAAATAAATTTAGTAGTATCAGTATAAAGATGTGTTGAAGGTAAATTTTGTATATCTTGTATTGCAACTTGCCTAGATCTTCCACTTTTCATCCTAGTTTCAACCATTTGTTCCCAAACAAGATAATCTGCAGCTTCATGAGTACTCATTCTTCCTGTTTCAAAATACTCTCTAGCAGTTTCTGATGTAAACAAATCAGGCTTTGTTGTTGTTAAATAATCAACAATTCCTTCCAAAGAAGTTCTAGGCACTTGATTTTCAAAATCATATCTAACATTTTCAACATCACCATTTTTAACAGCTTCAACAGCTTGTTTAAATTGCGTCGTTTCAAATTGAGTGTTCCGTTCTCCTGAAGAAGCAATCATAACATCTTCTAATCCTCTTGCTTGATGTTCGATTTCTGCAAGTCTTGATGCTTCTAATCTTAGATCTAGTTCACTAGACCCAGGCATTTTTGTTTTTAATTCTTGTAATTTTATTGCTTCCAAATCATTTAAAGCGCCCTTTTTAAACCTAACATGCATAACTTCGTCAACAGGTTTCATACCTTCTGCATTCCTAACCACGCCTGTTTCTCCAAACACTTCTGCATTGCTTGCTTTTACACCTGAAACATCTAATCCTAATAACTTAGCATAAGCTAATGTTTGTGCACCAGGCGCAGCACTTGCTCCTATAATATTACTGCCGCGAGCTTGTGCAAGTGCCAATATTCTTATTGAGTTTGTTCCAATTGATTGAACACCTATTTCTATGTCACCATAATTAGGTTCTATACCATTGAAAAGCTCAGGAGCTTTTCTATAGGCCTCATACTTTGACGCCAAAGCATCAAAAGGATTTGAATATTCTGTTCTACTTTCGCCAGTCTTCTTTTCCCAAGGAACTATGTCAGTTTGCATATCAGATTTAGGACCAAAATCTTTTCTAAGTTGTTTTGTGCTAAAGTCAGCAAGACTGTTCATTGATTCTCTTACCATTCTAAAATTTTGGTTCATTTCACTAATTAGTTCAGTAGTTCTGGCATCACGAGCAGCAGCATCTAAATTCGCAAGTCTTGATTCAGTTCCTGGTCTTAACTGTTGCAGATCTGTATCAGATAATTTACCTTCTAAGAACCTTCTTGCTAATTGTTGTTCAGAACTTGACAATCTTGTACTTGCTAATTCTCTCGAAGCTTCTGAAAGAGTAATTTCTCTGCCTTGCATCATTGCTTGATCTTGAACATATAATAACTCAGCAGATCTTTGTAACACAGCATCACTATAAACAGGCCTTGTTCCTTCTACATCACTTGTAACAACTAATTCTGAACCTGTTGATTTTGCATAATCAGTTGCATGTTTGACTAACTCAGTTGATTTCATAAAAGAATCTAATACTAATTTACCTTCATATTGAGAAGTACTTAACTCAACTATTTTAACTTTAGGAGCGCCTGTTGATCCTGTTGCATCAACATTAGAAATATAAGTTTTAGCCATTGCAAGTGTTGCATCAACTTCATCAGCCCATATGTTTGTATTCTTAGTCATAATATCTATGACTTTAATCTCTGGTCCTTCTGTTGCTAAATCAGAAAATATGAAACTATCTGTAGTTCCTATTACAACTTCTTTACCAGCAGCTTTTGCAGCCTCTACCTGATTAACAAAATCACCTGCCTTGGTTTCACCATGTACATATCTAATATATTCTATACCTTGTTGCTCAAAGAAAGTATTAGCACCCCTACTTTCAAAAGAATTCAAATCACCTGCATTTCTCATCAAAATAACCTGGGTTTCTCCTGTCATTTTTGCTCTAGCTGCAGGGCCAGTAACAAACAATATTGTTGATTTTCCACCACCAGCAGGCGCAGATATTATTTTTTGACCACCAAATGTTCCTTCTACTACTTTAACAAACATATCTGAAGAAATTTCGTACTCTCCTCCACCTTCTTTAAAATACAATTTATTATTAGCATCGTTCTTAGCAGAAATAAAATCTTTACAAACTTCACTTACAATTTCTACAGCATTTTGTCTTACTTCAGATAATTTTATTTCTTGACCAGTTTCAGGATTAACAACCTCTGTTCTAAAATTTCCACTCCTACTTAAATCATTAATAAATCTTACAGCTTCAGTCTGAGAAGTTCTAACTTCTACAACTTGTTCTTGTTGACCTTGTTCATTTACCCTTACTTCTTGTCTAAACACATCGGGCTTTTTTCCTGTTTCAACTTCTTGCTTACTTGCATATTCTTCAGCAGCTTTCCTCATATTTTGCAATTCATTTAAAGATTCAAAATTAACAGTTTCATCAATAGAAGTAATCTCTATACCTCTTACTTGTTGCTCTGACAATTGTCTTAATCTTACCTCTCTATTGTAAGCCTCTGAAACAGATTTCATTTCATTAATTTTTATGTCTATTGTATTTTCAAATCCAGTAATAATTTCAGAATTACCACTATCAAAAGTCTCAATCATTCTTTCTTGATTTAATATAGCAATATCTCTTGACAATCCATGTTGTTTTTGTAAAAGCTCTAATTCTCTAGACAATTCACCTTTTCTTAATTCTTTAGAAATTAAATTTTCTTGAGCTTTTTGACCTCTTAATAATTCTTGATTTTGTAAATTATGAAGTTCTTGTAATTTTGTTATAACTTGTTCTTTAGGCGCATTTTCAAGTCCTAGTTGTCTTATTTCATCGCCAATTATTCCTTGTTTGTATATGTTTTCTGTTTGTCTGATGACTTCTCTGAATTGTGCTTTATCGACTTTTATACCTAATTCTCTATACACTTCACTAGCTTGGAAATTCAGATTATCCACACCATCTATTACTCTTGCCAATTCAAGATTAGAATTCCTAACAACAACTTTACTTTCAGCAATTCTTTGATCAAGCAATTTTGCTTGTTCAACATCAGCTCCAAACTTTGCTTCTGTATATTGTTCTATTTCTCTTTCAGCATTATCTCTTTTGTTTTCAAGATCTGCTTTTTGATCTGCTAAAGATCTAATATTTATATCAAAAGTAGTTAATGCTTCATTAGCATTATCAGCCATTGATTGATCATACTGATCTATTGTTAAATCACCATTTGAAAGTTGTTTTATTAGATGACTTTTTCTTTTAGAAAATAATTCTGCCCTTGTATCAACAATTTCGCGAGAAGTTGTTAATTCAGTACCTTCTAATTTTAATTCTAAACTTTCTATTGCAATCAAATCTCTTGTCATATCTAATTTCTTACTTATCTCTTTTGTTTGAGGTTGTTCACTAAGACGCGTTTCAACACCCTTAAGAAGATTCAATGCTTCTGCTTTTGCTTCAGCAGCTTTTGCATGATCTCCTTGTGTTTTGTATTCTCCGTACTCCATTAATTTTGCTTCTCTATTCAAGTTAAGCATTTCTAAACTATCTTCACCCAATCTTAATTCCTGTGAAAAATAATCCTTTAGTACAGGATTTGCTGATTTTCTTGCTTGTGTTAAAGCATCACTTGCTTTTTTATGAATTTCTTCTGCTCTTGCTAACTCTGTTCTTGCTTCTGCAACTCCTTTGCCTTTGCTTTTAGCTTTTGTTAGCTTGGTCCTTGCATTTTCAAATTCTTGAGATGCTTTATAAGCTTCAACTTGTCTTGCTTCTACATTTGCTTGTACTTCCATTGCTGAAGTTTTTAATTCACTTACACTAGTTAATTTAAATGTCTCTACATAAGTTTTCTTAACAGTAGGTATTTCTCTTCTAGTTTCTGCTGCTCTTCTTTCAGAAGCACCTTGTGTTGCTTCAAGTATTAAGAATGTTGGTATAGAACCAGCAGTATTAATCAACACTCTTTGGAATATTCCTGCTTTTCCTTCTGCACCCCATACATCTTCTGCCAATTGTTGACCAGTATCATATTTGCCTGTTACAAAATTAACACCAACAGCTTTTGCTTCTTGCCAAGCAGACATACCAAATGCACTTGTAGCCGCACTAGCAACAGTACCTATAAGACCAGAACCAGCCATTTTTCTAGTAGGCATTGCATTGATCCATTTGAATGCAAGAGTTGTTTCAGCACTTTCAATCATTTTTTGTGCAAACCATAAACCGCTTTCTTTACTAAAACCTAATTCTTCAATCTTTCCCTTTATTTCAAATGTAACCCTTGGATAAGCAAAAGAAGTAAGAATTATGCTTTGACCAACAACTTTACTTGCAACATTAAGAGTCTTATAAGCCCTTGCACTTATTCTTCCTGTTTCCTCAAGTACTTTTAATGCTCCATAACCTCTATTTACAAGATTAGTGGCAGCACCCATTGTATAAGCACCTGCAAACATAACACTAACTTCATAAGGACTTGTGCTTTTTGCAATAGCCGATCCTACAGCACTAACCTCCCACGGCCTATTATCATCTAATTTCTCTTGTACTTTTATCAAATCATCAGAATAATCATATTTATCATTAACAACTACTTTATCATCTTTTTCAACTAAATAACCTCTGCTTAATAATGCATCCCTTTCTTTAGGTTTAAGATCATCTATTGATGCTCCTTCCTGTCTCAATCTAGCTTTACCAACTCTGTAATCAGTATTTTCATCTCTAATCTGACGAACCTCTTCCATTAACTTACCAGAAGAAGTACTATGATCAGTAAGTCCTACTAAACTGCCAAGTCCATATAAACCTTCTTTTATATTAGTAAGTATACTTCCCCCAGTATATGCAGCTCCATAATTAGTAATACCTGCTCCAACTTCGAAATCTTTTCCACCATGAATCTCTTCTTCTTCATCTAACCTATCCTCGACCATAATGTCAACTAATTCATCCAAAACCCTATCAGCTTCAACATTACGACCTTTTTTAGCTAAAACAGCCAACTCATTTTTCTTAGCTTCAAAATAACCATTCTCTACAGTACCGGCATCTCTGAAACTACCTCTTTCTTCTGGAATAACTAAATTCAATTCTCTTTCAGATGTTCTTGAAGCAGCAACAGCAGCAACAGTTTCTTCATCATAATCATTATGTTCTTTTGCAACATCAAACTTATCAATAACAGAAAAATGAGTTCTTGTTGTTTCTTTCAAAGCAATATTTTCAAACCCTGTTCTTTTATCACTTCTTACATCATCTAATTCAATTCTTCTATCAACTTCACCAGCAGTATCAAACCTTAATTTATTCATGAAATCCTCTTTAGGCTTATCTTCTAACATATCTACATAAGTATTCAATCCTTCAGAATAATCATGAGCAGATAATGCCAAATCTTCTTTTGCTTCTAGGTATTCATCAGAACCAAAGAACCAACCTTTAGGATTCCACATAGACCAATCATCAGTATCAGGATCTCTTCCTCTTTCAACTTTCATAACATAAGCATTTGTCTCAACTTGATCATGCAAGATTTCAACAAACCTTTCTCTATTCTCAGGTAAAATATATTTAATTTTAGTAGCAGGGGAGAGAACATTTCTTTTAACACCTTCTGCAGTAGCTAACCGTATTCTTTCATTTTCAAGATTACGTTCTGCCTCATCTATCAAATTCTGTTCTTCGGGATTTGTTATTAAGTCCCACCAACCACCTTGTTTATTCGCCAGCCTTAACTTTTCCTCAGCAGCTTTAACAGACTGTTCTGTAGCCATTAAATTTTCTCTACTTTGATCAACAACAAGATTATAATAATCTTTATTTAATGATCCTTGTTGAGATGAGAGTACAACAAACTTGATAGCAGAATCATCACCTTGTTTTGCTTTATCTAATATTTTATTAAATGCTTTATTGGATTCATCAGTCAACTTAGGAGTAATATAAGACACTCCAAGTTCATCTAATTTTTTACTACTATCTCTTGAAGCAGTTATTAACCTTCTTTCATCACCTTCACCAGAATAAATTTTTATAAGTCCTTGATCCGAAACAATTTCACTAACTATAAAACCATCTAATCTATCTCCTTTTCTAATATCTGATATAGAAGTTTCTGCAACGCCCAATAACAATCTTGAACCATCAACAGATTCTACTAACTTCTGATAACCTTTTTCTGTTTTTATTTCTTTTAAAAATTCTAATGCATCTTTACGAGCTTTTAGATCAGTTTCAGCAGCTTTCAAATCTGCTAATAACTTTCCCCTCTCCTCTAAATCACTTTGTGAAACAAACATCTTATCAATTTTCTGATTATATTCTTCTCTTTGTTTAATTACTTGCTCTTCTAAAGCTTGAACTTCATCAGAATAATCATTGACCATTGATCCTACTTCTTGATCAGAAATTAACATTGATCCACTCACATATCTTTTTCTTAGATCACTTAATTTATCTTGTTCTTGTCCTAATTTTAATTCTAATTCTTCTTTTTGTTTAATTAATTCTTCTTCAGTATCAATTTTAATACCATAGCCTGCCGCTCTGCCTCTTGCTTCTGCTGCTCCTGGCATTTTAGCTAGTTTAATACGTTCTTCAACAGTTTTTAATTCATCAGTTAATTTATTTACTGATAATTGTGATTCATAAATTTGATCAGAAAGAACTCCAGTCTCTATTTCTTCAACAACTTCTTCAACAACTTTTCTTGATTCAATTCTACCCAAAAGATAACCAGCACCATCTTCATAACCTGGCTTATCTTTCAGATCTTCAAGTAAAAATTCTGCATATTGATAATTCTCTTGCGCCACATAAATCTGTGCCAAACCATAATAAGCAGAATCTCTTTGAGATGAATCTACTTCTGTATTATCAACAACACCTTGATAATATTTCATAGCCTCATCATAATTTTCTAAAGCAAGGTACGAACCAGCAGAACCCAAGTCAAGAGAATTATATATATCTCTATCTTTGACAGGATCCAAATAATCTTTTGCTTTACCAAAATCAAGAATAGCAAGTTCATGTTTACCAAGTGCTTGCCGAGTATAAGCAAGATTTGAATAATCTCTATAAATATCTTTAATATCTGTAAAATCTTTTTCAATAATCCCCGAATAAATAGCATCTTCATATTGTGACTCAGCATTTCTTAATAATTCATTTTTTTCAGAATCTGTTTCAACAAAACTAGTATGAGACCTATATGATGAACCTAAAGATGAAAGCGAAACAGAATCTCTATACTTGTCTTTTAACTGTTCATTTAATTTTATGGATGCTTCACTATATTTTTTAGCTAATTCTTTATAATCAACACCTTCTTCTCCTTCACCTTCAACCAATTTAATATCTAGATTAGCGTAATGATTAGAAAGATGATTAAGATTATCAACCCTTGCTCTATTTAATGAAGACGCAAACTGACTCTTAAACCTGGCAATCTCTTGCTTAGTTGCACCAGCCCCCTCTAACTTACTAACAATTTCATTTAACTTAGTACTAACCATATCAGAAGTCAATTCTTCAGGCTTATCTTCTTTCTTAAATGATTCAAACCATGCAAGATTATTTTTGCCAATTTTTACAGCTAATTGTTCAACATCTGCTCTTCTTACACCATTAAGAGCAGCTTTATCATCAGGAACAATTTTTAATATTTCATTATATTGTCCTTTTGCATTACTCCAATCACCTTCTCCCTCATATATCTTTGCAATGCCTGAATATGCTAATTTTCTAATCTCATTACCATGACTTTCTTTACTAGCTATTTTACTAAGACTGGCTTTATCATTACTCAAACTCGCATCAACAAAAGTATCAACAAGTTTACTTTCCTCAGTAGTTAACCTATCAGTTTGAACTTGTTTTAATTGATCATAAACAGACGCAACTTCACTCGGCAACATATCATAAGGAACAGAATTTGCAACGTTTTGGAAATCTTTCCAAGTATTAATATCTCTTAATTTATTAATAACATTGTTTCTATTATTTGCTAATACAACCCATTCTTTATCATACTGTTCAACATTTTCTTTTGTATAACTCTTTGACAATTCTTGCCACAATCCATCGATCTTTGCATTAACTTGTACTTTTTGTTCATCTGTTAAAGGATTTTTATCATCATCTAATTGTACTGACAATCTCCTTATTTCATTCATCTTAGTGTGCAAATCACCATACTTTTTACCAAGTGAATCAAGTTCTTGATCAGCAACACTCAACTCAGATTCAAGTGATTCAATCTTTGAACTAACAACAGCAGAAACAGCTGCTCTTCCAGCAACTAACTTACTCCTTGACTCTCTAAAATCTTCGACCTGATCAGCTAAAGCTTTTCCATCCATTACTTTAAACCCTTTATCAGTCAAAACATAATTAGCATCAGAATCCATGTAAAGACTTTTCAACAAACCTTTATCAGATGAAACAGGAACAAGCATAATATCTGAAGGCACCATTTTATAATCAGTATTAAGTTTTCCTAAATCATCTTTTAAAAATCCAAGCTCCAAAAGACTATTAGTAGATACAGAAACAGAAATCGCGCCTTTAGTCTTTGTAAACAAAAATTCTTGCATAGGATTATCATCACTAATAGGTTTACCATCTTTATCAAGAATCATCCATTCAGAGCCCACCTTAGCAATATCTACTCCACCAAGATCCTCTTCATAAGAATGTACAATAAAAGCTTTTATTTCTTTATTTGTATTAGGATTAACTTCGTACTTAGTTGAAACAATCGAAGATTCATGCATTCCTTCAATATATTTATTCAAACTACTCCCAAATCCAGATTCATATCTATAAACACCTATACCAGTCGCATCTATACCATCACTAAACACTAAGTTAGTAATCCCTTTTTCTTGTCTTAATCTTTCTAATTCAGCTTTTATTTCAGCATTTTTTGCTTTTATTTTATTATTAATGCCTGTTAATTCTGATGAACCTTCATCTAAACCATCTAACTCAACTTGTAATGCTTTTTGCTCAGCAACCAATACTCTTAGCTGTCCAGCAGCACCAAAATCAGCACTCAACATAGTTGGTTTTCCATCTCTGTTCAATAACTTTCCATAACCATCTACTTGAGCCCAGCTTTCTTTAGATTTCAAAACAGTTTCATAAAATTCATTATTTTTATACACAGCTTTAAACTTACCATTATACTTATCTAGCCATTTATCTTCAGAATCTTTACCAGCATTAAAATAACCAGAAGTAACATCAACAGACATAAAAGCATTAGAACTTTGATCAACAGGCACTGTAAACAATAAACTTCCTTTAAAATTAGCACCTTCTATAGGCAATCCATGGAAATCGCCTGAAAACTTGGAAGGACCACCTACATTTATTTCATAATTATTATCAACAATAGAAACATCAATATATGTTTCATCATCATGAGACTCAAATCCTATTCCATGTGAACCTTTAGGAATAATCCTTGTACCTTGCGCAAGTTTTATTTTACCATCTTCTATACTAACTCCTCCTTCTTCTGATTCAATAGTTAGAATCTTATTTCCAGTAACAGGATCAATAATAACATAATTACCATCTTTTCTAGTTAATTCAAAACTTTGATCAGATAATACAACTACCTTATTCTCTATTATAAATCCTGAATGATGTTCATGAAGCGGTTGCACAGCAGTTATTGAAACAACATCTTTTAAATCGTCCAAATCAATTGAATAAGGCTTGCCATTTTTACCAATATGACTTAATTTTCCATCTACAGATATAACTACATTTTGTACACCTTTGAATTCTATCTTTATTTTATCATTTAACTTATACTTCTCAACAATAACTTCTCTTGCAACATTAGGATCTAGTTTAGCTAAATCAGGAATCTTATACAGATTAGTACCATACTTAATTTGTTCTTTGCTTAATCTTTGCCATTGTGGAAGTGTAATAGCATTATACAACCTAGGATTTTCAAAAAGATCTGAAAGATCTTGATCAGTCTTAAACTTAGTAAAATCAATCAATTTAACAGTTTTCTCATCTAATAAATTAAAATCAGGATTTTTATCATCCCATTCAAGAGGTAATTTAACTTCTTCTGGTGTTAAACTTTCCACATCAATAGGACCAATTATATCACCAACAGCAAAATTACTACCTAGGAAAATCATCAACATAAAAATACAAATCATCCTATCAATCATCTCTTTTTTCATTTCACTACAAACTTAACCTCTTTTGAATTTGAATTACCATGTGAATCAGTAACAGTAATCTCAACAACAAACGCACCTTTGACTTTAGGTGTAAATGAAATCAAACCATTAGGACTAATGTCAAACAAAGCATGATTATCACTAAACACAAAATCATCTCCTTCAGGATCAACAGCCTTAACCTGATGACTAAACTCTACATCATCTATCAATTCAAATAATGAAGGAACCTGCAGATTAGGAGCATAGTTTTTCTCAAACTTAAATCCTAATAAAAACACAAAATCTTTTCCATTCACAGATCCAGGATCAGTAATAGACATTACAAATGAATCATCAGAATGTGGTATTATAGACACAGGAGTTTTAAACTCAGATAGATAAGTAATATCAATCCAATCAGGATCAGCAACAATCTTATTAACAATATCTAAAGCATTCTTATGAACTTGATAAACATCAACAGGCACACTAACTTTATACTTTTCTGCTTCAGCCTTACCATCAATAACTAAATCATAATCAAGATTAAACACTACATCGCCTGGCTTGATCAAAGTATTAGACGATATTTCATTTGCAACAACATCAATTCCTTGTTGTTTTAAAACATTAAAGTCATCAACACATTCAAGAACATTTAGCTCTATAAACTCATCAACCTGTTTCTTGACATCAACCAATGAAACTAAAACACTCTCGCCCTCATAATAAGCATATGAAATATTTGAATAATAAGTCTCTAAATATCTTTCCATAGAATACAACCTACCGCCTTGCACACCTAATAATCTCAAACCATCTGACCCAACACTCTTAATACAACTTTCAACAAGATCATCTACAGAATCAAATTGTATCTTCTCAACACCAACTTGTTCAATATCATCAACAACAACGTCTCTTTCCATTGTGGCAAAATAATAAATCAAACTAGCTAAGATTAACAAGATAATTCCAATTATTATGAATACAGTAATTTGCGATTTTTTATTATTTATTTTTCTTATCAAATTACCTTTTCCTCTTTTTCTTCTTTTTTGTTTTTCTCTTCTTACTTTTCTTCTTTCTACTTTTTTTCTTTTTCTCTTTCTTTGTTTTTGTTTTTCTTTTTCCTGGTTTTTTCTTGTTTTTACTTTTTTTCTTAGGAACTGCTTTACCAATCTTTTTAACAACAATATCAACATTCTTATCTAACATAAACTCTACAATATCTTTATCTTCCCAACCAAGAGCAAGAACAAGACTTTTTGGCAATGTTATTATAAACTGCTTATTATTAGCAAACTGTAATCTTGATTTATTAGACAATCTTCTACCAATTACTTTTTTTATTATAATACTGCCGCCTACTGCCAGAATAAACTCTAATTCATCACCTTTTTTCCAAGTTTTAGCAAGAACAAGACCTTTAGGTAAAGTAATCACAAATTGTCTCTGGTTTCTGAATTGGATTATTGATTTGTTCGACATTGTTCCATGAATTCGCCAATTTCTGTTATTATATACTATTGTTTGATTCTGTATTTATAAATATATCTATTTTAATAGCTATTTTAATAAATATTTTAAATAATATTTTAAGAGATAATTCTAAATATTAAATTATATATGAAATTATATATAATTGAAAGAAATACTATACAATAAAACTAAGTACAATGAAATAAAACAAAAAAAACATAAAAGAAAATTAAAAACTCTACAACTTCTTATAAACATCTCCGAATAAAGTAAAAACAGTTATTTGTACTATAAACATAAATAATAATGAAAGATAATTATGCACAGGTTCATAAGGAATCAAAGCCAAAACAAACGTAATAAAAACATAAATAATAGCTGAATAAAACAATGCAACAACCCAAGTAACAAAATATTCTTTACTAAATGTCCTCTTAAAAACATCTAAAACAAAGCCCTGGTTAAAACTTGATGTTTTTATATAATTCATAAGAGCAGAAGGCATGAAATAAGAACATACTAAAGCAAGAAAAAAGAAAACATATAGCCAAACCAATGAAGTAAATCCATAAAGATTAAAAATACCTACTAAAAATATCAATGGGGAAAAATATATTATAGTAATTCCTAATGACAAAACACCGTCAATAAAAAGACCTTTCCAATCATTCCATTCAGGCAAGTTATAATCATTCTTCATTGCACTCAATGCACATCTCAAGAAATACCCATTAACCAGAAGATTAACAATAGGTATAATAAATAGAATATATCCAATAACCAATTTTTTTATATCTGTAAATGGTCTTTTTAAAGCTAGTAATAAATTTTCCATAAAACAATTAATATGGCTCGAATATAAAAACATTTCTATTTATCAACCATGCACATTTCTATTTCTCACATTGCAAAACACTTATGGCAGCAAGATCAACTATTTCTTGAACACCACAACCACGAGAAAGATCATTAACAGGCTTTTGCAAGCCCTGAATAATAGGACCAATAGAAATACATCCAGACAACCTGTGCACTAATTTATGAGCAATATTTCCAGAATTAAGATCAGGAAAAATAAGTATATTTGCGTCACCCTTTACTTCACCATAAGCGCACTTTAATTCAGCAACTTGTTTAACAATAGCAGCATCTCCTTGCAATTCTCCATCTATAATTAAATCATTTCTTTTGTTTTTAACAATTGCAACTGCTTCTCTGATCTTTTCAACAAATTCATGATTAGAAGAACCTTTTGTAGAAAAAGACAACATTGCAATCTTTGGATCCAAGCCAAACATCTTTGCACTGTTAGCAGTATTAATTGCAATATCAGCTAATTGTTCTGCATCAGGATTAATATTCATTGCACAATCAGCAAACAAAAAGATCTTATCATCAAAAACCATCACAAAAAAAGAACTTACGATTTTTCCTTGCTGCCTCAAAATCTGCAATGTTGGTTTTAGTAATTTTCCAGTCGACGTCACGCTTCCACCAATCATGCAATCAGCATAACCCTCCTTAACCAACATAACTGAAAAATATTCTCTCATTTTAACTAATTTTTTTGCTTCTTCTAAACTTAAACCTTTATGCTTCCTCAGCTCGTACAATTTTTCACTAAGTTTATTTACAAGATCATCACTAATCTCAATTATCTCAATACTATCATCAAAATCTAATGAAAATAATTTAAAATTATTAATTATCTTTTGTCTATCACCAACAAGAACAACATTTGCAATGCCTTGTTTTATTATCAAATCTACTGCATTCAAGATCCTTTTATCTTCTACTTCAAAAAAAAGAATCTTCTTACCAAGACCACTAGCCTTGTTTTTTATTTCATCTATTACATCATACATTTTAACAATTGGATATAACAATTATTATATAAAATTAGGTATTTTTTTGCATATATAATTTTTGTTATTTATAAATAGCAAATAGAAACATTTAAATACCTGTTGTGTTTTATAAATCTATAAATTTTGATAATTTAGGAGTAAAAGACATTAGTATTAACACAGTAGTAATTTTTTAATGGTCTGAAACTCTTAGAACTTTCAAAAAAATGAGGGGGTTAGAACAAAAATGATTGTTAAAGATGAATTTTTAAGCAAATTAAGAAGATATTTTAGTCTGAATTTATATGAAGTAAAAATTTGGACAGCTTTACTAAGTAGAGGGATTTCTACTGCCGGTGAATTATCAGACATTGCAAATGTACCAAGATCTAGAAGCTATGATGTTCTAGAATCTTTAGAAAAAAAAGGATTCGTAGTAATGAAATTAGGAAAACCAATAAAATACATTGCAGTACCACCTGTAGAAGTTGTGCACAGAGTAAAAATAAACATGAAAAAAGAAGCAGATGAAAGAGTAAAAAGATTAGACAGCTTATCAAATACAGACGTGTTAAATGAATTAAACACACTACATTCTCAAGGAATTGAATTAGTTGAGCCAACAGATTTAGCAGGAAGCATAAGAGGAAGACACAATTTATACAATCATCTTGAACTAACAATTAGAAATGCTGAAAAAAGCGTTGACATAATGACTACAACAGAAGGTTTAATGAGAAAAATTGAAGGACTTAAACCAACATTTGAAAAAATAAAAAAGAAAGGTGTTAAGATAAGAATAGCAGCACCTTTGACAAAAGAAACAAAAAAACTTGTTCAAGAAATGTCAGGAGTTGCAGAAATAAAAAACACAAAGAATATAAGTGCAAGATTTACAGTTGTTGACAAAAAACAACTAATGTTCATGGTACTTCATGACAAAGAAGTACACCCAACATATGACGTTGGCATTTGGATCAACACTCCATTTTTTGCAAGCGCACTAAGCGGATTATTTGACCTTGCATGGAAAGACATGCAACCTGCAAATAAAGTTAAATAATTCTTTTATTTTTTTTCTTTAATATTTTATTTTGATTAATTCTCATAATTTTACTCATTATATATTGCCCTAGTTTCTTATCTTTGAACTCTTATCAAAGGATAACATATCTTTAGTTGAAGAACAGCAACATCACCAAAATTACCAAAAACAGAACGTCTTATAGACCTTATCTCCCTCTTCTTAACAAGATTGCAACCCATCGCAGGCTTTGAATTAGACTTATCAGAAATATGATCTATGCCTTCTATTGTCAAAACATAATCTTTCTTAAGACTTCCTAATACAGGCTCTATAAAAGTAGGTTGAATAATCTCATCCAAATAATCACAAGAACTCTTACCATTATTACACACAATACTTCCTTTTATATCATGATTATCTAAACAATCTTTGAACAATGTTTCAATTGTCTCTTTATTACATTCATTATCAGAATTAGAAGAAAGCATTGCATTCAAAACATAGTTAACCATCTGTTGATCATCAAGATCTGATTGGTCTACCTGAAAATCAGTCATCCTAAAAAAAGCAATAAAGAATAACAAACCTATTATTAGTAAAATTATGACTACAGCAATACCAATTATCTCTACTTGTGACTTCTTTTTTTTATTTTTAATTTTTATTTCATTCATTTTTTACTTTTTATTTATTATTTTTGTTTTGTTTATCATTGCTTTTTTTATTTTATTCATTATTTACCTAGACGGAACATACACAGTCACATTTAATACACCGTATCCATTGATTTTCTTGATAGGATCATAAACAGTAACAGGCACTATTGTTTTAACAATTCTTGGCCTGTTTTTTAGAGGGATTATATCTTTATATAATACATCAACACTCTGTTCAGGATAAATCGTTTCAAGAGACACAACACTCTTCTCAAAAATATTATAATAGTATTTTTTAGCAAGCTCATCACCCATAACACTAACAAAAGCTTTAAACTTATAAATATCAATACAATTATCACTTGCACTTTGAGAACATTGAATTTCAGGCATATAAAATATTCTTCTTGACGTTTGTATCATGTTCTTAACATTTCCCTCTCTTATTTCGCTATTTATTGAATATTTTTGATAACGTGTATAAAATATTAAACCAAAGGAAAGTAAGAAAAAGAACACAATCATGACTCCTACATTCTCAAACATCTTTATCTGTGATTTTTTACTTAAAATAATTCTGTTTTTATTTATTTTATTGTTAAACATTTTATTTTCAAACATTATTTATTCAAATTAATATAAAGTTGCACATGCACTTTTTTCAATCTTTTTATTCTCAGCATCAATAATTGCAACATGATCTTTAAAATCGCCTACTTTACTAATACTCGTGCCAATTTCGCTAAAATCATCCTCGTGTTTTAGTTCGGATGATAAAGATCTTAACAAATAAATACCAGACTCTAGTTCATCGTAAATAGTTATTGGACAAACCAAACCAACACCTTCTCTTAATTTAGATATCTTTCCTAGATAAACACTAGACATATAATACAATTTATTAAAAGCATTAGCCACCATACAATCATACAAATCTTTGTCATCAGAAACAACAGCACCTAACAAAGATGCTTCATCAAAATAATATGAATCTCCTGTGAATCCTAATTTTTTTGTTTCTTTATCTTGTTCATAAAACGATATTTTTTGATCATGTGTAGACACAGATAAAACTGACAATGATTTATACTTATTGTCTTTAACATCTTTATTAATCTTGTCTATCAGCAAACGATTAACATTCTGATTAATAAAAATAAATCTAACACTTTGAGATTGAACAAATATGTCTTTATACATATAAATTGGTGTTTTATCTCTTAACATTGCACCCTTAGGAATAACATCATTTAAATCATGGAAAAAAACACTACTCGCATCATCATTTTCATTCAAAACAAACACATATTTAATATTAGGACTAATAACATAAACAAAATTAGAAACCATGAATGGAGTTAAAAAAGGATGTGAATACAAATACAATCTTCGTGTTTTAACAATCGAGGGTGCAAAAACAACTTTCTTTCTGAAATCAGTTACACCCAATCCTTGACAACTAAATTCAAAATCTTTGAATGGAACATCAGACCTATTATTAAGAGAATTTGAAGTAATGCCTGACATAGATATCATAAGATCAAGATCTTGGTTAAATTTAATTTCTAACTTCTTATCATTCAAGTCTCTATATCTATAGATAAATATAGCAAAGAATAAGAGAATCACTCCTCCTGCAACCAATACAAAAATCCAGTTAAATTGTGATTCTGCTTCAGCTTTTTTATTTTTTTTAAACATTTTTCAAACATTTTATAAAAATTAATATTTAATCCTGTTCAGGAACTTCAATCAATGCTTTTTTACCTATTCCTGTTAACTTCATCTCTAACTCGCCGCCTGTTATTGATAAACAAAGCACGTCTTGTCCTTGCGACAGAGCAATAAACTCGTTTCTAAAACTAAATTTTTCTTGTTTTGGTAAAATAAATATGTTTTCGCCATTTGCCCATGCATTACACATGTATCTATCTAGATTATTATTTCTATTACCGCAGTCAATTATATCAACCTCATCATCGGGATTTGGCTTATTATTCAAACTAGCAAAACATACCATCTTAACATGAGCAGGAGTTTGTATCAATGGATAATCAACATCAAGTTTTCTTGCTGAACGATCAATCTCTCTATTTAATTCTAATCGAAACCTTTCAAAATCAACAGCATCTTTTTGATTCAAAAGTTGATCAATAGATCTATAACTATAAAATAAAATAAAGCTCATAATCAGTAAAGCTAGAATAAAGATAAATATTTTACCAACTTGAAACGCTTTTTTATTTATTTTAATCACCCACCTAAAGATTTAACTTAGCCAAGATATCGGATGCTGTTTTCTTATTAATCATTTTTTTATTTTCTAATTCTAATAACAGTTCTTTTATTTTATGAGAACCTAATTTCTTTTTTCTAGATAAATAATCTATTAATAATTCAGAAACTTCAGGACTTGTTGCTTTAGGAACAGAACCAAGATAATCAACAACATCATTTACTTTAATACTTGATCTTTTTCCAAATTTAGATATGCCCTTGGCCAAATATTCTTTTGTTTTACTGCTGAACTTAGACTTCCCTGATAATTCTTTTGATAATTTATCAAATACGTTTCCTCTTGACTTGCCTCTTGTTTCTTTTTCTAATTCTCTGAAAGCATCTTTTTTAACACCTGACGAATGTTTACTAAATTTGTTAGCATGTTTACCTGATTCAGAAGATCTTATCTTGTGAATCTTTTCATCAACAAGATCTTTTCTTTCTTGTTTATCTGAAAACCCTTTTTTAGTAAACTTTTCAAACTTATCAAACACGTGTGATGATCTCTTTTCTAATTTTCCTAACTTCTTCTTAGATTTAACAAAAGGCTTTGTTGAGAATGCATCGAACAATCTCTTTTTTGCTTTTTTCATTTCTGATTCTCTTTGTTTTAATTTTCTTCTTCTTCTTAAAGCAAGTTCTTTTTCAACATAACTTCTAGGCATTCTCTTTTCTGACCTGGACACAGTGCTGGTTGTTCCAAATAATCCTTCGCTTGTTCTTCTTGATGATTTCTTTTTAGTACCACCTAACAAACTTGAAAACATTTCAGGATATTTTTTATAAGCATAATAACCACCCCCTGCTAAAGCTACAAAAGCCAACAAACTAATTAACCACGCCCATATAGATTCATCAACAGGCGCAGGTGTATGAGGTAATTGACAACCAAACTCATCAACATCAACCCCATAAGGAGTGTCAACACATTGATCTAATTTATTTATAACACCATCTTCATCATCATCTAGATTATCTATTTGTTCTTGTGAACATCCTTTATATTTACCATATGTTTCAACTTCTTGTCCTTCAGGAGTTTCTTCGCAAATATCTTCTTCATCAGCAACACCGTCATTATCTTCATCTTGCACATCACTTGGTATTTCACTTTCAGCACAACCTATATGCAGACCTTGTTTTCTTGCTGTTTCTCCTTCAGGAGTGCTAGGACACTCTGTATCAAACTGATCAATTACCCCATCACCATCAGCATCTTTTACTTCTACTAATTGAGAACCTTGATTAGTATTTCCTATTTGATCTGACACAGACCAACACACATATGATTCTGATTCAATCATTATTCCGTCTTCAAAATCATATGTATTAGATGGAACACATGTTTCTTGTGACGAAGATGAGCCCCACATATAATCAACACAACCATTTGTATCAGTACAATCTAATTTTATTTCTATTCCATCAACAACAGCAGTACCTGTTGCTGTAACTTGCGGTGCTTGATTATCATTAGCACACACTGTTGATAAAGCATCATAAACAGGCATTAATGAACTATAATTAACAGGCTGTGATGTTGTTACTTCGCTTGCTGCATTAATTGGTTTAACAGCAACCACATAATTAATTTCTTTATTTAATTCAAGATTAGTCATAGTTGCTTCATTTGCATCAGTATACATTTCATCTGTAACAGGGTTATTATTTTCATCTATAATTTGATAACTAAATCCAAATACTTCTGATTCTGGATCATGCGCTTCAAACTTAGCTGATAATGAATATTTACCATTATCTTTATCAGGGCAGAAATATCCTGGCGTTACATTTAATCTTGTTAAAACAGGCACAGTATTATCAACTGCAAAACTATAGACTAGTTCTTCTTTAGTCTGTTCATCAGACATTATGCCAATTGGTGCAATTGCTTGGCAAAGGAAATAATAATTATACTGTCCTGGTTCAAATTCAAATGTATTGAATTCTTGATGAGTCAGTCCATCAAAGCTGCTTAATAAAGTAAGTTCCTCATCTTCATCATCATTATTTCTATAAACACATACAGCTCTTTGATTTGTCTTTAATTTAAAGCTAAGATATGATTGTGAATTTGACTGAGCAGGCTCCAGAACTTCCATTGATAAGATTTCTTTTTTAACTTCAAATTCAACATTTTTCATCTCTGTTTTTTGTCCTGATAAATCCTCACAAATAACATAATATTTATATTTAAATTCTTGCATAGGCAATATAAGTAGTTCCCTATGAGATGATTTATAAGATGCGCTATCTTCATAAGATTCATCTTTAAAATAATCCATTGAATCATAATTATTTTTAACATCTTCTTCACCAAACTTACAGATAGTTGGTTCATTTGTTTCTACTAATATTTCATTTTCAGGATAAATACTTCCTACATCATTAACAACATCTCTTGAAACAGCAATTGAAGTTATTCTTGGAGCAACACTATCAACACGAAGATCGCTAAAGTGTTTAACAATATATGTTAAACCGTCATCACACACAAAATAAACTTCATTATCAACACCTCCAGGCACAATTGAAAAGTCTGTTATATAATGTTGTAGTGAAGTTCCATCAGCCTTAGGATTTCTTGTCGTCAGTTCTTTTAAACTCTGTGCATTAAAATTAAGTTGATATTGTTGATCATAAGGACTTGTTTTAGTGTACTTACATTTAGCATATCTTGTTGTTCCTACTTCTAATGTAAATTTAGAACTAGTCGCAACCCTGTGCTTAGGATTAATAAAGTAAATGTCTGTAGGTCCTGCATTTAGTGCAAATGATATTTCACCATACACAGATTGTTCATTACCAAGAGAGTCTTCTGCTTTTACTTGGAATATGAATGGATTAGTTTGATCAGTATCAGGCATTGGTTCATTCACAGTAAAGTAAAAGATCTTGTTATCCTCTGTTCTCACATCAAAAGTAAAATCATCACCATAATTCTTAATTTTATAATCAATTAATTCAACTTCTTCATCATACTCAACTTTTATTATAGGCCTTGTTGTTCTTACATCTATTGGTTCATCTGTATCATCATTATCTTCAAAACTAATACTTGGCAATAATGGCGGTCTTTTATCAGAATAAATATTCACTATCTTGAATTCATCAGAATCACCTATTTGGAAATAAAGCGCGTTTCTATATTCAGTATCGTCAATAGATATCAATTCTAAATCATAAGTAAATGAATTATCATTATCAAGACCTATTTCTATAGTATCAACACCATGCCACAGATACAATTCATAATCTTCATAACCAAACTGTGTTTCATCTTCAACAATTCCGTGCACACTAATCATATCATCTTGATCATTGACATAATAAACTGTTTCTCCTTCTACTTCTTTTTCATCCATAAGACCATCTTCACCAGGATCAATATCAATAATAGTTACAAATGGGTCAGTATCAATCACAATATCCCATTCTTTTTTAACATAATTACCAGCACTATCATAAACAGAAACAGAGAAAGGAATCTCAAATCCATATTCTACTTGCTCAGGAACATCATATCTATACACAAATTCATCATTAGACACTTGTTCTAGATCAGCAATAATTTCTTCATAAATAACATCCTGGTTCTCAAACTCATCTATTGTTATGTTTCCATATAAATCAAAATTTTCATTATTAACCCTTACCCTTATTAAAACTGGTTCACCAGGTTTTGCTTCAACAATTCCTTCAGACCTAACAACATCATTTGCTATAAGTTCGACTTCAGGTGCTTGATCATCAACTACAAATGTATAAACCCATTGTCCTTGCAAATGACCAAGAGTTGAACCTAAGAATTTAAGATTATAAACATCTTCTTCAAACCTTTTTATTTTAAAATTATAAGCTTTTTTTCCAAGTATATTATAGTCAAAACCTAAGTTTCCTCTTATATTTGCCCTTAGTTTCATTAGATAAGCATCATCAACCAATACTTTATAATATTCTAAAGGTTCAAAATTACTAAACAAGAACTCGACTTCTTTGCTCTTTAAGTTATCATCATCCCTATAAGTGATCTCAAAATCATTAGGCATTGTTTTTACAATATTCAAAAATTGTCTGCTAGGATCTTCAATAACAACAGGTTCTACAGGTGCTTGTTTTTCTAAGTTAAGCGTTGAAATTATGAATTGTTTTCTATCAGCCAATGGATTAACAGTTAATTCATTATTAATATGAGTTGCACTAAACTCAGTAATAGGAATATTAAAATCAAGTTTAACTGTTTCAGGCAATTCATCTACAAAACAAATAAGATCATAACAATTAGCACCAGGAACAATGAATTCTTCAGGAGGATTAGGTGTATTTGGATGTAAGAATACGTCATATTCAGCATTTATCTTATTTTCTGCTCTATCTTGTGCAAATACTTTTACTTTAGACATTGGCATTATAGAATCCATTCTTGTTTTAAACATCACTGTTCTATAATTTTCATAATTATCATCAACATAATCTCTTACATCAAAATAAATAGGTGAATTTTGATTAGAGAATACGTTATCACCAATACCTATCTCAAACAACATATCCTCGTCTTGGATCATTGATCCTGTTTTAAACTCTTTTAATTTTAAGACGATCTTTGCTTCAGGATTATTCATATAAGATGCTATGAATGGATATATCTTACCATTGAGTTCATAATATATTGCACCTATTTCTGGTGCAGAAGAATCGCGAAATATATTATAAACAGGTGTATAATCTGATTCAATTACAGGACCGTGCTTTCCTCTTAATTTCATATAATTATTACCACTACTCAAACCAATCTCCTTGATAAACCAATTAGATAAGATTTGATCTTCATAAACATCAATATCTGACTCAGCATCTATGTTTTTTTGAAGCTCTGGACTAATAGTAATCATTGCATCTGTCTGATCACTGATTTCATAAAGATATGAATAAGAACCATACTCTTCTATTCCAAACAAATCAACATACTTATTCTCAATATCTTCAGATATTGGTTCTGTACTTAACTCAGAATCGCCAATTTCATGATCATTAAGACCAATCTTTGTTTCTAATATTTTTTCATTTAATATCTCTTGATATGAAACAGTCCTATCATCAACATGATTATTTTGAAAATCTCCTAAATAATAATAAATTTTCAATAACTCATCATCTTCATTTGTCTTTCCAGAAAAATAAAGTGCTGGTTTATTAGTATAATAAGTTGACCCTATTTTCTTTAATGTTGAATAATGATTATGATATTGTTCTTCAAATGGTTCTAATATAGGTGCATCAGGAGGCATTGTATCTATCATAAACAACCTTCCTTCTATAACAACATTACTAACAAAATTATGATCATCAAAATAATCTATCTCAAACATTGCCTGGCCTTGTTTATTTCCATGATCTACTTGATTTAATTCTAATACTGTTTGCCACAAAGTTCTTTCTTGATTCAACAAATTTGGTCTCGGTAGAACATAATCTTTTCCTAAGAAATTATACGTAATGCTTGATATATCATTCAAAGCTTTGTTTGACTTGATTTGCACTAAATAGCCAATATCAATTCTTTTGATTTCATCAACTATTCTATCAGGATCATCTTCATCAAC
>CAZYAB010000003.1:0-4289 GCA_964645705.1 uncultured Methanosarcinales archaeon | reverse complement strand
GGATCTTGACACGTTATTGTAACTGGTAATTCTTGATTTTCTAATAAATAATACCACTCGTCTCCAACATCAGGAGTTGTTATTGGTGGTGTATTGTCGATTGTTAATATTATCCTATCACCATCATTACCAATTATCTTATCATCTTCTGTTAAACATTTGATAGAATAATCAACATTAAACAAATTCTCATCATCTGAAAATACTCTTGTGAATGCCTCATGATGTTTTTTATTAGTACTTGGTATAAATGGATATCTCATTTTATTAAAATCATTTCTATTCATATAGTCATACCTACACTCAGACGATTTTTCAGTATCAAAAGACATAAGAACTTTTCTTGTTGAATCTAATCTGATTGTTACAGGTACTGGCAGAATATTTGTAATTGATTTATCACCATCAATAGAAATGTCATATTCATCTTGAACAATGTTTCCTGATTCATCTTCACAAGTATAACTTAATATATAAGGACTTCTGTCTTTTAGATTAGTATAATATATAGTTGAATAAGGATCTGCAACATAAGTGCCTTGTAAAGAACCTGTTACTTGTTCATCTCCTCCTGCTTCTAAAATAGAAACCCTTTCTCCTTCCTCATAAAAATATAAATTTGTTATACACCTTACGCCTTTGCCTTGAGGATCATTTGCACTAAAATAAATTGCTAAGTTTGACAACCATTCATCATCTGTTTTTTCAAATGAATCATATTCATGAGTAATAGTAATAACAGGAGGATCAGCATCAAGGAAAACATCTTTTGATTTAACTTTTTCAAGGTTTTTTGCTTTGTCAACAGAATAATACATAATAGTATAATCATCAGATTCGTCAACATCAAAATAAATATTATGATCAGGAGATAATAAATAAGGGTAAACAGGATCTTCGCCTTTTTTAAATATTGAATACCAGATTTCTATTTCCTCTGGTGTTGATAATGAATAATCATCAACAACACTAAATTGTTTTACAGACGCAGCAGGCAAAAGATCATTTACTAATAAATTTGTTGTTGCAGGAGTTACATCTTTTTTACAAATATGAAAATCATCAGGATCAGTACAATCTTCAAAATTGTTATTATCAGCATCTTTTATACACTTTGCTTCTGTTTCTAACCACTTACACCTACCTAAGTTCAATAAATCATTACTTAGTTTCAAAGAATCATCATCAGGATCATTATTCAGCTTAACTATCTCATGACTCCCACTTATTCTATTATTATCAGAATCATGAATAACATCTATTGTAAAATTAGTAGCAGGTTTATTAACATCATCAGAACTATCTATACAATAATTTCTATTATTTCCATAATCTTCACAACCTACTTGATCTTTGTTAATGCATTCTCCTGTAAAGCTACTATAAAAACATTGTTCATCCCCATATAATTCACATAGATTAGCATTGCACTTTCCAAAGAATTTATTAAACGGATCATTACACCTGTCACAAGATACTAAATTATCATCAACAGGTGCACAAACACCTATTCCAAATTCATAATGATCTGACTCTTTCCATTCACAACCTTGTATGCCACCAACTTTACATTTATCACCTTCTATATCCTCACCAATAAGTTTATCAATCCCTTCACATGCTTTTTCACTTCTATAATCATAACAAGACTTTACTTTAGAACATTCTTTATAAATATCAACTATTGAATCAGAATAATCAAAATAACAAGTTTCTACTTCATCACAATCTAATGTTTGATAACCAGGCGTTTGTGTAACTTGGTTTGCTTGTATTGTTTTCTCAACTTGAATCTTATTATCAGGATCATAAAACATTCCTAAAGGATCACTACATCTATAACAAGGTACCTGATGCTTACATTTTGTTGATCCTATTTCATCATCATAAGGACCAATGCAAACAAATTCTGTTCCTTCTACATCATCATTTAATAAAGAACAATCTTCTATTAAACCAATAAAATTCTTATTATCACATCCTGCTCTTAACACAGACTTTATCAAACCATCTGTGTCTTGTTTTTCAGCACAAAACTCTGTTGTAAAATCAAAACATTTTTCTTGACCAGTTGCAATACAAACAACATTAGATTCAAGTCTTACATTATTAAAATAATGAGACCTTAATTTATAACAATAAACACGATCAGGCTGAACAAGTTCATCTACGTGAGAAGTATCTTTTACATCAGAAACAAGGCTTCTCCATTTTTGAGCACCTTCAGTACCACCACAATAAGATTCACCATCTTCTACTCTTTCATCATACCCATCTTCTAAATCAATTTCTTCAGGAGGTAACTCACACCTCAAAACATTATTATAATCAGGATCGCAAAAATCCAAACGACTAGTTGAAAATTCCCAATTCAAAGTAATAGGAGGATTATGCTTCATCACAGAACCTCTTAATTCTACAACTTTTTGTGAAGAAGAAACAACAGGCCTACAGCTTAGTTCACATTCACATTCATAATTATCATTTCTTGGATTACATTTCCCAGTGTATTTACTATCTTCATTACCACTATTTTCCATATCTTGTTCTCTTAATTCTAAACATACAGGATTTTTGTGTGCATTACTGCCGCTTAAATAATCCATTCCTGGATCACACCCTTCTGTAATATCTTTTTTACCATCACCACACTCAAATGTTTCAACACATTGACAAAAATTTTCTTCACCAGGCTTTATACAACCTGCTTTACAAACACCCATATCAGGCGGAAAATCACACATTTCATTACCTTGCCTTTTCCCATCACCGCACACAGGATTAAAAGGTTTACAAGTACAAGCAACCAATGTATCTGTATCATCTGCAGCAACATCTTCAGGCGTGATACAAAGACCTAAACACGCCAGGTCATGTCCTTTTATTTTATTACCTGATGCATCATATTTTGCATCACATTGTTCATTATTTTCAGGCTGTAATAAACCATTGCCACACTCTAATTCACAAGTACACGCACTTTCACCATCTGCAATACATTTTCCAGGACACAAAGAATCATCTGTTCCATCACACTGTTCTCCTTGATCTTTTCTATTATTACCGCATTCACTTATTTCACAATAATCTCTACAATCATAATCCTGACAATCAGCATAAGTATCACAATCATTATCAATACCATCGCTACAAGTAGCACCTTCTTCAACATCATCAGGAACAGTATCTTCCATTGACTCAATATTTTTTATTTGATTACAATCAGCATCGCACTGATCAATATAATTATCATTATCATCATCATTAAAATTATGACATATTTCTGTTGGTTCTTCTGTTTTCTCCACCATTATATTAACAGGATCATCATGTTCAGGTGCCTCTGGTGTGTCTTCATTAATAACAACCAAAATATTATCTTCAACTTGACTATAACCAGTCTTAACAACTCTCAGAGTATAAGTTCTCCTTTCTGTTAGATCAGTAAAAGTAAACATTCCGTCTTCATCAGTATCAGATGTTGTTTGTTGTTCTTCATCAGCATATATATCAAGATAAACAACAGCACCTTGTATTCCAGAATTATCATCTTGATCCAATACAAATCCAGTTATAATATATCTTTTATCATCTTTACACTCAGCAGGACATTGTTGAGATAAAGAATATTTTTGACCAGTTGCTTCACAACAATAAGGATTATCCAAGTCAAGCCTTAGAGTAGATGTACAATAACAACCAGGAGATAACATAGATTCAGGATTAGGATTATTACAATCAGTATACTCGCATTGTTCATATTCTCCGCACACAAAACTACAAGTCTTTCCTTCTATTGTTTGTTCTATTCTTTTATCACACAATAATTCAAAACGTTTATCACCTGTTGAGAATTCATCATTACAACAACATATTTCATTACATTCATCTATGTTTTCACATTCTCTATCAGCATCAAAAGTATTATCATAAACACCGCCTACGCTTGGCAATGTATTTGCATCACATTCTTCTTGAGTAAAAAGATCATTTCTACAACCTCCTTGCACAAGTTCACCATAACAACACACTGCATAAACACTTGAAGAAGTAAGAACTATCAAAAATACAAGAATCAGGCTCATAATTAATAAATTCCCTCTTTTTTCTTTCATAAATTTACTCACACTCTTTTTAAATGAATTATATCAATGTATATATATACTGATATTATGATTAATTGAATTAAAGTTTATAAATATATGGGTTAAGTATGTATTAACCACATTCAACAGCACACAATCTTGGACTTGCACCAGGCATAGGTGTTGGATCAAGATCTTTTGGAT
>CAZYAB010000002.1:0-236815 GCA_964645705.1 uncultured Methanosarcinales archaeon | reverse complement strand
CATTTAAATACTCCTAAACAATCTACAACAACATGAAATGTTCAATATGTGGTGCAGATGCATCTTATCTAATTGCTCTTGATAACAAACTAAGTAGAATAGCTAAACAATTTGTAAACAAGTATGCTGCAAGGTGTAAGCAATGTGTAGATAAGAAGGAGAAATAAAATGAATAAACAAATAATACAATTTTACATAGGTTTGATATTATGCTTAGGTTCAGCTGGTTGGACTTTTTTTAAAACATTCCATCCAAGCCACACTGTGATCTTAATCATAGGATTAGCACTAATATCAACATCTAAGTATAGATTGTTAAAATGACGTCAATAACCAAACAAGAATTTAAAAAAAACATGTGGAAAGTACCACTTGCAATAAGCATTGTGGGTTTGATAATTATTATTGCTTTGGCTATATGGGGAATTTATTTGATATTGCAAATATGAAAAAATAAAAAAAACTTAATTGTACTTAGAAACACAATCTTCTCTCTCAGGGGTTTCCCACTCATAACCTCTTTTACAATAAGTACAAGTAGGTTTTTTTCCTGATTCAAATCTTCCATCATTTGATTCACAGTCTTGTTTAAAATTAGCAATCCCTTCTTTATCAAATTCAGAAAAACCAGAATCAACTGTTTCAGAAGCCTGTTCTTTAGTCATTTCTGCTTTATCACAGTTTAAACCATGAAATGCACATCTACATACTTCAGCAGGAACTTCTATTCCACAATAACCTGACTTAAGGTCACTTGTATATTCTACTTCACGGGATGAAATTCCGCATGCTGTAAGAAGTATAGTACACATCATAATCATTAATATTACCATTTTCTTCATATTATCACCTCTTAATCTTTTTCCTCAACAATTTCTCAGGAACTGCAGCATCAACAACACCTAAAAAACTAATCTCAGGCCTTCCGCTCATGCTAGCTGTCTGTATGCCTAGATTAGAAATACCAAACATTTTTTCAAACATGTTTTGATGAACAGTAATGTCTGTTATCTTTTTAAAATAAATGCTTCTTCTTCTTTTATATATCAATCCTGCTTCTGCATATACTCTTTCATTTGTTATATAATATTTATGTGTTTTAACTAACAATATATAATAAACAAACAATAATAATAACAAAACGATAAATCCAATGATTATGTATGTCAAACCACCTAATTCTCTTCCAAAAGTTTTTAGAAGTATGGGTAACCATCCAAAACCCAGCAAAACAATCAAACCAAAACCAAGAACTCTTGACAAAAACCAATATCCAATTAAACCTTTACCAGGACTTTCTTCATAAAGAATTTTTTCACCTTGTTCTAAATCTATCATATTAAATCTTTTATTCTAGAACTATATAAATGTTACTAGTAATATTTAAATCATTTAACTGGTTTCTTTTTCTGATTTTTCTTTTTTAAAGATTTCTTTTTTGCTTTTCTTCTTGCTACAAAGAAATATATTACAGCCCCAAAAAATCCAAATATTAATATTATTATGATCCATAAGAAACGCTTGGTCACGCCGTGCCGTACAATACAATCAATAAACATCCATACCCAAAAAATAAACATTGCAAGCAATAAAAGAGTTACTGAAAGTCCAACCCAAAAATATATCAAATAATCAGAACTTTCTGAATAATCTCTTGGAGTTGTTTTTGTATATCGTTCTGGTTTTTTTGGTACTGGTTCTGGTTTTATAATCTTTGGTTTGTCATCTGCTTGTTCTGGTTTTTTAATTTCTTGGGTCTCTGTTTTTTCAGGTTTTCTCTCTGGTTCTTGTATTTCTTCTGGTTGTTCAATTATTTGTTCTTCTTCTTGAACAACTACTGTTTCTTGTTCTTGAATACCAACAGATTCTTGAACTAATTCAACAATTTCTTGTGTTATATCTAATAAATGCTGTGTGTTTGGATTTGTTTGTATGTTTTCAAAAGATTGTTCAAAAACTGTTTCTCCATTGATAGCTTTTTCTATATCAAGGCTATATGTACCATCTGCAGTCCCGACTACCTTAAATGTAATTGTTTTTTCTTTATTGCTAAATATTTGGATAGCTGGATGTTCATCTACAATATCTTCAGGGAAATAATAAGCACCATCACCTATCTCATTCTCTATCTCACCATTTTCATCTAAACCTAAGTGATTGCCATTTTCATCATAAGCATGTATTGTTGCTGGAGAATAAAGATATCCTCTTTGTGAAAAATAAAATGGTGTTGGGTCAGCATTACAATCAGCATTGCTTGAAGCAGTATCTGTCAAAAGAAGGTTTGTGACAATTTTATATGTAAATTTGCTGTCAAGAATTGATTTTCCTCCTGCAGTGTTTGCTTCTTGTGTTATTTTTTTAACTTTAGTTGCAGCACGGTTATGTGCATCCCATGTGCAGTGAAATGAAGCACCAGCTAATTTTACACTGGTAGTAGCAACAACGCCGTCACCACTGTATGTTTCACCATCTGTCCATTTTGTGCTCCAACCAGTTCCTGCAATTGCATGATATTTTACATCAGGATTTGTCCTTCCAACATCATTCAAGTAATTCATAAAATCACTACCTGGTCTTAACTGAGATAGTGCAGTGCCTCCTGCAAAATCAGTTCCCTCAATAAAATCAGGAAGATTTTCCATAAAAAAAGAACCATAATTAGGTGTTGCAATCATGACAAGCTTTCTTACATCATTATTATAATCAGCTACTCCTTTGTCAGTAGTATAATATCTGCTTACAACTCCGCCCATGCTATGAGCAACTATATCTATTTTTGTAACCATTATTTTCTTGTTTGAATATATTTTACCATCCATGATCTCTTGTACAAATGTAGCAATTTCTTTTCTTAAATCATCTGCAATGTTTGTAATATCTTTTGAACTTGTATAAGATATAGGTTTAGTTGTCCACCTTTCTGCTTTAAACCAATTTTCAAAAACAGGCCATGCTTTAAGTGCATTAGAACGAATACCATGTACAAGCAATAATGGTGGTTGTTCAATTGTGAATTTTCTATCTTTAGTATCACCAGAATCACAATTAGCTTTAACCAAAATTTCTTTAGGATCTAAATATTTATGTTCAGCATCTGCTTCATATGGTTTAAAAGTTATCGCAGATTCTGTTTGTTGTGTGATTTCTCCGAGTGATTCTATTGAAGTATCTAAAGAAATAGTGCCAGGAACTTCAATATAAAAACTGATCTCAGATTCGCCATCAGCTACAACACCATCATAATTTCCTTTGATCTCACATTCACCGCTTTCCATACATGCTTTTGCGATTTTTGCGTGTTCTAATAATTTGCCGTAATATACTGAATCAATCGGATTAGCAACTTGTCTTATGCATGCAACATATGTATTCTCAGGTGTTTCAACAATTGAAGGATCAGCTCTCCTAGCAGCAACACAATCATTTGTACCCTGGTTTCTAGTACCTAAATTATTTTGATACTCTTCAGTTATTGGAAATGTATCAGTATCAAACTTTGAATAACACGCATGGATTTTTCTTCCTCCTGGTGCTAATGAATCTACACTATTAATTAAAGTATTTATTTCAGTATAAACAGCACTATATTCAGTTTTTTCAGGAACCAAATAAGCATCATCATAAATATCAGCAGAAACATTATATACTGTTAATAATAAAAATACAACTAAAGCTATCACACTCATTTTTTTTGTCATTTTAATATATTTATGTAGTTGTGATATTTAAATATTTGTCTTTTTTGAGAAAATTTATATAGTAGAAAATATTATGATGATATAAAGGAGGTGAAATAATATGGCAAAAAAGAAGAAAAATATTAAAACAAAAAAAACATGTAAATGCAATTTCAAAGATTGTTGTAATGGCGGGTGTGCTTATTTCTTAGGCTTAGTAGGAGCATTAGTATATTATATTTCTACAGCAACTGGTTTTTGGAATGGTGTATGGGGAGTTGTAAAAGCATTGTTGTGGCCTGCGTTTTTGGTGTTTGAAGTTTTGAAGTTTTTAGGTGCTTAATATGAATAAACAAGTTAGTGCTTATGTCAAGAAACAGAAATCACCTCAACGAGAAATATGTAAGAAGTTAAGGAAACTAATATTAAAGACATTTCCTAAGATAGATGAACAAATGAAATGGGGAGTGCCTTGTTATGATCATGGAAGATATTATTTTGTTGGTCTGAAAGATTCTGTTAACCTAGGGTTTGCTGTAAAAGGTTTAGGTAAAAAGAATATTTCTAGTTTCAAAGGAAAAGGCAAGTATATGAGGCACTTAAAGTTTAAGTCTGTGAAAGAGGTTGATGAGAAAAAGATAATTAAGTTGTTGAAATTGGTGAAGAAAAAGGCTAAGTGTGTGAGTTGTGTGAAGTAATCACCTATAATAAACTTCATATTCAGAAGGAAAACTACTAGGACATTTGGTTGTTCCTGATGCCAAATACATCTCTGTGTCAGATACAATCTTAAAATAAGCATAACCATCTACAGAACCATCCCAAGCACTCAATAACTCATAACAATGTTCGTCTTTTACCAAAGCAGGATCTTTGTTAGTAGGATTCGTCTTACCAATTTTATACCTCTTTTTGTTTACATAGCCTAATGAAGTTCCATCGTCAGAATTACTATAGATGTATAATGGTGATGTGTACATTCCTTTTTCTATTCTATCAAAACCAGTCTTTGTTAAGAACCATGCACCTGATAATGTGGCTTTTACATCTCTAGATGCTTTGCCGCAATCAGTTGTTTGTCCTGGTTCACTAAATCCTAATAGTTCAAGATATTCTTGTTTC
This sequence comes from uncultured Methanosarcinales archaeon, assembly GCA_964645705.1. Classification (GTDB taxonomy): domain Archaea; phylum Nanobdellota; class Nanobdellia; order Woesearchaeales; family CAXGTL01; genus CAXGTL01. The sequence goes on along the minus strand of CAZYAB010000002.1, from coordinate 232,013 downwards.
ATGTCTTGTGGGAATAGGTCAAAAATGCATGTAGCAGTTGTGTGCCTTTTGCCCATGTAATCTTGTTCATATCTTTGTTGATTAACAAATTGATTTTCAACTTTATTATCATAATAAAGTATGTCCCAATTATTAATATTTTCACCAGAATAACCAATAACTTCTCCGCCTGCAAAAGAAATAGGTGTTCTGAGATTGATTTCACCTTTTGTAAACTCTGTTCCTACTTTGTTTTTTATTTTATCAGAAACATCTGTTAGTGCTGATAGTTTCAAAGTTTTGTCCTGATCTATTTCAAATATCAATGTCCATGACGGATCATGATCTCCATAACTATAATAAGAATAACCTGTTAATTGCATATTAGTTGGTGAATATATTTGCATTTTTAAAGCATCAGAACCATGTCCTCCTGGTTGTTTTATGTGGACTAAATTCATATTATTAACTTCTGTTTCATGCCAACCACCTTCTAATTCACCAAGTGGAATAATTCTATCAACTTTGTCTAAGTCAAATAAGTGGTGTGTGAATGTTATTTGTTTTTTTTGTATTGGTTGTGGTTCTTCAGATGGTTTTGTTTGTTCAATCATTTCATCAAGACTTGTTTCTTTTTGTTCTATTTCTTGTAATTCAATTGGTTGTTTAACACAACCTGTAATAAGAATCAATATTATTAATAAGATTATTGTTATTTTCATACTATTATTTAATATAAACTTATATTTAAATGCTTCTTAGAAAACCCAATTCTCACATAACCTTATATACTAACCCTTGTTCTAACACATTTATGGCAAGATTTGAACGATCAAAAGGAAGGAAAAGAGACTCTAGAGGAGGTTCTTCAAGGAGAAGTTTTGGAGGAAGAAGAGATTCTCGAGGCAGTTCTTCAAGGAGAAGTTTTGGAGGAAGAAGAGATTCTCGAGGCAGTTCTTCAGGAAGAAGAGATTCTGGTAGAAGACGTGACAGAAGAGACAGGGGCAATATGCAAAAGACTAAAGTTACTTGTGCTTCTTGTGGTAATGAATGTGAAATACCATTTAAACCAACTACAGATAAACCTGTTTATTGTGATGATTGTTTTGCTAAAGAAGGAAAATCCAAAAGAGGATCTGGCAATAGAAACTCTGGTAAAGACCTTAAAATAATCAATGAAAAGCTTGATAAGATTATGAAAGCTTTGAAGATTGAATGAATTTATTCTTTTATATATACTTAAAACAATAAACTTTATATATCTATAAATTAAATAAGTTATATGACATACAATCACACACAAATTGGTTATCTGATGATTGTCATAGATATTGTTCTTGTTTTTTATTTAATGTTTCTTATGTACATTAGACTTGAAATAATTACAACTATTGCAGTCTCTGTTGTTATACTTCTCTTAGCTTCTTTTACAACTCTTAGTGTTAAAGTTGATCATGATTATGTAAGACTTAAGTATGGATATGGAATATTTAGAAAAAAGTTTTCTACCGAAGATATTGTTTCTGCTAAAGCTGTTAAGAATAAATGGTATTATGGCTGGGGCATAAGATATGTTTTTTGGGAACCTTTTTGGCTTTACAATGTTTCTGGGTTTTATGCTGTTGAGATAAAGATGGCTAATGGTAAGATTAATAGGATTGGTACTGATGAACCTAAGAAGCTAGAATATGCTGTTAAAGAAGTGATTAGATGATAAAGTTTATATAATTCTGTTGATTTCCAACATACATGAAATGCATAATAATACATGGATGTCCATCTGACAAAGAAAAAGCAATGAATTTTGAAAAAAGAACTTATGATAAACATTGGATTCCGTGGACAAGAGAACAACTCAATGCAAAAGGAATAAAAACATTAACACCAATGATGCCAGAACCATGGGCAGCAGTGTATGAAGATTTTAAAACAGAATTTGAAAAATACGAAGTTGATGAAGAAACTGTATTAATAGGTCATAGTTGTGGTTGTGCTTTCTTAGTTAGATGGTTAGGTGAAACAAAAAAAACAATCCGCAAATTAATATTAGTTGCACCTTGGAAAATACCTAAAAAAGACAATAAATTAAAAGAAGCTTTTTATAATTATCCAATAGATGAAACTATAAAAGACAGAGTAAAAGAAATAATCATGTTTACATCTGATGATGAAGCAGATGATGGCAAGAAAAGTTTGGAAATCTTCCACAAAGCTTTAGGCGGCAAAATCATAGAATTAAAATCACATGGTCATTATACTCAAGGTGATATGGGTACTGAAGTATTTCCTGAATTGATAGATGTTGTTATTAGTTGAGAATTATTCAAAAATCAATCTTATATCCATTTGCTTCAACAGAAGATAATTCAAATTCCTTTTCTTTATATTTTCCTGTTAATTTAACAAATTCATTATCTTCATCATCTATTTCTGATTGAACTATTGCAGCAGCTTTTGTTATTTCAATATTAGTATTGCTCCCATCATTATATGCTAATAATAGTTTTTCATTTACTTCAAAAACACCAGCAAATTTGCCCCAATCACAGGATGTATTAGAAGTACAAGCAACACTAATTGGCATTCCATAAAGAATAACTTCTGTTTCATCAGTTGTCTCTGTATTAGCTTGAACACAGCCTGCTAAAACAACTGTAGCAGACAAAACCAATGCGCATAATGTTGTTTTTATTGTCATTTTTTATTCTCTCACAGACTCAACATAAGCTTCTAACGTGCCTTGTGGAAGCTTTGATGAACTTTCCCTTGTTATACATACAGCACCTTGGACATCTGCTTCTCTACTATAAGCATGAGTAAAAGCTAATCTGTAATTAACATCTGAATATAATATAGGATTCTGTCCTGGTTCTTCTTGTGAACGTACAAAGAATTGTGTACCTATGCCTGCTGTTGATGGTCCTCTAATTAAATCTTTCATACTAATGTCTTCAACTTTTTGTTGTTGTCCTGTTTTTTCTGAAACATATTTTGCCAAGCTTTTAGCAATTGCTTCTATTTCTTGTTTAGAAGGTCCAAACTTAAAAAGAATCTTTGCTTCTATTCCTAATGGTCCGCCTGTAGAATATTCTATTTTATCTTTTAAAGCATATTGTGGTAATCTCGAATCTCTGACAGCTTGCATTGTATCTCTTGTTCTGTCTGCTTGCCATTGACTCATAGATCTTTTTAATTTAACAGAATACTGAGGCATATCTGGATTGATTCTACCAATATGTGCAATATCATCCCAAACATCTTTTCCACCTATCATTAATTTAATTGCTTCAAAAACATTTGCATTTTTAATATCTTCTTCTGTGATTATGTTTTTTTGATTTTGTAATGCATCTAAAACTGCAACACCAACGTGTTGTTCTATTTGTTGCCAGTCTTCTTGATATTCATTATTCAATGCTTTTATTGCAGATTCATCAAAAGAAACTCTTTCATCAAGTTTACATTGTTTAAGTCTGTGTGTTATACATTGTTGAATTTGTTCTAATTGTGGTTGCATTTTTAATTACCTCCTACATCTATCAGAACTCTTTTTTATTGAGTAGTATATTATGCTTTATAAATATTACTATCTTCTTCTATTCCTTTTTCTATGATCTGAGTTTGACCTTTTTTTGTGTCTATTACTGCCTGACCTGCCTCTTGGTCTTCTGTTGCTTCTTGAGTCTCTGTTGTCTCTTTGACCTGATTCTCTTCTTGGTCTTCTGCTGCTTTCTGCATTTGATCTGCTTCTTGGCCTTCTCTGATTTGAACTTCTTTGTCTTGGCCTTCCTTGGCCTGACCTTTGTCTGTTCCAAGGCCTTCTATTGCCTGACCTTCTTTGACCTCTTCCACCAAAATCATCTCTAACAACCCTAACCTTTTCAAGATAAGGTTTTTTCAATCTTTTTACATCAAAACCATAATCATTCAAAATTCGTGAAAAGTTTGCATAATCAAGATCACATAATATATTAATAACCTTACCATTTTCACCAGCCCTGGCTGTTCTTCCAATCCTGTGAACATAATCTTTTGGATCTTTTGGAATCTCATAATTATATATGTGTGAAACATTGTCAATGTGCAGACCACGTGCAGCAACATCTGTACAAACAAGAACACCAACTTTTGCACCATTGAATAATTGCATTGTTTTTGTTCTTTTGTTTTGAGAAAATCCGCCGTGGATTGCGATTGCACTTATCTTATTATGTTTAAGATTTTTTACAACAAAGTCAACATTTCTTCTTGTATTACAAAATACCATTACTAGTCCTGAATTCTCAGACTTTAATAAATAATTAAGCAATGATATCTTCATGTTTTTTTGAATATCATAATAAACTTGTTTAAGTTTTTTTGGATCAACCATATTAACAGCTGAAACTTTTATAGGATTATGCATAAACTCATCTGAAAATCTTTGTATTTCTAATGAAATTGTTGCTGAAAAAAATAATGTCTGCCTTTTTCTTGGACATTGTGAAATTATCTTTCTGACATCATCAATAAATCCCATGTCAAACATTCTGTCTGCTTCATCTAAAACCAATACCTTAATATGTGAAAGGTTTATTGTTCCTCTTTGCATATGATCTAATAATCTTCCAGGTGTTGCCACAACAATGTCTGCATTTTGCAGATCATGAATCTGCGGATTGATTGATACTCCGCCATAGATAGAAATGGTTTTCAAATGTTTTCCTTTTGATAGTTTGATTAATTCTTTTTTAACTTGTTCAGCAAGCTCTCTTGTTGGAGTTAAGATCAATGACTGAACTTTTTTCTGTGGACTAATGTTTTCAATTATTCCGCAACCAAATGCCAGTGTTTTACCTGAACCAGTTGCAGATTCACCTATAACATCTCTTTTCTTCATTATAAATGGAATAGATTTTCTCTGAATCTCTGTTGGATCTACTATTCCTAGTTTTTTAATTACCTTGATTGTTTCGCTATTTAAGCCTAATTTTTCAAATATATTCATTGTATTTTTACCTCTTTACTAGCACTCGTACAGAAAAAGCGAAATGTCGTTGTAAAACAAGTGCTCTCTCATCAATGCTTGTTATAATATATGGGATTATTTAGGGGTTTATAAATCTTTCTATTTTGTAGTCCCTTCTGAGTGATTAAATGAGGAGTCTCTAATCTAACAAAATAAAAACAAAAAAAATTTAACTAAGAAATAATTTTTGAATTTTATGCTGGTTGAACATTAACTGCTTTTGGTCCTCTGTCTCCTTGCTCTACATCAAATGTAACTAAATCTCCATCATGTAAATTTACACCTTCTGCAAGAGCTGATTGATGAACAAAATAATCTTTGCCATCTTCATCACAAGTAACAAAACCAAATCCTTTTCTTACATCAAAAAATTTAACTGTACCTTTCATATTTAAACCTCCTTCCTATTATTATAAATCTTTTCTTGGCACTCATCACAAAACCATTTCTTTGCTTGGCCTTTTTCAACTACAAACCTCTTTTTACATACTTTGCAAAACTTGACTATTCTGTAATTAATCATTTGTCTGATATCAGAAACAGATTATTTGTGAAAATGCCTCTAATTATACTATATAATGAGCCACCCTTTTTAAATGCTTCTGTTTATGTAAGATATTTGATTATAATACCGTAAGATTTATATTATTAATAATATTTGCTTTAAACATGGATAAAATCAAAATTATATCAGTTGATTTTCAGAATGATTTTACATCTAAAGGTGGAGATAGTTATAAACCTAGACAAAGTGTTGATTTTGTAAAAAATATTCTTGTACCTTATTTAAGAGAAAAAAATATTAAGATTGCTGAAATTGTTTCTGATTATAGGGCGCCGAGGATTGGCAAAGGCAAAGGTTCGTGCTGGCCTGGTACTTGGGGATATGAATCACAGATTCCAGAAGATGTTAAGCACAAAGACATTTGGATAAAATGCATGAATTCGCCTGTGTGGACAAGAAAAAATGCAGGTGTTCCAAATGTAACACCTGGTACCCAGTATCAAGATCCTGATAATTTCAATAAATGGTTAGATAGAGTAGTTGGAAAACATGATGAATTAGATTATGTTGTACTTATTGGTTTAACAGCTGATTGTTGTGTCTTATGTACTGCACAAGAATTAAACTGGCGTGGTTACAAAGTAAAAATATTAGAACAAGGTGTTGATACTGCTTTAGGAACTTTAGAAGAAAGAAAACAAATTCTTTATAATCCGCCTTTAAGAAAATGGGCAGAACCTATTTCTTGGGAAACATTAAAAGATAAACTTTAATGCATATGAACTGGTCCATACACTGTAATTAATAATATAATGCCAATACCAATAGCAATTGCAAGTAGGTGGAGTAAAGTGTCTTTTAATTTACAATGTCTGTGTAGTTCTGGTAATAAGTTAGAAGCAGCAATATACAAGAAATTACCGCATGCAAAAGGTATAATCAAATCTGTGAAACCATGCATTTTTCCTACTAAGATAATTCCAACAACAGTTCCAATGATTGCTGTTGCTGCAGATAATAGGTTGAAGAGTAAAGCTTTTTTCTTTTTCAGACCAGAATATAATAATACTCCAAAATCAGCAATCTCTTGCGGAATTTCGTGAAATATTATAGAAATTGTTGCTGTTATACCTATTGTGATGTTTGCTGCATAAGCACCTGCTATTACTAAGCCGTCAATGAAATTATGTATAGAATCACCTATCAAATTAATGGGTGCGACATTATATGCATGAGCATGACCATGAGCATGATTGCATTTTTTTGAATGCCTGTGATGAACAAACTTTTCTAAAATAAACATAATAAAGAATCCAAGTAATATGTATAATGCTGTTTTAGTTGAATATTCATGATGAAGAATTTCTGGCAAAAAATTAATAAAAACAGTGCTTAATAATACGCCTACAGATATGCTTAATAAGAATAATAATGTCTTATTTGATACTTTTTTCTTTATTAACAAAGGAATTGCTGCTAGTACTGATATTAATGATACTATTATTACACTGATTATTGCATATGTTGTGTACATGTTATTAATTAATAAAGAATGTATTTATATATTTAACTGATTTTCAAAAGAAATATAAATAACAAACAATTTCTTATTAATATGAGATTTTACATAGCATACAAATTCAAAGGATCTGACAAAGAACAATTAAAACAAAAATTGAATAATCTATCATCTATGATTGAACAAACAGGACACCAAGCATTTGCTTTTTTTAGAGATTTTCAGAAATACGGTAAAGTAAAAATGTCTAATAAAGAGATAACTAAAAAATGTCTTGAAGAAGTAAATAAATCAGATGGAATATTTATATTCATAGATTCTGATGAAAAAAGTGAAGGAATGTTGTTAGAAGCCGGATATGCAAAAGCAAAGAATAAAAAAATGATCTTAGTAATAAAAAAGGGCATTGATCTAAGATTCTTAAAATCAATTGCTGATGAGGTTGTTGAGTTTAATGAGTTTTCTGAAGTAAAAGATTTAATTCATAAGTTATTGTAAAGAAAATGCGGAGATATTTCGATATAATGGTAACAAAACATTTATATACCTGTTTTCCAAAAGATTAACTATGGCAAAACAAACATTAACATTTAAACAAGTATTTAAACCAAAAGGTGTTTATCATTGGTGGGGACTAATACTAATAATAGTAGGAATTGTGCTTGGTGGTGCAATTGGTGGAGCTTTGGGTGCTGGAGCAGGAATCTATCTTATATACATGTCACAATATAAGAAATATCCTAAGTCAACCAAGTTGCTGATTTCACTGATACTAACAGCTGTTGTTATTATTTTGTATATATTATTAGTTGGATTATTTTTTGGTTGGTAATTATTTTTTAACACCTAACCATTTTTTCCAACCATTGATTGCGTCTCTGTATGATATGTTGAATACTTTTAAGAATGCTGAATCAAAACTTTGTAAATCTTTTGTCCCGAATTTTAGTTTATTATCTATGAAATCATGTATGTTTTGTTCTTTATTTTCTATGTCAAAAAGATATTTCATGAATGAATTTACTAAAAGATAATTGCTAAACTCTTTGTTTTGTTTCATTGTAAAATCAACCCATCCTTGGTATTCAAAAAAATTAATTGGATATGAGAAATCTTGGAACTTTGTTTTTTCAAAGATCATTTTAGCCTCTGGTTTCCATGCTTTTTCTAATAATTCATCTAATCTACATATTCCGTCTGTTTTAAGATTCTTAAAACAAACATATTGTGCTAATCCTTCATCAAACCATTTTATATTGCTACTTAAGTAAGGACTTACTTCATGATTAAATAAATGAGCTACTTCATGTGCAACAACTCTTTCAAATTCTTTTTCAAGGTTATTTATTTTTCTTCTTTCTGCACGCTCTTGCTTTTCTGTTAACCAATAAGTGTATTCACGAGGCATGTACCAAATCTTTGCTTCATGTTCAAGACTCAAGAGTTTTATGTGCGGCAGATTATCATCAGGATAAAAAGTTCCGTGTGTTCTTGGTCTTTTCCTTTTTTCTAAATATTGAAGAAATATTCCTACTGCTGGTAGTTTAAAACCATAGAATTTTTCGACATTCTCAACTGCTCTTTTTGCTAATTTTGATTCTAGTTGTATCATTTCTTTGTTATCAGTTTTTCTGTGAAATAATAGAATTTCTGGCTTTCTCTTAGTTGATTTTCTTATTGTTGTGTGTATTGTGTAGTGCATTTTATATGAGGAAATGTTGTTTTATTTAACTACTTTTTTGTTATTTGTTACTACCAATTATTGATAATAATAACAAATCTACATATTACAACATAATAATATATTTAAATCATGAGTAATTGGGGTTGGTCTGAGGTGGTGTTATATGATAGATGAAAAAACTTTTAAATCAATGGCTAAGTATGGATTTGTAAGAACAGCTTTTGAATTTAACAAACAAATGAGAAATGGTTTGATGTTATTGGTTGGTGTTCTTGCAAAAGCTGATAAATCAAAGAATAATGAACAGAATGATCAAAAACAGCTAAATTTAATGAAAGGATTTCTTGACAAATCAAAAAATATAGATATATTACTCCTTGAAGCTGCTTCACATTATCAAGAGAATCATGATGAATATTTATCGCATCTTCTTAAAAATGTGAAAGAAGTAAGTGAGTTATCTAGTCAATTCCCTTTTGACTATGACAAAAATTTTGGAATAATTAAGGGTCCTTTTTTGAAGCATGATTTGAAAGAAGCAAATATCCTTTGTGATGAGTATGATTATGCAGAAGGACAATTAGAAAATATGACTGGGTATGCAATTGCTGTTAATAATGGTGCTGGAACAGCGTACGCTGTGATTGATTGGGGTTTTATGGGATTAACAGGAAGTCAGTTTAATTTGAGAATATGTGGTGCTCCTAAAGATGTAGATCCTATTGTTGAACAAACTTTAGGTTTAGATGAAGGAAAATATCCTTTATTAAAAGTCATAAAAGATGTTGAACCAATAATAACAATACACGAAGGAAAAGAACATCATTTTAGATTAGTTGGTGATAAAAGAGAACAATTGTATGACTTATTATCTAAACAGTATGGTGAAAGGATACACGCAGATGTTAATCAATTTATTCCTCGTTTGGTAGAGCCTTTATTTGAGCAACACGACAATGTAGTTTATTGCAACAGGTTAAAACAATGATAGAATGCACATAATCAAATCATGCCCAAAGCTTGATTAAACTTATCTCTAAAATCAGCCAAAGAATAAACACCAGATACTTGTGTAACTTGTTTTCCTGCTTCATTAAAGAATACAATTGTTGGAACAGCTCTGACACCTAGTTTTTCACCGAATTCTTTGTTAGAACCTAGGTTTACTTTTGCAAAATTCAATCTTCTGGCAAACTGTCTTTTTAGGTTTTCAAACAAAGGCATGACTTCAGCACATGCTCTGCTCCATGAGCCCCAAAACAGCACTGCTACAGGAAACCTGCTATTAAGAATGAATTCATCTAAGCCTTTTTCATCTAGTTCTGGTATCATATTATATAATAAAGTAGTGGTTAGATATAAATTTTTTCATTTTTTCAACAAAAAACAGTTAAATATATAAAGCATATACATTTTCCAAGGTAGCCAATGGGTAAAAAAAAGAAAAAATCAAAACAGCAAGCAAGCAAATCAAAAGGTTCTAGTAGCAGAAGCAAGATAGTTAAGTCTCGCCAAATCATTGAAAAAGAAATAGCTAAACCAAGTAAACCTAAAACAATAGATGAATTAGTTAAAAAAACTCCTCTAAAGCCTGAAGAACAGCAAGAAACACAAGAACAAGAAAACTTTTTAACAAAAATAAGGGATTTATATGGTAGGGTTAATCATTATTTGTTTAATACTAGGCAAGGATTGACTTATTTTATTGGTTCTGTTGCTGGCGCAACCACAATTATGTTATTAACAGTAGGCATTATTCAGATGCGCGAAAACAGAATACAATCAACAATAGTAAATGAACATGCTGTTGAATCAAGTGTTATTAGAATATTAAATCCTAATGTAAATAATAACATGGTTGCAACTCTTAATTATAATAGAGATTTAGAACAAGAACAAACATTTTCATCAGAAGCAGAAGCACAAGAATTTTATGACAAAAAAATAGAATTAAAAGCAATGTATGATCAAAGCATGTATGATATTCGTCTGTGTCTTGCAAAAAATAGAGAAGAAAACCCATATTATAATGGAAAAAATAATGAATTCTATTCATTAGATGATGATAGTAGGGAAGAAATAAAAAATATATTTGATGAAATAATAGAGAATAAAGATTTTATTAAATATAGAGTAATAAATAAAGGCCTTCTTCTTATATATAAAACCGCAAGACACAATCTTGATCATGAGAAAAATCTTACTTCTGCGGAATATGAAAAACTAACAGAAAAAACAAATTAAGACTTAACTAATTCTTTTATAATATTATCTGCACCTTGTTTTTCAACTATTTGCCATGCTAGTTTGTATGCTGGCTGTTTATTATATCTTTTTATGTGTTTGCTTACTCTTTGTTTACTGAATAACTGAAGCAATGTTTGCTTTAAAATTGCATTTATCAAAACATGTATCTTTGTTTTCATACCATATCTACCATATTTCTTATGCATTAATTTTCCCCTGACCTTTTTCATGTTCTGAACAACGATGTTATGCACTAATTCATGTATTAGTATTTCTATCTGCAGTTTCATGTCTTTTTTTATTGCGATTGTTAATGGGCCTGAGAATGAATATATTTTCGCTGTTGTTATATAACAATCAATTACTGGTTTTTTCCATTTTAAACCAGATGCTTTTGAAATTGTATTGAATGCTTTTCTTTCTATTTTTTTCCATTGTGTTTGTATCCTTTTTGTATACTTTTTGCCTAGTTCATAATTGGTTTTAGTGTATTTCTTTTTTCCCCAAAAATGTATCATCTGATCATAAATAAAAGAATAAGTAATGTCTAGTTTTGGATTGGTTTTCTTAGCCATATTTATATATTTAATTTTAGAATTTATAAGTATTTGTTGACTTTAATATATTTATCAAAAAACCCATATCCTATACTATTACTATATATATTGCACTATATAAATATATATAAAATGCGTTTCTACCTACACATACATGTTTATAAAAAGAGTGATGCTAAACAATATTAGAAGTTATACTAATCAACAATTTATCTTTCGAGATGGTTCTACGTTATTAAGCGGAGACATTGGTTCTGGTAAAACTACAATATTATTAGCAATAGAATTCTGTTTATTTGGGATGAGAAGGGATTTATCAGGAAATGCTTTGCTAAGAAATGGTGCTAATGAAGGTTTTGTTGAATTGGAATTCAGTATTGGTGGAAAAAATATAATAATAAAAAGAACATTAAAGAGATATAAGGATGGTGTCAAGCAAACGTCTGGGTATATTATTTCTAATAATACTAGAAGCGATCTTACTGCGCAAGAGATAAAGGCAAGAGTTCTTGAAATGCTGGGTTATCCTATTTCTTTGTTAACAAAATCAAAGAATCTCATGTATAGGTATACTGTTTATACACAACAAGAAGACATGAAACAGATCTTATTAGATGATAAAGATAATAGAGTAGACACACTAAGAAAGATATTTGGTATTGATAAATATAAGAATATAAGAGAAAACTCTCTAATCTACATAAAATACATGAAAAATATAAGGAACAGATTAAAAGGTAAAGTTGAGGATCTTGATCAAAAAAATAGTCTATTAAATGAAAAAAAAGAAATAATAGCCAAATTAGACGAATCATTAGAAAAAATAAACAAAGAAATAAGTGAACTAGACTTTGATTATAAAAAAAAACAGTTCCAAGAAACAGAATCACGACTAAACCAGTATAATAAACTAAAAAATGAATTAGAAATATTGATAACAAAAAAAGATCAAATTGATAAAAACAAACAAAGACTAACTAATGAGATAAATAATCTAGAAAAAGAAATTAATGAAAAAAAACAAGCTCTTGAAACAGGCAAATCCAAACTAAAAAAACCCACAGATAAAACAATAGAAGAACTAAACAAAACTATTTCTTATAAAGAGATAATATACATGAACACTATAAAAGAAAAAAATATTTTGAATGAAAAATTAAGCCATGTAAGAACAAGAATAAATGAGTTTAAAAAAGAGCTTGATTCTAAATCTGAAAAAATAAAAGATCTTAAATTCAAAAAACAAAGCACAGAGCATCTTAAACAAGATGTTGATAAAAAGCCAAACATGAAAAACAATATCAATGAGTTAAATGAAAAGATTCATAAGATTAACATGAAACTAAAAGAATTTGAGATAAATATCCTGAATTCTAAAAAATTAAAACAACAAATTGGTGATCTAAGCAAATGTCCTACTTGTTTGCAAACAGTGTCAATTGATCATAAGTTCACAATAAATCAAAAAGAAGCTGAGAAACTTTCAAAATTAAATATATTAACACAAAGATATGAAAAAGAGAAACAAACAAGAATAAAACAATTAGAAGAACTAAACAAAGAATTTGAAGAACTATTGAACAAAGACAAATTATTAATGCAAATGATTACAGAGGTCAAGAATCTTGAAGAAACGTCTGTTGAAATAGATAAAAAGAAAAAAATTCTTGATAATTTCAACCTAGAATTAATAAAAACTAATAAGGAAATTGAAAAAATAAATTCTGTTGACCTTGATGAGATGAAAAATGAAATAAGCACAAACAAAGAACTAGTAATTGAACTAAATAAATACCATATTGGAGTAAAGGAAATTAATTATTTAGAAGAGCAATTAGTAGATAGAGGTAAATCATTAGAGAAATTAAATAATGAAATAGAAAATGCTAAACAAGAATCAGAAAAAACAGACAAACACGTAGAAGAATCAATCACTAAATTAAAAGAATTCGATAATATAGAAGAAAAATATGTAAAAGAAAAACAAATGTTTGAAGAATTGCAAAACAAGCAAAAAGATTGTTCTATACAAAAAGTTTCAATTGAAAAAGAGCACGAAGTTGTGCTAAGGCATGTTAATGAATTGAAAAAAGAAATACAAGAAAAAGAACAAGACAAGAAAAAAATACAACATTACAACCAATTACAAAATTGGTTAGAAAATTATTTTATAAAAACAATGTATGTAATTGAAAAAAATGTCATGTTTTCTATTTATCAACAGTTCAATGATCTGTTTAAAGAATGGTTTTCTATACTCATTGAAAATGAAGAAATAAATGTTAGGCTAGATGAAGAATTTACACCAGTGATTGAACAAAATGGTTATGATATTGATTTTGGTAATCTTTCTGGTGGTGAAAGAACATCAGTTGCATTAGCTTACAGATTGGCTCTTAACAAAGTTGTTAATGAAGTTCAGTCTCAGATCAAGACAAAGGATTTATTGATTCTTGATGAACCAACTGACGGTTTTAGTTCTGAACAATTAGATAAGGTTCGCATTGTTCTTGATGAACTTGGTTTAGGCCAAGTCATTATTGTTAGTCATGAATCTAAGATAGAATCATATGTTGAGAATGTTATAAGGGTTGAGAAGAATGAACACGTGAGTCAAGTCATTCCTTAACCCATAAACCCTTTTTCTTAAGATAATTAAATACACAAGGTCTAGCATCTCTTAATTCATTCAAATGATGAGCATCACTGTTGACATATATTCTATCTGCATATTTTAGTACTTTTTCAAGATTTTCAAGATTTGTTTTACCATTAAGCAAGTTTGCTCCATCAATTTCAATTGGGATTCCATGATAATTACAAAGATTAATTATAGGCATTACATCAATTCCATCTTGAACAAAATAATTAGCAGACAGGTGTCCGATTAAATTAATTTTTTCATGATGTCTTTTGATTGCATTTAGATAAGCTTGTGTTATTTTTTTTAGATCACCGCCATATGCTTTATACACTTGTCTATGTGCTGACAAAATCATGAAATCAAATTCAATTCCTTGGATATGAGAACAAATATCACCATCTTCATTTAATATGTCTGCTTCACCACCAAATAATATTTCAGCATCATTGTGTGTATTTTTCCATCTAAAGATTGTTGTTGATCTTGAATTTTTTTTAGTAAATCCACACACATCTAAGTATGCTTGAGAATGATCTGTGATTGTTATTGTTTTTAATTTCAATACATCACCTGCATATCTTGCTATTTCATCAATTGGAGCTGATCCATCTGAAAAATTCAATGAATGCATGTGGTGGTCTTCATTTCCATGGTTTACTATTTTTTCTAATATATCATTATATGTAAGTAATTTCATATATATAAGTAGTATATAGATATTTATAAAGGTTTCCATATTATTACTATTAATTAGTGGTTACATATTAAGAATTCATCCTAGGCACCCATTTATGCGCTAATAATGCGATTATTCCCAGAATCAACCAAAACAACAAAGGCTTTATTCTTTTCATTGCCAATAGAGTGATGTTTAGTACTAGGACTATTATTAAGAATATAGATATTATTTGTTTTTTGTTTAGTTTATTCATAATTTGTATAAAAGTATTAACTCTATATAAATCTATTTTTTTATGTAAAAAGAAAAAATAAAATTAAACTAAATTATAATCTTTGATTAATTTCTTTAATGCACTATTTCTTCTGTACTTTTTCCAAAGATAACTTCCTGTTTTTGTAATTACTTGATATCCAACCATGCCTGCTAAAAAGCCTGCTGCTGCATATTTAAGTACATCTGGAGCATTGATTGTTAAATCAGCAACAGTGTCAGTAAAGTCTGTAAATCCCATTGGAATCTTTAGCTCGTTCTGCAAAAACATAGACAAATCATTAAGGCTGTTTATGTGCTCTCCTATATTAACATTATCTGCAATAATTTCTAATGTTTTATATTCAGCACCTGCAGCTGAACCAACTATGCCTGCTGCGCCTGTTAAGCCAAAATCAGCTATTTTTGTACCTTTGCCAACTTGTCTCATAAACCATCCTGGTTGATGTGATAAACCATATTTATGAACTATATCATCTAATTCAGAATGAAATGCATTAGTACTATTTGGTTTTACATTGTTTTTTTTAAAGACTTCAGATTGCTTAGAACGGTCTGTATAGCCTTCATCTACTATTTTTTTTAATGCTTTGTACATTGGATTTTTTGTCATTTTATCACCACTCTATATATTAATATTATATATGAATGTCAGAACTAGTATATAAAGCTTTGCATATTAATACTATTAATAAGTAGTGACAGCAAAATGTTACATCTTCTTAAACCAGATCTCTATGTCCTTTTCTCTGATCTGTTCTTTAGAATGAATATCTAGCTTTTTAGTAGGCTCTAACTGAGATATCTTAATAAGCTCAGCACCTGTCTTTGCTTTGATCAGTTTTTCATGAATATCAAGTGCTTTTGATAATTCTTCATCAACCTTAATAACAAGACCTATTTTATCTGTTTTTTGCAAGCCATTCTTTTTTCTAAGCTGTTGAACTCTTCTCATTATTTCCCTTGCAAAACCTTCTGCTTCTAGGTCATCTGTTAAATCCCTATCAATATATACAATTCCATGTCTGAATTCTGATTCTTTAAATTTAACAGGAATTTCTCTTTCTACCAAAATGTGGTCCTTCTTTATATCAAAGCTCTTGTCTTTCATTGTTATAACAAATTTTCCTTGTGATTGTAGTTTTGCTAAAATTGATTCTGCGCTTAATGAAGTTAGTTTGCTTATGATTTTTGTAGTGTCTTGTTTAAATTCTGGCGCGAGTTTTGGATAATTTGCTTTTATGCTTAGTTTTACATTAGGCATTTTTTGTGTTATGCCTATTTCTTTTACATTAACCTGTGTTTTTATTATATCAACCAATGTTCTTATTGTTTGTTTAACATCTTCATTACTTGTTTCAACATATAGCCAGGGTATTGGCCATCTTAAACCTAGTTTTGATTTTTCTCTTGCATTCAAACCTGCTTGGATAATTGACTTTGCAATGTCCATCTTATCTTCAAGTTTTTTATCAATCAATGATTCATTATGTTTTGGCCATTCACAAAGATGTATTGATTCACATTCTAATGAAAATTCTGATTTAAAGTTTTGATATATTTTCTCGCATATAAATGGTGCAATTGTTGAAAACATCTTTAGACAATCGAGTAATACTTTGTATATCGTATATAACACTACTTCTCTTTCTTTTGGTGTGCCAATAGATGACTTGTCTCTTACCAACTGTATATAAGTTCTAGATAATTCTAAGAATAATGCTTCTATTGACCAAGGTACTTCATTGAGCTTGTATTTTTCATATAATTCTGTTACATTCTTAATAGATGAATTAAGTTTAGATATTATGTATTTTTCTTCAATAGAAAAAAGATCTTCCATTGCTTTGCTGGATTTTGCAGGATTTATTTTTAATTCTTTTGATAGATTGATAATAAATTTATGTATGTTCCAAAGTATGAACAAGTTCCTGTACTTTATCTTCATATCTTCAAAATTATAATTAAGATCAACACCAGGAACAGAACCGCCTATCATATAATAACGAAATGTGTCTGCACCATATTTATCAATAACTTCTTTAGGCAGAATATAATTACCTAAGGACTTACTCATTTTTCTTCCTTGAAGATCTACTGCCCAACCATGCATGTAAACTGCTTTATAACTAGGTTTTTCCATTGCAACCATTGAACATACAAGCAAGATATTAAACCAACCACGAATCTGATCTTTTGCTTCTAAAATAAATTCTGCTGGAAATAATTCTTTGAATAATTCTTTTTCTTGCGGATAATTTAAACATGTCCACGAAGTTGTTCCTGCGTCTACCCATACATCAAGTATATCAGGTATCCTAATCATATTATTTCCACAATTACACTTTATCTTAACTTCATCAATCAAAGGCTTGTGCAAATCTTCTGGTACTTCATTTGTGGCTTTTTGTTTAAGTTCTAAAACAGAACCAATTACTTGATATCTTTTGCATTTATCACATCTCCAAATTGGTAGGGGGGTTCCCCAATATCTTTGTCTTGTGATTGAATTATCTCTAAGATTTGCTAGCCATGAATCAAATTGCCTGTCTCCAGCCCATTTAGGAACCCATGTTACGTTTTTATTAATTTCTCTAAGATTTGGTATAAGATCCTCGATCTTGAAAAACCATTGTTTAGTTGTTTTATATATAACAGGTTGATGACATCTCCAGCAATGTGCATAATCATGGTCAATTTTT
This sequence comes from uncultured Methanosarcinales archaeon, assembly GCA_964645705.1. Lineage (GTDB taxonomy): Archaea > Nanobdellota > Nanobdellia > Woesearchaeales > CAXGTL01 > CAXGTL01. The sequence goes on along the minus strand of CAZYAB010000002.1, from coordinate 214,216 downwards.
GTTTGTGCTAATAATGCGCCTGCTTCATCAAGTGCTTTTATGAATTCAGCATCATCTTTTTTTGCAACCAAGCCAGAAAATTTACCCATTGAATTTGGAAACACGCCTGTTTCTGATAAATTATTAAAAGGAGGTATCTGGTTCCTATGACCTACTTCATAATCCTCTGGACCGCAACCTGGTGCTAGATGTACTAAACCAGAACCTGCTGTTGTGTCAACATATTCAGATGACATAACAACTGTGTGAACATTTGGGTGTTTATTTTTTAATTCTTTATAATCAATTTCCCCTTGAAATGGGTGCTTATATTCAAGTCCTTCTAATTGTTCTCCTTTGAATTCTTCTAAAACCTTGTATGTTTTGTCTGTTAAGTTAGCTATCAACATGCCAACAAGTGCTTTGCTTAGTATCCAGACTTCATCACCTACTTGTGCTTTTACATAATCAAGACCTGGGTTAACCATTACACCTAGGTTGTATGGAATTGTCCAAGGAGTTGTTGTCCATATTATCAAGAATTCTTTTTCATTTCCAATTACTGGAAATTTTAAAAAAATCGAAGTGTCATTAACTGTTTTATATTCTAGTTCATGCTTTGCAAGAGCTGTTGCACAATGCCTGCACCATGTCATGGTTTTCAATGCTTCATATAATCTCTTGTTTTCATGCGCTTTTTTAACTAGCCACCATTCTGCTTCAATAAACTCTTTTTTAATTGATTGATATGCATTTTCAAAACCCATCCAAACGCCTAATCTTCCAAAGTCTTTGTTCATTGCTTTCATATTATCTGTACATAGTTGTTTACATTCTCCTACAAATTTTTCCATGCCAAATTTAAGAATGTCTTCTTTATGTTCTAAACCTAATTTTTTCATAACAGCATTTGCAGTTGGCAAACCATGCATGTCATAACCAGCTCTATCCCATATGTCTATATTGTTCATTCTTTTGTATCTTAAGAAACAGTCTTTTAATGATTTGTTCATTCCTGTCCCAATATGAACTTTACCAGAAGTGTATGGTGGTCCATCTAAGAAATAGAATTTCTTTTTGCCTAGATTTTTGTCTTTTACTTTTTTGTAGATTTGGTTTTTTTGCCAAAATTCTAATATTTCAGGCTCTAGTTCTAATGGATTGTACTTCATGTGAATAAGAAGAGGAGTAGGGGTTTATAAAGTTTGCTGTGGGAAAATTAGATAATTAATATAAATCCTATAAAAATAAGTACTATAGAAACTGCTTTTAGTAAAATAGTGGATCTATTGATTTCTTCTTTAAGAATCTTAGGAAAAAATATGCTTAATAATATAGTAAATACCAATACAAAGAATGAATTTAATGTTGATAAAGCTCTTACAAAAGTAATATACCCAATAGATGCTGCAATTGTGACAAATAACACACCAACTAAGTTAAGAACTTCATTAAATGACACCATTCCAAAGATCTTTGGTCTTTTTATTAATAATGCTATATCTTTTGATTTAATGAAAAATATAGGGGCGATAAATAAAAATGTACCTAGTCTTGAATATGAGAAAATAGTCCAATAATCAGAATAATTAAGAAGATATTTTGTTAATACGTCTGCAATTGCAGATGACAATGATCCAAATACCATATACCAAAATGCTTTGCCTAATGATATTTTAGATATCTTCTTAGTAGAAATTAATATTGCCCCCAATATCAATAAAAAAATTCCTAAGTATTTAGTAAATGAAAATACTTCTCCTAAGAAAACTGCTGCAAATAATGCAATAAAAATCTGGGTTAAGTAAAATAAAGGAACTATTCTTGAAATTTCTTCAATCATGATTGCTTTAAAATAAAAAAAAGTTGTTAAAATATAAAAAACACCAACAAATAAAGATAAAAACATATGTAAATAAGATAGTTCTGAAAAACCATTAACAAAATAAATCAATGGACCAATAAATGCACCAACAATGCTTAAAATAATAACTAGAATAATTGGTTTTTTTACATGTTTGACTAAAAAACATTTATCAATTAGATTGACAAGTGCCCACGTAATTGCTGCTAATATTGAAAATATTATCCAAGACATATAATATTAGCAATAATATTAATTAAAATGCTTAATTAGAATAAAATCGTGATAAATATATTTTTGTTGTGATTTTTAGAATCTCAAAAACTCCATACAAGCTGTTGTATCTTTTTCATCTATGATAAATATGTTGTCTGTCCAACAACTCATTGTTTCTATTATATTTACACCGTGTTCTGCAAATTTAGAATAAAGAAAACCTGTTACGCCAGGTATTGATTCCAGATCTTTTGTACATTTTATTGTTATCATTGCACAGTTCTTGTGCGTGCTTAATATGTTTTTTCTGAATTTGTCTTTTATTTCTGAAAAATATTTCTCAGAAGTAATTATTGTTATTGCTTCTGTGCCTTCAACAGAGATAAAAGTGTCTCTGTTTTTTTTAATCTTTTTTTCTAATTCAAGCAGTGTATCAGGATATGTTAATTTGTCTATTATTATTACAACTATTTTGTTCTTTATATTTAGTTCACTTTTATTTAGCAGATTTATTATCTGTTCTTCAAGTATTAATTCTTTTTTTAGTTTTTTTTCATATCTTCTTGCTGCAATAAGAATAGCTTCCATGCTTGTTTTTTTGTTAAGATCTAGTTGTTTTGCAATTAATCTTGATAATTTAGAATAATTAATTATGCCTTTCTTAAGACAATCCTTAATACTTGGATGATTTGATATGAATTTCTCTGTTGATTTTGTTGTTGTAGGCATGAATCTTTGAAATATTTTATAATATTTAAATGTTTCTATTAAAACTTAGGTGTTTATTACGGGTTATTTCGTTCTATTTCGAACAATATTTTAGTATTTGTTCAGTCGAGGACACTAAGTATTTAAACCTAATTTTTTTCCTACATAATATAAATAATTTGGAGTTATAAATAAAATGAATAATGAAAATTCAATTGACACAATATTAGAAAATTATGAAATTTACCTAGGTTGTAATCCTGAAAACACAGAACATTTCAATGTAAAACCATTTGGCAAACAAGTAAAAATAGTTGATGTAAATAAAGCAAACAACGGTGTTTTCTTTGATCTATTGAATCAATTAGATGGCATACTTTATGGAGACAAATCATTAGCAATGGATAAATGGGTATCACTTGACTGTGGCTTAGTTCCAAGTGGATTTGTTGGTTTAGCAAAATATGTAGATGATTGTCCGAAAGAAATCTTAGAACAATATGATATTCCTGATGATTATAAAGGTCTTGTTCCTATTACAGAATATTGTGCAATACCATGTGCAGATGGTTCATGGCTAGGGCATACGTGTGGAACACTTGTAAAAGGTAAGAAGATTGGTTTGTTTTCAAAGATACTAGGAATGCTTGTTTTTAAGATAAAAAATTATAAAGGAGTGGCACAATATTATAATAATGCTGTTAAAACACATTCAACTATTTCTGATCTTCTGATGAAGACGGCAATTACTCCAGCACATAGTGAGCCTGATATGACATTTGTTTATGAACACAAAATTGACCAAGATGAAATTAAAAATGTATTTGGTTCTAAAAAACAACCAAAACAATATTCTTTTTTATTAGATCCAAATGATATGAAACAAAAACAAGAAATGCAAAATAATATTGAGAATGGTGTGAAATATTACATAACTTATCCTGGTCAGATCTATGTTAAAGGTAAGTTGTATGTTCCAATAATCACGGAATAAACAAGAATATCACTATTCTATCACAAGAAATTATAAATATATGTAAATTTCATTTGGTTCTAATATATATATTTGTGGGGATGATAATATGAATGACTTTATACCGTATAATAAAAGAAAATATGGTCCATTGGGACCTAAGAGTGCTGAGATTATTAAAAGAATAGATGAAAATAGTGCTTCTAATTATGCGCCGCCACCATTTGTCGTTGAAAAAGCGCAAGGTGCTTGGTTATTTGATCCTGATGGTAATAGAGCATTGGATTTTTTGTCAGCATATTCAGCAATTTTATCGCACAGACACATAGGTGTGATAGAAGCTGTTGAAAATGAGATGAGGCATGGTTCTGATTTAGTTAGTAGAGCATTGTATGCTGCAAGGTTTGCTGATTTTGTTGAAAAAGTTGCACAAGTAACTGGTTATGACAAGGTTTTACCAAAAAGCGATGGCGGGTCTGCAACAGATTCTGCAATCTGCGGATTATTAATGCATGGTTATGATGGGGGAATTGAAAACCCTGAAATAATTTTAACTGAAAATTACTTTCATGGAAGAACATTGATATTTGCAACAAATGCATATTTTGATCCTGACCAATCAGGAAGAAAAAAACCTAAAATGCCTGGAGCAGTTGTTGTAAAAGATGATCTTGAATCAATTGCAAAGGCTATAAATAATAATACAATAGGTGTATTTATTGAAACTCATAAAGGAGAAGGTGGTCCTTTGTTTTCTAATAAAGAACATTTCTTAGGTTTAAGAAAACTTACTCGTGATAAAGGGATCTTTTTAGGAGCTGACGAGATTCAAACAGGTCTTGGCAGGTGTGGTTATATAATGGCTTGGCAAGAGTATGGAGAACAAGCAAGACCTGATTTTGTTACATTAGGAAAAGCATTGGGTGGAGGAATAATCCCTGTATCAGCTGTTGTCGGTACAAAAGAATTTATGAGTGTTTATACTCCTGGTAGTGATGGAAGCACATTTGGTGGTTATCCATTAGCATGTGCAGCTGCTTGCGCTTCTCTTGATTATATTGTTAAAGAAGATATTCCTGGAAAAGCAAAAGAATTAGGTGATTATTTTGTTAGTTTACTAAAACAAATACCTAATATAAATGTTGATAATAGGGGCATGTTAATAAGAGTAGAAATACAAGGTGCAAAATCTGCAAAATACGCATGCAATGAAATGCTGCTTGGAAAAAATAGAGATCCAAGAGTGTTTATGAAAGCAGGACATGAAAATTATACAAGAATTGCGCCGCCGCCAGGAGCAATGACAAAAGAATTGATTGATATGGCTGTTGAAAAAACAATTGCACCTGTTTTAAGTAAAGCTAGTGATTATTTATGAGAATAATCCAAAGCAGATTCAGCCAATATATGTAATGTATCATATATTTTTATCTTTGTATCTTTTTGTTTTATAGCTAAAGGCAGTTCTGTACATCCCAAGACAATTGCTTGAACTGATTTTTGTTTTAGTTTCTCAACAATTGACAATACCTTGTGTTTTGTTTCTGGATTTTTTTTGTTTCCCATGACTTCTTCTATCAAATCTGTTATTTGTTGATGATATTTATGAGGAGGAGTGATTACCTCAATGCCATATTTTTCTAATACAGATTCGTATACATTATATTTATATGTGAAGTCAGATGCTAGTAATCCTATTTTGTTGATATTGTCTTGTTTTATGTTCTTAACTGTTTCTTCGATAATGCTTATTATTGGTATTTTTGAATTTTTTCTTAATTCATCAATAAAATAATGAATAGTATTGCATGCCATAACAATAAAACTACATCCTGCTTTGTATAAAACATTATTTTCTGATATAAGTTGTTCAAGAACTAGATCTTCATTAGTGATTCCTGTTTCATCAAAACCTCTTAATCCAATTGAGTTGATAATCATTGGTGGATAGTCTGGGTCTTGTTTAGCATCATATTTTTCTTGTGAAAGTCTTATGATAAGTTTATATAGGTTTGCTGAAGCTTCTGGACCCATGCCTCCGAGTATTCCTATTTTTTTAAGATTCTTCATTTTTATCAGGCAATCCTATCAAAATTCTATTCTTATCTGTAACATATTTTGAAATTTCTCTTACTAGTGCTTTGTAATTAGAATTTTGTGTTTTCAATATTCTTGCAATGTCAATACATTCACAAGGCGTTGTGAAATATTCTAAAAATTTCTTATCTACCACTGTATTATTTTCTGAATAACAGCAAGGTACAACTGCATATGGTTTTGTTATTTTTATAGCAGAATCAATCAATGTATCTGTTAAATCACCGCATGCATGTATGGCAGTTACTATTGTTTTTGTTTTGGAAATTTGTATGAATTCTGGTGATAAATAATAATCATGTTTGTCTAAGTTTAGAAATGTTTCAAGTTTTCGAAAATTAGAATTTTCTTTATTATCAACAAATAAAACTTTGTCTGTTGCTTGCTGCAATAACCAAAAAAATCCATTTAAACCATTGCCTGAACAAAAGTCAATGACATAATCAAGTTTTTCACCTTGTTTTAAATCAAAATATTGGTGAAAGATGGGTTTTGTTTTTACAAAAAATTCTTTTGCTTCATAAAATTCTTTTTCATCAATGCCTGCTTCAATGACTGCTTTATATATTTGTTCATTGATGTCTTCATATGTTACTGGTTTGTTGATTATTTCTAAAAGATTGTGTGCGTGTTTTCCACCAATCTTTTCAATTCTTTTGATGAGTCTTTGATTTTCTTTGTTATCATAATCTGTGTAAGGCTGTGTAAAATGGTTGAGAAGTGTTTGGTATGATTGATGTGCTAGTTGTTTGTTTACGCAGTTGATGTTACTTGCTGTTTTGATTAAGCTTTGTTGTGTCATTTTTTATTAAAATGAACTAAGGTACTATGATAAACAGCTTGTTCAACTGTCCAATCATTACCACCGTACTTGTCAAGTTTCAAAAAGTCCATTCCAAGCAAAGTTTTGATTATTGGGAAGAATTGTTGTCCATATTTAGTCATGTTTGCTATCTTATTTTCAGCAGAACCATAATTTGGCCAGCCATAATTACAAACAATGATTCTTCTATTTTCTTTCTTAATTTGATATTTTTTAGGTATTGCACTAGAATCTTCCCAAGCAGGATCATCGGGATGAAAAACATATTTTTCTTCATCTCCAGTAGGAATTCCTTGTATTGCTTTTACAACTTTATCATTATCATACTTGTCTGCAGTAATATCTACAATTATGCTTTCTTTTGGTAACAATTTTAATATATTCTCAGAAATAATTGTTTGAGACGGATTTCTTCTTTGACTAGCATCAACAAAAAGATGCGGTTTGCCATTATTTTTTAAACTATCTGAACAGATCTTTTCTAAATAATAATTGTATTTTGAATGTATGCTGTTTGTAGGTATAACTTCAACAACAGGATTTCCTCTTTTTATTTCTAAATCTTTGACATAATTAGTATTACCCATCTTTAGTGCAGCATTCACACTACATTTCCCTATCTCGCCAAAACCTAATTGGTATACAGTAATTGAGCCTCTAGAAGAGTCATACCAATGACCATCCCCCATACTTTTTTTTAATTGAATAAATCCTTCAGTAATGGCATTCCAAGAAGTTGCTTTAAAATCTTGTACAATTCTTCTTCCTTCAAAATTAGTGATTTCGTCTAAAGAAATTGTATGAATACCTTTATTTTCAAAAAGTTTGTTTCTAGAGGGGTGAGTTGGATAATGCAGCATTGAAATCAAAATTTGTCCAGGACTCATTAATTCAACTTTTTCAATATTAGGGCATGTTAATGTTAATACTATATCAGAATTTCTAAATATTGAGTCTTTGTCAGTTGTCATTATGTTTTTATTTAAAACATAATCTTTTTCAGAGAAATTAAGGTCTTCCCCATATCCTTGTTCAAGTAAAATTTGAACATCAGGAAGATTTGCTAATCTTCTAACAAAATTAGGAGTATAGTCTCTTTTATGTCCTTGTTTTGCATGCATCCTTGGTAAACCTATTGTTTTTTTCATTTTTTATCAGCCTGGCAACTGAACCCCATATTCTGGTTGATCATATAATCCGATTGATGCTAATGCTCCAATCATTCCTCTTCTGCCTGTAATTTCATACACAAACACTCCTGAATTTTTTGCAACAGATTCTACAAATTGTAAATCATCTATAAAAGAAGTCTTTGCCTTTTTACTATATTCAAAAAGTTGTTGAGAAATTTTTATACCATTATACACGCATGCAACTGTCTGATTGCTTAATGTTTTTTGTTTTAATTGATTCATGAATTCATTAACAATCTTTCCCCCATTCCCATTATGAAGAAAACCAACAACAGTGCTAAAACAATTTTTTGTCTTATGTGGATTTTCAGGATATAGTTGTATGCTGTTATGTGTCATATATCTTACATCTTCAAATTTTGATTCAATGTTAGATGCTATATTATGAACTAAGGAGTATGTTGCACCTTCATCAGGAGTATCAGTATCATCAACCCCTACAAGTAGAAATTCATACTTGGGTAATACTATTGTTCCTTTTCCAAACTTACTTCCCCCACCATTATTATGTATTTCAATTTGTTTTACACCTTTTGCTAATCCTCTTGAATAGCTAGCGCTAACACCTCCGCCACCATAACCCGCATAAGTTATTTTTATTTCATCTTCTTCAACTAAGCAGGATTCTATTCCGATAGGTGCAAAAGCAGGAACAAGATTTAATTCTGTTTTTCCTGGTTTTATAATAAAAATTGATTTTGTTCCTTCTCTGTATGATTTTTCTACTAATGAACTTGTTCTTGGAAAGTGATAGACTCTCCAGCCCTCTATGAAAAAACCATTTTTGGGACCAAAATCCTCAATTAACATAACAAGGTTATTTTTTTTGTCATGTATTGCTATTAATTCATTATAACTCATAATCCAATCTTTATTTTCTACTTCTTTTCTTAATTCATCTGGGGATAATATTTTTTTCATTTTTCATCCTACATTATTTCATTACTTAATATTCAATGGAGTCTTATTCAAAGCAGTATAACAACATTGCAAACCACCACCACCCAATGCAATTGCTTTCATATCTATTTCTAATAATTCCAATCCTACTTTGTCTTTTAGATAGGCATTTGTCCATGGATTATTTGATGAACATATCATTCTTCCATGACCAACAGAAATTGCATTCATTGAAAGTTTTTTTATTGCTTCTTCATACAGAAACTTATTGCTAGATGTTATCTGATGAACATGTTCTTGTCCAAAAAAGGTTTCAAACATATACTCCACAAACCTTCTTTTATTTGATTGAAGCATGTCTGGAACATATACAACTCCTCTGTCACCATCCATGTTTTGGTAATATAAGATTGCTACATTTCCATGGTATGCTCCTGTTTCTGAATGACTTGACAAAGGAATCTCTATTACGTAGTTTCTTGAAAAATCAGCATATTCTTCTAATGCGTTTGTGTTTGTTCTTCTTCCTGAACAATTAATTATCATGTGATAAAATTGGTCTTTGGATTGTTTTCCATCTATAATAAGTGGAAGAGACATTGGTAATTGGTCTCCTTTGCCTTCCATTGTATAATTTATTGCATGACCTATCTCAAATCCATTGATAAGGTTTGCACTATGGTTTGTTAGGTAATATTCAACCAAGCTTGGCTCTGGAACTCTTACCAAGTTTTTCATCTTACCAAAATATAATAAAGGCCTTCCTTTTGAATCAAAACTTGCAGCCATTGCATTGTTAATAAATATCCAGCTGATCATTCCTGGAACATTTGCAGGCAGGTAATAAAAATTGTCAAAACCAGCATTTGCAAATTGTTTTTGTAGTTGATTTAATTCATACTTTGTTCTTTTTCTTAATTTTTTTTTTGTAGATACTAATGGGAAGACGTCTGGTTGTTCTTCTCTTAATGTTTCTAGTGTAGAGTTCCAAGGATTGTCTGGTTCTTTTTTCAAATCAAAATCAAAGGTTTTTGGTGAACCAGTTATAATACTAATATTATCATAATTTTCTGATTCTGCAAAATATGGCGGTGTAAAAGATATTGGTACTTTTCCTTTAGATAATATTGTATCAAGGTCTTTCATTGTTTGAATTATTTTTGAGTGTTTCATAGCTATCGCTACCTCCTATTTCGTGTTTATCATGGTTTAATTGAGAAAATTACATTTCCTCAGGAACATCTATTCCTAAAAGTTTTAGTGCATTCTTTGCAGTTGTTTGAAATGTTTTTACTAAGACTAATTTAGATTCTTCTTGTTCACCTGCTCCTACTACTTGTTCATTTCCATAAAACTGATTAAACAAAGAAGCAAGTTCATAAGCATAGTTTGCAACTATGTTTGGTCTGTGAGTTTTTGCTGCAACTTCTGTTATTAATTCAAACTCACCTATCTTTTTCACTAAATTCAGTGCATGCTCTGTGTTTAGATATTGTGGCTTGAAATCTTTTGGCTGATAATCAACTTTTCTTAGTATGCTTGCTGCTCTTGCATATGAATATTGTATGTATGGTGCTGAGTTTCCTTCAAAATTAAGTGCTCTGTCCCATGAAAAGTCTATATTCTTTACATAATCAACTCCAAGCACCATGTATTTTATTGCACCAACACCAACTATTTGTGCTACTTTTTCTTTATCATTTAAATCAGGATTCTTTTTTTCAATTATTTGTTTTGCCATGTCAACTGATTTGTTAAGAACTTCTTCTAGGTAGACTATCTGTCCTTCACGAGTTGACATTTTCCCATCTGCTAGATTGATCATTCCAAAAGAAATATGTTTACAATTTTTTGACCAGTCATGGCCAATCTTATCTAAGCATGCAAATAATTGTTGAAAATAAAGTTTTTGTTCACTAGCAACAAAGTAAAGCATTTGGTCAAAGTCATGATCTTGTTTTCTTGAAATGGCTGCTCCAATGTCTTGTGTGCTGTATATTGCTGTTCCATCTGATCTTAGAACAACTTTTTCAGGAAGTTTGTATTCTTTTAATTCTATTTTTATTGCACCATCTTCTGACTGATAAGCTTTTCTGTTTTCAAGTGCTTGCCTTACTATTTGTTTTCCTTTTTCTGAGAATCTGCTTTGTCCTGACATTTCATCAAACTTTACGTCTAAAAGACTATAAACTCTGTCAAATGTTTTTAAACTACTTTCTTCAATAAATTTCCATAGTTTGATTAATTCTTGATCATTGTTCTCAAGAAGTTCTAATGTTCTTTTTGCTTCTTGTGTTATTAGATTCTTTTCTGACTCTTCTTCAGGTTCTTGTTCTTCCCAATGCGCGTATTCTTTTTTCTTTTTCTTGTCATCTTTTTTTTTAGGTTCGTTTTCTTTTTCTAATTTACAGAATTTTATGTATAAATTAAGTATTTCTTCTTCAGGGTTTTGATTTAGTTTTTCTTCATTACCCCATTTTTGGTAAGCTGTTAATATCTTACCAATATGTAATCCTATGTCGCCTAAATAATTAATCCCATGAGTCTTGTATCCTGTAAAATTTAATATTCTTATAACACTGTCACCAAGAATAGTTGATCTTATATGGCCAACGTGTAATGGTTTTCCAATATTTGGCGCAGAATAATCAATAACAACTAATTTGTTTTCACCTATATCTGATCTTCCATAGTTTTCCCCTTTTTCTAAAACATCATTCAATACAATATTAACCAATGTTTCTTCATTAACATGAAAATTAATATATCCTTTGATGTATTCTGCTCTTTTTATCATACTTTTATCTAACACTAGTTCTTCTAATAATTCTTCTGCAAGTACAGGCATATCATCTTTATCATGATAAATTGCTTTTGTATATTTGAATATTGGTAATGAAAAATCTCCAACATCTTTTCTTTTGCTTGGTATTGGCAATATTCTTATCTGTTCATCATACTCTTGTTCTGTGAAAAGATTGCCGCAATAATCTGACCATACTTTTTTTAGATATTCACGGAATGATTTCATTTTTTGTTACCTTTATTTGCAAGATATAATCCTGAAGATGGGTCTCTATAGAAAACATTTGTCATACAATGTATTGAACCATACATTTGTCCAAGTTCATCAATTGGTATCTTTTTATATTTTATTCCATTTAATTGCAATTTTTTGTAATAGTTTGACAAAGCAGGATCATCAGGGCAGATAACATAATTATTGTCAACTGTTAGAACATTAATACCATAATAATCTTGTTCTTCATAACTAAGTTTGATGAGATTAAAATTCTTTGAATCAAGAAATTCTTTTAAAGGAATTGCTGTGTCTTCTTTTTCTAATGTATAATGTTTTGATGGTTGTTTTTTCCAAACATCTACAACTATATTATCAAACTCATATACATCTTCCCAAATCAGAGCATTTATTGATCCATCTTTGTTTTTACCTACAACATTTAGATAAGTATCTAAATGCATGTCTTGCATTTCTTGTCTATCATTTTCATATCTAAACACTGCAACTTCTGGAAAACCAAATATCCCTTTTCCTTTTTTATTTTGTAAAAGTTGTCTTATTCCATGATAATCTGTTCTAAGACCGCAACCAATCATTGCAAAATCTTCAACAGGAATGTAATCTCCGCCTTCTAAAAATCCTCTTTTATTATCGCCATCTACTTGATATAATGGTTCAATGTTAAGATAGTCATATATAAGACTCATGAACTCAACCTCATCTCTTCGTGTATCATTTCTCATCTTACATTGGACAAGACCTTTATCAGTTATTATCTGGTTATCTCTTTGAAACAACAAATCTTTAAGAGCCCAGTCTGTGTCAACAGATTTATAACAACCATTGTTTCCTGGCCAAAGATATCTTGCTTGTTGTTCTAAGATTATTTTTACAAGATCTTGATAATAAGGATTCTCTTTATTTGATTTTCCTTGATTCATCAATTCTTCGCATCTTTGTTTTGATTTATGAATTATTTCTTTCCTAATATCTCTAAGGTTTCTTCTTTCTGAAAGACTTAATCTTCTTCCATATCCGTCTTTATCAACAGGAACATGTTGCAATGATATGCTTGCCCATTCTATAAGCTCGTCTAATGGCAAATCAAAAAGAATATCTTTGACATCGTGTACTTTAACTCCTAGATCAATTAAAACTTGTTTTAATCTTTGATGTTGTTTTTGAGCTTTTGGGACATCAACAAATCCTCTACTTTGTGAGCTTGGTGGATGACGGTTTGAATATTTACATTCTTCTCCTGGCGAGAATAATATTACTTCTTCCAACCTATGATACTCTGCTTTTACCATAACCTTCTTTGAATTATTTCTTTTTGTCATACTGGTTTTAGAGTTTGTTTATTTTAATATAAGTTCGTACAAAATTTTCAGGATTATCTCGACCATGGACGTGATATTGACAGAAAAAATAGAAAAAAACAGTAATGATCACGATGTTTAACATAGTAAGAGAATAAAACTATCACACGCCATTCGTAATTATTACACTTCACAAAGACCAAAATATTTAAACATCAACGCTATTAATTATTATCATGGTGTTAACTGAAAAAGAATTATTACTCTTGAATAGTCTAAGAGGAAACTGTAGAACGAATTTGAGCAACTTAAGCAAAGACATTGGCTTGTCTGTTTCTACTTTGTTTAATAAATTAAAAAAACTAGAAAGAAATGTGATTAAGCAGCACACAATAATTCTTAATTATTCTAAAATGGGTTATCCAATTAGAAATAATTTTATTGTAAAAGCTGATGATATTGATAAATTTAAATCATTGGTTTTAAATCATTTTAATGTTAATTCTATATTTCGAGTTGAAAAAGGAGAATATTATATTGATTGTTTGTTTCAAGATTTTAAAGAAATGGATAATTTTATTAATTCTATGGATGATAATGATATAGAAGTTAAGCAACAGATTCATGTTATTGAAGATGTTAAGGTTGAAGGGTTTTTAATAAAATAAAAAAACTCACGAACCATTCACCAAATCCAAGAACTCTGGATTAGACATAAAACCCTCTTTCTTAAGTTCATCTATTATATAGTAAGTCTGTTTGTTTTCTATTTGAAACTTTTCTTCGAGTTTTTCTATGAAATCTTCTGCGTCTTTGACGTGTTTGAATACTCCTTCTATTAAATAGTCAAAGTTGTTATTGATTTTGTAAACTGAATTGATTTGTGGGTGTTTTTCAAGATAACTTCTAACAGAGTCTCTATCTGTTTTGTTTACTTTGATCATGATATTTGCTTTTGTATGAAAGCCCAATTTCTTAAAATCAACCAAAGTTGTGTGTTTTTTTATCAAACTCTTTTGAAATGACTTCAACTTATCATATAATGTTGATACTGGTACGTGTATCTTTTTGCTTAGTGTAGTTAATCTTACTCTTCCATTATTTCTCAGATGCGCGAGCATCTGCAACTCTTTTTGTTTTAACATGTTCTCATCCCCTATTTTACGAAAATAATCAAAACTTTTTGTTTTGTTCGTAAGTTTTATATTAAATAGTAACACAGATATATATACTTTTTGTGGACAATGTGTACACAAGTGTGTATTTGTGTATTTTCGAAAGATTTATATATTTGCCGTGATTACTATTTTATTCATGAAAAGAAAAATAGTTCAACACGGAAGCAGCACACTAACAATTAGTTTGCCTAATAAATGGGCTAAACAAAATAATCTGAAAAAAGGAGATGAACTAGAATTATCAGTTAAAGAAGACGTCATAGTAGTAAGAGGCAAAGGAAAGCCTAAAAAGCATGAAATTCACATAGACATAACAAAACTAGAATCTACAACATTAGTTACATTCGTGATAATAGACTTATTTATGAAAGGTTATAAAAAAATTAAGATCAAGTATAAACAAGATATCCACGGAAGCGGAGCAATGCGAAAAGAAAGACCATTCAAAACATTGACTGTTATCAAAAGCGTGCTAAGATATATGATTGGAGCAGAGATTACAGAAGATAAGCCAGGAAGATGTGTTATTGAAGAAATAACTGCGCTTGATTCTTCATCATTTAAAAACACATTTAGAAGAGGTTTTCTTTTATTATTAGAAAATGCTGATTATATTGAACATTCTAAACCAAAAGACATATCAAAAATATATCAATTTGAAACTATTTATTTCTTAAGATTTTATACGCCTGACAAATTTTTTCAATATGCAACCAAATTATTAAAAGAAGCAGACATGTCTAAACAAGAAAAACAAAGATATTTGCTATTGATAAATAATCTAAAAATTATTGGACATTTTTATGCTCTTATTGGTGAAATGAAAAAAAGATTAAAGATTTCTCAAAAAGCATTGATGAAAGTAAATAATATTGTTAGACTATTCTATGAACAAGTATTTGATCCTAAAATGAATGAATTAAATAAATTAACAGATTCAATAAATGATCTTCAGCTTGAGTTAATTAATAAGAAAACACAAGATCTATTACTTATTACTATTATTAATATATTAAAACATTCTCTTTTGTATTTGCCTTTGGAAGAATTGGTTAAGGTGAAGTGAATTCAAGAACCATTCACCAAATCCAGAAACTCTGGATTAGACATAAAACCTTCTTTCTTTAATTCATCTATTATGTAATAAGTTTGTTTGTTTTCTATAGTGAATTTTTCTTCTAGTTTTTCTATAAAGTCTTCTGCGTCTTTTACGTGTTTGAACACTCCTTCTATTAGATAGTCAAAGTTGTTGTTTATTTTATATACTGAGTTTACTTGGTGGTGTGTTTCAAGATAACCTCTCACAGAGTCTCTGTCTGTTTTGTTTACTTTGATCATGATATTTGCTTTTGTATGAAAGCCTAGTTGTTTAAAGTCAACCAAAGTAGTGTGTTTTTTTATTAGATCTTTTTGAAATACTTTTAATTTATCATATAATGTTGACACAGGCACTTTTATCTTTTTGCTTAAAAGAGTTAGCCTCATTCTGCCATTATTCCTAAGATGCGCTAACATCTGTAGGTCTTTTTGTTTTAACATATTTTCAACCCCCACACGGTAATCTTTTTTTATTAAAAAGGAAATGTTTTGATTTTTCTACCTTATATTTTCTTAAGATTTGGTAACTTTTTCTTAAATTGTGTATTTTTAGCATCATCATCTCCTTTTTTATTACGAACAATGTTAATGATTTTATGTTTTGTTCGTGAATATTATATTGAATAGTAAAGAAAATATATATAATTTTTGCTTAAACCTTATATATTACCTTATAATTATATAATTTTGAATAATTACATAATATGCGAAAGATTTATATACTTTTCGTGATTACTATACTATATGAAAAGAAAAGTAATACAACTAGCTAAAAAAACACTAGTAGTCAGTCTGCCTATTAAATGGGCTAAGAAAAATGATATTAACAAAGGCGATGAACTAGACCTGATAGAAGAAAAAGCTAGTTTAGTAATAGGAAAGACAAAAAGAAGTAGAAAAGGATTAGGCAAATTAACAATAAATGTTTCTGATTCTGATAAATTCTTAGCAAGATACATATCAGGACCATTCAGGCATGGTTATTCTGAAATAAGAATCAATTTCAAAGATGCAAATGTTCTTGACAAGGTACAAGAAACACTAGAAATGATGCATGGATTTGAAATGATTGAACAAGGAGAAAATCATTGTATTATTAAGAACATTGCAACTGGAATGGAAGAAGAAATAGATGAATTATTAAAAAGATTGTTCATGGTTACAATCAATATGTTTAAAGAAAGTTATGAAGCAATACATAAAAAACAATATTCTAGGTTAAAGAATATTGCCAATCTAGAAAGAATGAATTCAAGGTTAGCTGATTTTTGTAAAAGATTGCTTAATTTGAATGATTATCCTGATCCATACAGATCAAAAGAATTGTATTATATATTTGGTTTGTTTGAAGAGTTTGGTGATGATTTTAGAGATATATGTAAACTTATTGAAAAAGATAAAAAACCTTTGAATAAAAATGTTTTAAAAATATATAAACAAGTTGTTGATCATTTTGCTAAACTATATGATCATTATTATAAAACAGATAAAAGCAAATTAGTTGATTATAAATTGAATAGGAAAAGATTATTAAAAGATATTCATAATCAATATAGCAAAGTAGGAAGAACAGACACAATTGTTCTTGCTTATTTACAAACAATATTATTTAGAAGTCATCACGTTACAGAAGAAATACAGTTTTAGTTTAAAAAAGAGGTTCTAGTATAAAGGAGTTGAAACCCGCTCGTTCGCACTTTCCATGTTTTGCAGTATTGTATGGAAAGCCCTGATCGTGTGACCATCTAAGGGGCGCTCACTGGCTTTACAGGCGCGGGTTTCATAATCAATAGAGAGAATTATAAAATGATTGAAGCAATAATATTAGATATAGGAGGAGTATTAACCAATAGAAGAGGAAAGACTTTTGCTAAAGAGTTTTCTAGTTTGTATGGTCTTGAAAAAGATTATGTTAAACAAGTGTTTGATGAATGTTTTAAAGATACTTATGAACTTGGTAAGATAGGTACTGATCAATATTTAACTGATTTTATTGATAAGATTGATGTTGATATTGAGAAAGATGAATTAAGTAAGATATTAAAGTCTTGTAATGTTGTTGATCAAGAGGTTTATTCAATTGTTAAAGAATTACATAAGAAGTATAAACTTGCGATATTGTCAAATAGTTTGCCAATATTCACAGAGGATTTGTATGAAAAGATTGATATGGGATTATTTGATGTTATTGTGTTTTCTGACAAAGTTGGAATGAAAAAACCTAATCAAGATATTTATTTGCATACTTTGAATGAATTAGGGTTAAGTGCTGATAAATGTTTATTCATGGATGATAATAAGAAGAATATTGAAGTTGGTGAAGAATTAGGCATAAAGGGGATTTTGTATAAAGGTGTTGAGGATTTTGAGAGGTTGTAGTTAATTGTTTTGATCGTCTGAAATATAATATGTTCGTGATTCATATAATACTATTTTCTCATTAGTTTCATCTGTGTTTCCGTCATTATCATAACCAATTACTTTTATTTCATATCTGCCTGCTTTGTAAATGTGTTCTATTGTTTGTTTAGGATGTTCTAAAACCTCTTTATTTCCATCTCCATAATCTATTTCATACTTAGTTATATGCCCATCTCTGTCATGCGACCCCGACATATCTAATTCCACAACGATATTATCAGTATAAGATTTTGTTCCTTTATCCCCATTTATTAAAGGCTTGTTACTTGTGGACAAAAATATTTTTGGTTTTACTTTTCCCCCTGCAGTCCAAGAGGAATCAAGAATCATGTAATCTGTTTCATAATTTATTTCTCTTATTTTATTGTCCTCAAAGGAATAAATAAAAAGCCTGTCATGTTTTGAAAAAGAAATGTGTTTTTTATCATGAGATAAAGAGAAATCATCTCTAAATATACTTTCAATTCCTTCTATTTTTTTATCTAGTCCTGAATACCTATACAAAGGAGAATCCTCATCATAAATATTAGGAATTGTTACTGGCGGGGAAACATGAGAATCGTTAAATTCACTTTTAAAATATTTGCCGATGTTTAATCCGTCATCAACAAAAATAATCCTATCCTCTAATGTACCTAAAAGTGACAAACCAGGGGATTTATAAAAATTTTGGAATAATTTCTCTCCTCCTACATAGATTGTATAAATTGCACCCCCTTCTAAAGATAATCCTTGTACATCTGTAATTGTCTCAATTAATCTCACATTATTTTCATTTATGCAAACATGACTAATTTTCTCATCATCTTTAAGATAAGCGTATTTACTTTGTTTAAAACTTTTATCTTCGAGTCTAAAAGTATAAATATTATCTCCGTTGTTTCCTATAAATAATATTTCTTTTGCATCATTAGACCAAACAGGTGACCCTATTTGATTAACTCCTACAATTTCACTTAAATTAATAAAAGACATAGAATCTGAATTTAAAACCCCCCAACAAGAATAATAACTCTCTTCTTTTTCTTCGCTAATATCTAGTAAAATAGAATTGCCGTTTGGCGACCATGAATGATTTAAATAATCAACAAATTCTATTTTACCATTTGTTAATGATTTAACATTAATTTCTTGTGTAGTTTTATCTTTTAAATCCATAATAAACAATTTTCTTTCCTCAGATAAAATGCCAAATTCATAAAATAGATCTGCATCCATATCTCTAACCGCAGTTGTAAAAATTAATTTATCACCCTTTGGGGAAATTTCATGTGATTTTAGAATGCCATATTCTAATGTATCTATTTGAATCTCATTCATAATATTTCCAGTCTCATTAAAAAGCACTATTTTTTGTTCATAACCCAGATTTACAATCCATTCAACTGGTTGTATGTCTGGGCAACCATTTGGAGAATAAGCTTGCCCCCTTTTAACTACAGACACAGATAATTTCTTTTGTTCAATCGGTAAAACTTGAGTTTTATCAGGATTTACTGATTCAATACGATTAATAATTTTATCTTTGTTTTCATGATTATCATACTCTATAATTCGAATATCATCATCATAAATTATCTCTATTTTTTCTTTACCAATCCCCCACGCTTTATTAAATGCTTTTCTAAAACCATCATTAAATGTATATAATCCACCAAATAATAAAGAAACAATGCCTATTCCAACTACAACTTCTTTTAAATCTGCTTTGAATATTTTTTTCTTTTTGACAATTGTTTCTAGGTCTTTTGTGATTTCTGCTATGTCTTGATATCTTTTATCAGAGTTTATTTCTGTGCATTTTCGAATTACTTTTCTAACTCTTCTATTCTTTATATATCTTTTATTTATTTCTTTTATGTACTTTTTATATCTTTTTGGTAGATCTAGAAGTTCGTCAGGAATATTGGGTGTAAATGTTGTCTTGCCCTCATTTGAAGAAACAATTATGGAACAATATCCTTTTTCTCTAAGATATTCTATTTCTCTTTTATTAAAGGTATCTTCTTCATATATATGAGCATTATTTATCTTATCAATCAGATAAACTTGTTTTAAGAAATCCTCTATTTTATGCTTTACTGCCTCACTTCTTTCTAAATGTGGATACTCTTTTTTTAATAAATTATCTAAATTAGGATATTCTAAATCCAACATCTCTTCAATAGGATGTATGTCTTTTTCTTTTGAAAACATCTCAAACAATAGTATTCCTAATGAGAAACCATCAGAAGAATAATATTGTTGTTTAAAACCTCTTTCAGGAGCATGATATAGTCTGCTGCCTTTCATTATTATTTCTGGAGGACAATCAATGGGTCTTACATGTAAAAAATCAACAAATTTTATTTTATCATTTTCAATATCATATCTTGCATTGCTTGATGTCAAATCTCCATAAACTCTTCCTTTGTTGTGTATTTTCCGAAGTATTTTTGTTATTTCTATTGAATGTTTTAATGCTGTATTCTCATCTAAGCCTTGTTGAATCAATTCTTTTATATCCCAACCTTTAATATATTCTAAAGATATTGCATGATAAGTTTTTCCATTTTTTTCAAAAGTATGAAAATCATTGAATTTAGCCAATTCATCAATACCACCCAAACCAATCATTCTTTTTATTTCTTCATCTCTTGTTTTTTCTGTTCCTCTTCTTGCGATTTCTTTTGCACCATAATAACTAATTGCTTCTAATTCTTCAGGATTAAGTATTATTTTAACAGCACAAAGTCTTTCTACTCCTTTCACTAATTGTTCTGTTAAATAAACATTGCTAGAACCGCCTTTACCTAGCTTAAACAAAGGAGTGAAATCCATTTCTTGAAAATCATAACTGAACATGTCAGCAATCTCTTCTAATGATTCTGGTACTGTTTTTTGTTCTCCTGGTTGTGTGGGTTGGATTGCTTTGATGTAGTCAAGGATGAATTTATTTTGTTCTGTGTTTGATGTGACAATGACTTTTAAAGATTTCTCATCCAGGATTCCGTTGTTTTTTAAGATTGAGTGTAAGAATATGTTATAGAATGAATCAAGAAAACTATCAACCCCATAATTAAATATGCTTTCATTATATTTTTTGACTATTCCACAAAATAATTCCCCTGCCCCCTCTGAAAAATTTTCAAAATCTGTTTTTCTATCTATTATTTTTTGTAAACCAGAATTCAAATTACCAACCATAAACCCAGTATCTAAACATAAATAAAGAAAACTACCATCTAAACATTTTAGATCGTGGAGTTTTTTAAGATGAGCAAGATTATTTCTATATTCATTTAGTCTTTCTATTTTTTTCAATAGTTCTCCATTAGAATGTTTCTCTGATTCAATTTTGCTATCAGGCAAATAGTTTTTCATATAAAAGCTAAAAAAGAATTCAAATATATCATAAATTGCAGTAGACCCCATGCTTTCAAAATTTTCAGTTTCCTTTATAGCTTTATCAACAACTTTATAATCAGAATCTTGATAATATTCTAATTCCTCCCCATTACGATCTATCAATTCAATGAAATCTGTTAATTGTAAATCATTTAGAAGAGTTAAGAATTTTCGAATTACGGGAAATCCATTTACAATTTGTTCTGATTCAAAGTCATAAATAGGGAAATATTCTATTTCTTTTCCATCGACAATTCTCTTTATTCTCTTTTCTAATTTTTCAGGAGGAGATATCAATGCTACCCCTTCTACAGTTGGCATTATTAGTTTAGGTTTCATTAATCCACCCCAAATCTTCTTCATCCTTGTTATTGGTTTTGTTCATTTTGTTTTAATTATCTTATTTGTATAATCTATTTTTCTTAATTCTTCCAAAACTTCACCAGCATCATGATATCTATCTTCGGGTATTATTTCTAAACATTTTGAGATTATTTCTTCTAGTCTTTTTTTTTTAATATGCTGCTCAATAACCATTTTCTTGCTTAAATTATATTTATTGAATAATCTTTTATTTTTTCTTTGTTTTCTTATACCCATAGAATGTTTATATACTTTTAATAAATATTTTTCAATTGAATTTTTAGGATCTTCTATATGTGAAACATCATTTATCAATTTTAACATTTCTTCAATAGGATTTTTACCATCAGAAAACATCTCAAATAACAATATTCCAAATGAAAAACAGTCAGAAGAATAGTGTTGTTCACCTAAACATCTCTCAGGGGCATGATAAAGTCTGCTGCCTTTCATTATTCCTTCTGAACCATAATAAATACCATATTTATTATGTTTAGCATGTGCAAGATCAAGAAATTTTATTTTGCCTTTTAAATTTGCCCTTACATTTAATTTAGTTAAATCCCCAAACACATAATCTTTTTTATGAATCTTATTTAATATTTTTGCAATTTGTATTGAATAATTTAATGCTTGTCTCTCTGTTAATCCTTGTTCAATTTTTTCCTTGAGATCATAACCGGGAATGTATTCTAATGATATTGCTTTATATATCCTATCCCCCTTTTTAATTTCAAATCTTTTATAGAAAGTTGGAAAGTCTTTAACTTCTTCCAATCCTGCTCTTGCCTTAATTTCTTGTCTTATTATTTCTTCAGCTCCGCGTTTTTCCATTTCTTTTTTTCCATCAGAACTGATTAATTCAATTTCTTTAGGAGCAAGTAAGATTTTTATTGCACATTCTCTTTGCATATCGTTATCATAAACTAAGATAACATTGCTTGATCCTCCCTTTCCTAAGGGCCTTATAGGAACAAATGATTGTTCTCTAAAATTGAAATGTGAAATTCTTTCAATTTCATCTAAAGATTCTGAATCAAAAGTTGTAACATTGGCCATAAAATTTTCAAAATATTTTGCATTTCTCTTTCCTATGTATTCACTTAATTTTACAAGTATTGTTTGAATATTTGTTTTATTTAGAGTTTTTCTACCGCTATAATTAGGATCAAGACCATTTCCCACTGTCAAAAAAGTACCAAGTGATATGTTCTTAATTGTTTCATTATCTTTTGCTTCTATACATTTTTCTACAACTCCTGAATTAAAAAATGATTCTACTAAAAGAGAATCTGTAAGTGAAGAATGTTCTATGTGTCCAATTATGTCGTTTAAAGTTTTTAAATCAAAATTAATTAATTTTTCAATATTTTCTTTTATACAATTGTAAACGTCTCTGTTTATATTTTTTATTATGCTTAATAATTCGATTGTATACCCTATACTTGTATTTTCCATCATGTTGAATTGTTTTGACCCTTTCCTGAATTCTGATTTGATATTATAAGTTTCTACAATGTTTTTCACAATTTTGATCATTTCTTCATCTTCTAGTTCATTTATTGTATGTATAACTCCGCCGATATAATGACCACATTCATTCTTTTTTATTGCAGTTTCTATTATTTCAAGTTTCTCCTCAGAAATATCGCCTATATTGCTTATTGAGTCAATAGTAAATGCTAAATCTCTATAATCTGATAAATTACTAATAGATAATCCTTCATGTTCTTCAAATAGAAAATTCATTAAATGTAAATGCATTTTGTTATTTTCATCAAGTCTAAATATGCTCTCTGATATATGACTGCTTTCTTTATAAGAATATATATCATCAATTAAATCTCTCCTTGTATATCCCCCCACTAACTTCATGAATTTAACAAATTCTGCAGTAATTTCACACACAACAACCACCAATCCCTTCTCCATTCTCATCATTATTTTTGTTCATTTTCTATATTCATCAGGATAAGCACCAGGTATCAATCTCTGTATTGTTTTCTCTTCTTCTACATCATCGTCAAGAAATAAACTGTGTATCTTTCCGTCTTTCTCATCTTGTAATTCTACTTGTCTGAATCTCATCAATGCCTTATCTAATAACTTATCAATCTCAGCTGCATCTTTTCCTTTATTATTTTTGTTTAGTTCTTTTGATCGTCTCCAAAATGCTGCTGCTTGGTAAATACTTCCCATCTTCTCACTTATTAACCCAAGATGATAATACAAGTGAGGATTTACTTTATTGTTTTCAATAGCTTCTCTCCATACTTGATCTGCTTTTTGTAAATCACCATCTTTCCTGTACTGAATACCTAGATTAAAATAAGTATAAGCATCTATTTCTCCTTTTTGTCTAGCTTGTTCCCATAATTCCTTAACTTTGTCTCTTTCACCTTTTTTCAGATAAATCAATCCAAGGTTGTGATAAGCACTTGCATTAAGTTCACCACTATCAACCATTTCTTCAAGAACAGTTGACGATACATCATTAATCCTATGAACTGCGTATAGATAAGCAAGTTTTTCATTAATTCTTGTGCTTGAAAAATCTAATAAAACAGCGCGTTTTAATACTGCAATTGCTTTATCATATTTTTTTTCTAATTGAAATTTGTGTGCTTGTTCATATGCTGATTTTTCTTTTGGTTTTGAAGAAATGTGTTTCATTTTATTCATTAAAAATGAGGCAAACTTATTCTTATTTCTTGAACTAGAACCAGAATTCGCATTATATGCTTGATTAAAGAATTTAAATGCTTGGTCATCATCTGATTCATCTTCACAAATTAATCCTAAGTTGCACAAGATTGCAGAATTTACTTTTCCTCTATTCACAGCCTCTTCTAGTATTGATTTTGCATCTTCAATATTACCTTCAGAAAGATAAACAGCACTTAAACAAAAATAAGATGCTGCATTTGCTTTATTATTTTCTTTTGCTCTTTCCCATGCATCTTTTGCTTTTTGTGTATGCCCTTTGTCAGGTTCAATCAAATCTTTAATAAAATAAATAAGACCAACATTTTGATAACCATCTTCATTGATCATTCTGCTTTTTAATAAATCTTCTAATATTTCTGGTGTTGTTTCTTTTATTCTTGTTGCTGCACGCCAAGCTGCGATCCTATTTTCAAATGAAAAGAACCCCTTTTCCCATAAAAATTCTATAATATTGATATAAGCGCCACCCATAAATTCTCTTGCATGAATTTCATCTGAATCTGAGTTTTTCACTTCATTATCTTGGAGAAATGTTTTATCAGAATAATCTATGTTGGGTTCTGGATAATCTTTATTTGTATCTAATTCTAAGAAAGATTCTAAATTATCTAAACTATAATGTTTAAATATTTGTTCTGCCATGTAATTAGTTTTGCTTTTACAGTATTGTCCTGCAGAAATAGTTAAACCAGCAAAAGCACCAGTCCCCACAACAGACATAAATAAAGCTAAATACCCTAAAAATCTAAAAACTTGTTCTGGACGTGTTTTTTTAATAAGCCATAGAGGAGGTTTAGCCACTCCAGAAATTATCCTATAAGGCAAAGTTCCATAATTTGATAAAGCACCATAAACTTCGCCGGCATTTTGGTATCTGTCTTCTGGTTTTATGTTTGTGGATTTATCAATAACATGCCTTATCAGAATATTCTCCAAAAAGAAATATTTATCAGGTATAAATTCTCTAATAATCTTTTTTTTAATTTTTGAATATTTTTTTAATAGTTTTTTATCATTGAATTTATACAAATCACGAAGAAAAGTTTCAACAAAATTTCTATTATTAAACTTATCCTCACTACAATTTGGATAAAATCTTTTTATAATTTCTTTTATAAGGTGTTTATGTCCTTTTGAAAACATGTCAAAAAACAATATTCCCATTGAGAACACATCTGATGAAAAATATTGTCTGCCAAAACTTCTTTCAGGAGCATGATACAACCTACTTCCTGTTAAAATGTGTTCTGGTTTTGCATTAATATGCCTTGCATGTGCATAATCTTGTAATCTTACTCCGATGTCAACAAAATTTTCTCTAGATTGAAGTATTCTTACATTATTTGGGTTTAGATCACCCAAGACATAATCTTTTTCATGAACATTGTTCACTATTCTTGAAATTTCTTTTGAAAACTCAAGTGATTGTCTAAATCTTAAATCAAATATTCTTTCTTCAAGATCTTGACCATGAACATATTGCATCGCAATAATGTGAAGTCCTTTGTGTTCAATACTTTCCCAAAAGGGTATGAGATTTCCAACTGTTCTCAAATCAGTTCTTGCTTTTATTTCAAGATTTCTTAGTTCTTTTGGACTTACTTTTTCAGATGCTCTTTGTGCTGCAGAACTATCCATGTCTTGTGGTGATGCCAACACTTTTAATATTAAATATAATCCATCCTTATCTGCAGAATAAATTTGACTTGAACCCCCAAAATTAATCAATTTACGAACTATATACTCATCTTTAACAATTTCTCCGTCTTGTAAAAGTTGTTCAATGAATTTGCCTTTTATGTGTTTTCTTTGTCCCATTTACTCAGCCCCTTTTGGCTCAACACCTTCTGGATAATCCCAATCATCTGTATCATTCGCATAATCTATTTCAAATCCATTTTTATTTGATTCTGCTTTATTTTCTAATGAATGTAAAACAAACTCTGAAAAACTAAAGCCAGAGTCAGGAAGATATTCATCAGAATCATCTCTTGGATGATCTACTTCATATTTTCTAAATTTATCAATAAGAACATTTGTTATGTATTTATCTTCATTTTCTAGGTTTGCATAGAATGCATAGTACCACATTTCCCCTGCTCTTTCTAAATTATCTTGTTTTTCATAAATAATGCCTAAATAACAAAGAGTGTATTGATTAGTTTGTTTTTTTTCAACAGCTTCTTCCCATATTTCTTTTGCTTTTTCTATATTGCCGTCATTTCTGTGTAATAATCCTAGATTAAAATAAATAATATCATCTGTTTCCCCTTTTTGTCTTGCTTGTTCCCAAACATCTATTGCATAATCTCTGTAACCTTTGCTTGGTTCTTTCTTATGTTTTTCTAATAATGTCCATCCAAGATTTTGGTAAATATTAGAATTTATATATTTATATCCTAATAACTTTTTAATGATTTCATCTGGTGCTGTTGGATTTCTAAATTGTCTTTCACGCTTTATATACCAATATGCTAAATGTTCACAGATTTTTGGACTAGTTATTTTTTTTCCAACTGCTTCTTCAAGATAAGTTATACCATCATTAGGTCTTGAAGAATAAAGTTTATTTGCTTTTTTGAATATTAATTCTTTAGAATGTTCAATAACCTCTAAGAAGAGTTTATCAAAATCCTCTCCAAGAAGTTCATCCCAAGAAGGAATATCAATAACAGGCAAACCATTTCTCCATTTTGTTGCTTTTTCAACTTGGTTTATTTGTTCTGTTGCCACATCAAATTTATCTGTTTGTTCAATTGTTAACTTTGTTGTATCATCTTCAGGAGGTTTCTCCGCAACCTCATAAATTTCTTCATATTCTCTTTCAAATTTAAGACGCATTAATTGATCATATAGTTTGTAATTATATTTTAATATTAATATGCTTTCACTAAAATTTTTGAATTTATGAATTAATTTATCTAGTTTACTTTGTTTTCTAAATTGATGCGCATCAAATATGTTGTAATCTTTAAATGCTCTTTTCATCTCATCCTTTGCCACATCAATAAGAAGATCATCTCGCAATGATAATTGATATTGTGATTCGTCCAATGATATTTTTTCAATTAGAGAAATATCATTTATTTGAGGTTCTTGTGTTGGTTCTATTGGTTTAGGTTGTGTTACTGAATCTGCCTCTGGAGTTTCATGTTGTTGATATTCTGTTACTTCATGTGTTATTGATGTTGACAATGCTGCTTTTATTTGTTTGTTGTCTTTAACAAGTTTATTTACCACTACACCAAGTAACAAAGTAATTAAAGTCATAGTAACATAAAGTGTGATTGTAACTGCTTTGAATTCGAATGGTTTAACATATTTCCTATCAGTAGGAGGTTGTGTTTCTCTTATAACATAATCTATATGTTTTAACAATTTATCACAATTGTCATATCTTTGATCTAAGTTTAATCCTATGCAAGTGTCAATAGTATACGCAAGTGATTCATTTTTAATATTGGTAAAAATTTCATATCTAAATAATTCTTCGAATCTTTCTTCCAGAGGCACATCACATAATTCAGGATAATCTTTTTCAAATTTATCTTTTGCTTCTTGTGTTTGAAACTCTGCGTCAAGAGTCTTGACAAAAGATTCAACATCATTTCTCCAGCCCTTTCTTCCTCTTTTATAACCAAAATAATAACGCAAAACATCTTCAAAAATAATGTTTCCTGTATGCATTTTATAGAATAAACCGCCCAACATCCAAAAATCAGACCTGAGGTCTTGATCACCTAATGCATATCTTTCATGAGCAGTATATACTCTGCTTCCCATCAATGTTTTTGCTTCTGTGCCATCTTTTTGCTTAACAATGAATGCAGTACTCTTTCCTTTCTTTTTAGCAGATGTTAGATCAACAACATACAATTCATCTTCTTCTCCTGTATCATCAACAATTATGTTTCTTGGACCATAATCATTGTGTGCCCATCCTTTATCATGACACATTTTTGCAATCTTTACTATTTGTTTCATATAATCCATCTTTTTTTCAAAAGAAATTCCTTGTTTTAATTTTTCTTCAAGTGTTACACCATTAATAAATTCCTGAACAACCACTTTATATGTTCTATTATTTTGTTCAATATCAAAATGTCCAAGAATTCTTGCAGTTTTTTTAATCTTTAAATGAGTAAGAACTTCTATTTCTTTATTAGATAGGAAAACATCATCAATAGAATCACCACCTACGCTTGCTCTTGTAGCATCAACACTTGACACTTCTTCTTTAGGTAAAAATACCTTGAGTCCAACTTCTGTTTCACCTTTTCTAATCTTTGCTTTGTAAAAAACACTTCTGCCTCCTTGTGCAACTTCTTTTTCTATAACATATTCATTATGTTCACCGCAAATATCTCCAGGGTTTAGTTTAAACCTTATTACTTCTTCTACTACATCATCTAACCCATCACTCATCCAGCAACCACCCTACACAAACCTATAAGAATTACGATTATTTTGTTATTTATACAATACAACCACGCACACCCAAACAAACACCCCTTTATATATATAAGGACTGTGTTTTCATTTATAAAGGTTTGGGTTTTTGCTATTGAAAGGTGACTAATTATTCAACAATGGTGCAACCCTCTCGTTCGCACTTTTCTTGCTATACTAATCTTATAAGAAAAGTCCTGACAGTCTTACGAAGTTCAAGGCGCTCACTGGCCAATACTGGCAAGGGTTGCACCATCTTAACCTTTAGAATTCCTTTTCAACAATATACTCTCAAACATAAACCCTTTGTTCTTAGAACCCATTATCTCAAAACCATTTATGTCTTTTGGATCAGTAGAATTATATATCAACCTGTACAGGCCAATAGGTGTTCTGTAGATAACTGTGGCATCAGGATTATGTTCTAATTCTTTATATATATGTTCAAAAACTTCTTTCTTAGGTGTGCAACTAGTTGTGACAACAATCAAGTCATAGTCTCTTAATCTGTGATCTAAATAATTGCCATGCTTTACTCTGACTTTTTTCTCTATAACCCTTTTTCCATTTTCTCTTCTATTCTTGATCAATCCAACTATGTTCAAGAACTTATTAAAAAACCTTATAGAATCATGATCAGTATCAATTCTTGTGCATTCTGAGTCAAACAATGTATGATAAATAACAGCTGTCATTGGCAATGCTTCTCTACCAAGTATTATTACTCTTGAATATTCATTAAGATCAGCCATTTTACCTTCTTCAGAAATAATATCTTTGTATTCTTTGTCTTCTTTAACTAGTTCTTCTACACCATGACCATCAAGAAAATCTTCTATTATTTTTTTTTCTCTACTAACACTAAATTCATGATATTTTTCAATAATCTCTTGTTGCCTTTCTCTAATCTTTGGATGAGTTAATATATAATTAGAAGTATCAGAATCTAGATTAAACTTCTCAACAATGCTTTCAATACCTCTTATCACTTCATCATTTAAACAACTAAGAATGTCTTCAACAAGCTGTTCTTTTATATCATATGACATATTTATATATGAGAAATCTTTATTAATTAAGGTATGTGGAAATTAGTCGTAATTATTACGAGGAAAATCATTCGAAAATATTACAAAACTTTAGGAATAAAATATTTAAACATGTAAATCTATGAAAATATAACATGTGTGAAAATGAATTAGAAGCTACATAGGCTTAAAATCAAAGAAAATATGGTTCTACTTATGATTAATGTCAAACATCTTTTGTAATGCATTAGATATTAAATGTGACTCAAACCAAACACCAGAATCATAAGACGGTGCAATCAAAGAATCATCAACAAGCATAAAAAAAACATGTTTATTATCAACAAGCATAAATCTTGAATTAAGTTTTGTATTAACAACCTTAAACCCTGTTTTGTCAAGCAAAACTTTGTTTGTTTTTGTTACAGGCGCTGCGATCTTTATCTTAACACCTCTTTTGTTTGCTCTTTTTAGATTATTTTTTAGAACATCAAGTTTTCTTTTCACACCTTTTTCAGTTGAAACCAGCGTAATTGATTTTTTAGCTTCGTCAACAAGTTGTTTCATCTTTAGATAAGATGAATCCCTTGTCTTAAAACTCTTGCTAATGTCTGTGTGATCGACCATGTCAATTCCTTTGTGCAATAATTCTAGTTCTTTGAAAACTTCTGTACCTTTTATACCTTCTATTAATCTTATTCTCTCATCACTGTCTAAAAAAACCTTTTTCTTGACACGTGATATAACTTCTGTTGGTGAAACAGCGATATATTTTATTGGTTTACCTAGTTTCATTACTACGAATCCTTTCTTTTCTAAAGATTCAAGAACATCATAGCTTCTAGATCGAGGAACATTCGCAATATCGCTTAACTCACCTGCACTTGAAATCCCCCTTGATAATAAAGCTGTCCATATCTTAGCTTCATATGAATTTAAACCTAAATCTTGAATTTTTATTAATAACTCATTCTGAACAATCATGTTACTTCTAGGTATGTATTATTTATTTATAAATGTTTCTGTTTTAAACTACTGAAAAGTAATTACAAATTTAAGAATATTACAAAAACCTTTATATAGATAAAAACAAAAAAATAAAATAATGGTCAAAAAAAAGAGGAATGGTTTATCAATTATTAGTAGTTTTGTTTTGAGTGCATTGATAATCTTAAGCATCTTAGAATTATTTGATTTTCTTTCTATTGAACTAAGGTTTATTGTAAAAGTTTGTTCAATATTGTTATTCGGTTTTTTATTCTATAAAATAAGCATAAGCCATCTTGTTTTTGGCAATAAGTCGAAACAAATAGATGTTTTTGTTTTAATTGGTTTTTTCTGTTTTTCAATCAAAAACATAATTGGATTAATAACAACTAATTTTTATGAACTGTCGAAAACAAGTTTGTTCTATGACTTTTTCTTTTTGATGGTTAATAACAGAAATGTGTATGAATATTATGGATTTGTGGCTGGTGCAATTATTCTTTTACTAACTTCTGCTTATTTCTGTTTTGTAAAAATTGGTAAAAATAGTTTAATGCATATCTTGCATTGTGAAAAAAAATTGCATGGAAAAGACATATTTAAAAGATTTTTTATATCATTGATGGTTTTGCTTGCATTTTATATACTTATATTTAATCTGGCAATTGAATGGGTAGTATTAGTAATGCATGGACCTGTTTTATTGATTTTGTTTTTATTCTACTTGATTATTACTCTTAACAAAAACAGGTTTAATGCCAGAAGTTTTGTATCTGATGTAGCATTTTCATTAGAAAGATCATACGAAAGATTATTAAGAATGTTTCATAGTAAAAGAATATTATTAGGTTTAGCAGGATTAGTAACATTGCACCTTGTGACTGACTTTTTTGTATTTATAATTCCTTATTTAACAGGACATTTTTCGCCTAATTATTTATCTTTGATACATGCAAAACCGCATGCGCCGATCATAACATTGTTTTTAAAAGATCTTGCGATTGGTTCAAACCTTGGCGGATTGATCTTTGTTTACTTGTTTAATCTGATTGCAATAAGTGTTGTTCTTTTAACACCATTCTATATGTGGTTAAGGGTTTTTAAGAAAAAGCATATCAGATTTTCTAAATTATGTTTAAGTGTTTCTTATACATCATTGTTTGTGTATATAGTGATGCCTTTGTTTACTTTGCACAGATTAAAAAAAGGATTTTATGGAATAGACATAATAACAAGAACTGTTTCTAATTTTAATATTTTGAACATGATTATTTTGGTAGGCGCGGCAATATTTGTTCTTGTTTATTTCCTTGGTTATTCTAAATTTAGTTATAAGATTGTTAATAAAGGATTGGCATTCTTTGTATTAATATTTGCATTCATATACTTATTTAATTATTTCATAAGCATAAGCACTTATTATGTTACGTCATTATCCAGCTTTCCTGACGTGTTTGTTAAAATAATATTGTCTTTGTTTTTTGTGATAACATTATTGTTTTATATTATTGGTTATGGTGCGCTTGTTAATCACGTGATGATAGAAAAATGATAAAAGATAAAATACCTGGTTTTTTACTGCTCATAATAGTTGTATTAATAGGGTTCTTAATTGGATATGTATTTTCAAATAGAGAAATCTTGTTTATAGAAAATATTGGTGATAATGAAAAACCTTCGCCATTCAACCACATATCTGAACAAGACATACACGTTTCAAAAGATAAAGTAATTATTGATGTTAATGAGCCAAGATGGGCAACTTTTAAAGACAGTAATTCAATGGATCCTGTGTTTGATATTGGTGCCAATACAATACAAATAGTTCCTAAAAGTGAAAAAGATGTTCACGTAGGTGATATTGTATCTTACAGGTCAAGGTATTCTAAAGGAATTATCATACACAGAGTACATGACATAGATTATGATAAAAAAGGATGGTACATGATTGCAAAAGGTGATAATAATTTCCTAAAAGATCCTGGAAAAATTAGGTTTGACCAAATAAAAAGTTTAACAATTGCAATAATATATTGAAAATGGCTATGAAAAAAATGGTTTTTTGGAAAGCAGTGTTTTTGTTAGTTTTGTTTATAATAGGAATAATGATTGGATCAAGTGTAAACAAAACAAAGATGCAATTGATACAAGGTGATCAAAATAATGAACTTGTTCTAGATGATTTAAAAGAATGTTGTATGTTTATTGGTGCTGATGGTAATAAGAAAGTGTGTAAAGCCCTTTCCACCTATACCTGTGATCAGTGTAATGATTTCTGTGATAGTAGGACTAAATAACACCAACAACCAACCTAGTTAAAAACACCTGCAACAATCCTGCAATAATTATCAACACTAAAGATGAAATAAACAAAACAAATGCATCTTTAAGAACATTGTTGAACCGTTTTGAATGGAATTTCTCATGCACTAGTGCTTTTGACATGACTCCGCCTGCAATTGCTGTTAATAAGAATGCTGCTGTTATTGGAATAAACCAAAATAATAAATAGATTCCAAAGACCAAAGAGTAAGAACCAAAGTCTTTGAAAAGTTTCATTGATTCTATTAAGAATGTTGCAAATATGCTAGCATTAAGTATTACTAAAAATATTCCTCCAGAACCATAGAACAATGATAATGCAAAGCAAATGATTATTAATAATAAGTTCTGCATTATTAGTCCTAATGTTATTTGTGATATGTTTGTGCTGCTTTCCAATAATGAGTTTGTCAGAATTTCTGAGTTTTCTATGAATGCAAATTGGTAATCAAATGAAGTTGCTAATTGTGCTGGAAAAAACACCATTAATAATATTATGATTACATATCCTATAAAGATTCCTGTGAATAATAATAAAAATATCTTGAAGACTGATTTATGATTTTTGTAAAATCTTTTCATGCCTACTTTTGATTCTCTTTTTTCTTCTTTTTTGATTTGTTTTGATAATAATGGTATGAGTAAGATAGTTGTTATTAAAACATGAGCAATTGATGAATGTTCTGGAAAAATTAAAATTGATGAAATAAAGCCAATAACTGTGATAAAAATAGTGAACAGAATTAGTTTGGTTGGTTGATTATTTGTTTTAAATGTTAATATTTCTTCTAACATTGTTTTTTCACCACTTTTTTTTTATAAGATATACGATTATAGTAAATAATATTACCAACACTATCGTAGTTAATAATGCATTTGATTTTTTTGGTTCTTCTGATGGTGTGTCTTGTAATTGTTCTTGGTCTATATTTTCTGTTATTTGTTCTTGTGTATCTTGTTCATCTTGTTCATCTTCTTCATGTGTGTACACTTTTCTAACTTCGGTTTCATCAATCTCAGTACTTAATGTTTCAATTACAATTGTTTTTGGTTGTTCAACAATTCCTGAAGGTAATGTATAGGAAAGTTGTGCTGTTTTTACGTCTGTGAATTCCCACATCATCAATGGATCTTTTTCAAGTATGATTGCGTCTGTTTGTATTAGGTCTGTTGATTCTAATGTTTCCTTAGGAATATATTCATACACCTTAAAACTCATTTCCTTGTCAAAATTTATCTCTATATCTATTTTATTGTCTTGTACTGTTTTCTTAATATCAACTTTTCCAAATGTTCCTTTATAATCATCATATAATTGTTGTTTGTTAATGCCTGTTGCTTGTGCTATTTTTGTCATTACTTCGTCTAATTTAGGTCCTATCAATGCATTGTCAATATCCTCTGGTTTTGAACAACCAGGACCAATTATGTCTAGGTATGTATTTTGTTGATCATCTACACAAAACTTATTGCTGGATAATTCATCATATGATAATTCTGTATTAATATTGTTTTTATAGATTTGGTTATTGTTTGAGTTTTTTATGTAGAATGAATTGATTTTTGAATCAAGTACTTTGTTGTTTGTGATGAGGTTGTTATTTGCATTGTCTAAGTAAAATCCTGATTCAAAATTAGCTAAGTTGCAGTTTATTATTTGCGAATTTTCAGTGTCTTGTAATAAGAATGCTGTGTTTGTTTTTTCACCTATTAATGAAGCTTTGTTACAATCAAGTTTTACATTACTTGATATCTGTATTGTGTATGCTATGTTGTATTCTTGATTGCATAGTGTAGTATCTTGTTCAATTATTTCTGGTATTTCTGTTATGCATTCTTGTGCTAGAGCTAGGTTGATTAGTACTAGTATTAGAATTGGAAGTATTATTCTTTTGAATTTGATCACCTCTATAGTATTAATATATAATATATATATAAATCTTACTAGTAAAATTACAATAAGCTTTATATATATAAAAGCTTTAAAATAATAATAACAATGAAAAAAAGAGCTCAAGTATCCATATTCATGATAATTGGAATTATTCTTGTCATAATTGCGTCTTTATTGTTTTTTCTTAATTTAAATACAAGCGATACAAAACCAGTTCATGTGTTTAGTGAAAAAGATTCTGTGCAAGAATTTGTTGATCATTGTGTTGACAAAACAACAAAAGATGCATTGATATTATTGGGTATGCAAGGAGGGCACGTGTTTAAACCAGAAAAAACACTTGATCTTGATAATTATTTTTTTTCATATGATTTTTATGAACAAGACAATCTTCTGCCTACAAAACAACAGATTGAAACAGATCTATCAAAATATGTTAAACAAGAACTAAATAATTGTGTTAATAACTTGGACCAGTTTGCAAGTGATTTTGAGTTTGGTGAATTAAATGTAAATACAAACATTAATCAAGACAGAGTAATGGTTGATGTTGATTATCCAATAATTATAAAGACAATTGATAAACAAGAAGAAATAAAAGAATTTGATACAAATGTCCCTATAAGACTACTATATATTCTTGAAAATGTTGATTATATATTAGAATCTTCAAAACAAAATATTAAGGTAGATATTGGTTTACTAAGTGAAGTAGATCTTGGTGCAGAAGTGTTTTATAGTGATGATGATACGATGGTATATGTTCTTACAGATGAAAAATCAAAAATAAATAATAATGATTATGTATTTATTTTTGCAAACAAGTTTAAGCAAAACCTTGCTCCTTATTTATTGTCATTGCCTGAACAACAAGCAAACATAGGCGAGGAGTTTAGATTCTTTGCATTGGCAGTTGACCCTGACGGTGATGAAATTACTTATAGCAGTGATGGATTAAACATTGATCCTATCACTGGCATTATTAAATACATTCCTGTTAATTCAGGAGAACATAGTTTCATGGTAAGAGCAACAGACTCATTTGGAAATTATGATGAAAAACAGTTAATAATAAAGGCTTAAAATGAATAATAAAATATTATCAAGCATTATGATTTTAATAATTATGTCTAGTTTTGTTTACAGCCTTGGCTATGATCCTAATGAAGAAGCAGGATCATTGGCAGGAAGAGTAATTTCTGAAAACAGAGATTTAACAGATTTAGAATTTAAACAAGCTGATGATTTGCTATTTGAAAAAAAGGTTCGTGGTGTAAATAGAAGAAATTTAGCTGAAAAATATATTGAAAAATATTCTGACAAACCATTTACAATTGCTTCTGCATCAGGGTTTGACATTGTTAAAAAAGATGATGTAAAATATTTAAAAACAAAATATACAACAATGTCTTTGGATAAATTAAAACAATTATCTAATTATCCAAATACACAAGGGTTTAAAATCGATAGTTTAGGAAGATTGTCTCTTGTTGATAAAGATGGTGAAGATGTCAATGCATTTTTATCTGAAAATCTGGATGATCTGGAATCTGTGACTGTTTCTAAGGATGGATACATAACATTCAAAGCAAAGCAAGGTAAATTATTAAAGATTGATCTTGAAAAGTTTCCTGGTATAGAAGATCCGTCTGGTGAAAATTTATTGTTAGTTAATGAATATTCTGTTAAACAATTGTCAGATGGGAAAAAAAGAATATCTTTTGAAAATCCGTCTGTTTTTAAAGCAAAGATTGGTGATGAACAATACTTAGTTAGCAGAGACCTAGGAAAACACACAAACATTATTTTTGAACAATCAAGTGATGGATCTATAAACAATATAAATGGTAATAATTTTGATTTAAGGTTTGCAAAAGAAATTGATGGTCAGCATATTAGGAGGGCTTATAAAATTGCTAGTGGAGAGTTTAGTGTTGATTCTAGTAGTAATGAAAATGTAAAAGGGCATGCAACTGTTGAAAATAAATTGGTTAATGGCGATGTTATAAAAGCAGATTTAAAAGGTATTGAATCAGAGTTTTCATATTCTGCTAATGGTTTTGCTTTAAATGGAAAAGCAAGTTTTTCTAGTGAATCTGGGTTTGTGGCTGAAAGTCCTGAAACAGGTGAAATAAAAGGTCATTTATCAACCGAAGGTCTAGTAATTAATACTAATAAAAACGTGAAAAGCGCATTTGGAGCAACTGTTCATGATGCATTAGGAAATGCTCGTGAAGTTACAATTGAAAATTATGTGCAAGAAATATCTCCACAAACTTATGTAATAGGATGTGAATTGCCTAATGCTGAACAAGTTAGTGCTCAGGATGGAAGTACGCTTTATATTAATAAGAATACAGGTGCTTGCATTGGCAAAGGTGAAAAAGGAATTGCAATATATAGAAACATAGACAAAAAGTCTCAAAGAGTAGGTAGTTACGATGGTATTGTAGAACTTGGTGCTTTAGAAGAAGTGAGGGCAACAGGAAATATTCTTGGTTTTGTAACAGATGAATTTGATAGAGAGGTTATTTTTAGAAATTACTTAAGAACATCAAAAATAAAACATTATGAAGAAACATATGGTATTGAAGATCAAGAATTCTTATTTGGATGGCTAAAATTACCTAAATATGTTGAAAAAAAGTCATACGTACTTGAAGGTGTTGATGGTAAGTTAACTACTATTCAACATATTGGAGAAATTAATGAAATCAGAGTTAATCATAATAATGCTGAACCTAAAATTATTAAAAAAGATAGTGAACAATATGATTCTATTTTGAATATTATTGAAAGTAAACCTACAGGCAGAATGAATTAATGTTTTTTAAGATGATGATAATACTTTAACATATTTTCTAAATCATTTCTAATTTCTATTTTTCTATTTTCAATTCCAAAATAATAAAAAGAAGTAAGGACAATGTCATCTTTATTTGTGCCTTTTCCTTTTTTACCAAATGCTAATTCTGCTTGAATAGCTTTGCCATCTTTTGTTCTTATTATTGGACAAATATGTTCCCAACCTTTACTTCCACGAAATAATTTATTTTCTATTTTTTTTCCTTCTTCATCTACAATAACTTCTACTGCATAAGCTTCTATACCAATGCTTCTTAATGCAGCAACATAAAAATTAGTTAATGTATCACAATCAGCACTAAACTTGCCTGTTTTTTCAAATTCATCAAAAATTTGAATTGGAGAATACTGGTTTCTAACAGTATAATTAACATTTTCAATAATTTCTGAGTAAATTTTAAAAGCTTTTTCAAGTTCTGTTACTTCATCTTCACTTAATTTTTTTGCCCATTTTTTTATTTTTCTATTGTATCTTATAGGATTTTCAATTTCTATATCATATTTATCTTCTAGAAAATCTATTGCATCTTCTACTTGATCTTGATTACTCATATCACACTTATCTTCATATCCGTGATGAGCAAGAAGATCATCTAAATGCGCTTGTGCTTGTTTAAATTCTTGTTCATATGTTGAATCAACAGAAAAAATAATGCTTGGAGATTTTTTTGAAAAGAATTTATTTACATCATCTACACAAAGACTTATTGCGTATAATGGCAATACAGTGGCTGCAACCATGACTAGGATTGCTTTGCCAATATTATCTCTAATATTGTATATATATTCTCTTACATCATTATCACTCATTCTATATATAGTATAGTAATTCTAGTATATAAATCTTTCTATTATTGTTACTGTTTAGTGGTTAATTGGGCAACCTTTATATATAGAAAAGTATTTATACTTATATATATTAAGGTGTTATTATGTTAGACAAGATAAGAGACAAGTGTAAGAGTGTTGCTGTTTGTATTGGGGCTAGTTTGTTGATAGGATTGGGTTCTTATGTCATGGCTGAAAAACCCAAAGAATTAACAACACAAGAGATTAATTATTATATGTCATTATTCAATGTTCAAAGTATTCTTGGTTATACAAAGCATGTAAAAGACATTCAGATTGGTTTTGATAATCTTGAAACTGCGTTGGAAACTCTGAAAACCGAGACATTTGGTGCTGAGCAAGATGGGGTGATGTGGTTTGAGTATGATTCAAATACATTACTTGTAAAACAGGGGACAGGGTATGATGCTATAATGAGAGAATCGGTCATATTTCTTGAATTTGATAAACAATATTCAGATGATATTAAATTAATCAGCATTGGTCTTGATTATGATACTAAAGATGAAGAAGAAAGATTGAGAAGAACATTGAATAAATATTTTAGTTCATGGGGTATGCAAGGTTTTGATAATCCTGTATTAAGAAATACTCCTTCAATTCACATGTTTAGTAGGTATGATGTTTTGAATGAAGAAACACCTGAGAACAATGATGGTAGAATAAAGCATGTTGATACTTTGTTTGGCGGCCCTACAGATAATAAAGTTTTAGTTAGATGGAATGATGCAATGGGTCCTTATTGGATTGAACCAAATATTACTGAAATTAATGGTGAATTTACATATAGATTTAAAAATACAGATAATGTAACTAAACAAGAATACTAATTTAAAAAGAGGTAATTAATGAAAAAAAGTATTTTATACAATTTAAGAATTATTATAATATTATTTTTAATTATTTGTTTAAGTTTAAGTGCTATTTCTGAACCTGGTCCTTTTGGTGATGGTAAAACAAAAAGTCTCCCAGACCCTGTAAAAGGCCAATCAACAACATTTAATACAGACACCCAAGCAACAGGCGACGGCGTCACAGCCAATGTCAAATCAGGAGAAACAGTCACAGGCTTAGAAAACGGTTACCAATTCTCAAAAGTAGAAGCAGTTGAAAATGATAAACAAGACACAATAACAAAAGCAAAAACAGTAAAAACCTACAGAGACGGTTCAATGTCAGCATCAGAAGCAAAACATGCAGAAATATCATCAGCAATGTCTTTGGAACCTACGATTCTTCATGAAGTTACTAATCTAGAATCAGATGGGAATGGCGGAATGAGTTTTGACTCTGCGCAGTTTTTTCAGTTCGATGCATGGACAATGGCAAATGCAAAAGGTGTTACAGTAGAGGGCAGTTTGATAAAAGCAGAGTCTAGTGATGATGCTAATATATATAACACAAAGTTAGAAACAAACACAGGCATTGAGATGCTGCCAACGCAAGTGACAATGGATAGTTCTGAGATCATAATCACTAACAATGGCAGAACTGTTATTAATAATGTTAAAGATGTTTTAATAAAGTTTGATGAGACAAACTCATTAGAAGAATTAAGTGCAACAACTATTGTTGATAATAATGAAATAAAAATAAATAGTAAGGTAAAAGCAATTATATCTAATAATAGTCGAATCACTATTAAACAAGATTCTGTTGAAATAGAAAGTGGCGAACTTGTTTTTACACATGATGACTATGTTGAAAAGGTTACAACAAGCAAGGGTGCAAAAATCACACTAGATTTCTCAAATAAAAATGGTTTTTATGCATTAAAATTATCAGATGGGAGCAGTTATTCAATTGCATTCAATAATAATCCTAGTAAGAATTTTGAGGTAATACCACAGACAACTGATTACACAGTATATATCAAGAAAGTAGGAGAACAAAGTTTTGATTTTTCAAACATAGGAAATGAATGGACATTTATTGATTTTACAAGTAAAATGATTAAGTTAAATAGTTTAGTAGAATTTAATAAAGGTGTTAATTTGATTAATAGTGAAGATGATGAAAATCAATTTGACTTAATGTTTGATGATGATTTTGTTAATTTTGATCTAAAACTTGAAAATGATGATGTTATTGAAGATCCTGGTACAATATACATTGGTAATTATGAAATAAATGAAGAACTTAGAGGAAGCAAGATACACACAATTGTTAATTTTATACATGAGGATGTAACAACTTATATAAAATCATATGAACATAAGTTTAATGAAGAGTTTTTTGACGCAAAAATCATGTACCAAGATGGAAAATTAATACAAAAATCAGATAAAAACGAAATTATATTATTTACTTCTGGTTTAGCAGAACCAAATCTTAAACAAGAGTTCAATGACTATAAAAATAATGTGTGTGATCAGTATAATTCCTATTATGATAATAATTTTCTGCCTAATTATGTAGACACATTGTTCAATGATAATAGGATAACAGGAAATATTGTTAATTTAGCAGGATATGATTATGAACAATCTCATTATTATTTTATTATTCTTGGAATATTATTGTTTTCTGTATTAGCTTTTTACAGTTTAAGATTAAAAAAGAAATCACAAGTTACGATGTTTATAATAATTGGAATAGTAATTGTGTTTGTTTTTGCAATATTATATGTTACTGTTTCTGAAGCATTTATGAATGGAAAAGTAACAACTAATAATGCAGAAATATCTTCTTTACAATTACATATGCAAGATTGTTTAACAAGAGTTACCATGTGTTCATTAGAACATCAAGGAATGAATTATGGACAAACAAAATTAATAAACAAGGATTATGATATTGATATATTTAAATCACATACAAAAGAATACTTAGACAAGGTTTCAATGAAATGTTATGATGATGTGCCAAATGAATTAAAACAAGGCATTGCCGTCACTTTCTTTGATTCTTATATTGTTTATGATCAAAATACAATCATTGATTTTGAAACTGATATGACATTAATAAAAGATGCTAGTGAAAATGGTATTTATGATTATAAGATCAACCCGCCTGTCAAAGTCAAAGCATTGGTTGATTTTGCTACTGAAATCAGTGAAATAGATTTAACACATTTAGGAGAATCTGGTTATAATATAAATGTTTATGAAATAAATAATGAACCATTATATGTTGTTACTGATGCTGGTTCTAAAATATTTAATAAAGATTTCAAGATAATAAGGTAACAACAAAAATTATAAATTTGCAATACATTTATATAGTAGTATTGCATAAGAACATATATAAAAAAGAGGTAATAAAATGAACAAACAAAAAAGAATAGTTCATTGGATCAATTTCTTAGCTCACAGAGAAAAAGAATTAACAAAAGAAAATAAAGCACTTAAAAAAGATATCAGAGAGCTTCATAAAAAACTTCACATTCTTGGTAAAAGTGTTCTTAAATTATATAAGAAGAAAAAAAAGAAGTAATCATTTAATGTTTCTAAGCTGGAAATATTTATAAATCTAATCAATTTAGCCAGCACATGTCAAGAAAATTAACAGTCCTGCCTATTAACACCAATTTGGATGCTTCAATAATAGACCACGTCATAAATAGTATTATGAATGTTTTCACAACAAAGGATGATCTTAAAAAAAGATTATATGTTAATATAAGTGTTGAAAAACCAACAACTCTTAAATCACATATTTCTATTATGGAAGAAGGAAATGCCTTTCGCGCTACTAATTTTTTAGGATTAAAATATAGCATATTTGGATATCTTGTTAGCAAATATGGTGAGGAGGATTTATTGGCTATAACTGATTATTCATTGATGGTTATTGATAGAAGAACAGTTCATGGAAAAGCATATTCTGAAAAAAATATCAGAAAAGCTATGATTTCTGCTGATGTTTTAAATGCAAAGGCTATGTATTTAGCAAAAGGAATTTTGACAGTATTAGCTTTACATGAATTAGGAGAAATTAATGGACTAGAACACCATAGTGCGGATAAAGAAAATTTTAAGTTAGAGAACAAAAAGTTCTGTCCAATGACTCCTATAGATCAAATAAATGATCCAAGTTTACAATCTTCTGATCTTAGGTTATTTAAAAACTATGGAGAACAATTCTGTCCAAACT
Source organism: uncultured Methanosarcinales archaeon (assembly GCA_964645705.1). Taxonomy (GTDB): domain Archaea; phylum Nanobdellota; class Nanobdellia; order Woesearchaeales; family CAXGTL01; genus CAXGTL01. Next base: position 171,459 of record CAZYAB010000002.1, on the reverse strand, counting down.
GTACACATTTTTTAACTGGAGAAAACTTGTAAAATAATTTTTGATTTATTTTTTCTTGGTTTTTTTCTTTTTCTTAGTATTCCCATTAGTCAAACTTTCAGTATACCTGCACTTAGGAAACCTGTTACATGCCATGAATGTTCCATATATTGATTTACGCACTACTAATTTGCCTTCTTTACATTTAGGACATATCTTGCCTTCTTCTTTTTTGATTTCTTGTTTTTCTTGTTTAGAAACCTTTTTACTAGGACATTTTGGATTAAAGCAAGCATTAGATGGACGTTTACCTTTTCTAATTATTTTTAATAATGGAAAACTGCATTCTTTACAATTCCTGCCTGCTGGTTTTATTAATCCTGCTGGTAATGAAAACGTTGTTTTGCATTTAGGATATGCAGTACACGCAATAAAATTACCAAATTTTCCCTTCCGAATAATAAGATTGCCTTTTTTGCACACAGGACACTGACCTAATGTGTTTAATTGTTCATATGTTTCTCTTTGTGCTTTTAATAATTCTTTACCAATATTTTTTCCTTTATCTTTGAAAACATTTAAGATTTTATTTAATGCATGTTTTGCATGATCTAAAACAGTACTTGGAAGAGATTTTTTCTCCCTAATTTTTTCCATTTCAAATTCAAAAAATCTTGTTAATTCTTCATCAAGTATTTTAGGAGAATATTTGTGTAATATATCAATCATTTCTATGCCTAATTCTGTTGCTTGAATCTGTTTGCCATCAATATATCCTCTTTGAAGCAATGTGTCTATAATATTTGCACGGGTGGCTTTTGTGCCGAGGTTTCTTTTTTCAAGTTCCTTGATAATAGAAGATTCTGTATAACGTTTTGGAGGTTGTGTTTCTTTTTCTAAAAGGTTTATTTTCTTTACCTTTACATTGTCCCCTTCTTCTAGATTAGGTAATTCTTCTTCTTTGAATTTTGCATATTTACCATATAATGCATGCCAACCCTTCTCGACAGTCAGGATACCTTTTGCAATAAATATCTCTTTATTACAATCAAGCTTTACATTCATTGATTCTCTTATAGCAGGATCACCAAATGTTGCTAAGAATCTTCTTACAATAAGATCATATAATTTTCTTTCATAAGCATTCAATGCTTTTGGTGGAATGCCTGTTGGATATATAGCAGGATGAGCAGGATCTGTTTTCTTGCCATTATTTGGTTTCAGTGTTTGTTTTTTTAATAAAAATGCTGTTTCTTTCACATATTCTTTTTGTTTTGCTAGTTTATTCAATATCTTCTTATAACCAATTGAGGGAGGCAAGATCTGTGATGATGTTCTTGGATATGAAATATATCCTGAGGTGTATAATTCTTGTGCTAATTGTAATGTTATTTTAGGTGTTATGCCTAGTTTACCATGAGCTTCTATCTGCAATGATGTTAAGTCAAATGGTTTTGGCGGTTGTTGATGGTGTTTCCTTCTTTCCACAGATTTAACAACTGCTGTTTTTTTGCCTTTAACATTTTTCATTACTTTGTCTGCTTTTTTCTTATCAAAAATCTTATCTAGTTCGTGCATTGCTATGAAATCTTTTTTCTTATTAGCAAGCATCTCAATTTCCCAGAAAGGGTCTGGTTTAAATGCCCTTATTTCTTTTTCTTTGTCAACAATCAGTTTTAATGCTGGTCCTTGTACACGACCAGTAGACATTACTCTGAATGCGCCTGCTGCTTTTATTGCAGAAGTTAATGCTCTTGATATATTAATACCATAGAACCAGTCTAACATGTGCCTTGTTTCGCCTGCTTTTGCCTGGCCCCAATCCAAATGCTTTGACTTGTGTTCATATGCATTAATCACATCATCTTTTGTTAATGTAGAGAATTTCATTCTGTTTGCATCTTTTTTCTTGCATGCAAATCTTATAACATTTAAACCTATGACTTCCCCTTCTATGTCGTAATCAGTTGCAACAGTGAACTCATTTGCATCTTTTGCTAATTTTTTTAGAAGAGTTATATATTTCTTTTGAAAAGTTGATTTCTTATTCACTTCTGGTACAGGTTTCCATTCAATGTCATAAATAGGGAAAGTATATTTCTTTTTATCATCCTTTTGTTTTAAACCAAAAAGGTGGCCCACAGCACACGCAACAACAATATCTTTTTTACCATGTGTTACAAGGTAATAAGGCACTTTATTAACAGATTTTTTTATAGGTTTACCGTCGGCAAGTGCTTGTGCTATTTTTTGTGATGCTTTTGGTTTTTCTGTGATGATTAATTCGTACTTTTGCATAATAAAATTAAGTAGAAATGTTTTTATTTAAAAATGTTTGGATTTAGACGATAAATTAGGAAAAAAATAACTAATTTTTATCGACGAGGAATTATTATTTTTTGTGTGTTTGAAAATTTTGCGAAAATTAGAGGATTTTCAAAAATAGATTATTTAATTTATTTATATTTTGCATCATAATAATGCTTATATAACTAATTTCTTTTCATGAATATATGTACAACAAAATAATATCTAAGATCTTGAATAAAGATTTTCTTAAACAAGACAAGAGTTTTTTTGAGCACGGCATGTTTGATTTTACAACAGAAAAAGTGTTCTTAGACAAAAAATATTTCCGCCGAGTTTCTGAGGGATTCAATGGAAAAATATGTTTTGTTGATGGAGGCAGCAGTGAAATAGTTAGTTCATCTGATTTTGGTTTGTTTTTTATTAGGATTGTTGGTGTTGTTTATAAGAACAATAAAAAACAAAAGATAATCAAAAAACAATTCTTTGCTCTTGTTTCTATGATTGAAAAACAAAAAAAAACGTATTATCAATTTGAAGCATATGGTGATGACGGGTTTGTGGATGAATTTCTGATTGATATTTTTGATAAGACTATGATGTTTGGTGGAAAAAGGGTTTTGATCAACCGGGTTGGAGATCTGATAAGAACATTGTCTGAGATTCATATTTCCACAGAGATTACAAAAAACTTAGATAAAGGAGACATAATTGTTCTTGACGGTAATCTTGAACCAGATAAAACATATAAAAGAAAATATCTAAATGATTTGTATAAAAAAGCAAGTGATAAAAAAATTAATGTGTGTGCAATATCAAAGACCTGCAATATAATTACTAATAAGACAAGGTCAATTATTGCAGCAATCCAAGATCTTAAGCCTGAACTAGATACTTATTATTATTACCCAACAAACAAGTCAGAACAAGAGTTTGATATTGCTTTTGTTAAGCTGAATCCTAGTAGTGATTATGTGTTTAGGCTAGATTTCTTAAAAACATCTAATCTAGATATAATAGTGCAAGGGTTAGCTGATAATAGTACTGATTTTGCATTTCCTGGTTATCCATATGGTTTGGTTATGGCTGATAAATTTGCTAGAATAAGTAATAATGAAAAACAATATCATATAACTACACTAATGACTAAAGCAGGAGACAAATGGAGTATTATAAAGAAGTATATAAATACGCTAAATGCGCATGATATTCTTGATAATATTAGCTAATTATATACAGTTCACTCAACAATGGTAAACAAACTTTATATATAATAACACTAAAAGTATTATTATATTAATTTAAAAGAGGTGGTCATATGGCTAAAAAATCTAAAAATAAACCAATCCACAAAGATTTGTTTTTGTTTGGTATATTTGTGGTGTTTGTGTTTGCATTCTTTAAAATGTATCAGTTCTATACTGTTGGAGAAAACTATACTCCTTTAGCATTTGAAAAATGGATAATGTTACTGCTAGTAGTAATAGGAGTAGCAATCGGATGGATGAATATTACTAAAAAAGAAACAATGCCATTACTAGTATCAGCATTAGTGTTGATGATGGTTAGATTTAGCAACTTTGACGCATTAGCATGGTCATGGTTTGATCTTGGCGTTTATCTTGATGTATTACTAAAACAACTTGGTGTTTTGGTTGCGTCATCTGCAATCGTTGTTGCAGTAAAAGAATTTATTGAAGTTGCAAAAAGTAAATAAAATTACTTTTTTTCTTTATTTTTTATATTTCTTTTTTTTAATTAATAATAGATAGATTTAAAAATAAGAATAAAATTCTTTATTCTATGCCCCAGTAGCTCAGTGGCTAGAGCATCTGCCTTGTATATAATTACAGAAAGCAGAAGGTCGCCGGTTCAAGACCATTCTACAGAAAAAGTAGGTGAGTGAAAGTCCGGCCTGGGGCTTGTTTATCTATATCGCAAACCTATGTCTTCTCATATATCTAAGAGGATTATACCTAGAACCATATCCTTCAGTCTTAGAACCAAATAATTGTATTTTATCAAAAAACATGTCAATACCTTTTCCAAACAATGCTCCGCCTGCTGCACCTAACAGAAAACAAAATAGTATTGGTAAAACATCAAATGGATCAACGTCAAAACCTTTTTTAAAATTCTTTCTATATATGTTTCTTGAAAGACTTAGAACTTCTTTGTAAATCTTTTTTCTATCACCTTCGCCTTCAAAAAATTCAATATCAATTAATTGATTAATTCTTTGTTCAAGTATTGGTATGTTTTGATGAGCATAATCAATACTTGCAAAAACTTCTACTAATAAAGGAGATATCTTTTGAGTATCTTGTCTTATTTGTTGTACAAGCCTATATTCTTCAGGACCGTCGTGCCATCTTCTATGAACTTTTTCATAATCACCATCATGCCATCTTTGTTCAACATTATCTTTTGCATTAGCCCACCTAGGTGCTAATTGTTTTAAACTAGACCATCTTGCTAATGCAACGGGGATATTATCGGTTATAGTAGAACCATAATACCACATATTTGCAATTCTTAATAATTCCCCATCTGTTAATTCTCCTTCCTTACTTTCTATACTTCTGTCTGGTCTACTATCAATTGCAGCTTGTGAACCTTCTGTATTAAATTCAGTTGCAAGCATAATTCTTTCTCCCATATTGATATTATGAAATCTATCTATAGTGTCTTCAAGTGTATAGTGTGCTGCTTCTCCATAATCTTTATGATATTTATAATGGTGATGAGAATAGTCATATACTCTTTTTGATTTCCTTACTGTTCTTGATCTTCTATTTCCATCAGAATCAGTATAATATTCAGTATCATCATAATAAACTGTTTTTTTAAAATCATCTCTCCAATAATTCCATGTCTTGTCAAATTTATTATCAACATCATCTATACTCATCCTAAAAATAAGAAAATCATTAAGATCTTGTTTAACTTGTTTTACAATCTGTGGAAATACACCAAAATAATCAGATAATTTAAGATATTGTTTTTCATATGTTTTTTCTCTTTTTTCTTTATCTTGTCTTTCCCTAAGTTCATATGCAAATCTATGTATTTCATCTCCACCTACTATTGATTCATCATACCATGAAATTCTTGGCAATGTTCTATAAGAATCATTTGAACATTCAAAAACTTTCATAGGAATATCATTCACAGCTGTTAAGTATCTTGTTTTTGGTTCAACTTCTTTATTTTGTTGTTCAGCTTGCATTTCTATTTGAGCAATCTCAGAAAATCCCAATGGTATTATCTTTGATTGATTACATTGCTCTCTCCATTGCCAACCACCTAATACTGTAGAAAGAACCAAAGCACCAGTTATTACTTCTATTGCTGCGCTTTCTCTTAGTATTGTTTTTACTGTGCTGTAAAATGTCATATTATATATAGAGAATAAATTACTATTTATAAAACTTACCCACATAATCACTCAAGAGTAGTTATCTTTTCCTTTTCCTCAAATTAGGAAGAGCTTGTGCTTTTCTTGGCTTTGATCTTGTTGTTCTTCTTGGTTTTGTTGTTCTTTTCTGTGTTCTTGGCTTTTTATATGGTTTCTTATATGGTTTTGTTTTCTTTACACCAATAGGCATTAAGAATGTTTTCAAATCCTTGCCTAAATCATAAAAATCATCTGCATTATCTTTTAATATTCTTGAAGCAGTCTTTGAAAAAGCAATAACCTCTGTTCTACAACCATGTGATTTTAGATAAGATAATAAATCACCAAAATCACCATCGCCTGAAACAAGAACAACTGTGTCAACTTTAGGAGCAATTCTTACAGCATCCATTGCTATTCCAATATCCCAATCACCTTTTTTCATGCCAGTTATAAATGTCTGAAGACCTTTCATCTTGACTTCAATGCCAAGCCCTTCTAAAGCATCATGAAACTTTGATTCATCTTTCATGTCTGCTTTTATTACATAAGCAATTGCTTTTATCAATTTTCTTCCAGAAACAGCTTTTTTTAATATTTCTCCAAAATTAACCTTTGCATTGAACATGTTTTTAGCAGAATAATACATATTTTGTACATCGAATAATACTAATAATCTTTGTTCTTTGTGTTTTAGTTTGTTCATACTCTCTCACCTCTTCACTAGATTTGCGGTATATAGTGTGAAAACCTATAAAGCAAATCTATTATCTTTATTTTATTATTTATTTCTCTTGTTTTATTGTTTTTTTCATATAATAAAGGTAATGGGTTTTGATTTTGTCTTAGTTTTATTTGTTCTTGTTCACAACCAGGCAAATATATCGCTACGCCTCTTGGTTTTTTATCAGGAACATTTAATAATTTCTTTGTTCTTGCTATTCTTTGTTTTTTTCTTATATTTCTTATTCTAATGTGTTCATAATCTTCAAGACATAGTACCTTGGTTTCAATACCTATTTTTAACCCTCTTTTATTTTATGTAGTATTATTATAGTTACTTTAATATATAAAGATTTACCTTTTGTAAACCAAAAACTATATAAACAACTTATCAATTCTTAGTAATGGGTTTAACTTCTTAGTAGAATAGGGTTTTATAGTAAGTTTTATAAAGAAATATGGAGTTTTGATATTCATGGCAACTATATATGATGTAAATCCAAATGAATTAATAGAAAAAGCTGGTATTGAATTAAAAAAATTAGGATTGGCAAAACCTGTTTGGGCTGATTTTGTTAAAACAGGAATGCATAAAGAAAAACCCCCTATGAATCCTGACTGGTGGTATTATAGATTAGCAGCAGTACTTAGAAGTACATACAAGCTCGGACCAATAGGTGTTTCTAAATTAAGAAAAAAATATGGCGGAAGAAAAAACAGGGGGCACCAACCTGATAAAGTTTTCAAAGGATCTGGTTCTGTTATAAGAAAAGCATTGCAACAATTAGAAGAATCTGGATTTGTTGCAAAAGGTGACAAAGGAGTGCACAAAGGAAGAATAATTACTCCAAAAGGTAAATCATTCTTAGATAAAATTGCTTCACAATTATATAAACCTCAACCAAAAGTAAAGGTTCCAGAAAAAGCTAAAGAAGTAAAGAAAGAGAAAAAAGGGAAACCAAAAGAAAAGAAAAAAGAAATAATTAAAAAAGAAAAAAAAGAAGTTGTTAAAAAAGAAAAACAAGAACCAGTTAAACAAGAACCTAAAGAAGTTATAAAAGAGAAAAAGAAAGAAATCATTGAAAAAAAAGAAAATATTCCTGAACAAAAACCAGAACAACAAGTAGAAGAGGTTAAAAAAGAGGAATAAAATGGCAAGATACAAATCAAAAGGAAGAAAGATAAGATTAGGAAAGCTCAATAGAAGAACTAGGTGGGCTCCTTTTTGGACAGTGCCTAAGATATATGGGAAAAGTAGAAGGGTTCATCCTGGAAGACATACAGTTACTAAAAGATCTTGGAAAAGAACAAAAACAAAAGCATAAAAATGGCAGATGAGAAAGAAATAAAAAGAAAGTATAATGTCCCGCTTAGAAAAGGTTTTATCAAAGCTCCGAATTGGAAAAAAACTAAAAAAGCTTCTAAAACATTAAAAGAGTTTCTTGCAAAACATATGAAAACTGATATTGATAAAGTAAAGATTGGTAAAAATCTTAATGAACATATTTGGAAACACGGAATTAGAAATCCTCCGCATCATGTTAAGGTTGAAGCTATAAAAGATAAAGAAGGAATTGTAAAAGCAGAATTAGAAGGTCATGAATATAAATCATTCAAGAAACAAGAGAAAAAAGAAAAAGGTGCATTAGCACAAGCTGTTGACAAGCTAAAAGGCGGTAAGAAAGAAGAGAAAAAAGAATCAAAAGAGAAAAAAGTAAGAACAAAGGATAAAGTAAAGGCTAAGAAAGAAACAAAACAGGAAAAAACAGAAACAAAAGAACCAGATAAAAAAGAAGAAAAGCCTAAAGAGAAAAAAGAACAACCTAAACAAGAAGAGAAAAAGCAAGAAGAAAAAAAATAATTTAAAAATTCATTGCCAATCTAATTCCTAGACTATTCTCACCAATATAAGTTTGTAGCCAATATTGATGATCCTTTGTTAATTCTATTCTTGCATTTGCTCTGTATTTCAATTCTTTATCTTTATTTTTAATAATAGATCCTCCAATCCTTAATCTGTCGTTGATTCTATAACCTAAAGTTAATGAATTTGATCCTCCTGTAGTATTAGTTTTAAGATTAATTGGGAAATCACTTTCAAAATCAAATGTCCATGGTCCTCTTATATGCGTAAAATATAACTGAGGATTCAAAATATTATACTTTTTTTTATTGTCTTTAAACAAACCAAGTGCTCCTATAAAATTACCATATTTGTTTTTAGTTATATAACCTAAATTAATTCCTTTATTCTCTGCTTTTCCTTTTTCTGAAACACTACATGGTAAGGCTAGGACAAAATCGGGTAAAGTTTTATCCAAATTTTTGGTAAATAATTTTGGTATTATTTTTCTTGTTGTTTTATTATTTGAACTGTTTAAATAAGTATCAATCTGAACAGACCTTGGCCCTCTACAAGCTTTATAAAAATCTTGTGCTTTAGCAGGAGAACATAATGCTATTCCTAAGAGAATTGTTGTAATACATTTTTTTATTTCCATTTTCTTTTCCTCCATAATAAATAATGTTTATTAAAGAGTGGTTATAATCTACATACTTAAGTTTATGTGGTATTGTAAAATACCACAATATTTATATATTGGTGGCACTAATTAATTTAAGTATGAACTTAGAACAACTCAAAGAACTAGGATTAAGTAATGGAGAAATAAATGTGTACTCAGCAGTATTAGAATTGGGTTCAACTTCTCTAAATAAGATTCAAGAGAAGACAGGGATAGAAAGAAGAAATATATATGATATTCTAAATAAACTTATAGAAAAAGGTTTTGTCAGTTATGTTATTGAAAAAGGCAAAAGAACATTTCAGTGTACTCATCCTAAGATACTTCTTGATGAGATAAAAGCAAAAGAAAGAGAACTAAAAGATTTAAAAAATAAGGTTCCTCAAATAAAAGAATTATTCAATGTTTCAAGACCAGATATAGGGGCAGAAGTGTTCAGAGGAAATGATGCAATAAAAACATTGCTTACAGAAGTTCTTGAATATAAAGAATCGCATTGGCTAGGTGGGAATAATTTTAATCAGATGAAATCTGTCACTCAAGGAATGGTAAGATGGTTTCATCATTGGATGGATAAAAGAGCTAAGCAGAAGCATTGGATGTATGATTTAATACAAATAGGAATAGTATTAAAAGGATTACATCTTAAAAATATTAAAAAACAAAAGAAAAAATACTTAGTTGTTAAACAATTACCAAAAAATTTTAAATCACCAATGGTAGTGATAATATTTGGTAATAAAGTTGCTCAAATTTTATGGGCAAAACAACCTTTTGCTTTTGTAGTTGAATCAGAGGAAATTAAGGAAAGTTTTATGAGTTATTTTAATTATTTTTGGAAAATTTGCTAAAAAATAATAATTCATTCTATTATCACTTTGAAATGACAAAATATTTATAAAGTCATGATCATACCCTCATTCTATGTCATATATGCCTATTAAATTCACATCTGAAATAAGAAATAACTTTTCTTCAATTAATGCAGAAGACATGTTTGGAGTAGTTAGAAATGGACACGAAGATAGATTAGATCTTAAGAATATTCTAAAAAAACACGAAAACTGGTCTCCTACATCAGGATTTAAATATGATGATTATTATGTTAAACCATTAAAAAAACCCGAGATGAAAGACATTCCATCACAAAGGTTTATCAATAGTGTAACTATGTATAATAGTTTTGAACATACTGGTTCTTTGATAGAATTTCCAAAGCCTATTGCTTTGGTTTATACTGGTGATATTAAGCATGTGATGACTGAAGATTCAAAAGGACTTTTTATTGCAGAATATGTAAAAGGAAAAACAATGCTCACTGTTTTCAATAAATTAGATTTAAAAGAAAAGGAATTATTTTTTTCTTCGTTTGCAAGTGGATTGTTTTCTTTGATAAGTTTTGGTATGTATCTTTTTGACTTTGCGCCAAGAGACGTGATTATAACTAGGGATAATCTTAATAATATACGTACTGTATTGGTAGACACTGAACACGTTGGTTACTCTGGTAAAACTTGGGGGGAATTTCTAAACCACGAATGTGATGAAGAAGAAATAGAGAAAATAATTTCTAATAGCGATTTGGGTAAGGGTTACTTATTTGACAAAGAGCTGATTGAAAAACAGATTGCGCAATTTAAAAAAGATTATGAAATTTTCTTTGAACAAGAAGAACTGGAGAAAATCACCAAATCCGTGTTTTATGATGTAAGATTTTTATTAGAAAAACCATAAACTTAATAAACAAACTTATTCTACCAGTATTATCCCATTGCGAGAGTATAAAAAATGACATTGCCTTTTGAAAAAACAAATAGAAAAATTCTGATCAAACGAGATTCAGAAACAAGTGATAAGTTTGGCTGTGATCCATTTAATAGAAAAGTTGATGAACTAATTAACTTTGGAATAATTAATATAGATAAACAAAAAGGACCTACTTCTCATCAAGTAACTGCTTATGCAAAAGAGATCTTAGGTGTGAAAAAAGCAGGACATAGTGGCACTCTTGATCCAAAAGTTACTGGAGTTTTGCCAATTGCAATTGGAAGAGGCACAAGAATTGTTCAGACTTTGCTTATTGCTGGAAAAGAATATATTTGTCTCATGCATTTGCATAAAAAAGCAGAAGAAAGTCATATAAAAGCAACAATGAAATCTTTTATAGGGAAAATAGAACAAATGCCGCCTGTGAAAAGTGCAATCAAGAGAAGGCTTAGAAAAAGAACTATTTACTATCTAGATATACTGGACATTAAAGATCAAGATATATTGTTCAGAGTTGGTTGTGAAGCAGGAACTTATATTAGAAAACTCTGTCATGATATTGGTGTTAAATTAGGAGCAGGAGCACACATGGCTGAACTTCGAAGAACTAAAGTTGCAAGTTTTGGTGAAGATTCATTAGTTACATTAAATGATGTTAAAGATTCATTATGGTATTATAAGAATGAAAATAATGAAAAATATATTAGACATGTTATTCAACCAATTGAAGTAGCGGTTTCTCATCTACCGAAAGTGTGGGTGCTTGATACAACTGTTGAATCATTGTGCCATGGTGCTAATCTAAAGATACCTGGTATTAGCAAATTACATTCTGATATTAAGCTTGGCGATATTGTTGCTGTGATGAGTTTAAAGGAAGAACTTGTTTGTATTGGCGAAGCAAAAATGATTTCTAAAGAAATAATGAAAAAGAGTAAAGGTTTGTGTGTAATTGTTAATAAAGTTTTTATGTTGCCTGGAACTTATCCTAGGATTGAGAAGAAATAGCTATTTACTAAGACCTTGAACCAAAACACTTATTTGTCTGTCTCTGTCATGGTCTAGTTCTATTAATAAAATTTCTTGCCAAATTCCTTTTACTAACTTTCCTTTTTCTATTATCATTGTTATTGAACACGGCAAAATCATTGCTTGTGCATGTGAATGACCATTCTTGCATTCTGGTATAACTCCGCAAGAGTCTGGTTCACATAAATGATCATCTCTTTTACCATTAGGATTGTCTTTGTCATTTATGTCATTGTGATGATAATCTTCTTTTGGTGACGCAAACCTGTCTAAGATCTTCATCAGATCAGGTGTATAGCCTAAAGAACTTTTTGGACCTATCAGATTTTTTTCATCTTCATTAACCCATATACTACAAGTAGTGTGATGACTTTGTATAACAACAATGCCTTGTTCTACACCAGAATCAGAAACTGCTTGTTCTATATCTTTTGTAATTGTTATGAAATGCAGTCTTTCTTTTGTTTTATAATTCAATGTCTTTGCTTTAGATATGAAATTTTGCATCTTAATCACCGTTTTCACATAGAAGGTTTGATTTTATTTATAAATCTTTATCTTTTGAAATTGTATTTTTTAGGTATATACACCATATACATTTCCGATATATTTATAAAGGAAATGTGATTTTTCCAAAATTATGTTTGAATTTATACATAAAAGAATGGATGCAGAAGCAAAAGTTGCTGAGAATAGTCAAAAACCTAAAAAAACAATAGATGATTCTGTTCAAGAAATACCAGCAGCAGAAGTAGAAAGAGTGTATTCTATGTACGAGTCTAGTATAAAAGCATGTTTAGATAATCATAAAAGAAATGATTATGATATTTCTATGTTTAAAACAGGCTTAGAATATATTTATGATGCTCTTCACAGAAATAGGGGCAATCCTAGTTTTATACAAAGAGCTGAAACTAATTGTGGTGTTGTGCAGAAAACATTTGCAATTAACCTATATCATGATGATGCTTGCCCAAGCATACCATTTAAACATTTTGTAGCTCTGGAGTTGGCTTATTAGAAAATGGAATCAGAAGATAATCAACCAAAAACCATAGACAATGTGATTGATTTAAGTGATGTTTTTCTAAATCGACAAGAAATTGAAGCAAAAAGACAAGAATATGTTGATTTTATACTTCAAAAAGTTGAGCAACATTATGATCAACATATTAAACCTCAACACAAAAAATATGCTAAATTTAATTCTGCAAAAGTTAAATTAGAAGAAATGGGATTAGAATGGATAAAAAGATTTATTAAAATAAATGCTCAACACATTATTACTGATGCATTTTGTAAAGATAAAGGCGAAGCTGAAAAACAAAATAAAGTATTTTATGAACAAAGTATTGAATCTGTTTTTAATATTTATCTGGAACAAATAAAACAAGGAGAAACACCATTAATCAATGATATTTTTTATGAAGAATTTACTTTACCTAATCATAGAGAAGATGCAGTTTATATTGATGAAAAAAAATTAGGATTTTAATTATCTTCTCTTTAACTTTTTCTCAGTTTTTAAAATAGCCAAAGTTGTCTTGATTACAGTGTCAGGATTCAAAGAAATAGAATCAATACTGAATAGAAAAATATTTAAAAAAAGTCATATTTGTTATACCATATGGGTATGTATGATATAATCAACTATGTTGGTCAAAATTATATGGAATTAATAGGATTTTCTATCTTTGCTTTAGGGTGTTGTGGAATTGGTTCATTGATTTATCAGGATTACAAACAAAGAAAAGAACTAACAAGCTTGATAATAGACAACATAAGGAAAACAAAGAAAGTGATAAGATTAGATGATTTGTAGTGATTCACTTTTTTAGAATTGCCCTTTCTAAAACCCTCTGTCTTTTCTCATGAACCCCAAAACTAATTAAATCATTGAATTTCTTTAATTGTTTAGCACCAATATATAAACTCCACATATTGTCTCTTTCCTTTCTTAATGAAGGTTTACAATCAAAGCCTAACATTATCAAAAGTTCATGTAAATATTTAATCTCTTTTTCATTTCTCATTTCAATTCTTACATATCTGCTGCGATTAAAATAAGCAGTTCCTTCACCAATCATCATTCCTCTAATATAAGCTGCTGCTAACTTTTTATCTTTTTTACATAAATCCTTAATTTTTGATTCTATTACTAATATTAAATCAATTATTATTGCAGAATCAAAACAAACCCTATATTTTATTATCTTGTTGTAATGTCCTTGTTTTATCTTAACATTATGGGTATTGATTCTTTTTTTAATATCTTTAAAATCTATCTTATTATTAATAGGATTAATAAGATTTACATATAATTTATTATCTGGAAAATAAGAATTTACCCATTTTATAAAATGATTAATAACATTTATTTCAGAATTAGTAAATCTCAATTTTCTTGGTTTGGTTTTACCATGAAAACCAGTATCTCCTTCTGCTAAGTATAAAGCATAACCTTCAACAAAGAATTCATCAATATTCAGTTCCAGTGGCATACTCAAATAATTATTATTAGAACCCCAATGATAAAAACCCAAAATATTATTATACAATCCTTTTTTAGAAATCTCTAAATCATTAATTATTCTTAGGATTCTATTAAATGGATGATAATTATTTGTTCTAAATTCCCATTTAAAAGTTGCATAATTTATTTTCAAAATATTATTATAATTTCTTAAGGTTTTATATTTACTAATAATTTTGTTTTTAATTTTATAGAAAAATTCATCTGTGATTTTAACATGCACTCTATTAAAATCTTTCAAATAGTCATATGTTATTATTTTTGTTGATTTTATTTTATATCACCTCTTTAAGATTTTCTTCAATTTATTTAGAAAATCTAGAGGAAAGAGGACGTTAAGCTAACCTGCATAAGTGATTTTCTATTTTTTGAGAAAATCACAATTTAGCTGGTTTGCGTGTCCTCTATATGTAGGATGGTAATCCTCCTTTATAAGTTTCACGCACATGTGTCCAGTGACCAGTGGGGAGTTTCTAACGAGCTGTAAAGCTAGAATTCATTGGTTTAAGGTCACTGGACACCTATTTTTGAAATGTCCAGTGAGAATTAAAATAATTATTTTCTATTTCTCTTTTTTTTAAGTTTCTTCTCCTCATCTAATATTGCCAATGTAGTTTTAATCACAACATCAGGAGTCAAAGAAACACTATCAATTCCACATTTTACTAAGAATCTTGCAATCTCAGGATATGTTGAAACAGAATCACCACAAATGCCTATCTTCTTTTTATACTTTTTAGCTATTTTGATAACTGAAGCCATTATTTTTTTAACTGCATCATTTCTCTCATCAAATACATGAGCAACTAGTTCGCTGTCACGGTCCAAACCAAGTGTTAATTGTGTTAAATCATTTGAACCAATTGAAAAACCGTCAAAGATTTTTGAAAACTGTTCTGCTAATATAACATTACTAGGTATTTCACACATTACATAAACCTGTAATCCTTTTTTGCCTCTTTTCAAGCCATTTCTCTTCATTATCTTTAGAACTTTTTTACCTTCTTCAATAGTTCTGCAGAATGGAATCATAACTTTGACATTTGTAAGACCCATTTTTTCCCTGACTTTTCTAATTGCTTTGCATTCTAAGGCAAATGCTGGTTTAAACATCTTAGAATAATACCTTGATGCTCCTCTGAATCCAATCATTGGATTGTCTTCTTCTGGTTCGTACAATTTTCCACCGATTAGATTTGCATATTCATTTGACTTAAAATCAGAAAACCTGACAATCACATCTTTTGGATAAAAAGCAGCACCTAACATTCCAATTCCTTCTGCTAATTTATCAACATAGAACTTGACTTTGTCTTTATAACCATGTGTTAAGTCATCTATTTTTTGTTTTGTTTCTTTATCTTTAATCTTTTTATAATTCAATAATGCCAAAGGATGTATCTTAATATGAGAATTAATTATAAACTCTTCTCTTGCCAAGCCAATGCCTTCATTAGGTATAAATGAGAAATTAAATGCTTGCTCAGGGTTAGCCAAGTTCATCATGATCTTTGTCTTAGGTTTTTTAAGATTCTTGATATTTGTTTTTTTGATTTTAAAAGGTAATAATCCTTTATAGATATTAGCAATTTCACCTTCTGCACAACTAACAGTTACTTTTTGTTTGTTTTTTAGTTTCTGAGTTGCATCAACACAACCAACAGCGCAAGGAATTCCGAGTTCTCTTGAAACAATTGCAGCATGGCATGTTCTTCCACCACGATTTGTCACAATTGCGCTTGCAATCTTCATAATTGGTTCCCAATCAGGATCTGTCATGTCTGTCACAAGAACTTGGCCTTTTTTAAATCTAAAAATTTCTTTTGCATCTTTTATTATATTGACTTTTCCTTTGCCAATTTTCTCACCAACACTTCTTCCTGTTACCAAAACTTCTGATTTTTTCTTTAGAACATAGTCTTCTAATATTGACCAATCTTTTTGTGATTGAACTGTTTCTGGTCTTGCTTGTACAATGTAAAGTTTCTTGTTTTTACCGTCTTTTGCCCATTCCATGTCCATTGGTTTAAAATAACCAGCTTTATGAGAATAATGATCTTCAATAATCATTCCCCATTTTGCTAATAATAATACTTCTTTTTCAGTTAATACGAATTTTTTCCTATCTTCAGGTGCAACAGGTATATTCTTAGTAGGTTTATTTCCCTGCAAATCATAAACCATCTTGATTGCTTTTTCACCTATTCTTTTTGATATGATAGGTTTATAACCATGTCTTAGTGTTGGCTTGAATACATAATATTCATCAGGATTGACATTTCCTTGTACAACATTTTCACCTAACCCATATGCGCCTGTTATAAACACAGCATCTTTGAACCCTGTTTCAGTATCAATTGTAAACATTACACCAGCAGATGCTCTATCAGACCTAACCATTTTTTGCACTGCAATTGATAAACCAATCTTAAAATGATCAAAACCTTTGTCTTCTCTATAAGAAATTGCTCTATTTGTGAATAAAGAAGCAAAACATTTTTTACATGCATCTATTAATGCTGCTTCTCCTACAATATTAAGATATGTTTCTTGCTGGCCAGCGAATGATGCGTCTGGTAAATCTTCTGCTGTTGCACTTGACCTTACAGCAACGTCTTTTGTGCCTTCTTTTTTGCACAGTTTTTTGTATGCTTTTATAATTTCTTGTTTAAGGTCTTCTGGAAAATGCGCTTTTAGAATTATGTTTCTAACTTTTCTACCTCTTTTTGCCAAGTCTCTTACATTGTGCGTGTTCAAACCTTTTAATGCTTTTTTTATATGGTCTTTTACACCTGCTTTTTCTAATAAATAATGATAAGCATATGCTGTAACTGCAAAACCATTAGGTATCCTAACGCCTTTTTTTGTAAGAAGTCTGTACATTTCACCTAATGATGCGTTTTTTCCACCTACTAATGGAACATCTTCTATTCCTAACTCATTAAACCAGAGAATAAACTCTTTTGACCTCTTTTTTTTTGTCATTAAATTTCCACCGAAATGTGTTATGTATATATTAATAAGAATTGTCTATATAAAGGTTACTATTGTTTTTTACCCATCCAAAAATCTTACTTCGTTTTACTCATTTCATTCGTAAAACTACGTCTAGCCTTGCCTTGATTTACTGCGTAAATCTGCGGCAAATCAAGGCACAGACAGATATTTTGGATGGTGTGTTTTTTACTATCTGTTTTTATAACAAACATTTTTAAATTGATTGGATTTTGCTGTTGGTATTATGAAAAAATATGATGTGATAGGTATTGGAAATCCATTACTAGATCTAATTGTTTCTGTAGATGATAATTTTCTCAATGAAGTAGGTTTTGATAAAGGTAGTATGAATCTTGTTGATAAACAAAAGAGCAAACAAATACTTGAAAAACTTGATAATCATAAAATAATAACTTCTCCTGGTGGCAGTTCTGCAAACACTGTTTCTGGTGTTGGAATTCTAGGCGGAAGAAGTATGTTTATGGGTGTTGTAGGTGATGATGCATATGGACACATTTATGAACAAAAAACAAAAGAGTATGGTGTTGTGTCTGGGTTAAGCAAAATTGATGAGACAACAGGCCACGCAATTACTTTTATCTCACCAAATGGTGAACGAACATTCGCAACATATTTGGGTGCTGCTCTAAAGTTTTGTAAAGATAATATTTCTCAGCAAGATATAATGGATGCCAAGATTCTTCATATTGAAGCTTATCAACTTGAAGATCCTAATATTAAAAAAGGCGTGCTGCATGCAATGGAAATTGCTAAGCAGAATAATGTAATGATTTCTGTTGACTTGTCTGATCCAAATCTTATCAGCAGAAACTTAGAAGAATTTAAAATCTTGGTGGAACAATATTTTGATATTGTTTTTGTTAATGAACAAGAAGCTCTATCATTCACAGAGAAGTCAGGGAAAGATGCTTTAGATGAAATATATAAGATGTGTAAACTTGCTGTTGTAAAGACTGGTGAAAATGGAAGTTTAATAAAATTTAATGATAAAGTTTACAAAATTCCTGTTTACAAAACACAGGTTGTTAATACAAATGGCGCAGGTGACATGTATGCTGGTGCTATGTTGTATTGTTTAGCTAATGATGTTGATATTGAAACTTCTGGCCATATTGCTAGTTATGCAGGATCACTGGCTGTTTCTAGCATTGGTGCTAGATTAGATGATGATAAAATTAAACAACTAATTGAGTTTGTTAAAGACAAAGTAAGTAATGATGAAATAAATAAAAATAATAATGAAAAAATAATAAATAAAGAAAACAAAGAGGTAAATAAAATGGAAACTGAAAATATAATTAATGAAAATAAAGATTATAAAGTCAAAGACATTTCTTTGGCAGACTTTGGTAGAAAAGAAATTGAAATTGCTGAAAAAGAAATGCCTGGTCTGATTGCAACAAGGAGAAAATATGGTCCTAGCAAACCATTACAAGGTTTGAAAATAATGGGTTCATTGCACATGACTATTCAGACAGCTGTATTAATTGAAACATTGGTTGAGTTAGGTGCTGATGTTAGATGGGCTTCATGTAATATTTTTTCTACACAAGATCATGCTGCAGCTGCAATTGCTAAATCAGGTGTTCCTGTTTTTGCATGGAAAGGTGAAACATTAGAAGAATATTGGAACTGTACATTAAAAGCATTGACATGGCCAGATGGTTCTGGACCTGACCAGATTGTTGATGATGGTGGTGATGCTACATTACTCATACACAGAGGTTTTGCTGGTGAAAATAATCCTGCTATATTAGATGAGCCTACTGATAATGCTGAACTTAAGATTATTAATAATGTTTTGAAACAAAAACTAACTGCAGATCCACAGCACTGGCACAAAGTAGCTGCAAATGTCAAAGGTGTTTCAGAAGAAACAACAACAGGTGTGCACAGGTTAATGCAGATGCAAGAAAAAAATGAATTATTATTCCAAGCTATCAATGTAAATGATTCTGTTACAAAGTCAAAGTTTGATAATATCTATGGATGCAGACATTCTTTGCCAGATGGTATAAAAAGAGCAATGGATGTACTTATTTCTGGTAAAACTGCAATGGTATGTGGTTATGGTGATGTTGGTAAAGGTAGTGCAGAGTCAATGAAAAATGAAAAAGCAAAAGTCTTGGTTTCTGAGATTGATCCAATATGCGCATTGCAAGCGTGCATGGCTGGTTACAAGGTTTGTAAGGTTGAAGATGCTCTTGCTGAAGCTGATATTTATGTAACTGCAACTGGTAATTATAATATTATAACTGCAGAGCACATGAGTAAGATGAAAGACCAAGCAATAGTGTGTAACATAGGACATTTTGATAATGAAATTGATGTTGCTGGATTAGAAAAATGGCCCGGTGTTGTTAAGGAAGAAATAAAAGGAAGTTTTTGTCCTGTTCATAGGTTTACTTTTCCTGACGGACATTCAATTTATTTGTTAGCAGAAGGTAGGCTTGTTAATTTAGGTTGTGCAACTGGACATCCTTCATTTGTAATGAGCAATTCATTCACCAATCAAATACTTGCGCAGATTGACATTGCAAAGAATGTTGATAGAAAGGTTGGAGTTTATATGATTAGTAAAGAACTTGATGAAGAAGTTGCGCGTTTACATCTTGATAAACTTGGTGCTAAGTTAACTGAATTAACACCAGAACAAGCTGCTTATATTGGTGTAAAAGTACAAGGTCCTTATAAACCAGAACACTATAGGTATTAGCAAGAAAGAAATTTTAACAAAGAATAAATGTTTTGTTTTATATTATATACAAGATCTATTTTTTCATCTATTGATTCTAATTCAGTGTATTTTTTTAGGTTGCATGATTGTATTGCATTTTCTGTTAGTTTTATGAATCTTTGTTTATTTTCTCCAATATAATCTTGATAATTATTTTCTCTGAAATTAGCAATCATAAGAGTTTTAATACCATAGATCATGTTTCCTTTTAATGGGTTTTTATTTATCTCTTGTTTCATTTCTTTACCATACTTGTCTTCCATTTCATCTACCCAATCATCTTTTGTTTCTTCATCTGGGAATTCTCCTAACAAATAATAATGTGTTATATAATCTACTAGATGATTTATGCATGATTTTACTTGTTTTCTTGATTGTTTTGTGAATAATGAGTAATTTATTCTAGGTATTTTCCATGGTTCTGCTGGTTCTATATCTAGTATGTATTTTTCTTTTAATAGTTGTTTTACTATCATCATATACTTAGGAAGGATTTTTTACTATATAAATCTTGGGCATATGACCTCTATATAGTAGTGATATAATAGAAATGCTTATAAATATGGGTTGGTTTCTATTTTATATTAGGGGTTTATAAAAATGACTGAACTAGAAACAAGGATATTAGACTCAAAAATTATCTCTGCTGCAAATATACATCTTGAAGCTCTTAAAAACATGTATGATATGCCAGATTCTAACTTTGAAGTTGGTTATGAAGAACTTAGAAATGATTTTGTTGAGTGCGTTAATGATATTGCAGGAGCTGATAATCCTAAGAATAATAGAAAAATTAGTGTATATCTTATGGCAAGAGAATTAAAACAAATGGCCCATAGTAAAGAAATGAACAAAGAATATGATTTAGCAAGAGAATTAAGAACTTTTGCTGAGAATCTTAATTCTGAAAACCAGCTTAAATAAAATCTATAAACTTATAAATTCTTTTCCACTTACTTTTTCTTATATGAATGAGACAATGAAAGATCCTTTAGTACTTTATGACTTTATTAATAAACATGTTTGGAAAGATGATCTTGATAAGCCTGAACAATTTCTTCTTAATGAACTCAGGAATAAAATAAAAGATATGGAACAACTATCTGATAAGTATGAAACATTGATATGTTATTTTCAAGACATACATCCGACTGTTAAAGATGATAAAAAAGACTTAGTATTGATGATGATTAATTATGTCAATACATTGAGACTTTAAATAGTCGGATCCACTACCTTACCCATAAACAAGATATTTCCTGTTGATCTTTCTTGTATAATGAAGATGAACGGATGATCTGCCCTGAATATGTTTGTTGGCATTGCTGATTTTAACTCCATTGTAACTGCTGTTGCAGCAGCTGCTTCTGTTCCTTTTTCATCAACCTTGACAAATGCTTGATGTATAACATTTGAGATAAACAAATCTTTTGTTCCATCCATGCCTGAAAAGTCAGCATCCATTGAAAAAGCAGTCGGCATTCCTAAACTTTTTAATGCATTATTCA
This sequence comes from uncultured Methanosarcinales archaeon, assembly GCA_964645705.1. Lineage (GTDB taxonomy): Archaea > Nanobdellota > Nanobdellia > Woesearchaeales > CAXGTL01 > CAXGTL01. The sequence continues at coordinate 149,936 of CAZYAB010000002.1, read as the reverse complement.
GGAGATATTTTGTGTCAAACTCAAACTTAGGAAGATATATTGCGTCTAATTTTGTTTCTTTCATTTGTGATCTGTATTCTTTGAGTTTTTCAGAAGATAATTCTATATCTTTAAGAGTATAATCATGAGTTATCATTTTATCATTGTCAAAATCATATTCTGGTCCTTGTTTTGGTAATAATATTAACATTGAAATATCATTACCTTTGTAAGGTAATTCTAGGATTTGTAATTTTTCTAAATTTGCATAATTAAACCTGGCTTTGTCAGGTTCCATAAACATCATTGGAGTTTTTACAACATTGTCAGAAGTTATCTTAAAGTCTTGGTTGCTTGTATCTGATTTGTCAAATTCCCATTCCCATGTTCCTTTGAAATATATTGCATTTGTTAATACTAATCTTGTCATTGCATTTAACATTCCTTTTTCTATTAAATTCTTTATCTTATCATTTGTTTGATCTTCTACCCATTTGTTTATTGTTTGTCTTGATTCTTCTGTTTGTGTAACAAAGTCTAGATTAGTTACTTTACCACCATAATAATTTTCAATAGTGTTGAAATAAGTGGGAAGGAAATCATAATCTTTCTGAGCCCATAATGCGTTTGCTGTATTGAGCTCGTATTTTTTATTGTCTTTGTTTATTAGATTATATATTCTTGCATTAGACGATCTTAGTGTTTGATCATCTGGAAAATAGAAAACATTTTTTATTTCTTCTTTTGTCTGACCATTTGCACCTTCGTATGTCATTGCAAGTGCAGTTGATATTGAATAAGGTGAAAAGAATACATTTTTATCATTATCTATTTTATTGTACATGTCAAAAGCAAACTGATTGTTGGCATTTACAACTTGTTCAACACCTGATGAAGTTGCTTGTGTATCATCCATTGTTTTAAATTCTGAAGTACATCCAAATAAAAAAATAGTTAGTAATAGTCCGAATATTATTGTTTTTTTCATTGTAATTATTACTTTAGTAATGGTTATATATAAAGGTTGGTCATAGGTTTAATTTTGATAGAAGTTATGTTAAATAGTAAGAATTTTGGTGTTGCAGATTATTCTTCAACAATATCTTCTAGATCATCATCGTCTTCTTCATCATGATTAGGTTTAATTGTTCTGCGTCTGTCGCGAGCTGCTATTGCTTTTTTTTCATCATTACCGCGGTATAATATTTGGTATACATCTGAGTTACGCGTTTCAGAAAGATGCGTCATCTTTCTGTTGTACCAATCGTGGAAATTTTCTTCTGATCCTAAATTTGTTACAGAAGTATGTCCGTCTTTGTTTTCAGTTGTTACATAGTATGTGTTTTCTTCTGACATTTTATATCACCTTATTAGTTTATATATGGGATTTTTGTTCTGTTTTTAAATATATATGTTTTATAGTAAAGATTTATATATGATGAAATCTTTCCATATATATAATAAAAGAGTTCTGTGATAGATTGGAGGGATGTTAAAATGGATGAATATACTATAAAGAATAGACTAAGTGCTGAACTAAGTATTATTGCAGATTACAGAACAAGAGGAGAAAGATTGCCTGATGGTGAACCAAAAGTAGCAAGAAAAGTAATAGACGATGCTATTAAATTAGGTTTAGTAGATCAAGCCCAATATTATGCAAAAAAGTTTAGAAAATTTGGTTTAAGAATACCTAAGTATAGGAATGGATATAGTGCAAAAGGCAATGGCAAGAGTCATCAAAGAAATGGTAAAGCAAAACTAAAGAGCATAATAGAAAATATTTGTGATACTGGTGCAGAGCATAATTCAATGCCTGGTTTGGTTTGTAAGTTGGTTATGAAGTATAATTAAAATGCCTAGAAAAATATTTTTATTATCAGGACACACGTCAACAGGCGGATTAAAAGATCTAGATAAAAGAGTTATTGATGAATCTGAAGATAATAATGTTCTGGTTTTGAATCTAACTTTTGATGATAAAGGCAAATTAAAAAAAAAAGAAGAGTTTTTTAAAAATTATTTTAAAGAGTTAGGTGCTGAGAATGTTTGGTTTTTTTCAGATGATAATCCTAATTATTTATTGTTTGATCTTGTGGACCTTCTTTATTTGCCTGGTGGTAAAACAGAAAAATTAATGCAAAAGATTAAAGAGCATAGTTTAGTTAATATGATAAAAGGTTTTCCAGGAATTGTGTCTGGGAATAGTGCAGGAGCATATGTAATGTGTCCTGAATATCTTAAATTAAGAGACGATGTTTCGATTATGCCAATGATTGGTATGGTAAATTTCTGGGTAAAAGCTCATTATGAAGAAAAGTTTGACAGATTTCTTCTACCCATGTCTGAAGACAGACTAATATATGGTTTAGAAAACAATTCTGCAATTATTTACAATGATGGATTAGAGTTTGTTGGTAATGTATGGAGATTTGATGAAGGCAAGAAGGTAAAATGTTAATAGTTGAACAGTTTTTTGATGAATTGGAAGTCAATAAATAAACCAAAACTATTATAAATTTCTAAATACAAACAGAAAGGTATATAAACTATTTTCTTTATTTATGTTATTATGAAAAGAGGTTTTGACACAAAAAAGTATCTTAAACATCAAACACAGGAAATAAAACAAAGATTGGCTAAGTTCGATAAAAAGCTTTATCTTGAGTTTGGTGGAAAATTATTATATGATAGACATGCGCAAAGAGTTCTACCAGGATATGAACCTGATGCAAAAGTGCAACTTCTTAAGAATCTAAAGAATCTTGAAATAATTTATTGTATAAGTGCAAAAGATATTCAAAAAGGAAGAATCAGGCATGATTTTGGATTGACATATGATCTGCAAGCAATAAAAGAAATAAGTGAAATAAGAGAAAAAGGACTTAAAGTGTGTGCAATAGTAATAACTAGGTATGAAAATGAAAATCTGGCAATCAGGTTCAAAAGAAAATTAGAAAATGCAGGGAATAAAGTATATGTTTATCATGATATACCTGGTTATCCCAAGAACATAAAAAAATCATTAAAAGGATTTAACAAACGACCATACATCAAAACAAAACAGCCTTTAATCATTGTGACAGGTACTGGTGGCGGAAGTGGTAAAATGGCTGTGTGTCTTACACAGTTGTATCATGAACAAAAAAGAAACATCAATGCAGGATATGCTAAGTTTGAAACATTTCCTATCTGGAACCTTGCACTTAATCATGAAGTTAATATTGCTTATGAAGCTGCTACAGCTGATCTAAAAGATGTTAATATGATTGATCCTTACCACCTAAAAAAATATAAAAAAAAAGCTGTGAATTATAACAGAGATATTGAAAATTTTTATATTTTAAAAAGGATCATGAAATCAATCACAAAAACTGAAAATTTTGTCAACAAATATAATTCTCCGACTGACATGGGTGTGAACATGGCAAAACAAGGTATTATAAATGATAAGGTGATAAGACAAAAATCAAAACAAGAGATAGTAAGAAGATATCTTCGATATAAACAAGAATTTGTACTAGGAATTGAAACACAAGAAACAATTGACCAAATAAAACTTATCATGAAAAAAGCAAAAGTTAGTGAAAAAATATATCCATTGATCAAAAAATCCAGACAAGCCAGAAAACAAACAGAAAAAAATAAAGAAGGTAACAAAGGTGTATATTGCGGTGCTGCTATTGAACTCCCTAGTGGAAAAATTATCAAAGCACATAATTCTCATCTACTGCATGCAGAATCAGCAGTGATATTAAAAGCACTTAAAAAAATGTCAGGCATTCCTAAAAAAAAGAAGTTATTGCCAAAGTATCTGATAAAACAGATGATTAAATATAAAAAAAAGTTTGGTTATTTGTCTGCTTCTTTGAATGTTGAAGAAATTTTGATATTGTTGGCAATTGGTGCGCGTAATAACGCTTATATGAAACGTGCAATAAATAATTTGAACAAATTAGAAAATCTTAATCTGCATTTAACACATATTCCTAAGCATGGTGATGAAGCAGGATTGAATGAATTAAAATTAAATGTGACAACTGATTCTGAACTAGGTCTGCAACCGTATATGTTGGTGTGATTTCTTGTTTTTTGAAGAATTGTGCCTCCGTGATTCTTCCGGATTCATATTAAATTAATTTATTAATGATGATTTTTACCATATTGTAAAGAATGAAAATGATAATAATTTTAATGATTTGTACTTTGTTTTTAACAGGTTGTTATCCTGGTTATACAGGCGAAATTGTGACTGATATTTCTCAAGTTCAAATCAATAATTGTCTTAGTCTAAATAATTATGTTGAAAGAGCTGATTGTTTGACTGATTTAGCTGAACTAGAACAAGATGAAACAATATGTAATCTTATTTCTGATGATTATATGAGAAGTAGATGTTATGAAAAAGTAAAATAAACTAATTCTATATATAAAAACAACACAAAGGCTTATAAAGCGACACAAATTATTCAGATAAATAACTTATATAGGAGGCAAAACAATATGGCAATTAAGAAAGGCGATAAAGTAAAACTTGATTATGAAGGTAAACTAGATGATGGAACAGTATTTGACTCATCAAAGCATGGTGATCATTCTCATCCTTTGGAATTTGAAGTTGGTGCTGGAAAAGTTATAAAAGGGTTTGATGAAGCTGTAATTGGCATGGAAAAAGGTGAAGAAAAGACATTCAAACTAACACCTGAACAAGCTTATGGACATTCTAATCCTAAATTAATTCAAAAACTACCAAAAGATAAATTACCAAAAGAACCAGAACCAAAGCCAGGAATGATGTTAATGTTTGCGTCACAAGACGGAAGACAGTTTCCTGCTAAGATTGTTGAAATCGGTGAAACAGAAGTTACAATTGATCTGAATCATCCTTTGGCTGGAAAGAATCTGACTTTTAATATTAAGGTTTTGGAAGTTAGTTAAGGTTTTTTGTTTTTTTCTATTTCCTGTATATTTTCTTGAATCAGAGCAATTAATCGATCATAAGTTTCTTTAACATTTTCCTCTTCTATTCCTATTTCTGCTATTAATTCCAAAATTGTTATTGATTCATCACCATGATTTTGTGGTTTTTTTTCAGCCATACTTAGTCCAAACATATGTTTAAATAATTTTGTTACATATTTCTTAGACAAATGATAAGTTGCGAAATTAGGTTTTGAAATATTCCCTCCTCTCTCTTCTATAGAAATCTGTCTTTGTGTTAAAGCATAATCCTCAAAATTAGATAAATTATCAATTATATAACATGAAATTTCATAAAGTTGAGACAATGAACGAAGATAATGTTTCTCAGCCTGGTGCTCCTCTTGTGGCAATAATTCTTTGTATTGTGACATTTCTTTTAATTCCTGTTCCAAAAACAAATCATGTTGTTGTTTTGAATCTTTTATTTCTTTATTTATCTCTATAGTTCTTTGTTTATTATCTTCAATATCTTTTTGTAATTGTTGTTCCTTATTATAAATTTCTTCAAAATTATTATTTATTTCATCACTTAATTCAACTTTAGAAATGTTTTCTTTGATAAAAGAAATAAGCCTAGAATATGCTAGGTCAACACTCTCTTCTTTTTTTCCAAATTGTGCTATTAACTCTATAGGCATAAGTACTTTATCAGTTACATCATAAATAACAGGTTCTAACTTATCATTAGGCACTTCAGATTTCCTAGAAAATATTCCTGTACCCACTTTATTAGACAAGAAATAGAAGATATATTTTGGTTCATTATAATCATTATTTCTTTCATCCAAATTTCTTTTGTTTTGTGTTAAAAAATATTCTTGATCTGGATAATTCTTTAAAATATCATAAGCTACTTCAAATAATGGAATTAACGAATGAAGATAAAACCTCTTAAAATCTTTAGTTATTTTTTCTATTGAACTTTCACACCTAGATAATTCATCTGATTTTTCTTTTGAAAATGATTCATACTCCTTTTTTGAATCAGAAATTCTTTGATCTATTGTATCTACAATCTCTTTTACATGAACATGCCCTTCTTGTAAACTCAATCCAATTTTATGAATCATTCCAAATTCCCAGTACATTTGATTTATTTCCATTTTTACGTTCGCCTCGTGATTATTATTATAAGAACTACTTTTTTACTCAGGAGGGTTTTCTAATTTATAAACATTTATATTCTCTATTCTACAGTCTATGAATATTTATATATATAGCAACACACCCTCTGAGTAATGGGAAATAGAAGACAAAGAAAACCAAAAACACAAAAACACATAATCAATTGCGGAGACTGTATTGATGTTCTTAGACAATATTTTCCAGCAGGAGACAATAGAAAAGGTATCAATCTAATATATGCAAATCCTCCTCACACATACAAACAAGATTATCCATATGATGAATTATCTGAAAAGGTTTTCAAAGCACTGGACAAAGGAGATATTGAACCATACTTAGACTGGTACATGGAAAGAGCAAGACAATTTAGAATAGGATTAAGAACAGGCGGAACTTATTATGTTCATTGTGAAGATTTTGCAGAAGAAATCAAATTAGTAACAGACAAAGTTTTTGATAAGAGGAATTACAGAAATAGAATTATTTTACCAAGGCCTGACAAACCCCACACAGGACATGATGTAATACATTGTTATGTTAAACTAGACAGAAGAAAAGATAAAAACAAGGTTGTTTATAATAAAAACATCTTATCAAAATATGATCTAAAAAAAACAGGAGATGTTTGGGATGTAGACATACCTACTTTATATGAAATAATAACATTGCTCAGTTCAAATAAAGGACAAAAAGTAGTTGATCCTATGTGCGGTGATATTCAATTTATTGAAACTGTTCTTAGACTAGGCAGAAAGGGTGTTGCAATTAATATTTATTCTGAAAAATGCGACAATCTAAAAAAACAAATCAAATCATTGGACTATGGACTTGACCTAGAGATAAGAAGAGCAAAACTAAACATGAAAAGATTATTAAGACTGCATCCATTAGAATATCAAGATTATCTTTGCGACATGACAGGTTCACAACAATCACCTAAAAAGACTAGGGACGGAGGAATAGACGGATTATATCCTGCTAATAATCCTAAGTATTGTATTTCTGTTAAACAAAACAAAGAAAAACCAGTAAGTGTTAAAGATGTAAGAGAATTAATAGGTGTTGTGAGTAATCAACCAGAAGAAAGTAGTATTGGAAATGGTTTTTTGATAGCTGTGTCATTTTCAGATGATGCAAAAAAAGAAGCAGAAAAAGCACAAGACAATGGTTTAGGCATTTACTTAGTTTCTTTAGAAGATTTGATAAGAAAAGATTATGATCTTGAGAAGTTTATAAAAAGTTCTAATAACTAATATAAATTCTAACACCAGTATCATACACGTCTGTTATTGATTTTGCAATTTCTAACCAATTTTTTTTATTAGATAAATGAGCAGACTCAATACTGGCACATGGTAAGAAAACACACTTGTCACCTGCCTTTACTTTATAATCAATAGAAATATCTCCTTCTAATACTGTTCTAAACATGTCAATAATCAATTCTAAATATTCTTTATTTGAAACAAAGTTCCTATATTCTGCGCAATCTTTTTGTGAACAACCATTATTTTCATAAACCATGCAACCATAATAAAGAGTGTTTAATCTTGTCTCTTTATTATTTAAACCACAATCTGCTGGCAATTCAACATATTCATCAAATCCTGCTAAAATCGAAATTGATTTTTCAGAAACATTTATTTTGCACTGTTGTTTTGGTTGTGAAAGCTCAATAAACAATCTAGATGGTTCAACATACTTCATAATTATTGCTAAGTCTTCTAATGAATCTATTTGTTTCATTTTTATATAGGGATTATCTGAGTGTATTTATTTAATTATGTAATAGAGAATATATGTCTAGTGCTGAAAATATCGTAAAATTCACGAAAAGGTTTTTATAGTCAAAGGACATAAATCATAATATGGAACTAGATAAAAAAACAGAACAAAAATTAATAAAAGTTCTTGGAAATTACTTTGATAAAAAGAATTGGACTTATAAGCATAGTATTCTTTCTGCTGAATGGATGAGGAAAATAATAAAAAAAGAAGGCGGTGATGAAAAGATACTTGTAACAACAATGTATCTGCACGATATTGGTTATGGAAAATTTTTGAAAAATGATTATAGTCTTGATGACAGATTAGCATTAAAGAAAAAGCACATGATAGTTGGCGCAAAACTAGCAAAGAAAATATTAAAAAGATTAAATTATACAAAAAAACAAATAAAAATGATTGCCCATTTAATAAAGATACATGATAATATGAAAAAGATAAAGAAAAAACATGAAATAATGGTTATGGAAGCAGATTCTTTGTCACAGATAGATCATAAAAAACTAAAACCATCAATAAATAAAAAAGATTATATGAGATTTTTAGAAAAATTTAAAAATGTAAGAATGTCTAAGTTTAAAACAAAGACAGGAAAACAAAATTTAAAACAATTATTAAAAAGAATAAACAAAAGGTGAAACAAATCAAAGATTTGAAGGTGATGAATAAAATGTATAAAAAAATATTTTGCTTAATAATATTATTGTTTTTCTTAACAGGGTGCGGCACAACATACCAAGAACCTGTTGAAGAATTAAGTGAAGAAATTCAGAATGGAGTTGATGAAATTGGACAAGTGCAAGATCTAGGCAACCTAATAACATTTTCTAATAAACATTTTAAATTAATGTTGCCAGATAATTGGAAAGAAAACAAGATAACAGAAAACATGTTTGTATACATGCGTGATGATGTAGAAAATCTTGAAAGCATAAATATTATTGTTGCTCATATTGGCAAAGATGCAGCATATGATCTAAAAGAACTATTAGATCAAGGAATTGAGCTTAATAAAAAAACAATGAATGATTTGAAAATAACACAAGAATCTTCTGAAATACTTTTTGGTTCTATAAAAGGCTATAAAATACAATACACAGTAATAATAGAAAATAAGAAGACAGAATTTAACCAAATAATGGCAATAGGATTTGATAAATTATACACAATGACTTATAATTGTTATTATAAAGAATGTGATAGTCATGATGTTTATGAACACATTATAAAGACATTTAAGCCAATTAATAGCTAAAATCAAATAGAATTACCAGTCTTTTGAAAAGGAAAAGATTTTTTTTCTATATTTTTGTTCAAGAAAAGCAACCTCATCACTATCTGAAACTTCATCCTCACACGAATCTTCACTAGAACTTTGTCTAATTCTCAATTTTAATTACTTATAAGGTAAACCATATATATAAAGCTTTTGTTTATAAAGTATATGAAAATAATATTTAAAGCTTTATGCTTATAATAAAACTTTTGTATATATAATAAAAACTATAAATGCTTAAAAACATTATTCGAAAAAACACTATATAAATGACATTAATATCAAGAATAACAGAATCTTTACAAGGTATAAATCCTTATCAAACAGCATGCAATTATATTTCTGTGGCTTTAGGAACATTTGGGCTTTATAAAGGCCTTCATGCAGTACCAAGCTTTGTACAAGATCCTAATTCTCTTACAGAGCCAGCAATATACATAACAGAAGGAATATTAATATTAGCAACAGCAGTAGCTGCTTCTTTTTTTGGAAGAGGTTTTGGTTTACCATCATCAAGTATTTCTAATAAAAACCTTGAAAAATTGATTAAATCAACTACAGGATATAATAATAAATTAAAAACATTAGAAGATCTAGACACAAAAAGAGAGGTAAGCAATATAATCATGAGAAGCGGTCTGCATTCTGAGCCTTATAATACTAAAGTTACTGAAGGCACAAATCTAGCAGTTCTTTTAAGTTATAAAAAAAATAATTATCTAGTGGCAGCTTATGGTAATATTACAGAAATAATTGTTGATCAATTAAGAGATGTAGCAAAAAAAGAAATTACTCTAAATCTAAAAAATGTTTTTGTAATTTCTAAATCAGATGGTGTAATGAAAAAACAAATACAACAAAATCACCAGGTTGATTATAAAAAGTTTATTTACTTCAGCAATTTTAATAATCTAAAAAAAACAATGAGATGGGTTTTAAAAAGTTTTTATGAGAAAAAAGATAGATTAGACAAATATGAACAATTAGATAGTTTTATTCAAGGAATAATAAAAAAAGAATAAAAAATTTAATATGTTGGTACAAATGCGGATTTTACTTTTTTCTCATATTCTATTTCTACTTGTTTACAAGCATTTTTTATGCTATTTATTACTGATTTGTTTATATAACTCTCTTCCATTACTCTTGTAGCAGATAGATGAATTAAATTTTCATCAACTAAACTAGCATTGCCTATAATTCCTTGTTCGCTTAAACTAAATCTTAAATCATGCATGCCTGTATTTTCACTTGACATGCTAATTGATTTAACATTTGTTAATTGCGAAGTTATGTTTCTTACTTGGTCTGCAGATAATCTTTGCCCAGAACCATTTGGATTAAGTATTGCATGAATTATATAAGAACCAAGTATATCTTTGTGCTGGCTTGAACTTAATCTTTTTCCATAGAATTCAAAGCTTGTTACACCATTATAATAAACAATATAACCTATCTGGTTCTTTTCTTGAGGAAATGTTTGCATAAGCTCTTCTAATTCTTTTTCTTTTTCTTTATAGATTCTATGCATACTATCCTGTCCATAACCAAGAGAGCTTATGTCTCCCCAAACACTACCTTGACTATCATCAGGATCATAGTTTCCTTGTTCAAAAGCACCTAATAATGTGTCTACTGATTGTCTTAATCGAATACTTTGGATACCATATCCTCCTATTGTGAATGGATGACCTCCTTTGCTTCTGCCTTGTTCTATACAATTTACATTAACATTTACAGTTACTGGAACATTGATATTTCCTGCTTGAATAAATACAGAAACAATTACCATTCTATCTTGATCGCCTCCTTTTAATGTAAGACCTTGTGGAATCAAAATAGGAGAATCATAAAAATTCTTAAAACAAAGATTATGATACCAACTTTGGTTACCTATGTTTCCTGGTTCACAAATATGAACATATCCATCTCCATGTTCAGAAGTTCTAAGATTTCTTGACAAGACCTTAAAACCTGGATTTCTTATTTCTCTTATAGCAGGAACTACTACTAAACCATGATTTTGATCAATCTGTGGCGTACCAAAACTTATTTTTCTAAGTTCAGAATCAATAATTTCTTGAATTTTATCTTTCATATAAATCACCCCAATTATATTTTATTTATTTAATTTATATAAGCTTTATGTAATTAGAGAATATATAAATTATAAAAATAAGAAAAAAAGTATTCAACCTCCAGCACTAGTATATTTCTTCATTGCTAAATACCATAATAGTCTTGAAACTATATAAAACAAGATTACAGCTAACATAGGCAATAATGTTTCTGCTAATGATAATCTGCCTAATAATGCTGCTGCTGGGTAAAATGATGCAATTGCTACTGGAAATATGAATGTTATCAAAAACCTGATAGCTACGCTAAATATGATAGATGGATATCTAGCAAAATTAATCATATGCATCCAAATATCAAACAATGCCCATGATTTGATAAATAAGATCGAAGATGCTGAAATCAATGTTGCAACCCCAAACTGGAATAATACTGCTAATAATATGAATGCTATATAAGGTATGTAATTTAGTGTAAATCCAAGGTTAAGGTTTAATAATGCATATATAATTATGACTAATCCTGCAAATATTTCTGCCATTCCTGGAAAATTGAATGATCCTAACATTAGATATGTTAATGGTTTTAATGGTTTGACCATTACCTTGTCTAATTCGCCATTTCTTACCATGTCCATTACTTCCCAAGCAAACCTAAATGCAAATGAATGGCCTAGTCCTAATACTAATGTAAGTGTACCTTGGAATAATAAAAACTCATACAATGTCCATCCAGGTATACCTAGTGTGTTTGAATATATAAGTAATGCAATCAATGGACCTATGAAATCCATTACAATCAAGCTAAGGAATTTCATAACTATGTTAAGCTTATACCTAAACTCACTACTTAAATCAAGGCTTACGAATTTCCAAAATATTTTTAAGTATCTCATGTTCCTACACCTGAAAATTTCTTATATGCGATTTTCCAAATCATATTTATTAAAAATGCTAAACCTAGTATCCATAAAAACTGGCCTAACAATAACAATAGTACATTGCTAAATGAAACTTGTTCTAAGTAAATCATTATTGGCACATATCTCATGTATTGGAATGGTAACCAGTGTTGTACATTTGTATACCATGCTGGGAAAAATGTTAATGGTAGTATTCCGCCTGATAAAAATGCTATTAATGGCGATCTCATTCTTCTAATGCCATCTATTCTTTTTAACCAGAATGCTGATAATCCTAAAAAATACGCAAACTGGAAATACAGGATTGCCGCCATTATTACTGATACAAAAAATAATACAATAGTTGATATTGATTGCAGTGGTACATAAAAAAACAAATATCCTATCAAAAAGATTGGAATTGTTTCTATTAATACTGTGTAACTGTGTATTCCAAGTTCTATGAAAAACTCATTCAAACAATGGCTTACTGGTTGTAATAGTTTAAAGATTAGATGGCCGTGCCTAATATCATTTTCCAACCATTTATCTGCTTGGCTCCATGTGAAAAATGCAATTATCATTGAAAGTGCGTAATAACCTATCAATGCTTCAAATGTAAAGCCTTTGATTATTGTTTCACCTGTATACGAATAAATAGATTGCCATAAAAAATAAAACACAATCAATGAAATAGGAGTCATGATTATTGAAACTAAACCGTGGAATCTGTAAGCTAAAGCTACTTTAAATCCAACCTTCATTAATCCTGTGTATTTTTTTATGTTCATTTTGTTTATTCTATTCTCTCTTTTGAGTATAAATCAATTGAATAATCTCTTCAATAGGTGGATCACTTATTATCAAATCTTCAAATGGATAATGTTTTATCAAGTGATCAACAACTGTTTTTACTGATTGTTTTTTTGTATTTACTTCTATCTTTAATTCATACTTGTCTTTGTCAATTACTTTACAACCAGGGAACCTAAAGCTAGGTGCTTTTTCATCAAACTTAACATCTAGTAATTTGTATTTAACATATGTCTTTTTTATCTTATCTAATGGTCCGTCATATACAATATCACCATTGTTTATGATTACTATTCTTTTACAAAGTTTCTCAATATCATCCATATTATGAGTTGTTATGATAAAAGTTGTCTTGTATTTAGTATTTACATATTTAACAAATTCTCTTAGCTTGTGCTTTGCAACTGCGTCTAAACCAATTGTCGGTTCATCTAGGAATACTATCTTTGGATTGTGTAATAATGCTGCTACTAATTTACATTTCATACGTTCACCTAATGAAAGGTCTCTGACAGGTGTTTTGACTATTTCCTTAAGATCAAGCAAATTAACCATATATCTTAATCTTCTTTTAAATGCTTTATCAGGGATTTTATACAGTTGTTTATTTAGATAATATGTGTCTAAAGGTGGTAAATCCCAGTGTAGCTGGTGTTTTTGGCCAAATACAACACCTATGTGTTTAACATATCTAACTCTGTCTTTCCAAGGAGTGTATTTCATTACCTTGATAAAGCCTGAGCTAGGATAGAGTATGCCTGATAATGCTTTTATTGTAGTTGATTTACCAGCACCATTAGGTCCTATAAAGCCCAAAATCTCGCCTTTTTCTACTTCAAAATTGATTCCTTTTAGTGCATGAGCTAACTTGTGCTTTCTTATAAATAAGCTTTTGAATGCACTGAATAATCCTGCTTCTCTTTTGTACATTTTAAAGCTTTTTTTCAGGTTTTTTACTTGAATTATTGGTTGCATTTTATTTTCCTCGGTTTTTGTTTTTGTTTTTTGATAAAAAAATATAATATTTTTTAGTCTCCATTCTTGGAGGCTATATGATGAGTAATTGCTGCATAAGAAACAAAAAAAACACCAGACACTATCATCTAAGCTGATTGCTCAGCAATGTCCATGAAAAGTGTTTTTCTTACCATTTTATCACATTTTATAATGGAAGGTTATGATTTATAAATGTTTTGGAAAAATTTAAACACTAAAAATAATAAAAAAATTCAGTTAACTTTATATATAACAATTCTATAAGTTATATATAATCAATTATAATTAAAAAAAGAAGGTGGTATAAATGAAATTAAAAGGAATTCTAGTATGTTTTATGATATTATTGATGATAATGTCATTAGTAGTTGCTGAAGAAGGTGCAAATGTTGATGCTGGTGGTGAAGTTTTTGCTGAACCTGTTGCAGATCCTGTAAGAGATGAATCTCAGCCAGAACCCATTATGCATGATAAACCTATAGAAGAACCGGTTCATCATGAACCCGAACCAGTGATGTATGATGAACCTAAAGATGATTTCTATGAAGATGATCACATGCATGATGATTACAAACCAGAAGAATATATTCAACCAATGATGCCTGAAATGGTAGATGATCATAGAATGCCTTTTGAACCTGAAAAATGTTATGAAGGTGATAAAGAAGTTCCTTGTGTTGATGATTATAGAATGCCGTTCGAATCTCATGATGAAGCAGAACAAAGAATATGGGATGAAGAAACAGATAAAACAAGAAGAGAACATGAACAAGAGATCAGAAAAAAAGATATGGAAAGAAAAAAAGAATATGAAGAAAAAATAGATATAGGTCCAAAAGAACCAGTTAAACCAAAAATCCCCCCAGGTTGTCGTGGTGAAAAAGATGAATTTGGGAACTTTATAATGGTTTGTAAAGAAAAAGAAAAACAAATCCAAGAAAAACTAAAAGAAGATTGTCCACCAAAATCTGAGATAATAAAAGAAACAAAAAGATGTCAAGGAGAAGGTGCTCAACCTAAAACATTAAGAGATGAAAGAGGATGTAGATATGTAAAATGTGGATTTGGCAGAGAAGAAAAAGAAAAAAAAGAAGGAAGTTTTCTTGAGCAAAGAAAAGGTAAATGCCCGCCACCAGAAGAAATGGACAAGATTGCTAGAAAGTGTAAAAAAATGGGTGGAAAACCTGTAACTAAAAATGAAAATGGATGTAATTTTATTGATTGCATTCATGAAGAGTTTGATGAGAGAAAAAGATATAGTAGTCACTGTCCTGATCAAGCAAAATTGCATTCTGAAAAAACATCTTGTGAAAAATATGGGAAAAAAGCAATTAAATATTTTGATGAAAAGATGGGATGTCCTATGATAGATTGTCAAGAGACAAAAATTTATGAAGATATGGGAAGAGAACAGCATTGTAATGGTGAAGCTCCCCCTTCAGAAGCATTTGAAAAATGTGAATATGATGGTGGAAAACTAGTGTTTAGGCATGATCAATTTGGATGTTTAGAATTCGTTGATTGTATAAGAAGAGGTAATGAAGACATGATTGAATATGAATCTGTAGATAAAATTCCTAATGTTGGAGATTTAATGAACATTGCTATGAAATTAGAAGAACTAAAAATTGAATTTGATCAATTAAAAGCAAAAGCAGAAAATCTTGCAAAGTATCATGAAGGTCAAGGCGATGATGCTAATACAGAGAAATTCTACAGAGTTGCAGGAATGTTTAATGGTGCAAAAGCAAAAATAAATGAATTAATGTTAGCTATCAGGGGCAAAGTTGGAAAATTATCAACACAAGATGTAATTGATATTAAACATGATCTAAAATATATTAAAGAAGTTGTTCTTAATGATATTTTATATGTAATGTTTACACCTGCTGAAGAGATAACTGCTGACATGGTAATGCCTGAGTTTGAAAGAAAATTTGAAGTTGATCAATATGGCGAATATGAAGATGAATATTATCCTGATGAAGGCAGAATATTTGATGAACATGTAAGAATATGTAAACCATATGAATTCCATCCACCAGAAGATCCAATGGTAACAATAAGCATAATCGGATTAGAAGAAACAAATTGTTTAATAACAGGAAAAGTTGAGACACCTATTGGTGATATGACTATGAAATGTGCATATCCTAATTATGCATTTGGTATGAGAGGACCAGAAGATCTTATGAAACATTGTTCTGGACCAATGAAAGAAATGTTTGAAAGGTTTGGAGGGCCAGGAGGACCTGGTGGACCAGGAGGACCTGGCGGACCTCATCAACCAAGAAATGAAGCAGAAAGATGTATGATGGATTGTCTTAGTAGTACTGCTGGTGGTGATAAACCATGTAGACCAGGATTTGATCCTGATCCAGATTGTCAAAAATGTGAAAAAGAATGTTTTGGTGATATGGCAGGACCAGGAGGGCCTGAGCATTTTCCTACAGGACCAGCAGGACCTGATCCATATGGACCTGGTATGAGAAGAGGACCATATGAAGGTGAAGGACCTAGAGGGCCTGGTATAAGAGGAGGACCAATGTTTACAAAGAAATGTTGTCAAGGATTACCACAAGCATGTCTTGTTGATTATAATGAACAATGTCCTTCAGGAACATCTAAAGTATTAAAAGGCGAATGTCCAGAAGGAACAGGAAGTGATAATTGTGTAATGGGTAAAGGTGAAACAATATATTGTTATGATCCTAGTAAAAGCGAAGGAGCAGGATCATGTATGCCTGAAGATAAATTTGATATGATGCCTCCAGAAGCAGGACCATATCCTATGCCAATCCAAGAACCAGATAATTGTTTTACAGATTCAGACTGGCAAAGAGAAAAAGCAGAATGTAGGGCTAAGTTCGGATCAGGAGCTGGAGATGAACCAATATATGGAGACTCTGGAAGAGGTTATGAATGTGTTATTGATATAAAATGTATTGACTTTGGTCAACATGAAGAAGAACCTTGGTGTGGAGATGGAAACTGCGATCCAGGTGAAGGAGATTGGTGTTATAAAGATTGTGATGTACAAAAACCAGAAGGAGGATTTGAAGGAGAAGGAGAAGACTCTACTTATAGTGAATGTAAAGATGGATGTCATCAAGAATGTGGTGATCAAAACACAGATTGTGTAAATGATATGTGTGTATGTCTAGGTCGCGGTTATGAAGAAACACCAGAACCAGAACAACAATCAGAGCCAGAACAAAGCGAACCTACAACTGAATCAGGTGGGGGCGGAGGATCAGAAGAACCGCCTGCAACTGAAAGCGGAGGAGGCGGTGGTGAGGTTTCATCACCAGAACCTGCTGACACAGGATCAAATGAAGGAGGTGAAGCACAATGAGAAAAATAATTTGTTTATTGATAATAACTATGCTTTTATTAGTAATATTAGCAGGGAGCAGTGGATGTGCTCCTCAAAGCAATATTGAATCTGATGAAGAAGCATCTGAAATTGTTTCAGATCTTGGCGAAGATGTTGGAGACGTAGGATCATCAATAGATGATATTGATGAAGGATTAGGTGGAGAAGCTTCCTAAATCTTTTTTGTTTTTATTTTTTTTGTTTTTTCTGTTTTTTTATTAAAATTATATTTCTATCTTATTAAAAACAATCAAAAGATATATAAATAGTAAAGAATAATTCAGAGAATAGGGGTAATATGAATAAATTAAAACTAACTACAATAATAGTATTATTTTTATTAGTTTTGTCTATGTGTTTTGCTCAAGTATTAGGTGATTCTGATAATAATGTATTTAGTAATAATCAACAGAGCCAAGATGAAACAAGTAATAAAATAAAATTAGTTTATTTTGGAAGACCTGGTTGTCCTTATTGTGTGAAAATGCAATTGTTTCTTGATGAATTACAACAAGAACATCCTGATTTAGTAATTGAAAGATATGAAATCAGAGAAAACATAGAATTATTCTTTGAATATGCTGAAAAATATGATCTTGATGTTGATAATGGAATAAGCATACCTGTTGTGTTCACAAGTGAAGAAGTTTTTGTAGGATATAATGAAAATATTGCAAAAGAAATTAATGATTGTGTTGATGTTTGTATTTCTGGCCAAATTAATAAAGAAGATATTACTCAAACAATTGGACCTGGTGAACAAGTTGATCCAGATGAACCAAATGCGCAGTTAAAATCATTAACAATATCAGCAGTTGTCATGGCTGCTCTTGTTGATGCAATAAATCCATGTGCATTTGCTGTGTTAATAATCTTATTGACAACTATACTTGCTACTGGTGTTAGAAAAAAAGCATTATTTGCAGGATTAGCATTTACATTATCAATATTTATTTCATATTTCTTAATGGGAATTGGCTTGTTTTCAGCTATTAAAGCAAGTGGTTTGACTCGTGGTTTTTATATTACTGTCGCTGTTTTAGCAGTTATAATCGGGTTGTTTAATTTAAAAGATTATCTTTGGTATGGTAAATGGTTTATAATGGAAGTACCTCTTAGCTGGAGACCGCATATGAAAGCTGTTTTACGCGGTGTTACTTCTGTGCCTGGTGCTTTTATGATTGGATTTGTTGTTTCATTGTTCTTATTACCATGTACATCTGGTCCTTATATAGTAATATTAGGTTTACTTGCACAAGCAGCTACAAGAACTTATGCTTTGTGGTTACTAGTATTATATAATCTTATTTTTATTTTACCTATGCTGTTAATAACATTAGCAATATGTTTTGGTTTTACAACAACTGAAAAAGCAGAAGAATGGAGACAAAGAAAACTTAAAGTATTGCATTTAATAGCTGGTGTTATTATATTATTATTAGGTATATGTATGTTTATAGCTATATGGCTAGGCATGATTTAATAAAACACAAACTGGAGGTGTAAAAATGTTAACTTCAACAATTATAGCAATCGTAGTTGTAGTTTTTCTATTATTAGGAGTTATATGGTTATATAACAGTATTATTAGATTAAGAAATCAACTTAGGAATTCCTTTGCACAAATCGATGTGCAGTTGAAAAGAAGAAATGATCTTATACCAAATCTAGTTGAAACTGTAAAAGGATACATGAGGCATGAAAAAACTTTGCTTGAAAACATTACAAAAGCAAGATCTGCTATAATGTCTGCAAAAAATATTGGGAAAAAAGCAAAAGCTTCTAATCAATTAACACAAACATTAAAATCATTGTTTGCTGTTGCTGAAAATTATCCTAAGTTAAGAGCAAATGAGAATTTTTTACAATTGCAAGAAGAAATAACAGGAACAGAAAACAAGATAGCATATTCAAGACAGCATTATAATGATGTGGTAATGATCTTTAATACAAAGATACAAACATTTCCCAATAATCTGTTTGCAAAAATGCTAGGTTTTACTGCAGAACAATCTTTTAAAGCAAGTTCTTCAGAAAAAAAGAATGTTAAGGTCAAGTTCTAAGTAAAATGGTAATAATGTTTGATGAAGTAAGAAAGAATAAGATAAAATCCATAGTTCTTATGATTTTTTTTATTGTTTTGATTACTGTACTAGGCTATGTTATAGGGTATGTGTATGGCAGTGTTGGGTTTGGTATAGGTTTTGCAGCTGCATTTGCAGTAATTTATGCTTTATTTGGATATTTTTCAGGAGACAAGATGATATTAAAAATGTCTGATGCAAGACCAGTTACAAAAAAAGAATATCCTTACCTATATCATACATTAGAAGGTCTTGCTATATCAGCAGGCATTCCTACGCCAAAAGCTTATGTAATAAATGATAGTGCTTTGAATGCATTTGCAACAGGAAGAGATCCTAAGCATGCATCTATAACAGTTACAACTGGTTTATTAAAAGTGATGAATAGACAAGAATTAGAAGGCGTGATTGCGCATGAAATGTCGCATATAAAAAATTATGATGTAAGGATGATGATGTTGGCAGCTGTTTTAGTAGGAATTGCAACATTACTTAGTGATTTTTTATTAAGAACATTTGCATATGGTGGAGGAAGAAGAAAATCAAAAGGCAGTGGTCAGTTAGCAGCTATAATGGTAATAGTCGGTTTTGTATTAGCAATACTAGCACCATTAATAGGTGAGATGATAAAACTTGCAATAAGTAGAAAAAGGGAATTTATGGCTGATGCAAGTGCTGCTGTAATGACAAGATATCCCCCTGGTTTAGCAAGTGCTTTGAGAAAAATATCTAAAGATCCTGATCCATTGGTTGATAAAGCAAACAAAGCAACTGCTCATCTTTTTATTTCAACTCCTTTTAGAAAGAAAAAAGGATTTGTAGTTAGCTTATTTTCAACACACCCAAATATAAATGAGAGGATAAATAAATTAATGGCTATGTAAAATGTTTCAATTCATAATACCAACAATTGCAGCTGTGTCTGGTTCATTAGAAATGTTTCTTAATAAGTTCATACTTTCTAAGGAAAAAGTTAATTATAAATTGTTTACAGCTGCGTCTTTTATTTTATTATCTTTGTTAATGCTGATTATATCCCCATTTTTATTTGAGTTTAATTATAATTTTTTTCTACCAATTAATATTATATTGTTATTGGTTGTGGTTGTTATTGGAACAATTGCAAATGTTTGGCTTTTTCATGGAATGAAGTCTGAGCAATTAACAGAAACAGATGCATTACTTGTTTTTGGTAATATGTTTACAATATTGTTTTCTGCGATTGTATATGCTGATGAAAGAAATCCTTACATACTTATTCCTGCTTTGATTGCTTCTCTTGCATTAGTTTTGTCACATGTAAAAAAACATCATCTTAAATTTCATAAAAGTGCTTTGATGATATTGGGCGCAATGGTATTTTTTGCAGTTGAAAATGTAATTGTTAAATCATTGCTTAATACATATAATGCTTTTAGTTTGTATTTTATAAGATGTTTTTTTATAATGATTATACTGGTTATATATTTTAGGCCTAATATTGTTTCATTAGGCAAGAAAAGATTTTTTCATTTAACTATTACACAAATCTTGATAATTATTCAGCTAGTTTTAACATATTATAGTTTTCAAAAGTTTGGTGTTGTGTATACAATGCTGATAATGACACTCATGCCTATCTTGCTTTATATTTATGCATTGTTTTGGTTAAAAGAAAAGCTTGAGATGAAGAAAATGATTGCAGGAATAGTGATTCTTATATGTGTGGTAGTTGCTCAAATTCTTTAATCAATCTACTTTAATTTACATTAGTGTAGTTTTTTCCACAATAAAATCAAAAGACTTTTAAAGCAAAATTACTATTATAATAAGTACAATACAAGAGTGCATATAGTGGTATTTGACTCAAAAATTGTGGGGGGTGTATATTATTTTATTTAATTTTCAAAAGATTGAAGGTCTTGTCATGAAGTTTAGACAAATAGAAATACGTAATGGTCATGTTTTTATGAGAATGAAAAAAAGGCCATTGATGTTTGTTAAACAAGATTCTTGTTAATGATGACAATTCTAAAGTAACAACAAAGCTTTATATACTATTATTCTATAAATTATATTAATGATCAACATTGAGTCAATAATTCAAGGAATAAAGCCGTATTTACCTAATATTCTTAATGTTTTAACTATAATAATCTTAACTGTTTTTGCTAATTTTTTGACAAACAAGATATATAATTTCATAAGAAAACAATTTGGATATAAATCAGTATTCAGTAAATATACAATAAAAATAGGAATCTATGTTATGGCTGTTATTTTATTTTTATTAAATATTCCTGGAATACAAAAAGGAATGATACAGATATTCTTGCTTGTGATGAGTGGTATGGTTGCATTCTCTTCTTCAACACTTATTGCAAATGGTATGTCTGGTGTATTAATTAAATCACTGAAACAATATAAAATAGGAGATATAATTGAGTTCGAAGGAACGCTTGGTAAAGTTACAGAACTTAGCATGTTTCATACTGAAATAGAAACAAGAAAAAGAACACTTGTTACTATTCCGAATAGCTTGATAATGTCAAAAAAAATGACTAATTTAAGTCAAGAAGGTGCTATTATTTCTACAACAGTAAGTCTTGGTTATGATCTTCCTAGGACAAAAGTTGAAATTGTTTTACTAAAAGCTGCAAAAAATGTTGGTCTAAAAAAAGCTTTTGTTAGTGTACTAGAATTAGGTGATTTTTCTGTTACATATGAGATAAATGGTTTTCTAAAAGATGTTGATAAAATAATTGGTTTGACAAGTCAGTTAAAAAAAGAAGTATTAGATGAATGCAGTAAAGCAAATATTGAAATTGTGTCACCTAATTTTGTAAATATAAGAGACATTAAGAAAAGAAAGTTTATTGCTAAGTATAAAGCAGAAGAAAAAATCTCAGAAATTACTAAAAGAGCAGGAGATATTGAAAAACTTGTATTTGAAAAAGGAAGAAAAAGTGAAAGAATTCTTGAAACAAAAGAAAAATTAGAAACAGAATTAAAAGATTTAATAAGAAAAAAGGAAAATCTTGAAAAAGCATTAGAAAAAGTTAAGAAAAGGTCTGTTAAAAAGGAACTTGAATATAAGTTCAAAAGATTAAGAAACAGGATTAGTACACTAGAAACAAGATTAAAAAGATTGAGTGAGATAAGAGCTAAGTTGACAAAAAAGAAGAAAAAGAAATAATCCTGAAAAATAATATACAACATTTATATATAAGCCTGCCATACCCTATCTAAAATGAAAAACATACTAAATAAACTAAAATCCAAATTCACAAAACCTAAAAAACAACCTTACAGAGGTGTTTCTGAGTGTATTATGTGTGGTAGCTGTGATTTTGAGAAATTAGGTAATGATAAGTATTGCAAAAACTGCGGTGCTGTGTTTTAAATGTCAGAGAAAAAGGAAAAAAAAGATATTGGAATTACTGTTAAGAAAGATGAGAATTTTTCAGAGTGGTATACTGAAGTTCTTAAAAAAGCTGACTTAATTGATTATTCTGAAGTTTCTGGTTGTTATGTTCTAAAGCCAAGGATTTATTCTGTTTGGGAAAAGATTCAAGCTTATTTTGATAAATTAATAAAAAAAGATGGTGTGAAAAATGCTTACTTTCCATTACTGATTCCTGAACATCTTTTGACAAAAGAATCACAACATGTTGAAGGTTTTGCACCAGAAGTTGCTTGGGTAACCCAAGGCGGTTCGTCTAAGTTACCAAAAAGATTGGCTATACGTCCAACAAGCGAAACAATAATGTACTCTTTTTATGCAAAATGGATAAGGTCTTACAGAGATTTACCTTTGCGTATCAACCAATGGAATAATGTTGTCAGATGGGAATTCAAGCATCCTGTTGCTTTGATTAGATTCCGAGAGTTTTTATGGCAAGAAGGGCACACTGTTTTTGCAACAAGAAAACAAGCTGTTCAAGAAACTAAGAAAATACTAAAACTATATAAGAAAACATTTGAAGAATTATGTTGTATCCCTGTTTTAACTGGGAAAAAGTCTGAAAAAGAAAAATTCGCAGGAGCTGATTTTTCATTATCAGTTGAGTCATTGATGCCAAGCGGAAAAGCAGTACAAGGGGGGACATCTCATCAACTAGGCCAAAACTTTGCAAAAGCATTTAATATTAAATTTATTGATAAAGATAAAAAAGAAAAATATGCTTGGCAAAATTCATGGGGTATAAGTGTTAGAATGTTGGGAATGTTGATAATGGTGCATTCTGATGATAAAGGGTTTGTTGTTCCGCCTAAATTAGCTGAAGAAAAAATTGTCATTGTGCCTATATGTAGAGAGGATACAAAAGAAAAAGTTATGTCAAAAGTTGATGAAATATTTAAATCATTAAAAAAATATAAACCTATTATTGATGATCGTTCTGATGTAACGCCTGGTTTTAAATTCAATGATTGGGAGTTGAAAGGAATTCCTATTAGGTTGGAAGTAGGACCAAAAGATGTTGAAAAAGATCAAGTGGTTTTAGTAAGAAGAGACAGTGGTAAAAAAGAATTCGTTTCATCGAATGATGTTGTTATTAAAGTTAAAGATATGCTAAACCAAATGCAACATGACATGTTTGTCAAAGCAAAACATTATCTTGAATCACATATTGTTAAACCAAAAGATTTTGATGAATTAAAAAAAATAGTGACAAGTGGTAAACTGGCATTTGCACCGTGGTGTGCTGAAGAAGAATGTGAAGACTGGATAAAGGATAAAACAGGCGGTGCTAAAACACTTAATATTCCATTTAAACAACCAAAAGATAAAGGTAAATGTGTGCATTGTGGTAAAAAGAGCAAGGTTTGGATGTATTTTGGTAAGAGTTATTAAGCGTAAGCTTTATAAATAACCCCTTCCTAACTACATATAGAATTCTCGTAAGAGGTTGAGAATATGGAAAAAACTCTGAAAACTGGTACTACAACTATAGGAATTGTATGTAAAGATGGAATAGTTTTAGCTGCTGATAAAAGAGCAACGGCAGGATACTTAGTAATGCATAAAAAAGAACAAAAAATACACGAAATCACTAATAAAATGGCTCTTACAACAGCAGGCACTGTTTCTGATATACAGCTCATGGTTAAACTAGTAAGGGCAGAGATAAAGCTAAAATCTATTAGAGTTGATAGAGATCCTACTGTTAAAGAAACTGCTAACTTATTAGCAGGACTAGTTTATCAAAACATAAGAAAGTTCTCAACAATACCAGGAATATCTCATTTCTTGTTTGCTGGTGTTGATAATTCTGGATTTACTCTTTATGATATTTTTCCTGATGGATCATTATCAGAACACAAAGATTTCACATGTTCTGGGTCAGGATCTGTTTATGCTTTTGGTGTTTTAGAAACATTATATAAAGAAGCTATGACTGTTGATGAAGGAGTAAAGCTTGCATTAAAATCTGTGAATGCTGCAATGCAAAGAGACATTGCTTCTGGAAACGGAGTAGACGTATTGACAATCACCAAAGATGGTGTTAAAAGAGTTATTGAAAAAGAACTTGATACAAGATTAAAAGAATAATTAGTTCTACCAAGATTGGGTGGGGAAAAATATATGCCAGACATACTTAAGGAGATTACAAAAAGATTGCCTAGTGGAAAAATTAGTGATGTTAGTTTTGAAGCTGCAAACATAGTCGTATATACAAAAGAAAAACAATATTTCTTAGATAATAAAGGAACAATAAAAAAAGTTGTTGATGAATTCAAGAAAAGAATTGAACTTAGACCAGATCCTTCTATTTGCATGGAAATGGAAAAAGCTGAAAAACAAATAAAAGAAATAGTTCCAAAAGAAGCAAAAGTTTCTGATATAATATTTGATCCACAGAGATCTGAAGTGATTATTCATGCTGAAAAACCAGGTCTGGCAATTGGAAAACAAGGTTCACTATTAAGGCAGATAAGAGGAAAAACATTATGGGTTCCTTTGATAAAAAGAACACCTTCAATAAGGTCAAAATTAATTGAAAATATTCGTGCAGTTCTTTATCAAAATTCTGATGAAAGAAGAAAGTTCTTGAACAAAGCAGGGCACAGAATTTATGATGGATGGATAAGAGGCAGAAAACAAGAATGGGTTAGAGTTTCTTATCTTGGTGGTGGAAGAGAAGTTGGAAGATCATGCATACTGTTGCAAACACCAGAATCCAGGGTTTTATTAGACTGTGGTATTAATGTTGCATCTGAAACACATGCTTATCCTTTTTTAGAATCACCTGAGTTTAATATAAATGAACTAGATGCTGTTATTGTTACTCATTCTCATATTGATCATAGTGGAATGGTCCCTTATTTATTTAAATATGGATATAAAGGGCCTGTATATTGTACATTACCAACAAGAGATGTAATGTCATTGTTACAATTAGACACTGTAAAGATTATGAAGAATGAAGGAAAAAATCCTATTTATGAAACTGATGATATCAAAGAAATGGTTAAACATACAATTTGTTTGGATTATGAAGAAGTTTCTGATATAACTCCTGATGTTAGATTAACATTGTATAATGCAGGACATATTTTAGGCTCATCAATGGCACATCTGCATATTGGAAATGGTTTGCACAATGTCTTGTATACAGGGGATTTTAAATTCAACAGAACACAGTTGTTAGAAGGTGCGGCAACAAAGTTTCCAAGATTAGAAACATTGATGATGGAATCAACTTATGGTGGAAGGGATTGCGTGCATTTGACAAGAACAGAAGCAGATCAAAAATTAAAACAATGCATAATAGATACTATTGCAAGAAAGGGAAAAGTGCTGATGCCTGTTCTTGGTTCTGGAAAAGCACAAGAAATAATGATGATGATTGAGTCAATGGTGAGAAATAAAGAGATGAAAGCAATTCCAGTATACATAGATGGGATGGTCTGGGATATTACTGCTATTCATACTGCATATCCTGAATTCTTGAATCGTCAGATAACAAAACAAATATTTCATAAAGACAATAATCCTTTTTTATCACCAATATTCAAAAGAGTAGGATCACAAAAAGAAAGAAAAGATTTAATATTAGAAAAAAATCCTTGTGTTATATTAGCAACATCTGGTATGCTGATAGGTGGACCAAGTGTTCAATATCTTCGTGAGCTTGGTTTTGATAAAAAACATTCATTAATATTTTCTTGTTACCAAGGCGAAGGTTCGCTTGGTAAGAGAATACAAAGAGGCGAGCGAGAGATTGTTTTCAAACAAGGGCAAAAAACAGAAATGTTAGAATTAAAAATACAAATACACAGTGCTCTTGAAATTTCTAATCACGCTGATAGAAATGAGTTGATGAATTTTGTGAGAAAATGTGATCCTAGACCTAAAAAGATCATAATTAATCATGGCGAGAATTCCAGGTGTTTAGACTTAGCTTCTTCTTTGCATAAACAATATAGGTTAGAGACTACTTGTCCTAGGGATTTGGAAGCCATTAGGTTGAAGTGATGTTATCTATTACAATTGTTTCTTCTGTAATTTGATTCTTCTTGTTTTAAGATTTCGTCTCCTGCTTTTACTAGATTATAACCGCACATAAATCCAAGTATTCCACCTAGATCATCTGCAAAATGTTGGTTAGCCATGTATTCACTTGCTTTTTCTGCAAGACCAGCAGCACAAATAAAAGTATTTGCTCCTACTTCTGCTAAATATGCTAAACCTAATTGCTGGTATGAGTTTTTGTCTAAAAAATATCTGGTTTTTTTATTATTTGCTCTGTTAACTGTCATATCAATCATTCCAATCATAATTCCAGTACCAAAACCTACAACACCTCGCCATGCATTTGCTGCTAAAAAAGGGTTTACTTGTGCAATTGTGTTTAATATTGAGTCTATGTCTGTCATTTTTTATTCACCTGTTTTATTATTATAATGATCAGATTGCATATTGCTGTAAGCTATTAGATATTCTATGCCTTTCATTACATTTGTTCCTATAAATAGAGCTGAGGTCAACATCAATGCATCTGGTTCATGCATAGCATATGAAGTAAGCATTCCACCTAAGCTTGCTGCTCCTGAATAGCTTAATAAATTAACTTTTGTCTGATTCAAATAATCTTTTATATTGTTTTGTTCTGTCATTTTTTATTCACCTTTTGATCTTAATTGTCTAAGTCTTTCTTCAGCACAAAAAATCGCCATCTCTCCAAGATCTTTTCTGTTAGCTGTTTCTTCTAAAAAAGAGATGTCATTTACACTTAATAAGGCATCTCTTGCAACAAAATACTCTAATGATTCAAAATAATGTAATTCACCAGGATGTTTTTCAATAACCCTTATGTTTTTGCCATAATCATCTAAACCAGAGATTATCAATGGAATCTTTTTTTCATCTGGCATTTTATTTAATGCTTCTAATTGTATATGATAACTATCTTTTGTATCTAATAATTTCTGAAAATAAGCATCATCTCCTGGAGTCATGTTTCTTATTGCACAGCAAGGGATAAATGCATCAGAAATTTCCATATAACCAGGATCTTGCTTGTGCTTTTCTTCATATTCTAAATACATATCAACAAGTTTTTTTAAAAAATCATTTTCTCCTTTTATTGTGTGAAGTAATTCACGTGCTAACCATGCTGAGGAAATTCTTGGATCTCTTCTGGCATATTTTTCAATAGATCCATCTTTTGCTTTAATTTTAGTAATATCAGCAATTGTATGTTTATCATATTCAGCTAGAAACTTATCAGGATCTGACAATATCTCTCTTGCCTGCTCTTTTGTATAGTCTTTCTTCAATATATCATACCATAAAGATTCATTGAAAGTTCTTTGTTTTGGTTTATTTTCTTGTGCTAAAGTATTTGTGTTACAACTTAAGCATGTTATTAATAATGGTATTCCGAGTGTCTTTAGTTTGTCTGTCATTTTTTATTCCTCCACTTCCAAAGCTTTTCCAAAAGAATATAATAACATATTTTGATTATTTCGAACCTTACCACCTAAATAAACATATGAGCCTTTTAATGAAAGTAATTTTTTAACAGCATCCTTGGCAGTATTTCCCATAAACATATCCTCATCAATTGAAACAACTTTTAGTTTTTGTCCTTTAAAATCACAGTCAAAAAGTGTATAATATTTATCAAACCTGCCATCAGGGCCAATAATAGTTGGGCTGTGTTCTCTTTTATGTCTTGTTTTAACATCTTTGACATAAACTCCATTTAGTAGAACAAAACCCTTGTATTTTTCTAATTCATCTTTACTTTCTATAGGTTTTACTTTTTCACAAAATAAATTGTTAAATATTCTGTTTTTGTTTGAATATCCTTGATTAACATAATACACAGAATTTGATTGCTTTTTCATTGTTGATGAAAAAGATGAAGTGGCATCTAATAAACAATACATCCCTCCTAAAAAAAACACTCCTGCTAAAACTAAACCCATACCCTGTATAGAACATTCACAAATCTTATCAGATAAAGAAGAGATTATAGGATTTCTCCTTATAGTGTATATTGTTTCATAAATAAGGTGTTTTGATGCAATTGTAGAAATAGTTACACTAGGCAAACCTAATACAGATTTCATAATACCATTTCCTAGATCTTTAGATGGTTCAATATCACAGATCTGTTCTAAAGTTTGTTGTGATGTTAGGAAGTTTGTCATTTTTTATTTTTCTCCTCCTTGATATATTCTAAAACCAATTCTTCTGGTGTTACACTTATTACTCTGTATGAATAAAGGTTTACTTTGATTATTCTAGCATCTGCAGGATAATGTACAGTAATGTGTCTTTCTTTCATTGATTCGTGACAATAATGATATATGTTTAAGTCAAAAATAGATTCTTCTGGTGACAATCCACAATAGACAAGATCTTGGATTCCATTTTCAGATGGTTTAGATTTGAAGATATCAATAAGTTCTTTAAACATTGATGTTTTATTTTCTTTGTAATACTTTGTCATGTTTTCTCCTAGTTTTAGTATGTATTGTTTTGTCATTTTTTATCCGCCTTTCCTAAATATTCTACAATTAATTCTTCAGGTGTTACATTTATCACCCTAAACTTTCTATCACCATATTCAAGAGTTTTGGTGCCTACTGGATAATGTACAAGCTTTCCTGGCACATGTCCTATCAAACCATAAGTTATATCAAATACTGTGTTTCCTGGAAGCATTCCTGTATAAGTAAAAGTGACTTTTGGCCCATAAGGTCCTATCTCCTCTTCACACGCCTGTCCTAATTTTATTGTATGGTGTTTTGACATTTTCTACAATATAATATCCTCATCATCTTGTTGTTTTCTCTTTTTATCTTGTTCTTTCTTTTCTTCTTCTTTTTCCTTGCATTCTCTCAATATTCTCCTAAACTCGATTTCTCTTTTCTCTATCTTGCCTTTTAATGTTTCTTCAAATGGAATCTTTAGTTTTTTACCTAAGCTTCTGTCTTTTGTTCTTAAATATTTTAAAAATTCTTTAGGAGTATATTCTGTTCTTGAACTAGGTTCATAAGGCATTAATAACAATGTTGCAGGAGATGGAGGAAGATAATGTTCTGCCTGAATATAATGTGTCACAATCACATTTCCTGATTTTTTATTTATCTCATACCTTCTGCTTGGCCTCATTCCTGTAGAATGCATCATACCAGTATAATGGCAACATCTAGTAGTGTATGTGACTATCAAAGAATCATCTGTTTCTCTTTGATGGCCTCTTTGTCTGTATTTTTCTAAGATCTTGTCTTTTATCTGAACAATGTCATCTATTGTTTTTGGTTTTTGTTCAGTATCTTTATTATCTTTGATTCCTAAAAATTTCTTTATTGAATTTAAATATAAGTTTGTCATTTTATTTATCCTCCGAATGATAATAAATTCCTTTTTTAATAGATAGTCCGTCTGCTAGATAAAGTCCTAACTGTGCTACTGAGTATAGAACTAAAGCTGCGCCTAGTTGAGGGTTTGCACCATCGCAATACATGTCAATGCCTGCAAAAAGA
The DNA here is from genome assembly GCA_964645705.1 of uncultured Methanosarcinales archaeon. Taxonomy (GTDB): domain Archaea; phylum Nanobdellota; class Nanobdellia; order Woesearchaeales; family CAXGTL01; genus CAXGTL01. Next base: position 119,556 of record CAZYAB010000002.1, on the reverse strand, counting down.
GGAAAAACTGTCAAAACAGCCATTGCATCTAAAAAATGTGAAGATGATTCTAATTTTATTGTTAATTCCAGATCTTTGTCCATGATTGAAGGTTTTTTCATTCTTCACCACCTAATGTCTTTGAATACATGTTTACGTAATTCTCAGGATTTTCTAAGTAAGACTTTGTTTTGTGAAAAATGTTATAGGCTAATTTTAATTGAGCCCCAATTGATATTAATAAAGCACCAGTACCACATGAAAACAATGGAATGTACTTGGGTGAGTTAAAATGGGCTACACTTGAATGAACCATCATTGTAACTCCTGCACTAATACCATAAAGACTTCCAAACCCAAAATACTTGATATCAGAAGAAATATCATCTAAAAATAATTCATCTGCTTCTGATTTTGTTATTGTTTCTAGTTCTTGTTGTGTCATTCTTTTCTCACCTTATGATCTAATGGAAAATAAGGAGGATTAATTCCGTCTCCTTCTTCATTAACGCCAAAGAACGCACCATCTATCAACATTTGTTCTAGGTCAATGTTCACATATTCTATTTCATATGTTGAATGTCCTGTTCCACAAACTAATACATTTTCTTTTCTTGAAACTGTTTTTAGTGTTGATGATCGTTTTTCACGTTTTTTAAATGGAATTGTTAAGAAATTTCCTGGTTCTGTAAATGGTTGATAATCCCTTATATATTGTAGTGTTGCAATATCTATTTTTTTACAATCATCTGTAACCAGCCTGCATAATTCTTTTCCATTTCTTCTATAAATTATTTCTTGGTTTCTATGTAACATTTTTATTTCTCCTCCTTATACCCTAATGAAACAGAGCAATCATCTAATGACAGTTTAGAAATTATTGCAAAGTCTATGTCAAGAATTTCTATGGCAGGTTGTGAATCAGGACAATAAAGACCAAACAATGCCAAAGCATCACCAGGCCTATAGTCTGATAAGTCTCTGCAAAGAACTTCGTCATGAGTAAGAATCTTTGCTTCTAATTCATCACTTTTTAGCCAGCCTTTCATATAAGCTAAGCCTGCATAATCTTTTTTCAAAATCTCAGACACGTCATAACAATGTTTAAGATTATCAGGAACATCGTGTCTAATAAGATCATTCTTATCATAAAAATTATATTCAATTATTTCAAAGCCATTTACAAATACAAAATCATACCTTGTGTTAAATTCATCAATACTCTTTATTGGAAGAACATCCACTCCTTTATTATTAAAAGGTGGCCTGTTCATGAACTTGTTTTCATCAAAATCATAAAAAAAGTCCTTGCCAGCAGGTCTTCTTAATAATAATTCTTTTATATTATCATAATTATGAAATCCAACTGCTAGCGGGAATCCAGTAAGTAATAATGATAATCCTGGTGAACCAATAAAACCAGGTATTAGTTGAAGCAATGCACAAGCTGAAAATACTTCTATTGTTTTTTTTAATCTTGCATATCCTTTGTTAAGCAATCTTATCTCATGCAATGAACAGATGTATTCTAATACTTTTTCAGGCGGCATGTATTCTGTATCAATAGGTGATACATTATTTAAACCAACTTCATCTAAGAGTTCTTGTTTTTTCTTTTCAAGAATTTGTCTTTTAAATTCATGATGTGGAAATGTGTCCCTTATTTTTGTCATTGTGCCATACCTCCTATGTGTATTTTATACGTAACCTTAGTATACTGATTAGTATTTTTATCATGATAATAGACTTCAGCATCAAAAGGATATGATGAAGTTATCTCTGTAATGTTAGAAACATTATCACCAGAAATCACTTTTCTTCCTGATTTTGCTGAAAAATTAGCAAGATTATTTTCGTATTCTCTGCCTTGTCCATTACTACATGCCCATAAAAATAAAACACAATACGGATTAGTTTCTTTTAAAAGTTCTACAAATTCTGTATCAGAAATGTCGATTGTTTTTGTTTCGTCACCAGAACCAGTATATAATCTTAGGTCTGCTTCTCCCAATGATAGTGTTGTTTTTGTTCCGTGACCAGATATTGATGCTAATGAAATATTTGGTACAAACTTCAAACCAGCATATACGTCTTTTTCTGTGTCTGCGATTAGAATTTGCGAATCATATTGTCTTAATATTGTTTTAATAAAATTTCTTCCGGATTCTCCATAAAAAGCATCATTGTGGTCTGCTGTTGGCAATACAATCAATGCATTTGGTTTTCTTGTATCGTAAAAAAAGATTTCTCTTAATGGTAAATTTAATTGACAATATCTTTTGATCTTTGATAAGCTTAGTTCATAATCAATCCCTATTTCTTTAAAAATTTTATATAATGATGATACATAATTAGGGTTGTTCATATTTTTTATATCTGTTGCATCTTCTAAGTCTCTGAATGTAAGTTTTCCTTTGTTTCTTTTTTCTAGTTCTAGTAATTGTTGTATGTATTCATTGTTAAGGTCAAAGCCTTTTTTCATAATTTCTGTAAGATGTTCTGGCCTGAATGAAAAATAATCGTTCTTATTTCTAAACTGTGAAAAAAATTCTAATGTTTCTGCTGTTGCACCTAGTTGATGCAGTTCTAGTAGACTTTTTGCATCTTTATCATATTTATCATAAAGCTTGTCACCTTTTTCTGTTTCAAGTGCAAGCGCTTTTGTAACAAAATCACTGTCTGCATATAATTGTGATACCCATGCTTTGTTTAAGAATTCACAATCAAAATTTAGTCTGTCGAGTAATTTCCCCCAGCCATTAATGAATTTCTCTGGCATCTTGTTTAAATAAGCTCTTAATATTTGTTCTCCATCATGAAAAAAAGGATTACCATGGTTTTGTTCTGGTTTATGTTTTAATAATTCATCAACACGTTGTGTAAAATCATTGTCCAAATTATATATGTTAATTATTTCTTTTGCTTTAAACAATGGAAAACCTTTGTGTTCTGCTGCAGGCCATATTTGGCTGTACTTATTGTGAAGGTTTTTTGCAAATTCTACTTTATCTTCTCTTCCATCTACCTTTGACAATCTAAAAAATTGATAAGCTTCTTCGTTAGAAAATAAAGGTCTTACATCATTGTCAACTATTGTGTCTAATGATTTTTTGAATTTATTGAATTCTTGTCTTAGTTTATGACTGTCTTGAGTTTCCCTTTTTCTTCTTCTTGTTATTCTATTTCTTGGCATTATTCTTTTTCTTGGAACTATATTCCAATGTCTTTTAACAGGCGCAATTCTTTCTTCTAAATCAGAAATCTCATCTTGAGAATTATTGTGGAAATTATTTACTCTTTGATTAAACTGTATTCTTGTTTTTTCAAGTTCTTGTCTGAATTGGATATTGCTTTGTCTTATGTATTCATCAAATTCTTTTTGCTCTTTTTTTACTTGTTCTTGGAACTCTTTTTGTTGTTTTAGTGTTTGTTCTGTAAACTCTCTCTGTTCTCTCGCAACTCTTTGTGAAAATGTTTCTGCATTAGCAGGCTGTGCAAAATATAAAAAAGGCGCAGTTATCAATGACATTACAGTTCCTAATGTTTTTTTATATTTCATTTTTCATAGATTATATTATCAATTATTGGGTAAAGAGAAAGACCTAATTCTCTGTAATTTGAAATCTTTTTTTCTTTGTCAGCAGAGACAAATCTCATTGGAAGAAAATTAAATCTCAATAACAGTTCTTGACACATGACGCGCAAATCTACTTGTCCATTATTATCATTAAAGATCTGTGAAATCTTATAACTAATGTCTTGATCTTTACTAAGCATTACTACTCCATATTGTTGTGGTTTTTTTTCAAACATTTGTTTATCCACCTAATAACCTAATTGATTCAAGATCTCTTCTTGTCTTTTTTTACTGTACTCATTAACTGTTTCATTAAGTTCTGTACAAGAATCAGTTAATGAAGTAAATACATCACTGAGCATCTCTTGAACTTTTTCAGGAAAATTGTTCTTAATTTTTATGTTAACATTTCTATCTCTGTCTTGAAGATCGAAATCCAGGAGGGTAAAATCATCTTTATACATTCTGAAGGCATACAAAACATTATCAGGGCCAATTGCATAAAGATTAGCAACTTCCCTTGATTCATCAGAATCTTGTTTTTCTTTTTCTAAAAAGAGATTAAAAACTTTCGGCTGTACTTCTCCCTCTATTATCTCTCTAAGTTTATTACAATAATTTTTTACTAAACCATTTACAATTCTTCTATAAAAATTACCATAAAACCTGTCTACAATAGATTCTGTTGATAATTCATATCTTACTCTGTTTTCAGTTACGTCTGCAAAATCAGGTTTATCATTACTATTTCTGTCTGCGATCATATATTCATCATCTCCAATTCCTAACATAAGTACTGATTCTTCACCTGATTTTCCGCGTGACAAAGGAGTGCAATCTGTTGAATAAAAATTCAAATAACTTATGCTTGGTTTTTGATGTTTCTGATCTTTTACTTGGTTCTCTTGTGCATTTACAGGGTTTACAAATAACATGCTTGCAAGTATTGTAAGACCCAATCCTTTTCCTATATTTTTTACTAACTTATTCATTTTATTCACCGTCATTCTTCAACATGATTCCATTCATTCATCAAAGTGTTTTCATGAATGTAAACACCTGGTTCTAATTCATCTGATTGTTTTGGTTGTTCAACTGACTGTATTCTGAAATATTTGTTAATAGAAATTATAGTGCCTGTTGTTGGATTTTGGAAATAATAATTTCCTGATTCTTCGCCTTTTCCTAAATCATTCCATTCATTATACAAAGTATTTTCATATACATAAGCACCTTCTACTAATTCATTCACAGCCGCTGGTTTGTCATATGAAAGAATTATTCCTCTGTCATTAATACGAATTAATTCTCCTGTTGATTCATTCATGTAAAGTCTTCCGTTATCTTCTTGTTCTGGTTGCTGTTCTGGTTCTTGTTCTGTGGTTGTAGGCTGTGGATCTTTATCAGGGTTATAGATATATTTTTCAAAAGGTTTTGTTTTTTCTTCAACACCTTCTGAATCAATTGGAACAGAGCCAGGGAAATATTCTTGTCCTTTTTCTAATTCTGGCATATATTCTCTAACAATTTGTTTTGCTTGTTTTTCATAAGGAACATCTTTATCATCTGAAAACAATCCATAAGTATAGTATGCTCCGTATCCAAGCGCTGCAATAACAAAAAGCATTAATGCTCTTTTAGGACCACTAGTTCCATTATAATTTATTCTTCTTCTTTCTATATTTTCTTGAATTCTATCTTGTAAATTTTCAACCATTTTATTCGCCTCCTATAAATGTTCCAGGATATAGTGTACTAATTCCCGGGTTTGCATTTGCAAGATCTTGTATTTGTTCAAGTGTGTAGATTGATTCTACTGCTTGCTTTAGCTTACGTCTTGCTTTTTGAATATAATTTCCAGAAACATGTCCTCTCATTCTGACAATAATTGTGTCTCCATCTTTTTCTACATTTTTTCCGTGCTGTAGCTCGCATGCATATGATGCAATGAGCATGTCTGCAACATTTCTTTTTAAATAGAAATTATGACTTGGTGATGTTGCAAGAGGTTGTTCTGGTATATTCATTATTTGTTTTAAATAATGATGTGCTAGATTATGCACAGGAACTTCATAATGAGGTATGTCGTTTGTTGTAATTTCATCTAATTGTCCTGCTTCTTGTGGCAATATTTCTGCTTGTGTTGCTAGTGTTTCTTGTGTGTCTGTGCTTATTGATGTTTCTAATTCACTAAGTTCTTCATTTAATGATTTAATGCTTTGATATCTTGTTCTTAGTTCATCTATCTTAGATCTTTGATCATCTGTTGTTGCTTTTTCATATAATTCATCTAATCTTTTTAATTCAGCATTATAATCAATTACAGTTTCTTGTGCTTGTTTTGCTTTATTGTTAATTGCCAAAACTGGTTTAACTAAATAGTTAAACATCATACCTCCTACTAATGCTGTTGTTGTTAATATTTTTGTTAAACTCATTTTGTTTCACTCTCCTTAGTTTGTTTTTCTTGACCAACATATTGCCAATCATTGTACAATTCTTCTTTAGAAACATATCTGCCCTTGGTACTGTTTTTTACACCTTCTGGAGCATCAGAAGAAACTATTCTCTGAGACTCATTAATATAAATAATTTCACCTGAATCTCTATTCATATACGTATTAACTAAATCATAGCTGTCATCTGCTCGTGCAAACCTCAGATCCCAAAGAGAATCATTGATAGGTGTTTCTCTGTTAAATCTTTTTGTTTCATACATTTCAATTCCAATGCAAAGCCCAAAGATTGTTAATAATGTTGATGCAAGACCTACTGCCATAATACCAAACGCATCAAATTTTGGTTTGTATAGAGATTCTTGCGTTTGTTGTGATTGTTCAGGTTCTTTATGTTTTGACATTATTTTTTCTAGTTCATTCATTTTCTTAACCTCTTAAAGTCCGCCTGTAATCTCTTTTGCTTTTTTTAGGTCTTTATACACAGGTGCAATCTTTTTTACTTTGTCACCTGCTTCTTTCAAGCCGTTCTTAATTCTTTCTTTGTTTCTTTCAGACTTGTTTTTGTGTTTGATTACATTTGCTTCTTCATACAAGTCTGTTCTTTTTTGAATTTCTCTTATGCCAAGATGATTAGCATTATCATCTTTGTGATCTATCAAAAATCTAAATTCATGATTATTTAGAACAATTCCATATCTTAGCAAGTTTCCTTCTGATCTAAGTCTTAAATATCTTTCAGCAATAGAACCAAAACCAGGAAACTCTTCGCAACCATTTCCATAAAGATTTAGTTTGAAAAAATTAACAGCTTTGCGATATTTGTTTAGTTCTTTGTTAAACTCTGTCTTATCTCTTACTACATAAGCAAGTTTGAACATTCTTGTTCTATTTTTTATTTTATCCAAATTAAAATTACTTATATCATCATCCATGTGGTCAACCAAAAAATTCAAATCATTTTGACTTGTATTACCATCTACTTTATAATCAAGATCATCTTGCTTACGTTTTCTTTTCACAGCAGTGTGCAATCTTTCATAAATAGAACCCCAAGCAGGATTCTCTTTTGTATAGCCATCACCAAATACATGAGATTGGAATAAATCATTCATTCGATTATATTCTTTTATTGCTTCTGTTCTTTCAATAACATTATCTACTGATTGTTGTGTTTTTGGTACTTGTGGTTGTTGTATTGTTACTTTTTCTCCAGAATATTCGCCATTCATATGTAATTCCTGGGCTCTAACAGGTGTTGAAAAAGGATTTAAAAAATACATTGATCCTAATAAAATTGCTCCTAAAGTTAGTTTATTTTTATTATTCATTTTATTAACCTCTATTATGCTCAGTTGTGATTCCAATCACAGGATGTTGGAATTCTTGTGCTTGTCTTGTTTGATACACTTCTGTTGATTTATCATAATTAAAATCAGGAAGGATATCAAAATCAGGACACATAAATTTAGTTAGTGCATATGCCCCTATTGCAGACAGTATTATTGTTTTCATGCCTGTATGTTTTGTTTTGTATCTTGACATAGTCATCATCTCCATCTACCATCACCCTCTTTTTTTGTGATTGTTTGGGGTTATTCTGAGAACTCTTTTTTATGGTTATATTTAGTAAGGATAGTAAAACAATTATTAATATCCTACTGATATGAAAGATATGATGAATATGATAACCGAAAAGTATATAAATAAGCAAGATATACCATAGGATATGAAAAGAAAATTGATCAAGCAAGGCGGAGGCGGTGGCTTGACAATCTATGTTCCTAAGAAGTGGATTAATAAGATTGGATTAAAAGCAGGAGACGAAGTTGACGTCGATGAAGAGAATAATAAACTAGTGATTGAGTCAAAGAAAAAAAAACAAAGATTAGAAACAACAGTTAAATTGCCAATATCAGAACAGAGCATCATACGAAGAGTGATTGTCAACCTTTACAGGCAAGGATATGACAAAATTACTATTAAATTTGAAGATAAAAAAGCACTAAAAACAATCAAAAAAACAGTTGAAACAGGAATCATAGGTTTTGACATAAAATCAAGATCTGACAAAGATTGCGTTATAGAATCAATAACAGAGCCAAGTATTGAGAATTTTAATACTATAATTAACAAAGAATTCTTTATTTTAAAAGAAATAATAAGAATATTAGAAACCAATATCACAAAAAGGAAAAGACAAGAATTCAAAGAAGCAGAAGAACTTGCAATAAGTGTTCATAAATATGCTAATTTCTTAAGAAGATGTATTTCAAAAGGTCTATTTTCTACTAAACTTGCACCTATTTATTGGTTATTCTTATCAAACATAACACTCGCAGTAAGAAATCTTGGTTTTCTTAATGATCATGTTTATAGAAACAAGATAAAAATGAATTCAGACATCAGAAAACTATTAAAAGCTTCTAAAGAACAATTAGATAAATTACATTCACTTTATGTTACAAAAGATTTGAATATTGTTAAAGACATACATAACATTGAGACTACTTATGCATTCAAGTTTGGCATAAAAAGCCTTGATTCTAAAAAAGACAATGAAAAACCTGTAATTCATTATTTAATTAATACAATAAGAATGTTTTATCATTGCAGCAGTGCATTGATTGGTATAATTAAGAGTTAGTTTGCAGTTACATTAGTTGGTATTGTAAATCTTTTCACAATATTAAGATCAGTAACTTCAATTATAGAACCATTTTCTTTGTGCTGATACTTGTATAAATGAGTATTAAAATCATAATCAAAATAATTCTTTACAGGTTTCCAATCACCATTCTTAGTATCAATATATGCGTGCTCTTTAATCTCATTAACTCCTGTTGGAATAAAAGTATCTTTCACAATATTAAGATCAGTGACATCAATTATAGTACCATTAGATTTGTGTTGATGCTTATTTAAATTAGTTTGCAAATCATAATCAAAATAACTCTTTACATATTTCCAATCACTATTCTTAACATCAACATAAGCATTGTTTTTAATCTCATTAACTGCTGTTGGAATAAAAGTATCTTTCACAATATTAAGATCAGTGACATCAATTATAGTACCATTAGATTTGTGTTGATGCTTATTTAAATTAGTTTGCAAATCATAATCAAAATAACTCTTTACATATCTCCAATCACCATTATTAACATCAACATAAGCACCATTTTGAATCTTGTTTTCAAGACTTAATTTTTGTGTATTCATTTGTGGTTTTTTATTTTCTTGTTCTGGTTCTCTTATTTGTTCTGGTATTATGTTTTCTTCTGGTTGTGCTGGTTGTTCGGCAATTGGCATGTTTTCTTCTTGTTGTTCTTCTGGTTGTTTTTCTGTTTGTGCTGCAATTGGCGGATGTTCAAAAACTTTTGTTTCTTTACCAGCATACATGCCTCTTCCAAACACTAACAATCCTATCAAACCAAGCGCGCCAGTTGCAAGTGCAAACTTATTTCCTAATAATCTTTTGTAAAAAGGTTGTTTTTCATATATTGGTTTTGTTATATTTTCTAACTCTAATTTATCCTTTTCTGCCTTTTCTCTAATTTTAGCAAGATTAGCATCATAATTGAGTTGTTTTGTTTGTTTAAAATCTTCAATTAAATCATCAAAAGGATTTTCAGAATCATAATTAGGGTTTATTTCTGGATCATCTACTCTTTGTTTTAAGCTTAAAAGATTAAATAATATATCTTTATATGCTTTTACTTCATCTGGAAGTTTGTCTAAAGCATTATCTAATGCTTTTTCATAAAGATCTATGTTCAATGTTCCGTCTTCGTTCAATAAACTTTCACCAGTCTTTTTAACTTCTGCAATCTTTTGTTTTGAATTAAATGTAAATATTGATCTTTTTGTCAAAGAATAATAAAGATCAACACCTAGTTCATAAAGTTGTGAAGCTGGGGAATATTTTGTTTCTTTTCTTGTAAAAGTATAACTTAATAATGGATCTTGTATTGATAAAGCATGTATTGTAACGCTTTGTTCTGTCTTAGATTCTAAATCTTCGCTTTTTGAAGCTGTTGCAAAATCTGTTATTCTAACTTCTTTTATGTCTTCACTACCACGAACCCAAAGTACACTTTCATCACGAAAAATTGGATTTATGTTTTCATTATACTCACACTTTATAAGTATGTTTCCTGCATGAAAATCTCTGTGAAGAATCTGTGGTTTTGGTCTGCCTTTGTATTCTTTTGCATATGAATGACTAAGTGCTTTTAAAACTTCTGGAACTAATTGTTCAAATTGTTTTGCAGATAGTGGTCCATGTTCTTGAACATAATCAAATAAAGAAACACCATCAAACTTTTTTTCAATAGTTAAATAACCTTTTCCATTATATTTTGTTAGATCAATAAAACCCTTCATCTCAACTATGTTATGTAATTCTGGATCGGGCAAGTGTAATAATGCTTCTATTTCATCTATGTTTGTTCCGCCCCTATTATCATCATTATCATAATCATGCAAAACATCAAATTTGAAAACTAATTCATGAGCACCCCATTTTGCTTCAAAACAAGACCTGCTATTACCCCCTTTTAATGTTTTAAAATCAGTATATTTTTGTTCAATCAAATCCATGAATAATTCTGGATCTAGACCATTTTTTATAATATATGTTGCAATATCTTTAGAATTAGGTTCAAGTTCTAATAATTCAGATACTTTTCTTTCTAATTCAGATGCTTCTTGTCTAAGCAAGTCTTCATTAGTTTCTTCAAGTTCAGGATCATAATCTCTAAGTTCATTAGCAGGAGTTTGTAAAATACTAAGTTGATCTATTTTTCTTAAAAATCCTTCAAGATGAGATGTTGAGGATTTTTGTTCTGAAGTTGTATTCATTTTTGAGTTTAATTTTTATATTAAAAAAAATAAAATAAAAAAATTATTCACTATCATCTATAACCCTTGAAAATATAGGTCTATCAGCCATTGATCCATAATAATTTAAGTCTTGAAATATTGTATACTTATCATTATCTTGGTCAAAAGCAGTAGATACTGGTCTCAAAGGTTCTGTTAATTCCAAATATTTTATCTTTGCCATTTTGTGTTGCCTCCTTGTTCTTATTCATATAATGCTTGTATTCCTGGGTTTGAATCTTTTAAATCATCAATTTCTTCTTGTGAATATCTTCTTTGTACTTCATTAACAAGATATTCCATTGCTTTTCTTATTCTTCCAGGTCTAAAATCACAATTACTTGGTAATACTTCGCTTCCTAATCCTGTACTTTGTTGTGCTTCTTGTTGAAAATTATGTCCATACATTGATATCAAGTTCTTTGCTTTTTTTCTATTTGTAACATTAAGTAATTGATCAAGATATTGTGATGCTAGTAATTTAAGCTCTGTTTGATATGTTTGTTGTTGTCTTTTTACAGAAACATTTGGATCTTGTTCTGTTCCTGCAACTCCTACTACAACTTGGGCAACTGTACCAAAGATTTCTCCTAATCCTCTCATCACAGCCCCTATTCCTTTAATACCTTTATATATTTCTAATTCTTTTTCATAGAATTTTTTCTCTTCTTGTGTTGAAGCTTGTGCATACTTTTCTTGTAATTCATTGATTTTTTCATCTATTGTTTCTAGATCAACTTGTCTTTCTTGTTTTTCACCTTCAACAGTGAAACTTATGATTTCTTCTGCTTCTGTTCTTGGTGCTGCACATAGTAAACTAGTTACTAATGCTCCTATTGTTGCAATTTTTCCTATTGTTTTCATTTTATTTATACCCCACATATTTTTATACAATAATATGTGAAATCACCAGAACCCTTTTTTATAATATAGGGAGGTGATTTCCCCTTTATAAATCTTTCGCTTATTTTACTACTGGTTGGTTACTAATTTAGTATTCTTCAAAAGAGACATCATCGAGTTTGCTAATTTTTTCTTTACAAAGTCCTAGTTGTTCTGCAAGTGCATACACAACTTCTCTATATCTCCTAGATATTTGTTTTACAACATCACGTATGTCTTCTACATAATGTGCTTGTTCTAATTGTGATTGCAAATCTTCTGTGTATTTTCCTGCTAAATCATTTATTCTGTTTGTAGCAAGTGTTTCTACATCAGTTACCATCTTTCTGATCCTGAACAAGTCTTGAACCAAGTTTTCAGGAGTGTCTGGTTTTTGTTTATATATTCTTTCTATAGCTCTTTCTAGATAATCATTTTCTTTAAGTACTTTGTTTGGTTTTTCTTTTCTGTATGTTCTATTTGTTTCATTATTTTCTTCATGCATTTTTCATTGCCTCATCTCCTAATTTTTCCATGCCAATCATCAAAATCCTTCTTGTGTAAACATCAGCTCTATCGCCTGACCAATATTTTGAAAATTGGTTTGCAAAATATGCGTCTGGATTATAGCCAAGTGAATCTTCGTCAATATTAGGATATTTTTTTATAAGATTTATAGCTTTGATTACTAATGTGGCACCTTGCATCCAATTATCTCTTTCATCCATTTCATCTGATTCTAGTTCTTTGCTAATGTGTTTGATTGTTTCAACAATATTGTTTTCCATCTTTCCCCCCTCATCACAAAATGAATCAAGCATCTATCTTGATTTCTATGCTGTAATTTACTTGATCAAATTCTGCTTTTGTTTGTTTGAAACTTGGGTTTTGATATAATCTTTCCAGATCTTCTCTTGATCTTGCGTACATTTCATCAAATGCTTGATTAAACTCATCAACATTTGAAATTGAATCAAGTGATCTATCTTGTCTGTCAAATTCTGACACTATCTTGCTAAGAATATATGCAAATTCAACACTCTCTGCAAAGTCTCGTGTTTTGTCTCTTGTTTCCATTGCACCTAGATAAAACTGTAAACCTAGTTCATTATCATACATGTGCTCTGGGAAAAAATTTCTTATTGGTTCAAATGTTCTATTATCTGAAACAATTCCTTCTATTTGTTTTTGTATTTGTGATTTTGGTACTTCAACTCTTTGTTCGTCTTGTTTATCATTTTTCATACTCATTCGCCTCCTATAATATTTTCTATCTTCATCTTCTTCTGTATAATATTGCCTCTTTTTCATCAACAGCTTTTGCTATTTTGTTGAATATCTCTATCCAATATTCTGGTTTATCTCTATCACCAAAATTACATTCGACAGCATCAACAATTAGACTTGCTTTTTGTAGATAAGCATTAACTCCTTTTAGTTTGTCACCATGATGATTATATGAAGATAAAAGATAATAAGGTATACCCATTTCTCTTGCTTGTTCTGCTACTAATACTCCTAAGGGTTGTTGTTCATCAAGCTGTGATTGAATTGCTTTTAATGATTCTCGTTGACGTTTTGTTTTCTCAGGTACAAGTGCTTGTTCTAAATTCATTCTGTTGCTAAAAACAGGATTAGGCAATTGATCAAGAACAAAGTCAACATCTCCACCAAATAAATCAGCAACTTTTGTGACTGCATTATAAACAGTTCTTGCTTTATATCTTGCAACCCCCATTATGTCTATGTCGTGTGATACTGCTTGTTTTATCTTATCAATTACTTCATATGCTTTGTCTTTTTTATTAGTGCCAAATTCTTCTAAAAAGAATATGTCTGTTAATATTCCTGATGGTCTTATCTTAATCTCTTCTAATGCTTGAGCATAATCTCTACATACAACTATTTCAATGTCTAGCTGGTCTGCTGCTTTTTCAGCTGCTTTTATGTATTCTCCTCTATCTTCTATTATTAATATTTCATGCTGTCTATTCATGTTCTAATTCCTCTTTCACAATATTTAGTATTCCGTAGCTGTTTGCATGATAATCTCTAATCATTTGAACCAATGGTTGATAAAATTTTTTTTTATTGATACTTTCAAAATCCTTTTCTTGAACCTCTTTAAAAAATTGTTTAATGTTTTTATCATGTCTAAACTCTTTTATTTTTTCTAATAATAGGATTACTCTATTATTGTATTCTGAAAAATTTTCTTCAACATAATCTATGAATTCATCTGTTTCTTCACAAATAAATTCATAAGGTGTTTTTACAGAACCATCTTCTCTTAGTATGTCATCTCCTGTGGTTTCTTTATTAAAAATATCTTCTAGATTTAACATATTTGTTGGATGACTGGTATTTCTAGAAACTGCTGGTGATACCAAGTGTTCTATTTCCGCATAATCGCTACCTAAAGATTCTTTATTCAATACTTTTGTAAATACATCATAACCTTCGCAAAGTATTGAAATACATTGATATGCTTCAAAACTTTCTTGGAATAACCTCTCTGCCTCAGAGTATTGTTTTCTTATTGTAACTAGATTTTTTTCATAAGGATTTAATAAAGTCCTGATTAAAGTATTGTAGTCTTTTTGTCTTATAGTTTGTTTACTTTCTTTTATGTCAAAGAATTCTTCTGAAAACTCTGAAACTTGTCCTAATGTTAATCCTGCGAGTTTTATATCTGGATTCTTTTCCTTTAATATTGCTGCAATCTTATTTCCAGCATTCTTAAATACATGATTATCTATATAGGGGAAATCCTTGTCAAGAACAGCAATGTCAAAATCGCAACTCAGTGCTAATGCTTTTGCAGTAGGACCATCTCCAGCAGCAGTTACTTCTAAATCAAGAGCTTCAGCTGCTTTAACAAGATTTTCTCTTACTTGTTCATCATCGTCTACTATTAGTATTGTTTTCTTGTCTTTATTTTTCATTTTTTTTCACTTTATATATATATACTATTGATGGTAATCTTGATATTAATACATTCTCCATATGATTAATATTAATCATTTTAATACACCTGAGCACAATTAAGTATGTTTGAATAACTGAGTATTCTAAATCTCTCATCAGGAAATGAATTAAAAAGACATTTAGAAAGCCTGTACTGGCTTGCTGCAAATTCAAATGAATGTTTTGCTATTTCTTGATTATGTTCTGAGCTTAATTTTAGCTTTGGTTTGATAATGTCAACAAAATCCTTTACAAAATCATTTAATTTGTCTTTGTCTCCAATATTGATTCCAATCAGATGATAACCCATGTCTTTTTCATGAAATTGGTATAAAAATATCTTAGATTTCATGTCATCTTTAAAATAAAATTCACACAAATTCCTTCTACAATCAAATACAAATGATCCGATCTCATGAATATTATCAAAATATACATCATATTTTCCGTTTTCATCATATTCTTCTAATATTTTATCTATATCTAAGTGAGATGAAAATTGTAAAAAACAGTGATTAACTTCATCAAATGAATTTTTAATCAAGAAATCTTCAAGATTTTGGTCAAGTTTTTTGTTTGTTTGTTTTTTCATTATTGTTGTTAAGTTCTCATCATTTTCTTTTCTCATGACTTCATAACCTATTTTTTTTATTTCATCCTCTGTTAAACTAGGTGAATTAACATGAAGCATTTCTTCTTGCTCTTCTTCACTCATTTCATAAAACCAATTATCTAGCATTCTGTCAAAATCATAATTTAGATCATTACAAATCATTTTCTGCCTCATGAAATAAAAAGAAAGTTCCATTCTCTTGTAATCTATCTGATTGATTATAATTCCGTTTTTTTTTAATTTATTATAAGCATTTTCTAATATAGAATATGCTTTGTCTTTTTTTAAAACAACACCACAAAATACGTCTTTTGATATGATTATATCAAATTTCTCCTCGCCGAGTATTGACTCTAAATTCTCTGCATCAGTATAAACAATATCTACATCAGGAACTTTGTCTTTATTATCTTCACAAACCTCTATTCCATGTGCTTGTGCACCAAGTCTTTTTAAAATAGGTAGAAAAAACCCAGGACCACAACCTATTTCTAATATTTTTTTTCCACTGAGAATATTTTTCATTATATCTGTTAATTCTTGTTCTGATTCATATTCTTGATTAGAATATTGTTCATATAATTGAAACAATATGTTAGTATATTCAACAGACGCAGGTCTAAATTCATAAGGAGGAACATTCTCTGCATGATGATAAGAACATTTTACATGAAACTCATTTTCAAATATTTGTCCTGAATATTCTAAAAACTTTTCAAATTCAGGTGAATTATCTCTTTCTAAGAACCTAGTTGTATCTGCAAAAATAGCAAGTGCGTAATCTAATGGCATTCCCATTGATTCCATCATTTCAAATGATTGCTCAATATGCCTTTTAGTCATACCTCTAAGAAAATCTTTTTTTTCTTTTTCAGTCATTTCATTGTCTTTATTATTTTCCATTTTTACATAGCCCAAGCTAGGTTTAATCTATCACCAATACTAAAAACAAACATCTAGCTAACGAATGTCTCTAACCATTTCTTCATATTCTTGTTTTTTATTGTCAAAAGGATCTGTAAGATCAAACTCTTTTCCATTTGAATTAACATAACCTTTACAGTCTGCACTGCATCTAGCACATTTAGGTTTCATAACTCTTCCACCACTAAGATTAGGATGATAAACACTGATCGCTGACCAATCCATTTGTTCTACTGATCCTCCTAATCCTCTTATTTCTGACAAAATTTTTGCTCTGACCCAAGCTCTTGTGTCTTGAGGAGGATTATTTACAGCATGCGTTATTTGTTCATCTGATACTAGTCTGTCAATCATGCCATTGTTTTGTAAAAAATAAAATAAACTATTATTAGGATCAGTACTATGATATTTGTATGAAATATTTTTTGATATCTTGTTTACATCAAACTCTTCAAAATTTCTACCATTTACAAATTCTTTAATAGGTGAATAAACATCTTCATCAATTATGTTCGTAATACTAGACATTGCTTGAATAAGTAAATTATCTGCTCTGATTATTTGGTTATCTGGTAATAATAATGTTTTTGATTCTGATATTTTTTGATATGCGGATGCTATTTTTTGTTGTAAATTAACTAATTCTTTTCTAATTGTTTCACTAAAATTACTATTCTTATCAAGACTTTTATCAATCAAGCTTTTCTTTATAACCCAATCAATCCATGTGTCAAGTTTCATTGGATCTGTTTCTAAACAATCCAGAACATATTCCCATCTAGCAAGAATATCGTCAGTAATCTCGTCTCTTCCTGTGTATGCTTTTTTTGCTGCTTTTAGATATTGTCTTTGTATGTTGATTGCTGTCATTGGTCTGGAATCATTTATTTTATTTTCTATCTTAAATGTCAAGTCTTGTGAAATCTCATGAAGAGCATAAACAGGATTGTATAAACTAATGTAAGGGCAAATTCCATCTTCAATCAAATCCAATACTAAGCTTGTTGTACCTACTTTTAGATAAGTTGCTATTTCTGATAAATTTGAATCGCCTAATATAAGATGTAATCTATAATTCTCGCTTTCTTTACCACCGCAATGAGATTCATCTTTTAGATTGATTATTGGTCTATCTCTGGTTGTATTTTTACCATAGTTTTCGGTAATAAATCTTGATTTTTGTGATATTCTAAATTTATTCTCATAAATATCTCCTGTTCCTGCATAGATTTGTCTTGTTACTAGGAATGACATTAGATATCTTCCTACTTCATTTATAAAATGTTCAGGCCTTTTGATTAAATAATTTTCATGACATCCAAATGTACTGTTATTTGCAGCAACATTGTTCTTGATAAACATAACTCCTCTTGAATGCTGGTTAAGCAATCTTTCTCCTGCTTTTTCATATAAAACCAAGTCAACAGGATTAGTTGTTTCTGGTGTACAATATTCAATATGGCCACAATCTTCATACATTCTTCCACCATTTAATAAAAAAGAGTTTCCGCTTCTTGGTCTTGCTTCTCTTATTGTTTCTATTAGTCTGTTATTGTGTGCATCATGGTGACCATCCTCACCATCCCTTGATCTAGCTAAATCTTGTGAAAATGATCCATACTCTGTTTCAAGTCCAATTATTCTTTTCTCAAGCCTCATTTATATCATCCAGGTAATTTATTATAATCTTAGTGAGTAAATTATCTAATTCTTTTTTTCTCTCAAGATATGTTCTCTCTCTTTGAGTTCCTCTCAGATCTTGAATATCTCCAAACAATGTTTGATGAATAATATTATCTATTGTTATTGATTCATCTGCTAATGGCATTAATTCTCTTGAATCCAGCCACCATGATCTTCCATTGTCCAAGTTTACTTTTATCTTTAGATCTGAAAATATATATCTTATTTTTTCAATTACTCCTGTTGAACCCAATGGGATATCTTCAACACTTCCATCATAAAAATAAGTATTACTTGATCCGCAATTTAATGTTCCAAGATTTCTATATAGTTTTATTCTTTCACCTACAACAAGTTCAGGTGGTTTGTCTATGTCTAGTTCTTGTTCTAAAAATTCATGATTAAATACAGAATTTTTTAATATTTCAGTGTATAAATCATATTTTACGTGTGCTGCAAATTCTGTGTCATTATTCTGTCTTATGATCTGAATAAAATCATCTAATTGTTCTAAGATCTTATCTTCAAATTCAGAATACGCGTGTCTAGGTAAAACTTCTCTGAACCTTACAGGGTTTGAAAATGGATTTTTAAAAGGCAAGTATTTACCATTTATCTTAACACAGTCCCATTCTACTTTGGTCAAGTCATCTGGGTTTTCCATGAATGATTTTATTATGTTTCCTCTGATCCAAGCTCTTGTGTCTTTTGGTGGTTCATTCATGGCTTGCTGTATTTGTTCATCTGTTATTAATCTGTCAACTAATTCTTTGTTTTGTAATGTATAAAACAAGCTTTCATCTTTTTTTATCCTTGGATAATTAGATATAATCTTTTTCACTGTCTTTGATCTTTCATTTAAGATTCCTTGTAAACCTGCTTTAAATCCTCTGTTTTGTCTATAAACACCGTCTTTCATAATCTCGAGTATGTCTTTTATTGAGCTTAGTTTTTGAAACACATTTGTATCTTGTGAATTATCAAAATCATTTATCACGTCTTGTATTTCTTGTTCTAGGGCTTTGATTTTTTCTTGTTCTTCATCTATTTTTTGTACTGTAAAATCTATTACTTCTGGGTCTTGTTTTTCAAAAATATTGTCAATCAATGCTCTTTTTGTTATCCAGTCAATCCAGCCTGTTAATTGCATTGGATCTTCTTCTAGACAATCTAAAACATATTCCCATCTAGCAAGAATATCATCTGTTATTTCGTCTCTTCCTGTGTATGCTTGTTTTGCTGCTTCTAGATATTGTCTTTGTATGTTGATTGCAGTTGTTGATTCTTCATAATCTGTAAAAACTTCCCACTGATATGTTTGGTCTTTTGAAATATCTTTTGCAGTTTCTGAAGGGTTAATTATTGTTATCAAAGGACACAGATCATCTTCTATTAAATCCAATACCAAGCTTGTTGTGCCTACTTTGAGATATGTTGCTATTTCTGATAAATTTGCTTTGTTTAATGTAATATGCAACATGCTGTATTTGTCTGAATCAATAGGTGGTTTTCTATAATTAAGATTCATTATTGAATATTGTTTTGAATCAAGGTCATATTCATTTAAACCCTGCATTATGTTTTGAGACAAAACAAATTCACTACCATAAATGTCTCCTGGTCCTGAAAATATCTGTCTTGTTATTAAAAATCCTAAAAGGTATTTTCCCAGATCATGCATAAAACCTTCTCTATCTGTTCTTACTTTTCTTATTAAATAATTCTCATGGCAGGAAAAAGCACTTTGAGTTCCTCCTGTTTTATCTTTTACAAACCTCATACCATCACTGTTTTGACTAATAATTTCTTCTCCTGCTTTATCATATATTACCAAGTCAACAGGGTTAGATGTTTCAGGTGTACAGTATTTGATATAATAATCACCAGATACTATTCTTCCGCCATTTTCTATGAATTCTCTGCCATATATTGATTGTGCATTTTCTGCAATCCTTTTTAACAAAAGATTAATGTCATCAGAGTCGCGACTATCTGATTCTCTCCGCATGAATCCATACTTTGTTTCAAGTCCTATTATTCTTTTCTCTAGTCTTGGCATTTTCATAGCCTCTTGTCTAACAAAACCTCTTTTACTTAAAAAAAAATAAAAAAAACATTTTTTTACCGAACTACTCTGCGCTTGTTTGCTTGTAATTCTTTTCTAGATTATCTTTGTTAATCAGATAATCCATTTCATCCATTACACCATCGAAGTTTGGCGCTTTAACCTCATACTTTGGTTTTTGGTCTGCTTTTACTTCGTTCAGTGGTCTGAACTTTTTGAATTTTTGTTCTGCCATTTTTTTATACCTCCATGTGTTTTAAATTATATTAACACCACTCTTATCTAGTAAATCAACTATTGTTTTTGATTTAGCATTAAGTGGATTGTCAGTTATACCAAAAATATCAAGTGATTTTAATTGATCAGTACACTCAATATCTGAAATTTTATTGTATCCAATGTGAAGTCTTAATAATTTGCTTAACTTTGAAATTTGTTCAGGGATTTCTTCTAAACCTGTATCACACAACATTATGCATGCTACATGACTATTGGTAATGTCAACAAAACAATTAGGATCTAATATACGAAGATCTGTGCTAAAATATTCATCAGCACTTTTGTCAAAATATTGTTGTGCTAAATCTTCTAATGCCTCATACTCTTCTCTAACTAATTCTCTGTCATGAAAATATACAGTGTCACCGCCTACGTCTATGACGCCAACATTGCCATTACCTACAGCACCACCACAAATTACAGCTTCGACTACGTCGCTTATGTCGTCTTGTGTTTCGTCGAGTTCTGATGGTTGTGGTTGTTCTTTTTCATCTGTAATAACAAATAATTCTCCATTAAACTCATAAACTTCTTTACCATCTGCTGACACAGAATCTTCTAAATTAAGATCACAGAGTTCATCAACTAGTTTTGGAGGACGAATTCTTACTTCCCTTTTATGCAATTCATTCAACACATCTGCACTTTTATAAACATCTATAGGATTTCCCTGTAAATCAATGTATGTTAATTCTTCTAAATCTGCGACATAACTGACTTCTGTTATTTCATTACCTTCTAAATCCAAATGCCTTAATTTGTTAAAACTAGTTATTTGTTCTGGGATCTCTACTAAATTTTGATATCTTAAATTTAATTGAACAACATGCCTTCCTTCAATTCTAATATAGCTACCATATTCTTCATATCCTATATTCCAAAAAATTTCTTCAACAGGTTTGTTATAGTATTGTAATGCAATATCCCTTAAAGCTTCATACTCTGACCTGACTAGTTCATTGTCATGAAACCTGACATAATCATTTTCAGCTTGTTCCATAACCTTATCACTAAGTTCGTCAACATCATTAAAACTAAGCTGTCTACTTGTTTGACCAATCTGTCTTCCAGGACTTGTTCTGTTATCAAGTATTTCTAATTGTCTTTGTTTTACTGATTTTGTTTGTAGGTCTGTTGCTAGTTCTTTTGCACTCTTTACTTTTGCTGTTTTCTTTGTTGATTTCTTTTTTGACTTTGCTTTTTTCTTACCTTTGCCAGTTATCTTATTCTTAACAAAACCAATTCCTCTTGAAACCCATGACTGTGTTTTTTCATCAACTGTTACATCATATTCTTCTTTCTTAAGTTCTTCAACAGCTTCTTCTGCATTTGCACATTTCTCAAACAATGTTTCATAATCTTTTTTAGTTCCTTTGAAGGGATCGTCAATGTTAATGTCTACTTTTGTTCCATTTACAGTTAGTTCTAGTTCACCCCAGTCAGCTCTATCAATATCATATTTCTTTAACCACATTCCTCTGAAATATGCACGAGTGTTTTCTGGAGGATTATTAACTGCATTTAGTATTTGTTCATCTGAAATTAACCTTTCTGAAAAACCTTTTCTTTGCATTAGGTAGAACAAACTAGTTTCTCTGTCAACATCATGAAATTGTAATGCTAAGTTTTTTACAGCAGGATCATTAATAGGAACTTGATTTTTTACCATATAATCTTGGATCATTGCTTTTTTCAAGACCCAGTCTACCCATCCAGATAATTCCATTGGATCTTTTTCTAGTGTGTCTAAAACATATTCCCATCTAGCAAGAATATCATCTGTTATTTCGTCTCTACCTGCATAATTATTTTTAGCAGCAGCAAGGTACCATCTTTGTATGTCAATTGCTGAAACAGTTTTTCCATTTTTTAATGATGTTATCCATTTCATGCTTTGGTCTCTTGAAATTGATTTAATAGCTGTAACAGGATCCATTAATTGAAATGGTTGAAACAAATTATCTTCTATCAAATCCAAAACAAGTGATGTTGTACCAACTTTTAGATAATCAGCTATCTCTGACATGTTTGCATCTCCAACTATAACGTGAAGACGCATATATTTTTCTTTATCAGCATGAGGTTCATCTCTTGTATTAACCAATGGTCTATCGTATGTTGTCTGAAGACCAATCCTACATTCCATAAAATCAGCTCTTTGTGATAATTGAAATATTTCTTGTTGACTTCCTACTCTTTTATCATATAATTTAAACAAATCATGGATATTATTTCTAACAATTGAATATTCATCTTCTAAACCAATAAAATGTGTTCTCAGGATTTCAAAATCTTTTAATATGTCTCTTCTATAATGTTCTATTCCACCTTGTCCACTTGGCTTTTCAACACCAATTTTACCAGAACCTGTAAAGATCTGTCTTGTAACAAAAAATGGAATCAGTATTGGAGCTAATTTATTAGCAAATTCTTGCTGAGTCATTCTTTGCATTAGATAATTTTCATGACATCCAAATGATTTTCCTTTTCCATCTGAATTATTCTTAAATATAGTTATCTTGTTTCTTGGGTTTGATGCTTTTTTAGCTGCTTGGTTAACTATTACTTCACCTGCTTTATCATATATTACGAATTCAACAGCACCAGCACATTCTGGTGTTGATAATTCTGGATGGCCCATGTCAACATAGAATCTTGAACCATTTTCAATCATCTTGCTAACATCATGACTAGCACATGTTGTTGCAGGAGCCACATAAGTAGTTCTGTAAGCAACATGAGTTCCTTGATAACCATAATCATAGTTTCTTCCCCATCCGCTTGATGCAGGATATGCACCACTTGCACCAACACTTATTGACCTGCCAGCACCATAGTCACCACCTACGTGTCCATCATCAGTCATATCTTCTATAACAGATTCATTAGTATCGCCACTATTAAAATGATTTTGTCCTCTTATATATGCATCAACAACTCTGTCTGCTAAAGTGTATTGACTAACAGTCTTTGCAGTGCCTAAAATACCATATTCTGTTTCAGATCCAATTGTCCTCTTTATTGCCATTTTGTTTTCTCCTAGATTCTATCCGCTATACGGATTGATTCCTTGGATATATTGGAACCTCTTACCAAACTTGTTCTCAATATCATCTTTAAGAATCATGCTTGGCAAAACCTTTTCATCTGCTTTTATTACTTCATCAATTGCTCTTAGCAAATCTTCTTGCTTGATTCCTCTTTCACCATTCGCAATATCTCTTTCAATTGCATACCTGATTGCATTGTCAACAACTGATTTAACAAGAGCTCCGCTTACAATGTCTCTATAATGCATAAAATCTTTCATTCCATCTACAAAATCAACTTGTGCAATTTTTCTCTTGTCACTGAATAATTCTGATGCAGCATGTTCAGCAATCTGTTCGATTGTATGTGAATTATATAATGGGACATTCTTTAGATAGATCTCGAATATTGCTTGGCATGCTTTTTTGTCAGGCCTACCAATATAGATCTTTTTATCTATTCTTCCAGGGCCTAAAATTGCAGGGTCCATTAGGTCTGCTCTATTAGTTGCCAAGATCCAGATCAAGTTATCTGAACCATTCATACCATCCATTTCAGCTAAAAATGTGTTTATCAATGGATCCATGTAATGCGCTGACATGTCTGATCCTCTTTTCTTGAATGAGGATTCTGCTTCATCAAAAAAGATTATAGTCGGCATTCCTTGGTGTTCATATGAAGCTTGTCTTGCTCTATCAAATAATTCTCTTACCATACGTTCTCCTTCACCAACCCATTTGCTAAGGAATTCTGGTCCTTTTATACTAAAGAAAGTTCCTTTTAGATCAGGGTTTTCTGATTCTTGTCTAAGTTTTTCTTGCAATGAATAAGCAACTGCTTTTGCAATCATTGTCTTACCACATCTAGGCGGACCATGAAGCAATATTCCTTTTGGAATGCTAAGTCCGTATCTTTGATATGTTTCTTTATGCAAAAATGGTTCTTCAATTATCTTCATTATATCATTAACAGCATAATCCAAACCACCAATCATATCCCATCTTACTTCTTCAATCTTGTTTACAGAATAATCTTTACTTTGTTTACCAAGTCCTTCTAATACCATTGACAATGATGCGTCAACAATCACAGTGTCACCTATGTTTACACCATTATTGCCTTTGTCAATCAGTCTTTGTCTGCCATCTATAGTTATCTTAACCCTGTCTTCTAATACATCGTCAATAACAGCACAATAACCATGATTTTCTTTGTCTTTTATTTTTACAATTGATAATGATTGCGGGTTTAGGTAAACTCTTTGACCTTTTTCAAAATTTTCTAATAATTCGTTTATATAATTAACTTCAAATTTTTGTCCATTATCCATAACAACCTGAGCAACTTCTTCATTAAAATTTAGCAATGTTGCTAATGTGTGCGGCGGTGATAAAACTTTTTGAACAAATGCTTGTGCTTCTTCTAGCTTTTCTCTTTGTTTGTGTGCTAAAAGTTCGAATTTTCCTAGCCTATCTTTTAACGCCAGGTTTTGTTGTGCTAAATCTGGTTGCCTTTGTCTTAAATCAGGTCTATTTATTGTTTCACCAATATTTATTATATTTTCTTCATCAGTCATTTTTAATCCTCCTTGTTCTTTATTTAAAATTGATTTTAATTTGCTTAGGGCTTGTGTAAACATGTTTTGGGTATTTTTCTCTTTCATTTTTCCTTTTCTTAAGCTCCATTTTTTCTTTCATGATTTGTGCTTCATCTAGATAAGCTGCAAGTGCATGATTTTTTTCTTCATCTTCATCTTTTTTGTATAAATCTTTGAAATTCTTGTTTTGTTTTAGTTTTATCAAGAATGGTTTGTAAGCTTCGAAGACTTTGAGTGCTTGTCCACATGTCATGCCTGAAGAATTAACTACATTAACAGAACCATCTTTAGCAAGTCTAAAATGTAAACGATCATTTAGATTATTTCTATTGAAAATAAAGATTTCTGGGTTTTTATCTTTTTTATATTCTACCAAAAGTTCAATATTATCATTATCTATCAACAAATGATATCCTAACTTATTTGTACTTCCGTGTACCATGAAATCTTTTGTTCCTTCTTGAACATCTCTAACTTGTCTAGCATAACCATCAAAACCAAACCTGTTCATTGATAGTGATGCATCTAGTTCAGCAATCTTTCTTCTGGAACCATACTTATTCACAGAATTGCCAAGCATTGCCTCTAATGATTCATATATTGGCTGTGAAAATGCTTTGTTTATTTCGAATTGTTCGTCTTTTCTTCCCCAATTCAATCTTTCCATTACTTCTGTATAATCAGGGATTCTGCCAGTACAAGCATGTGATTTTGCTTTAGGTTTAAAATTATTAAAAATCACGTCATACAATCCTTTTGCTATTTTCATTTTTTGTCAGCCTCTTGCTTTATTAATTTATTTGTTCAAATCATTCAAGTGATAGTCTTAGTTCTTTTGCAGAGTAAACTTCACCATTCTTCATTACTTTATACTCTCGTGCTTCACGTACTTTTGATTCTGCATTCAGTACATAGATTTCTTTTACAACATCTGCAATGTTTTCCAATCGTTTTACATATTCGTTTTTCATATTTTTCACCTTGGTTAGGTTTTTTACTTGATCTCTACCATGTGCTCTTTTTTATCTACCACTTACCTTTTCTAATACCTTGGTAAACTGTCCTATGATCATAACCAGTTGCTTCCATGATCCATGGAACAATCATCTTCTTTGCATCGCTTGTTTTTGCAACAGGACACGATTTTTCCATACTAGGATGTACCATTATGTATGGGTGTTTTGTTCCTGGCCTTACAGTCATGCCTTCAAGCTTTTTAGCAGCTTTTGCAATCCTGTCAAGAGGAATTTGGTATTTCCCGCATGTTCTTTCTTTACACATAGTTTTCACCTTAGTTAGTTAATTGGAATCTCTATCAGAACCTCTTTCTTGTATAGTAATATATAGTGTAAACAAGTTATTAATAGTTATTGCATATCATTAATATTAATGATATTATATTGGAAAATGCCCTTATTTTGGGCTGATTTGGATTATAAAAAAAAATATTTATATTGTATCAAACGTCACGAAGCATCTTTATTCTCTTTCCAGTTGAACATCCTAATAATTTATGCTTAGACAGCCTGATTCCATTAGATGACTGTGCTACTTGATCATACAACTCTTTCTCAATATACACAGCATATGGTTCGCCTTCTGGTCTTTCATACTCATCAGGTGCTTCATCAGGCATAGTGCTCCAGTAGTCTCTTACATAGGAATCCCTGTCCTCTATGCTAAGGTGTAGAGAACAACCGTCTGATCTGCATCCCCAGCCTCTTTCAGATTCGTCCCAATCTTGTCTTATTACTTTTTCCAAATTTTCCATTTTATCCGCCTCCTTATTGTCTAAAAAATCTCCATCACCGCAGGAATTAGGAAGTAAACCAGATATATATAGTTTAAACTAATACAAAATATTTGTAATATTATACACTATAACTAACGAAAAGTTTAAATAGTTGGCAATATATCTAATGAATATGGAAAAGAAATTAACAGCCCAAGGACCAAAGAAAAGAAAATCATACACAGTGACATTACCAATAGAATGGGTTAAACAAGAAGGATTAGATAAAGTAAGAAAAATCGAATTAGACATAGTTGGTGATAAGATAATTATTTCTTCACACAAAGGACCACAAAAAAGACACAATATCAATTCTGAGGATTATGCTGGATCTATTATCAAGGTTCTCCAAGGACTCTATAGAGCAGGTGTTGATGAAATAAAAATTAGTTTTATCGACAATAAAGTATTGTCAAGGATTATAGAGATAATAGAACAAAAATTAATAGGTTGTGAAATAGTTGAGCAAAAAAATGAATACATAATAATAAAAGAAATAACAAAAGAATCAGAAGAAGATTTTAAAGTTGTATTTAGAAGAATACTACTTTTATTGATCGAACTTTCAGAAGCCAAAGCTGATGCTATTCAAGTAAAGTCCTTAGACAAAAACATAAAGAAATTAATTAATTATTGTCAAAGAATACTCATGAAAAAAGGACACATTGAATTTAAAAAAACCCACCTTTATTACTTAATTTTAGACAGACTAGAAAAAATATCTGATGAATTTAGGTGGTTATTATTAGATTTTTGTTCAAATATTAGTTCAAGAAACAGAGGTAGAAAACTTAGAAATAAAATAACAGAGATTCTAAGAGCAGCACATGAATTATTCTATAAATATGACGTGAATAAGTACAAAGAACACTCTATAATGACTTATAGATTAAAGAATAAGATAAAATTAACAAAAAAAGTTAATAAAGCAACTATTCATTTTCATAATCTAGCAAGATTATTGAATTCTTTATATGGCGACATATTTACATTAAAGTTTGATGATTGATTATTCTAGAACATCATCAATTCTGCTGTCGCCAAACTTAGACTTTAATTTAGCAACTAAATCTTTGTCTTTTTTTATGATTTTTTTATATTTATTCGCTGTTTCATCATCGCCAATTTGTTTTGCCATTCCAATTATATTTAATGCGTGGCCATAATCATTTGTTTTTTCAATTATTTGTTCGCATACTTTGATTGATTCTTCAAGATTACCAGTTGCTGCTAAGAATCTTGCTTTTGTATTCATTAAAGTAATTTCATCAATACCTAATTTTACCAATTCACTTATACATATTTCTTCTGCTTTTTCATGATTACCTTCTATTAAGTGCAGTGCAGCAAGAGTCGGATTATAAAAAGGACTTTCAACTATCCTTGGTTCTAGATCAACTAATTTTTCTGTTAAAAGTCTTGCAATATCTGCTCTATCATTTTTTAAAAAATGAAAAGAAGCTTGTTCTATTGATTTAGCAGTTGTTTCTTTATCGACTTTAAATGCTTGTTCAATATCTTTCATTGCATCATCTATTTTATCATTATTAAGATAGAATTCTGCTCTGCTCATAATATATGATGCTAAAACCATTTCTGAAGAACCTCTGTGCGCAAGATAACAATCTTTTGGCACATTTTCAATAGCTTTGTTCAGATGTTCTAGCGCATTATCATAATCCTGTAAATTATATTCAGACTTTGACAAACCAAACCATCCTATATCCAAACTAGGATCCATTTCAATTATTTGGTTCCAATATTTTTTTGCTTTTTCATATTTGCCTTTTCTATTATATAATGTTCCTAAGTTAACAATTGATTCGAAGGTATTAGGATTTATTTGCAATGATCTTTCAAAACAAGCAATTGCATAGTCTGAGAGATTGTGGTGCTCATAAAGTGTTCCTTTTGCAAAGAATAAGAGGTTATTGTCAGGAAACTTGTCCATTGCATATCTAAAGAATTGTAATGCTTCTGTATAGTCCCCTTTCTGCATCATTATTCCTTTTACAACATAAGCATCTGAATCATCAGGATTGTGACGAATATATTCATTTATCTTTTCTGGGCACAATCCACAAAGTTTATTATTCATCCTATCTACTAATTCAAATGCACTTTTTTCTTGTCTTAATGTTTTTTTATCTAGTGCCATTTTTATTCATCGTCATAGTCAAATCTTGTTAGCAAAGGTTCGTCTTTTTCTTTAACTATGTCTGAAAGATACATTGCTGTAACTTGTGCTCTTTGTCTTTCTGAGCCTAGTTCCATGATATCTTCTAAATCATACATATTTATCTCCTCCGCGTATTGGTATCTATCACCTGGCTTTTTTTAGGGTGCAGAATGATTATTATATATTAGAATAGTAAATAAATTATTAATATCTTGCTGATATGATTAATATTAATGATATTATATAGAAAAATTTATAAATAATCAAAACAAACATATATAAATATGAAGAGAAAAATCATAAAGCAAGGATTAGGCGGGTATACTATCTATTTACCAAAGAAATGGATAGATGAGAACAAGTTAAAATACGGGGATGAATTACAGATAAATGAAGAAGATTCTAAATTAATTGTTCATCCAATTTATATAAAGAGTCCTGAAGTTGCTATTAGATTTGATCTTGCTGATTATAATGAAAGAACAGTTAGAAATATATTAAATCAGACATATAGAAAAGGTTTTGACAAGATTACTCTTAAATACCATACAAAACAACAATTAGAAGATGTCAAAGAAATAACAAGAAAAACATTATTAGGATTTGAAGTTACAAAAGAAACAGATGATGTTTGTGTTGTGCAAAATATTGCAGAACCATCATCAACAAAATTCGACGTAATCTTAAGAAAAATCTTCTTGATAATTAAACAAGAATCACAAGAAATGTTAGAAGATATTAAGTCAGGTAAATTAAAAAATCTACAGAAAAGAAAAGAACAAAAAGACATAGTTGATCATTATACTAATTTTACAAGAAGAGTTATTATCAGAAACAAGATAGAAGGTACAAAAGATTCTTATTTATTGTTCTATCTAGTATCTAAATTGTCAATTGCTCATCATGCTTATTATTATTTGTATGCATTTCTGAATAAGAAAAAGAAATTTAAATTAGGAAAAGACATAATTAAGTTGCTTGGAGAAACAAATGAAATGTACAACACATTTTACAATGCATTCTATAAAAAAAATATTGAACTTAATCACAAAGTGGGTGTTCTTAAAGATAAATTACTAAAGAATGATGTTTACAAATTATTGCAAAAGAAAAAAGGAATTGAAAATGTTGTTCTGTATAGAATTGGTGAGATCATAAGAAATGTTCACTTATGTTCAACTGTTTTGTTTGGGTTGATAAAAAAAGAAAGTGATTAGAACTTTAATCCTAATCTTTTTAATTTATATTCTAGATTTTCCACTGATCTGACAAGTTCATAAGAAGATTCATTTGATTTTGGCATTTTATATTTTATTGCATAGATCCCGCAATCATTTGCCCCTCTTAAATTAATGTCTTTGTCATCTATAAAAATGCATTGTTCTGCTTTCAAACCATTATCATTAAGAACATTTTCATATGATTCTTTAGATGGTTTTCTAATATGAGTTTTAAACGAAAAATATGCCTTATCAAATAAATCAAAATAATTATATCCTTCTTGTTCACATCTCTGATTATTGCCATCATTGATCTCTTTTGTTGAATTAGAAAGCATGATTGTTTTATATCCTGCTTTTTTCAATCTTTTTACTAAATCAATCATTGGATAATTTATTTCGGTAGTTAATAATTCTAGGCATTTACTTATTTTTTCAATGTTTTGTTTTGTTGGTTCTAAATTATACACTCTTTCTAAAACAGTCCCCCAAAACTTACCTTGTTCTATTAATCCAGAGCTCCATTGATAAAGTAAATGATGTTCTTCACCAACATCAACTTTGAAATTTTCTTTTGTTTGTTTCCCACCATATAATTGAACATTAAAAGCCTCTGCAATTGCTTTTCCAACCAAATCCCAATCATTCCTAATCAATACCCATTCATTATCAAATATTAAAATAGGTTCTATATAATGGCCTTCTGTTTGTTTATACAATGGATTAAGCTTATCATTAGCAATTGCTTTTTTAAGCCAATCACGATCTTCTTTTATGTTCATTTTTTATTCCCTCCAATCTCTTACCAAGATCTGAAAATTTTCTTGTAATATCATTAAACAAAGTATCTTCTTTTTCCATTTCAATTATTTTATCAGCATATGTTTCTGCAATTTTAACTAATTGCTTTACTAAATATTCCTTACCAGGTATTTGGTGTTTGTAATAAATTGTTCTTACACTTTCTGTAAGAATTGCATCATAAACATTTCTTTTGAATGAATCTAATGATTCTCTCATAGGTCTGCTAAATATTTTTCTAAGTTTTTCATAAATCTCAATATAACCGTCTATGATTTTTGGTGAATGAATATAGATACAATCTAACAAAGATTTTGCAATGTCTTTGTACTCTGTCTGGATCTTTGTACTTCCAAAATCTGCAAGCAAAACTCCATTAATCCAATTATCCCATTTAGAATCACCATGCGTAAACACAAGAGGATGGAATTTATCATTTCCTCTTAGATTATAAAGCCTTTTTTGTCTTTCAGATGATTCTTCATATTGATCCAAGACTTTATCACTTAGTAAATCATTTGTTATTTTTTTAACCTGTTTTAGAGAATAATCATGGTAAGAGTTATCCTCATTAATCTTTGATATCTCGTCTTCTGAAAACAATGATAATGCATGACCATGTATATAACTCAAAGTATATAATCTGTGTATAAATGGATTAAAAGCAATATCTTCAATTTCTACGCCAATTTCAGAACTAAGTAATTGAAAAAAACGTCCCAGATATTTATTTTTTAAAAAAGATTTGGAATTATAATCTGAATTAAAATTTGCACATGTTAATAATAAGTTCAATCCTTTTCCTGACAAATATCTTGAATTTTTGCTTAATTCAAAATCTTTAAAAGATTTTTCTTGTTTCACTAGTTTACAAACATTATAAAGAGAAGTTATTCTACCATCAAAAAAATCATCTTCAGAAAGTCTTTTCATGACAAGAGATTCTTTTGAAATTATAGATTCATCTTTTGAAATTTTAAATATAATATCTCCTAAAGATCCAACACACAAAGATGAAGTTCCACTTGCAATCGGAGCTAATGCAAAACCTAAATTAACCTTCTTATCTGAAACTAATGATAATAGAGATTTTGCCAATCTTATTGATCCCTTTTTACCTAGTTCTTTTAAATAAGGAATAAAAGACAATACTTTTAGGCTTTTTCTTTTTTCATCAGTTAATATTGGGAATTTTTCAATATTTCTAATTGGCTCTTCTGGATCTCTTTCTCCTCTAAGCAATTCCCCGTATCTTTCTTTAGAATTCGTAAAATGAGCAGGGCCTAACTGGTAAAGAGAAAAATATGTTTTGAATGCTCTTTCAAGTACATGATTTTTTAATAAAAAAAGTGAAAAATCATCCTGTAATTCTAATGCTACCATTGCATTTTTGCCTGAAAGTTTTTTTATTTGTTTCACAAGTTTTCTAGCATTTTTCAAACTATGTGTGCCTCTGCTAACATATCCACAATAATCATAACAAGGATCTGCATAAAACTGAACTGCAGACCTCATCCCAAAATTAAAATGAAGAGGTAAACCGTTGTTTCCTTCTTGTATAACAACATAATTATACTTTAATTCATATATTTCTTTATCAGGAGTAATTATAACAGAAAGATATCTGTGATTATTTATTGATTCAATTAATTCTTTTATGTCAGATTCAGAATAATTCTCACTATTGAGCATTCTATGCAATTTATTATCTATCTCATAAATTCCTGACAACTGTAAACCATTATCTACTAAATCTCTAACTATAGGATCGCGAACACAAGAAGGATCTAGAGGAAGTCCTAATGATTTTAAATATTTCATTATTTTTTCTGTTCTTTCTTTGCTTTCTAAGTATTCTACTTGTATTGTGTCTCTTGTTGAACCATTACGCAATTTCATAAGCAAATGCTCTAAACCCATTACTCATCACCTCTTTCCATGTCTGCTATCTTTTGTGAGTAATGATCTGCTATTTCAGATAATTTTCTAGCTAGGAATTTGCAACCAGGTATTTGTGATTTATAATAAACAGTTCTTACAGTTTCTGTTAAGATTGCATCATAAACATTTCTTTTAAAAGATTCAAAGCATTCTTTTATTGGATTGTTCATCATCTGTCTTAGCTTTGCATAAACTTCTAAATATCCATCAATAACATCATTATCCATTATATGTGCTGAGTCTAGTAATGATTTTGCAATGTCTTTGTATTCTGTCTGAATCTTTGCACTGCCAAAATCAATTAACAAAAAGTCGTCAATCCAGTTATCAAATTTAGCATCACCGTGTGTCATCACTAATGAATCTTGTTTACAATCTCTTCTTTGTTCATAAAGTTGTTGTTGTCTTTGTGATGCTTTTTCATATTGATTTAATACTTCTTTACAAATAGAACTTTTTGTTTTTTGTCTTACCTGTTCCCTTGTATAATCATGATATTTGTAATCGTCTGTATCAATCATCTCTAGTTCTTGTTTTGAAAACAAATTTAATGCATTAGAGTGCAAATAGCTTAAGAGATGTAATCTTTGGATTATGGAATTATTATAAATTTTTTCAAAATCAATATTTAGTTTTTTAGATAGATTGAATAACTTTTTGTTTTGTTTAATCTTTTGTTTTCTAGATAGTTGCTTTGGTTTCTTAACATTCTTTATTTCATAATATGGTTTTCCATCTTCAGTATAACGGATTTTACGATCCAATAGAAATTTGTCCATTGCAGTCCCTGTTGGATAAGTCAAAAGGACATGCAAATCACCAGTTGTTAAATACTTGGAACATTTACTTAGTTTAAACATATTAGTTGGGTCTGAATCATTCTTTATTTCAGGTTTATACAAATGAACAACCTTTTTGCTTAAGAATTTGTCTCTCTGAAGCTTTTCTGTTATTAAGATTTCTCTTTCAAGACCTTCTTTATTTTTAGTTACTTTGAAAACCAAATCATTGATCCACCCTACACATTCAGATGATGTGCTGTATGTTAATGGCATGAAATTTATATTATCTCTTGAACCTCTATTAGGAATGATAGACAAGAATGTCTTTGCAATGTTTATTGATTCTTCTTTAGAAAACATTGAAAAATCAGGTATTGTAAGCACTGAAAGTGAGTAGGGTGTTCTATTTTTTACTGATTTCACCAAGAATTTAGATATTTTCTCTATGTTTGAAAGATTTTTATTGCATTCTTGAGCAACGCCCTCTATATCAGGCAATACTAACTGATATATTCCTGCATAAGCAATCAACATCTTCATATCATAATCAAATAATTTGACACTTTGCTTTCCTTCATACACAGTGTGGACATACCTAGAAAAATTAGGCAAGTCTTTCATAATTAACGTAACAAATGCGCCTCTTTTTTTTGATTTTAATTTTTTGACTTTCTTTCTTGCATTTTTCAAACTGCTGTGTGAACTAATAAAATTAGCTTCAACAACATAATCAGGTTTATTATGAAAGAAATTTAGAATAGCCCTATAACCTATATCCCCATAAAAAAATGGTAAATTGTGTGCTTCAAGAACTGCATAATTATATTTTAACTCCTCTACCTTATCTTTGCCAATAAACAAAACAGGTATTGCTTCCATCATTCCAAGACTTTTAATATATTCTTTGATTTGTTTTTCAGAATATTTAGGAGAATTCAACATATTATGCAATTTAATATCTTTTTTTTGGATCTCATTATATATTAATCCCCAATCAAATTCAACCCATTTTTTATCATCCATCAGAATTTCATCACTTATGGGTTGTTTTTCTCTTAAAAGATGATCCCTTCTTCTTTTTATATTATCAATGTGTTGATTTATTGATTTTGTTGAAGGTTGATCCAATACTTTAACCAGGTGTTCTAAACCCATTACTCATCACCTTTTTCCATGTCTGCTATCTTTTGTGAGTAATAGTTTGCAATCTTAACTAAATCTTTGACAATAAATTCTTTTCCAGGGATTTGATGTTTATAATAGATTGTTCTTATTGATTCTGTTAATATTGCGTCGTAAACATTTTTTTTAACAGAATCAAAGAGTTCTCTGCATGGTTTCCTTCCTCTTCCCTCGAATTGAAACTGCATGTAAACCAAAAGATAATCTCTCATAATCTTTTCATCAAATATGTGTGTTGAATCTAGTAATGCCTTTGCAACGTCTTTGTATTCTGTTTGAAGCTTTGAACTGCCAAAATCTGTAAGTATTATATCCTCAACCCAATTATCCCATTTAGCATCACCATGTGTAAGAAATAAATCATTGTTTTTTCTTCTTTGTTCATAAAGTTGTCTTTGTCTTTTAGATACTTTTTCATATTGGTCTAAAACTTTGCAATTAAGTAAATCAGATGCAACTGATTCAATCTTTTCTCTTGAAAAATCATGATATCTGTCATCAATATCATCAATTATTACAAGTTCATCATCTGTAAATAAATCTTTGCCAGCGCCATGCAAAAAACCTAAAGTAATAAGTCTTTGTTTAGTCTCATTTATAGAACTTTTTGGTCTCTTGTTAGGGTTTTCTTTTTGATATTTTCTTTTCTCTTCTAAATTCCAACCAATTATGGGGTCAAATCTTTCTCTTGGTGAAACTTTGTCATTCATAGTAAATCTTTTTGGCCCATAATCTAATGTTGGTTGATCATCAAAATCATAAAAAAAATTCAAACCAGGATGAAATCCAGTTGTCTTATGAGTGTATCCTTCTACATAAGTTAAAAGAATGTGCAAATCACCATTAGTTAAATATCTATCACAATTACTTAACTTAAACCCATTTGAAAAAGCACTGCATGTTCTCAAATTACTTGAATCATACAAATGAACAATTCTGCTTTGTAGTACAGGGTGTTGAGATAATTTTTCTATAATCAAAGCTTCTTTTTCAATTATTCTTTTCTTATCTGAAACCTTGAATATTAATCCATTTGCTTTTCCTACACATAATGAAGATGTTTCCATATACAATGGATCGATCTCATACCCATTATATTCTTGATTAGGTGGAATTATAGATAAAAGTGCTCTTGATATTTTTATTGATTCTTCTCTTGATAAATCTGGAAAATCTGGTAAATTTGTTTGTATTATTCCATCAATGTTTTCTTTATCTTCTTTTGCAAGAACAGACCATTTTAATACTTCTAATGCTTCTTCAAAATTAAGAGTTTCATTTTTTTCATAAAATTCTTTAGGTGGTAATGCTAAAAAAGTACCAAATAAATTAAACACACTCATATAAGCAAGAGTTATTCTTTGAGTTAAAGTAAATCCTACTTCTTCATCATATGGCTTATTTTTAAGTCCTAATACAACTACTGATTGTTTTCCGCATTTTCTTAGTGTTTTTGATAATCTTCTTGCTTTTTTCAGATTAGAAAATGATGCTCTTTCTGATAAAGCAGTATCTGTATGATCTCCAAAATGCATTGAAGCAAGTAAATGAAAATAACCCACATCATAGCCTGGTGGTTTGTCCTTTCCCTTGTCTCTATAATGATCTGGCTTTTTATCTACCTGAAGCACCAGATATTCATATTCTATTTCTTCTATTTTTTTTTGACCAATCAATAATACAGGAAAGCCTAATTTATATGAAACTTCTTTCATACATTCTCTAACTTGTTCTTCAGAATATTGTTGTGAATTTAACATTTTGTTTAATTTTATATCTCTTTGTCTGATTTCATCACAAAAAAGTTTACCATCTAAATCTTCCCATTGTTCATCATCCCTAATTAGTTTTTCATCTAGTTCTTGGTCGAGTTTTTTAAGAAATTCTCTTCTTCTTTTTAATTTACTTTGATGATAATCATCAAAGCCCACCAATGCTTGGTCACGCAATAATCTAAGTATGTAATTATCATCATCTAACATGAAACACCACCCACTACAACAGGTTCTGATTTTCTTTGTAAACAGAATGATTCCCTTGGTTCTGGGTCTTTTTCATAATATTTTGAAACAACTTGTTTATATTTTTCAATTACTTTAACAAGATGATCAACAACAACACTATCATTAGGTTTATAATACAAAGTTCTCATTGATTCTAATAATATTGATTCATACACATTTCTTTTAAAATCTTCAATGTTTTCTTTAATATTTTTACTACTTATTTCATTTCTAAAAAAAGAATAAAATTCAATCATTTCATCAACAGATTCCAAATCCAATATTTCATCAAAGTCAAGCAATGCTTTTGCAATGTCTTTGTATTCTGTTGAAATCTTTGAACTTCCAAAATCTACCAATGTTTCACCATAATCTAACCAATTATCCCACTTCGCATCACCATGTGTAAATACCAAAGAATCTATGTTTTTTGAATCATCAGATCTTTTATGATGAAGGTTTCTTTGATTCTTACGAGCAAGTATGTATGATCTTCTCAGATCATCATCAAATATGTGTGCATATTTTTGATTATTTTCTTTTGATAAAAATCTACACAAAACATCATTATACTTAAAATCATGATATTTTTGTAATCCGTATTCTTTGATTTCATATTTAGAAAACCTGTCTTTCATATTGCTGTGTAAAATAGACAAAGTGTATAATCTTTGAATATATTCACTATCTTGAAGCAATTCTACCCATGAAGCAATGTCCTCTTCTTCTGGTAACAGTTCTTTAGTTGCTTTTATAAGAGTTCTTGTCAAATGCCTATCTTTATAATCTTTTAATAAGTCTATCCACAATAATCTTTCAGGCGGAAATTTATCATGATCTTGTTTTTGTTGTTTTATTTTTTCTTCAACTTTTTTTGAAAAGAGTATAAAATAATCATTTATTTGAATGTATAATTTAGATGTATTTTTGCATTGTTTTCCATAATCTTGTTTATCTATATTAGGATCGTGTTTTGATAATATTGATAATTCTTCTGGTCTAATTAAATCTTGACATCTGTGTTCTAATAAATCATCTTGTTCAAGTTTATTAAGAATTAATGCTTCTCTTTTTGCACTTGATTCATTATCATATATTTTGTATATGACTCCGTCTACTACACCGACTGCAACTGAAGAAGTGTTTTCTGTAATTAATGTGAATTCTGGTGTTTCTCCTTTTAAATATTTATCTTTTAATAATGTTGTTGCAATTAATTTAACAGTTGCTATGTCAATAATAGGATTTGAATTATCATCTTTAACAATATTTCCGTTTTCATCTTTTTTAAATATTTTACCAAGTATTGGAACATCAATTAGTAATTTCTTTTGTTTTTCTTTTTGTAAAATATCTTCTATTGATTTCATTTTAAGAGAGGATCTATTCTATTTGGATCATCATATGGTGTGATCTCATCTTCTTCTGAGTTTGTTCCGTATGGTTTTTCATCTTTGTAATATTTTGGAAGATCTTTTAGCCTTTCATCTTCTGACTCAGGATGGGGTTTTTGATAATCACAAGCAAACACACCTTCTGAAACTTCATCTCTTCCTCTAAGTGCTCCTTTAATTGTGTTTGTTAAAGAATCAATTAATCCTGGTTTTTTACCAAATGGTTTAGTTTTACTCTTTTCCGGATTATCTGAATCCTTTCCAAGTGCTCTGTTCAAGTAATCTTTGAATGATTCTGGTTTAGATACAGCATCACATTCCTTAATTGTTTCTGATACTTTTTGTATGTTTATTTCATACAATGCTTTTTGTTTAGCAGCTCTTTTCTCAACTTTTACTACTTCTTTTCTTACTTTTTTCTCAAT
This sequence comes from uncultured Methanosarcinales archaeon, assembly GCA_964645705.1. Lineage (GTDB taxonomy): Archaea > Nanobdellota > Nanobdellia > Woesearchaeales > CAXGTL01 > CAXGTL01. The sequence goes on along the minus strand of CAZYAB010000002.1, from coordinate 80,901 downwards.
ATCATTTACAAAAGAATCGTACATTTCTTTTAAGTCATTTTCAGGCATAATATTATGATTTTTAGGTTTGACATTCGTTGTTTCAAAGCAGATAAATTGTTCATCTTGTTCACCTTTTAATTTATATTCTAATCCAAGGTCTTTGATCTCAATACCTTTTGTCTCAACTCCTAATAAATTAAAATAATTAGATCTTATGAATCCCTGTAATAATTGTTCTTCATCAAAATCTGTTCTTTGCCCAGATTTTCTTAATTTATCCATATAATTATAAAAACGAGAATTCAAATCTTGTATTCTTTTTCTAAATTCCTGGTTTTCTAGTTTTTTACTGACTTCTAAATTAACCAAAGGATTATTTATTCTTCCTGCAAAACACATTTCTAGAATAACATCTACGCTTGTAGTTCCATTAGGACTTTGATTTGGCTTTTTTTTACCACTTAGATCTTTTTTTTCTTTTTTACCTTGCTTAAGCCTGTCTTTTAATTTTTTAAAACCCATTTTATTCAAACCTCGTGCATTTTCTTAATTTATTATATATATGGTAATTCATTTATATCTACTTAATCCATATTATTAATATTAATTTGACTCATCTCATCAATGTATTTTTCAACAACCTTCATTAGGTTATTGACTAAATAACTGTTGTCTGCCTTATAGTAAATTGTTCTAAGACTTTCTGTGACAATCATTTCATATACATTTTGTTTAAAATTTTCATCTACACTAAATTCTTGATCAAATTTCTTCCTTAATTTAATATAATTATCAATTGCCTTGTCAACTATGTCTTTATCTAAAACAAATGTAAACCCATCATCCCAATCTAACAATGATTTTGCAATGTCTTTGTATTCATTTCCTGGCTGGACACTGCCATAATCACCAAGCATCTCATTATTAAACCAATTATCCCATTTTGCATCATTATGTGTTAAGACTGTTGGTTGTAATGATCTGTGTTTTTGTACTATATTCTTGTATTTTGGTTTTAATTGTTCTAATGATTCAGCATAATCATCATCTAATTTTTTTGTTATCTCATCTAAATCATAAAAATCCTTGCTTGTTGCTTGGAGTTTTTCATTATTTATCTGATCTTTTAAATAAGTATGAAACATTGATAAAACATACATCTTGTGATTAAGAATATTGTCTGTCAAATCTAGTTCTGAAAACAGTTCTTGTTTTTGTTCATCTGATTTTCCGTGTTTTGCAATCTTTGAACAAATTATGTAAAGATCATCTTTTCTTAATTGTGTCTTGTTACTAAATTCATACAAATGAGGGATGTATTTGTCTAAGTTAGGAAATTGTTTTGTTAATCTTCTTATTTCTATTTCTTTGTCAGCTGTTTTTCTACCAAGACAAACTTTTGGAAAGAAATCTTTTGTTGCCAAGACTGCACCTAGTTCTTCTATTTCTTGTTTTTCTTCTTCTGTAAAATCATCTATGCTGTGTGCTGATTGATACAATATTGGTATGTTAATTTCTTTTTCATCTAATTGTTTTCTTATTTGTTTTAAAACTTGTATTCCATATCCTAGTGCTCCTTTATGTAACCATTTACTCCAACTATTGTCGACGAATATTGCTGCACAATTCTCAAAATCTTGTTCTTGTAATTCATAATCACTTGGTCTTAGTTCTAGTTTTCTGTCTTGGCTTATTTTTGTGTCACCTAATCTTAACATTTTTCTATCGCTAAGCAATAAAAAATGATAATCCATTTTTGATTGCAAGTTTCCTGCTAATAATGAATTATCAATGTAAGGTGTAACTTCTTGTGTCCAAATACTGTTTTCATATGAGTGTTTTGAATTTGATAGATTTCTGTCCTCATTTTTGTCTGTTATTTGGGATATTTTTTGGCATAGAAATTCTACTAGTGTTGGGTATCTTTTAAGGTCAATGTATTCTTTTTCATCAAAAGATAATCCAGGTTGTGCTATAATAGACAAGACCTTTTCAATAGACTTAACTGCATCATTTGAATCAAAACAATAAATTACTTGTTTTTGCGGAAATATTTGTTTTAATTCTGAAAATGCAGAAAATGAATATAAATAATCATTAAAATCACATGAAAAAATATTCTTATCAATAGATCTAACAAGTATCACGCCATCACCAGAATTGTTTTTAACATATTTTTTTAATTCTTCTGTATTTTTATTAATGTCTGATACTTTTAAAAATGATATAACATTAGGATTAGAGATTCCATATAATTTTGCAAAGTTTTCACAGGCTTTTATCAATAACTTTTGCTTTTCAGAAATAGTATTATCAACTATCAAAATAGAACCTTTCTTTGTTTCAAATATATGATTAAGTCTCTCATCTAGGGTCATATTCAATACACCCTTAATTAGTTTGTTTTCTGCTATATCTACCAAGGACTCTTTTTTATATACTATATAGAGGGATATTGGCATTTATAAAGGTTTTGGTCTTTTAACCACTTGTGGGTGGTGAAAATGGCAAGATTTATATACTGGTTTTTCTACTAAATTACTATATAAATTATATATAAATCAAAAAAACAATAAAAGGTGAGAATATGGAAAATCTACCAATAAAACAAGATAAAAATCAAGTTGATGAAAATAAAAAAATGCGTGAACACAAAGGTTTGCCGCTTTTGACAAGAGAAGAATTCTCAAAATTATATTATACAAGTTCTGATGAAAACACTTCAAAAACATTTAATTATCAAGGTTATTTAGAACAAAAAGATGGAAGTATATTTTATCTGGATCGTATTGCTACTAATAATGTAAAAACAGCTTCTAATAGTAATGAAAAAGGAGCACACATAGGAATAGATGGTATAGAAAGTTATAGAAATTCAATTCTTCCTCTACAAGATCCTTCTCAAGTAGGTGAATATAATATTTATATTAAAATTCCTTATGAAATGCAAAAACAAGAAGGTGTAGTGTGTCGTGATGATGATTGTATTTCTGTTAGCAAATACATTGAAAATGCAGAAGGTTATGGCAGTAACTTAAATGAAATATTAGAAGAAATCGATGAAAAACAAAGAGCTGAAGATTACATAGTTGTTAGGTGTTCTACAAGTCCTGAAGATTTGCCAGATGCAAGAGACAGAATATTAAAACTAAATGAAGTAATAATTGATTATTTTAAAAAAGGCTATGACCTAGGAAGTCTTAGTAAATTTATATATGCTGTTGATGAGTTATTAGCAGAAGGTTGTGATTATGAAGATAAAGAAAATCTAGTAAGAGGATTGCTGCCTAATTATGCTCCTGATGGTAAAAATAAGCCTGTTCCTAACTGGTGAAAAGGCCAAATTAAGGGTTTATACGCGCTCTAAAGCCATTTTAGCAACGATAGATTTATAAAGGATTAAGTACTCCTTTTGTATATGATTCTCGACGATATTATGTCCACCGAGATTATTAATTAAATGAAAATGTCTAATGAAGAACAAAAAAAGGATGTTGAAAAATCAAAAAACAATGGTTATACAGCTGAAAGTATCAAGTTATTAGAAGGCCTAAAAGCAGTTAGGCAAAGACCAAGCATGTATATTGGTTCTACAAGTGTAAAGGGTTTACATCATCTAGTATATGAAGCTGTAGATAATGCAATTGATGAAGCTCTTGCAGGACACTGTGACAAAATAATTGTAATAATTCATAAAGATGGTTATATTTCTGTTATTGACAATGGAAGAGGAATACCTGTTGACATGCATCCTAAATTAAAAATGCCAGCAGTCCAAGTTGTAATGACAAAATTGCACGCAGGCGGAAAATTTGATAATGATGCGTACAAAGTTTCTGGTGGTTTGCACGGCGTAGGTATTAGTGTTGTAAATGCATTATCAGAAAAATTAATAGTAAAAATCAATAGAGATGGTAAAGTATATCAACAAGAATATAGTAGAGGTAAGCCTCTTACCGAATTACAAGTAATAGGTGATACAGAAGAAACAGGAACAGTTGTTACATTTTTGCCTGACAAAGAAATATTTGAAACATCTGATTTTCACTTTGATATTCTCTCATCGAGATTACGTGAGCTTGCGTTCTTAAATAAAAATGTTGATATAACAATATCAGATGAAAGAACAGACAAAGAACATAATTTCAAATATGAAGGCGGAATCATACAGTTTGTTGAGTTTCTTAATAAAAATAAAAATTCACTACACAAAACTATTTATTTTAATAAAGAAAAAAATGATATTGAAGTAGAGGTTGCAATGCAGTATAATGATTCTTATAGAGAAAATATATTTTCTTTTGCAAACAATATAAACACATTAGAAGGTGGAACACATTTATCAGGATTTAAAACAGCCCTGACAAGAGCAATTAATAATTATGGTGATAAAAATAAATTATCATCTAATGGTTTTAAATTATCAGGCGATGATGTAAGAGAAGGACTTTCATGCGTAATAAGTGTTAAAATAAAAAATCCGCAATTCGAAGGACAGACAAAAACTAAGCTTGGTAATTCAGAAGTAAAAGGAATTGTTGATTCAATTGTGTTTGGTGGGCTGGATAATTATTTTGAAGAAAATCCTAGTATTTCAAAAGCTATAATTGGTAAATGTATAACAGCTGCAAAAGCTCGTGAAGCTGCGCGTAAAGCACGTGAATTGACTAGAAGAAAAGGAATTTTAGAAGGAAGTCATCTGCCTGGAAAACTTGCTGATTGTTCAATAACAGATCCTTCAAAATGTGAAATCTATATTGTTGAAGGTGATTCAGCAGGTGGAAGTGCTAAACAAGCAAGGTCTCGTAAGTTCCAAGCAATATTGCCATTAAAAGGTAAGATTTTGAATGTTGAAAAAGCTAGATTAGACAAAGTCATAAATAATAATGAAATTGCTACAATTATAACTGCTCTAGGTTGTAGTATTGGTGATGATTTTAATATTGCAAAGCTTCGTTATCATAAGATCATATTAATGTGTGATGCTGATGTAGATGGTAATCACATAACTACTTTACAGCTTACATTCTTTTATAGATATATGAGAGATTTGATTGAAAAAGGTTATCTATACATTGCAATGCCTCCTTTGTATTTAATCAAAAAAGGAAAAGCAAAGTTCTATGCATATAATGATGCGCAAAAGAACAAAGTCTTAGAAATGACTGGTTCAGAAGGTGTGCATATTCAAAGGTACAAAGGTCTTGGTGAAATGAATCCTGATCAGCTTTGGGAAACAACAATGGATCCAAAAAGAAGAATGCTTAAACAAGTAACAATCGAAGACGCAGTAGAAGCTGACAAGATGTTTACAATTCTGATGGGAGAATTTGTCCAACCTAGAAGAGAATTTATAGAAGAGCATGCTAAGGAAGTTGTTGAGTTGGATGTTTAAACTACAACACAATAGTAACAACACAAGGATTTATAAATGAAGTAATATTTCTTTTTTACTAAACACTAAGTAAAAATGGATAAATATAATAATACAAATTTTGAAGATTTTTCTATTGATAAATTAATAATAATTATGGAATTTCATCCAAATCCTGAAATAAGACAATCTGCAGGAATAGAATGTGTTGAGAGATATGTTGCAGAAATAAAAATTTGTAATAAATATACTAGAGATTATTATTATCAAAAAGTTATAGAAATATCACAAAATGATAGATTGCCTGAAAAAGTTAGAAATGCTGCATATCAAAATATAGAACCATTAAAGCTAGTATTTGTTGAGAAGTATATAACAGAATATGATCATACTAAGCTTAAAGAAGTACTAAAAAATGAAAGTTTTCCTGAAAATCTTAGAATTACTGCAGGAATTAGGTATGTTGAGACATATGTAAGAGGTGATTGTGATGAACTTATAGAAATCTCACAAAATAAAAATTTGCCTGAAAAGATTAGAATTGCTGCAGGAATAAAGTGTGTTGATGAATATGTAGAAAGAGATATTGGAGGATTTACTGTTGAAGAAGATGATGAAGAAAAAGATTTGTATGACAAACTTATAGAAATATCACAAAATGAAAAATTGCCTGAAAAAGTTAGAATTGCTGCAGGAATAAAGTGTGTTGAAGGATGTGAACATTATGATTATTATGACAAGCTAATAAAAATGTCGCAAGATGAAAGATTACTTGAAAAAGTTAGAAATGCTGCACCAAAAAATATAGAACAATTAGCAATGAAATATGTTGATAAGAAATCTGCAGAATATAGATTTTACGATCTTATTAAAATTTCACAAAATAAAGATTTACCTGAAAAAGTTAGAATTGCTGCAGGAATGAAGTGTGTTGAAGAACTTCTAAAAAATTTTGAAAAATATGCTGAACTTATAGAAATATCACAAAATGATCGATTGCCAGAAAAAGTTAGAAATGCTGCATCTCAAAATATTGAACCATTAGCAATTAAGTATATTGAGGAATATGTAAAAATGGATTGTTCAGGGGATATTTTAGAAATGTTAAGAAATAAAGATTTACCTGAAAAAGTTAGAATTGCTGCAATTAAAAATGTCGAACCATTAGAAATTAAGTTTATTGATGAGTTGATTAAAAAACGTGATTACGTAGAGCTTACAGAAAGATTAGATGATAAACTTTTACCAGAAAAGGTTAGGAAATATTTAAATAAAGAATTAACTAAAATTGCTAAAGAATTAGTTTAAACATCATGCATTTCCCATAAAACTAAACATGCATAGGTTCTATATGGTGACCATTTGTTTGTTATTTTTTCTATTTTATCCTTACAAATATCTTTATCAAGTGAGTAAAGCTTTGTTATTGTCTTCTTAATGCCGAGATCTCCATGTGAGAATACGTCTTGTCTACCGAGAGTAAACATCAAATACATTTCAGAAGTCCATGGTCCTATTCCTTTGACTGTTGTAAGTTTTTGAATTACTTGCTCATCATCCATTTTTCTTATTTTTTTAAAATCAATTTCTCCACTAACAACTTTTTGTGCTAAGTCTTTGATAAAACCAACTTTTGACCAAGAAGCGCCAATGTTTCTTATGCTTTGGTCTTTTATTTTTAGAGTTGCTTGTGCAGTTATCTTTGCTTTTGGGTGCAGGTTCTTGAATCTCTCAAAGATTGTTTTTGCAACTTTTGTTGCTAATTGTTGACCAATTATTTCATAGCACAAAGACTGGAAATGTAGATTGGTTTTTCTTGGTTTTAAGATTGGTGGACTGAATTGTTTTGCAGCTTTGTACATTATTTTGTCTGATTTTTTGAAATGGTTGAGAATCTTGGTTCTTGTTGTCATGTGTTTTGGTTTGTAAAGGTTATTATTAAATGTTTCTATAGTTACTTTTTTATACTTCTTATGTTTTTTTATTAACATGGACTACTTAGCACACGCATTATGGAGTTATATTGTATTTAACAAACACAGACCGTGGAAAGCTGTAATGTTTGGTTTATTGCCAGACAGTTTGTCATGGGCAATCTACCTAATCTATAATCTATTATTCAATGGGTTTAGGACAGGAAGAGCTCATTTAATGAGTATACCTGACTGGGTCTTTACTTTGTACGGATTGTCACACAGTCTTCTTGTTTGTGGTGTGATTCTTTTGATTGTTTATTTAATATTTAAGAGAATTCCTATTTATGTTTATGCGTGGCCTGTTGCAATTGTTTTAGACATATTTACACATACAAAAGAATTCTTGCCAACGCCATTTGCATGGCCATTTGAAGTTTATTTTAATGGCATTAGCTGGGGTAATCCTTGGTTCATGTTGTTGAACTATAGCCTTATAGTAATTGGATTCTTTTGGGTATATTATAGTAGGAAAAAGAATAAAAGTAAAAAAAAGAATAGGAAAAGAAAAATCAAAAACAAGTAAAAAGAAATAAAGGTCAACAATATATAGTAACATTTATAAATATAATTCTTATAAAACTAATATATGGATGAAATAAAGGATTTTATAAAAAAGAGGTTAAAACAAAAAGCAAAGCCTGAAGTAATCAAGCTAGAATTATTAGAAAAAGGTTTGCTAGAATCTGATATTGATAAATTAATAAAAAAACAAGCAGGACAGAGTGTTAAGTCTTATACTACTATTAAATTCTCGATGAGAGAGGTTTTTTTTAAACTGACGTCTGGTGTTGGTAATGATCAGTTTATTTATGTATTCTTGTTTTTATTAACTGGTTCATATTTTTTAGTTGGTTTAACAGTTGGTCTTAGCTTGGTTCTTAGTTTATTGTTTTCATTGTTTGTTTATGATTATCTTAAGCAAACACAAATATCAAAGTCATTTGTAATTGTTACTGGCATAGTAATGTTTGTATTGTATTTGTTAATTGGTGTTGGAATTTATTTTGATCTTAGTTTTTTAATAGTTATTGCTTTTGTATTACTAGGATTAGGTCATGTTTTGCAGAGTGAGATATTTTCTGAATCATATGAAAAACATATTGAGAAAAAAACAGAGAGTTTTTTAATGGCAAAGATGGGTTCTTACACATTATTCTTTGCAATGTTTGCTCTTATTATTATTGGATTTTTATTAGAAAAATATAATGCTAATGATTTTTATAAAAACATGGTTGTTTTGATTGTGTTTGGTGTTGCAGGTTTGTTTGCATTTTTATCTAGTCTTATGATGAAAGGATTGTTGATTAAAAAAGCACAACAAGATTATTCATTTGGTTTATTCAAATACAGAATAAAGACTGTTTGGAAAAGGTCTAAGATTGTGTTTGAAAACAAAGTAATTAGAATTATACTCATAGCATCACTATTAACATCAGTTGTACAGGCAATTGGTACTGCTTTTTATGGTGTGTTTGTTTATGAATATTTTACTAACATTGCTTTCAAAGGGTTTCTTAATGTTGCTGTTATATTTACAATTCCTGTTATAACTTCATTATTTGCAATAACAATGGCAAAGATGTTGTCAAAAAGATATGGTAATATTCCTACACTTGTGTTTGGTAGTTTGTTGATTGCTATACTGCCTTTGGTTCTGTGGCTTAAACCTAATATCATAAATGTGTCAATGGGAATGGTTTGTTCTGTAATAGGTGGTGCAATGATTGGCTTAGGAACAGGTTTATTGCTTAGTAATTATCTTACTAACAAACTTAGGCATTATTATTTCCAAAGTTTTACACTGATTGTTTCTTTAGTCTACCTAGTGTTTGTACCTGTTGGTGCTTTTGTTGCTGACAAATTACCTGTTGCTCAAAAGATTTTAGGTTTGCAGATATTGTTCTTATCATTAGCTGTGATTTTGGTTGTTATTGTAGTTCCTTTGTATTTTGCTATTTTCTTTATTGAGAAAAGAAGAGTTGTTTGATTACATCTGTCTTAAATAATTCTTTGCTTTAAGTATTGCTTCAGGTCTTCCAACATCAACAACATAACCCAATGCTTTTTTTCTTTGATTAGGATCTTTTATTTGAGCAAAAATGTCAACAAAATGACTTAAAAAACTTTTTGCTACTTCTCTTATGTTTTGTCTTCCAAATCTAGAAATATATTGAAGTGTTTTTGCTCTGATAAATAAATCATTGATTTCTCTGATTGAATAAACAATGTCTGTTGTTTGTTCTATTCTTGCTTGTGTTGAAATAGTTTTTATTGCTTCTGATTTTATTTTCTCATCATCAATATTTCTTATCATTAATAATGATTTATTTGAAATTCCTTTATCACCATACATTACTAAGTATTCCCATAATTCTGCTTTTGTTTTAAGATCATCAATATCATCAATTAATATTACTGCTTGGAAACCTATATCTTGGTTACCATACATTGCAACAGACTGCAATGCTTCTGATTTTGATTCTAATCCTAGTTCTTTAGACTTTGCTATTATTTTTATTGCTTTTGATGCAGCATACTTTGTACCATTCATTGCAATGCGTCTTAGTGAAACATATTTTAATAAAATATCATCTGTTTTTTTTATTATACTGACAATTTTAGATGCAATCTTATCTTTGCAATTATATGTTATTTTTTCTAATGTCTTTATTCTTGTTTCCTGATTATCAGTTTGATTGATTATTTCAATTGCTTTTAGTGCTACACTATTGTTTCCGTATTGAGCAATGTCTTGTAACAATTCTAATCTTTTTCTTTTGTTTTCATAAACTTCTACTTCATCTAAAGAATCACTTATTCTTTGCACTGCGCGTTTATTTGTTGAAACACAATAATCACCCATAGCTAATGCTTTTAAAATGTCAAACCTTAGTTCTAGGTCTGTTAATCCAAATATAATTGATACTGTTTTTTTTGTAGCTTTTGTAAAGTCTTTGTAAAGCAAATTCAATATTCCTTTATAAACGTGATTTTCTTTATAATCATATAATAATGGAAGAATTTCATCACCAACCTTTTTTTCTTTAATAGGAAACTCATTAATAAGAACAACACAGGCTTGTACTCTTGTTTCTAGATCGTCTGATCCTAGATTTTGTAAACATTCCCCCATATTCATACATATAGGGATAATATGTTTTTATATAAAGATTTCTGTATTTTACTACGCGACAATCATAAATGGACATAAGTATTTTTATAAGCTTTTTTATAAGATTAAATACTAATCGAAACATTTATATATTAGTTAGTAATTAAATAATCATATATATAAGTATATTTATAGGAGCAATATTGCCTGTTGCAAAGATTTCAACCCCCTAATAAGCCCTTAATTCAAGATTTCTGGTGACAGACAAAAATTGCTCTTTTTTATTTTTTTTATAAGTAAAGATGACAACAGAAATCAAAAGGAAATTGTACAAAAGAGGAAGTTCTTATGAAACTACAATACCAATGCCTTTGTTGTTTGCTATTGACAAAACCAAGAAACATAATGTAATATTCAAGTTTGATCCTGATACTAATAGGTGGTATGTTGAGTTCGAATTACTCTCTATCGAAAAAAAAGAGGTTACAAAAAAGAAGAGGAGAAGAAAAGGAAAAAAGAGGTAACCTAGATCACAAAAAAGAGGTCACAGTCCTAGGATAAAAAGTTTGGCGGAAAACTTTTCCAGTGAGGGGTGACAGAGCTGCAAAATGCTCTGGACTCACTGGTTTTTTATTTTTAATTGAGATGATGAGGTAAAAGATGAATAATTGGTCATTAAGATTCGCTATACATAATACAAAGAAATTGTTGAAATGGGAAAATAAAAATAATTTAATAATAAAAAAACATATTAAGAGGAAAATTCAAAATGAAAATTATATTACACGGAGCTGCAAAAGAAGTTGGAAGATCGTGTGTTGAAGTTAAATCTAAAAACAACAGAATTCTTTTTGATTGTGGAATCAAGCTAGGTTTAGAAGGAGAAGGAATTGAAAGAGATTCTGAATATCCACAAGTCATAAATAATGTTGAAGATATTGATCTTGTTTTATTAAGTCATGCTCATCTTGATCATTCTGGTGCATTGCCTTTGTTTAATTTTAAAGGAATGAATGCTAACATTTATTGCACTTCTATGACAAAGTACTTGTGTAAGCTACTTTTGAAGGATTCGTTGAAGATAGAGATATTGAATGATAAACATCCTGCATATAGTAAGGAAAATATTACTAATGTTTTATTTCAGATGATAAATGTTAATTATAAAAGAGAATATGTTCATAATGATTGTAAATTCAAATTCTTTGATGCAGGACACATACCAGGAAGTGCGTGCATTCTTTTAAGGGTAGATGGCAAGACATTGCTCTATACTGGTGATTATAATACCAATGAAACAATGTTAATGCCAAAAGCTGACCTTGATTATAGTGAAAAAATTGATATATTAATATCTGAATCAACATATGGTGACAGAAATCATCCTGATCGTGAAAAACAAAAAAATAATTTTCTATTAACAATAAAAAAAGTCTTAGACAAAGGTGGTTCTGTTATAATACCTGCATTTGCAGTTGGAAGAGCACAAGAAATATTATTAATATTATCTGAATTAAAAACAAGAGTTCCTATTTATTTGGATGGAATGGCAAAAAAAGTATATTCTAAATTATTAAGAGAAGGAAGGTTTGCACAAAACATAGGTAAATTAAAAGGATTTGATAAAAAGATCACATTTATCAAAGGTTTTAATAGAAGAAAAGATGCAATAAAGTCACAAGGAATATTTGTAACAACATCTGGCATGGTTTCAGGCGGACCTGTTATTGAATATCTAAAATATCTATGGCATGATCCAATGAATGCAATTCTTTTAACAGGTTATCAAGCAGAAGGTACTGGTGGAAGGTCATTATTAGAAAATGGCACAATGTTTTTAGATGGGAACAAGATTCATGTTAAATGTCTAATAAAACAGTTTGATTTTTCTGCTCACGCAGGTTTAATGGGTCTTAAGAAAAATATTAAAAGAGTTAAACCTGAAATATTAATCTTAAATCATGGTGACCCGTGGGCTGAAGATAATTTGGCAAAATGGGCAAAATCAATTGGTATTAAGAAAGTTTATGCTCCGAAGATTGGTGAAAGAGTTAGTTGTTGATTTTTAAATTTAAAAAAAAGGGGTAAAATGTGAAGAAAAAAAAGAGGTTAGTTAAAGGAAAAACAATCCAACCTTATGCAAAACATGAATATTCATGGTATGTTGTTGGGTTTTTTGTAGCATTGCTTCTTTTATTTAGTTATTTTGATAAAAAAGAATTCTTTAAGATCAATCCATTATTAGTATTTATACCAGTAATACTCATCAGTATTTATATTATAATGAAGTCAGCTAGTTTTGCAATAGGTGCAATTTCTCATTATGCAAAACAAACAGGAATTTCTAATTATGTGATTGGATTTGTTGTTGTTGCTATTGCAACCAGCATACCTGAGCTTAGTACTGCTTATTTTGCATCGTCAATTGGCAAAGGTGGTTATGTATTGGGTGATGTGATAGGAGCAAATATTACTGATTTAACATTGGTTCTTGGTGTCATGGTTCTTGTTGCAGGCAAGATTAAGCTAAAAAAAGGAATAGTTGGAAGAATCTTCTTTAAAGAGATTGCAATTGTTTTATTACCTATAATATTAGGAATTGATGGAAATTTTTCAAATATAGATGGAATAATTCTTATCTTAGGTTTTGTTTTATACTTAGCAATACTAATAAGACAACAAGGGAAACTAGGTAAATTAAAAAAAGATGTTAAATTAAAATATATTTGGAAAGATATCATAGTATTTGGTGGTACAATTGCTGCAATTTTATTAAGCACTTCAATTCTAATACAATCGCTGAATGTATTAAGCAATATCTTGAATATTCCTTCTATTGTTATTGGATCTATTATTTTGGCAATTGCAACAACTATACCAGAATTAACAGTAGAAGTTGAATCAGCATTAAAAGGCGTGACCAGTATTGGTTTGGGTGATTTGTTTGGCAGTGTTATTGTAAATTCTTGTCTTGTTTTAGGAGTTGCTGCTTTGATCAATCCAATAAATATTATTGATAAACCAATATTAATATTTACAAAAGGGTTTGATGTTGCTGGAAGTTTTAATTATCTGAGCTTTATAATTGGCGCGATTATATTCATTTTATCATTATTCTTGGTTTCAAAATATGTAAAATCATTTGTATTAACAAAAAAACACGGCACAATATTAATAAGTATATCAGTTATATTTTTTGCTGTACAAATAATATTAGCAATATTAAAAAATATGGTTTAAGAAAAAAATGACACATGATTATTATGCACAGAATGTGAAAAAAACATTTGAATTATTAAAGTCTAGTAAAAAAGGTTTGTCTAGTAAAGAAGCTAGAATAAGATTAAGAAAATATGGACCTAATGAATTAGAAAAAGGCAAAAAAATTGGTCCATTAAAAGTGTTTCTTAATCAGTTTAAGAATGCATTGATCATGTTATTAATATTTGCAGGATTCTTATCATTATTCTTAGGAGAAACAATTGAATCATTTGCCATGTTTGGTATTGTGTTGTTAACTGCGATCTTGGGCTTTATACAAGAATATAGGGCTGAAAAAGCAATGGAAGCATTGCAAAAAATATCAGCACCAACTGCAAAAGTGATAAGAAATGGTAAAGAAATAAAGATACCTGCAAAAAATGTTGTGCCAGGAGACATCTTGGTATTAGAAGAAGGTGATATTGTGCCTGCTGATTCAAGGATATTTGAATCACATAGTTTACAAATAGATGAAGCATGTTTAACAGGGGAATCTGTGCCTTCTAAAAAAATAATAGAGCCGTATAAAGTAGGTACTTCTATTACAGACCAAGAAAACATGGCATTCATGAGTACTACTGTAACATATGGTAAAGGCATGAGCATTGTCACTAGTACTGGTATGAGGACACAGTTTGGTAAGATTGCTAAATCATTAGAAACAACAGAAGAAACAAAAACACCATTACAAATGAAATTTCAACAAATGGCAAAACAAATAGGAATAATAACTGTGTTCTTAATAGCTATTGTATTTATTGCAGGATTGATTCAAGGTGCAATGTCATTTACAGACATGTTATTAGTTGCATTAGCAATGACTGTTTCAACTATTCCTAATTCTTTGCCTGTGATTGTTACTGTTGGCTTATCAATGGGTACTAAAAAGCTTGCTAAACATAATATGTTGATAAGAAAATTGCCTGCAGCTGAAAGCTTGGGTGCAGCAACAATGATTTGTTCTGATAAAACAGGAACAATAACAAAGAATGAGATGACTGTTACTGATATTTATTTTGATAATAAATTAATTAGAGTTAGTGGAAGTGGTTATGAACCAAAAGGGACATTCTCCACAGAGAAAAAGCAAGTTAATTCTAAGCAATTAGAACTAATATTAAGAATTGGTTATCTATGTAATAATGCAAAGCTTAACTTAAATAAAAAAAAGTATGAAGTTATTGGTGATCCTACAGAAGGTTCTTTAATAGTTTTAGGTAAAAAAGCCAAATTTGAAGAAGAATACATGCATAAACATTTTACATTAGTAGAAGAATTGCCTTTTGATTCTAATAGAAAAAGGATGACAGTTATTTATAAAAATAAAATCAATAAAAAAACAGAGGCATATATAAAAGGCGCTCCTGATTTATTATTAAAGATTTGTGACAAGATATATGAAAAAGGCAGAATAAGAAAAATAACTAAAAAAGATAAAGACAAAATTCTTAAGATTAATAATGAATATGCAAAGAATGCATTAAGAGTTCTAGGCATTGCATATAAAGAAGTAAAATCAAAAAAATATACATTAGATACAGTTGAAAAAGGTTTGGTGTTTGTAGGATTAGTAGGAATGATTGATCCGCCAAGAGAAGAGGTCAAACAATCAATAAAACAATGTCATACAGCTGGCATAAAAGTAATGGTTATCACTGGTGATCATCCAATAACTGCAAAAGCAATTGCTGAGAAAATTGGTCTATTTAAAAAAGGAGATATTGTGCTTGATGCACAAGAACTTGAAAAAATGACTGATTCTGAATTACTTGAAAAGATTGAAAAAATAAGAATAGTTGCCAGAGCATTGCCTATACAAAAGTCTAGAATAGTTGATGCTTTGCAAAAAAAAGGACACATAGTTGCAATGACTGGTGATGGTGTGAATGATGCGCCTGCTCTTAAAAAAGCTGACATTGGAATTGCAATGGGTATAACAGGAACAGATGTTTCAAAAGAAGTTTCAGAAGCTACTCTTGTTGATGATAATTTTGCTTCAATTGTAAGAGCAATTGGAATTGGCAGAGACATTTATGATAAAATGATTAAGTCTGCTAAATATTTATTGTCTTGTAATGCTGGTGAAGTTACTGCTGTGTTAATGTCTGTTTTATTAAAATTACCATTGCCTTTGTTACCATTGCAGATTTTACTTATGAGTCTTTTGACAGATGATTTGCCTGCTTTAGGTCTTGGTTTGGAATCACCTGAAGAAGGTATAATGAAGCGCGAACCAAGAGATCCTAAAGAAAAACCAATAACAACAAAGATTCTGATTTCTATAATGGTGTTTGGTGTGATCATGGGTTTAGGTACATTGTTTATTTTCAATAGATATCATGAAATTGATTTGACTAAGGCACAAACAATTGCTTTTTCAACTTTGGTAATGTTTCAAATGTTTGCTGTTATGAGTAGTAGGTCACTTCTACCTAGTTTGAAGAAATTGAATCCATTTTCTAATCTTTGGTTAATTGGTGCTGTTTGTATTTCTTTGTTAGTGCAGGTGATTGTTATTTATTGGAAGCCTGCTCAGATTGTTTTTGGCACAACTGGTTTAGCTTGGGTTGATATTGGTTGGATCTTGCTTGTTTCTAGTAGCGGGTTTGTGATGATGGAATTGAGTAAGTTTGTGCTTAGGTTAAAAAAGAATCATCATGAATGAGTAAAGTTTTTATATTGTATTTCTTTCCCACCATTAATGAAACTTAAATCTATTAAATCAGATATTCCTGCTGAATTATACAAAGTTCTAGATAAGAGAATAGATGAATTGCGACCTTGTCAAAAAAAAGCAATTAAAAATGGTTTGCTTGGTGGTGAGAATTTGCTTGTGTGTACACCTACTGCGTCTGGCAAAACTTTGATTGCAGAGTTATGTGGAATTAAATCAATATTAGAAAGTAGGGGGAAAGTAGTTTATATTGTTCCTCTTAAAGCTCTTGCTTTAGAAAAATATAAAGATTTTAAGAAAAAATATTCTCACCTGTGCAATGTTGGTATTGCAATCGGTGATTTAGATAAAAGGGATGATTATCTTTCTAATTATGATCTTATTATATGTACTTCTGAGAAACTTGATTCACTTATTCGTCATCATGCAACTTGGCTTAAACATGTGGGTGTTGTTGTTATTGATGAGATTCATTTGTTGAATGATATTAGTAGAGGGCCTACTTTAGAGATTCTTATAACTATTCTTAGAAGATTGTTATCAAAGGTTCAGATAATTGGGTTGAGTGCTACAATCGGCAATCCAAAAGAATTAGCAAAATGGTTAGATGCTAAGTTAGTTATAGATGACTGGAGGCCTGTTGAGTTGAAGAAAGGTGTAATGTTTGAAGGTAAGGTTAAGTTTTATTAGGTTTTTTAGCTATCTTCCATAATAATTCAAAATGTTTTCTGTAATTGTTTGCTATCTCTTTGCTTTTTATTGTTATAGATACAAAATCTGGTTCCCAGATAGTTATATGAATCTTGTCTGCATAAACTTGAGTTGCAACAGGAGTTAAGAATTCTTTAGGAAGCAATTTTACATCAAATAACTTATCTCTAAATTCAGTACCTTCAACATAAATATATCTATTTTTTATCTTAAATCTTCTTATATCTCTAAGATATTGTTTAGCATAAACAGGCATATATTTTCTTAATTGTCCAGTTAAGCCCCAACCAATAATATTCTTTTTTTCTCTAATAATATCATTAAAAGCAGATTTCATTCCTTTAATACCTCTAAAAACATCTACACTTACTTTTTCTTTAACTGATTCTCTGATCTTTTTTAGATCTGGTAAAAGTTTTTTTATAGCTTCTTCATTTTCTCTTAAATAATTAAGAAGATTCTCAGGATCAGAAACTTTAAATTTCATTTTATTATCTTCATTAAAAGAACTAACTAAACCCATTTCTTTTAGTTTATCAAGTATACTATATATATTGGTTCTATGAACACCAGATCTTTCTGCTAATTGTGTGACATTTGCTCTTCCTAATTTTAATAAAGCTAAGTATACTCTAGTATCAGATTCTGATAATCCTATTTTTCTTAACACTTCTATGTCCATATTACAAGTAAGTATGTTCTAGTATTTAAATATTGTTGTTTTGTCTCTAATTTTAGACAACATAGGTATAAATAAAGGATTGAGTTACCATTTGCTTGTGAGTAATGTAGGAGGTTTTTGAAATGAGAAAAATAATACCAACAATGATTGCATTGTTAACAACAGCGTTTTGTTATTTTGCACAGCCAGCAATAGCTGATGATATGTTTACTGAGTCAAGAATAAAGAATGGTTATGCAGATACAATTACAAAAATAAATATAGGAAAGCACCAGGTGAGTGCAGAATATGATACCAAAGATTCTGTAAAAAGATACGGTGTTAATATTGGTTTAGAGGATATGAAACTTAAGATAAGAACTGATGAAAAAGTTAATGCAACAAGATTATGTCTTAATACTAAATTAAGCGACAATCTAATATTAGAAATAGCATATGGAGAAAGTGATCTTGGTAAAATGAGTTCATTTACTTTGCATTATGACTTAAATGATTTAATATTTGGTTTAGGACAAACACAAGACTTAGGAGAAAAAACTATGATTGCTTATTTAGCAGGCAAATTTGGTGATCTAGGAATTTCAGGATCTATAGATCATAAAGATGTTAAAACATTTTATTTTGGAGAACCAGGAAAATGGAGAACACAAATAGTTGATGATCCAAAAGGAATTCAATTTTACCAATTTATTTTAGGAGACAGAGTAACAGGATTTGGTGGTTACAGATTTTTAGGTCCATTTTACGCAAAAACCAATGGAGAACAAACAATAGGAGCTCAAGATACAGATAGATACACTGGTGCAGATATTCATACAAGAGGTTCAAAAGCTTTGCACATATACAAGTATGTTCTACCAAATGGAACAGAAATATTCCATTATGAAGTAGGCTGTAATCCTAATAACAAGGGGAACTGGATAGGTTTTGCATACAGAACAATAAATGGTGTTGTGCAACTTGTTCCAGAAGCTGGTTTAAATTTCAACACCCCTGTTGGGAATGTGCAGTTTAATTGCGCAGTAAAGTGTGATGAAGAATGGAAAAAGTCATCAGAAGAGTTTAGGATTCAATTAAAAAGGAAATTCTGAAACCATAAAATGAAAATTGGACTAATAAATCCTCCTCAAGGTTATAGCGGAGATAAAGCTAATCCTGATTTAAGATTCTTAGGAGGGATTGCGTATATTGAAGCTGCTCTAAGAAACAAGTATGATGTAACTATTGTTGATTTTCTTAATGATGAGGATGCGTCTTTAGAACAAGTTGCAGATTGTGATATCATAGGATTAACATCAAAATTGGACAATTATAAATTCTTTAAAGAAAACCTTCCAATCTTAAAACAACAAGGAAAAATAATAATTGTAGGGGGAACATTGATGAGTTCTTATGGTTTAAATGACACAAATGTTTTGATGAAAGTTTTCCCAGAAATAGATTATGGTGTTATAGGAGAAGGAGATATAACAATAGTTGAACTGATAGAATATATCACTAAAAAAAGAGAACAAGTTCCAGATGGAATAATTATAAGGCAAGGAGATAATTTGATTCCAACAAAAAAAAGGGATCTAATAAGTAATATTGATGATATTGCACAAATAGATTATTCTAAGTGGCCAGAATTTAGCAAATTAGTAAAAGGAATAAGCGTAGAATTAGGATTTGCAAGAGGATGTTATGGTAACTGTGGTTTTTGCTATAAATCATTTCCTACAAAAATTGGTTCTTTAAAAGTTAGAAGTTTTTCTATGCAAAGAATAATGAATGAAATAGAAAATGCAAATAAACTAGATCCAAGTGATTTTTACTTTATTGATGAAAGTTTTACATATAATAAAGAAAGAGCAATCAAGATAGGAGAAATAGCTTCAGAATTTGGTAGAAAATATAGAATAACTGCAAGAGTTAATGATATGGATAAAGAATTAGCAAAAGCATTGGCAAGAACAGGCTGTAAAAGAGTAATGTATGGAATTGAATCATTTGATGAAGATATATTAAAAAGTGTCAAAAAAAATATTACACTAGAACAAATTTATCACGCAATAGAATGTACACAAAATGAGGGGATAGATACAAAAGCATTTTTTATTGTTGGATTGCCTGGAGAAACAAGAGAATCATTAGAAAAAACTATAAAAGGGATTAAAGAGACAGGTATTTTGCCAAGACCAAGGTTATTTATACCATTTCCTGGAACTAAAATTTATAATGATATTTTAAAAAAAGGTTTAATTTATGAAGTTGAAGTATTAAAACAATTCTCTAAACCTAATCATTTTGATACAGTTTCAGGAGATTGGGTTCCTATCAACTTAAGCGACGGGTTAAGTGATAAAGAACTTATTGAAGCAAGAGACAGAATTGAAGAATTAAGAAAAGGGAGATAAAAAAAACTTAAAACACCAACCCACTCACCAATCCAGAACTTGACACTATGTTTAACAGCACTGTTGAGTTTGTCATCACAATTATTACTAAGATTATTATTGGTACTAGTACTGTGATAAGAGCTTTCCACGACTTTAGATGAAACTGGTTTTTTATTATTGTATATGCTATTATTATGCACCAGATTTCTAAGATGATTGATAATATTAATGCGAAGTTGGTGGAAAATAATTTGTTTATTAAGAAACTTATACCTACAAATAATTGAGCATAACCCCAAGGCCTATACAAATGATTAAAGTCTGTTTTGGATTTAAACATTATTGCACATAAGTAATAGATTGATGCAACAACATATGTTAAAATTATTGCTTCAAAAAACCAACCAATTGCTGATATATAATCTTTCATAAATAAGCCAGCAATTAAACTCCAGAAACCGAATAAAAAAACAGCCAACCACGTAGAACCATGATGTGCGACTTGATTAATTTCGTGCTTGTTTAAAGAAATTATTTGAAATGATTGTCTTAAATGTTTTGTTATGTTCATTTTTGTTATGCCTCTTTTTGTTTTTTATTTTGTGATTGTGAATTGTTTATTGGCTATGGGTGGGTGGTGGGAGGTCGGATGGTGGGAAATTCAAAAACCCAAATTAGCCATAATTTTATCCTTGTCAAATTCTTGTAAATCAGCATATTCTTGGCCAATGCCTAAGTACAGTATTGGTTTGTTTGTGACATAGCTTACTGATAAAGCTGCTCCACCTTTTTCATCAACATCTGCTTTTGTTAATATTATGCCGTTTATTCCAACTGCTTCATTAAACTTTTTTGCTTGATCAACGCAGTCATTGCCTGTGATTGATTCGCCAACAAATATGTTTAGATGAGGATCATTGACCCTGATAATCTTTTTAAGTTCATCCATTAGATTAACATTACTATGCATTCTACCAGCTGTGTCAATCAACACAACGTCTATGTTATGTGCTTCTGCATATTTGACAGAATCAAATGCAACAGCTGCTGCGTCTGCTCCATAATCATGCTTTATTACTTTTGTATTAAGTTTTTTACCATGTTCTTCTAATTGTTGTATTGCAGCTGCTCTGAACGTATCTGCTGCAGATATAACACTTGTAAGATTATTTTTTTGCAATAATTTGACGAACTTTGCAATGCTTGTTGTTTTGCCTGATCCATTTATGCCTAAGAAACATATTATGTAAGGTTTGTTTTCTGTTTGCTTGTGTGTCTTGACACTATTTATCACATCTAATTTTTCTATATCTAGAACTTCAGTAATACTGTTCTTAAGAGAATCCATTATGACTTCTGAGATCTTGCCTCTTCTGATTGGTTTATCAACAAGATTTTGTTTAAGATCAAGCTTTATTTTTTCAATAACTTCTAATGCAACATTGTTTTCCATTAAACCAACTTCTAGGTCCCAGAATATTTCTTCAAACTGGTTGTCATTTATTTTTTTTGTAACAAACTTTTGCTTTATTTTCTGGAATAGTCCTTTTGCTTCTGGTTCTGGTGCAAATGTTTCCTTTTTTTCAGTGGAAAGTAATTTTTCTTTTCTCTCTTTTTCAAACTGTTCTCTTAATTGTTTTGCAGTCGGGATCTTGTCTTCTGGCAAAACTATTTTTTCTGCTTCTTTTATTAGTTCGTCTGCTGTTAAGTCTTTATCTTCTTTTGGTGGCTGTTCTTCTTCTTCTACTTGTTTTAGAATGTCTTTTGCACTAGGTTTTGGTTTTAGTTCTTCTGGTTCTTGTATTTCTTTAATGAATTCCTTTTCTACTTGTTTTTCTTTTATTTCCTTTGGTTTTTCCTTTTTTTCTTTTTTTACTTCTTCAGGTTTCTTAACAACTTCTATCTTCGGCTGAACTGTTTTCTTTTTTCTTTGTGCAAGTTCATGTATAGAAGGAGTTTTGCCTTGTTCTATTTTCTTTTTTATTTTGTCTTCAACCTTTGGTCTTTCTTCACCTTTTTTCTCCTTTTCTTCTTTCTTAGGTTTTGGTTCTGTAATCTCTGGAATAACAGCCGGCTTTACTTGAGCTTCTTCTTTGGGTGTTGGTGGAGTTGGTTTTTCTTGTATTTCCTCAACAACTTCTTCTTCAACACCTTCTTCATCTATCTTTTTAGAAAACTTGTTAACTACATTTTTTAATTTTTCTTTAAGGAATTTAAACATACATCCACCTACTTTTGTTGGAGAGTCATTATCTCTGTTTGTAATAACTGTGCTTGAGCAATCATCTTTTGTGCGTCATTAGAAAGTTTTAGCCTGATGTTTTCAAGTTCTGTTAATTGTTCTTCTAATAATTTCTTTGCATCATCTAGGTCTTTATTCACAGCAACATTGCTTCCAACATTAATATTAACATTCTTTGCATCTTTTAGCTCTGCTTTTGCAAATATGCCTGTTACAATTGGTACAAAAACCTCTGTTCCTGGTTTAACATTCTTAAACTCTTCTAAAGATTGAATAGAATAAACAACGTCATTTAATTGTTTTGCTATTGCTTGGATCTGCTGCTGTACTTGTTTAATTTGTTGATCCAAAAGCTGTAATTGTACATATTTTTGTTGAAGTTCGTCTTGAGTCATAGTAGATTGATAGAAATAAGGTTAATTTATAAATTTATCGCACAGCGATGAATTTATACTCAAAAATCGGCGATTTTTGTTATATAAAGGTTATTGTTATATTGTGTATAGATTGTATGATAAAAAACAGAATTATTTTATATAATCATCACCTGGTGCTCTTTCCCACCATTTTAATTCTTGGCCTAGTTTTTTCAAACGTTCTTTTTCAGATCTAATGTCATCTTTCATCCAACCAACTGCAGTTGAATAAGCTTGATTAAGCTTGTCATACATGTCCTGTGCTTGGGACTGGTATGTTGATAATTGTTCTTGGTTCATGTACTCCATTTTGTTGAGTGTTTGATCAACTTCTGTTACTAGTCGTGCATGATATTCTACTTGTTTTACTGATTCTTGCTCTTGTTCAACTATTTTTTCCTGTTCAACAACTTCTTCTAATTCTTTTTTTCTTTGTTTTTGTCTTTTATCTCTTTCTTCTCTTTCTGTTCTTTCATCTGTTTCTTGTTTTTCTCTTGTTTCTTCTCTTTCTTTAACAATTATTTCCTCTGTTATTCTTTCTTCTAGCTTTATTCGTTCTTCTATTTCTTTTAATCTTTTTAGTCTGTCTTCTGGGGAAAGTTTTTCAATTCCCTTAAGAAGGTCATCTTTGATTACCATGCTAACATTCCATGCGCTT
The DNA here is from genome assembly GCA_964645705.1 of uncultured Methanosarcinales archaeon. Taxonomy (GTDB): domain Archaea; phylum Nanobdellota; class Nanobdellia; order Woesearchaeales; family CAXGTL01; genus CAXGTL01. Next base: position 57,435 of record CAZYAB010000002.1, on the reverse strand, counting down.
TTTTAAATATTTCATAAACAGTCCATAAAGGGCCTAACATTTTCTCTTTTGCTTTTTCCTCATTTTGTTTATCTAACCAAACCTGTGCTTTTGTTGGTCTTTTTTCAGGCGTGCTTTCTTTAAATTTAAATATATCTCTTCCGGTAATCATTTCAGAAAATCCATTTGCAAGATGTTTAAAAGGATCAAAAACTGATGTTAATTCTAATTTTTCCCCTTTTGCTTCTTTATTTTCTTTAATATATTCTTTCAAACTTTTTTTATAGCCTCTATCCTTTTCACTTTTATAACTTGTCTGCCATCTTGATAACTCTGCTTGGTCAATATTAAATTCTTTTATTAGTTTTTCTTCTTCTTCTGTTGTTTCTCCAATATTTAACAAATAATTTTTTATATCAGAACTTAATGTGTTCATTGCGGCATTTATCTCTTCATTAATAGTAGCCAATAATTCGAAATCTTCTTCTTTTCTGTATTTTTTGTATTCTTCTAATTGTTCATCTGTCCATACAAAACCTCTGAATGTCATTATGACTCTTCCCACATGTATTGGTCCCCTGTGCTGGTAACCGTCCTGGTGAAATTCCATCTTTGGTTGTGTCTTGAACAAGAAATGAACAGAAATTATTGAATGATGTTTGCTTTTTTTATCTTTTTTCTTGAACAATAGTTCAAGCTCTGTCATAGATGTTTCAAATCCTGCAATAAGATCAGGAGAGTTTAGTTTTGATTCATCCATGCCTAATCTTTTTATGTGTGTCATGTATGGTCTTAACCAGTTCATGTACATCTTTATTGTTAAAAAATACTGTTTAATGTATTTTTTTAAAAAAGATTGTCTTGCTGTCCACTCTTCATATGTTTTTTCTTTCCAAACCATGTAAGATTTTAATTTTCTTGCCAAAACTTCTTTTATTTTTTCATTAAACTTAAGATCTTTTACAGCGCTGTGAACATCGTCTGATTTCTTTACATATGTTCCAAAGAACAGATCTGGCAAAATGGTAAAACCTACTTCTCTTGACAAACCTATTACAGAAGAAGGGTTCTTTGCTCCTTGTTCAACCAAGTCTGTCCAAATGCCTTTTAATGCTTTGTCAGCTGCTTTATCTCCTTTTGTTGCATCGTCTTGAAGCTTTATTCTTTGATCTATTACTCTTAATTCTCTAACCATTTTAAATAATTCTGTGAGAAATTTGCCAATAGATGCTGAATATTGAGCAACTCTGTCTTGAGCAAGTGCTAATCTTGATCCAATTGAGCCATAGAATGCTGATGTTTCTGATGCAGAGAAAATGTCTTTTATCTTGTCAACGTCTGTCCAACCTAATGAATCTCTCATTGTTGATAATACAAAGAAATAAGGTTCTTCAATAGATGCAAAATATCTTTCCCATATTAGCCTGAACTTTTTTATTGGTTTAGGGAAGCCTGGGCTGTCTGCATCACTATCCCCTTTCTCAAATCCGTATTTTTCAAGCAATTCTGACATTTTTATTAGTATTTTATGTTATTAAATATATAAATGTTTAGATGATTTATATAGTTTTTGATGTATTTGCACAACACAAATGCTTATATATAACTTGTCTTCTTTTTCTTGAAGGAATTTTAATAAAAATAGATAAAACGGAGTGATAAAAAATGCCAATGAAAGAAAAAGACTTTTACAGACATCCTGAAGTCATAAAAAGAATATTAGAATACTGCGGTGTTCCTAATTGGATTACACAACAAGCAGATATTGGTTATCCACAAAATTATGGTGCTTTATCAAAATCAAGAAATCTTCAAGAGTTAGGAAAATTAATGTCTTCTATGTATTTAGTTGAATACGGATTAAGAGTTCCAACAGCTGGAAAATATAGAACAAAAGAAGTATGGCAAATGGGTCAGATATTAGACAAAACAGCAGATATATTTAGATCAGTACATGATGAGGATAATGAAGTGTGTGTTATAGATGTTGAACGTGTTTGTCATGGAGATGCTGGAGCAAATTACAGAGACATGGTAGGTTTGTTCTGGGATTTAGAACCATTTCACCAAGCAATGATGAGTGTTTATAGAAGTTTAGGCATCACGCCTTTGGTTGTAGCAACTGGCCAAGGTTATCATTATGGTTTTAGGGTTCCTAAAAACGAACGTGCGTACGGATTATTACAAAGCATTGGTTTTGTAAGTGAAGATGAAAGAAAAAGAAACTTGTATAGAAGATATGGTTCAAAAAGAAGAAGAATACTTACTGATGCTGAAGCATGGGCATATGATGGTTGGGGAAAATTAGCAGAATATATTGCAATATTAGCAATGAAAAGAGCAGCAAGATACAACAATACGCTACCTGTTGTTATAGGTGACCAATGGGCTCATGATGGAAAAGTAATTTCTCTTGACCTAAGTGCAAATGGTGATCCGAAATTCATGAGAGATATTAGAACTCCGTACTCATTTCATCAAAAACACAAAGTTTGTCCTGATAAAGTAGGTCGAAAAACAGCTAAAGAAACATCTTTTAATGTTGCAACTCCTCGTTTTACTCCTTGCAATGGTCATGAACTTTCATTAGATGATTTGTTTAGGTTAAGAAGAGATAATTATTATGATGCAGCATGCTATGCTTCTTCAATTACAACTGATTTGCCTGTGATGTCATGGGGTGTTGAAAAAGCAATTAAAAAATATTTAAAAAGCGATGTTCACGCAGCACATGTAGAGTTTGATCAAGGCATGGAAATGTTTAGGCATCCTAATTATGAAAAAAGATATTCAGAAAAATATAATGAATTAAAAAATATTAGGCTGCATCCTAACTTAGTTGCAGATATTAATAGTAGTGAAGGAAAACAACTAAATCCTGATGTTATTAGGGCTGTTTTTAATGTTTATATAAAACACCATGTGCATCCTGCTGACATGGTTGCATTAATGGCAGGAAAAGCAAAATATTATAAAGTGTTAGGCGGTTATAAGACAAGTCCTGTTAAAAGAATGACTGGCTGGATAAGACCATTCTATGTTCAGCATAAGACAAAAATGAGTCACTGGAGAAGAACTGTTAATTGGTAATAAAATAAAATAAAAAATAAAGTAGTGATAGATAATGAATGCAAAACTTGTTTTGCATGCTACGAACGAAACGAGGTGAAGTGAGTATGAATGAATCAGAATATTATGAAGCTGTTTTTCCTAAACTATGTAATGCTTTTGAAGATTGTTACTGGGTTCTTGGCCATGGTCTGGAATTAATAAAGTATGGGTGGGATCCTAATAAATTGCTTGTAACAGCAGAACCAATTGATCAGATACATAAACTCACAGTTGAAAGAAATTTAGAAGTGTATCATCCTATTTTTAATAAAAATAGTGTTTTGTTTGCTAAAGATGCTGAAATTTATCTTAGTGATGCGAGCAAACTGTATTCTAATGTAGGATCACAATTACATTTTTTTGAAAAACATATGCTGCCTGTAATCAAACATGAGACAAGATTATTAAAAAGATTAAAGGTTGCGCATATGATTGATCTTACACCATCTGGTTGGCATATTAATTTTAAGATAAGACAAGGAACACAAGCTTATGAAGATATAAAAAGTATTGGTTATCTTGATAGCGAATTAAGAGAAAAATATTTGGTTACTGTCCCACACGATATAAAAAGAAATCCTGCACCAGGTCTAGATGCTGGTTTGGTTTTTAGTGGTATTGGCAGGTTAAAAGAGTATTTAGCACTAAGGTCAAGACAAAATGCTAAACAACATAAAGATGCGCCTATAACAATTAGTGATACTGAAGAAAAATGTGTTAATGAAGATATAACAGATTGCGGCGACCCTGGTTATATGAGGATAATGAGATCACCATTTAGTTTGCATAAGAAAAAAAGAAGATATTCCTTAGGTGAATCTTTGCAAGATATTGTAATGGTTGTTCATAATGCAGATAGCAATGGTCAATATGATTATTATTCAGAAGATCTTGATTATTTATTAGCTTGCATGTGGGACAAAGAATTGGCTGTTAAGCATTCTGAAAATATTACAGGACACATACCTTACATAAGTGATGAAGGTGCTGCTAATTTAGTCAATGAATATAAAAATTCTGATCTTTCCGAATTTCATTATTATTTTGATAGTGGGGATGAACTTGGCCCATGGGAAGCATTGAATATGGCTGAAGCTGATCCTAATTTAAATGATAAAACAAAGAACTTTATTGCATATCCTTGTCCAAGAGCATTACAACCAAGGGCTTTAAGTAAATTTATAGGAGATATGTTAAATAAGGGTTGGCATCCAAAACATATTGGTTATTTGATAAAGGATTTTTATCATAAAAATCTTGGATGGGAAATTGATTGGAATAAATATTCAAGAAAGACAAGAGGATTGTTTTGGTCAAGAGTGTATAGTGCTGTTGCTATGCAAGATGCAGGAGAAATAGTGTTGCCTTGATAGCAAAGATATTTAAATAATAAGAACTTTTATTAAAATATTATGCAATATGATCCATTCAAACAACACAAGTATAAAACATTCAAAGTTCTAGGTTATTCTACTTCTGAAAAAGAAATAAGAGACTTGGCTAAGTCATGGATCTTTATTTCTATTGCATTTGCATTTATACTTGGTACTAGACAAATATTTTCTTTAGAATTTATGAAAAATTTGGTTATTTCTCTTGTTGCAGTTGGCACTGGATTTGTGTTTCATGAACTAGGCCACAAGATAGTTGCACAAAGATTTGGTTGTTATGCAGAGTTTCGTGCTAACAGAGCAATGTTGTTCTTAGCTTTAATACTTGCTTATTTTGTTGGAATCGTGTTTGCAGCGCCTGGTGCTGTAATGATTTCTGGTTATGTAAATAAAAGAGTAAATGGTAAGATTTCGATTGCAGGTCCTTTGACAAATTTAGTAATGGCTGTTGTTTTCTTAGTTTTGTCTGTGTGGGCAAGTTTAGCTGAATTAGGTTTTGTTGCAACAGTGTTTAGTTATGGATTCATGATAAATACTTGGATTGGTCTTTTCAACCTAATTCCATATGGTAATTTTGATGGTATAAAGATCTTGCGTTGGAACAAAACCTATTATGTTTTGATGTTGATCTTTGGTTTTACTTTGTTCATGATGCAGATGGTTGGTTAGAAATCTAAGAGTTTACTTTGCTTCTTCTCCATATCCAGAGTTTTCCATGAAGACCAACGTTTTCTGAATAAGTTTGGATATTTGTCAAAGTTTTGTTTTAGAAAGTCTTGTGTCTTTGGGTCTGACGTATAACCTGATCCAAAATCATGTCCTATTTCTTGTCTTAGTTTTTTTACTTCATCATCTCTTGTAACTTTTGCAATTATTGAAGCAGCTCCAACTGAAACATGATTCAAGTCTGCTTTGTGTTCTGGCCTTAGTTCTATCTCTCTTTCAAGATGTCTTTCTATATAGTTTTTGTATGCTCCTATGTTAGGTGATGGACAGTCAATGATTGCTGTTTCTACATCTATTTTGTTAAAATGATTGATTATTTCTGCTGCTTTTATTGCTTCTATCTGGTTTAGGTTGATTATCTTCATTCTTTGGTTTAATTCTTCTGCTGATACAATGATTGTTTTATGGTCAATTATTATGTCTTTTATTTTTTCTAGCATTGCATGTCTTTTGTGTGATGGAATTAGTTTAGAATCTGTAACACCAATTGTCTTTAATTTATCTAGATCTTTTTCATCAACTAGAACTCCTGTCATTACCATTGGACCTATTACTGGTCCTCTTCCTGCTTCGTCTATTGCAATTATTTTTGACATTATTTGTATGTAGAAAAAGAATTTATTTATAAATATTAGTAAATGTTTAACCAAAATTTATATTGCTTGCCTTAATTTATAGAAATCTGCTAATGCACTGTCTATGTCTTGTTTAGAATCTTGAGCTTGTACTTCTGCAATAACTGGTGTTTCATCTTCAATTACTTGTGTCAAATTATCATAATGCATTTGATTATTATTAAGATATCTTCCAGATCTTGCTCTTTTTAATCCTTTTTGCCAAAGTAAAAGAGTTTCATTCAATACATGATCTTTTTTCTTTGGTAATGCTTTAAAATCTCCAAAGAATGCTGCTGCATATTTTTGTATTTGTGCTGATAATAAATTCCCATAATTAATTTCTATGCCTTTGTTTTTCTTGTGTTCACAAAGCTTGATCAGTGCGCCACAATATTCAAATGCAAATCTATAAGCTTCTTTATATGAATTTGGATTCAGTAAAATATTGTCAAGATTTTCATTTTTTGCAATTAATTCTCTGAATTTTTCTTGTATTAATTCCTCTACTTTATCTTGTTGATATGGCGGCAGATCAAAAAAACTGTCTGAAACTGTTTTTAATCCTACTACTTCATAATTTCTTAAGTCTTCTATATAAGGAAAAGGAAGTTTTTGTTCTTTTTCTTGTTTTTCTGGTTTATATCCTTGTGATCTTTTTTGACTCATGTGCCTATCATGTTCTTCTTGTCTGTATTTTTCAACTTCTCTGTTTGTTGTTTGTTTTGATACACGTCCTTTTGCTTTTTTTAATTGCTCTTTTTTCTGTTTTTTTATGCCTTCTATGTATTGTAATAAGTGTAAACGTAATTTATGAGTGCTCTTAATACCAACCATGTAATTACAATGTTCAATTGGTTTTCCATTGCAGAATCTATTAGCACCTAGTTCAAGAAATTCAAATACATCTTTTGATCTTTGAATTGGATCATTGCTTAATAAAGAATATAAGAGATGTTTATCTACTGATTTAATACCATCAACAATAATTCTTTCATATCCTGCATCAATAAGTGTTTTTAATCTTTTTTCTAGTTTACAAACAGCATCATATTCATCAGCACCTTTTTGATTTAATACAAAGAATCTTGCATAATCTTTAAGAAATTCCTTAGCAACGTCTTCTAAACTTAATAAATTTCCATTAATTTCAATTTCTTTATCAGGTTCAAAAAATTCAAAATAAACTCCATTTCCAATTAATCCTAAATCTTCTTTACCAGTATAATGTTTTAATTGCTCTCCGTTTCTACTTAATTCTCTTTCTAATTTTTCATACTCGGTTTGCGAACCTCTGTGCCTTATTAATTCAGTAACAGAATATGAATTTTCTTGTCTTGTTAATTCTGTTAATAAATCATCTAAGTTTATTTCTTTTCTATCTAATAAATCTTTGAATTCTCTTAATTTTTCATCAGAACAATCGATTTTTGTTGATCTAAAAAGAACGCTTTTGTATTCATGCTGGTTTGTTGTACCATATCTTCCATAAACCAAGTCATTTAGAAAACCTTTTTTTAATAATGATTCAGCCATTATCTCAATTGGGGCCCTATTTGAATGATCTTCGTTAAATAATTTTAGAGCCAGATCTAGATCAGTCTCAGAAATAACATAAGCTTCTTCAATTCCTCCAAATCTTCTATTTGCCATGTTAGTTATAAACATACTAGTATACTTATTGTTATACTAGTTTATATATCTTTCGGAATAATTATGTGAAAAAAGCAGCAAATATGCCTCATTTTAGAATATGTCACTGCTTGGTTGTAAAGAAAGCTTAAATAATATATAAAGTTTTTGGTTTTTCCTATTTAATAGTGGTTACATATCTTTATATAACGTGTTTATCATAATATACAAATATATTTAAGTTATATTTGACAACTGAAAAAAGGGGGGATTTTAGCATGTATACTAATGAAAAGAGTGCTGATGAGTGGTCTGATTATATATCAAGTCAAGGCAAAGGAAATTATGATGAACTTGTACAAGTGTTTTCTAAATATGCAGAGCCAGAAGATAGTAAGACGTTATATGTAAGAAACAAAAAAATCTTGCTTGTTGATGGTGTTGGAACTGATATATCAAATGTATTAAACTAATTTTTACTATTTCTCTGTAGTAATTATTTAGTAAACTTTATAAATAATAACTCATTACCCTAATTCTATATATTACTTATATAAAAAATTATTTTGGAGGGGTTATTAAATGGTATTAGGAGAGATAGCAAATATTTTGTATCCTGGATTTTACAATAGAGAATATGGTGTTTTTGAAGCAACTTTTCATCCTGATGGACTTAGGCCTCAAGATGTTAATGAAGATAATTTTAGAGATTTAAGATTTAGATTAATAGGAATTTATAGACATCATTGTAGATTAAGAAAAAAATATAATCAACCTAGAGAAAGTTTTACTCAATTCATGGCAAATGGAATGGATGATTTTGATAATATTTATTTGGAGATAGATCATGCAGCACCAGGAGCAGCAGTGCCTAATTTGCGAGAAATTAATGCATTAGAATATAGTTTATTAAGAAGAAATCTACGTAATCGTTTTTTAAAAGAATATAAACAATTCTGTAAAAGAAATCCTACAGCAGGAAATGGTCGTCACTATAGTCAGTTTTTTGTATTTATCAATAACCAATATCCTGGAATTGCTATGGGAAATATTCATGATCATGCATTTCGTCAACCTGACAACTCTATTTGGGATACTCTAAATAGCAATTGGACAAGAGGAATTGTATATACTTTAGCTGCATTAACATTAATAGGCAGTATTTATGCTAAACCAATATGTAAAAAAGTGAATGATGTTGTTGCTTGGTGGAATAAACCACCGCAAAAAGAACAACCAGTTAAGCCAAAAGACAAAATAACAAAACAAACACTAGAAGATAAAGTACAAACACCAGATAAAAGCATACCACCAGAACAAGTATCACAAGAAGAAATTGAATATGCTAAACAATCACCAGCAATAGTTAAAGAAAAAGAAAAAGGTAAAACAGAAAGAGCAAAGATTGAATCTGAAGAAGAAAAAGCAAAAGCAAAAGAATTAACAGAAAGAGAAAGAATCAAAGCAGAAGCAGGATTAGAAGGTAGAAAACTTGATATCAAAGAAAAATTAGTAAATGGTTTTGTTGATAATGTTATGGGTGGTAATCAAACTTATCCTCATGGTAAAACAGTTCTTCATGATGACACACAAGCAGATGGTTGTAATGTGTTAGGAATGCAAGACGGAAATTAATAAACAGAGTATATAGGGGGTTATAAACAATGGTATTAAAAAGAATATTAGAAATTTTTTGTCCAGATTATGTGTATAATGGATTAGATGAAATAACAGAATTTGTAGGAACACCTGGAAATGCAGGCACAAATTATAATGTATATAAAGAATTAAGATTAGAATTAAGAAAATCTTATAATCATAATCGTAGTGTAAGAAAAGCAAGAGGCCTGGCTCAAGAAACATTTCCTGAATTTTTAGTTAATGAAAAAGCAGATTATCATGGTGTGTTTGGGGCTGTTCCGGGTCCTGCAGGTGCTGCTGCTGCACCAATAACCAATCAACAATATTCTAATTTTAGAAGAAATTTACCAGATGTTGTTTTAAAAGAATATGCTAATTATTCTAGAGCGCATCCTGCTGCTGCTGATTATATGCGTTTTTCAGAATTTTATAATGCTGAACATGCAGGAGTTGTTCCTAATGTAGGTAATCCTGCAAATGTACCAAGTTTTTTGAATAATATTGTTGATCATTGGAACCATAGCAAGGTTACAAGAAGAGTTGTTAACACAGTAGGAGCTTTAGCAATTTTATATGGAGCAATTGTTGGCAGTATGGCTGTTACAAAACAAGAACAAAAATTAACAATAGTAAAACCAGAAACAACAATAGAAATACCAATCCACATACCAAGTGGAGAAACAACTGAAGTAACAGGAGCTACAATTGAAATGAGTGAAGAAGCAATAGTTGAATTAGGATATGCAGAAAATGGAAAACAAGTAAAAAATAACATTGAAAAACAAAAAACAGAGCAAAAAAGAATAGACGCAGAAGAAAGATTAATGAAACAAAGACAAAAACTAAGGCATGAACGTTTAATGAAAGCAAGAGAAGAGTTTTATAAACTTGTTAATGAAGAATAAACTTATTCTTTTTTTTATTTTTTATCTACATTTCTTGAGGAAATCTTATTCCTAATAAATCCAAACCATTTGCTAGAACTTGTCTTACACAATCAACCAATAATAACCGAGCTTTGCTAAGTTCTGGATTTTTGTCATCAATTACAACACACCTGTGATAGAATTCATTTAATGCTTGTGCTAAATCTAGTAAATATCTGCACAATATAGATGGTTTATAGTGGTTTATTGAGTCGATTATTATTTCTGAGAAGTTTGACAACATTGTGACTAATTTATGCTCTGATTCATCTCGGAATAATGCGAAATTAATGTCTTTTGTTGGTTTTAACCCCTTACCAAGTGCTTTTCTTAATATAGAACATATTCTTGCATGAGAATATTGTATGTATGGCGCAGTATCGCCATTAAAGTCAAGTATTCTGTCCCAGTCAAAAACAACGTCTTTGATACGATCATTTACAAGGTCGCCAAACATTATAGCACCAATGCCAACCATTTTTGCAACTTCATCTTTATTTTTTAGGTGGGGATTTTTTTGTTTAATTATTTTTGATGCTAATTCAACTGCTTCATAAAGAACGTCTTTCATTAATATTATTTTTCCTTTTCTTGTTGATAATTTTTTTCCGTCTTTGTCTAAGTAAAGACCAAAATCTATGTGAAGTAGTTCTGCTTTGTCCCATTCCATCATGTGCGCAGCTGTAAATATTTGATTAAAATGAAATTTTTGTTCACCACCAACAACATAAATGATCTTAACAGGATCATATAATCTATTTCTTATTCTGATTGCTGCCAAGTCTCTTGTTAAATATGTTGTTGCACCGTCTGCTTTTAATAAAATTGCAGGAGGTTTATCTTCACCCAAAGGAATTACTAATGCATCATCACTCATTTCTGTTATTCCTTTTTGTTTAATTAAGTCAATTGTTTCAGAAACAGTACTCATAACACTTGATTCTCCGTCAAAAGAATCAAATTCTGTTCCTAATAAAACATAAATCTTTTTGAATTCATCTAAACTTATCTTATGAAATTGTTTCCATAGTTTTTTTGCTGTTTTATCGCCTTCTTCGAGTTTCTTGAACCATTGTTTTGCTTGATCATGTAATTCTTCATTATTTTTTTCTTCTTTATTATACCTTACATAAAGGTCAACAAGGTAACCAACTCCACCTTTTTCTAATTCTTTGTCATCACCCCACATTAGATAAGCATTTATTATTTTACCGAATTGTGTGCCCCAGTCACCTAAATAATTAAGTCTTTGAACTTTATAACCTAAAAAAATGAACATCTTGTACAAAGAATTTCCAATTATTGTGCTTCTTAGATGGCCAATGTTAAAAGGTTTTGCAATGTTTGGATGAGAATAATCAATTGCAATTGTCTTTTTATTCCCTACATTTACCGAGCCATACTTGTTTTTTTCTTTGATTATTTGTTTTAGTACATTTTCTACCAAAATTGTCTTGTCAATAAAGAAGTTTAAGTATGGCCCTATAACTTTTATTTCTTTTACACCTTGTACATTGTTTTTTAGTTCTGATTTGAGAAATTGTGCTATTCTTTGCGGATCTTTTTTCATTAATTTTGAGAATTGGAAGCACGGTATTGCAAAATCACCTAGTTTTGGATCAGGAGGTATCTCTACCTTTACTTCTTGTGCTTTTGTTACTTCTTTTATTTCATTAATAATGTTTTGTTTAAAGTCCATATTTGAGTATGATGTGTTATATGTTTATAAAAGTTATTATATAAAAATAAGAAAAATAATGGATTATCTCCTGAAAAGCCTTTTTATTCTTTTAATTTCTTTCTGTGTTCTTGTTGGTTTAACTTTAACACCAAAATGTTTGTTCAATGCTTTTAATTCTGATTTTACATCTCTCATTAAAGTTGCTAATCTTCTGGATTCATACCATCTAAGTATTACTAAGATCAAGTATAATCCAAATATTCCACCAACCAAGTATTGTAATACACCCATCAAATGATTCAATGGTCCTATAATTGGTTCTAATGCTTGGATTGTTGCATTTACATCAGTTGGCATATCATTGTTCCTCTATTTTTTTTAAAGCAGAATCAACAGCTACGAATACATTTCTATCTGTTACCTGAGATGTAGTGTTTCTGCCATTATCTATTAATTTTGCATGAATTTCAAATAATTCTGAAGTTTCTCTTTCATGGACTGTTTTCATGTGCAAGTGCAGTAATTCAAAATTAGTTGACTTGTCTGAGAATCTTCTTGCATAATTTCCAACTATTTTTTTTAATATTATCATTTGGCCACCATTCAATGATCTAAAACCTGAGAGTTCTATACTTCCTCCTAATTTTAATATGTCTTGGTTTTCTATATTATCATCCATACAAACCCCCCCTGTATAAGTATTTGCTATATGGGTTTTTATGATTTTATGATATTTAAAAGTTGTGATTATTTGCAAAAGTTTTATATTAGTTTCATATACACACATGCATGATGACAAACATATACATAAAAACATTCGGCTGCACAGTAAATCAGTCTGATTCAGAAGTTATGGCTGGATTGCTTTCTAAAGCAGAGTTTGATATTGTTGATGATGTTGACTCTGCTGATATTGTTATTGTGAATACGTGCGTTGTAAAAGGTCCAAGTGAAACAAATGCACTTAAGTACATAGACAAGATTAATAATCTCGGTAAGAAGTTGATTATAGCTGGATGTATAACAAAGACAAAGCCTAAGCAATTGTTAAAGTATTCTTTGATATCACCTAAGAATGTTTGTCATATTGTTTCAGTTGTTGAAGAAATGCTTAATGATCATACAGTCCACCTAATAGCTGATGATAAGAATCCTCGTCTTAACCTACCTAAATCTCGGAAGAACGAGGTTGTTGAGATAATTCCTATATGTGCTGGTTGTTTAGGTGCGTGTGCTTATTGTATTGTGAAAAAAGCAAGAGGACATCTTTTCTCTTACCAACCTGATTCTATTATTGAACAAGCAATCTGTGCGATTAAGTCTGGTGTAAAAGAAATATGGATAACTGCTCAAGACACAGGTGCATACGGATATGATATAGATTACCCTTTGCCTAAATTGTTATGGCGGTTGGTAGAACTAAATGGTGATTTTAAGATAAGGCTTGGTATGATTAATCCAAATCATGTGTTAAAGCACCTAGATGAATTAATAGGAGTGTTTCAAAGTGATAAGATGTTTAAATTTCTACATATTCCTGTACAATCTGGCAATAATGTTATCTTGTCAAAGATGAATAGAAAGTATACTGTTGAAGATTTTAAATATGTTATTGAGAAATTTAAGAAAAAGATTCCAATGATTACAATAGCAACAGATATAATATGTGGTTTTCCTGGTGAAACAGAGTCACAGTTTAATAATACTATTGAATTGATTAGGTGGCTTAATCCTGATATAATTAATATTTCTAAGTATTGGCAGCGTAGTGGAACTAAGGCAGCTAGAATGAAGAAAAAGGTGTCAGGTGATGAGATAAAGAAACGATCTAGATATTTATTTGATTTGTTCAAGAATATTGGTTTGATGGTAAATGAAAAGTGGTATAATTGGGTTGGTGATATTATAATTGATGATATTGGTAAAGATGGTACTTTTATAGGTAGAAATTATGCATACAGGCCTGTTGTTGTTCATGGTAATTTCCAAATTGGTGACAAGATAAGGGTAAGGATCAAGAATGTTACTTGTTTCCATTTAAAAGGTGAGGAAATTAGGAAGATTACTATATAAACAAAAACATTTATAAATAAGTTTCACTTTCACTGAAATACGAGAGAGATGAGAAGGTGGATAAAAATACTATTTTCTCACAATATTTATGGCTAATATGAGGTACGACAAATCCAAGATTTGTGGACCTCAAAATCAAAGATTTAGAGGTGTATTAATTGAAAGGTAAGCCATTATTACCAAGTATGAAACAAAAGAAACGTTATGTAGTATTTGAAATACTAAGCAAAGATAAACTAACTTATAGAGATGTTAAGAAAGGAATTAAAGATGTTTTGATGAGTTTCTTAGGAGAATTAGGATATGGTAAAGCAGGAATCATGTTCATTGATAAGTATAAGTTTCCTTATGGACTTATAAAAGTTAATCATAAGTTTGTAAATGAATTAAAAGCAGGGTTAGCACTTGTAAAAACAATAAGTGGAAAAAAAGTCATTGTTAAGAGTGTTAAGACAAGCGGAATAATAAAGAAATTAAGTAAATATTTTGAATAAAAAATATAAAATAATATATGAGGTGTTAAAAAAATGCAACCAATGGAACATCAAATGATGGGATATGATAGAGCAGCTGTAATGTTTTCCCCAGACGGAAGATTATTACAAGTAGAGTATGCAAAAAAAACAGTTAGACAAGGTTCTACTGCTATTGGCATGGTATGTAAAGATGGAATAGTGTTTGTAACTGATAAAAGGATAGTTGATCCATTAATTGTAAAAGAAGATGTTGAAAAAATATGGCAAATAGATGATCATATTGGTTCAACTGCGTCAGGAATATTATCAGATGCAAGGGTTTTAATTGAAAGAGCACAACTAAGATCTCAACAACACAGAGTTACATATGATTCACCAATAGATGTGTTAAGTGTTGTAAAAGATATGTGTAATCTTAAACAAATCTGCACACAATCAGGAGGATTAAGGCCGTTTGGAGTATCTATCTTAATAGGTGGTATTGATGAAAACGGACCAAAATTATATGAAACAGATCCAACAGGAATATATTTTAAGTATAAAGCAAGTGCAATAGGTGAATCAGAAATAGAAGTAGAAGAAATTCTTCAAAAAGAATATAATGAAAATCTTTCAATCGAAGAAGGAATAAAATTAGCAATAAAAGCTTTGATGAAAGCACTTGGTAAAAATTTTCATATTGATAGATTAGATTGTGCATTTATTTCGATTAATGAAAAGAAATTCACAAAACTAGCTAATCATGAATTTGAGAAATATGTAAAAGGTGCTAAAAAAAAGAAATAAGGAGGGATAAATATGCCAGGACCACAAAGTTTAGACTTAACAAAAAAAATACATATTAATGTTGCAAGATTAAAAAAAGCAGGGGAAACATTTGAAATAGATATTGATCCTGATTTGGCTATTAAGTTCAAACAAGGAGATGATTCAATAAGAATAAGGGAAATAATGAAAGCTCCACAAATTTTTAATGATGCTAAAAAAGGATTAGTTGCATCTGAAAACAGAATGCAGTCTGTGTTTGGTACAAAGGATCCATATGAAGTTGCAAAGATTATTATAAAAGAAGGAGAGATCCAGTTAACTGCTGAATATCGTGCAAAATTAGTTGAAGAAAAAAAGAAAAAGATTATTAATATAATACACAGAAATGGTATTGATCCAAGAACAAAATTACCACATCCTGCAGATAGGATTGAGAATGCATTTAAAGAGGCAAAAATCCATATTCATGAATATAGAAAAGCAGAAGATCAGGTAAAGGATATATTAGCAAAACTAAGACCAATTCTGCCTATTAAATTTGAAGTTAGGGAGATTGAAGTTCATATACCTGCGGAATTTGCTGGTAAATCTTATTCAATTATTAAGAGTTATTGTAAGATTAAAAAAGATAATTGGAATAATGATGGTTCTCTGACAACTGTAGTAGAAATACCAGCAGGTTTAACAGAAGAATTTTTTGACAAATTAAATAACTTAACTCATGGTAAAGTAGAAAGCAAGATAATTGCAACAAGATGATTCGGAGGCAGCGCAAATCAAATAGATTTGCTGGTCTCCTAAACAAGTTTAGGAGGAAGAAAAATGGAAAGTAAATTATTAGTAAAAGAAAAAGACATAGTTGTTCCTGGAGAAAGACTGGCACAAGGGCTTGATTTTTTACCAGGACAAAGAACATATAGAGAAGGGGATTATATAATTGCTTCTAGACTAGGATTAGTATCAGTCGAAGGTAGAGCAATCAAGATAATAAAACTCGGTGGAAAATATATTCCTAAAATTGGAGATAGGATAATCACAAAGGTTTTTGATATTACTTTTAGTGGTTGGAGAGTTGAAACCAACTCAGCATACAGTGCAATGTTATCAATTGCAGAAGCAGGTAATATGTTTATACCTAAAGGTGCTGACCTTACAAAATTCTTTGACATAGGTGATTACATGCTTTGTAAAATAAAGAATGTAACATCACAAAACCTAATTGATATATCAATGAAAGATAGAGGGTTGCATAAGTTAGGTGAAGGAAGAATATTAGAAATAACACCTTGCAAAGTTCCAAGAATAATTGGTAAGAATGCTTCAATGATATCAATGATCAAAAGTGCAACAGACTGTAAAATCATTGTTGGACAAAACGGATTAGTATGGTTGAATTCAGAAGATCCAAAGATGGAATTATTAGCAAGTGAAACAATAAAAAAGATTGAAGCAGAATCACATTTTTCTGGTTTAACAGATAGAATAAAAACATTTTTAGAAGAAAAAACTGGAAAAAAAGTTGAGATTGTTTCTAATCCACAACCTAGGCCTAGTCCAAGACCTAGACCTAGTCAAAGACCAAGAACTAATTATAGAAGAGATAACAGGAGGTTTAGAAAATGAAGAAAAGATTAGATGGAAGAAAATTTGATGAACTTAGACCAATCATAGCAAAAGTAGGGGTAGTAAAAAATGCAATTGGATCTGCAATGTTTCAAATGGGAAAAACAAGAGCAATTGCGGCAGTTTATGGACCTAGAGAACTTTATCCAAGATTTTTACAAGATCCTGAAAAAGGTTTGTTAAGATGTAATTATAACATGTTGCCATTCTCAGGCACAAACGGTGGCCGTATTAGGCCTGGAGGCAATAGACGTGCTAAAGAAATTGGTTTAGTTACACAAAAAGCATTATTACCAGCACTAGATTTGTCAGAATTTCCAAATGCTGTTGTTGATGTGTTTATTGAGATAGAACAATCAGATGCCGGAACAAGGTGTGCAGGCATATGCGCAGCTTCAATGGCTCTAGCACATGCTGGATTTCAAATGAGAGATTTAGTTAGTTCTGTATCAGTCGGCATTGTTGATAATGCAATAATTGCAGATTTAGATTATAAAGAAGAACATTATCCTGAGTTTGCTACAGAAAAGATTGAAAGTGAATATTCAACAGACATACCAGTTGCAATCATGCCTAATCTTGATAAGGTTACATTATTACAATTAGATGGGAGAGCTAATAAAGATGATCTAAGGAAAGCACTTGAATTAGCAAAAAAAGTTTGCAAAGATGTGTATGAAGTACAGAAAAAAGCATTAAAAGAAAGTTATGAGGTGCAAAAATGAGTATCACAAAAAATCACATAATAAAACTAATCAAACAAAATGTAAGATTAGATGGAAGAAAGAATGATGAATACAGAAAACCAATTAAGATTGAACTAGGCATAACAGAAGGTGCAGAAGGTTCTGCGCGCGTTACAATCGGGGAAACTATTGTAATTGTCGGTGTTAAGATGGAAATAATGGCACCATATCCTGATTCACCTGATGAAGGAACTATAATGGTTGGTGCAGAGTTAATTCCTTTAGCATCTCCTGACTTTGAATCAGGACCACCAAGGATTGAAGCAATTGAACTTGCGCGTGTAGTTGATCGTGGAGTTCGTGAAAGTAAATGTCTTGATTTTAAAAGTATGTGCATCAAGTCAGGAGAAAAAGTATGGGTTTGTGCAATAGATATTATTCCTATTAATGCTGCAGGCAATCTTTTTGACGCAAGCGCAATAGGAGCATTAGCTGCTTTAATGGATACAAAACTTCCTGCAATAGAAGAGAATGATGGTATTTACAAGATAAATTATGAAGCAAAAAGGGAAGCAGGAATCAAATTAAATAATCATCCTGTGTCTTGTACTGTATGGAAGATAGGTGATAATTTTGTTGTTGATCCTTTGCCTGATGAAGAAAAGATATTTGATGCAAGGTTAACTGTTGCAGTTGACGAATCAAATGATGTTTGTGCAATGCAGAAAGGTGGAGATCATCCTTTGTCAATCGACGAAATCATGCAAATGGTTGAGTTAGCAATAAAGAAGTGTGGTGAGTTGAGGAAGTTTTTGCCTAAGAAGTGAAAATGTCTCAACTAAACCCTTATCATGCATGGATGAAGCAAAGAGAAGTTTATGAGAATGGAGAGTTTGCATCAGATGCTTATTCATTATTTGCTTTTGATTTTTATAACAATAGGTTGTCAAAGCTTTCAGAGATTGCGAAGCTAAGGGTTCATTATCCTGGTATGACTGAAGAAGAAATACAAAGCATGGCAAAAGTATTAGGTCTTGTTAAAGGGGAAGAAGAAGACTAAAATGCAAAAACAAATTGAAGACTTAATCTGGAAATTCGCACTACAGAATGCAATAAAGTATAAAGGAAGAGCTAATCCCGGAGCAATTGTTGGTAAGTTATTAGGTGATCATCCTGATCTGAAGAAACATATGAAAGAGATTGGTAAAGAAATTTCTCGTATTGTTAAGAATATTAATTCAATGAAACCAGAGAATCAAATTGCTAAGTTAAAAGAGATTGCACCAGAGATGTTGGAAAAGAAAGAAAAAAAAGAAAAAGACATATTTGAATTTCTTAGATTACCTGAAGGTCCTTTGATAACAGGTTTTCCACCTGGACCTGAAAAATACACTCATATTGGGCATGCAAAGTCATTGGCTGTTAACTATGAGCTTGCTAAGCAGCACAAAGGTAAATTTATTCTTAGGTTTGAAGATACAAATCCTGCCACTGTTAAGAAAAAGTTCTATGACATGATGTTGCATGATTATAAATGGCTTGGTGCGTCATGGGATAAACTAATCTATGCTTCTGATCACATGGAGATGTTCTATAAAAAAGCACAAGCAATGATTAAAAAAGATCTAGCATATATGTGTTTTTGTGAACAAGAACAGGTTAAGGAAAATAGAATGAAATCACAATCATGTAAATGTCGTGACAGAGGTGTTGATGAAACTCTTCAATTCTGGAAATCCATGTCTACCTATAATGAGGGAAAGGCAACTCTTAGGTTGAAAATAGATTTATCACACAAGAATTCTACAATGAGAGATCCCATTATATTCAGGATAATTGATCAAGAACATCCGCGATTAGGTAGAAAGTACAGAGTATGGCCTAATTATGATTTTCAAAATGCTATAATGGATGCATATTCTGAGGTTGATATCAGAATAAGAACAAAAGAATTTGAAATGAGAACTGAATTGCAGAGATGGATTCAGGAGAAGTTAGGATTAAAGATTACTAAGACATATGAAGCTGCTCGTTTTAATCTAAAAGGTGTTCCATCATCTGGTAGAAAGATAAGGCAAGGTATAGAAGATGGTGAATTCATTGGATGGGATGACCCTAGATTAACAACATTAGCTGCTTTGCGTAGGCGAGGATTTCAACCAAAAGCAATATGGGACTTTGTTTTATCAACAGGTATAAATAAAACTGAAAGTGAACTAACATTTGATGATCTTAGTGTTTTTAATCGTAGATTATTAGATGCAAGTGCTAATAGATATTTTTTGGTTTGTGATCCTAAAGAGATTGTAATTAAAGATTGTCCAGAGCAAACTGTTGAATTACATCTGCATCCTAGTTTTAAAGAAAGAGGACACCGTAGTTTATTAACTGGTTGTGAATTTTTAATTTCTAACAAAGATTTTAAGAATCTCTGTGAAGGTAAAGTTCATAGATTAATGGATTGTGTTAATTTTGTTAAGAAAGGCGATGGTTTTGAGTTTGTTTCAACTGATCATCTTGATTTTAAAAATGCTGAAAACAAAGGCAAAATATTGCATTGGTTGCCTAAGAACTATGAACATGTTCAAGTGGAAGTTTTTATGCCTGACACTTCTGTTGTTGTGGGTTTGGGTGAACAAGGTTTGCGTGATGTTTCTGTTAATGATGTTATTCAGTTTGAAAGGTTTGGTTTTTGTAGATTGGATTCTGTTTCTGATAAAGAACAAAAAATGAAGTTTTGGTTTACTCATGGTTGATGTTAAAATTCGTCACTCTCAAAGCCTCACAAGCCAGAATTTAAATACCTAATTGAAAAGGTTTATATATGAGTTCGATTTTTTTTAATTTTGTTATAAAAAAACAATAGTTAAAGTCTATGAGAGGTGATAATAGATGTTAATTGTAAAAGCTAAAATTAAAGATGCTTGCAAAGGTTTTAATGTGTCAAGTGATGTTGCTGCGGCTCTGAATATGAAATGTGAAGAAATGTTAAAAATGGCTTGTAAAAGAGCAGAAGGCAATAGCAGAAGAACAGTTATGGCAAAAGATCTTTAAGTTTTTAAGAATATAATTTTAAATTATTATTATTTTTTCTTTTTTATTGTTTTAATAGATGGTCTATTATGTGGGCAGGAGAAATGTTTCGTAACATAATTTCCTTTGTTTTTCTAAATATGCCTCGTTTATCAGACCTTAATAATTCTCTTAAGTAATTAAAATTTTTTTCTTTTGCCAATATTGTTTTATCACAAAGATATTTCTTGTCTCCCACCAGAATAAAATTACGATAAGTTTTTTCATCTTTGATTAACTTATGTAAATAATTCATATTCTTCATCACAACATAAATAGAAAAGATTTTGAATTTCTCATACCAGACAGCTTTTATATCTTTAAAACAGGGATCGTCTAATGATATATCTTCTTTTAAATAAATTCTTAATTGTTGAGTAATCGCATAGTCAACATAACTCATTTTTTTCTTAAGAGGAATATCGAACATCGTAGGATAACTTAGAAAGATTGCCATTACATAAGGGAGACTTACTTTTCCAAATTTGTTAAAATCAGTAACTGCTAATCCCTTATATTTTTCTAATAAATCTTCTAGCCTTTTTTGTTTTTTGAATTTCGGAGTTTTATTAAAACTTCTAAGTTTACTTTTTATTAATTGTACAATTTCAATTATGTCTTCTCCTTTAAATTTTGACTCTGTTGTATCAATCGTGCTTGAATCCTTTATTAAACAATTTCCTGGATGGCCATCTAAACACAAATACTCTGGTCCTATAGTAAATTTTCTTTTTTTTCCATTATAAATGAAATCAATTTTACTAACTTTGTTTGCTTTTTTTACTTCATCAGCAAATTTAGTATTAAATCGAATAAATTCATCATAATTACTGTAATATTTGTTCCATATGCCATATTCCTTCTTCTTTGATTTAATTTTTACTATTAATTCTTCAGTACAAAATGTTTTTGCAATATTTGCAATATAATTTAGATTCTCATAATTATTGTAAATACTTAAATCATCTTCCATTATTAATTTATTTAGAAAATCCTCTGCAAGACCAACCATATATTTAATCATATAATTAGGAATTTTAGATCTAGGGATATTTTTATATAAATCAGAATCAAATAAAATCTTTTCTGCAAAATTATTACACCATTCCTCTTTCAAAAACTCTAATTCCTCTTCGAGTTCATCTAATTTGTTTTTATACTTTGAGGCATTATCAAAAGCAGAAAAAAAATCATTGAATAATTCCAATTCACTCATATATAAATCGCTTTCATCAAGTTCCCTATCATACATAGATTCAAATGGTGTAATTTCTTCCATCAAATCATTATAAAAAGAACTAAACCTTTTATAAACTTTTGAACCTTTTACCACATGATCTTTAAAAAAAGGAACATAATTGATAAAAAACTCCTCTGTTCTTTTTTCTATCTCTTTATCTTTCAATCTTGATAAAATTTCAGATCTATTAGAAGATAATTCCTCAGTATCTAACAAATTATTTTTAAAAACCTGTTCTACAATACAAGCATTAATCAAATAAATGTCTATAAACTTTTTAATAAGATGGTCAATAGATGTAAAATTATTTAAATTATTTTCAAAAGAATCATGAATATACTCATCTAGCGAGGTTTTATAATATTCTGAGAACAAAATAGAAAAACTAGAAAATATAACATTGGGAGCAAAACCATTGAATTTATTAAATAGATTAAAAAACAATCTTTCTTTTTCAAAAGAATCTTTAGGTTTTACATCTTTGATTTTTACTCCACTAGTTGTTTGAGAGGAGTTTCCAGAATTATAAAGTATGTGTTTCAAAAATAACTCTCTGCCATCATATAAGAAAAGATTGTATAATCTACTATTATAACCTGCTGATTTGTTACAACGTTTTACTTTTATTTGATTATTTCTAAAGTATTGTTCAATAGTTGTAATTGGAAGATGAAGATAACTTGATAATCCTGTAAATATTTCTTCTAAAGTGTATGGACTTACATCTATTTTTATTTCTGATGCTAAAGATTTATAATCTATTTTTTTTATCATTTTTTTATAAACACTTTATAAAATCTATCATTTTTTAAATTCAACCCTAAAAAAACCAAAGGTTTTTCGAATTTCACCCTTCCATAAATAATTTATAATAAATAAATTTAGTTGGTAAAGAAATATCTAAATTAGTCATTTTAACTGATCTTTCTAAATGAGGATAATCATTATCATCCTTAGTTACACACAAAGGAACACAATAATTGTCAATAGGTTTTCCTGTGTTTATTATTTGTTCAACAACATCCCTTTCCAAACAAAGAATGCCTTTTACTTCGTTTGAAATATGTTTTGTTTTTTTATTATAATATTTTATTTTAGATCCATGATTGTTTTTGTCAGAGATTGTTCTAACAAAATTTTCAACAGCATAGTAACAAGATTTTGTGTCTGATTCTTTTAAATACAGACCAACTCCAATAATTTTTCTTTTTCTATATTGTTCTATCTTACCATCAATGTGAAGTTTTCCCAACCCGTAATATGATTCTTCTTCACAATGATCCTTTTCAATATACTTAATCTCTGGATTAAACTGAGTCATGCACTCTTCTAATGTTTTGGGAGCATTTTCTTCTCTAAAATCAGGATGAAATAATTTTGTGAATCTTGTTGTTAAAAAATTTACTGTTTTTATTTTTCCTTCGTGTCCGAATGGTTCTACCAAATTTCTTGTTAAACCAATTTCTAAATCAGAAGGATTTATTATATTCCCTATTTCTTCTGTTCCTTCTCTGACAGAGGCTCTAAAATTTGGTTCAAACATTTTCTCTAAATTTCTAGAATTCATCCACCTAACTTCATATCTTTGAACTTTTCCAGCAATTGTTATTAATTTATCTTGAAAACATAAAGATTCTTTGGCTTTTTCACCTGCAACAGTAAATAAAACATGATTTTTAGTATAAAATATTAAAAACACAATATTATTGGTTTCTATTCTTTTAAAGCTTTTAATTTCGTGATGTTTATATGGTAATTTCATTTTTATATCTAGATGATTTTTGTTTTCTTTTGAATTAAAAAATAATTTTTTGATAATTAAAGTCAATCAGGCAATAAAACAGGCATATTTTTGAATGTTCTATATACTTTGCCAAACAAGTTATCATTGTTTTCATCTTCTGCAGTTAAATCACGCAAATAATTAACATATCTTCTAAATAACAGAGGCTTATCTTTGTTAAATTTCTTTTCATCAATTAAAGTCCCATTTTCCCCATAATCTTTTTGTTTTTCTTTTCTAACTAGATTATACAAATAAGTTATATTTTTTAGAAGTATGTAAACTGAAGCTGTTCTAAATCTATCAATCCATTCTTTTTTAATTTCATAAAATTCTTTTCTTCTTAAATCAACATTATCTTCAAGAGATGTTCTTAGTTCTTGAGCAATAATATGGTGAACATAGTCCAATTTTCTTTCATAAGGTATTTCTAATGTAGAAGGATGCGAATAAAATATTGCTGTTGAATAAGGCATTGTTGCTTTTCCAAATCTATGAAAATCAGTAAGTCCAAGCCCATCATATTGTTTACATAATCTTTTATAAAATTGTTTTTCTTTTTCATTTAATTCTTTATTCTCTTTGAATCTCCTTAATATTTTTGCAATTCCTGCCATATTTTGTGCTGAATAACTCCCAGAAGTTCTTAATAGACCAAAGCAGAATGTTAATGGTTCTTTTTTCAATTTAAATTCAAGATTATCTTGCATTAAACAATTACCAGGATGATTATCAAGAGAAAGATATTTATTACCTATTGTAAATTTCTTTTTTTCATCCCGATATATATATCCAATAGTTTTTGTTTTACATGATTTTATTACAGCATTCGCAAGTTTTTGTCTTAATTCTATAATATTATCATGATTAGCCGACAACCATGTTAAAGCATCTAATTCATTATTTATTTTTGATATTCTTGATGATAGACCTTCTTGTAATTGGGTTCTCTCTTTAAGTTTTTGACTTAATTCAGTTGATATTTCTTGTACATCCATATTTTTGTAAACTGTAATTAAACCCATTAATTTTACTTCTTTAATTTCAAAATCTGAGTTTTCAAGTCTTGAATGCAAATATTCTATTTCTCCTTCTAATCTTTCTAATTCTGGTTTATACTCTCCTTCCCAATTTCTTTTTTCTTCTTCTAGCTTTTCTTTTTTCAATATATATTGCTGTTTTTTATCAAAAAACTTTCCAATTATAGTATCAAAGAACCCTTTAATTCTTGCTCTTATTTCTCTTGGTTCTAATGTTGAGATAAGATTTTCTAAATTATTATCAAATCTTTTGTAATCAAATAATGGTTTTCTACTATTAAGTACTGTTCTTGCAATATTATCATGTATAATTTGAATGTCAGGGAATCTTATTTCTTTATCACCAGTATAATCAAAGATATCAAGATCTAATTCTCTTAATTTTCTTTCAGAATTGGGGGATTCTTTAACACAATCATATGATTCTATTTCTCTTCTTTGCTCAAGAATATTATCAATATTATCATCTAAAGAACCAGATTCAAAATGCTCCATATATATTCTACTTGTTTTTTTATTCGAATATATTACTTTTGGAACAAATCCTAAAAATTTTCCAAATAAAGTCAACCAAAACAATTCTTTACCAAATGGATTATTTGTTTTTGATCCTGAAATCTTTGCACCACTGAAAGATCTTGGAGAAGCAAGAATTTCTTTTAAAAATACTTTTCTTGATGGTAATGTTATATAATAAAGCCTACTATTGTGTCCTAATGTTTTTCTGCATTCCTCAATCTGGATCTTGTTTTCATCATAATACATCTGACGTACAGATTCTAAGGATTCACCTTTATATTTAAATTCAAATTCATATATATCTTCAAGGATTTCTTCAATACTTTTATCTTCCATTTTCTATAATCTTCTATTAAAATACCCCTAATTAAGCTACTATACTTATATATAGAATAAAAGTGAACTATATAAACCTTTCTATCTTTTTACTATGGTGGAGTGAAAAATAAGAGTGTTTTTACGAGTAAATCAGCCTTCCTAAATAATGAATTATCTCTGTAGAGCTTCTAATCCTTTCAATTACAACAACTAGGTCTGGATTAAGCTTTTGTTCGCATAATTTATTGCATTTTTCTATTATCTTGGCTTTAGAATGTGCTAATTTCAATGCAGATTCTTTATTTTTCTCATAAAAGGCTTTTAATGTATTAGTATATAGGTTTCTAAAATCATTAAATAATTCCTTGACAACTGGTTCTTGTTTTTTAAACTTTACACCTTCTACAACTCTTGAAATTCTTTTGATATTATCGCAAATATCCTCAATTAGCTTTCCATATTGCCATGCAATCAATAAATCTATATTAGACATATAAAACTGTTTATCAGGTGAAGGATTATTCATCTTATATTTTATTGCCCTATATAGCAGATAACTCAATCTATTGATATCTTTGTCCATATCTGATATATGTGCTGCTTTTTTCTCATCAAAACAAGATTTCATATCAATCAGCATAGACCTTGTTATATTGTCCATTTTTCTTAATACGCCTTTTATGTCTACTGTGTTCATGTCTAAAAAATCTCTAGAGATCATTTTATTAGATGTTTGTTCCATTATTTCTAATGCAAGCAAACCATGCAATATTTCTCTAATTACTATTGATTTATCTTTTAATTCTTTTCCACTTAGAATTATATTTTTATAATTGTTGATATACGCGGAAATAATATTTCTTAATATGTCCTTGTCTGATTTTCCGTCTATAAAAATAGTTATGGTCTTATCTTGTTTGTTTTCTTTTTCTAATTTAGATGATAAAACTAATTTTTCTTTTTTAACATCTACCCAAATATTGTCCCCTCTTTTTAATTTATTTCTTTCTACCCATTTCTTTGGTAATGAAACTACATAAGATGATTTTCCAAATGCAATTAGTTTTCTAAATTCTACCATATTCATTCCCCCCAATAAATTTATAAGTAAAACACACATATACTGATGAGTAACACTATATTGTATATATACTATATGGAAAAGGTATATATATTTAAATGTTGCTATTTATTTACAGTATAGTTTTGGGGGTGTATATATGGTAAAAGACATACTTAAAGAAATTGAGTTAGATCTTAACCAAAGGATGAATCAAGACTTCGAAAATCAAATCGAAGAAATGTTAGATAATGATGAGATTACCCCTGCAGAAGCCGCATTTATGCAAGGCTGGGAAGAAGCAGGATAAAGACGACCTATTCTGTAAATATTACGAGTTAAAGAGAGGCAAGGCTCTCTAAATCTGCATTTTCATTTCAGATTTTGAAATGTTTCCATCTAGATTAATTTCTCTTATGATTTTGCCTTTTCTAATTGCTTTTAATCTAGCCATTGCTGGATCATTTTCATATTGTTTTGGGATTTCTATGTTATCTATGACATATGTGTGCTTTATTTCTGCTTTTTTGAATTTGTCTGGTTTTGTGTCAAATAAGAATTCGTCTACCAAAACTTTTAGGTCTGTTTTTGGAAATTTTGCTGTTAAGAATTTTTCTAATACTTTGCCTGGCTTTGGTATGGATTTTTTTACATTGAGCACATAATCTCCTGACTTTAGTTTAAGTAATAAAGAATATTGATTGAATTTGTCAACAAACTCTTTAAACTTATTTGAATCTAATACAGCTTCAATTGTATACTTTTTTCCAAACTTTTTCTTGATTTCTATTCCAAAATCTTCTAAATCTTTTTGTATATCAATCTTTGAGACAATCACTCCTTTTAATTCAACATTAGCTTTAACTAATTTAGCAAACAAATCAAACATAGAATCCAGGTATTCAAATCCTGCTTGTATTGCTATGTTTTTTCCACCTATTTTTATGTAGATGATTTCTCTTTCAAATGTTCCGCAACTAAATCTTACGAATTTATTGTGTGTGAATTCATCTGTTTTCTTATTATAAATATTCTTTATATGGTTCATTTTATCACCCTATGTTTTTTAATATATTTTAATGTATATTTGCCTGTTATAAACCCGCCTGTTAATAACAATGCCCAGCCCAATGCATAAAATAATAATCCTCTTAACCAACTATCTTGTGAACTTGGGTTAGAAGCAACAGACACAATACTAATGCCTGTCAAAAAAAAACTAAGTATTATAAGGAATGATCCGAATTTGATTAATTTTTTATGTTTTCTCTTTATTCTTTCTAATTTTTCTTTACTTATTTTTATGTTCTTTATTTTCTTCATTATTTATGTAATATTCTTATCTTATTTAAAAGTTTTTGGTTTTGCCTATCGTATGTTAAAAATATTTTTTTCATATATGACCAAAAAGCATGATAATCATCATCCAAATCATGTATAGGAGGAAAATTATTTGCAAGAGCAAGAGGATGTGCTCTTTTTGAATGAATTCCTTTAAAAAAATTAAAACCTCTTAAATCACCATAACAATAACCTGAAAAGAATTTATATAACCATTTGCCTTTAACTGAAAATAATCTAAGCTCAATAGGCAAACTATTTTCTTTTTTTGTAAGTTCTAAATCTTGTCTCATTGCATATTCTGCGTAATGCAAAATTTTACTGCGAGGGAATGAATTGAATACATAATGACTAAAAAACATGCCAATAATAAAAGGCATTGTCGCATACCCATATTTATTAAAATCAGTAACTGCAAAATCATCATAAGATACTTTAGTATTTCCTATTAATACAGGTTTGTATTCTTTTCCTAAATAACCTTGTTTTTCTCCGAAAAATTTTAAAATATGCGTCTTTCTTTCATAATCTGGATCCATGACACAAGATAAAGAGAAAGGTTTTCTTACTAGAAAATTTAAAGGATGGCAATCATAAGGCAATATTCTTAAGTCAAAAGAATGGAGATATTCTGTGCCTCCTGAATAATCATACTTGATTTCTTCAAATGAGTTTGCATTCGTAGCACGAATAATTGATATTTCTTTATTCAATTCTAAATTCTTTTCAACCAATGGTTTAAGCTTCATTCTTTCCTTAATATTCTTTCTAACAATCTCATTTGTGTAAAGATCTGGATCCATATAAGTCATTATATCTTCATGATAATCTTCTATTTCTTCTCTAAAGTCCTCTTCTTCTAGAATTGTGAAAAGGTTTGATTCATTATCATAATAATCTTTAGGATTAAATAAACCATTTTTTATTGCATTTTCAGCAATAATGCTGTTTTCCAAAATAATATCAATAGTAGCATAAATGTGTTGGTCAATAATCTGATAAAAATCGTGGTTTAAATCATCAATAAACAGTTTTATTTTTTCATCACTGCCATTTTCTTTAAAAAGTTCTATTAAATTTTCTCTTTCTTTGCACATTCTTACCATGTTGTCATATAATGATCCGCCTGAAAAAACTTCAAGATATAGTAATTTCTTGTCTGAATTAAAATATTTGAGTTTAGGAGCATAACCTTCAAATCTATTAAATAAATCTAACCACATTTTCTCTTTTATATAAGGTGTTTTAGATTTAGATTTCTTTACTTTTCCTGATACTGATTCTAATGAATCTAATATACATTTTATCAATAATTCTTCATCAGGTAGTTTAATATAAAATAATCTTGTAGCATGACCTGTAGTTCTAGCAGTATCCCCTAATAGAAGTTCTTTTGAATTAAACCAATTTTCTACAGTTTCAAAACTTACTCCTTTATATTCAGCCATGTCTGTAAAGATTTCTCTTGGTGTTAAATTTAATCCCATGAAAGCCAGAAATATAAGAAAATATATAAAATGTTCTTAATTTTGGTTAAAGGGGGTTTTGGTTTTTTGTATATAGAATTCACTCAACCCATTTACTATCTTTTATATCTTCTGTATATACTGGTTTTTTGCCTATCATTAGAGGTATGTCACTATAATATACTTTGCCATCTTTAACAATGAGCTTTACTTTTTGGAAGTCTTTGTATTCTAGCCTAGATTTCTTGTTTTCATAGCCTTGTACTTCTACAACAGAACCTGGTCTTGCGTCTGTTGTCAACAACTCGCCAGCAGTTGCTTCTTCATCTTTGAGTGCAACAAGCAGCATTCCTTCTGATTTTATTCCTCTCAGCTTTGCTGGTTTTAGATTAGAAACAACAATGATATTCTTATCTTTCAACTGTTCTTTTGTATACCATTGTTTGATGCCTGCCACGAGTGTAATTACTTTATCTGTTAGCACTTTCAAAACATAGAGTTTATCTGCTCCAGGATGATCTTCTACTTCAAGTATTTGGCCTACTTTTAAGAAAAGCGGAAATTCATTTTTGCTTTCTTCTTCTTCATACTCTATCTTAGGAAATAATGGTTTTCCTTCTAATACTTTTTCACTTTTCAGCAAATTCCACTTGAAGTTCGCTATAGATGGTTCATGAAACTTGAATTGTTTTCTTATTTTTAAAGCAGCTTGTGGTAAGAATGGATAAAGCAACATATGTATTAACCTAAGTGAATCTGTTATTGTATAAAGAACAGTTGCTAATTCTTCTTCATCAGTTATTTTCCATGGTTCTTTATCATTAATCAGCTTATTTGTTACTTTTATCAGTTTCCAAATTACGTCAATCGCATTATTAAACTCAAACTTGTCCATATATTCATTCAACTGCTTTAAAACTTCCTTTGTGTCAAATAATTCATGAGATTTTGAATTAGGTATTTGTAAGTCAAAGCTCTTTTTTAGCAATGCTGTTATCCGCATTACTAAATTGCCTAGTTCATTACCCAATTCGGTATTATATCTTTGCACTAATTCCTTTTCATTAAAATTACCATCTTGGCCAGACGGAAATGACCTTAACAAGTAATATCTTAATATATCTGGACCATACTTATTCATCATTTCAACTGGGTCAGTGACATTGCCTTTTGACTTGGACATTTTTTCTCCGTGTTTGTCATTAATAAAGCCATGAACATATACTTGTTTAGGTAATGGTATGTCAGCTGCCATTAACATTGTTGGCCATATAACAGTATGAAACCAAACAATATCTTTACCAATTACATGAACATCGCAAGGCCATAACTTTTTATAGAGGTCATTGGGATAATCAATTCCAGAGATATAATTAATAAGGGCGTCGAACCATACATAAATAACGTGGTGAGGATCATTAGGTAGACTAATGCCCCAGTCAATTGTTGATCTTGATACGCATAAATCTCTAAGACCGTCATTTAACCTAGACAATATCTCATTCTTCCTAAACTCTGGATAAATAAAATCAGGGTTTTTTTTAATGTGTTTCAATAATTCATTATGATAATTTCCCATTTTAAAGAAATAAGCTTCTTCTCTTAATACTTGGACAGGTGTCTTATGAGTTGGGCAGAGTCTTTCATCAATTAAATCTTTTTCTGTCCAATACGTATTGCACTTGCCGCAATAAAAACCTTCATAAAATCCTTTATAGATTTCTCCTTTGTCAAATACTTTTTTAAATATT
Organism: uncultured Methanosarcinales archaeon; assembly: GCA_964645705.1. Classification (GTDB taxonomy): domain Archaea; phylum Nanobdellota; class Nanobdellia; order Woesearchaeales; family CAXGTL01; genus CAXGTL01. The sequence continues at coordinate 26,518 of CAZYAB010000002.1, read as the reverse complement.
GATTTTGCTATTTGTTTATGCTTTTCAGAGCTTGTTCTAATAAAATAATCATTAGTTGCATTAAGTTTTTTACTAAAATCAATGAATATTTTTGAAAATCTATCAATGAACTTGATAGGATCTTCGCCAGAATCATCTGCTACTTTCTTAACATGCTGACTATTTTCATCAACTCCTGTCAAGAAAAACACTTTCTCACCTAGAAATCTTCGCCATCTAGCCAAAGCATCTGCTATACATTTCTCATAAGCATGGCCCATATGAGGAAGGCCATTTGGATAATCAATTGCAGTTGTTATATAGTATTTGTTTGTCATACATATTATAAGTCAAAAGTTGTATTTAAATGTAATGGTAAGTTTATAGTTATATTTTTATATATTAATTAGGGTTAAATTTATATATATAAGGAATATATTTAGATTTAGCACAAAAAAAGAGGCAATGTCATGAATACTATTACTAAATTAATAAAGAAATTCTCTGGAATCAAGTCAGGCAGGATTAAACAAAAATGGGAGTTTAATGCAAAGTCTGGTATTTTTTGTGAACCTTGTATACGTGATATAAACAATGATAAAAAACAAGAAATAGTGTTTGGTACTAAGGATGGTACAATATATGTGCTTAATAATGAAGGAAAACCATTATGGCATTATAAAGTTACTGAAAAATTGTCAACAGCAAAAGCATTGTTTAAAAAAATAGGAACATTGAACTCTATCTATGGAAAACCAATTGTTGAAGATCTTGATAATGATGGAAAAGTAGAAATCATATTTGGAACAGAGCTTGGATATATATATTGTTTGTCGCATGATGGTAAGATGAAGTGGAGCTTTAAAACAGACGGACCAATAAGAAGCAGAGTAGTTGCAATGAATATTGTGAATGATGAAAAAAAAGAAATTATATTTGGTTCAATGGATAAACATTTATATGTTCTTGATAATAATGGTAAGCTTGTGTTTAAGTTTGAAGCACAAGATGCAATAGAATGTGCACCAAATGTTTTTAAAACTGAAAAAAATGCACAGATTTTATTTGGATGTAATGATGGTTATGTGTATTCTGTTAATTATGGTGGAGAGCTTAAATGGAAGTTTAAGACAGGCGACAGAATTGTTACACAACCAGTTATTCAAAGTTTAAGAAAAAACGAAGAACCAAAGATATTGATAACATCAACTGATCATTGTCTTTATGTTATTAATCATGATGGTGCTTTGCAAAATAAGTTTGAAACAAAAGCACAAATCATATCAAAACCTACTGTTGAAGATGTTGATAATGATGGTGAACCAGAAATATATGTAGGAAGTTGTGATGATAATGTGTACGCATTATCACCTGTACTACAAAAAATATGGAGATATGAAACAAATTTCTGGGTCGGGTCAAGGATAATTGTTGATGATATTGATAATGATGGCAAACCAGAGGTTGTTGTTGGGTCATATGATAAAAAATTGTATGTGTTTGATGCAAAACCATCATTTTTAATAGGTTTTATGCCTGGAATATCTGGCGTTGTTAGACAGAACTCTGATTATGGCGGAATGACTAGACAAGCACAACATTTAAGAGGTAAGAAGTATTGGCAATATGATACACAAGGCACTATTACTGGAATAGGCGTGATTGATTTTAAGAAAAAAGAGAAAAATATTATTGTTGTAACAAAAGAAGGCAAAGTAATTGCTTTTGTTCATGAAAATATTTAAAAAGAATATTAAAAAATAAAAATTAAATAAAAAATGAGGTGAATTAAATGGCAAAACAATTAATAAAAGATAGAAAAGAAATAAAAAGAATTCATACAGGCATAGAAGGGTTTGATGAGATAACAGAAGGAGGAATACCTGAATCAACTGTGACATTATTTGCAGGCAAGTCAGGTACTATGAAATCTTCATTAGCATTTAATGTATTGTATAATGAAGTTCTTCATAAAAATTCAAATGGTATGTATATATCATTAGAACAATCATCAACGTCATTGTTGAATCATATGATTGCTCTTGGTTTTGATCTGAGTAAAGTGAATCTTGTGATCTTATCAGACATTGGTAAGCTTGATGAAGCAATCAAAACAATGTTAGCTACTGACGAAGGTGTAATGATTGTTACAGATGTTGGTGCTATTCGTAAACAACTAGGTGATGTTAAAAGAACTTCTCCAAATGAAAATTGGATGAATGCTTTGCTGAACTTAACACTTAAGATAGATGAAACAGAAGAATGTAAAGTGTTGATTCTTGATTCATTAGCAGCTCTGTATTCTTTGGCTAAGATGGATCATCCTAGAACAGAATTATATCACTTGTTTGAATTTTTTAGAGAAAGAGATATTACTAGTTTATTGATATCAGAAATGCATGGTGATGATGATTTTGGTGAGTATAATGTTGAAGATTTCCTTGCTGATGGTATATTGCATATAACAAGAATGGAAAAATCTGGTAAAACAGTGCGTGGTCTAAGGATTGTTAAGATGAGACAGACTAAGTGCGACCTTAACTTGTTCCAGTTTGAAAGAAAAGGTGGTAAGTTCAGGGTTTTTAAGAATTAATTTTTTTTATATTGTTTTCTTTTTTTTTAAATAGTCTATCAAACCATCAGGAAGAACAACTTTTTCTTTTCTATTTTCATCTAGAACATATCTAAATGGTAATATAACTGATTCTGCGGATTCTTTGTCTTCATTAAGAATTATTTCTACTTCATCTGCAAACCTTAGTTCCACCAATTTTGTGCCAGACAATATTTTTTTAGTTACATAAACAGCTGTGTCTGTTGACATTTGTTTGTTGCCAAGGTTCCTTGTTTGTGTTTTTACTTTTTTTTTTAATTCTTGTGTTCTGTGTTTTCTAGGATTATCACCTAATATTCCGCCGAATAAGAAGTATTGAAACTCGTTTTTGTCTTTTGTGGAAAGAATTTGTTGTGCATCCATGTCTAATAAGCAAGTATTTGGGAATTTATCTAAAATATCAACTACACTTTGTTCATAAACAGTTCCTAACTCTCTAAGCTTGTTTTTGTCTTTCTTAACATTAGTGATTATTAGATTATCTTTTCCTACTATCTTACTAATATGTTTATATTCTAATAAACACCATTCATATACTTCTTGCTCCATGTGTTCTATAATGAATTTCATGATCATATTGTTATGTGTTTGTTTATAAATATGCAGGTTTTTGATATTTATTTATCTATTGGTAGTGAAAAGTTTTATAAATTAAATAATATTTGTTTTTGACATATGTGGGGGATATATAGAAAAGGATTTATCACGATTGGAGCACTAAGTTTATTTTTTGGTCTTATACCAAAAGCTAATAGTTCAGAACCAATAAGTAATTATATTTATAATAAAGTAATTATCAATCGAGAAACAAGAAATGTTAAGATTGGAAACATTATTGAAAGTTTTAATAATCCTGGTTCATATATAAATGAGATTGATCATTACATCAAATTATGCAATGCTCATGATAATCATTTGATGAGGCCAATACAAGATTGGGGAAGAACTGATGGTAATTTTGCAATTATTAATCCTGATTATTCTGTTGATTTCTCTGAATTTGATGATAAATGGGAAAAAAATGTTGATCATGATAGTGATGAACTAAAAAGTTTTGTAAAAAAAGCATTTTATGCAACAACTGGTAAAGAATTTACAGGTCTTAATATAATTGTTCTAAATTCAAGACAACAAGTAGATGATATTGCTGATAAATCTAAAAAAGGATATGTTGGTGCTTGTACAAGGTCTAGGTATGACAATGGTATTGTACAAGATATAATAGTTCACAAAGGATTGCTTTACAAAGTTGCTTTTGATGTTCTTGAAGAAATGTTTAGTATTAGCAATAGTTGTGCATTGTTGCTTGGAAATGAAGCTGCGCAAAGAGATGCGCTTAATGTTTGCTTATCAATTGTGAGGAAGAATTCTAAGTTTGGGCATGGTGTTTTTCGTGATAAATATAGGCCGAGGTTTCATGACATTGCTTATAAAGTAACTAGATATTTTTCATCTGGCAGATATAAGCCAGGTGATTGTTATAATATAATGGCTGATCCATTAAAGTTTGTAAAAATACAAGATATGTATTTTAGGATTATTAAGAAAGCTGATAAAAGGAATTAAAAAAATTAAGTTTGAGTTTATTCTTCTACTTCTCCTGTTTGTGCTTCGTCTCCTGGTTCTTGTTCTTCTGGTATTTCTTCTGGCTCTTCTTCAGGTGTTTCTTCTTCATCTTCTTCTTCAGGTGTTTCTTCTTCCTCTTCTTCTTCAGGTGTTTCTTCTTCCTCTTCTTCTTCTTTTTCTTGTTCTTTTTGTTCATCTATTACTAATATACCATCATTAATAAAGTCCCAGAATTGCTGCATTGTTAAGCCTTTGTTCAGTGTTCTTTCTGCTCTTGCAACAAAATACTTAATAGATAATGTCATTGATTCTTTTGTAAATCTTGCTGTTTCTATTTCTTGATCTTTTAGCTCAGGATACATTTCTCTTAATGTACCAAACATAGAAATAGGTACTCTGAAAAATACTGACTGTTCTACTAATTGTTTTTCAAGATCTTCTTTTTCTTCTTCTTCTTCTTCTATTTCTTTTTTTGTTTCTTCTATTTTCTTATCTACTGCGGGTTGTGGTGCTGGTGATGATTTTTTCTTTTTAGTTAATGCATTATAAAGCAAATATAATCCGCCCAACATAGCTGCTTTCTTGATCCAATACTGCCTTGTTCTTACTCTTTTTTCACGTTTTGTTAATTCTCTAGCTCCTGCTACTGATTCTGGTTGCGTTTCAGTCGGGATTAATCCTTTTTCTCTTTGCTCTAAGCCATATTGTTGCTTTACATTTGCTAAGTAATCAGGATAATTGTTTATTCCTTGTTCATTTTCTTTTTGCAAGTCAAATGTTTTTTTTGCAAAATAATTATTTAAATTTGTTTTTGTTTGATCTTCTCTTGGCAAATTATTGAAATCATTTATTATTTGCTCTGCTTGTTCTGCACTAACTTTATAATAATCTTTGAATAATACAACTTCTGCTGCGTGCTGTGATTCTGATTTTTCAATTTCTTCATTTGATAATAAATCAAGGCCTTTTTTTGTTAATGAGATTTTGTATCTTAGTAAATCTTCTCTTGTTGTTGGTTCTTGCGGATTATGTCTCCCATATTCTGTATTATAATAAACACTTTCCATGAATTGTCTTGAATCCATATGATCTGCACCTGTTTTATAATAGTTTTCAGTGTATTCTTGTGCAAGATGTTTTCTTCCTTCTGGTAAAAGTTTTTCAATTTCTTTTTGTCTTTTAATAAATTGTAATGAATCTGTTTTTATTGCTTTGTCATTTGGTCTATTGATTGTTTTAGCTGGTATTTTAGGTTGTGGTGGTTGATCAGGTTTTTTTTCAGGTGGTTCATCACTTGAGCCCAAAGGTCCTTCAGGAAGCTGTGGTTCTTCTGGAGCTTCTGAAACTGCTACAACTTTTGTTATTTTTTCTTTAGTTGGAACTGGTTTAGAAAGATCCCATTCTTTTGCTCCAAACAATCCTGCAACAGGGCCTTTAAGTTCGTATAATGCAGGATTAATATCATTTGTTTGAGCCAATGATTTACCATCTGCGCCTCTTTTCCAAACTGCTAAACTATTTTTTTCATTAGGATTGCTTAATAATCTAAGTTCATGAACATCAACATTTGTTTGTTTTCCTCCATAATATTTCCATCCCAAAACTCCTCCTGCACTATTTTGTCTAACCATCAAGCCATCAACACGAGCAACAGGATCAGAATCAATATTTGGACGTTGTACAGGATTTGAAGTAACTGATACTTCCAGATTATCAGGATTTGATAAATCACCTAAAACATAGCTTTGTGATTTAAGAACATGGAAAGATGAAGGTTTATCTTGCCTATGATCTCTAAAATAATCATAATTTGCATCAATTCCTCCAAGAACAAATTGTTTACCTTTATTAACACCATTGCCTCCTAAAAACACATATGCATTATAACTATCTTTTGAATCTATTTGTTTCATGCTAGGCAGTGCGCCATTATCAGAAACAAATACATTTACAAATCTTGGTTTTTCTGCACCTTGAGCATCTGTTGTTTTTTCATAACTTCCGTGAGTAAGTTTGAATTCTTTACCAACTTTGTAGCCTACTGATGAAGACCCATCATAAATCTTTGCTGATACGCCATTCATGCCTGCAACTTGTTTATTTTGAAGATCTGTATTACCATTTAATTGGTAAGTTTGTGATTCAACTCTAACACGACTAGTGCTTTGGAATTTTCTTGTTTGAATATTTGTAACTGCACCATTTGCATTCATATTAACTGTTAATTTGCCGCCAAAACTGCTCTGTGTATTAAATGTTTCTCCTCTGAATTTGAATTTACTAAATCCTTCAAAATGAGGACCAACCGCATTTCTATATTCTGTTATTATTTTTTGTGAACCGTCTTCATATAATGAAATGTCTACGTCACTAAATTCATTTTGTCTTCCAAAATAAGTCTCATCACCAGATATATATTTTCCTCCTGTAATTTTTCTTATACTTTTATCACCATCTTTAGCAACTTTATAAGTTATTTTTTTAGTTGTTCTAGTTGTTTGAACATTTTTATTAATTTTGGGCAAAATCTTTTTATTTGCATTGCCGCCTATGCGAACCTCTGCATTGCCTGTTGTTTCTGCGTCAACAAATTTTCCGTCTTTAAAATTAGCAGTTATGCTTGAACCAACATGAAGTGATTCAATGACGTCTTTGCCAATTGTTAAAGAACCAGACCCTTTTAATGTTGCTTTTGTTTCATCTACTGGAACAGTCAATATTCCTTGACTAATTGAGAAAACAGCATCATCACCTACTTTATATCTTCCAGAAGTTACTGTTACTTCTCCTTTATTGTCTATTCTAAATTGACCTGTCAATGTTCTGTCTGGTTCATTTTCTACTTTTAATATTAATTCATTTGATCTTAGATCAAATCTTTGTAATCTGTCCCCAAAACGAGTTGCAAATGATTGAAACTTATTAATATCCATTAGAATAGAGGGTACGTGGTTAATATAAAGTTCGCCTGCATTATTAAATGATACTCCTAAACCAATATCTATGTTATTATATTTTGTATTCATAAAATATCTTCTATTAGTAATTTGTCTTTTTAATTTAGTTAAATAATATCTATCAAAAAAATTCTTATTATCTTTTGTGACTTTTAGATCTTTGGTCGCTACAGATTGTGCATATTTTTTTGAGATCTCATCATCTTCTCCTTGTTTAATCAAAGGAATGTCTGAACCAGAATCAAGTTCTTGACCTAGTTTAAGATAATAAAAATAATCTTCTTCAACAAGTGATTTGAATTTAGGATCAGTATTATAATATGCATTATAATCTGTTTGTCCTAATTTTTTTAAAAAAGTTCTTATGTAATAAGGATAATTTGATCCTGCTTTGTTATCTTCAATGTATAAATGTTGTTTTATTTTTTCTTTACAAGTTTCAAAATGATCGAAATAATAACTCATCTTTAGATCTTCTGTTTCAAGAGGTTGTCCTTGATCATCAACAGGATTGCACGTATTTGATGTTGCTGCTTGACCAAAAACGCCAACACTACTAAAAACTATTAAAAAGATCATGAATAGTGCTGTAAAATGTTTAGTCATACTACGTTCACCTTTAATATTTCTTGATCTGATAAACCATCACCATCATCTACATTTATATTAAACTCGTACATGCCTGGTGATAATGGTGTAAATGTAATTAAACCTGTAATAGGATCAATATTAATTAATCTTGAATCAGCAGAATATGATAAATCATCATTGTCAAAGTCTAGTGCATATGGTTGGACTTCTAAAGTGTCGCCAACATTGATTGAATAATCTGAGAATCTGAATAAATCAGGCGGTGAATTGTCTGTGAATAATGCAGAAAACATAAAAGAATAGTCACCACCTTTAAACTTAACTTCTGGATCATTTATCTTATAAACAATTGTTTTTTCATCTATGTGAATAACTTCTATGTCTTTGCCAAGTGATTCTAAAAAACCAACATCTATCCAGTTAGGATCGTCAACAGTGTGTTCAATTATGTCGTGAGCAATTTCTAACATTGTTCCAAGGTTTACATCTGATTGTACTGAAAAATCATTTAATTTTGTTTCTTGGCTGCCTGATGTTAATGTAACAGGATAATCTAGTGATGCGTGTACATACTTTTCTTTTATATCAATCTCAGAATCAATATAACCAAATGTAATATATTGTTCATCAAGGATTCCTGTTTTTTCTAAGCATTGAGGAACCATTTGATCAAGATAAATCTCTATCTCATCATTCTCTACTTCATCAAAATTTGGTAAAAGATTAACACCAAGATAATAGTCATATGCAATATTATAGTTGTCTCTTTCCAATCCTAGCTCTGGCCTATAAACAAAACCGCCTTGCAAAGAAACAAACTCAATTGCATTTTCAAGTTCCTTTTGTAAACAATTTTCAACATAATTACGAACAATAACTGATTTTTCATTTAATAAAGAATATTGATCTTCTGGTGTGATTTCTTCATCTTTTGTTCTTAAAAAGAAATAAGAAGCTACAATAATTAATAAAATAATACCAAATATAATGAAAATGCTCACCTGACTCTTTTTTTTATACATATATAGGGATTTATGATAATTCTATATATAAATGTTACTATTATATAAGTTTAATTAAGAAAATTATGTTTATTTCTTAGCTGGTGCTGGTGCACCCGGTGCACCTGCTGCTGGTGCTGCTACTTCTACTGGCAATTTCTCATCAATAATTTTTTGAGGTATCTTTGCTTCAACCATCTTTGTCTTTATTTGGCCACGAGGTTTTCCTTCCATTGATTTCAAGATTTCTTCTGCTTTTTTCTCAAACATTGCTCTCTTTTTCTCTATCTCTGCTGCTAATTTTTTCTTTTCTTCTTCTAATTCTTTTAATTCTTCTTCTGATAATTCTGTTTTTTCTTCTTTGATCTCTTTATCAAATTTACCATCTGCAACCATTTTCAGTGCATCTTGTGCAGGAACACCCTCAACCAGCATACCCATTGATTGGCATGTTCCAATTATCTCTCTTATTTTGTTCTTAAGATCTTTTCCTAATAATGCATCTTCTTTCATCTTTGCAATCTTTATTATTTGTTCAATCTTAAGATCAGCTACTTTTTCTGTTAATGGGTTTGAAGCTGCTTTTTGTATACCTGCTTCTTTTTTAATCAGTGCTGATGCAGGCGGTGTACCTACCTCTATTGAGAATTCTTTAGTATCTTTATCAATTATAACTTTAACAGGCACTTGCATTCCTTGAAATGAAGCTGTCTTTTTATTGATCTCAGCTACAACTTGGCCTATATTAACTCCCATCGGACCTAATGCAGGACCTAATGGCGGAGCTGCTGATGCTTTGCCTCCGTTTACAAGTGCTTCAACTGTTTCTGTTGCCATGATAGTATTAGAATTTGTAATGTATTTATAAAAGTATCGCAAAGCAATGCTTTTATGCTCAAAAATTATAATTTTTGTTGTATAAAGGTTATGGATATATTTTCTACCACAATAATCTTTATATACATATTTTCTAACCTTTATATATATGGCTATATGGGAGGAAATCACTTGTAAAAGGTGCAGACAAAAGGTACATATTAGTAATGTAAAGTGTAATCTAGATGGAGAACTTATATGCTTACCATGCATTGATAAGCTAAAAACAAAGAAAATTGAGAAAACAAAGCTAACACCCAAATCAAAAGAACGCATTAATTACCAATGTTTAAGATGCAGGTACAGGTTTTCATTTGGTAAAAAATCAAGAGCTGCTCTTAGATGTCCATATTGTAATTCTGAAAAAATTCAAAAAATATTAAAAGAATCTGCGGATAAATTATTAAGAAAGAGCTCAGATGATTTGTATGATTATTAAAAATGTCAGATATAATTTTATTAGGTGGCGTAAAACCAGAGGAAATAATAATTAATCTATTAAAATTCTATAAAGGTGTTGAAGAATATTTATCAACAAGAATTGGACGAGACATATATTCTAATTTGGATAAAATAGAAGGTGCAAAAGAAGTTCTGGAAATTGACTTAAGAAGAAAAGCAATGTCGTTAAAAGATATTTTTCCTGGAGTTGGTATTAAATGGGATTGCCAAATTGATGTCCCCCCTATTTATTCATCATCAAGTATTGCGTTAGTTGATCTTGTTGATGGATCAGGAGAATATTTAAGAGAAGGCACAAATGTCACATCACATTTAGGGATTTATAGAAGAGAAAATGATAAACTAGGAGATTTACAATTAGGTATTGTTTCATATCCATTTCACAGATTTAGAGTAATTAGTGTTGGTGAAGGCGATAATGGAAATGTTTATTATCTTTCATTTGCACATGATATTCTTGATAGAAATATAAATAAAAAATTTGAAAAAGGTAGACAAAATAAACCTAAAATAAAAACAGATTTATCAAGATTAAATATTGTTGACAGGTATACAAGGTATAATCAGGAAGATAATGTAAGGAATAAATTAGATTTGTTAAGAAACATGGTAATGTCAAAAGCAGAAGTAAGAGGAGATGAAGGAAGTTATATTGTTAACAGGGGATCTGTTGCAAAAACAATTGTTGATGTTGCGCTTGGTGTAACAGATGTTGCAATTCTTAAACATCCTGAACGAGATGACCTAAGGGTTCCTCCACACGATTATTTAACACCTTCAAAAATACTGGAAAATGTAGAAGGAGTATTTACAGACTTGGAAGGGAACAATCCTGATGGCATGAAAGCAATACGAGGTTTTATTGCTGCTGGTAATAAAGAAATATATGATATGTTTTATGATTTTGTTTTTGGAGGATAATGTCTTTTAACTGTTTGGTGACCTTTGTAAATGTCTTTTTGTTTTTTTCGTTTAAACATTTTCTTGTAAAAAGGAATCTTTGCAGGTTTTTGTTGTTTTATTTCTTTTGGTTTGATTGGTTTTTCAGAATCAACAGGCACTCTTTGGATAGCCCATTCTTTTTTTAGCCTTTTCTTTTTTCTTCTTTGTCTAAAGAACTCGAATATCAAAATCAAGATTACAACAATTATCAGACCATAATTAACAGGATTAAGAGAAGTTTTACACATTTCTGCCATGTAAAGCTGTTTTGAAACATAAACTTCTAAAAATGCTGATCCATAAACAATAATTCCTGAGATTATTAATAAAATAAAAGACTCTCTTATTGTTTTTTTAAATGATTTTGACATAAACTGATCATTGACAAAAGCAGTCGCTAATAATCCGCCTGACATTGCTGCCACAAAATATGCTAATACTTCAGGAATCATATGAATAAACATAATGCCCATGTTGCATGCCATGAATGAATAAGTAAATAATAAGCTCGAGGCTGCTGACAAACCTGCTAAAGATGGAATCTTCATCTTGATAACATTAACAAGTGCTGAAGCAAAAATAGATGAATTAAATGTTATTAAAAATAACGCGCCCGCACCATAAAATAATGACAAGATCCATGCAATGAACATTACATAAAAATTATTCTTAAAAATAGAATTTGCTAATTTTACTTTAGATGGTTTTCGTGCAGGTAGCTGAAACCTTGCAAGATTTATCTTTTTTGTTTGTTGTGTTTTTGTTGGTGCTTTTTGTTCAACAACTTCTTTTATTGGTGCTCTTGCAGGGTTCAGATCTTCCAATGAAAACACCATGCTCTGGTTAATGATTGCAATTACAAAAAAAACTAAAAAAATTCCAATAAAAAAGTAAATATAAAAATTAATAAAAGGTTTGTGCCTTTTAAAAAACACATCTTTTCTTGATTTTATAGAACCTGATTCTTTTCTTGTTAAAGCTGTTATCAATGGCATTGCCAGGATGACTGTAAATAAAATGGTTGACAAACCAATGAATGATTTAAATAAAAAATATGAAGTTGCAAATGAAAATAATGAAAAAAACACACCTGCAAATAAACAATAAGTAGGATTTTCAAATATTTTCTTTTTAATATATTCTTCAAATAAATATTTTACTAATAAAGCAAGAGTTATGGCTATCAATACCTTTGATGTTGGAAGTAGTTTTTTGTAAAAATAAAAACTGTAGCCATAAAATAATGAAGAAAAAATTGCTGCTATGATTAGATAAATCAGGCTTTTAGGCAACCTCTTTTTTTCTAATAATTGAAATGTCATCTTTAAACATGTTTAAAAAAGTCTTTTATTTGTTTCTTTGTATAACCATATTCTAAAAACTTTTGATGAATTTGTTTTTTGGAATAACCACTTCTTAAACTGTTTTTGATATAAAGTACATGAGGATGATTGGGGTGCGGTGTTTTGTGTGATTTTCTTTTTCTTAATCTAAAGTAAAAATAAATCCCTACCAAAATGAATAATATAATGATTACTGTGATTGAGATATATAACCACATGTCTAGCATTTGTTTTGGTTTTTGTTGTGTTGGTGAGATTGATCTTCTTGTTTGTGTTTGTGTGTTTTGTGCTGATTCTTGGTTTGTTGTTTGTGTTTGTTGTTGGTCTACTTGTTGGTCTGTTGTTTGTTGAGTTTCACTGCCTTCATTGTCTATAGGGATTGGTGGTATTGCTATTATTGTTGGATCACTGTCTGTGTCAGTATTATCGCCAGTAGTATCTGTATTTGTGGTGTCTGTATCATCTGTGTCAGAATCATCATCAGTTGTGTCGTCTGTGTCAACAGTCATTACATCATCAGAATCTGTGTCAGAATCTTCAACATCATCACCAAAACTAGGCAGATCTCCTGGAAGTGATGGAATATCTATGTCGCCTAGATCAATGTCTTCTTCTGAATAAACAAAACTACATAAAATCATAAAAAATACAAAAAAAATAAAAATTTGTTTTTTCATTTTAATGTTTGTTTATTATTCTTGTGCTTGGTCACCAAGATCTTCAGCAATGTCTGTTAATCCAAATCCTGGAATTGATAATGTTTCTGTGTTTGCTTCTTCTGTTCTCATCAAATCTGTTCCATAATATTCAATATAAGCTCCTAACAGATTAAGGAAATCATCTTCAATACTATCTGCATGTGCGCCAAGTCCTTGTTGACCACGGTAATCAAACACCCCTACTGCAATAAACTTGTTTCCGCTTGTCCAGAATGCAAATAAATCATCTGCGCTTTGTGCAAAGAAAAAACTGTCTTCTTCATCCATATTATAATCTATGCCAATGTGTTCAACAAATTGTCTAAGATTTTCTGATTCAATGTCATTATCATATGTTTCAACAAATGCCAAAACATTATCAGAATATTCACCAACATATGCATCTAATAAACCATCTTGGAGTTCGAATTCAATTTCTTCGTGAATTCCTCTGAAATGTATGTCGCCAAAGTTTTCTATGATTATTCTTGGATCTTCGAATGATAAATCTGAAGGAAATTCATCAAGATAAGCATTAAGCAAAGCATCAATAGATGATTCTGCATCAGCATCTTGATCATGCCATGTAGAGATAATGAAAGCTATGTCATTATTATACCATGCATAAACAATTTCCCCACGATAATCAAATAAATAAACATTATTGTTGCCTATTTCTAATTCTGTAATGTCTGATGAATGAAGAGCGTGTCTACTGTTAATGTAATTAACAAAGTCAATGTTTGTAAAAGAATTTGTATTAATCTCTGCCATTGAATATGCTTTGCCTTCTAATTCATCATCTATTATTAATTTATATCTTGCATGATGTTGTACACAGTTTCTTTTTCTAACAATGTCGCATCCTCTTTCAAAATGTAATCCTGATTTATCAAACTTGAAATCATTAAAATCTTGTTCAAGCATTAATTGTGGTCTTGATTCTAGTGTTCCCCATGTAAATTCATAATCATTAAATTCTAAGCTAATCTTACGACAACCTTGTAGGTGAGGTACTGCAAAGACTTCTCCTTCATATTCATCTACATTTCTTCTTCTTCTTGAAAATATTTGTTTTTCACCTTCTTCAGATTCAACTTCTTCTATCACAGGATAATATGAATAAATTCTTGAAGCAGGTTTAACATTTTTTCCCATTAAAACAAAATTAGTGTCATAATAATAATTACCATCATAAAGTCCAAAACCTTCATGTGCAAATTCAAAACCATTGTCATGAGAAAATGTAAATGATGTTTCTAATTCACCGCGAATGTCTTCCATATCTGCTGTATATTCTAAGTCTGCTGCAGGATACATCATTAAATCACCCATGTCAAGAACAGCATCTTCATTCAAAGTATAGTAATGATCACCTAATCCATTTCTTCTAAAGACAAATAATTCTTCATCAGAATTATATTCACCACTGATACCCATATATGCATAACAATCAAGGTTGACTGATAAAACACGCCAACCTCTATAATTATCAATTACAAATGAGAAAACACCATTTTCATCTGTTAATATTTTATCATTCATTCCTTTTTCCCTAAAATAATAATATGCAGGATTAATTTCTACGCCTTGCATAGGTAATTCAGTTACTGCATCAACAAGTCTTCCTGTAACAATCATGTCTTGTGTATAACATCTAGAACCTTCAATAACATTTTCACAGCCTAAAGGACACCAAAATTCTGATTGTTTGATTATTTCATCAGGATCATTATCACCGCCACAATAATATTCTACTAATCTAAATTCATCAATACAATAGTCTGTTTTTTCATTTGCTTGATCTTCTAATTCAATTGTTAATCTTGTTGTGCCTGGTGTAAATTCTTGGAAACCATGGTCGTTTTCTTCACAAATCCTTTCTGCTTGAGATAAACCTTCTGGCATAGTAATAGTTGGTAAGTATCTGCATTCGCCATCTTCTAATTCATCACTATTACAACAAAATTCTTTGTAATTTAACAAACTATAATGTTCTTTTTCATCATCACCGCAACATTTGCCAGGAACCCAGTCAAAGCCAAGTCTTTGGCATGCGTCTTGATTATCATCAAGGTCATCAACTGTTTTTACTTTCATATAATGAGCAGGCCAGCCACTGTGGCAGTTAAAATTATTATTAACTAAATCACAGCTAAAAACAGCAATTAATTGTATAGGAGCATCATAATATGTTGATAAGTCTAGGTTAGCTGAAACAGTTTCTCCAGATGATTCTATCCATCTCCAGCCCATGTTTTCTACTGATTCATCATCAAAATAAAACACTTGCCAACCATTGCAACATTCTCCTTCACTCGGCATTATGATTGGATCGTCTTGTCCTGTACTAATCAATTTATCACAAGTTTCATCATGACTGTGACAACCATTATAAATCAAGCCTGCTTTTGAAACAAAATCTTCATCAACAACTTCTAAATGAAGCAAACCTTTTTCTTGTGTTAAATGATATTCATATTCTTCTACAAATCTATTAGAAGGCAACCATCTGTTCCAAATATAATAAGTGTCATATATTCTAATTTTTTGGTCAAAATTATTTATCTGGTATATATCAAAAATACCGTCTGGATCAACAAAACCTTTTGCTTGCATTGATGCTGAATATGCTTGACCAATAGGAGCACCTATTGTGTCTGATCCTGGAAATTTTGGTGGTGGAGGAAGATCATCCTCGTATTCTTGATACAAATCACAACCTGTTAAAAAAAAGCTTAGAATTAATAATATTGTTAATATTTTTTTCATTTTGAATACCTCCTTTTGTGATCATTTAAAATGAAAACTACGAACGTCAGTGAGTTTGTTTTCATTATATATCACCCATTTTATTTTTATAATCTTGATTAGATTATATAGGTTTATATGAAATATATATATAAAGCTTTTGTAAATATAAATGAAAAAAGGAAGAAAATAAAATTAATAGAAAGGATAAAGAAAATATAAAAAAAGAAAAAAAAGGTTTAGCTTGTTACGCATTCGCCGTCTTGGCAACCGTTAGCACATGTGTAAGGTGGTACTGCAAATGGCACTTCACCATTAACACAAGCTAACTCTGCCACATGGCTTCCTTGATCACCGTACTCATAACTAACAGTGTTGTCGTCTGAGTTTTCTATCCTATCAACACACACATCTTCAAATGTTTGTCCTGCAACTGTTAAAGTGCCAAAAGTGCTTCTATCTGGTCCTGGATTGTATGAAGTTCCTGTTGAACTAGCTTGTATATTACTACCATCACTATCTTCACAAGCAATATTTGCATCAAAAGCAATAATATTGCATTTGTTATCTTGAGTAATTCCTGTAA
This sequence comes from uncultured Methanosarcinales archaeon, assembly GCA_964645705.1. Classification (GTDB taxonomy): domain Archaea; phylum Nanobdellota; class Nanobdellia; order Woesearchaeales; family CAXGTL01; genus CAXGTL01. The sequence continues at coordinate 10,152 of CAZYAB010000002.1, read as the reverse complement.
ACAAAAATCCCCTATCTTTTTCATAAGTATATGTAAAAGGAAGTCCTTCATACAGTGTATATATACGTCTACCGTTTCTATCCATCTCGACTCTACAGAAATCTTTGTAACCTTGACCAATTTCTATTACTTTTAATCTTATTTCTGCATTATCAATTGAATATCCTATTATCTCATCAACACCCAAACTAACAACTTCATTCAAATCATACTGATAAGGTAAACAAGCACCTTCTTGACAACCATAAGGACATTCATGAAATTCAACACGTCTTACACCAGCATTATCACAATGATATTCCATTAATGTATTTATTGTTTCACAATCTGCAATATAACCCATTGCACCATCATTACAACAATGATCTACAGCTCCGTCTACAGTTCCTCTTTGGAAAAAATCCATGCCATCTGAATCTGTACAAGTTGGTGCTGGTGAGACTGTTGTTGTAGTTGTTGTTGTTTCTGGTTCTGGGAAAAACCAAGATGTTCCATTTAGTTTTAATATAGATGCGTGTGTTGCAAAAACACCTATTCCAAGAGTTGGTGTTATTTCTGTGTCCATGCTTGGATTTAGATCTAATTCATAATCTCCGTCACCATCTGTATCTCTTGTAATTGCAAATCCATTTGTGTCATCATTTGTAAGTTCAATAACTCTTGACTTAATATTTGCTAGTGTTTGATATCTTTCACTTTTGACTGGCACACTTATCAGGTTCAACTGAGTGCTACCAGTACCAGAATCAAATTCTGTAGGATAAATATCTGTTCTATACTTAAATGCCAAAGGTTCTTTGCCTGAGACTGTCACTGTTTTTGCTTCTTGCATTTGAACTATATAACCTTTACCTAATTCTATGTCCCATTGTGCAGTTCCAGTTCCACCACTACAAACATTTCCTTTTGGTTCCATTTTTTCTGAATCTTCATCAAACATATATTTAATAATAGTAGTTGCACCTGTTGCTTCACAAAGAGTTCTAAAATCTGATTCAAATGGTAAAGCAATTAGATTTAATCCTTTATTTAATTCTAAATCTATTGAAACATCTTCAGGATCAGTACGAATAACATATGCTCTGCCTGGTATGATCACTGTAGGATTTTCTATCATTGTTCCTGATGAATCAAAAGTATAAAACTTAGTCTTGTCAGCATGAACTATCTCTGGTATTGAATCAAAACTTTTGTCCACTACTGCTGTTGGAAAACCAACTATATTATAGTAAGGGTGTAAACCAGTGTAATCTTTTATAAAGTCTTCAAAATCCACTACATCTCCTTCATAAGTAAATTCAAAAGGTTCTACATCATCTTTGATCTTGATTCTATAACCAATGCCAACATCTATGTCATTAAAAGTATCAAACACATCATCATAAGTTTCTCCTATATCAAACCCATTTGTTTTATATCCTGAATGAGTAATTTTTTGTACTTTTATTACTTTATCAAAAATTGGTTCAAAAAATTCATCCATGCTATCTGTTTTTGGTTTTAATGGTAATGAAAAATAATTAAAACCTGGTTTAAAACGGAATGTGTGTGTATTCTTCACATACAACATGTGTGCTTTTCCTGGCACCATTCTTGGTAAAACTCCGTGCATGTTAGGTTCAAACTGAACAGGATTACCATCATCATCATAATAATATGATAATTCTTTTACATAGTTTGAATTCTTTACTCTATGATGCATGTTTCTACTAATCATTGTTGGAAATCCTACTATGTTTCTTGTTTCAAAAGGTGGTCCTTGGTAATCTCTAGAAAATTCTTCATAATTAACAACAGTTCCTGTGTATGGGAAATCAAATGGTTCTACATCATCTTTAACAATAACCATGTAACCTTTTCCAACTTCAATTTCTTCAAAATTATCAAATATGTCATCATAATTAGGTATGTCTGTGTCTAATTCTGCAATCAAATTAACTCTTGGATGTGGATTATATTTTTTAACTTTAATTACTTTGTCTTTAATAGGTTCAAAAAATTCATCCATTCTGTCTGTTTCTGGTTCTAATGGCAGACTTATCAAATTAACACCTGGTTTTAGATTAAATGTGAATGTCATTTGTGTTCCTGGTCTTGGACCTTCTCTTATATAAATATAATATCCCTTACCAGGTTCAATTGTAGTTGGATCACGAATTTTGTAATCTTCTTTATCTTCTCCTAAAGGCAAAATAATATCATCTCTATAAGTAAAAAGAGCTAATCTATCAGCTTCATGTATTTGAGGAACTGATTCTACTGGAACAGATTCCAAAGTTGGTAAACCAATCATAGTGTAATGTTCAGGAAATTCTTCATAAGTTGCTAAAAATTCATCTAGATCAACTGGTGTTCCTGTATATCTAAAATCAAATGGTTCAACATCTCCTTTAATTATGAGTTCATAACCTCTACCTATTTCAATTGTTTCTAAATTATTCACCCATCCAGGAACATGAGGAGAATAAGAACGGTGCAAATTATCATGTAGAGTTTTAATGCCTCTAATCTTATCAGCAATTGGTTCAAAAAACTCTGCAATATTATTTGTTTGTGGTTGTAATGGAAATGATATATAATTAAATCCTGGTTTTAAATTAAATGTAAAATCTCTGTCAGAAACAAAACCAAGCTCTAATGTAGTATCATCAGGAACATATGGACATTCACCAAGCACTAAGTCTGATTCATCACAACAAATACCTATCTCAGCTGTTAGCTGACTATAATGTTCATTAGCATCGTCGCCGCAACATACTCCATCTACAAAATTAAGATCACAGTCTGCACAAGAATTCATGCTATAGTCACAGTCAAACCACCAATCTTCATTAGGCCATTCACAGACAGCAACATTGTCATTACCTTCTGGATTAAAACCAGACGCTGATTCATGATCTGCTACACAATTACCCTCTAGATCAACACAATTAGTTGGACTTGAACAGCATGCTGCTATTTCTTCATTACCTGACCAGTCAATTGCAAAGTCATGGTCAGTGTTTCTTGCTTTTACATGGTTATAGAATTCGTCTGCGTCATCACCGCAACATGTTTCTTCAAACCAAGTATAACCTGCTTCAAGACATTTATCAGCATTTTCATCAAGATCTTGTTGAACAGGTTCATAATATTGTCCTAACCATGTTCTGTGACAATCATAACAATAAAGCAAGCCACCAGGACATTCTGATCCTTGTTTTTGTTCACATGCAAAAGATACTAAAAGATGGAATGGGAATTGTGAATAAGGTGTAATGTCTATTTGTTTTTCAATTGTTTCGCCAGCAGCACTTATAAAATCATAAACACCGCCGCCTAATGGAACTTTTACAGTATCACCTTCTAGTCTGAAAACTCTCCATCCATGATAACATTCTCCGTCCTGGAATGTTAATTCTTGTGTATGAGTACAGTCAGAATACAATAAAACAATTGGAATGACAAGATCTTGGTCAACTATTTCTACTTTTAATATATTATTTTCTGATAAATGAAACTTATCATCAACTTCTGTTAGTTCTTCACCAACTACTTTAAAAAGATTGAACATTCCTGTTGGATCTGAGAAATATGTTTCTGCATAGCTAGCATATGCTTGGCCAACAGGTGCGCCAAAATCATTTTCATCAGGAAGCGCAGGAATATTCAATGGTTCTTCATATCTTGCGCCTTGTTCACAACCAATCAAAAATAAGCTTAGAATTAATAATATTGTTAATGTTTTTATTTTCATACATACCACCTTCTTTTTAAATTTTTAATTATAATAATATGATTTATAGAAGTTGTATATAAAGCTTTTGTAAAAAAGTTAGAAAAAGAAAAAAAGAAAAAAATTATTAGGATTTGTACCCTCTTGCAAATATATCATACTTAGATCCACTACCATACAAATCATATCCTAAACTTTGCCAAGTAATCACAAAATTGCCTTGTGAATCTGATCCAACATAAGGAACTCCTTGATAATAATCATCAAATTCGTTTACTTTAAAATAATCACCTACTTTTTCAAGATTCGAATCAAGTTCTTGCGCATAAACATTAGCTTGACGAACACTCACACCAGGATTTGCGTGCCATGTTACTATAAAACCATTGTCAGGCATTAATGCAATATGTGGCCAACTAGAACCATGCAAATCACTAACTTCTATCTCGTCACCAATCTTTGTTCCGTCTGAGTCAAATTTCTGTGCAAAGATTTTATTTAGCTCAAACCAAGTAACAATAAAATTATTGTTAGAATCAAAAACAACATCTGGATTTGCTTGATCACCTTGTCTACGTGTGTTTACTATAAATTCTGTTCCAATTTTATTACCATTTGAATCAAATACTTGAGCAAAAATGTCTCTGTCTACATTAGGGTTTTGTAGATCAGAGATTCTACTTGGCCAAACTATAACAAATCTGCCGTCAGAACCAGTTGCAATTAACGAAATTCCTTTTTGATTTGTTGTTTCTGTATTTACTTGGAATTGGTCACCTATCTTGTCTCCATTAGAATCAAACATTTGAGCATAAATTGTTCCTATGCCTCCGCCTTGTTCCCTACTTACCCAAGTAACAACAAAATTTCCATTAGAAGCAATACCTATGTCTGGGTGATATTGTGAACCAGCAGTAATACTATTAACTTGTGTTTCATCTCCAAGAGGTTCACCATCTGAATTAAATCTTTGTAAATAAATTCCAAAACCATCACCATCTTGATCAACACTATGCCAAGCAACTATAAAATCTCCATTATTGGCTATTTTAACAATAGGAAAACCCTGATTATGACTTGTATAAGTGTTTACTAAGAATTCATTTCCTTCTCCTATTAAAACATTCTCAGGAGGTTCAAGTTCATTACCATTTGAATCAAATCTTTTTGCAAATATGCCCATCAAACTGTTATCAGGTTCTTGATATTGGCTCTCCCAAGTTATAATGAAGTTTCCTTGTGAATCCATATCTATGCTAGGATGTTCTTGAAGATCTTCTGTTCTTGTGTTAACTAAAAAATCATATGAAAAAAGATCTGATGAAGTTTCTGGTTCTGAATATGGTGTTTCTTGTTCTTGTGTTTGGGTTTGCTGTTGTGTGTCTTGTTGTTGTGTTTGTTGTGCTTGTTGTTCCAGTGTATCAAGAGAAAATGAAGGCAAAGCAAATCCAAAAGAAGTGTCAGGACATTCGCCGTCTACTAATTCTGTTTCATCACAACAAAGTTTTGTGTCTGTATCTAATTCTGTATAATGTTCACTATTATCATCGCCGCAACAAGATTCATCTGCCCAATCAAAATTATATCTTTCACACGCTGTTTGATCTTCATCTAAATCATCTAATAAATGTACATCATAATCTTGTGCAAACCATTTACAATCAAAATATCTTTTTCCAAGATCATTAGTTAATTTATCGCAACCAAATACAAAGATCAAAAGTTTTTTATTTTGGTTTTCACGATTAGGAAGGTCTTGTAAATCAATTGATAATTCTTTTGAAACAGCTTGATTTGTAGAAAATAACCATTTCCAGTTATTTTTAGTAATACCATTTCCATCAAAATTAAAGAAATTCCAATTATTATAACAATCATTGTCTTCAGGCAATGTTGTTCCATAATCAAAAGTGTTTGTACATCTTGCATATATCAAACCAATTTGTGAAACAACATATTTATTGCTTAATTCTATTTTTAATTGTTTATCAGAAGTTAATGAGAAAATATTATCATGCATTTCTATGTCATTGTTGTCAATATTTTCATAAACAGTAAGAACATCTGTTGGGTCTGGAAGATTAAGTCCTTGCAAAAAAGAAGTGTATGCTTGACCAACAGGAGCGTCAATTGTATCCTCTGTTCCGGGCAATTCTGGTCGAGGAGGTGCTTGATCTTCATACACGCCACAACTGACCAAAAATAAACTTAATATTAATAATATTATTAATGTTTTTGTTTTCATATTTATCACCTTATATTTTTTTATTAAATCAAACATTTCTTTTCACCATCCTCATCATCAATAAACCTAATAATGCTAAAACTATGAATGCTGTTATAATAGCAAATATGATTATTTTTGTTTGTTTTGGTTTTTGTTCTTGTGTTTGTTCTTGAGTTTGTTGTGTATCTGTTGTTGTTTCTTGTTCTTGTTGTTGAGTTTGTGTTTGCTCTATTTGTCCTGTTTGTTGTTGTTCTTGTGTTATTTCTGATTCCTGTTCAATTGCATCAATAAGTTCTTGTTCAATCTCTAATAATTCTTCTTCATCTAAAACATCATCTTCATCATCTATCACATCAATATCTTCGAAACCTTCTTGCATTGTTTTGTGTTTAATAATAGGTTCTACTGGTTCTGGTTCCATGAACATGTCAAAAAAAGTTTCTTCAACAATTTCTTCTTCAATAACACTGAATTGTTCTGTTGATTCTTGAGTAATATAACCATTCTTGCTTGCAGTTGATTGTATTTCATAAGTGCCTGTTTGTTCTGGCATTATTGTTGCTGGTAATTCTAATTCTATTATTGACTTATCTGGGAATGTTAATGTTGTTGTTGTTTCTGGGTCTTGTAATTCTGATTCATAATAAATTAATATTTCCTCGTCTTGCTCAAACTTATTTTTATTCAAAACAAGATCAAATTCAAAATAAGGAACTGTGTTTATTATAAATGTTTTTTCTGTTTTTTGTTGAACAGGACCAAGTACTTCAACATAAGCAGTGCATGTTTGTGGTTTTACTGATTCAGTCACAACAATTCCTGGGTTATATACCTCATAAAGAATATCATTAGACTTTAATTCAAATTCTGTAGCATCAGCAGGAGGCGCATAAAATTCAGGGCATTCTATTCCTGACGTTACAATTAATTTTGTTTCAACATCAGACAATAATTCATAAAAAAAATAAACAGGATCTTTTTCTTGAAAAGAAGAAGAAATATTTATCCTAAGATCAATGTCTTGAGCTAAAACAAAACTAATTTGAAAAATAATCATTAATATAATCATTGATTTCAAAAGATTTTTATGCTTTATTTTCATCTTATTCATCCTCTTTTACATCTTCTTCTTCCACTTCTTCATCATCTGCACCTACTTTTTCTCCTTCTAATTCAAACTTAATATTAGCATTCTTAAACAAGCCTCCAGTATCTTGAATTTCAAAAGGTAATTCTCTTTGCTCAGATTCAAAAACAACCCAGAGATATTTTTTATCATTTATCCATTCATATGGTCCTAAAAAAATGCAATTACCATTAAGACAATTAAAATTTTCTAAAATCTTTACACTTGAGTAATCTTTATTTTTATCTATTGGTCCGACTCTTGTAGCAATCTTAACAACAGGCGAATCATGATAAATGAACATACTATTATCTTGTGTTGAACCTGAGACAATAATATTATCACCATCAAAATTTAAACTTCTAACCCTGTTCCTATGTGAAAACTTTAAAGGAATAACAGCCATTTTTAAATTGATTTCATATGTATCTTCTTCTAACTTGTTAACTTCTGAATATGGAAATTTAAAACTAGGCTTTAATTTAAATGTGGGATCTCCTATCATTCCAAATTTTTCATGAGATTTGTACCAATCATTATACCAATAACGTGACTCAAGTATTCCAAGAGATATATAAACTGATGCTAAACCAGATAAATAAGCATTGCCTAGATCTCTTCCTGTAAAAATACTTGATGTGATTTCATTAATATCAGGTGATCCTCCTCCTTCTAACATACCCCAATAGCCTATTGCTCCATTTCTTAATGCTCGAGCGCACATTAATGTAGGCAGTTTATGCTGGCGATAAATACAACTGCTACAACCTGATCCAAGAATAAAAGTATTTTTTAATAGAGGCAACTCTTTTGATGAAATTCCTAGCCAATTATGTAAAGCATGATCACGATAAAATACAAAGAATTTATCTTCAAAGTCTTCAGGCTCTGCTGCGTATGGGCAGCATCCATCATATTCTATTACAGAATGTGCTTTATAATCTAAATCATTAAATAATTTTTCATATGCTAAAGCATCTGCAAGGGCATCTGTATAATCCCCTGCTAATGTTACTATAGAATTTGATTTCTCAAGATAATCATAAAATAAAACCCTTGCAATATAACTTGAAACATCACTTGTAGTAATCCCGAATATTCTTCCAGGAGCCAAATCTATTAATTTATCTTGATCTTCATTAAGAACACTATATTTAGTAAGGTCTGCATTTGATGCTGCTTTCATTAAATTACCTCCCCAATCATATTCATATTCAAAAAGACTTTCTATTGAATCAGAAGTTCCTAATATAGTTAAATATCCTTTTTGAATTCCTAAATTATTAGCACCTTTTTCTAATGCATTGTCTACTTGATCAACAATATTAGTTTTTACAGGAATGATTATTTCATGTTTTGCACTTGCCAAGATTGGTGCATTTAATGAGGTTTTGCTATAAATTTCTGATATTGGTGAAGAAGATCTATCAGGTTTAAATCTCTCCTCTACCCCTATACTTAGATCATTAGAATTAGTTAAAATAATTTTATTAGTTCTTGTTTTTTCAACATATTTTTTTTGTAATTTATCTAAATCATAATACTCATTACAATTCTTGTTAACCTTACCAACACAAATAATATTTCTTTCTATAAAAACTTCTTCTTTATCTAAATTAGTATTTTGAATAATCAAAGGTGCATTTATTAATGAAGCATATGTTGATGCTAATAATCCTAATTCATAATCATCTTCAACATAAACAATGTTATTATAAGATTTCCAATAAGATAAATAATAAAAAGGATTATTAATATCAATTTGATTTACTTGGTTTTGTTCTAAACCAGCTCCTGATTCTAGTGGTGTTATTAATAAATCTTTTAATTCTTGTAAGATTTCTTTTGTTGTTATAACTTTATCAGTAGAATATTGTTGCATAAAATAAATAATTGAGTCTGCATCAAAATTAGTTCTAAAATCATCACCATATATTAATACACTCAAATCCCAATCCTCTATTTCACTAAAATGTCCTTCATGGTATATAGCATTACTTCTTGCTTCAAAAGCACACACTACAGGATTTGTAAATGATAATCTATAAGTTTTGCCTGGTTTTACATCTGCATCTAAAATAAAATCATGTCTACCCATTTTAATATTAAATTTATGTGATTCACTTATTGCTATAAGATTATCTTTTTCATCTTTTAATTCTAATTGAACCTCATTTCCCAGATCACTACAACGAACAGCTACTTTGTTTATGTATTTTCCTTTTGAAACAAATGATTGCCATTGTCCTGGTTTAATAGGAGAGTTTACTCCCCCTAAATCACCAAGTAATATTAAAGGAATTCTTTCTTTTTCTTCATGATAAATCAAAGTAGGATAAACACAAACATTGTCAGGAGTTCCATATCCTTTTTGACATTGTTCATCACCAGTCCATGTTGTTACAGGAACTAATGGCAAGACTTGTTTCCAATCTTTGTCAGAAATCAAGAATGTTTGTTTTTGTGTGTATTTTTCCATGTTTTTTATGTTTTCACCTATTTCTGGCAATGGAGGTTTTGGTTCTGGGAAAATTATTTCAGCTTGTTCATATATATAGATTTGATAAGCTTTGCCTGGTTCAAATTCTTTTAATCTCATAAATCTCTCTGGTATTATTCTTCCTCTTGAACTTTTAAAAGCATGAATCCTTGTTCTTCTTTGTGAATAGTCTCTGATAGTTTTAACTTTATCTTGCATTGCTTGATCAAAGAATTCTCTGATACGTACTGGTTCATCACCCACATATGTAAAACAGTTCCATCCAGGATATAATGTAATTTTTCTGTCCTCATATGGAATTGGTTCACCTGTTAATGTTAATGTTGCTGGTCTTCTCATCTTGATCTTATATGCTGCAACTGGTTCAAATAATTTAAGTCTGTTAAATTGTTCAGGAGCACTTGGAAAATAATAACTTCTGTGTCTTGGATGAATTTCATTAGAAAATTTATATAAATATTTCATATCACTTTTTATTGGTTCAAGAACTTTTGAAATTTTGTATGAGTCAAGTGCGAATGGCATTGGTAATATGTTCCAGCCTCTTTTTAGTTCGATTGTTATTTCTTGTGCTGAAACTAATG
>CAZYAB010000001.1:134598-275014 GCA_964645705.1 uncultured Methanosarcinales archaeon | reverse complement strand
GAAACTGCTCAATCAATGTTTATGAATTTTAAATTGATTACTGATACATGCAGAGTTAAATTACCATTTGGTATTGCACAGATTGGTAAATGTTTTAGAAATGAGATTTCTCCTAGAGATTTTATATTCAGAGATAGAGAGTTTACAATAGGCGAACTTGAGTTTTTTATACATCCTGAACAAACAAAATGTGATTTGCTTGATAAAGAACATCTTGATATAGAAGTTGATCTGCTTGACGCAGAAACACAAGAAGATAAAAGAACAGACATGAAAAAATATACAATTTCTAAGATGTTGAAAGATGGTAAATTAGGAGAGTGGCATGCTTATTGGTTAGCTGAACAATTGCTCTGGTTTCACAAACTTGGTCTAAATATGAGTAAGATCAAGATGAGAGAGCATAAGAAATCTGAATTATCACATTATTCATCTGCTACATTTGACATTGATTATGATTATCCATTTGGTTCTCAAGAAGTTGCAGGGATTGCAAATCGTGGTCAGTATGATCTTAATCAGCATGTAAAAGAAAGCAGACAAAATCTAGAAATATTTGATGACAAAAGTGGTAAAAAAGTGATTCCTAGAGTAATTGAGCCTACGTTTGGAATGGACAGGGTATTTTTAGCTGTAATTGTTGATTCTTATAATTATGATAAAGAAAGGGGTAATATTGTTTTAAAACTTCCGCCTGATTTAGCTCCTGTTAAGATTGGTGTGTTTCCTTTGACTAATAAGTTAGAAAATGTTGCTAAAGGCATATTTAATGATCTAAAAAAATTCACTGTTTGCCAGTTTGATAAAAGTGGTAGTATTGGTAGACGGTATGCACGTGCTGATGAAATTGGTATTCCTTATTGTGTTACAATTGATTTTGATATTGAGAAAGATCAGTCAGTGACTATCAGGGAGAGGGATAGTACTAAACAGATCAGGGTAAAGGTTGACAAACTGATTGATACTTTGCATCACTTGCTTTGTTGTGGTTTGAAGTTTGAAGAAGCTGGTGAAGTGATTAAATAAATTACATTCATGAACATCAACAAAATTGATGAAGAGATAAACAAAATATCTCAACAAGTAGGCATAATTGCAAATATTATTCCAAGTAATCTATACACTGAGAAAAAGAAATTCTTTAATTCTAATGATTATAATCCTGTGTTTGAGTATAAAAGACTCAACATTGATTTTATTGAATTGAAAAAAAGAATGAGTAATATGAAATGTGAAGAATGTGATGAAGAAGTAATAGGAAAATTATTAAAAGAAAAAATAAAAAAATTTAATGAAAAAATAATAATGCTTGAGAATATTGGTAAACCTGATTTTTCTTTATTATGTGAAAAATATTTTGGCAAACCTAATAAAGAACTTGTTGAAAAAGCAAGACAAGAAGTAAAGAATATTAAACCAAATATAAAGAAAAATATGCTCGACACAAAAGAAGTTATTAAAAGAATTCAAAAAACAATACAAGAATACAAACTTGGCTGGAAAATCGTGATAAAAGAACAAATGATTCCAAGGATCAGTGTTAATAGGGATGAAAAGTCAGTATTCATTAGGAAAAATGCAAAGTTTTCAGAACAAATGTTAAGAGGGACGATTGCGCATGAAATAGAAACACATGTTTTCAGGGCTGAGAATGGTGCTCTGCAGCCATATAAAATATTTTTTACTGGTTTGCCTGATTATGATATAACAGAAGAAGGTTTAGCAATTATTAATGCTGAAACAGTGTGTCCTGTAAAAAAACTGAGCAATCAGTCTGCGTTAAGATTATTAGGAATAGAATGTGCATTAAATGGGTCATTCAGAGATGTATTCAACATGGTACTAGAAACAGGTTTTGCAAAAAACATTGCATGGAGTGTTGCTCTAAGAAGTAAAAGAGGCTTAATTCTCACCGAGAAACAAGGCGCGTTTACAAAGGATTATTTATATTTTAAAGGCAAAGAATTAGTTAAAGAATATATAAAGAATAAAGGAGATATTGTAAAACTTTATTATGGGAAAATAGGAATAGAACATGTTAAATTATTAGATAAAATAAAAGGGTTGAAAAAGCCCAAATTCGTACCAAAGTTTATAAATAAGTTATAGTTTTTTTATGTTAATATAATAATAGTAGGTGAAAAATACATGGAAATCAAAGACTTAAAACCAAGACAAGGAAAAGTAGATCTAGTTGCTGAAGTAGTTAGCAAAGATGATGTAAGAGAATTTACCAAATTTGGTAGAACAGGAAAAGTATGTAATGTTACTATCAAAGACTCAACAGGGGAAACTAAATTAACTCTGTGGAATGAAGACATTGACATTGTTAATGTTGGAGACAAAGTTCATATTCAAAATGGATGGGTTAATGAGTTCAGAGGACAGTTGCAAATAACAAAAGGTAAGTTTGGTAAGATAGAAGTTTTAGAAACAACTGGTGGTGCTGAACCAGCAAAAGAACCAGAGTCAGCGCCTAGCCAAGAACCTGAATCTGCTACTGAACAAAAAGTTGTTGAAGAAGAAAAGGTTGAGTAATTATATTTTATATTTCACGGGGCTGTAGCTCAATCTGAGAAGATTGTTGTCTTCGGTTAAGGAGAGCACCACGCTGAAGACGTGGGTGATTAGTATAGCAATAAGCTAACTAACCCAAATCCAGGGTTCAAATCCCTGCAGCCCCATTTTTTATTTGTATTAATTTTCTTATTTTATAAGGATTAGAAGACGCCTGCTGTTCTTGACAATACTTGATCAGCAATCATATTAAACACAAAGATCAAGACCAAAGCAAGCACACAATAAAGTGTTGTGCTTCTTATTAAATTCTTTCCTTTTAAGAATTTTTCATTTAATTTATCAGAACCATTCAATATGCTGTTAACCAAGATAGTTAAAATAAAAACAATCTGAACAACATATAAACCAACAATTATCTGGAAATAATAAGTAGGAACACCAGCTCCTAACAATTCAACAAAACCAGAACCAGTCATGCCTTGTGCAGCTGCACCTTCTGGAACAGCTGATTCTAATAACCCACCTAGTTTATTAATAATAACACTTATCATAGAAGTTATGCCTGTAACAATTCCTGCAATGCATGGTGCTAAAAAACTTATCTGAGACCTCATTGATGAAACAACGTCTGCTAACAAATCTTTTAATCTTTCATCAACTCTTCTTATTTCTTTGATATACTGAGATATGCTTATCAAAGCTTGAGCAGCAACCTTAGGACCTTTTTTAACTGATTGTACCAATACTTTCATTGAACTTTCAATCATGCTAGAAGGGAAATATACTAATGCCCCGCGTTTTTTATCAAAAATAGCTTGCTCAACACCCATGCCTAAACTAGTAATATTTTCTGATACTTGTTTCATGAACCTGCCTGCAACAGTGTCTTGCATTGTTGCTGATACTTTTGTAAAAGCAATCTCAGCAGGGAAGCCGTCTGCTAATCTGTTGCCTAACTGAAATATTGCAGATGCAAATTCTTTTTCAAGTGCTTTTGCACGATTTCTTATCTCTATAACATTCTTTGACTTGAGCTTATAATAAACGCCTGCTCCTAAACCTACTGATAAAACAACAAATACACTGAGCAGTGCTGCTAAACTTCCATATGGCCCTGTTTCTTTACCTGCAACTGGTTTATAATCTAAAAGACAAAAAACATAGTTACACACTAGTTTAGAATCCTCACTAGAAGCAATTATTCCAAAAGATGAAAACATGTTAACTGTTTCTCCTTCAAATTCTGTTACAGGTCCAAACTGGTGTATCAGAAGAGGAGAGATTCCTATGAAAAAAAGTATTATAAAGACAGTGAATGCAATAAGAAAAGGGCTTATTCTTATATTGATTCCTCCTAAATTCAAAAATGTTTTATTATATTTTTTTAGTTCAGGGTTATTAGAAATATCTACTTCACCATAGCCTGTTGGTCTTTTAACAAGAATGTTTTGGCCCATGAAAAACACTACCAATGGTAAAGCAATATTATACAAAGTTGCAACATATAATGCTAATAAAATTGGTGCTGTTCCTTTAATAGTTGTATCTGTTCCAAAACCAGGTGTCATAAAACTAACAACCAAAGGTAGGATTACTAATCCAAGAACTGGTAAAATAACACCCAACATGTGAAGCATTGTGATTGGTGAACTCAGGTTATGTGCAAAGTGAAGCATTTTTTCATATGTACCTTCTAAGATTACTTCTAAGGATTTGTCTAATAATGATAATCTTCTTTGTTCAGATGATTCAAATAAAGAACCTTGTATAAGATGAAATGATTCTACGAATTCAATATTGTATGCTTTCCATCTTTCAAGATAAGAATCAAGTGATTCTGAAACAGATGAAAATTTTTGTGTCTCAACATCCCATAAAATCTTTCTAAAGTCTAAAGACAATGGTGGTGATAAATGGTCTGATGCAAATCTTATGCCTCCTTCTAAATTAGAAGTGTGTCTCATGAATGTTACAACGTAAAAAATAGCTAAGATTATCTGATTACTTGATTTTATTCTCCACTGAGTTGCAAGAAACTCTGGTATCCTTGGCAATACCATTAACAAGACTCCTGATACAAGTAAAAAGAAAAATACAAAGAATAAAGTTTCTTCTCCAATCAATATAGGAATAAACATTCCCAGCATTCCGCCAAATACTAAAACTAATAAAGAAACTAAGATTGAAAAACTCATAACACCGCTAGGAGTAATACTTAGCTGGCATGTTTCAATGTTCTCAATTAATTGTGGTATTTTTTCTTTTTCAAATGCAGGAATATGTAATAATTTTTCAGAAAAATTGCACATCTTTTCATACATTGATAAATGGTTAGGGTAAAGTTCTCTTTTGAATTGTTTATATTCTCTAGAATAAATTGGTTTTTGTATTTTTTCTGTTTCTGGAATAGAGAATTCTCTATTAATAATGGCTTGATATTTATCTTTCAAAGCCTTAAGTTCCTCTTTTTTTGGTTTTGGCATATGTCCACCGACACTACTCTAATATAATATTAATATTTATGATGTATATATATATAAAGTTTTGTGTTAGAATTAATTATTTAATCACTTTCCTCTTAACTTCTCTCTTTAACCATTCTTCCCATTCAAAATAAATCTTTTTAGGATCAAATCCTCCTTCTTCTTCTTGAACCTTGTCAACAATGTTGTGAAAAGTATCGTTTGATTTGATAACAAAGTCTGCTTCTAAAATATCTGGCCTGTTTTCTTTTACAGAATAATCAACAAGTGCTTGTTTGATCTTTGCACGAAGCTGGATATTATCCCAAACAGCATCCCATGATCCTGCCAAACCTTTTACAGAAGCAGCAACTGCTTTTAAAACTTCAGAATCGCCATTAATTAGTTCAGGTGTTGGCTGTAATGAATCTGTGTTAACATCATATTTTAATAAGTCGACAAAACCTTTTTCAGCTAATGGATCCTCTTCCCATGTTTTTCTTACTTCTGTTATCTGTGTTACCCTTCTAACTCTTTTTATTCCGCCTGCTGTTTTTATTGGGTTTGCTACAATGATAACATCTGTTGCTTTGAATGAAGTTTTTGGTACACCAATGTCATTAACAACCCTGTCAAAAACACCATAAGGACTGTCAGCATGGATTGTGCCTGCAACTACATTTGCAGATGCACCAACCCGCATTGCCTCGTAAAGTGCAATTGCTTCTTTTGACCTTACTTCTCCTACAAACAAAGCACTGTCGCCTAATCTTAATGTTGATCTTATTCCGTCTGTTGCTGATAATTCACCTGTTTCTTTACCAAGGGCAGAAGAAACTTTTAAAGGCTGAACATTATAACCTAATTTTCTTAGAGGAGTTGTTGGAAGTTCCAAAGTATCTTCTATAGTAATTATCCTGTATCTTCGCATTATCTCTACTAATAATGAACCTAGTAAAGATGTTTTACCAGATGATCTTGTTCCACAGACTAATAATGTTCTTGTGCCATCTATTAAAAAAGAAATAAGGCCTGCTGCTAAAGGAGAGATCATCTTTACTTTGATAAATAATGGAAGTGTCCATGGTTTATCACGATGTCTTCTGAATGAAAATGCCAAACCTGTTGGATCTAATGGTCTTGTGATTGCAGAAACTCTTGCAGTTGCGCCTGGCAAATGTATCTCTGTGTCAAGTATCTGGTTTGCTTCGTCTAATGGTCTGCCAGATATCATCCTAAGCTTAGATGCCCATGATTCTGCTTCTTGCACAGTCGGTACAATGTTTGTATTGCAGTCACCATAATCTTGGTGAACAATGAACATAGGTGTTTGGCCATATGGAGAATTTATTGATACGTCTTGTATTTTCTCGTCTGATAATAACACTTCTATCAAACCAAAACCAACAGTGTATCTGACAAGTATCTTTGTTAATTTATCTATCTTTTTTTGACTGAATTTTAAATCTTGATTATTAACTAATTCTTCTATTAAATCGTGACCAATGTTATAAAAAACTTCTCTCATTCGTTCTGGGTCAACGAATTCTTCTTTTTTTGGTTTGTGTTCAGCCATTATTGTCCTTGCTGTGTCTAAGATGTCATATTCTTCCTCACTTAATTTGAACTCAGGAGGCATCATGTGATACAAATATTTTACAGAATCAGGAAAACCAAATACTGTTACTTCTGTATCATTATCCAAGGAATAAGTGTCAAGTTCTGTTCCATTTGTTGGATAAGATGACATTAGCTTTGTAAACATGAAATCGGGTTTTATAGTCGGCGTAAAGATCATTCTATAAATAGATCTGTCACCTATCTTAAATCCGGAAAGGTATGGTTGAGCAAATTTTATTAACTTTGTTTTTGATAATTCATCCAAAAGATAAGTAATTAATGAAATAAATCTTTTTTCTGCAACTGCTGCTTGCTGACTAGACGCTGCGTCAAGATTAAGTTTTTCATGTCTCAACATTCTTTTTAATTCAACATATGTTGCAATTGGATCTTTTTTCATTGTGCTAAATATAAGTCTTTGCAAGTCAGAGTATCTAGAAGAAATGTGTCTTTTGAACACAAGGTCTGTGATTGCAGTAGAATAAGAAAATATTCTTTTTTGTTTTATTAATTGATTGTATAATCTTGCAACTTCTGTTAATAAAGAAGTTTGTGAATAATCATATTCATAATCACGTTTTTGAGAAAAAACTATTTTTGTTACATTCTTGACTTCTATTAATCTATCTATAACAGTTGACATGCAAAAAGGATCGTCTTCAATAGAAGGCACTTTTAGAACTTTTTCATAATCAATTAACAAAATCGTATCTTCTCCTTGCCTTATTACTTGGTAGTCAGTTGTATTTGACAATAATAACACCCTTTTTATTAGTTAAGTTTTTAAACTTCAACATATATATACTTTATTGTAATTACATATATAAATGTTTATGTCAAT
This sequence comes from uncultured Methanosarcinales archaeon, assembly GCA_964645705.1. GTDB lineage: Archaea > Nanobdellota > Nanobdellia > Woesearchaeales > CAXGTL01 > CAXGTL01. Next base: position 267,571 of record CAZYAB010000001.1, on the reverse strand, counting down.
AAATATATACAAATAAAGATATTGGTTAGAAAAAATGGCAATAGAAAAAGGGGTAAATAAAAGAAAAACAAGGACAATTACTTTTGGCAGTCCAAAGACTTCTAAAAATAAAGCTCAAGAAAATCCTGCCCTTATTCAAGTTAGGGAAAGATTAATAGAAATAGTACGAATTCTGAGAACATTAGAAGATAGGTATAATAACTTAGGTAGAAAAGCACAATTAACAGACCAAAACATGATACATGAACATAAAAAACTTAACAAAGAACTAAAATTAGTTGATTCTGATCTAATAGAAACAAAAAAAGAATTAAATGATCTTGCTTATAAATATGATATGATATTAAAAGAACTAGAACTAAGAGCCATGAAAAAAGACGTTGATCTTGTGAAAAGGTATATAGAGTTATGGCAGCCAATATCATTTATCAGGAAAAAAGATGCTGAAAAATTGATTGATAATCTAATTAAGAATAAAATCAAAAAGAAAGAAAAAGTGTTATAATTTTATTTTTTTACTCTTCTAACAATACTAGATAATTCATTAACATTACTTGTTAGATCTGGTAAAACTTTTTGAAAAACTTTTTCCATTGCTTTTATCTCTGTACCAACATCTGATATGTTTTTATCATACTCGTTTATCTTGCCAAATATTGCTTTTTGTAAAGAATCAAAATTTTCTTTTATGTTCTTTATCTCTTGTTCAATCCTGGTAATCTTTGTTTCTATTTCTTCTTTCCACTTAACCACTTTTTTAATGTCTTTGACAAGGTCTGACCATTTCTCTTCTATAATTGTTTCTGCAATTTCTTCTACTTCTTCTCTGTTAATTCCCACTCCGCCGCTACTGAAAGACATGCTTCCCATGCCCATTGAAGAACCTCCAAAACTTGGTGGAGGAGAAGGTTGGCCAGGCATTGGCGGTGGCGGCATGTTACTTGTGTCAAAATTTTCAAAATTCATTGGAATTCCTGGGTTTGCATGATTATTATCACTTAATTTCATTGCATCAAATATCTTTGTCACGTCATAGCCAATTCTTTGTAAATTTTCAACTATCTGGTTATTAGACATCCCCGTACTCTTCATATCAAAAACTAGATCAACAGGTACAGAATTTAAATTTTCAATTGAATCCATATTATCACATCTCTTTATTATCTAGGTGGCGTATTCTCCTGCTAAAAATTTAATAGCTAATGCTGCTAATAATAAGATAAATATTGTTCCTAATATCTTTGGATGGAACAATGTTTGCCAAAATGCTCCTTCTCCTGCATCTGAAACTGTTGAATCATCAGCACCAATTCCTTCACGAAGATCTTCACCACCAGGCAAAGCTGTAGTAAAGAAAACTTTTCCTAAAGCTGCAAAAAATACAATGAATGAAATAAAAATAATCCAATAAATAACTGTCCTATCTCCTTGTATAACTTCTTTGATCTTTTCATCTGATGCTCCGAACATCTTAAAGATCATCAGCATCAATAAAACAAAGATAAGTATAATGACAAACCAAGGAGTCATATATTCAACAACCAGTGACGCGTCAGATGATATAAGAAATATCATTGCAATTACAAAAGCAACGACTGATCTTAATCCTTTTTTGTCTTTGCCAAATATCTCTCTCCATTCTAATAATGCATACACCACTACCCAAACTAAAATAAATGGAAATATTCTTTTCAATGATACTAATAATGATAAATCGATTGCCATATTATTTCTTAGTTAACCTCTTTACAAGTTTTTCTAAAACAGTATCGTCACCGCTGTCGCTCGGTTCACTAGTAATAAAGTATATTACTACTGCCATCACTAATAACACAAGTATGATCTGTTTTAAATCTTCATCTAACCAATATAAAAAGTTCCAGTCAACAATTACACCGGCTGATGTGAAAAATATATAGACTATTGCTAATAATGAAAATATGACAACCAGGCCCGATAATAATGTGCCTCCTGGTAATTTAAGATCTACACCAAATACTGCAATTACTATCAAAAATAAAACAATTGCAACTATTAATAATGAAACACTTGGTAATGCATTGTTAACAATCTCAACAACATCAACTGTTTCACCATAACCATAATATGTGTTTGTAAAGTGTGGCGTGATTGCAGCAATTGCTAAAATCAATGCAAGAATCATGTGTATCTTTGATTTTTCATCTGAACCAAATAATTTTATCTTTTTTAATAGGAAATATGAAACAGAAAACACTAGTACAAATGTAAGTGCTCCTTCTTTCATGAAATTAATCAATAATTCCACTGATGGAGTGAAATCAACAACCATTATAATTCACCTCAATCTTTTTTCTTTTCTTCTTTTTTTTCTTCTTTTTGTGGTTTTGTAACCCACCACATAAACAAAATAATCATTACAATTAATATGATCGCACCTACCCAGTTAGTGTTCCAGTGTCTTGAAAGATATTTAAAAAACCATTCTAAGAATGATTTTTCATTGCCTGGACCAGGTAATGCTTCTAAAAATATAAATACCATTGATATAAAGCTGATTGTTACTAAAAAAGTTCTCCAACCACCCTTTTCAATAAAAAATGCTTTGTCTGATTCTTCGTGAAATGTTCCTGCCAGCATAAGGAATAAGACTAGAATAATAACTACTACAACAAACTGACCAATTGTTTGGTTGATCAAAGCAACTAGTTTTGATGAAACAATTACTAAGAATGCTGAAACAAAAGCAACCATTGCATTTAGATTTTTTCTTGGATATTCTATTTTATCTTTGCCTACTTTTTCTGTTCCTAATACTCTTGTTCTTTCTAATAATGCATAGACTATTGTAAAGACTAAGATAAATGGTAAAATAACTCTAAATACTCCTATATCTTCAAGAAAAATTATAATTCCTTCAAATACTGTTTCTTGTGCCAATTGATCACCTTTTTTATATTATTATATATATAACTAGTTTATATATGTTTCTATTTAAAAATGTTTTGGTTTATATTTATATATAATTTAAGATTTCTGAAGCATTATGGCACAATATAGTAAAGAAACAGCATTGGATGCATTAACAAGAGTGCAAGAATCAATGATTTGGAATAAAAAATATTTTATAGCTATTATAGAAGATAATCTTTTGGAATATTACTTTGAAAGGTTTGTATTTAAAAAAGAAAATTATTCTGATGAATTACCTAAGTTAAGAATTGGGTCAGCAGGAACTCCACAAGCATACAAAACAAGATGTAGTCATAAATGTCAAGCAAACTACATAGTAGGCTTGAGAACTACATTAGGTGATTTAATAAGAGATGATATGATTGATGATCCTAATTTAATGAAAAAAATAAAAAAATATAGAAGTCATAGATTCAAATGTGTAGATGGTGAATTCACAACTCAAGAAGAAATTGATTTAATGAACAATATACTTGATGATGTTATTTCTTATTTATGTGATAAATGTATAGAAGAATATTTTGAAAAAAATAAAAAATAAAAAAATTACTTACATAGCCAGTTATATAGCCATATAAGTAACCACATTCCTATAAAACCGTCTAAGAATCCATATATAAGTCCTATGATTGCTCCGCCAAATGTTATTGCATAACCTGGATAGATTGTTGCAATCAAATTTAGTAATTCTGTTCCATAACCTGTGCCTGATGCTATTAATGTCATTAATAACATTATAACACCCCATAGAATACCTGCTGCTAAGCCAAACTTAACTGGGTCTAACATTGGTTTTTGTTTTTTTGCCATAATTTCACCTCTTTTTGTTACATATGAATATTGGTGTTAATGATTTGTTATTAAACTTTTTAAATGTTTTGGTATCTAACACTTTTACATCAAAACCTATTTGTTTTAATATTTTCTTTATTTTTGATATCTTGAAGAATCCTGTTTTGTGAGTTCCTTTTATACATTCTTTATTTGTTGTTATTGTGTAATTAAAATGTATGATGTTTTTATGTTTTTCTGTGTTATATATTCTTGTTAAATTGTGTTTTTTGAATTTGTCGATTTGTGTTGGTGTTGATTTTCCTGGATATTTGTCTTTTAAAGAACAAAAACCAATGTCAAAGATTAAGTATCCTTCTTTTTTTAAGTGGTTATATGCATTCTTTATAGTTTTTTTAAGGTCTTTTTTTGTTAAATTGTAACCAAAGACATTGAATAAAGCTGTTATTAGGTGGAATTGTTTTTTTAGTTTGAATGTTTTCATGTTTGCTGTTTTGAATTTTACTTTTGGATTCTTTTTTTTTGCTATTTTTATCATGTATGGGTTTAGGTCAATACCAGTAATTGATATGTTTTGGTTTTTTAGAAGTTTTATGTGAGATGCTGTGCCACAACCTATGTCTAGCATTGTTATTTTGTGTTTGAAATTCTTTTTAATGAATTTTTTTAGAAAATTTGTTTCTTTTTTATAGTTTTTTGCACTATTGAATGTGTCATAGAGTTGTGCAAATGTTTTTTGTTTATTTTTCATTTTTCTTTATCCAATCAATAGCTTCATCAGCCTTTTGTTCTAGTGTCATTTTATTTGTATTGATTATCTTATGTTTAAATTTAGTTTTTCTTACCCATTTTCTTAGACCTAAGACATAACCTGTAAACTTTTCCAATTCTTGTATTCTTTCTTTTCTTTGTCTTAGTCTTTTTCTTCTTAAGTAGATTGATATGTCTAATAGACAATAATGGATTGGTGGAGCTGATTTAGAATATTTTGATTTTTCAACTTCCTGAGGCATTGTTAGACCACATATGATTGTTGATTTGTTGTTTTTTGCATTTTTTTTTGCTATTTTTAGCCAATAATCTGTTGTATCAAGTCTCCACTTGATCTTTGGATTAGGTGGAACACCTTTTTCATCAAAATCATGTATGTCAATGTTTTTTAGTGCTTTTTTTAGATAAGGTATTATTGCTGATTTGCCTGATCCGCAGGCACCTGTTATGAAATATAGGTTTGGCATGTTGTTTTTGTTTGTTTTTATATTTATATATCTTGTGGTAAGGTTTATATATTCTTAAGTATTACTGTGAATACATGCAAGAAACAGAAAAAGAAACACTTTTTTCAAGTTTTGTATCATGGATGCGGAAGAGAGCTGTAAATAGAGCTGTCAATGGAATAGAAAAAAATATTAAAAAAGCATATGAAGAAATAGATAAAATACATAACCGTATAGATCATCTTTCTGTAGCAGATCAACATGAACCAATATCTGAAGAACAATATTTTGCAAAACTAACAGAATATATTTCTTTATCATGTGGATTAGTGCGAGCACAAGGACCAGATGAACATTCAGCACATTTATTATTTTGGGGTTATGATCATAAATTTATGGAAAGAAAAGAAACATTTGAAGCAATAATAAATGGTATGTTTGTTAGAAAAAATCAATGTTTATCTTGTAATTATACATTTTTATCTGAAGTTCCACCTATTATTTTTTATGTTGATCATGCTGATGATTATGGTAATTTAACAAAATTAGAAGAATTATCAAAAGAACATCAAGAACATATTAAGATAATTAAATTACCATCTAGAATAGAAAAAGGTGCAATAATTATTCCTCCACAAAATATAAGTTTATGGGATGAAAAAAGAACAAGTACTTATCCATCTGAAAAAGGAAAAACCATTTACAGAGCAGATTTATATGCAGAAAATTTAGAATCATTTGAATTACATTTTAGATTATTTACACTTTACTGGGCATATGATAAATTAAGAAATAAACTAAATGAGGTTAATAAAAAATGATAAACACAAAAGACTTCAATAACATGAAGAAAGAAATAGATACTTATGATGCTGAAAGAGAATTGCTTATCAAGAAATCTAGAGATGTAATTAGACTAAGTAAAAGAATAATTTATTGTGTTCATAGAGAAGACATGAAATCAGCTAAAAAAGGAGTTGATGAGATTAAGAAAGCTGTTAATCAGTTGAATAAGTTTATCAAGAATCATGCTAAACTTTATTATGAAGGAAGTTATAAGGTTGCAATACAAGAATATGTTGAAGCTGTATTGTTTTATTATTTTATGGAAAAAGGTTCTATATTGACTAGGAAGGATCTTGGTGTTGAGACTAATTATTATTTATTAGGTGTTTGTGATTTGACAGGTGAATTAGTCAGGGTTGCAATTAATTCTGCTACAAAAGGAAAAACTAAAGTTGCGCTTAAGATGAAAGAAGTTGTTGAACAAATCTATGGCGAACTTATTAAGTTTGATTTTAGGAATTCTGAGATTCGTAGGAAGTATGATTCTATTAAACATGATTTGCATAAGTTGGAGAATTTGTGTTTTGAGATTAAGGTTAGGAAGAAATGAAAACATTTATATTCTAGTTCTACATTAACAACATCATGTCATTACAAAAAGAGGTAAATCTCATCAAAAAGAGGAATAAGAAAGTAGAAGCTGACAAAGCTTGGGAAACTTCTTTATTCAGGAAAATGATAATTGCAGCAATGACATATGTTATTGTTGTTGTTTTTCTTTATATTATTGAGTCGCCTAATTATTGGTTAAATGCATTAGTGCCTACTTTAGGTTTTTTATTGTCAACATTGACATTACCTTTTGTTAAAAGATGGTGGGTGAGGAATAGATATGGCTAGGAAAAAACTCAAACTAAAAAGAGAACTCAACCTATGGCAGTGCACACTCATAGGTGTCGGAGTAATAGTCGGCGCAGGAATCTATGCATTGGTAGGTAAAGCAGCTGGTACTGCTGGTAATGCAGTATGGATATCATTCTTATTATCATCAATAGTTGCAATGTTTACAGCACTAAGTTATGCTGAACTTTCTTCAATGTATCCTAAAGATAGTGCTGAATATATTTATTGTAAAAAGCCATTAGGTAAGATGATTGCATATGTTGTTGCATTTATGATATTAATTGGCACAATAATTGCAGCGTCTGCTGTTGCACTAGGTTTTGGTGGTTATTTAGCAAAATTAATTCCTTTGAATGTTATTGTTTTAGCTGCAATTGGTTTGATTATATTTGGCTATATTGCATTTAGAAAAATTGAAGTTTCATCCAAAATAACTATCTGGTTCTCTGTTATTTCTATAATTGGTCTTTTGATAATTGTTTTTATTGGTTCAAAATATTTTGGAAATGTTGATTATTTTACAATGCCTAATGGCTGGACAGGCGTGTTCTCAGCAGCTGCATTGATATTTTTTGCATTCTTAGGTTTTGAAGATTTGGTTAAATTGTCAGAAGAAACTAAGAATCCTAGAAAGACTATTCCTAGAGCTTTAATTCTAGCCATTTTAATCTGTGCAATTTTATACACATTAGTTGCTGTTTCAGCTGTCGGTGTACTTGGTTACCAAGCTTTAGGAAGTTCTGATGCACCATTAGCAGATGTTGCTAACACTGTGTTTGGCACTAATGTTTCTTTGTTAATGATATTTATTGCACTGTGTGCAACAGGAAGTACTTTATTGATGTTATTGATTGCTGCTTCAAGAGCTGTGTATGGATTTTCATGTGAAAACCTCTTACCGAGAATATTTTCCAAAGTTCATAAGAAGACAAGAACACCTTATATGGCAATTGTTGTTGTGACAATTGTTTCTGTATTAGCTTTACTTCTTGGTAAAATAGAATTTGTTGCAAATACAACTAATTTCTTGGTATTCGTGACTTTTATAATGATTAACCTAGCTGTGATAATACTGCGTTTTAGTTCACCTAAACAAAAAAGAGAATATAGGGTGTGGGTTAATATAGGTAAGTTTCCTGTTATTCCTTTGTTGGGTATTCTTTTCTGTGGTTTTATGATCTACAGCTTACCAATTAAAGAGATTCTATATGGGTGTGTTGTTATACTAGTCGGACTAGTTCTGTATTGGTTATTTGGTAGAAACTAATAAAAAGATATATAAATACCTTATACTAAACCATATCATAGGTGGGATTATATGCTAAGAACACATACGTGCGGAGAACTTAATAAAAAGTATAAAGATAAAGAAATTGTGTTATCAGGTTGGGTTGATTCTATTAGAACGCATGGTAAAATTAATTTTATAAACCTAAGAGACAGGTACGGCATTACACAAGTTGTATTTAATGAAGATTTGGCTGATTCTGTAAAAGCTATTAAAAACGAATTTGTAATTAAAGTCACAGGAAAAGTTCAACTAAGACCTGCAAAATTGATTAATAAAGAAATGTCTACAGGCGAAGTAGAATTGAGTGCTAAGTCTGTAGAAATATTAAATGAATCAGATCCATTACCACTAGACATCTCAGGAAAAATTCAGTCCACTGAAGAAACTAAGTTAAAGTATAGATATCTTGATTTAAGACAACATAAAAACCAACATTTTTTCAAGATAAGGCATAAAGCAATGAAAGCCGCAATGAATTATCTTGATTCACAAAATTTTTATCATATAACAACACCGATGCTTGTAAAGTCAACACCCGAAGGTGCAAGAGATTATGTTGTGCCGAGCAGAATGAACAAAGGAAAGTTCTATGCATTACCACAGTCGCCACAATTATATAAACAAATTTTAATGGTTGCTGGGTTTGACAGATATTTTCAGTTTGCTGTTTGTTTAAGAGATGAAGATCTAAGAGCTGATAGGCAGCCAGAACATATGCAGATTGATCTTGAGATGAGTTTTGTTGAAAAAGAAGACGTATTTAGAATAGTAGAAGGTGTGATGAAAGCAATATGGAAAGAAACAATTGATGTAGACATCAAAATTCCTTTTAAAATTATTAGTCATGCAGATGCTATGAATAAGTATGGTAGTGATAAACCAGATCTTAGATTTAAAATGGAATTGCAAGATGTTACTAAAATATTTAAAAATACTAATTTTAGTGTTTTTCAAAGTGTTATAGGTAAAGGCGGTGTAATAAAAGCTTTAGTTCTACCTAAAGGTGCAGAGTTTTCTAAAAAAGAAATAAAGAAATATGAAGATCTTGTAAAAATACACCATGCAAAAGGTTTAATTGATATTAAAAAAACTGAGAAAGGTTTAGAAGGGAACGCTGTTAAATTCTTTTCTGAAGAAGAAATTATTTCTATCGAAAAGGAATTAAAGGCTAAGCAAGGTGACCTGATATTAATGGTTGCTGACAAATTAAAAGTTGCTTGTGAATCATTAGGACAAGCAAGATTAAAAGCTGCAAAAGATCTTGATTTAATACCAAAAAATAAATGGGCATTTTCATGGGTAATTGATTTTCCATTGTTTGAATATAATGACGAGATGAAAATATGGGAGCCTGCCCATCATCCATTCTGCATGCCTAGAAAGGAACACATCAAATTCTTAGAAACAAAAGAATTTGAAAAAGTTTATTGTGAACAATATGATCTTACTTTAAATGGATGGGAACTATGTTCTGGCTCAATCAGGATCAATAGACCAGATATTCAAGAAAAAGTGTTTAAAGCAATTGGTTTGTCACAAGAAACTGCTCAGATTAAATTTGGATTCTTATTAGATGCATTCAAGTATGGAGCTCCTCCACACGGTGGTGTTGGATTAGGCTTCGATAGAATAATTTCTTTAATCTGTGGTTCAACTGATATAAGAGATGTTATTGCATTTCCTAAGAATAAAAATGCGCAGTGTCCAATGGATGCATCTCCATCAAAGATATCTGATGAACAGATGGAAGAACTTGGAATATTTCATTATATGGAATAGCTTTATAAATACTAAATATTTTCTTTATACTAATGCCCCTGTAGCTTAGCGGTTTGAGCACACGGCTGTTAAAAATATGCAGCTACCGTGCGGTCGCAGGTTCAAACAAACTCACTGGCGTTCGATGCTTTCAACGCTAGGAGCATTGAAAATCCTGCCGGGGGCGTTTCTTTTTTATTTATGGAGGTTATGAAGATGACAAAAATTATTGTTTATGGAACTGCAGCATGTCCGTGGTGTGACAAAGTAAAGGATTTTTTAAAAGAAAAGAATGTAGAATTTGAATACATTGACGTTGGTGATGATAAAGAAAAAGCTAAAGAAATGATTGATAAATCAAAACAAATGGGCGTACCTGTTATTGATATTGATGGAGAAATCATTGTTGGTTTTGATGTTAATAAGTTGAAGGAATTGTTGAAGATAGAATGAATCAAAAACAAATTGGTACAATTGTATTTATTATTGGGATTTTATTATGTGGACTAGTTTATGTTATAAAACATAATGAAGATGTTGTAATAAATAAGATTATTGAAGAACAAAATTCTTGTTTTTTAGATGATGGAACTTGTTTACATGAAAGCAGAAATTTTACATTTTATGTTTTTGGATGGATTATATCAACTGCTCTTATTATATTGGGTGTTTATTTGATTTATTTTGATAAGACTCAGCAAGTATTGGCTGAACATCAAGTTAAAGTTTCAAGTGCATTAAAAGAAGCAAAGGAATTGGAAAAAGAAAAAGATGAGTTTCGTGCTTTTTTATCTGGTTTTGATTCTGATGAACAAAAAGTAATTAAGGCTGTACATGAACAAGAAGGAATACATCAGTCTACACTGAGGTTTAGAACTGGTATGTCTAAGACTTCATTGTCTTTGATGTTAAAATCTTTGGAAGAAAGGGAGATCATTTCTAGGAAACCTAGTGGTAAGACTAATGAGGTTTATTTGAGGAAGAAGTTTTGAATTTTGCTTTTCTAAACATTCTATCCCCAAAATTCTAGCATTATAAACGGTAATAATGTGTTTTTTCTTAGGGAATGGTATTAATATAAGTATAATTTTCTAAAGTATGGTGGTATTTATGGAAGATGTTAAATCAAATAATAATATAAAAAAAGAAAATGAAATGTCATGTTGTAAAAAAAATGAATCTAATGAAGACAAGAAAAAAACTTTAATTCAAGGATTGATCTATGGAACTATTCCTCATGTTGGTTGTATTATGTTTATAATTGGTTCTATTTTGGGTGTTACTGTGTTGATGCAGTTTTTTAAACCATTATTAATGAACAGATATTTTTTTCATTTTTTGATAGCATTATCATTACTATTTGCAACATTTTCTTCATGGTTATATCTTAGAAAAAATAGTCTACTTTCTTTAAATGGTATGAAAAAGAAATGGAAATATTTGACAATCATGTATGGAAGTACAATTGGCATTAATTTAGTTTTATTTATGTTAATATTTCCAATGTTGGCAAATGTTTCTATTGCATCGCCAACTGGAAGTGTTGTTAGTAATGTGGGTGGTGTTGATGAACTTGGTTCTGTAAAATTAAAAGTTGACATCCCTTGTCCTGGTCATGCACCTTTAATTTCTGAAGAATTAAAAACAATTGATGGTGTTAGAAGTATTAAATTTAGTTTTCCAAATAATTTTGATGTTGAGTATGATACTAGTGCAACATCTTTGTTCCAAATAAAGTCGCTGGATGTGTTTAAGACCTATGTTATTGAAGAAGTGAATGGCGAAATTTTTGTTGTTGATAATGATGATAATAATAACATAAATAATGTTCAACAAACACCTAAACCAAGAGGCTGCAGCAGATGTAGTAGTTGCAGTGGTGCTTGTGGTGGAACATGCAGTGTAAAGGTTTAAATATGATAAAGAGTAGGTGAATATTATGAAAGAAAAATGCCGACATTGTGTTGTTAAAGAAAAAAAATGGTATAAAGAAAAGATATTTATTGTTAGTTTAATTGTTATTGGCTTATTAATTATATCTTATTATGTTTCATTTCTTAATCCATTTTTTGATTCATTCATGGATTATTTAAAGATTATATGGTGGGCTGTTTTACTTGGTCTGTTTCTTGGCGGAATAATAGATTATTTTATTCCAAGAGAATATATTGAAAAATATCTTGGTCAGCATAAAAAAAGAACAATATTTTATTCTGTTATATTTGGGTTTTTTATGAGTGCGTGTAGTCACGGAATTTTAGCAATAGCAATGCAATTGTATAAAAAGGGTGCAAACACTTCTTCTGTTATTGCATTTCTTTTGGCAGCACCGTGGGCTAATTTTCCTTTAATGATATTATTTTTTAGTTTTTTTAGTTGGAAAGCTGTGTTTATTGTTATAAGTGCAATTGTAATAGCAATCATAACCGGATTTATCTATCAGTTGTTAGAAAGAAAAGGAATTGTTGAAAATAATCTGAATAAAGGTGATTATGATTTTTCTGTTTTAGATGATATAAAGCAAAGAGCAAGGAATTTTGAGTGGAATTTTAATAAAATAATAAAAGAAGTATTTTCAGGTGCATGGTCATTAGCAAAAATGGTTGTTTGGTGGATAATGATTGGGATGGTTTTGGCTTCTTTAGCAGGCGCGTATATTCCTGAAATGTTTTTTATGAAATACATGGGTGCAACATTGCTTGGTATGGTTGTTGTTTTAGTAATTGCTACAATTATAGAAGTTTGTTCAGAAGGAAGTGCTCCAATGGCATTTGAAATATTTAAACAAACTGGTGCATTTGGTAATAGTTTTATTTTCTTAATGGCTGGTGTTGCAACAGATTATACTGAAATAGGTTTGATATGGTCTAATATTGGTAAAAAAGCAGCAATTTGGTTACCAATAATAACAGTGCCTCAGATATTGGTTCTTGGTTATGTGTTTAATTTGCTGTTGTAACAGAAAGCTTTAAATAAGTTAACATCTAAAAAATAAACATGAACAAAAACATTAAAAAAATCATAAGAGGTGGTATTATGAATAAAATATATTTTATATTATTGATTATTTTGTTATTGAGTGTTAGTTTGGTTTATGCAGATGTTGAAGAAGAATCTTCTGAAGATATGATTAATGCCAATATGTATAAGCATGTAAAAGATAAAAATATGACATTTGAAAAAGCAGGATCATGTGATTTTGCAAAATTCCATATGTACAAAAAAACAGGGTATGGAAAGAAAGGATATGGAACATTTGGTGCTGGAATATTGAAAATTGTTTATTTTGCATTTGCATCATTTCTTTTCTCAATAATATTTTGGTTAACGCGTAATTGGTTAGTCAAAGGTAAGAAAAAGAAGTAATGTTTGTTTTATTTTCTTTTATTTTTATTCTAACCAATCAATTCATCAGTTAGATCTCCAACACTAATAATCTTCTTAACTCTGTATGCTTCTGTTCCGCACGTATACAAATCCTTATTACTAGCACATCCTCTTCCAGGGCATGGTTTACCACGACGAGCATATGCTTCAGGACATGCCACTTCATCACTATATTCTTTCTTAATACCTGCACAGCCTAATAATGTAGTACAAATACAGAAAGAATCATTTTTATGTTCTTGTTTTGCTAAAGGAGAATTCTTAATATACCTAAAAGGCAAGCCACATGGTGATCCCCAGTTTTTATTTGCAATCACTATTTCATCTTGTTTAACATCAATCAATGCTTGTTTAAATTGATCAGAAGCTCCGCTTTCATATGTTGCTGCAAATCTTGTTCCTATTTGAACAGCTACAACACCTGGTTGTGAAAGTGCATAAACAATGTCATCATGCGTATAGATTCCGCCTGCAACAATTATTGGTATTGGACCAAAGTCATTAGGATATTTTTCTGCAACATCAAAAATACTACCATGTTCATTCTTCACATCATCAATTCCTGGCTGTGTTAATAATTTGAATAAATCATAATCTTCTAAAAATTTGTCTCCTGATTTGTTAACTTGACCATAATTAAAACCCAAGTGTCCTCCTGCTTTGGGCCCTTCTATAACAACAGCATCTGGTCTATAACCTTGTTTATCCCATCTTCTACAAATTAATTTCAGAGCACGTGCTGATGAAATGATTGGTATTAAATTAATATTATGTCCTTTTCCTGCATACTTATCTGCTAAACTTGGTAAACTCGTAGGCATTCCAGCACCAGATGCAATAATATCTACTCCACCTCTTATTGCACCATATACTGAATCTTCATAAGATGACATAAGTGCACACATTATATTAATTGCTGCGATTCCTGCTTCTTCTTTTGTGTCCCTTATCTCTATTTCAGTTGCTTCTACTAAATCCATTCTATCTCTTCCTAATCTCCTTGCAGTGAACTGGTCTAATGCTGCGCTAGAAACAGTACCAATACAATCATGTTTGCCAACTTCAGATGCTAATTCAAAAAGAGAAATTCCTGCACCCATTCCACCTTGGATTATTGGGTAACGTGCTTCTATTCCTTTTAATTTAAAACTCTTTTTTAGTTTCATATAATATCAAAATATGGTGTTTAGTTTATATAGATTATTGTTTTTTATTATTTATATTATTTTTTACCCTTTCTAACCCTCTCAATTGCAATTCTCATTGCAGCTTTTCTTGGTGAAATCTGTCTGTCTCTTGCTTCGTCTAGAACAAGTTTTGTGTTCTTTTTTATCTTTTCTTCTACCATCTTAAACATCTGTTCTGGTGTTCCATTGATGTATTCAACATAAGAACTTATGACTCCTCCTGCGTTTGCAACAAAGTCTGGCACTACAAGAACTCCTTTTTGGTGGAGCTGTTCTTCTAGTTCATGCTCCATTGGAATATTAGAACCTTCTACTATTAGCTTAAACTTCAATCTACCTAGATCTTGTTCCTTGATAAGGTCAGGAATTGCTGCTGTTATTAATACATCTGCTTGTATGTCAAGTATTTTGTTGCTGTCAAAAACTTCACCACCTTCATAAGCTGTTACAGTGGCTTTTTCTTTTTTTACTTGTGCTAGTTTTTCAAAGTCTATTCCATTTCGTTGGTAGATAGTTCCTTTTGAGTCTGATACTGCAATCAACTTACATCCAGCCTCTGTAAGATGTTTTGCTGCAAACCAACCAACATTACCAAAACCTTCAACTGCAAAACTCACCTCACCGAGTTTTACATTTAGATGGTTTAGCGCAACTAATGTTGCATGATAAACACCGAATCCAGTGCTTCCAAGTTCATGAGGAATTCCACCCATTTCCTTAGGCTTGCCTGTGCATGATTTCATGTCACTATTTGCATCAGCAAACCATTGCATCTCTTGCTCAGCCATGTTCATGTCAGGTGCTGCAACATACATTTCTGGTGAAACTGGTTTTAATGCTTTTGAAAATGATTCTACTATTGCTTGTTTTTTTTCTTTTGTAAGTTTTTTTGCATTTGCAATAATACCTGACTTTGCTCCGCCAAATGGTAGTTCTGCTAATGCATTTTTCCATGTCATTGTTCTTGCTAATTTAAACACTTCTTGTTTTGTTACTGAAGGCGTCATTCTTATTCCACCTTTTCCAGGACCTAAATTTGTGTTATCAATTACAACAAATCCTCGCATCTCTGTCTTAGGATCATAAACTTCTAGAATTTTTTCTGGTCCGAATTCATCATACATTTTTTACCCACCTATTTTCTAATAAAATTAAAAGCACTAAATGAAGCAGTTGCTCCTTGTGCAGCAGCCATTATGCCTTGTTTAAATTTTGTATCAGTCACATCACCTGCTGCATAAACTCCATCTACATTTGTTTTTGATTCTTTGTCAATAATGATTTCTGTTTTTTTATTTAATTCAACACCTAATCTTTTTGCTAAATATGAACCAGGTATTTGACCAATCTCAATAAACACCCCGTCTAATTGTAACTCATTGTTTCCCTTGAAATCATTGTCTAGTATCACTGACTTTGCCATTGCTTCTCCTTTGATCTGTATAATATTTGTATTATATATTATTGTTATCTTAGGATTATCAAGAACTCTTTGTACATTGATTGGTTCTGCTCTTAGTTTATCTTTTCTATAGATTATGTAAACTTTTTCAGCATGTTCTGTTAATAATAATGCTTCTTTTACAGCTGAATCACTTCCACCCACAACAGCAATTGTTTTGTCTTTGAATAATGGGCCATCGCATAATGCGCAATATGAAACACCTTTGTTTTCAAAATCTTTTGCACCTGGCACATTTAGTTTTCTTCTTTCTGTGCCTGTTGCAAATATGATTGTCTTTGTTTCATATTCATTGTCTTTTGTTTTTACTCTGAATGTTTTATCTTGTTTCTTAACATCAATTACTTCTTGTTCTTTGAATTCAATTTCTTTATAAGATTCTGCGTGTTCTTTTAATTGTTTTGCTAAGTCAGAGCCTGAGATTGATTTGATGCCTGGCCAGTTTTCTATCAAATGTGTGTCTTGTATCAATCCACCATATCTCTTACCAAGAACTAGAGTGTTTAGTTTGAATCTTGCATTATACACTGCTGCTGAATAGCCTGCTGGTCCTGTTCCGATTATAATTGTGTCATAGATTTTGATCACCTTTTTTATATTTCTTTTAGGATTGTGTGTCCTGGTTTTATTTTCAATTGTTTTAAGATATTTATCAAAAGTTTTTGTCTTCTAAAGACATCTTTTTTAGTCATAGATTTTATTAACATTGCCTTATACAATTCCTTTTTAAAGTTTTTGGGTTTTTTCTTCATTAATAATACATAATGAAGCTTCCATTTATTCCAAGGAACAAAATAATTGTTTTTTATAAAAATACAATTAAAAATCCAATCAATAGCTTTTGTCATAACATAATGTGCTTGTGCAATGTCTCCTCTTTTTATCCAATTTATTGGAAGATGTATTATAAACCAACAAGCCATTTCTGCACTTAAATAATATAACTGTTTTTTTTCATTTTTTTTCCACTTAATTTTGTTTTTTAAAAGTTTTTTAATCTTTGAATTTGTATCTGAAAATATAATAAAAGAACTTGCTTCCCAACGATCTTCTAAACACCAATCCCTTTTAATTTCTTTTGAATAATCATAAATTACTACTTCTGATAATTGACCATTCCAATAATAATCACCTAAAGGAAAAGGACATTTCTTTTCCCATTTAGAAAATGTTTTTGAATCCACATAAATATGAAGATCTATATCAGAATATTTATCAGCATAACCTCTTGTTGGTCCACCACCAATTGCAATACCAATTATTTCTTTATGAACAGAAAGTTCTTTAGCATATTGTTTAGAAAGTTTTAATAATTCTTTTGATCTATTCTTTGTTTTTAGTTTTGGTTTTACCATAATTACAATAAAAAAAGAAATACATTAAAAAGGTTTCTATGGTTCTTGATTAATTTCAATTGTCTTTTTTCTGATTTCATCATAAAACTTCATAAGAATGTTATCTTGTGGAACAACTTCAAGTATTAATTTTTCTAGACTATTATCAATAAACCCTGTTTCAGCATCATAATAAAGTATACAGCCTTTGTCAGGAACATAATTAGAACCATAAGATGCTACAAATAATTCATATCTTATTTTGTCACAAGTAATAACTGCTTCAAAATCTGGGTTTTGTTTAGATATTATTCCTATAGCAATATTCAACAAAGGAGTAAGAATCAGATGATATTGTAAAGACACGCATTCCTCTCCAATTCTTTTTATAAATCTAATTACTTCTTCATATTCTCCTTCAATAGCCAATTTCTTAAGAAAACTTCTATAATGTTCTAAATTAGGATCATTAGCAAATGAATATTTTCTCATATAAATTAGTGTAAGCAAATATTTATTAAAGTTTTCTATTCTGGCTTGTAATCGACAAAACTTGCTTTCACAATCAATGGAAACACCAATGTAGCATCTGAATGTACTTTCACATATTCTGAGTCTGGTCTGATCTTGCACCAGGATATTGATTCTTCTGGGTCTGCGCCAGAGTCAGAGCCGTCAAACTCACTGCTTGTGTTGATTAAGACAGTGTAATCAGCACCTTCTCTGAATGCATTTGCATTAAGTATGTGATGTTTCATTACACCTGCGCCAAGTATTATTAAACCAGACTTTTCAATATTTAATGTTATGTCAATTATTCGTTTCATATCTTTACAAATGTCTATTACGAATTCAGGATATTTATTCTTAAAATAATATATCATGTCACCTAATGCGCCATCTGTAATAGCTGGGCAAAACACTGGTATGTTATTTTTTGAAGCCCAGTACAAGTAAGATTCTTCATGATTAATATAATGTCCTAACTCTTTAATAAATTCTTCCCCAGACAAAATTGTTTTGTTTTCTAGTTGTTTTTGCAACATTTTATCTAAGAAAGGCACAAATTTCTTTTCAAAATATGTAAACCTATCATTAGGCACAAATATGTTTCCAGTTCTATTGATGCCATTTTCTAATAATGGCGCACCAGGAACTCTTTGTTTACCAATAACAAATGGTTTTAATGTCTTGATCATGTCTTCTTCAATTCCACCAACTGGTGTGACAAGCATGTCAACTAGTTTATGTTTTACAAGGTAGGTAATAATGTCTCTTACTCCTGAAGAGATCATATTTGATGTAAATCCTAGTGTGATGTGTGCTTTTTGTTTTCTCATTTCCTTTATTATATCGACTGCTACTTTCAGTCTAGTTGCTTGGAACCCTGTGTTAAAATAAGAGTCAATGAATTCATTAAAGTTGAACTCTTTTTCAAAATTATATCCTTGTACTTTGGGATGATCGTCTAATGTTAATGTTCTTTTCATGTATGTGTAAGGTGTTTCTGTGTCATAAACACCAAATGGTTTTTTTTGCATTTTTAGTTTCCTCCGTGTTTTAAAAATATAAATAAAAAATAATTATTAAATTAAATAATAAAATATACATTAGAAAAAGTTAAGATCCAAACATTCTGACTGTGTTTTGGTAGTTCATTGTGTGTTGGAAGTTAGTTAGTGTTTTTAAAGTTTGCTATAAAGTTCTGCTTCCACTCTTCAAACCTATCCTCTTTAATCGCATCCTGCATCTGCCTCATAAGACCATACATAAAATGAATATTATGATAAGTTTTTAATTGATAAGCAATAGGTTCGTCTATCTTTGTCAAGTAATGGATGTATGCCCTGGTATGATTTTTGCAAACTTGGCACGAACAGTTTTTGTCTATAGGGTGGTGGTCTGATTTGTGTTTATTTGTATTTATTTTTATTATGCCTTCTGAAGTAAAAAGATGATTGTGTCTTGCACATTGTGTTGGATAAACAGAATCAAAACAATCAAAGCCTAAGGATACTGCTTCAACAATGTCAATTGGATGACCAAGTCCCATTACATAACGTATTTTGTCTTTTGGAAGGAGTTTTCCACCGAGATCCATCATCGCAAACATGTCTTTTTTATCTTCGCCAATTGCTAAGCCACCTAATGCATAACCGTCGAAGTTTATTTTTTTGATTTCCTCTATAGATCTTTGTCTTAGATCTGGATAAATGCTTCCTTGTGCTATGCCAAATAGAAGTTGATTAGAGCCAAACTCTTGTTTTAGCTTTTGGTGTTCTTGTTTACATAATTTAGCCCATTCTGTTGTTCTGTTTAGAGAAAATAATGCTTCTGACTTAGTTGTGCCTGCTAATGGCATGTGATCTAAGCACATTGCAACATCACTACCAATGTTTATTTGGTTCTGCATGCATTTTTTAGGATCTAGATATTCTTTTTTTCCATCATATGGTGACTTAAACCAGATTCCATTATTATCTATTTTTTCACAAAACTGTCTTATCACTTGAAAACCACCTGAGTCTGTGAATATCATTCTATCGAGATTCATTAGTTTATGGATTCCTCCATTGTTTTTTATGAATTCTGTTCCAGGTCTTAGAGAAAGTAACATAGAATTACAGATAATTGCATTTCCACCTAATTTCTTGAATTCATCTGATGTAGTATGGCGTACTGCTGCTTTTGTTGCAGCTACCATAAAGAATGGAGTCTCTACTTTTCTTCCATTTACTTCTAGTTTTCCGTATCTTGCTTTTTCTGATTGTTTTAATAACTTGAACATATATAAGGGGAATTTGAATGGATTTAAAAATCTTAGTAGTTAAATTTATATAATAATAACTATTATACAATATCATGACAGAATTTATATCAATACAAGAAGCAATGGACAAAGGCTCTGGTAAAGTATCTATAAGAGGTTGGGTTCATAGGGAAAGAAAGTCTAAAAAATTAGCATTCATTATTCTTCGTGATAGTTCTAACATAATTCAGTGTGTTTTTGACAGAAGCAAATTCGAAGACAGATGGCAAGATATAGATAAGATTCTAATAGAAACATCAATGGAAATATTTGGTGAAATAAAAAAAGATGAAAGAGCACCATCAGGATATGAGATTCAGGTTGATGATTTTAATATTATACACTTTGCAGAAGTTTTTCCTATAAAAGGAGGAGAAAATCCTGATTTTTTGCTTGACAATAGACATTTATGGCTTAGGTCTAGAAAACTTGTTTCTGTTATGAAGATCAGGCATACAATTATACTTGCTATTCATGAATTTTTCACAAAAAAAGGATATTTTTTATTTGATCCACCAATCTTCCAGCCTAATCAATGTGAAGGAGGTTCAACTTTGTTTGAAGTTAAATATTATAATAATAAAACTTATCTTTCACAAAGCTGGCAGTTTTATGCAGAAGCTGCTGTATTCGCACTTGGCAAAGTTTATGATGTTGCACCAACTTTTAGAGCAGAAAAATCAAAAACATCACGCCACCTAACAGAATTTTGGATGGCTGAAATGGAAGCTGCTTGGTTAAAATTAGAAGATGTGACAGAAATTGCAAAAGAGGAAATCAAATTTATTATTTCAAAAGTTATACTGCATAATAAACCAGAATTAGAATTTTTAAAAGTTGATATTGATAAACTTAGTGAAATGATTAAAAAAGATTGGCCAACAATAACTTATACAAAAGCTCTAAAGATTCTTAAAGAAAAACAAAATATGGATGTTGAGTGGGGCAAAGATTTACGAACCATTGAAGAAGAGGGGCTTATGAAGAATTTTGACACACCGATTGTTGTTATTGAATATCCTAAACAAGCAATGGCTTTTTACAAGCCTGTGAAAAAAATTGCTAAAGGTGAAAAAAATGAATCTGATGCACCAGGCGATGTTGCTCTTTGCTTTGACATGCTTGCTCCAAACGGCACAGAAATTATTGGTGGTAGTCAAAGAGACACTGACATCAATGAAATCATTAAATATCTTAAGAAAGAAGGTGAAAATCCTGATGATTACAAATTCTACCTAGATTTAAGAAAGTATGGTTCAGTACCACATTCAGGGTATGGAGTAGGTGTTGAAAGAGTGATTGTTTGGATCTGTGGATTGGATAATATCAAGGATTCTATTGCATTTCCAAGAACTATGCTTAGGAAAGAACCTTAGTCTACATAGATTCTTTTGTTTATGTTATTTCTTTATTATTTTGCTTATTTATTCTATTTTTACCATATTGAAAATAAATATTATGAACTTTTATATTATTATATATATGCAAAATAGATAGCTTTATATATTAGTTCTCAATAAGATAACAATAATTGTTAAAATTTTAACAATAATTGTCGTACGTACAAGAGGATTATATAGTATAGAATGGTAAATGTCAGCCTACCACAAGTAATGAAAAAACAACTAGAAGCAATTGTCAAGTCTGGACATTTTTCTAGTAAATCTGATGTTCTAAAAGAAGGTTTTAGGCTTATGCTGCAAAATAATCCTAATCTAATGAATTCTATTGCTGTGCAGCTTGGGAAAGACAATTTACCAATTGGCCAGATTGCTGACATAACTGGCTTAAAGAATGAGGAGGTAAAAAAGATTCTAAAAGATAGAGGAATCAAAATAGATGAATAAAAAATTAAGAATAAACAATAAATAAAAAAAATGGGTAATAGTAAAAACAAAAGAGGAAATAGAAAAAGCAAGAAAAACATAGCAAAGTCTATGAATAATTCTATTAAATTTAGTGTTGTGTTTATGTTTGCTATGATTTTCTTAGTATTGCTTACTCTATCTATAAATGCAGATATAAATGGTGTAACTGGTTCTTCAATACTAGAACCAATACAAAAAAATGCATGGAATTTAATACAAAATGAAAACTATATTGGAGGAGAGGCATTATTTACAAACACTCCAGGATCATCATTAGAATATGAATTCAATGCAAGCTCTGTGCAAATATTTACACAAAAAAGAGAAGACTTTGGTATCATGAACATTGACATAGATGATCAAAATTATAAAATAGATCTGTATTCAGAAGAAACAAAGTATAATGCAAGCTATGATTTTGACTTAGTAGGGGATGAACACAAACTTGTTGTTAGTGTTGATGATGAAAAGAATAATTTGTCCACTGATTATTATGTTTTAGTTGATGAAGTTGTTGCATTCTTAAATGCTGTAGAAAAAAATAATGAAACTTTAGACGAAGATACTATTCCAATTATTACTGAAAACTATTTAGTAATATTAACACAAGCAGAAGATCTTGATTATCAAGGACTTTGGTTTGAAACACAAGATTCTGCATATAGTGGAGATGCATCACTAATATCAAATTATCCAGGTGATTCATTAGAATTCGAATTCAGTGGAAATAATATTTATATATTAACAGAAAAAAGAGATGACTTTGGCGTTGCAAATGTTTCAATAGATGATATTAGTTATTTAGTTGATTTTTATTCACAAGAAAGTATAAAACCTTATCTAATCTCAATAAATGAATTATCTGATTCAGATCATTTAATGAAAATACAAGTAACTGACTTGGTGAATAAAGATTCTAATGATAAATATATTGTAATAGATGGTTTCTTGCAAAGCAAGATAGGTGATTTATCAGAATATGATCTATTTGATATAAATGGTATACAAATTGATGAAATAACAGAGACTTTATATGAAAAAGTAGAAATTGTTGATGCTAATGCTAGTAATATTGCTGAAACAATCATTGAACCAGAAATAATCAAAATAAATGAACCAGTTAAATGGACTAAAACAGTAACTGTTAATGAAAGCACTGATAATATTACAATCGAACTGCCTAAAGAAGTAGTTAATATAAGTATTAAGAAAATTGATGAATTTGAAAATGAAGAATTGGTTGAAGATGAAAAAGTTAAAGTAGTTGATGAAAATAAAGAAGTAAAAGAAATATCTGAATTTGTCAAAGAAAAACAAATACATGAAATAGAAAGAGAAATCAATCTAAAGAAAGAGTTTGATCAAGATACTAATGACTTAGAAAAGAAAAAAGAGAAATTAGAAAAAGAAAAACCAAGAAGCAGAGGAATGGGTATTCAAAGTAATGAAGTTGAAGAAGTAGTAGTTGATGAAAATATAAATGTTGATGAAGAAAATGAAGAAGAAACAGAATTAATAATTACAGAAGAAATTACTAAAGATGATGAACTAGAAATAGAATATTATACAGAAGCACCAATCGCAGTTGAAAACAATTTATCTTCTACCAAAAAAGAAGTATTAATTAGTTCTGAAACTCATTATGAAAACATATTAGCTTATACATATGTTGATGATGTTCCTTTGTCTAGTGTCAAGATTTACAGAACAACTGATGGTGGTAGAGAATTAGTTGAACTTTATAGTCATAGTGATCTTAATAATAATTCACTTATTGATTATGTTGAATGGATAGTACCTCACCTAAGTAATCAAACATATGAAATTGAGATTGTTGTTCTCAATGTGCAATCTTATCCTGTTGTTGGTGGAAACTGGACAGTAGAATTTACAACATCAGGCATTGCAAACTTAACAATTGCTGCAAGCAATGGAACAACTTGGGATAATGTTAATGAGGATAATGATCTTAAATTCTTAGACTTGAAATGTGGTGATGTATCCATTGATTATGAATGGATTGATGGCAGCGTGTTTGTACAAGATTATGAATGTGATGAAACTAGTTATGAAGTATCAAAAGTATTAACACCTGGAAAACACACAATTATGTTTAGTTTTGGTGATCAAGTTGTTTATGCAAGGAATGCTGCTAGTATTAATTCTTGTAGAGAATTGTCAAGTGGTGTTTATCAATTGTCACAAAACGTAAGAAATGAATCAACTTGTTTCCATGTTACTGGTAATGATGTAACACTAGATTGTCAAGGTTATAGAGTAGAAGGAAATGGTGAACAGTTTGGTGACACCACATATGGTATTAATATAACAGCAAGAACAGGAATTAATATTACTAATTGTACTATATTTAATTTTACAGCAGGAATATATGCTTTAAAAAGTAATCACAGTCATTTTAATAAACTAAATCTAACAAATAATTCAGGATCTGGAATAAGTTCATCAAGGTCAATTAATAATTCTGTATTTTTATCATCAATTTATTATTCAGGTAGTCAAGGAATTAGTCTTGATGAATCACATAATTATACAATATATAATAATACATTTGAAAATCCTACTGGTGGAGGTGGAGGAGGAGCAACCAACACAGATGTTAAATTCCAGATGATGGGTGGAAGTAATAGTGGGGATACATTGATTTATTTAAACACATTCCTTGATTGGAATTCTATATCAAAT
Source organism: uncultured Methanosarcinales archaeon (assembly GCA_964645705.1). Lineage (GTDB taxonomy): Archaea > Nanobdellota > Nanobdellia > Woesearchaeales > CAXGTL01 > CAXGTL01. The sequence continues at coordinate 243,122 of CAZYAB010000001.1, read as the reverse complement.
TCACAAAATGCTGATAGACTTGGCATAAATAATTCTAATTATGGTAATTTTTGGACAAGTTATGATGAGCCAATAGAAGGTTGTTATGATACTAATGTTGATGGAATTTGTGATGATGCTTATAATTTTACTGCACAAAGTGGTGCGCCAGGAGGTGGAAGTGATGTTGTAGATTTCTTACCTATAAGATCAACATCAATAACTGCAGGTACAATCATGAAACTACAAACAGATATAGGTTCTGGTCAAAATAATGATAGTGATACAAATGGATATATCTTGCCTAATGGTGTTGGAAATTATTTTTTCGAGATCATAAATAGTCAAGCTATAAGTGATGAGATTGTAATCAATACAACTAATTATGGCAATATAGGTGGTATTGTACTAAACCAAAGTTCTTTTACAAGTGTCCCTGCTTATGGTAAAGTTGCATTCGAAATAAATGTTACTGATTCAACAATTGGAACATATATAGTTGGAATAAATTTATCAACTGATGGCAAAGATTATGATCATTGGTTTAATTTAACAACATATGTTATAGAAGCATTTGGTGAAAATACTACTTGGGGTGCTAATCTTGTCAGTGCTTACGGTGCTTCTATGATATCTGCTGATGTTGATAATGATACTAGACCTGATTTAATAATGTTTGGTCAAAATGAAAATAGTAATATTAGTTCATGGGTTTATACTAATGATGGATTACAATTTAATCTAAATTTTACATGGTCTGTTAATTTTACAAATTATTCAACAATGTCATCATCTGCTGCTGCTGATTTTAATAATGATGGTTGGATCGATGTAATTGTGTTTGGAAGTGATGGTAATAATCCACAATGTAATGTTTATATAAATAATCAATCATCATTTATACAAAATCTTACATGGGAACAAAATCTTACCGCAGTACAAAACCCTTCTGTTGCTACTAGTGACATTGATCTAGATGGTAAGATTGATTTGGTTGTTATTGGAGAAGATAGTGGTTCAAATAAATTATTAAAAGTTTATGTTAATAATGGTTCATCATTTAATGAAGATCATGGATGGCAAAAGAATTTTACAACACTTGGTACAGAAGGCTTTGCTAATTTAATGGATATTGATAATGATGGTTATCTTGACTTAATAATGTCTGCTGAAGACGATGTGAGTAACATAGTGGTAGAAGTTTATATTAGTAATAAAACAACATTTGTATATAATTCTAGTTATACTAATGGATTTAATTCATTTATGTCTCCTGGTGGTGGTGGAACTAATAATATTTATGCTGCTCCTGCAGATTATAATAATGATGGTTTGATGGATATTGCTTTAATCGGGCAATCTGGATCAACTGCAATATTTATGTATTTTAATAATCAAACATCATTTAACTATAATGAAAGTTGGACTGATGGAGTTACATTTGGTACTAATATTGGAATGATTTATGCAGGAGATTATAATAATAATGGATTTATTGATTTAATAACATTGTCTCCATCTACTAGTACTGGAGACGGAGTATATTTATTTAATAACACTGGATCAGCGATTACAAGTGACACTACTTTTGCAAAGTTCTTGCCAGATAATATAAATATGTTGCAATCTGGATCAGGTTTATTCGTAGATGTTGATTCTGATAATAATCTTGATCTTGTATTGTTTGGTGCAGAATCTTCTGGTGCTGCAACAACAGCGTATCAAAAAATATTTACAAACAGATTATCAACAACAAATAATGCTCCTGGTGCACCAGATACTTTTGCAAATACTTATATTGGTGGTGGTGATCCTAAACTTAATATTTCTTGGTCAGGTGCAACAGATACAGAAGGTGGCAGATTATATTATAATGTAAAAGTTGGAACAGCATCTGGTGATTATGAAATAATAAGAGGAATAAAATCATCTAGTAATCTGCCTGCACAAGGAATGTATGGTAATGCACAACATCAAACATATATGTTGGTTAATACAAGCAATGCAACAACGTATTGGGCTGTGCAAACAATTGATTCATCATTAAAAGCTTCAGCATGGTCAGCTGAACAAACTTATACACCGCCGGTTGTTGATACAAGAACAAGTTTAAGTGCTTGTCAAAATTTATCAACACCTGGAAAACATTATAGATTAACACAAGATGTACAAAATGATTCAACTTGTTTTACAATAACTGCTGATAATATAACACTTGATTGTGATGGTTATCAAATAACTGGAAATGAAACCCCTACAGGAGATTTTTCATATTCTGGTTTTAATATAACAAACACATTGAATACAACTATAAACAATTGTACTATTATTAATTTCACATATGGTATTTATATGTATAATGCAAATGTAAGTTATCTTACTAATCTTACTGTTATTAATAATACTGGTTCTGGTATTTATTTAACAGACTCACACAATAATACAATAAAAACTTCAACAATCAAAGATAATCCTGGTTATGGTGTTATATTTTATAACATGGGTAATAATAATATATTTGAAAATAATACTTTTTCTAATATGTATAGTTCTGGCGATATTATAGATATTCGTTTTGATTGTAGTGCCGAGTCGCGTTGTGCAAGTAATAAATTCTATGGAAACTCATTTAATAGTAGTGCTAGCTTTTCACAAACAACGAATTCAGAATATAATATAATGAATAATTCTAGATTTGGTAATCAATGGTTATCAAAAGATGAACCAACACAAGCATGTTATGATTCTGATTCTAATGGTATTTGTGATGATGTTTATAATTTTAGTGCTGAAGGGGTTGGACAAGATGGACAATGGAATGATATTATTGATTATCTTCCTTTAAGATCAACATCTATTACTGCAAATATAAGTTTAATATTAGTAACAAGTAGCGGTGCTGGACAATATAATGATGCTAATTATGATGGTTATTCTGCAATTAATGATATTGGTACTTATTATGTAGATATAATAAATAGTGCAGAAACTGCGGAAAACATTACATTAAACTTAAGCAATTATGGTGGATTTGATATTTTATCACCTAATGCTAGTTCATTTGCATCTGTGCCTGCTTACTCAAAAATCTCATTTGCAGTAAACATAAGTAAATCTGCTCTTGGATCATTTATCTTAGGAATAAATGCAACAACAAATTCAACTGGTTATAATGATTGGCTAAATCTAACAACATTTGTGATTGAAGCATTTGCAGAATCAACAGCATGGCAAAAAAATCTTGTTGGTTCTGGATCAACAGGAATGGTTGTTGGTGATTTTAATAATGATGGTTTATTAGATTTATTTGCAAGTGGGCAGGATTTTGGTGCTAGTACTTATATAACAAATGTTTATATAAATGATGGATCAACATTTAGCCCTAATTATACATGGAGCCAAAACATAACTAACCTAAGCACACCTAGTATTGCTGCTGCTGATATTAATAATGATGGTTGGCTTGACTTGATTGCTACTGGTTCAGAATCTATTTCAGGAGGAAATACTGTTGCAAGTACTAAAGTATATATAAATAATCAATCCATGTTTGTACAAAATTTAACTTGGTCACAAAATATTACACCTAAACAAAGTGCTTCTATAGGTGTTGGGGATATTGACAGAGATGGCGATATTGATTTTGTTATGATTGGTGTAAATGATAGTATGGCAATGCCTGCACAAGGTATTGAATCAAAGGTTTACATTAATAATGGGTCTACATTTAATGAAGACTTTGTTTGGGAAGGTAATCTAACTGATATGTACATGAGTAATGCAAATGGTGTGACTTTGATTGATATTAATAATGATTCTTATCTTGATTTATTTTTAATTGGTGAAGATGGAACAAGTGTATTTACTGAATTCTATATTAATAATGAAACTGCATTTGTGTATAATTCTAGTTATAGTTTAGGAATGAAAAGTTATGAATCTGATGGTGGAATGCTGGGTTTATATTCAGCATTTGCTGATTATAATAATGATGGTTGGATTGATGTTGCAATGATTGGGCAAATAAGTGGAACTAAATATTTTGATATTTATCTTAATAATCAATCTAGTTTTAATTATAATGCTACTTGGAATACTAGCGTAAATCCTACTGCTGCATGCTTAGTATCGCCTGTTGATTATGATTCAGATGGTGATATGGATATTGTATTTATACCGTCTGCAGGTCAACAAGAAAGTTTTGTATTATATAATAATTCTGGTTCAAATTTTAATATTGATACAACATATGCAAAGATGCTGCCAAGTTCACAGTCTGTATCTGGTGTGATTATTGATATTAATAGTGATAATGATCCTGATTTAATTACAATGGGTCAAGATAGTTCAAGTAATTATTATGGAAAAGTATTTATTAATTCAAGATCAAGTTCAAACACTGTACCAATTGCACCTACTTCATTTAATCAAGGTTATGGTACAAGTCTTGATCTTAATTGGTCTGGTGCTTCTGATTCAGAAGGAGGTATGTTATTTTATAATTTGCGTGTTGGTACTTCATCTGCTGGAGATGATGTTGTAAGCGGTGAACAAGGCATAGGTAGTTATCCTGTACAAGGAATGTATGGTAATATGTTGCAAAATAATTTTATATCTTTGAATGTGAGCAATGACACTTATTATTGGTCTGTTCAAACAATTGATTCATCATTAAAAACAAGTGCATGGTCAACTGAGCAAGAGTTTAATGTGGCTGGTGATACAACAGCACCAACAATTTCAATTGTTTACCCAGTTAATAATACCAATGTATCTGCTGGAACAACTTGGACATGGGTTAATATTACAACTAATGAAAATGCTACTTGTCAATACAATGAATCAGGAGGATTTGTATTTGGCACAAATGGAACTAATTTCACATCATCAAATAATACATTTCACTATTTTAATTATAGTAATTTTTCTATTGGTTTGGCAAATGAAACAATGCATACACTATACTATAAATGTAATGATACTGGCGGAAATATTATGTCAACTCCAACAGTGCACAGATTTGGTGTAAATAAATCTGTATCTGATGAAGATATAACACCACCATCAATCACTATTATCTATCCGCAAGACAATTCAAATCTATCTGCAGGTACGACTTGGACATGGATAAACATTACAACTAATGAAAATGCGACTTGTCAATATAATGAATCAGGAGAATTTATATTTGACACAAATGGAACTAATTTTACTTATTTTAATAATACATTCCATTATTTTAATTATAGTAATAATTCTATTGGCCTAGTTAATGGCTCAAGTTATAATTTATATTATAAATGTAATGATACAAGTGGAAACGTGATGTCTAGCTCAACAATGCATATTTTTAGATTAAATAGAAGTGATATGAGTCCACCAAGTATTTCAATTATTTACCCAACCAATAACAGTAATCTATCAGCAGGAACTACTTGGACATGGATTAATATTACGACCAATGAAAATGCTACTTGTCAATACAATGAATCTGGTGGATTTATATTTGGTACAAATGGAACTAATTTCCTAAACAGCAATAATACATACCACAGATTGAATTATAGTAATAATTCTATTGGTTTGGTTAATGGATCAACTTATAATTTATATTATAAATGTAATGATACCAGTGGCAATGTGATGTCAGAATCTACAGGACATGTCTTTAGATTAAATAGGAGTGATATGACTCCTCCAACTATTTCAATTACATATCCACAGAATCAATCTGAATTATCAAGAGGGACATTATGGACATGGGTAAACATAACGACAAATGAAAATGCTACATGTCAATATAATGAATCAGGTGATTTTATATTTGGCACAAATGGAACTAATTTTACTTATTTTAATAATACATTCCATTATTTTAATTATAGTAATTATTCAATTGGGTTGATTAATGGATCATCTTATTCTTTTTACTATAAATGTAATGATACTGTTGGAAATATTAATCCTAGTTCAACAACACACACATTTAGTGTTGGTGAATCTATTGAAATAAGTGGTTGCCAAGATTTAGATATAGCTAATGAAAAATATAAATTAACTCAAGACATTAGTAGCACTTCTACTTGTATTAATGTCTTAGAAACAGGAATTACACTAGATTGCCAAGGTTATAGAATAGAAGGTAATGGAGATACTGGCGATACTACTTATGGTATAAATATTACAGAACAAACAAGAGCAAACATAAGTAATTGTACTTTATTTAATTTTACTGCAGGTATTTATTTGGAAAGTGGTAATCACAGTACATTTAGTAATCTAAATTTAACAAATAATTCTGAATCTGGAATCAGTGTATCTAAATCAGTTAATAATACGATTTTCTTATCATCAATCACATATAATACTAATCAAGGAGTTAGTCTTGATGCTGCACACAACCATACATTTTATAATAATACTTTTTTAAATCCAACATCAGGAGCAGGATCATATACTGATATTAATTTCCAAATGACTTCGGGTAGTAACAGCGAAGATACATTAATTTATTTAAATTCTATTACTGATTCAGATTGTCTAGGTACTACTACTAATGCAGATAGAATCAATCTAAATAATTCACAATTTGGTAATTTCTGGACAAGTAAAGATGAACCAACAGAAGGTTGTTATGATACTAATGTTGATGGTTTTTGTGATGATATATATAATTTTACAGCTGAAAGTGCTGGTGGTGGTGGAGATGAACAATTTAATGATTATTTACCATTAAGAAAATCAGATATTACTGCAGGCATAAGTATATCATTAATAACAAGCACTGGTGCAGGCCAAAATAATGATTCTGCTGCAAATGGTTACATAGTAGCTAATGATATTGCAAATTATTTCATAAATATCATCAATAGTCAAAATTCTGCAGACCATATTACTATTAATACAACTAATTATAATAACATTGGTACAATCATTGTTAATCAATCATCATTTGAAGGTGTTCCTGCATATGGAAAAGTTTCATTTACAATAAATGTAACTGATTCTGCAATTGGAACATACATTGTTGGAATAAACACAACAACAAATGATACTGATTATACTCAATGGCTTAATCTTACAACAAAAGTGATTGAAACATTTAAAGATGATGCAACATGGGAAACTAATCTTAATGGTGTAATAACACCTGCAATTGCATCTGGAGATGTTGATAATGATTCTGATTTTGATTTAATAATTATTGGAGAAAATAGTAATAGTAAACCGATTGCAAATGTTTATATTAATGATGGATCAACATTTAATGTTAATTCAACATGGAGTAAGAATATCACGAATGTAACATCACCAAGCACTGCATTAGCTGATATTGATAATGATGGTTGGCTTGATTTGATTGTTGCTGGAAGCGATATAAATAGTTCTGCATCAACTGAAGTTTATATAAATAATAGATCAGGATTTATACAAAATACTACATGGTCACAAAACATTACACCTAAACAAAGCGCATCAATTGCTGTTGGTGATATTAATCTAGATGGTAAAATAGATATGGTATTGGTTGGATATAATAATTCTGATCCTACAGGTATAGAGTCAAAGGTTTATATTAATAATGGAACAACATTCAATGAAAATCATGCATGGCAAAAGAATTTAACAGGAATGTACAAAGGAAGTGCTAATCTGTTTGATGTTGATAATGATACTTATCTTGATTTATTGATTGTTGGAGAAGATGAGAATAACAATCTATTGACAGAGGTTTATATTAGTAATACAACAACTCTTGTTTATAATTCTAGTTATAGCTTAGGGTTTAATAATTATCAAACACAAGGATCAGGAAATCACATGTATACAACAATTGCTGATTTTGATAATGATGGATCAATAGATATTGCCATCTTTGGACAAATTAATGGTGGAGATAAACAATTAGATATTTATCTTAATAATCAAACATCATTTAATTATAATTCTAGCTGGACATCTGGTTTGACTTTCCAAGAAATGGGCATGGTTTATCCTGGTGATTATGATAATAATGGAAACATTGATCTGGTTTATATGCCTGCAGGAACCACAGGCGACAGTGTACTTGCATTAAATAATACTGGTGAAAGTTTTGTAGAAGATAGTGAATTTAAAAAATTCTTACCAAATAATAACAATGCAGGAACAGGAATAATGTCAGGAACAGCATTATTAGTTGATGTTGATTCTGATAATAATTTAGACATAGTGTTATCAGGAGATGAAAGTGGTGCAAGTGCTGAGATCTATACTGCAGAATTAGCATCTGACAATACAGCACCAAGTGCTCCAACTTCATTTGCAAATAGTTATGGTGATTCTCTTGATATAAATTGGTCGGGTGCAACAGATACAGAAGGTGGAACATTGTATTATAATCTACGTGTTGGAACAAGCAGTGGTGCAAATGATATTGTTAGCAGAGTATATGGTTCTGCAAGTAATCCTAGCCAAGGCATGTTTGGTAATATGTTAACAGGAGACAATATTCAACTAAATATTAGCAAAGGAACATATTATTGGGCTGTTCAAACTATTGATTCTTCATTTACAGCAAGTGATTGGTCTGCTGAACAAACATATGTCCCTACTACTTATATAAGCAGTTGTCAAAATCTTGATAGTGAATCTGAAACATACAGATTAACACAAGATATTGAAAATGAAACAGGTTGTTTTGATATTCAAGCAAATGACATCATACTTGATTGCCAAGGACATCAAATACAAGGCGATGGTACATCAAGCACATATGCTGGTATTAATATCACAGGAAGAACAAATATCATTGTTAGAAATTGTACAATACTTAATTTTTCATATGGAATTTATTTATATGACACTAATCTAAGTGATTTTAGTAATCTAACTGTTAATAATAATTCTGATGATGGAATTTATTTATATTTTGCTAATGATAATTCTATTAATACATCATATATTGAATACAATACTAATTATGGGTTGTATTTTGATGGATCTAGTGGCAATGAATTTTATAATAATACTATTAATAATAATGTGCAAACAAATATTTATTTTGATAATACTAACAATAGAAGAAATAATGATACTCTATTTGTAACAAACACATTTATGGATAGTAGTACATTAAATAGTCTGCAAAATACTAATAATCTTATGCTAAACAATTCTGATTATGGTAATGTTTGGACTGCTAAAGATGAACCTTCTGAAGGTTGTTTTGATGCTAATACAAATGTCATTTGTGATGAAATATATAATCTAAGTACACAAGGAAATAATCAAGATGCTGGTGATAATCATGTAATAGATTATCTACCAATAAGAAAATCAGAGATCACTGCTGGAATAAATATAACCATTGACGAAGCAACAGGAGTTGCTCAATATGGTAATGATGATTTTGATGGTTATGCTACAGTAGGCAATATAGAAACTTATTATGTAAAGATAATTAATAATCAAGATTCTAATGAAAATATTACTATTAATTTTAGTAATTATAATGGCTTTGATACTTTGGTTGCTAATCAAACATCATTTGAAGAAGTTTCTGCTTATTCAAGGACTTCATTTATAGTTAATATAAGTGATGCAAATGTTGGAACATTTGTATTAGGAATGAATGCAACTACAAATGACTCTAATTATAATAATTGGTTGAATGTTTCAACAAAAATAATTGAAGCATTTAAAGAACAAACTACTTGGCAGACCAATATCAATGGTGGATTCACTAATGCAATAACATCTGGTGATGTTGATAATGATGATGATCTTGATCTGATTGTAATTGGTAATGATGGAAATGGCAATGCTATTGCAAATGTTTATATTAATGATGGATCTACATTCAATGTTAACTCAACATGGAGCAAGAATATAACAAATGTAACATCTGCAAGTTCTATATTAACTGATATTAATAATGATGGTTGGTTAGATCTTATTGTTTCTGGAACAGATGTTAATGATTTTGCATCAACTGAAATTTATATAAATAATCAATCAATGTTTGTAGAAAATTCCACTTGGTCACAAAATATTACTCCTAAACAACAAGGTTCAATTGCTGTCGGTGATATTAATCTAGATGGTAAGATTGACATGGTATTGATTGGAATTAATTATAGCATAGGTGGTGTTAATGGACTTGAATCAAAAGTATATGTTAATAATGGAACAGCTTTGCATGAAAATAATGGCTGGCAAAAGAATTTAACAGCAATGTATAATGGTGCTGCTAATCTGTTTGATGTTGATAATGATACATATCTTGATTTACTGCTTGTTGGAGGAGATGAAAATGACAATATATACGCAGAGATATATATTAACAACAAATCAACATTTGTGTATAATTCTAGTTACAGCTTAGGAATATCACAAAATTATGAATTACCAACAGGAAGTACTAATCTTCTATATACTGCAATAGGTGACTACAATAATGATGCGTGGATGGATATTGCAATACAAGGAAGAGTATCTAGTGAAACTAAATTAGACATTTATTTCAATAATCAGACATCATTTGATTATAATTCTAACTGGACATCTGGTTTAACATTTAATAATCCTGGAATGTTATATCCTGGAGACTATAATAATAATGGAAAAATAGATTTAATATTTACAATAGCTAGCACAGCTAGTGATGATCTTGTTTTACTTAATAACACAGGAGTTAATTTTACAGAAGACTTTGATTTTGAAAAGTTCTTGCCAACTTCTAATAATGCAGGATCATCAATAGGATCTGGTTCTTGTTTATTTGCTGATTATGATGGTGATAATAATCTTGATCTTGTATTAATAGGAGATATAAGCGGAGCTAGTGCAAAAATATATACAGGAGAATTATCATCTAATAATGATTTACCAAGTGCTCCTACTTCTGTAATAAATAATTATCATGATGATGGTTTAAATTTATCATGGTCTGGTGCATCTGATACACAAGGAGGAACTTTATATTATAATATAAAAGTTGGAAATAGTTCTGGAAGCAGGAACATTGTAAGTGGAAAATATGGTTTAGGTAGTTCACCTGCGCAAGGAATGTATGGTAATATGATAACTGCTACAGGCATTATGTTAAATGTAACTAATCAAACTTATTATTGGTCTGTTCAAACAATAGACTCATCATTAAAAGCAAGTGCTTGGTCAAGCGAGAGTAATACTGCCGATACAAGTGCACCAACAATTACTATTGATAATCCTGAAAATAACTCATACACTACATCAGGAAGAACATGGCAATGGATAAATCTAACAACAAGTGAAATCGGAAACTGTCAATATAATAATAGTAATGATTTTGAATTCAATGTTAATGGAACTAATTTTGACACAAGCGGGACTACAAAACACTTCTTGAATTTAACAGGATTAACAGACGGCTCTACTCATACATTATATTTCAGGTGTAATGATACACATGGTAATGAAAATAATGTTTCAAGTATATTAAGCTTTAAAACTAAATATGGATTTAGCAATTGTAGTAATCTTACTACATCGAATATGATCTATGAATTGAATTCATCTATTGAAAATGCTATTGATGCAAAATGTATTAATGCTTACGCAGATGATATCACTATAGATTGTCAAGGCATGGTAATAGATGGTCAAGATAACGCTGATACTTATGGTATTTACATGAACGGATCAAATAGTGTTACAATCACTAATTGTACAATAACTGATTTTTATGATGGAATTTTTGTCAACCTAAGTTCAAATAACTCACAAATAACAAATAACAACTTTACTAGTAATAAAAGAAGTGGTATTTACTTTGGTAATGATTTCTCTAGTTACAGAGACAATAATATCAGTTCAAATGTATTTGATAGTCAAGAATTATCAACTGGTTATGATATTTATTTGATTGGTTTATATAATAATATTTCATCAAATAACTTTAGTAGTACAAATATTATGCAGAACATTTATGTTAAAAGTGATACTAATACAAATAATAATATAATCAATAGTAATAGATTCAGTGATTCTGGGAATTATACTATTTATATTGGAAATAATTCTAATTATAATATTATCTCAAATAACCTTATGTTAAGTTCTTATGATTTTGGAATATATCTAAATGGATCTGATTATAATTTAATCCAGGATAATAATATTACAAGTCATGGAAATACTAGTTTTGATGCTGGAATAATACTTACACTAGGTGCAACTTATAATAATATTACTAATAATACATTTAAGAATAATTTTGAATATGCAATTTTCTTTAACACATCTGCTGATAATAATAGCATTGTATGGAAAAATAATTTTATTAATAATCAAACAGGTCATTATATTTATGACAATGCTAGTATTAATTTCTATAACTTAAGTAATAGAGGAAACTATTGGGATGTGTATGATGATTCTGATGAAGGTTGTGTTGAGACTGATGATGATGGTATTTGTGATTCTAGTTTTACTGGTGATAATGCTGGAAAAGTAATTGATTATCATGCTTATACAAGTATAAATGGTTGGTTATTAGGAAGACCAACTGTTACTGAATATAATACTAGCCTTGGTTCAACTAATTTCAGTGCACTTGATAATACAACTGATGTACCTAATCTAACATTAGCAAATGTTCAAGGTAAAATCAGATGGACAAATCAAATAGTAAATGCAGAAGAACAAGACTTTGATTTAAATATTGAGATAGGTGATGAATTTGTTGTTGTTAATACAAGCCAACTACATTCATCATTAAACACTAGCGCCGACATCACTATAAAAAGTGTAAATTGTTCTGGATTTAAACCTTTGACTGATTTAGTTTATACTGAACAAGATTATTCAACAAAAGCAGATATTCAAACATATGGTAAATCATGTCCTACAAGTGTATGTAGTAATATTGCTTGTATAGGTGGTGTACTAAACTTTACTGTTGCTCATTTTACAGGATATGCATTTGGTGGTAATGCTAATCTAACAATTAGTGATAGTCATGAAGGTTCATCTGTTGATCAAGGAACAAATGCAACATTCTATGCAAATTATACAAACTCAACAGGACATTTAATACAAAGTGCTAGCTGTAATGTAACATTTGAAGATGGTGCTGGTTCTTGGTATCAAATGACTCAAGATGGAAACAAAACTTATAATTATTCAAAATCATTTGCAACAGGCGGAACATTATCATGGAATGTAACTTGTGATCATGATGATTATACAGAATTAAATGCAAATGATACTATTAGTGTAGTTGGTGGTAGTGAAAGTATTAGCTCTTGTCAAACATTAAGTAGTTCTGGAACAACTTATACATTAACTCAAAATGTAGCTGATAATGATACTTGCTTTGAAGTAACTGCAAATAATGTTGCTCTTGATTGTAGTGGATATAATATTATTGGTAATGGAACAACTCCTATAGGAAACCCTACAATAAATGCTGATGAAGTTTCATCTGATTTCTTTACAGGGGTTAAACTGCAATCTGTTACAGGATTTAATATGACTAATTGTACTGTTTTGAATTTTACTGATGGTATATTTATGAATTATTCTAATTTAAGTAGAATAGAAGATTCAAATATAACTAACAATACTTTAAGAGGAATTGTACTTAATTTAGCACATAACAATACAATTAAGTCCACAGATTTCTCATTAAATAGTTATTATAGTATTGAGATCTATGCATCACATTATACAACAATAGTTAGTAATTGGTTTCATGAAAAACTAAGTTCAGCACCAAGTGCTGGAGAAGGACAAGGACTTTTAAATGCGATTGATATTGGTGGATTTGATGGTGCAGGAGGAACTAGTAATTATACATTAATTTATAAAAATGAATTTGAGAATTTTACTAGTTTAAGTCGTATATGTGTTGATGGACATTATACAATGTTAGATAATGGCAGCATAGGTAATAGGTGGGGGAATTATGATGATCTAATGGATTATGTATTGAGTGATGGATATAGAGATGATCCTTATTATGATGCAGAAGGTTATGCAGATGGTTGTTTTGATGCTGATGATGATGTAGTATGTGACAATGTATATAATTTAACTAGAATATCTGATTCAAATGTTGGATCATGTGATGATGATGGTGCTGCTTATGGTATAGATTATTATCCTGAGAAAGATGCCGATGTAAATTGGAATAATATTACTTTATTTGTTTCAAATCAGAGAGGTGTTGCTTATTATTGGACAGATGCAATAACTCAAGGACCTAATCCTCCTTCTAGAGTTGTAGCAGAAGGTTATGTTGCTGCAAATAGTGATGTTACAACTTCAGAAATAGGAAGTAATTATACTGTTTATCTAGTTAATAATGATGATGATAGTAGAACATTAGCTATGGATAGTGGTGGTGCATTGGTGCCACATTATACAGGATATTCAGATACAATAGATCCTTATACTATTATAGAGATTACATTACAGGTAAGCCCTGATGCTGATGTTGGTTTGACTACACAAATGGATTCAATAACTGTGGATACAGATGATGGATCAGGACCTGATGATAGTGTACAAGTAAGGTCAAATTTAATCCAAGCATTTATGCCTAATAGTGGTCCTTGGTTTGGAACAGGAGAGGGAGCATTCCAAACAGGTGGAAATGGAATTATGATGGCTGCTGGTGATGTAGATAGAAATAATTATACTGATATTCTTGTATTTTCTGGACCATCTCCTACTGCTCAAACTGATACTGATTATCTTTATGCACATGTTTTGACAAATAATTTAGGAAATGGATTCCATAATGAAGGATGGGCAGAAAATATAACTCCTGTTAGTCATGGTAGTATGACACTTGCTGATATTAATAATGACCTATGGCTTGATCTAATTGTAGCAGGAAGTACTCACCCTACTGGTGGTGGAAATGATACTGTCCATGTTTATATTAATGATCATACAAAATTCCGTCAAAACTTAACATGGTCACAAAATATAACTCCTGGAAGTCAGCCATCTATTATAACAGGAGATATTGATCTGGATGGGAAGGTTGATTTGATTGTACAAGGATCATATGATGATGGTGGTGGTGGAATCACTCCAAACCCTACACTTGTTTATATAAACAATGGAACATCATTTGTACAAGATGCAGTATGGTCTGCACATCTGGATGCAAGAGATGATGGTTTTATAAATTTAGTAGACGTAAATAATGACCATTATCTGGATTTAATAACTTCAGGAGACGATCACGTAGATGATGTTTATGGTCCTTTTATATGGATAAATAATGGAACTACTTTTGAACAAAATCAAACATGGGATAATGGAGGGAATATGGGATTGCCTGCTTCTCCACATAATAACATTGCATTTGCTGATCTTAATAATGATAATTGGATGGATATGGTAGTATTAGGTGGTTGGGCATATATAAATAACAAATCTACTCTTGTTAGAGACGAGAGCTGGGATGATAATCTAACTGGGGATATAACATTCTTAGGTGATTATGATAATGATGGGGATATTGACCTTTTAACAGATAGGCCAGGAGATAATGGAAATGAAATTATTACATATTATAATAATGGTAGTTCTCTTTTAATTGATAACCAATCTAATAAATTTGTAACTAGTTTAAATGTAGAATCTGCAATATTTGGAGATTTTGATGGTGATGGCAATATAGACATGCTTGCTGCTGAAGAAGAAACAGTTGCTGGTGATGATGATTATAATGAATTGCTTATGTTTTTGAATTATAATAATGACAGTAATACTGCGCCGAGTGACCCAACAGGATTTACAGCAGTTTATGATGGTGGAATTGATGTTGAATGGGCTGGTGCAACAGATCCTGAAGGCGGGCCAACATATTATAACATAAGAATTGGAACAACAGACGGTGGTCATGATGTAATAAGCCCTGCATATGGTTATAGTGCTGACCCTGCTCAAGGTATGTATGGTAATATGCAGACAATCAATAGTACATTGTTCAATATTCCGCAAGAAACAAATACATTTTACTTAGGTGTTCAAGCAATTGATACTGGATTTGAGAAAAGTAATTGGAGTGAAACAACAATTACATATGTTGCTGATGTTAGAGTTGTACAAGTTGGAGGGGTTGTAACAACAATTGGTGAAGAATACATATCATCGGGTGGTGCAACAGAAGATGTAATAAGTGAAATACTTGAACACGTTGATGCTGAAGACTTAGGACTAATTGAAGTATCAAAAGCAAACGTTGATGTTACTGTTGAGGACAGAATTATTGAAGAAGAGGAAACAACGACAGATGTAATTGCAGAAGTCCTTGAACAAGAAGTCAATGAGGTGGTATCAGAAGAACTAAGGTTATTGAGAACAGGAATAGAAAGACAAATTGCATCTCCTGTTAGAGTAAAGAAAACATTGACTTCGTACAAAATTAAAGCAAAAGAAACAGAAAAGTCCATTGATGTAACTCTAATAGAAGCAAAGATAAAAGCAGGTGAACCAATTACAGGATTTACATTAGTAGAAGCAATTCCAAAATCAATGGCAGAACATATAAGAGAAGTAAACTTTATAGGAATCTTGCCAATAAAGATATTACAAGCAGACCCAATAGTTAAATTCTATTTTGAAAGAATAAATAAGAATGAAGAAAAGAAAGTCAAATACTTAATAAACAAAAAGATAGAAACACTAAATACAAAATCAATAGCTGTTTATGAAAATATACCTATTCTAAGAGAAAGTGAAAATAGATCTATTAAAGTTGAAAAATGGAAAATGACTCAAGTTGCATTAGGAAATGAAACACTGAATATCACTGTTGATGAACTAGAAGAAGATTTTGTTGTAATCAATATAAAAGGCGGATCATATAGAATAGATTTAGGTAAATCAAAAGACATTGATCTTGATAAAGATGGAAAAACAGATATAACCGTATTATTATTATCTTCTAAATTTGGACAAGCAAAAATTACTCTAAGAAAAGTGATGCGCCCAGATGAAGGTAAATATGTAGAAGAAGGTATTAGAGATAAAATAATAAAAGTTCCTGTTGCTTTACTTAACATGCAAAGTTTTTATATGGCAATGGGCACATTGTTATTGTTATTAATTTCCTATTTATCCATGCATATTACTGATAACAAGGCAAATAAAGAATATTTAGTAAAAAGAAAGAAAGAAAAGAGGAAAAAGAAACAACAAAAGATCAGAAAAATAAAAGAAAAGATCAAAAAGAAAAAGATAAGGAAGAAGAAAGGTGGCAGCTTAGGCATAATGTTCAGTAAATTAAAGAAACTGCTGCTAAGTTTAAAAGCAATACACATAAAAGTAAAGCATAAGAGAAGAATCAAAAAGAGTATTAAAAATGAGAAGATATTGAAGAAACAACATAAAAAGATTAGAAAAAAGATAGAAAAACACAGAATAAGAAAATCAAAAGGATTGCTGAGAAAAGCTATTGAAAAACATAGAAAAGCAATAATAAGCATTATAATAATAATACTAGGGGTATTATTAATAGGATCATTGATTACACTAGTATATTATTTTATTGATTATTCTAAACTAGTGGACCTTGCTTTGAGAATAAAGGAAAGCATAATCAGGATGATAGTGCAGAGTGAAGAAGAATTGTATTCGCCATTCTATATATACCATATAATGATTGGCATAGGCAGTCTGGTTATAGTAATTGCAATAATAAACCTAGTAAAAGCAGTAACAATATTATTTAAAAGAAAATTAAAGACAGTAAAAACTGAAAGAAAAAAGAGAGATACAATAAAGAGAAAAAAGAAAAAGCAACAAATGTTAAAAAAACTAATGTTGGTAAAAACAGAGATGAAAAGAAAAAGACAAGAAAACAAAAGAATTAGACAAGAAAGAAAAAAGAAAAGAAAATTAGAAAGAATGAGAAAAAGAGAAGAAAAAAGAAAGAAAAAACAAGAAGAAAAAAGAAAAAGGAAGCTAGAAAAGATAAGGAAGCAAGAAGAAAAGAACAGAAAGAGATCCACGAGTGAAAGAGAAAGAAAAAGAATTGAAAAGAAAAGAAGAAAAGAAAAGAGGAAAAAAGAAAAACAAGAACAAAGAGAAAGAAAAAGAAAACAAAAGAAATTAGAAAAAGAAAGAAGAATAAGAGAAAAAGAAAGAAAAAGAAAGGAAAAAGAATTAGAAAGAATAAAAGCAGAGAAAAGAAAAGAGAGAAAGATAAAAACAAAGCAAAAACAAGAACAAGAAAAATCAATTCAACAAAGAATCGCTGCAAAAAAAGCAGAAAAAGCACATAAAATTAGAAAGAGAAAACAATTCAAAGAAAGATATGGTGAATTTATTAAAAGTAGTATCATAATAATATCAGTAATAGTATTAGCTGCTTTAGCAATTTACTATATTGAGTTCTCTAAATTGTGGAGTTTTATTTCAAAGCTAAAAACAAGTATAATAACAACATTATCATCTGCTAATTACCTGTCTCAAATAATAATTGGTGTTGGCATTTTAGCAGCAATAATATTGATTATTCAATTAATCAAAGCAATGCCTGTATTGATTAAAAAAGAATGTAAGATATTAGAAAGGTTTAGAAGAATAAGAAAAAGACAAAAAGAAATAAGAAAAAGAAGAAAAGAAGAAAAAGAAAAAAGAAAGAAACAAAGAGAAAGATTAAAACAAATAAGAATAGAAAAGAAGAAAAAGAAAAAGAAAAGGAGGATATTAAATAAATTAAAAAGTATTAGACAAGGCATCAAAGATAATATTAGAAAGAAGAGATTAAGAAGAATAAGAATTAAGAATTCAAAAAGAAAAGAAAAAGAGAGAAAGAAAAAAGAAAGAAAAAGAATAAGAAATATAAGAAAAAGGAAAAGATTAGAAGAAAAAAGAAGAAAACAGCTTAGTAAAAGCATTAAAAAAGGAAAACAAAGAAAAAAAGAGTTAAGAGAACAAAGGAAAATTGAAAGACAAATCAGGCAAATAAGAGCTGCAAGAAAAGCTACAAAAGAACAAAGAAAAAGAAAAAGAGAAAGGTTCTTTAAAAAATATGGTCAATTGATAATAATCCTAATACTCATTTCATTGATCATTGTTGTAGGTTATCATATAAATTATTCAAAGTTAATAGATTTTGCAATCGCATCATTATCATCAACAAATTATGTGTATCATATAATAATTGGTTTAGTTGGATTATTGATATTGTTATTAATAATAAATATAATAAAAATAGTATTTAGATTGTTTAAAGGAAATAAAGATAAAATTAAAAAGAAAGATATAAAAAGGCAAAGAACAAAAAAGAAAACTAAGAGAAAGAAAAAGGATAGAAAGAAAAAGAGCAAAAAAGATAAAAAAAGAGGTAAATAAGAATAATGAGCAGACATAGCAAGACATGGAATTATGTCAAAAAGTACTGGGGAATATTCTTTAAAATATTGTTATTAGTCATAGGTTTTATTAGTTTTTTTGATTTAATGCCTCAAGCTTATGGTATATATGATGATATTCTTACTGCTTATGTTTTGATGGTGTTTTGGCTGGATCTAAATATAAGTAGGCTTATGTTTGGAAGCAAGAACAAGATTCTTGATAAATTTATTGTTGGAACGTTTTATATCTTAATAATAAATACATTTGTGCAATGGTTTAGCATAATTGATATAGCAGATCCTATCATAATCAACACATATGCATTTATTGCAAAATATACTCCTGTTTGGCTAGCCAATGCAATTAAATCAAGTTTTTTGTTTGTGCATAGTCCTGCTAATTTTGAATTATTCAGCTTCATATCAAGTTATGTTGGTTTTAGTTTGCTTGGTTTGATTATTATATATGCTGCATTCAAAGTTAAGTTTGGAGAAAAATCACTTGTTTATTGTTTAAGCAGACTTTTTATTAAAAAAGAAACATGGGATAAAATGCATTTCGAATCAAATAAAAACAAATTCTTTTTCTTTATTATAAAGTTGTTCTTAGTTGCAGTTACAATGCTAGGAATATATCAATATCTATTCTTGTTAATTACACAATGGTTCCTTATAACACTTGGAAAAACATTGTTGATCTTTGCAATATTATATGCTGTAAAAGACATACAGGGATCAAAAATAAAGACTTTGAACAAAATAGGGCAGTTTGACGATGTTTTCTTAGGGTGGGTGACTGATTTCTTGACAGATATAAGAAAATTCTATTTAGGATTTGGAATTTTGCTTATTCTTCACTATATGAGCGATATTTCAACATTCTTTGTGCCTTTTTTCACAGGCCTTGAAGTTAATCAGTTCTTTTTGTCTTTAATGGGCAAAGAATCTTATAGATCACTATTAAGCTTGATTAATACTGATCTTATCTTTGGAATAGTAGAAACATGGTGGGTATATATATTAAGCACTATTGGTGTATTAGTATTAATCATAACTCCTATGATTGTCTTATTCTTTACAATCTTAAGTGTTAATTTGAGAAGGATTTTAGAAAATAAACGTGTTCAAATAATATTGAATTTGTTTATTGTTTCTATAATTTGTTTTTTGTTTGCACCATGGGTAAAACAATTAGTTATTAAACAAGCAGGAATACAAGGAGTTAATTTTGTAACACAGTTGATCTCAGGCAATGCTTTGTTTTCAATACCTGCGTTGTTTTTATATTCAATGGGATTATTAGCATTGCTAACATTATTATCATTGATTTTTAGAAAAGATTCATTTGCAAAGTATGTATTTATAATAGGATATTTGTTAAGTTTGTTTTATTTTGGTGAATATATTTGGAATTATTTTCAATCATCTATTGTGTATCATACTAATATTATATTTTATTCAGGAGAAATGTTTTTATCAATCATTTTCTCGCTTTTATTAATTATGGAGTTCTTGTTCTATATAGGCGGATTTGTATTATTATGTTATAAATTCTCAAGATATGTGCTCAATAGAATAATTAGAGAATTAATTACTGATAACACGATAATATTATGGACATTTGTATTCCTTGTCATGCCTATATTGATAATGTATAATCTAAATATAGTTACACTAACCTGGGCATCAATTGCAATCCTAATATTGTTTGTATTTACATTTGCAATGTCTAAAGAATTATTAGGAGAAGAGTTTAGAGATGATTATTTATTAGGAGTTGGAATAATCATAATAATATATCAAATAGAATTAATAATACTTCACATATTTGTAAATATGTATAACCTGAGTGAAGGAATAATGAATTTTATGCAACCAATCATATTCTTGATCTTGGCAGTGATCGCTGTATTTTTCTTTAGAGTAAGGGTTGGTTTAAAAGATATAAAACCAGAAAAAATTATATTGTCAATAATAATAGGTGCTGTTCTTGGAATCTTGTTTTATTTTGTAAATGAACCAAAACTTATTTTGCCTAATAATGCAATCATGGTTTTAGTTGTTTATACATTGCTTGTTTCATTTTCAGAAGAAATATTATTCAGAGGAGTATTGTTAAGGCTTGCACAAAAAGCATTTTCATATTATAAAGCTGTTTTCTTACAAGCTTTTGTGTTTGCAGGAGTGCACTTTATAAGTCTGAAAGGTTTGTTAAAACATTATATGCAAAATGGTTCTGTGTTTATTAGTTCTGTTCCATTATTAATGAGCCTTTACTTTGTTCTGTTGATAATATTTGGAATTGTAACTGGATTGCTTGTAAGTAAAGAGACCGAAAGAAAAAGCAGAATCCTATACCCTATTATTATACACTGGATAGTTAACTTGATTGTGTTTCTGATGTGAATTCTGTTATTTTTATTTTATTTATTTTATAGAATTCCTATTATATTTTCAATGTCTTGCCTTATCCTTGTTTCAAAATCTATAACCCTCTCACCTTCTTGTTTTTCAGTAGCAAGTATTTTAATTAATTGATTGGTTAAATCTTCTTCTTTATCAGGCAACATTCCATCTACTTTCACTTGACCAATGTGTTGTCTTATTAAGCTTGATTCTAGTTCGTCTAAGTGTTGTTTTTGATCAATCTTTATTTCTTCAAATTCTTTTGTTTTTAGTAAAGATGTTGATTTCATAACAAAATAAGTCGACTTTTCATATAATTGGTGAAAAATGTTTTTCCAATCAATATCACTCATTTTTCCATCAAGAATACCTTTTACTCTTATTGTGACTATTGTTTGAAAAAATTCTTTGTTGCTTATTTGATCAAGAATCTTTTGTTTTATTTGTTCTGGCGTATTATGGTTTGAATCAATGATCATTGAATGATGATTATATATCTTGATTTGTTCATATCTTATGTTCTTGATATTAGGATTAAACACGTCTACTTCTATTATATAAAAACCTCCGCAGCTTAATTGTTCAAGTTCTCTGAAATTATTAGGAAACAATGGACCAGGATAAACAATTGAACCATAACCATCTATATTAAATTCTTTTATATAATGAACGTGTCCTGCGGCATAATAATCAAAACCTTTAGGTAATAGTGATAATGGTTGAGTCTTAATTTTTTCTAATTCTTTTGGTTTTAATTCATCTATTGCAGAATGGAACATAAAGATCTTGAATCCTGTTTCTTGTTCTAAATTCTCTGTCATGAGCTGTTCATAATATTTCTTTTCGAGCATACCTTTTTTGCCCAACATTCCTGTAATCTTTACATTTGTTCTTGGATCTGTTGTGAATTTAAGTTTAAGTTTTTTACCCTCTATAACATCGCCTTTTACAACATTAATCAGAAGGCCTGCTTTTTCTAGAACGTCCAACATTGTTTTTCCGCTTGGTGAAAAATCATGACTGCCAGGAATAATGTAGATAGGAATGTGTTTGTCTTTTAATTGTTTTAATTTTAGTGTTACTTGTTTTAGTCTGTCAATCGCTGGCAAAGATGTGTTAAAAAGATCGCCTGCAATAAGAATAAAGTCTACTTGTTCATCTATACAATTGTTTACTGCTTTTGTAAATGCTTTTAGACTAATGTCTCTTAATTTCTGATCTTTCCATGATCCTATGTGGCAATCTGCCATGTGTGCGAACTTCATTTTTTATCCACCAAGATCAACACCAGCAAAATCAGTTTCTGTGATTGCATCTGTGTTTGTATCTTTGTTTGAATTAGTATTTATCTTTTTAAGATTTAAAGATTTCTGTTCTCTAACATAATCATCAAAAAATGGTATTTTTATAGGAATAGCAAACTTAGAAAAATTAGAAGTAACTATTGCTTCACCTTTGTCTAAAGATGCAATGCTTCTATTGTCTGTTGAAAGGTCTTGAGAAGCACTTTCAATTATTGCTTGGCGTTCTGGCTGCATTTCTATTCCTAATATTATCTTTGTATTCATGTTAGCAAGAATTTGTCTTGGGATGAGACTCGGTAGCTGGGTAATCGCTGTCAAACCTACTTTGAATTTTCTTCCTTCTCTTGCAATCATTGAAAATATATTATTGCCTTTCTCAAGTATGTCTTTACCAAGCACGCGGGGTGCTTCTTCTAAAACAATAGAAATAACTGGTTTTGTGGACAAAATGTCTTTGCTTTTATAATATTTATACTTATTAAAGATTTCTGTTGCAATCATGCTGCC
This sequence comes from uncultured Methanosarcinales archaeon, assembly GCA_964645705.1. Lineage (GTDB taxonomy): Archaea > Nanobdellota > Nanobdellia > Woesearchaeales > CAXGTL01 > CAXGTL01. The sequence goes on along the minus strand of CAZYAB010000001.1, from coordinate 219,580 downwards.
TATTAAAATTTCTACTGTTCCTGAGAATGATGATGTATCTATGATCACTATTTTGCCTTGCTCTAGTTCATTGCAAATGTCTGTTATTGTTGTTTCACCTGAAAAATCATATTTAAATATACTATTTGCAATTACTTGATTATTAGTCAATTCCAGGTTTAGTAATGACATTATGATTCTACGTATGACTGCGATTGTTCCAGGATGATATTCAAATGATAATGGTTTTTCAAGCACGATTGCTTCTATCCATTTTTCACCATATTCTCTATAATATGAATTCAATGCTTGTTGTTGAGGGTCTGATAAATTTATAATTCCTCTGAAATGTGAGGGTCTTAATAATTTGATATTTATAATCAGTGATTTTTGACCCGGAGGAGGATTTTGTGTATAATATGCTATTTTTTCTTTGTTTTTATGATCTTTTAATCCGGCATTGTTTCTGCCAAAATATTCATCATGAGGATCAAGAACTAATATTCCGCAATAATCTTTATCAACCAAGTTCCAAAGAATATTTTTTAATAACACACTTTTTCCCCTGCCTGTTGTACCAGGAATAAGAATATGATGTGAAAATACTTTTTCACCGTCAAGGTTTATATCGACGTCAAGTGTTTTTGACCCTGATCTAAGCTTTCCTAGAAAAACTGATTTTTTAGGTATTGATAAAAATGATAGATCTTGCGTAGTTACTTGTCTTACTTGTGAAAAGAATTTTGGCAATGTTTTACATAATGTAGTATGTTTTTTGCTAACAAAGACCATTGGTTTTAATAATGCTAAATTATAGTTTCTAAGCTCTGGTTCAAGAAATTCTAGGTTAGTTGATTGTTCTAATTTTAATCCAGACATTAGTTCTAAGTTTTGTTGAGATATTTGAGAACCAAATAACAAGTCATAAACCTGCATCAGAATCTTTGCATCTGATGTTTCTGCAACCAGTAATTCGCCTAATTCTATGTTTTGATCAGATTTCTGCCTAATGATAATTCTACTAAAATCACCTGATATCACCTGACCTTTTATCATTATTATATGAGCAAAGATCAAGCCAATATTTAAAGACTTATGTATTGGAAAATAGAAAATTATAAAAACTCTATATTATAATAGATAAAACATGAGCAAAAAGGGATTTACTATTCATATTGATGAAGATATAATAGATGATTTTAGAACTTACTGTAATCTTAATGCATTAAAAGTTAGCGCAAAGGTTGAACTGCTTCTTAAAAAAGAACTAAAAAATGCCAAAATAAACCCCACATTAGTAGAAATGTTTGAAAAAATATTAGACGGGCAAAAAATTCTTAGAGCGCAGAAATCTAGTGAACAAACAAGAGTGACAGAATCTGAATCTGAAAAAAGAATTACAAATGTTGAACAAATTAGAAGCAGAAACAAAAGAAAAAAGAAAGTCCCAACAATAGAACATTTGAAAAGAATGAAGAGTATATAAAAATCACTTAGCCTTTCTCTTTGCTTCAATCCTTTTGATTTCATCCATTTCTTTCATAGAAATTGAACAACCATTTAATTTAATTCCCCAGATAATTGCTTCTAATAATGTTCTTTTGGGTTGTCTTATAGAAGATGTAAGATATTTATCTAATAATCCTCTTTCATAAGCATAAACAACTAATTCAATTGATCTAATCATTCTAACATTTTTTGTCAAAGAAAGCAGTTTTCTCAGATTAGATTGATTTATTTTGACTTTTGAATGAAGCTTTCTTTCTAAAATTCTTGCAAGAAGTTTAGGATTTTCAAGCATTAACCTAGTTGTTCTTTCATCAATCACAAGTGCGTCTGCATTAAGATGAATGGCAGTCGCAACTGCGCCAACCTCTGCAGCATGTACTATCTCTAAGTTATTTTCTTTAACCGAATATATAGAATTAAATAATTTTGAAAGTTTTTTCTGTGTTTCAAAATGTTCTTTTTTATATACTTCGAATATTTTTTTATCAAAATATCTAAGAATATGTAATGCCTCAAACTTAAATTTTTTTGTTCTAAGCGGGTTTTCTATTAATTCTCTTTTAACTTTTTCTGTAACCACAAACCTTCCATTATAATGCTCTTTTAAAGATTCAAATAGCCAAAGTATGCTGTTTAGTGCAAAATTGATTACAGGTCCTGAATCAAATACAAGTGTTTTCATCATTCTAAATTATTATTCCAAATTATCCCATCTATTTAAACAAGCTTCTTGTATAAGCTAATCTTTTTCTAATATTAGTCGAAATATTTTCTCTTTCAAATACTTGTGTATTACCAATGTAATTCATTAATTCCCATCGTGTAATGCCCATTAGTTTTGACGCTCTTCCAATGGACATGCCGTGTTCAAATAAACTAAAACCTTTTTTTACTTTTGCTTGTTCAATTACTTCTTGAATATAATATTTAAACTTCTTTTCAAATGAGGATAAGAGTTTAAACAACTTCTTTATTTCATTTCTATAAGAATTTAAATTGTCTCGTCTTAAATAATCCCTTGCATTAAACAAATGGTCACTTAATTTGGTGTAAAGACTGTGGTCTGCATAACATCTTTCGACCATTTTTGACAATGCATAAACAAGAACTCCAATTGTAATAGAATCTTCGTCTTGGAAAATAAAAGAATCATTTATTGCATAGTCACTCAATTGTTTTAACTGAAAAATGTCTCTTGATTCCTTTACTCTAAGAATTTCTATTACTTCTTCAAGTATTTCTAAAACATCTTTTTTTATATTTGTCCTCATAAAAAGATTTATATAGATAAACATATATAAATGTTTGCATGAGATATCCTATTGCTGCTGGAAGCTTTTATGAGGGTGAAAAAGGATTGTTATTGAAACAGATCGAGTCATGTTTCTTATCAAAGTTTGGTCCTGGAAAACTGCCAAAAGAAGAAAAGAATACTAATAAAAATAAAATTATTTCTGCAATTGTTCCGCATGCTGGTTATATGTGCAGCGGTATGTGTGCTGCGCATGTTTATGCAAAACTCGCAAACCATATGCCAGACACAATCATAATAATAGGAACAGATCATACTGGAAGTGGATCTGGGATAAGTATAGAAGATTGGAAAACACCTCTTGGAATGATTGAGGTTGATAAAGGATTTTGTAAACAATTGATTGCATCTTCTGAATCAGGCTTAATTATTAATGAAAGGTCTCATTCTGATGAACACAGTATTGAAGTGCAGCTTCCTTTTTTACAGTATATTTATAATCATGTAAATGATCATAAGTTCAATATAGTACCAGTAACAATATCATTTGATATTGATTACAAAAAAGTTGCAAAAGCAATACATGATGTTATGAAAACAAGAAAAGAAAATAAGAAAGGAAATAAGAAAAAAAATAAAAATAATAATTTTGCAATAATCGCAAGCGGCGATTTTACACATTATGGACAAAATTATGGTTATGTTCCTTTTGAAGGAACTGGAAAACAGATTAAACAAAAATTAAAAGAACTTGATAAAAAAGCAATTGATTATGTTCTAAATCTGGATTCAAAAAGTTTTATTGATTATCTAAACAAAACAAAAGCAACTATTTGTGGAAGATTTGGATTTACTGTTTTAATTGAATTAAATAAATTATTTGATTTAAAAAATAAAGGAAAACTTTTAAAATATTATACATCAGGAGATGTGTTTGATGATTTTAATAATTGTGTGAGTTATGTGAGTGCATTATTTTATTGATTTTTGCTACTGTTTTTGGATGAACAAAAAACCCATTTTAGAGGCTAAAATCCGCAATATTTATATATAAAAACAGTTTAAAATTATACATTAACACATACATTTAAAAAAAGAGGTCTATTCACTGTTTTAAGCATTATTTATGGCTAGAAATAGTAGTCTAAAACACAAAATAAGAATAAAAAATAAAATTTACAAAAGGAGGCGATAAATTTGAAAATAAAAAATTTTAATGAATTGGATCTAATTCTAAAAAATTCATTCAAAAAAATAAGAGATGAAATAAAAAAAGGGGATGAGGAATTAAATAAAAAATTTGTTTCTTTTAATAAAAAAATTGAAAATGTTAATAAATCATCTAATTCTCTTGAAAAAAAGACAAGCAAAAATCTAAAAGATTATGAAAACAAAGTAAAAGCATTAAGTAAAGAGATTAATGAGTTAAAAAAAGCTCAAAAAAGACTTTTAACTGGTGCTAGTAAAAAAGTTGATTCTAAAGTCAATGCTGTAAATAGTCTTATTGAGAGATTTAAGAAAGATGTTATTAATATCATAAAGATAATAAAAACCAAGACAGTCAGTCAAGAAGTATTTGAAAAAAGAATGAAAACTACTGATGAAAATACTAAAAAGATGTCTAGTTATATCAAAGAAATAGTTCTTATCAGGGATGAATTAAAAGAACGTCTTTCAGAAGTTAAGTTAAACAGAAGTGAAATCAGTAAAATTAATTCAAGCATTGATAAATTGAACAGAGTTGTTGGAAGATTGGATCCATTAGAGAAAAACATTAAAGAGGTCAACAAAGGGGCTGCAGGATTTGTAAAAAGAGATGATTTTAAAAGAGAAATTAGTGATCTGAAAACAAGATTGGATAATGAAGTAAAAGAAGTTGTCACAAATTTAAAAGAAGTTCATAAAATTGAGAGATTAGAGGGTGATTTGAAACAAATAATGAAAAAAGGCGCAAGTGAAGAAGAGCTTCAGAGACTAAAAACCGAAGAAAACTTCGTTCTTAAGAGCTTAAAAGAGGAAATAAAACTAATCAAAAAAGAAGTTGCTACAAAAGCTTCGCTTAACAAAGAAATAGAAAGACTTAGATTACAATTAAGTGAATTGAAAAGTGTAATTGGTGACTGGAACAAAAAAGTCAATGATGAACTGAAAATGAAAACACAAAGCACTCAATTCATGAAGCAAGTTTCATCAATTTTAGAACAAAAACCTGTGAAAAAGATCTCTGAAAAAGAAGAAATGGAACTAGATCTAAAACACATGGATGAAAAACATAAAGGCAATGTTCTTAAAAAAGCAGTTGACGGATTTGTTGATTTTTTTATTGAAGAAGAAGATGAAATAAGTGAAGAAGACATAAAAAAAGCAGAAGCTGAGAGAAAAAAAGAAGAGAAAATAGAAAAAATAAAAGAAAAAAAGAAGATTAAAGAAGAGAAAAAAAGAAAACCTAAGATTGAAATAATAGAAGATTATGGAGAAAAAGAAAAAAAAGCAAAAGAAGGTCCAGGAGTAATGTCTCGTATGAAAGAAGGGATGGTCAATTTCTTTTTTGAAGAAGTAGACGAAAGGGAAAAAGCAAAAATAGAAGAAAAAATGGCTTTTCCAGAAGATAAGATTGGTTTAGAAGTTTATAAAGAAGAGGATGTTGAAAAAGAGAAAAAAAGAAAGAAAAAGAATGGCAAACGTATAAGAAAAACAAAAACAGAAATCACAGTAGGTAAAAAGAAATATAAAAAATTAGACAAAGATACTTTTGTTGATGATTTTGGAAAAGAAACAACTTATTATCCTGAAGATTATTTTTATTAATTTAAAAATTAAAAATATGAATAGAATATAAGATAAAAATATTAAAAATAAAAAACAAAGAAAAAAATAAAAAAACAAAATTTATTTTACTATTTTATTTCTTTTTCTTCTTACGTTTCGTTGTTACTGGTTCTGGTTGTCGTGCTTTTACAATAAAATAAATAACCAATAATAAAACTACTCCACCGACCAAATACCAAACCCACATATAAGGGGATTTTTCTTTAGGTTCTGGTTCTCTAACTGCTGCTCCTGTTGGTTCTGGTTCTGTTGTGTCTGACTCTTCTGATTCTGTTGGTTCTATCTCTTTCTTAGGAACTGTTATTGAAAAATAACTCAAACCAGGAGATGTTGCTTTATAATAAACAAATTCTTCATCTTCACTTTCTTTAGTTGTTTTCAAAGTTGACCAAGTTGTCACATATCTTCTTAATTTAACTTCACCATGCTCTGCACCTTTGTCTTGTAACCAAGATTTCTTTACTTTGAATTTTATAACTATATCATCAACATCTTCTTGTTTCAGATTAGTGTATTCAAATCCTAGATACTTGTATATCTCTGTATTAGCTGGTGCTGATTCTACTTTCTTTGGTTGTTTTCTATATGATTTTACTGCAAATGTCACTGTTTCTAAATCATTAAGCACATTAAATTCTACGTATGTTATTGGTATAATTTCTACATTCTTTACATTGATCTTTCTAAATGAACCTTTTACAAGTTTTGGATAAACAAATTTCTTTGTTTCGTCTTCTTCTGGTTCTGGTAAAATTCCACCACCACCTGATGAAGTAGAGCTTGAGCCACTACCACCACCTCCGCTAGATCCACTATCTCCACTAGATACAGTAGATGTTTTGTATACTGAGAATCCCATACCAAATGATATAGGTACTTCCCATGTTGATGATACAGAATCACTTGCAATTTGTGATACACCACTTTGATCACTTACATCAACACAATTAGTAAGATTGTCTTCTTCACAATGCCACAGATGATTTCCAGTCATTGGAACTGTTAACTCTATTTGATCTGCACCCATGTTCTGCATCATTCTCTTGAATTTATCACTTCCCATGCCAATAAATTTATCACTTCCACTGGTATTATATTTAAATTCATTACTCATGTTTCCCATTGGCTTTGATCTCTCTGTTGAAGATGTTGTTTGAGAAGACATTGCTTCTATAATATCTACATTCTTAATTGTTATTGCCCATTTTTCTGTTGAATTAAGATTTTCATATCTTATTGTTGAGTTTTTACCTTGTGTATAATGTATCTGAGTACCATAGTCCATTGTATCATTCTCAATATCCCAATCACCATCACCATTAAGATCAATACTCATATACAAATTACCTGTTGCATTTGTTGTATTTACGCTTGATGCTGCATCATATTTTGGTGCAATAGTGAAATTACACTTAGGACAATTATTCTCATCATCACCTGCTTTTGTTGTAAAATTAATACAACCTGATTTTGCTGAATTTCCACTTGGATCTGTAATGCCTATCTTATATGCATAAGTTTGATTTGCAGACATTGCATATGTACTAGTCAAACTGGTTGTATCTAACATAAATCCATGATATGTATTAAAATCAGCATCTATTAATGTTGCAACTATACTACTTGCTGCACCACAAGTTACATTAGTTCCAAAATATTCCAAAGTTGCATTTGTTGGTTTATTAGTTGTAATACTTACTTTTAATGTATCTGGGAAAATATTCTTCTTATGTAAAACTATTGTAGGTGCTGTTTTGTCAGTTGCTATTGCTGCTAAACTTCCTCCACAAAAGAAAGAATCATATGCACAACTTTCATCATCACAATCTGTTTTTCCATCATTATCATTGTCTTTTCCATCTAGACAGCCAGGTCCTTCTTCTATTGGTATAAATCCATATTTTTTAAAGTCTTGACAATCAGGATCATTATCAGAATCAAAACCATCACCATCAAGATCTTGACCAGGAGCAAAACAATCTTCCATCTTAAAATCAAATGATCCTGGAGTATAATATTCTGGACCAATTGTATCTGTAGGTACAGATTCATTAGTAGTATTACTTGCTGATACAACATAAATTCTCATATCTTGTGTGTCATTGTATAAATTTTTAAATCTCTTTAATGCTTCTTTATCAACACTAATAATTCCTCCACCCAACATTTGGCACATTTTTTGTTTCCAATTTGATAATGGAATTGCTGCTGCACCAAAACTTCCACTCAAACACTGATAAGCTACTTTTGATTCCATTACTTGATCATTCTTGTATTCTCCTATGTATTTGAATTTGAATTCAAATCCTGTTTGTGTACCATCATCTGATGTACAACCATTTGTCGTGTTGCCATCTGTATCTAAATACCAATAATATTTAGTTGTATTTTCTCCAGCACCAACTGATGTGAAATCAGATAATACCATATCTTTACAAACAGCTGCATCATTGATACTTCTTACACCTACTCCAAATGCAAATGAAGCAGGGTTATCTTTTACTCCAAAAAGTTCAATATCTATATAAGGTTCATCTACTTCTCCTGTTTCATCCATTCCCAGATGTACTGGGGGGCCACCTTCCATTCCTGCAAACATCTTGAATTCCATCTTACCATTACACCAACCTAATTCTGTTGCATTTCCTGTTGAATTATGATAATTAGCATCAGACATCCACGTACAAGATAGGTTATTAGTATTACAACCTGACATATTACCATCATATTGTGGACAATTACCCATAAATGTGTCTGGTTCACAAAATCCTGATTGTTGTTGACATAATCCTGCTCCTGATGTAACACATGCAGCTCCTGTATAACCAAAACATTTTGGATCACAATGACCTCCTTCAGGACTCATAGGATCAATCATCCAAGTACAATTACCATCAGCAGCACACGATGCAGGATCACCATGATAACCATGACAGTTAAACATTACAAAATTACAATAAGGCTGACCACCAAATCCATCTGATGTCCAAATACAATTAGGATTTGCTGAATTATTACACGCAGTATCATCCATATTAAAACAAGATTGGGCAGCCGTCTCATTAACATCACATGTTCCTCCTGCAACTGTTTTCCATGTGCAACCAGTTATAGAATTACATCCTGTTGAATTTTCTTTAAATCTCCAACATTGTTCACTTGCATGACCACAATGTCCTGCTGAACCAAATTTAATATCAAATTCATCCTGTATCCATGCACAGCCTGCTGTTGAACAATCACCAGAAGTTAAATACTGGCCACAGTCATTTGCATCAAGGAATTTACCACCGCAAAAATGATCAAAACCACAATCAGGATCACCACAATCAATCTTATTATCATTATCATTATCCATACCATCAAAACAAATCTCTCCGTCAAATCCAGATGGTTTACAAATATAATTATTATTATCCCATTCACATGCTCCTTCAGTGCTTTTACCATATTGTGTACATTCTGATGAACTATAACATGAAAAACAGTCATTACCACAATATTTTGCACTCTTGTCTTCACACCATTCAAAATCTCCGCTTGGATCTCTTAACCATTTACAGCCTTTTGCACTAGAATTACATTTTCCAGATGCATTTTCTAGGAAATCACAAGAAGCACAATCACTATCACAACTTTTACCCGTTCCTTTAAACATCATCTGTTTCTTCATATCACACCAACCTAAACCATTGAATGCATTACTGTCTGCATAAAACTGACAAAAACCTAATGTAGAATTTTCACATGCTGATTGTGCGTCTTGAGTTGTATTTCCCCATGATGCTTTTGCTAAATCTTCACAAGCCCAACACATTTCATTACAACCTTCCATACCCATACTAAATCCACCAAAACTCATCTCACACCAAGAATCTGTATCTGTTTTCTGATTTCCATATGAATCAGAGTATTTGAAAGTTTCTGTCAACCATGAACCACCCATTGATTCACATGATTCTTCTGTGTTTATATCACCAAAAAATCCAGGACCTCCTGTACCAAAAACACCTTGTTGATTAAATTCACATACTGTTCCTGACCATTGACAAGGTTTAAAAAAAGTTTTTATAGACTCATTACACAATGTATCATTTGTTCCAATGCCTTCACAACTAATATCTAATCCTGTTAAATCTGATTTTGATTTTGAATTATTAACAATACACCTTGTACCAACTTCTGCAGTTGAATTCCAGCTACACATAGTATTAAGAATAGGAATTTTATTACAAAAAGTTTCATCAGTAATATTATTACATGCAATACCAGCCTGAGAATTCTCTGACCAATTACTAGTATCACCAAAACATTGAGTTGTTTGAGCATCCCACTGGCACACAGTAATATTAGAACATTTATCATTACCATCAAATTCAAAACAATCAACTCTTCTCATTCCACTACCACCTGCTTGTCCTTGTTGCATATTAGTATCTTCTTTGCAGGTATCTAAGCCCCAATCCCAGAAACAAGGTTGGCCATTTGTTTGTGCAGTTTCACAATCTGCTTGTGTTTGGTGTGCATAACAACCTGTTGTTGGTGCTGTTCTAAAAGTAGTAGAACCACTGTTTTGCATTTGAAAAGAGATTGTTACATTTGCTTCATCAGAAGGAATATTTGTTATTTTAATATTTGTATAATTACCACCTCTTGTATACAAAGTTAAACCATCTCCATCTTGACAAATTGGAAAACCAACAGTAGAATATCCTGCCCAAGTACCTGTTACAGAAGGAACAGTATATTGTATGTCTAAATTAACATTGGCGCCAAAACCCCTTATTCTTGCACCAGATGATACTGTAAATCCTAGATCAAGAACACTAGAACATCCTCCAACTATTGCACTTTTACTTGTTAATTGAATATCATAGTCTGTTGCATTTGATGAATTTGTTTCAAAATTATACCCATTGCCATCTTTGATCAATACAATATTATCGCCTTTTACAATTGTTGCAAAAGCAAATTGACACAAAACAAACAAAAGAACTAAACTTATATTTAATAGAAATAGATTTCTTAATCTCATTTTAAAACCACCCTCATTTTTTTTATTTTATATATATATTAAAGACTATTTAATAGCTCATAATATATAAAAGTTTCTGAGAAAATTAGGAAATTAATAAAAAACTAAAAAGAAAAGAAAAAAAACTTAAGATAGAAATAATGAAATTTAAAAAAATAAAAAAAATTATTGTTTAATTATTACTTCTTTTTTTTTGTAATCAAGAAGTATATTCCAAGTCCTAATACTAATACTATGCCTACAATAATCCAGCCAATGATTGGTAGTTTTTCAACTTTACAATCTTGTGGACATGATTCTGGTGTTTCATCATCTTCACAAATATTATTACCGCACACTGATTCTTCAGGAGGTTTTTCTTCAGAAGGTATTTCTTCTTGTTCTTTGACAATCTTTGTGTATTTTATTTCTGCTTTTCCATCTTTGATTGATAATAATTCAACCCTGATATCCATTTGTCCGTCATTATCAACATCTATTTCTAGAGATTGTCCTACTTTTACTGTTAATACTTGGTCACCTGTTTTTAGTACAATATAATCATCTTCTACTTTATCTACTTCTATTTCATAATCTGTTCCATCTAGATTGAATGTTGCTTTTTGACCTTTTTTAAATTCTAATATGATTCCTGTATCTTCAAAACCTTCATAATCATCTAGATTTTTTTCAGCTGGCTTTGAAACTATTGCACCGCCGCCACCAGTTGGTGTTGATGTTCCAGCGCCGCCTCCGCCGCCACTACTACTACCATCATCACCGGTTGAACCTGTACCACAATCTGCTTGGCAAGTGTTTGTTGAAGATGTACATACATTGCCTGTTCCTGCTGATTCACCATTATTACACGAACCATCGCCACAATATCCGCCAGTTATTTGCAAATTCAAAGTATTAATTGCTCCTGTAGACCAAGTAGTTGTATTAGGTGATTCTTCACACCCCATATAGAATGTAATTGTTTGTCCTGTATAATCTTCTGTAGCACTTCCTGCAACAGGTAAATGAGTTGGAGGATTTGATGAAATATTTCCATAATAACCAGCTTCAGTCATAATAAAACTTCCTTTTACTTCTCCTCCTATTCTTGCTGTAACTATTGTTCCAGAAGCAACATCAGATGTACCTACTTTTGCTGTTCCATGAAAACTATGTGGAAATTGTACTGCAGCATAAATTAATGATGATAAAATTATTGAAAAAAGAATCATGATAGTTAAACTTAAGATGGATTTATTAATTTGTCTCTTCATATTTGTTTCCCCTCTTTATCAAAAATAAAAAATAATAAAATAAAAAAAATTGGAAGACTTATTATCTTCCTTATCTTCCTTTGCCACCAGGTAATAAGTCTCTGTTTGATGAGTCTTGTCTGATGTGTATCCAATAACCTACTGTTGGATCCAATGATTTAGATGAAGTAGTTGAACCAGTTACATCAGCATATTCTAATCCTGTCCAATCTTTTAACACTGACCATGTTGGTGTTGTTGCTGCTGTTGAACTAATTAGTGAAGCAAATGCTTCTGATGCTGCATAAGCAGATATATTGTTAACACTAATCATGTTCCAACCTGTACTCAATGTTCTTTCTGAAGGTGTTGGCATTGTTCTTGATGTGTCTAGTGTACTTGTTATTGGTGCAACATATGCATATTGTGTTGCATTAACTTGTACTGCATAACCTTTTAATGGTTCCATTGTTGTTGGTGTTTCCCATTCATCACTAGTATCATTATACCAATAAATTGCATTATATGATACACCTCTCATTGCAGTTGATACTGATGTATCTGCTAAAGTCATTGGAACTGAAATCAGATCCCAACCTTCTCCACCTGCATTGCCTCCTGAAACAGTAACTCTTTTATTAATTACTGCATAATCTGTACGATTACTTGCTGTGCTACCATCACCAAGAGTATCTTCAAACCAAACAGCAAATGTTCCTCCTTGTATAACATTGATGGTAAATCCTGAATGACCTGCTGTTGTTAAGTTATCAAATGTTATTGAATTATTAGCAAATATTCCTGTATTAGCTCCTGTTTCTGATACTGTGAACTTCGTGTGTGTTGTGTCATAATCTGAATTATAATACACTGATATTGTGTCGACAGCATCATTGTCTTGGTTTAAGTCATAATCAACTAGTGTAAAGTTTGCTGTACTTGTTGCTGTATCTTCTGATGCATTATAAGCTGATAAATCTAACACAGGTGCGCTTGCTGTATAATAACCAACAACTTGCTCAAGTAAATCTAGTGGACCATTTTGATCACCATAACCACTTGGATTTAATCCTGATGTATTGTATGTCACATCATAATATGCATAGATATATTGCTCTGTTCTAGCTGTATTTACTAACACAGTATCTGAATCTTGTGCAGATGTACTTACATCAAAAGTAAATGCAAATATACCTGTATTTACACCTGTTTCTGTTGCTGTGAACGTTCTTAGTGTTGTATTTGCTGTTGAATTCAATCTGATATTTATAGTATCTGCTGCAGTTGAATCTGTATTATTTGCTATATCATAAACACTCACATTATAACCTAAAGCAGTACCATCTGTAACAAACCTTGTGCTATTGAATGACATTGTTGCTGTGTCTGTAACCAAGACCTTACCAGTTGATATAACACTTCCTGAGCTTGCGTCTGTATAATTAGCCATTATCCATCCACCTGCTGTTACATTCAAACCACAATTATCATCTTCTTTAGTTGCACTACTATTTAAATAAATAGTTGTACCAGCACCAGTATTCTTGTTAACAGTTATATTGAATACAGATGATGTTCCTGAACCAGATCTGTTCAATGTCAAGTTAACACCTATAAAGTCTGCACTACTTGACAAGCTAATGAATGAAATATTTGTTTGTGTTCTGTTATCAAGGTCTACTATTGATACAACAACTGCGTCATTATTTGCATGATACCTTGTTTTATCAAATGAAATTGTTCCTGTATATTGTACATTGAATGAATTTGTGTCATTTGCAGGATTTGAACCATCAAATCCTTTATCATCATCGTAGATTAGATTTACAGTATTTCCTTCTGTTACATTTAGGTTCTTATTAGTTGAATCACTTGCAGAACCTGTTGTTAGGTTTACTGTTACTGAAGTACGTGATGAACAACTTGCAACAGATACATTAAATATACCTGTACTTTCGCCTGATTCATTTAAACCAAATGTGAATCCTGTATTGTCACTTGTTGAATTGATTGTTGCTGTTACACAATCAACAGCATCACTAGTAGCATTATTTGTGTTTTTTCCATGATCAAATACATTTGCATAAACAGCGCCTGGAACAGAAAATACACTACTTGCAATTCCATATATATCTGTAGTATTAAGATTACCTACTTGATCCATCCATGATGTTAAACTTGTTACTCCTCCACCACCATCTACGTCTGTGTAATTAAGATAAATTTTGTCTCCTGCTGTTACATTAATACCTACGTGTGTTCCATTATTCCAACAACCCATTTCAGTATCTCCTAAGACATTTCCTGTTTCAAAAACAAAAGATAATCCTACGTCTGTTGTATAATTGTGTGGAATTCCAAATACTGCTGAATCAGTACTACTTGTATCTCCGTTTTCATTTGATTCATTTAAAACTACTTCTGCAAATCCTGTATCAACAACACCTGATGCTGCTATACAGTTATCACTTGAAATTATAAATGTTGCATTTTCAGCTGTTGTCGCAACTAAATTTAAATCACTATCATTCACTTTGAATAATAAATTATCTGCTGTACCTAATGCTGCGCCTTCTGTTGACCAGTTAAATTGAAGTATACCTTTATCAAACACATCTATTTTAATAGGACCTAAAGTATCTAAAGGAGCTGTACCTGTAAAATTATTAGCATCACTATATGTTATGTTTATGAAACCACCTTCTGTTGCTTCTATATGATATTCACTAACACTTGCCCAAGCACCGTCAGCACCAACATAAGTTGAATTTGTGTTTGCAAATATTGTAGTATTTAGATTGAATAATCCTGTATTTACTCCTGTTTCATTCAAACCAACTGTTATTGATGTTAATAATTCCCAACCAACACTATAACTAGATAATGTAGCATATCTTACATTAGAATCAATTGCAGCATAGTCTGCATTAGTTCCATTATCATAAATATTGACTATATTTGAATAAGATGTTGAATCATCTGGTGTTAGTGCTGTTGTTGAACCTGCAAATACTTCACCTTCTGTATCTAACCAAACTAAATCATTTTTATCAGTTGATGAAGCATCAAATAATACATCTCCTCTTACTGATAAATTTATATTGTCACCTTCTACTACAGCTAATCTATTACTATCATCTGCAGTTGTTCCACTCCATAAACCAAATTCCCATGTATCTGGATTTTCAGTTACGTCAGCACCCACACATACTGCTTGTACATTAAATATTCCTGTATCTGCACCTGATTCATTTAAACAAATTTCTACAGATTCTCCAGATGATGTTGTTAGATTAACAGTTACATTATCTATTCTTCCTGGATGCAAGTTTCTTCCAGAATCATTTACACCTATACCAAATACTGAGAAAGTTGGTTCATCAGTAGAAGGATAACCATAAGTAGTATTTGCATATAAAACACCAGTTCCAGCATTTAACCAATAAACAACTGCTGATTGTTGCATTATAATACTATCACTAATAACACTAGTTGTTGAAACATTAAAAGTTGCATTAATAGTTTCAGTTACTGATGCATCGTCTGATACTAGAATAGAGTAATTTGTTGTGTCAAGAGTTCCATTATTTGAAGCACCTGTTGAAACATTAACACAAGAACCCATTGCCTCACCAGCGCCATTATTAGAACTATTAACAAGAATATTAAACACACCTGTGTTTACACCTGTTTCATTCAAACGAACAAGGATTGCATTTGAACCACTTGCACTAGTTGAAAAAACAATGACTGTCACATTATTCAGAGCAGAAGCATCTAAATTAGATTCACTGCTTGAAACATTAACACCAAAACAAGTACCCTCTCCTGAATAATTCAATGGCTGGTTTCTTGCTAATGTTATTCTGTTAGCTACGTCAGTAATTGTTATTGTATCGGCAGCAAACACAGAAAAAGCCATAAAAGCCATAATTAAAATCAAACTCATAATTAATATATTCTTATTTTTCACCATTTTTAAATCCACCTCGTTTTTTGTTCCATTTGGAATTTTAGTTCTTTTTTTAACAATTCGAGCTATTTTTAGCTCTCTTTAAACTATTTTTTCGTTTTTCTTACTTATTCAAAACTGTTATAGTTTAAATTTAACCCCCCAAATTTTTTACAGCACATTTGAGGATATTTTTGAATATTACCCCTTATTATATAAATAATGGTTTAAAAGTATACCAACGAAGATTAGTATTTAAATCTTTCGTTTTTGGGCTTGTTTTTTTGAATAAAACTTGAATTGTTTTTGATTTTTTAAAGGCTTGTTTTTTTGTTTTTTTTAGCTTAAAACAGGGCATTTTTTGTCTCATTTTAGTCTCAAGTAGTCTCATTTTAGTTTGATTTTGTCTTAATTTTGTCTCAATTTATATTTATTTTTAGTCTCACACAGTCTAGATTTATCTGATACTAGTCTGAGACTTTATCATAATTATCTTCACGTCATTTATCTCAATTATCTCAACAATGCCTCTTTTTTTAAGTTCTTCAAAGTAACGATAAAATGATGCTTTTGAACAATAATTATTCTCATCAACAATTATGTCTTTTATTTCTGGAAGAGTGTATTGAGCAGAAGAAATTACATTCAAGATCTTTTGTTTTATTACTGATCTTTTGTTTCTTTTAAGACGGCGCATCATTTCTGTTCTTAACCCTATGTTTGGTTGTTGGGTCTGTTGTGGTATTTGTTGATTATTCATCGTCGGTGTCTGAATGTTTTTTATAGAAGAATTTATATTGTTTAATAATGATTTTATTTGTTTTAGTTCTTTTGATATGCTTTTTATATCATCTGAATTCTTAGTAGTGTCTTGTTTAATCTTAGAAAAAGTTTTTTTAAGAGCTTGCTTTAATAGCTCTAATTCCCCTACATCACCATTTTTTTGCATTATACTATTAGATAGCATATATAATATATAAAAGTTGTGCAAATTTATTTATATTAGTATGTTTTTGTTATTAATAATGATAACAAATTTTAGTAAAAAAGGAAAAGAAAAGATAATCGTTACAAGAAAAAAAATATTAACAAATATATTTAGCCAAGGAATTGGTTTGATGTTCCATAAAAAGATTAATGATGTTGGTTATGTTTTTGTTTTTCATAAAGAAAGATATGTTCCTATAACAATGGCATTTGTTTTTTTCTGTATTGATATTTTGTTTTTAGATAAGGATAAGAAAGTTGTTGAAATAATTGAAAAAGCAAAACCGTTTTTGAATTATTGGCCAAAGAGGAAAGCACAGTATGTTGTTGAGTTGCCTAAGAATACAATTAAAGAAAAAGAAATTATTGTAGGAGACAAATTAGAGTTTTGAATTTCTATAGAAAGATCATTCTAAAACATATATTTCTTTTGTTAAACTCTTATGAATATAAATCTTAAAATTATGTTTTATTTTGTATTTGTTTTGTTTTATTATCTCTCTAAAATTAATAAAACTCGGTACACCGATTACTAAGATCTTTGGTTTTATTGTTCTTTTGCAAAGTTTTAGAAATTGCGAATATAATGTTTTTAGTTTTTTATTTATCTTAGAATTTCTTCCATATGGTAAGTCAGTTACAATGTATTTGTATTGTTTTTTTATTGTTAGTGCGTCTTTATTGATTAGTTGATAGTTTTGTTTTTTGATTTTGTAATGTTTTAGATTGATTTCACATTTCTTTAGTTCTATATTGTTTATGTCATAGCCTACACACTTTCCGCCTAGTAGTCCATGCTCTATTAATATTCCACCTACGCCGCAGAATGGATCAATAATCGTTCCACAGAGATCTGCTTGGCTTAGATTAACTAGACAACGTGCTAGTCTTGGATCAAGACTTGTAGGAGAAAGTTCTGGCCTTTTGTGTGGCTTTCTTTCACCAAAATCTTGTTTGTTTTGGTAGATTAGTTTTGCTGCTATTATTTTGTGCTTTGTAAAAATAAAATGTATTTCTGTTTTTGAATTATTTAATTTGGTTTTTGGTTTGATTTTGTTTTTCTCAAGATTGTCCCAAATTAAGTCTGCTATTAACCTATCTTTGGGTGATTTTGTGTTTTTTACTCTTACACAAAAATTAGTTTTATATATCTTTTTCCAATCATATTTCTTTATTTCATCAACCAAGTTCTTAGGTTTAGATATAAATAATAATTTATATACTGATTTTGTGTATGCGAGCCTTTTAACTTGATCTAAATCGTATTTTGCATCAATAATAAGATAATTATCTAGCTTTTTGTGATCTTTGGTTGGAAAAATAGACAAAACCTCTGCTTTTGACAGTTTTATATTGTGTTTTGATAATTTGAATACAAGTTTCATACTTATTTTAAAATTCAATAAACTTTATAAATTATTCTTTCCACCAACCACATTATGAAGAAAAAAGTGTTGATATGCATTGTAATCATGGTTTTATTGATTTGTTTAAGTAGTTCTGTGTTTTGTGTTAAGTATGATAAAACAAACCATATAAAATTATTGGCTGTTTCTGAAAGATCTGAAGGAAATATAACAGGAGCAACAGCTGACCTGTTCTTAGAAATAAAGCCTGGTGAAGGAAGGGTGTTTATAGACACGTTTCCTTTGACAAAACTAGATACACAAATATCAACTAGATTTGCAAAAGAGATTGCGTGCGATCTTTTGAATAGAAATAAAAATGTTTTTGGTAAAATAGATTGTAATGATCATGATTTTATTTATACTATTAAATCAAATGCGCCAATCATAGGCGGACCAAGTGCAGGTGCTGCTATTTCTTTGCTTACTATTACAAGTCTTTCAAATTTAAATGTTGATCAGAGTGTTTCTATAACTGGCACAATCAATTCTGGAGGTTTTGTTGGTGTTGTCTCTGGTATAAAGCACAAGATTGATGCAGCGTCAGAAGCAGGCATTGAAAAAGTTCTTATTCCGCAAGGGACTAGGTTTTATAAAGAAAAAACTGAAGAAGAGGAAGTAGTAGAAAAAATAGGAAAAGAAGATGAAGAAAAATCAAAACAAGAAAATAATGAAAATAAACAAGAGGAAATAGATCTTAAACAATATGCAGAAGAAAAAGGGGTGGAATTAATAGAAGTAAAAGATCTTAATGAAGTTGTTTTTTATTTTACAGGTAAGCAATTAGAAAAAACAGAATCAGAACTCGAGATAAATGAAAAATATTTAGATATAATGAATAAAGTTTCAAACAGCATCTGTGAAAGAAGCAATGAACTATTGCATATGTTGGATAAAGAAATAAGTTTAGAAGATGCTGAGGTACTGAAAAAAGTTGATGAAACCATTAATAAAAGTAAAAAAGCACGAGAAAATCAAAAATATTATTCTGCTGCGAGTTATTGCTTTGGTTCAAATGTTAAATTAAACTATTTATACTTAAAACAAGAAAATTTATCTTACCAAGATGCAATAATGTATGCAGAAATTATTAGCAAAAAACTTAATTCATTAGAAAATGATATTGATTCTATTAATATTGATACTATATCAGATTTACAAACATATATGGTTGTTAAAGAAAGAATAATTGAAACAAAAGACTTAATTAAAAAAGTAAAAGAAAGTGAAAAGAATTATGTTTATAATTTAGCATTTGCAGAAGAAAGATTAAATAGTGCTTTGTCATGGAAAATGTTTTTTAATTCTGATATAAGTGAAAAACAATTGTTTAAAGACAAAGATTCTGTTAAAAAATTGTGTAGTGAAAAATTAGAAGAAGCACAAGAAAGAACTCACTACTTGGCTTTGGTCTTACCCCTTGATCTTGAATCAATAAAAAAAGAGATAAATCATGCTATTGATGACATGAATAATAAAGATTATGAACTTTGTTTGTTCAAAGCACTAAAAGCAAAAGCTCAAGCAAATTCCATACTAAATATAATGAATATTAAAGAAGATTTTATCAATGATTCTATTGATACAAAGCTTGAAATTGTAAAAAGAAATATTATTGATGAAAATAATAATAATATGTTTCCTTTGATGGGATATAGTTATTATGAGTATGCTAATGACCTTAAATATGATGATATTGGGTCTGCTTTATTATATACTGAATATGCATTAGAATTAAGTAATTTTCATATGTATTTATATGATATAGATGAAAAACACCTATTCAAAGCCTTTGAAAACAAGGAATTTGGGGTTTATATTGTTGTATTTCTTATTGGATTAGTAGTAGGTTTACTATATAACTTCAATATGAGTAAAAAGGGGCCAAAAAAGGCCAGAAAGCGCAAATAAGGGTTATTTTATTCTTTAAATGTTAATTTGTTATTTATAAAGAAAATAGATTAAAAACCCCTGGGAAGGCCTCCGAAGAAACCTTCCTTGGGGAAAAAAGAGGTGATAGATCGTGAATATAAGATTAGAAGTGCTAAACACCTCTAATTGTTTATTATTAGTTACTACTGTATAGTGGGTCGTCCTTATATATAAATATTTCGGTTCTTGAGTATTTAAAAGTAGTAACAGAATGAGAAAGTTTAAATAATGTTTATAATTTTAAATAGCATATATGGAACAAAACTTAACACTATATCAAAGACTGAAAAAAGTAGAAACATTAGAAACAGATCTAAAAGAAAAAGTAAGTGATGTTTTGCGTTTTCTAGATCCATATGTTATTTTACACAAAGATCCCATGGTAAAAATTGATATTTTTAATATTGATGTTGAGGTAATACAAAGAAATATGATTAATGAATATAGACCTAACGCTGTATTAGATGATGCTATATTAGGAAACTGGACAATTGAACAATCATTGATGGATTTAAGCCAAGTAAATAAAGGATGGAGAAAAATACTTCCTTGGAAAAAAGATGAAGAACATAATCAAAGATTAGAATCTTTTAAAGGATTGATTAGCTATCCTCAACAGCTTAGGACTGACGGAGTGTTTTATCCTGATAATTTAATTACTGGAACTTTAGAAGTAGGATTGGGTTGTCTTGTATTTTCTTATATAATTGCAAGAATAATTGCAGTTCCGAATCCTGAGATGAGTGCAGAAGAAATACAAGGAATGAATCACGTAATTCATTATGTTGTTCCTGGTATAACTTCTGGATTACTAGGCCCCATTGTTGGTTTTTCAACAAATTTAAACAGGTTTAATAATCTTCCTATTGATCAAGCAATATATTTAGATCAGAAGATTGATGAATTGTATAATCCTTAAGGTTTATAAACTACTTTCTTTTTCTTATTCACATGAAATGCATACACTGCTCATCAAAAGCAAAATACAAGTTCACTGACAAGCAATTATGTGCTAAATGTTTGTGCAAAGTGATAGAAAAGAGAGTTAGAAAATACCTAAGACTGAGCAAAGCAATCAAGAAAGGTGATAAAGTTTATGTTGATTCTGATGTTTGTAAGTTTTTTATTGATTCTATTATTTCATTTCCTATTGTTAAGGTTAAAACTAAAGAAAAAGCTGACAAAGTTGTTGTTCCATGGACACTTGATCATGAATGTATGTTGTTTATGGATAAGTTTGGTGGGAAAAACTTTAATATTGAAAAAGAAAATAAAAAAATCATCAAATTATTTATTACAATAGATGAGAAAAGTTTGATAGAGTTTTGTAAAATAAAGAAAATAAAATACAAACAAATGAAACAGAACAAATTAAAGAAAGAACTTGATAAACTGGTTGTCAAATATCCTGAGATAAAGTATTCTTTAGGAAAATCAATTGAAATCTTAAAGAAGATTTAAATACTACTTCTTATTTTCTGTTAATTACAATGGATGACCAACATAAAAAATTCGTAGAAAAGATGCTTGAAAGCGCTGAAAAAAAAGAAGAAACAAAGCCTCAGAAAAGGTTTGGTAGTATTAATACAGATGATGTTGCAAAAGCTGTAGATAATATCAAAAAAGGAAAAAAAGCTGACGAAGAGTAAAATTATTTAATCTTCTTAATAAATTCATCAGAACTAATAACATCTCCATACATCTTTGGCCAGATGAATTCTTTTAAATGTTTTTGAATTTGTTTTCTTTTTTCTCCATCAAATGATTCTATTAAATCTTTAAGTATTATTAAATTATAACCATGAGAAAAAGCTTCTTTAATAGTTGCGTCAACACAACCGTCTGCAACTATTCCTGTTATTATCAGATATTTTATATTGTCTTTTTTTAATGCTTTGTCTAGCTCTAAGTTGCTGAATGCACTGTAAGTGTTTTTTGTTATGATTGTGTCATCTTTACTTGGCTTTACTTTGAAGAATTTTGTGCTAAAATCAGTTTTATCTTGTGTGTAGAATGTTTTTTTAGGATCTTTGTAAAGTTCTTTTAGATTTTCTGGTAAATGTTCTTTATCCCATGGTACATTGTTTATGTAAATTACTTTTCCACCAAGATCTTTATAGTCTTTGATAAACTTGATGAGTTTAGGAATCATGTTTCTAATGTCTTTGAATGTTAATTTCCATTCTTTTCTTTCAAATTCTTTACTACAACAATAATTAGTAATATCTATTACAAGGAGTCTTGTGTTTTTTAAGTTTGGTTCCATAAAGTGCTGGAGTTCATATAAATATATAAATATAACTGTATTTTAATCGAAAATATGAAAAAGATATTGTTGGTAATATTATTGTTTTTTTTGGTTGGTTGTAATAATATCACTTCTAATGTTGTTAAAGATATAGATAATAATGTTGATTATGAAAATAATTATGAAAACATATCATACATCAAAGTTTATTTTTGTCCTAGAGATAGATGTATGGACCAGTTGATTGAGTTAATTGAATCTGCAAATGAAAGTGTACATTGTGGTTTGTTTGATCTTGATCTTAAAGATTTAAAACAAACATTTGAAAAAATGTCTTACTTAGTAGATGTTCGCTTAGTTATAGATGATGAAAATCATGATAAGAATCTAGCTAAGAAAGAATACATTAGGTGGGATGATACAAGTCAATTGACTCATAATAAGTTCTGTATTATTGATAATAAGATTATATCAACTGGAAGTTTTAATCCAACTCACAGAGGTAATTTTGTTAATAATAATAATCTTGTAATTATTGATTCTAAATTATTAGCAAAGAATTATGAAGATGAGTTCAGAGAATTATGGCATTATGAATTTTCTGGTGGAAGTAAAGTTTTATATCCTGTTATTGAGACTAACATGGGCTCGGTGGAAAACTATTTTTGTCCTGAAGATCAATGTAAGAATAATGTTGTTCGTGTTTTGAATTCTGCTAATAAAAGTATTAAGTTTATGACATTTTCACATACACATGATGATATTGGTGATGTGTTGGTTAAAAAACATTTTGAAGGTATTGATGTTCGAGGTGTTTTTGAAAAATCACAGAACAATGCTTGGTGCGAATATGATAAATTAGAAAAATATGGTCTGAATATTAAGTGGGACTCGAACAAAGCGAATATGCATCACAAAGTTTTTATTGTAGATGACAAGATTGTTATTACAGGCTCATTCAACCCAACTTCTAATGGTGATACTAATAATGACGAGAATGTTTTGATTCTGCATAATAAAGATATTGCTAAACAATATGTTGAAGAATTTGATTATGTTTGGGACTATGTTCCTAACCAAGACATGGAAATAAGAAATGCAACTAGTTTAGTAATTAAAAAAATTCTTTATGATTCTGTTGGTTCTGACAAAGGTAATGAGTATGTTGTTTTATTTAATGTTGGAAATACTGATGTGAATCTCGATGGAATGAAGTTGCAAGACCATAAAGCTAATTACAAGCTTAGTGGTTCTATCTCACCTAATGAAGAGTTTAAGTATGAAAGTTCTAGATTAGCTTTGAAAAACTCTGAAGGTGTACTCTATCTAAAGAATGAATATGAAGAAATAATCGACTATGTTGCATGGGAAGGGTTTGATGATTGGAAATTGGTTGATAAAGAGGGGCAGG
Source organism: uncultured Methanosarcinales archaeon (assembly GCA_964645705.1). Lineage (GTDB taxonomy): Archaea > Nanobdellota > Nanobdellia > Woesearchaeales > CAXGTL01 > CAXGTL01. Next base: position 195,808 of record CAZYAB010000001.1, on the reverse strand, counting down.
GATTGGTGAGAAGTAAATTTGATAATGTTAATGATGAAAAACAATGGAAATAAAAAAATAAAAATTAATCATGAAGTTTATGATATTTGTCTATAAATTCTTTCTTTTCTGATTGGAACTCTTTTCCTGTGTATCTAATTCCATGTTCTTTTGCAAATTCCTTTAACAATTTAGCATCCTGTCCTTTTAAATCTGCTCTGAACAATTGCCTTTTTGTAACAATATCTTGTATTGATGTATTTACTAACATAGGTCTTGGTGTTTGTGCCCAGTCTATTAATTGTTCTATTAAAAGATTTCTTACAGGTTCATAAATCCCTGCTAATTCACAAGGACGCATATCAAAATTACAACCATTAGTTATATCAATAAAATACCAATCAATTGAATTTTTTCTTTTTGCAATCTCCATTGTGCAAAATGGTGTTGCTAATCTTCTTGATAATTCTACTGTTGCAAAATTAAGATATTTTTCATCACCTTTTGATAAACGAATTGGTTTATATGATTGGCAAGGTCCTCTCTTGATGTCATAATCTGTATGAATAACTTTTTCACCAAATACAAATGTTCTTACAAAGTGCTCAAACTCAATTCTTTCTTGTAGAACCATTGAATCATGTCTTACTTCCATATACCTATTAAATAGATCAGACTTATCTTTAACTTCAAATACTTTTTGTCTTCCACCACCATGAGCTCTTTTAAAGAAATGCAGACCTTTTCCTAATTTTGCTAATTGTTTTTCTAAATCTATATCAAATTTAAGCTGACCATGATTCTCTGGATGCGGCCTTGTTTTCATAAAATATGCTTCTGGAAAAACAATAGTTTTTGGTACATTAAATCCTACTAGCTTTGCAATTGCATAATCTCTTGATTTACTTTCATCAATAGAAATAGGGTAATTTAATATCTGTGCACCAGCAAAAAGTGCAATATCTAAAAATGAACCTACGCTTCTAATCATTGTTCCACTTCTGTCCCAAATTATATCTTTTGAACCAATATGACCTATTTCTCCTGGTTGAAAATCAGAATGCTGGCCCCTCTCATAAGAGATCTTTTGATTAGTAGTTAATCTCAAAACTCTTCCTTCAATATCAACTCCTTTTTGAGCAGCCATCTTTGGAAAAGCTTGTTCAAAATCATCATAAAATTCCACAACACTTTCATGTTCACTATCACAATATGCATAAACTGCTAATTTTAATTGTTCTGTCATGTTTTTCATCCCCCTAGATATTTTGTAAAATATATTTTGTAATATATCTATCAGAAACTTCTTTTTTATGTGTGTATATATGGGAAGTGTTGACTATTTTTAAATCTTTGTCTGTAAAACTGGAAAATATTATTAGAAAAACAGAAGAAAATTAAAAAATAAAAAAAAATTTATTCAACAAAACCAGCTTCTTTTTTCAAGATCTCAACTTTGTCAGTCTTTTCCCATGTAAAGTCTGGATCATCTCTTCCAAAATGTCCGTATGCAGCTGTTTTTCTGTATATCGGTCTTTTTAATTGTAATTGGTTCAAGATATCTGCTGGTTTTAATGGAAAAAATCGTCTTACCAATTCTTGTATTTTGTCTTCTGGTATTTTATTAGTTCCAAAACAGTCAATGTTTACTGAAACAGGTTCTGCAACACCTATTGCATATGCTAGTTGTATTTCGCATTTGTCTGCTAAACCGGCTGCTACTAGGTTTTTTGCTGCATATCTTGCTGCATATGCTGCGCTTCTGTCAACTTTACTAGGATCTTTTCCAGAGAATGCTCCTCCACCATGTCTTCCTAAACCACCGTATGTGTCAACAATTATTTTTCTTCCTGTTAGACCTGCATCTGCATATGGCCCTCCTCTGATAAAGGCTCCTGTTGGATTAACATGGAAAATTGTGTTTTCATCTATGTATTTTTGGCAAACTGGTTTTATTACTTTGTCAATAATTTCTTTTTTTAATTCATCAAAATTAATATAACCTTCGTGTTGTGTTGATACAACTACTGTGTCTACTCTTAATGGTTTTCCATTTTGATCATATTCTACACTTACTTGTGATTTTCCATCTGGTCTTAGCCATGTCAATAATTTAGATTTTCTTACTTCACTTAATCTTTTCACCAACTTATGTGCTAGAATTATTGGTAATGGCATTAGTTCTGGTGTTTCATTACATGCATATCCAAACATCATTCCTTGGTCACCTGCACCTTGTTCTTTGTGCAAACCTTCGCCTTCTGAAACTCCTTGTGAAATCTCTGGTGATTGTTCTGTTACCTGTGTCCACACAGAGCATGTTTCATATTCTATTCCATATTCTGCTTTTGTGTAACCAATTTCTTTTATAACTCTTCTAACTGTTGTAGGTACATCTATGTAACCTTTTGTTGTCAATTCTCCAAATACCATTACACCCCCGCTTTTTGCTCCTGTTTCAATTGCTACTCTGCTTTGTGGATCTTGTTTTAATGCTTCGTCTAAGATTGCGTCACTTATTTGATCACACATTTTGTCTGGATGACCTTCTGTGACACTTTCAGAACTTAGTATTATTTTTTCAGCCATATTATCACCTCTAGTTTAGTTTTATATAGCATTTTTTAGTTCTGTTTATAAAGATTTATAGTGTAAAATAGTGATTTTAGAAATTATGAAAGAATTACGGCTTTTGTTTATAAAAACTTAAAAATCTTTGTTTGTTATTACATATCATGAAACAGAATTATGATATAGAAGACAAAGTATCTGAATTAAATGGTGAAAAAGTTATAAAATATGTTGATAATTTTCTTGATAAACAAGAACAACAAAAACAACCTTACATAGACGAACCAAAAAGATTGATTATTACTTATAAGCCGGGTCCTAGTCTAGTTTTTAAGGTCTAGATTTTCTTAACATAAAGTTTATAAAGCAATTGGTTAAAGTCAAACAAGCATGAAATATAAATTAAAAGAGTTGAATGATCATGATCCTTTATTAATAGATTATGCTAAAACAGTTTTGAAATCAGAAGGTATTGATTTACCTAGTGAAATGGATATATTTCTTACAATAGGATATGTTGCTAACCCTAATAATATTACAAAAGATGTTGATGAAGATAGTTTGGAAAGAGGAAAGGAATTAGATTATCTCAGCTGTGACACTCCTCAGCATGTGCTTATTAATCTTTATACTGTATGATTTATTCAAAGGTAATCTTCCTTTTATACCTATCACCAAAGGATATGTGCCTAGTTGTCTTGCAAATGTTGTGTTTCCGTCATAGATTTCTGTTCTTACTTTATTGAGTACTGTGTCTGTTGGTACTAGAAGTTTTAACATTGGTAAATCTATCTTTTGTCTTATCTCATTTCTCCATTTCCAATAATATTTTTTGTTTTTTCTTATAGCTTTACTTTGTCCATAGATTTTTGTTTGTGGAAACTGAACTACTTGTCTTATATTGATTCTTCTTAAAAGTAGATTATCTTCAAGAATCTTGGTAAGCCACTTCATGTTCTCTAGGTGGGTGGATTTTGTTTCATCAATTAAGCCAAAAAGTAAATTAATACCAGGCAAGAACTTTGGCATACCATTTTTACCTCTCATCGAGCCGTACTTATTGATTATCTTAATTGCTTTGTAAGTAGTCTCTGGATCAGAATTCAAATTATTTGCTTTGATAACAACTGGATCAAAATTTTCTTGTCCTAATGCAGCAATATTACCTTCTGTACAATATCGTACTACCAATTTTACTTTAGACTCAGTAACATTTGCTGGATTTATATTGTCAATATGTAATATATTTGTATATTTTGATGCCTTGGAAAGTAATTCTTTTATTTGTTTTTTATCTCTGGAAAAGAAATCACTTTGTTTACCTAATCTAAAGTTTTTTGCGCCGTGCTTGTTGAGTTGTTTAATCTCAGCAATTATGTCTTTGTTATTTCTTAGTTCAAACTTGTGCTTTATAGGCTCTAAACAGAATGAACAATGATTTTTTCTTGAACAACCGACTGCTGTTTCTATTTCAAGCATTGTGTTTGGATATGACGGATGAAGTTTTACAAGTTCTGCTCCTAAGATTGATAATTTCTGTATATCTTTGAAATTGAATTGGTGAGGATAATCTTGGAAATTGTTTTTTAGTAATTTTGGTAATTTAATTGCCAAGTTACTAATTTGGAAGTCAAAGCCTTTTGGCGGACGGGTTGGTCTTCCACCATACAAACCAGAACCGAACACAGCAGGACCTGTAAGAATTGTAGCAGGAACATAATCTAATTTATCTAATAATGTTTTTATTTCAGATGTAGTTCCTGGCAATGCTGATAAATATTTACCAGGAGTGTGTTCACCTGCTATTATTATTAAGTAATCTGTTTTATTTAATATTTGTTTTATGTTTTTATGATTCTTTGTTAAATTATATGTTTTTATGTCTGTCTTAATTTGTTTATTAAGTGGAATTATTTTCTTTTTTTGCTTTATATGTTTGACATAGAATCTAAGATCGTCTATCGTAATATAGATGTACTTGTTTTTTGTTTCCTTGATAGCACCAGCAATATATCTGGGATATGTTCCTAGGTAAGGCGGCACTCCTAAGCCAGATGGCTCGTCTGTATAACAATCCAATATTGTGAATAACATAATAACAAAATAAAATGTAAAAGTATATAAATATGATTGATTTTAATATCAAATATGAAAATAAAAACAATGCCTAATTATATTACATTATTTAGATTAATAATGGCTTTAATATTTCTTCCAATATTCGCGATAAGCAAGAATCAGATAATGTTTATTGTTATTGTTTCTTTATTCATTCTTCTTGATCTTCTTGATGGATATATTGCAAGGAAATATGATCAAGAAACATTGTTTGGAAATTATTTTGACAAGACAAGCGATATAATTATCGGTGTTTTGATTGTTGGTCTGTTTTTTATGTGGAATAAACAAGTATTTATAGACTTATTAATAAAATCAATAATTCCTGCATTAATTGCAACTATTGTTTATATTATTAAATTTACAATAGCGCATAAGACAATAAAAAAATTAATAGTTCCACACACATATTTAGTAATAATAAAATTTGTATTAATGTATATTGGAGTAATACTCTTTATTTATAATATGCTTTATTTTTGGTATATATTATTAATAGTATTTATTACAATAATAACAGATATTGAAATGATACTTTTAATAAAAAAGCACAAAAATAATCTAAATAAAAATACGAGGTCGATATTCAAATGATAGAACTAATATTAAAACCATTATATTTTATGTTGCCTGCTTATTTTGCAAACATGGCGCCTGTTTTAGTTAAGAATCATTTTAAGAAATTCGCAATACCAGTCAATGCAAAACTATTTGGCAAGAATAAAACTTGGAGAGGGTTTGTGTCAGCTATTATCTTTGCAATGATCATTGCATTTATACAGCAGTGGATTGGTTGGAATAGTATTGTTGATTATTCTAAAGTCAATGTTTTGTTATTAGGATTTTTATTAGGGTTTGGCGCAATGTTTGGTGACAAGCTTGAGAGTTTTTTCAAAAGAAGAATTGGTATTGCACCTGGCAAACCATGGTATGTTTTTGATCAACTAGACTTTCCATTAGGCGCAATGATGTTTGCTAGTTTTCTTGTTTCAATTACGTGGATAGATTTTACAATAATCATTGTATGTACTTTTATATTGACTGTGGCTGCAAATCATCTGGCATTTTGGTTAGGAATTAGAAAGGTTTGTTGGTAAGATGAGAAAAGACGCAGCAATTAATAGACAAAGATTACAACAAACAATTAATAAGAATTATAATTTTAAAATTAGAGATTTAAGATTTATTCCAATAGGCGAATGCAGTTATTGTTATCTTATCAATAATAAATCTGTTGCTAAGGTTCACATAAATAAAAGAAATCCTAATCTGGACTGTGTATTAAAGATAGTTCTACAATTACATGATTTAGGTATCAATAATATTTCTTATCCAATAAAAACAAAGAATGAAAAATATAAAGTCAGATTAGGGAGTAAATATACAATTGCTGTATTTAATTACATCGATGGAAGAGATTTTGAAGAATTAAGTTATTCTAAAATAGTTGTTGAAAAGATTGCAAAACTCCTTGCAAATGTACATAAATGCACTAATAAATTAGAACTTGGGCGTGTTCCAAAAGAAAAATTTGATATTCCATTTAAAAAAGATTTATTAAAAAGTATAAAAGATTTAGAAAATAATAAAAATATAGATAATAAATATAAAAAAGAATTAAGAAAATTAGTCTTAGAATCCAAAGATATTATATTACAAAGATTAAGAGAACTAGAGATAATTAGAAAAAAGGTTGTGAAAATAAAAAAGAAGTTTGTATTATGCCATACAGACCCAATTGGTTCAAATATTTTAAAAAATTCAAAAGAAAATATCTACTTAATAGATTGGGATGATATTAAATTAGCACCAGTCGAACATGATATATGGTTCTATCTTGGTAAAAAGTATGGTAAATACTTTATTAAAAGCTATAAAATGGTTATAGATTTAAGATTAAATAAAAAGATTATTTCTTTTTATGTTTATAGAAGATATTTAGAAGATCTTGCTGATTGGGTTAAGAGTATTTTATATCTTAATGATGATAATGAGCAAAATAAGAGCGATTTAGAAGGTGTGGAAGAATATTGCGTTCCGTGTTTAAAGAATATTGAACAAGACATTAATCAAAGATTATCTTTAATACAATAAACCACAAACTTTTTATACTATAATTATATAAATCAAAATATATGTTAGACTTATTAATGTGGATAGGGATTTTTATTGTTGCTATGCTTGTTTTGATTAAAGCATCTGATTATTTTACTGATTCTGCTGAAAAAATAGGTCTGTGGTTTGGCATGCCTGCTTTTATAGTTGGTGTTACAATTGTATCTATTGGAACATCATTACCAGAATTGATTTCATCTATTATCTCTGTATTAAATAATTCATCTGAAATCGTGATTGGTAATGTTTTGGGGTCAAATATTACAAATATATTTCTGGTATTAGGTATTGCTGCAATTGTTGCTGGAAAATTAGAAATATTCTATGAATTAATACATGTTGATCTGCCAATGTTAATGGCTTCTGCATTTTTTGTTGGTGTCATGCTTTGGGATGGAACTTTTACAAGAGGCGAAGCATTGTTATGTATTGCAGGGTTTATACTTTATTTATTATATACTCTTTCAACTGCTAAAGACGATAAAGAGATTAAAAAAGAAACTAAAAAGATGATGAAGAAAAAACCAAAAATAGGCTTTAAAACCATTCTAGTGCTTATTATAAGCGGATTCTTTATTTATCTAGGAGCAAAATATACTGTTGATTCTGTTATACAAATATCTGAAATGCTAAATATTGGAAAAGAAATAATTGCTGCTAGTGCAGTTGCATTAGGCACTTCATTACCAGAACTAATGGTAAGTGTTACAGCTGCTAGAAAAGGTAAACCAGAAATGGCTGTTGGTAATGTATTAGGATCAAATATCTTTAATGCATTTGCTGTAATGGGTATTCCTACATTATTTGGAACATTGATCATTCCACAAAACATGTTAACATTTACTTTGCCACTGATGTTAGTGTCAATGATGTTGATTTCTTCATTCTTGTATTATTTTATTACTCTTGACAAAGAGATTACTAAATGGGAAGGATGGATATTGATTATATTCTATGTATTCTTTATATGTAAGTTGTTTGGTCTTGTCTAAAGAAAATAGATTATAATTGTTCCTATAAAAAACCAAATGTAATTAGTTATTAGAAGTTTAACCATTTTCCAATTGTTTTTTGTTATATGCTTTATTCTTAGATTGATTGAGATTGTTATAGTGTAGATTAATAACAATGAAGAGATTATTAAGAAGGAATATTTTCCTACTGTACTAAGAAAAAATAAAACAGATAATAATAAATAAGTTGTTTGATGTTTTAATTTGAATTCTAAGAAATAAAAAACAAGTATTACTAATGTTATCATCATATGAACTTTGTTTTTATAAAGAAAAATTAAACTAAAGAATATTATTAAGTAGAAAGTTATGTGTTTTGATAATTTAAAATATTTTTTACCAGGTTTTAGTTCTTCTGGTGAAATAATTGCTAAGATCAAGCCCATGAATAAGCCCAATGTTATTATTAATGATGTTAGTATATATGTTGTTATTTCCATTCAGAATGACCCCATTGTATTAACATATCAACATCTGCTTTTGGCACGTCACATGAACCAAAACATGAACCAAGCCAAGTAATGACTTTTGCATTTGTCTTTGTTTCTATTTGTGTTTGAATTTCTTTTGCTTTTGGTTTTATACCATCTGGTAATTGGATTAAGACTGTTTTAGGTTTGTGTTTATTTATTTCTTGTATTACTTTGTCTAGTTCTAGATTATAGTTCATAATTTGTAGAAGGCGTGTTTTGTTTAAAAACCTATTGTTTGCTTTTTAAAATCTTTATAAGCATCAGAAACTAATTTTTCAGCAACCATGGTATTAATATCTTCAGTATGCATATTATCATGTGCAAAAAATAATTCATCTAAATTAAGATCATTACGAATACTGGGATCTATTCCAATAGATTTAAGATAAAAAACAAAATTTTGTAATGAGTTAGAAACATAATTTTTCATATTATTCACCTTCATGAACATCTATATCATTCATGAGTATGTCTAATTCAAGATCATCTACTTTATCTCTGTTTAACAAAGATTTCAGATCTTTTCTTTTGATCTCTTGATCTTGCTTTTTCTTTTTAATCTGTTCTTTTATACTTAGATTATTAGCATCAATCATAATTATCCCCTATTTTTCCAGTTCTTCTACTCTTTGTTCTAATTCATTTATCTTATTTAAAAGTTTCCTTTGGTTACTTATGATTGTATTAAACCATTCATAAACATAATCTTTTAGACTATCAATATCTTGTTTTACTAGTCTGAATGACCTTATAATATTAGTTCTAAAGCTCATGCTAACACCTTTTGTACTGCTTGATTTATTCCAAATCTTCTGCATCTTTTGCATAGATCTTGTTTTACTATTCTTTTTGCACCGCAATCTTTGCATTTGCCGTTTTCTGCTATCATTATTGTTTCACCTCATTAAGTTCATTTGATAATGGTAAAATTGCTTTACTAAGCGTTTTATAACTAAATGGGGACAATTAATACTATATAAAGCTTTGGTTTTTAGAAAAAGGAATATTAGGAATAGACCGGCTGAAATGGTTGAATTCAAGGGTTTTAGAACAAAGAAATACTATTTATTATAATAATAGTATAGCTATTTCTTAGCCTTATACATAAATCTCATGTGTTTCTTACAATTAAGACATGTATATACTACTCTTCTGCCTTTGCCTTTGCCTTGTAGCCTTGTTCTTACATTTTTGCCTTGTTTAAAGTAAGCGTAGCAGTGCTTGCAAAAGCGTCTTTTAAGAGCTCTAGGTATTGGAATTCTAGCTTTCATAGCCATCTTTCTAGCTAATCTCACATATCTGTTTGCTAAAGATTGTTGTTTAGCTTGTTTTGCTTGTTGAAATAGAATAATAATACGTTGTTTTGCAATCTTTTGCTTTGTTGATTTAGATTGTTTTTTCATATAGAAATATAATAAAATAAAAGATATTTAAAAGTTATTAAAATCCAAGAACAGGAGTATTAACATCTACAAGGTCTTTGATTTTTCCTTCTCTTTTTGCTGCTGATTCTTGAGCAACTATTACAATGAGTTTGTTTGATGTATCTGTTGATACAAGATCTTCATCTGATTCTGGAGCACAAAGTGGACCACCAAGAAAATCTTCTTCTTCTGATTTGTTTTCATCATAAATTGAATCTATTCTTTTTATCTGTTCAGCAACATATTGTCTTACATTAGAAGGAGTTTTGTTTAATGCTTTGCTAGCTCCATCCAAAAGAGTAAAATATTCTCTTATACATACGCTTTCAAATTCTTTTAATGGTTCAATATAATCTTCATATCCTAATTCAGCCAATTCCTCTGCTTGTTGTAAAAATTCATCTCTTATCTTTTCAACTAAAGGCAGTGCTGCTGATGTTGATTTTATGCTAATTATTTTATATCTTTTTCCAATGTCTTGATATTCTTGCAACATAATTTGTTTTTCAGAAGAATCATTTTTAAGATCATAGAAAAAACCAATATCTTTTTCTAAATATTGAACATCTCTTATAAAAGAGTCACAAGTTAATCCTAATTCATTGTTTCTTTCAAGCATTTCTTCAAACACATTACAAGCATAACCAAAAGCTGTTTCTAAAAAATCTTGAAATTTTTCATCATTCAGACTAATTTCTTCTGGTTTTTTTTTTGAAAGCTTGACAATTTGTTCAACCAAACAACGAGCGCCAATAATATTCTCCCATGGTCTAAAATATTCTTTATCTTTTGAAGAGAACAAAAGTGATTTAACAGAAGCATCTATTGTTTCATCTACTTCTTGTTTTGTTTTTATATGTGAATAAGCTGGTTCTTCTTTTTCGTATATCATTTTATTATCACCAAAATCAATCAGTTATTTTATCATAAAATCTTTTTGCTCCTTTCCAAAGGCCTTTACCAATACCAATAGTATCATCAACAACATCTTTTGCTTTTTGTGTTATTGTTTTTTCAACAACTTTTTCAGCCATTTCTCCTGCCTTGTCTCCTACTTGTTTTGCTCTTTCAGCAGCAACATTTACAGTATCTCTTGTTTGTAATGCTTTTTTTAATTTATAATTCTTTGATTCTATTTGTCTGCCTGTTAAATGAGAACCATCATAAGATACTCTTGCTTCTTGTGTAAGACCTTCTTCATCTTTTGTTAAGTTTTCTGTGAAATAAGATTTTACTTCATCTAATTCTTCATATGTTAAAGCATCTGCTCTTTTGTCTATTGTTTCATCTTCATATAATCTCTTAACTCTAGCCATTATCTTGTCCCAATCTCTGTTTACTTCAAACATCAAATCATGATATTCTAAAAGCTGTTCTGTAGTAGGATAATCTTGTCTTACCTGGTCTTCTATTCTAGAAATATTTTCAGTGTTTTTTTTGATATTTTGATAATTGACAGTCTGTATATAAGCATCATAGCCTAATACTGTAATTAATGCTGCAAAGCCAAGTGCAGCTAATTTGCTTGGTTTTCTATTTGTCATTATATAGTATGTGAGTAAGAACACCTTTATAAATCTTTCTGTTTTTAGTCACTTCATAGTAGTCAATATTAATACTTAATATATATAAACTATCAAATTTTACTACATAATATGTTTAAAAAACTGCTTGATATGTTTAGATCTAAAGAAGAATTAGAATTTACAATAAGTGAGCTAGAACAATGGCTAGAACGCAAGAATTCCAGCACTGCGCGCGATCTGGAGATTGTTTGTAAAGAATTGATCACAGAATTAAAACAGTACTTAGATGAATTAAATAATAAAATCGATGTTCTGAAAAAAGCAGAAATAAAAGATAAAAACAAGATAGAGCAAAGAATAATAACAATTGTTCTGGGCAATAGAAAGAGCTTTATAAATCAAGCAGGATTTTTCATAAAAAGGATTAGTCCACAGAGTTATGAAGATATCGATCAAATGATCGGTTTTTCTGCAAATATGAAAAACGAACTTAATAATTTTGCAAAGATAACTCATAAGAGTTTTTATGCATCACAGCATTTGTTCTATAAAGAAGTTGAAAATATTAAGAAAACAATAAACAAAATATCGAAGTTAAATAATGATTTTGAAAAAAAAATAAGTGATTGTAGATATGAAAACATAAATGAGATGCAATTAATGATAAAGTCATTAAAAGAATCTATTGATAATAAATTTTCTTTACTAAAAAAGCTAAATAATCTAAAAATAAGATCAGAACAAATAACACAGGACAAGGAAAATGCATTAGAAGATATTGAACAAATGAAAAAATCGCCAGCATACAAAAATCATCTTAAAGATGAACAAAAATTAGATGAGATTAATGAAAAAATAAAAAAACATAAACTAAAACTCGAACATAATTTTGCTGTAATTGATTATGCACTGAAAAAATATACAAGGATTGCTGATGAAGAATTTAAATTAATAAATGCTTATCAACAAGATGCGTTCGATGCTTTGCTTGAAGATAAAGATTTTAAAATATTGCAAGCATTGCAAAAAATAACTCAAAAGGTTTTGGAAAATAAGATAGTTCTAAAAGATTCTAAAAAACAAAAGATTCTTACAGAATTAAATATAATAAATAGACCTTATCTTAGTGAACTCATATCAAGATATAAGGAAATAGAGAAAGAAAAACAAAAAATGCAAGAAAAGATAGATTCAAACAAGATATTAAAAGAGATAAATGATAATACTGCAAAAGAAAAGAGTCTTGAAAAAGAAAAAGAATTAATAGAAAAAGATATAAATAGTATTAACAAAAGTATAAATAAGATAGATCATGCAGAAATTAAGAAAAATATTGAAGATAAGTTTAATGTGTTTGATATTAGTTTGAGATTAAAGTTGGTTGAAAATGATAAATGAGTTTATTAATAAATTTACTACAGAGAATTTGGGAAACATAATAAAGATTGGTAGAGGATATTATCTAGTTGATTCTTCTTTGTTAAAGATAAAAGACAAAATTGGTAAAGATGTTTTTTCTATTGGCGTATTTTTAGGTGAAGTTAAATCAAAAAAGTTCATACCAAGCATACAACTTATTGATTTACTTTCTACCAAATCAAATAAGAAGATTGTTGTAAATAATAAAGCTGAATGGTTATTCTTATGTGGAAGAGATGTGTTTAAGCAAAGTATTATTTCGGGTAGTTTGAAGACTGGCAAAGAATATTTTGTTACTAATTCTAAGAATGAGAATCTAGGTTTAGGTAAGTTTGACGGTAAGGTTGTGAAGAATTTGATTGATAAAGGACAATATTTAAGAATAGAAAGATAACTCTTTAATCCAAGCCCTTGTAGTATAACGGATAGTACGCGAGGTTGCGGTACGACAAATGAGAACATTTATGAGGTTTACAGCCTTGTCTCAAGTCTGCAAACACCTTGTAATCTGGGTTCAATTCCCAGCAGGGGCATTTATTCTATATTATAAAAAATTATATTAGAAAAAAAAAGAAAGCCCAAGAAAGGTAAAGGTGTGGGGGGATTATAAGAATTTACTTCTTGAGCTCTTTTTTTGTTTAAATATTATGTTCTTTCAAGCAAAGTAGCAATGTCTTTACTAGATTTTTCTTTTTTATTATATTCTTTTAGATCTAAAGGTTTATCTATTAGTTTTTCATAATCTGCAGTTTTAGGATATTTAGTATTTGATATGTTAACCACCTATATAATATGTAGATAGAACTAGTATTTAAATGTTTCTGTTTTTTGTCACTTTTCAGTGACGAATTAAGGGTTGTGGTGGCTGTTTTTAAGGTTGTTAAAAGGGTAAATTCAAGGGTTAGAAGCTTTGTGGTGCCTATTTTCTGCCTTTTTGGAACTCATACAGATCTTTTACTTCTCTTAGCCTAGCAATGTCTGACACTGATTTATCTTCTCTAAGTCTCATTACCCTGGGAAATCTTAATGCATAGCCTGATGAATATGTTGGTGATTTTTGTATTTCTTCATAATTAAGTTCAATAACTATCTCAGGCTTTACTTTAACTAATTTGCCTTTTTCAGAGATTATCAATGGCTTTAGTAATTTTGTTAATTCATCAAATGTCACATCTTCGTCAACTTCTTTTTTCTCTTTCATTCCAGTGCCAACTTTGCCTATCTCTAAAACATTGCCATCTCTGTCTCTGCACGCAAGTATAAATGATGACAACCATTTAGATCTCTTGCCTTCGCCCCAGATTGCACCCACAATCACTAAATCTAATTCTTTCATAACTGGTTTTACTTTCATGCCATAACCAACTCTTGAGCCTGGTTTATATGGTGCGTCTAATTTTTTTGCCATGACACCTTCTTCACCAACTTTTAATGCTTCATCATAGAATGATTGTGCTTTTTTCAAATCATCTGTTATTAATTGTTTTGCAATTTGTATTTTATGTTTGATTGGTTTGATGATTTTTTCTAATAATTTTCGCCTAGATATAAAAGGCTCTGTAAGAAGTGATTTGCCGTTTAATTCTAAGATATCAAATGCATGCAATGTGACTGGAACTTTTTTAATCATTTCATCAATATTGTGTTTACGTTTAATTCTTTGAGAAATCTTTTGAAATGGTAAATATTTTTTTGTCTTAGGATCTATACCAAGAACTTCTGCATCTATAATAAAATCTTTTGACTTGATATTTCTTTTTACTACTTCAACAATGTCTGGAAACTGTTTTGTAACATTTTCTAATCTTCTTGTGAAAAGTTTTATATCATCTTTGTTTCTGTGGACGAGCAATCTAAAACCATCATATTTATATTCTAAAGCCATTGGTTTTCCTAATCTTTCAAATGCATCTTTTAGATCTGATGCTTTTAAAAACAGCATTACTTTTATTGGTTTGCCTGGAACAAGAGGTAAGTGTGATAGGCCTTTTATTCCTTTTTCTTTTGCAAGTTTTGCAACAACTGCTAAATCATTTGTAAGATCAATGGCGTGCTGTACACGTTCAACCAAAAAATTATATGCACTTCTTGCTGATTTTTCATCTTCAATTTGTATTAAATCATATTTTGATAAATTATTTTTTTCTAATTGCTTTGGATCTTTTATTCTAAGTATTGCTAATTTTTTATGATCGTGTTCTGATTTTGTGTCTAGTTTTTTTCCACATGACATACACTTCTCTGTTTTTGGTGAAAAATTTTTGCATTCTTTACAATAAAAAAATATTTTATCAACAGGCGGAAAATAAGCCCAAACAATTGCATCTCTTAATGAACCTTCACCAACGCCTATTCTCATTTCTTCTGTTATTGTTCTTACAATATATTTTGCTTCACTCGGTGCTGCACTTGTTAATAATTCTGATATTAGCTTTAGTTTAATATCTTGTGAACCTGTGCCTGTTATGGTTGATAGTTTTTGTAGGTTGTTGAAGACTTTCTTGATTGTCAGGTTTGTTGAGAATAATGTAGATTGCTTTTTTCTACCTACCAAAGACTCTGCTACATTACCAATGCCGCCTAGCTTTTTCCATTCTTTTATAATCTTATCATTACTGATTCCTGTTGCAATATTAAGTGCTTTTGCAACTAATTTAGACGAAACACCCATCTTTGTCTGATCATAAGTTGGAAAAACTCTGCCTTGTAACAAGAGCATTATCATGTCTAGATCATCTGTCTTTGCTTTTTTTAGAAATTGGGCTATGTAAAAAGTCTTGTCTAATCTCTTTGATGTCGAGTCTAGTTTTTCATATAATTGGACTAGTTTTGAGTATTGCATTATATAGGAATATGTTTAATTTGTTTATATATTTTGTGTATTCCGAAACATATTTATACTACTAATAACTTATACATACTAAAAAAAGAGGATGATTATTATAAGAAAATACAAAGAAAGACAAATTCTTGCAACTGTTATTATTATTATTGTAGCTGGGTTTGTGTTATATGCTTTGTCACCATATATTTCTGCATTTGCAGGCGCATTAATCTTATTCGTGCTATTATACCCTATAAATAATTATCTAAGAAAGAAGATTGGTAAAAAGTTTTCAGCATTAGTGTGTGTTTTATTATCAATATTAATTGTTATTGCGCCTTTGTTCTTTATTTCAAACATGTTGATTCATGAAGCTTCGTCAGCAACAAAAAACACAGAACTTGTTAACCAAATACTGGAAAAAATCAATACAAAAGTTAATATTGAACAAACAGTATCAGAAATGGTTACTTATATTAAACAAGGCGTTACAAAAACAATGAATGTTTTTTTTGGATCAGTTGTAAAGTTCTTTGTTTCATCAATAATACTTTATTTTACATTGTTCTTTCTTTTAATAAGTCATGATAATTTTGTAAAATCTATAAGAGAACATTTGCCATTTAATACAAAGAATTCTAAGATATTGATGACAGAGTTTGTCAATGTTACAAAATCGACTGTAATTGGAATGGGACTTATTGCAATTATACAAGGAATATTATTAGGCCTTGGTTTTTTCATATTTGGAATACAAGGAGCAGTGTTCTGGGGATTTATTGGAGCTGTGTTATCATTCTTGCCTGTTGTTGGTGTTACATTTATCTGGGTTCCTGTTACATTGTATCAATTATTTATTGGTAATTATTTTGTTGCAATTGGTTTTGCATTGTTCTGTGGAATAATTATAACTAGTTCTGATTATTTATTAAGGCCTTATGTATCAAAAAAAATTGCTAGACTACACCCGTTGATCACATTAGTTGGTGTGTTTATAGGTTTGCCTTATTTTGGCGTGTTTGGTATATTGGTTGGTCCTTTATTGCTTTCTTATTTGTTTCTTTTAATTAGAATGTATGGTGAAGAATATTTGGGTTAGATTTATAAACCATTAATTCTACCATTAATATACGTAGGGAACTGCTTAACTCACGGCTTTGTGCTGAAGAAAGTCCATCCACTGCTGGCAAGGTTTTTTAATGAAAACTTATGCCTTAAAATGCTACTCTAGGAATAGAGATCCTTAATAGGATGGTAAAGGCTCAGAAACGATATCCCTGCTTATTAGCAATGATATGGTGAAGTTCAAGGTGACTTGGATAAGTTAACCCATTGAGTGCTTGAGTAAGTAGGAAGATTGAAACGGCGATTCCTTAGCAAGTGAAAGTACAGTATGTACGAATAGTAGAATGTTAAAACAGCCCATCTACTAAGTAGGGGCTGATAAAAGGTGGCTTATAAGTTTCCTACGTTATTTATTTTATAGTTAAATATATAAATAAATAAAAAATTCATATACTAAAATGAAAGATAATAAAGTAAGAATGCCTTCTGGCATGGGAGGATTAGTAAGATATTTTGATGATTATAAATCCAAAATAGAATTTAAACCTCAACACGTCATAATCTTAGTTATAATTGTTTTAATAATAGAAATCATATTACATTTATATGGTTATTCTTGGTTTGGTTTAGGACCTTAATAATAATGACTCAAATAGCAAATGTAACTAATAATTCTGTAATTAATCTAGCATTAGATACTATTTCTATTGGTAAACAAGCGCTTGTTTTTGTTAATTCTAAGAGAAGTGCTGAAAAAACTGCTGAAGATTTGTCTCGCCAGATTAAGAATGTTGTGCTAAAGGATCTAGGTGAGAAAATATTGCATGCTTTGCCAAAGCCAACTAAGCAGTGCGAAAGATTAAGTAGATGTATTAAAAATGGTGTTGCTTTTCATCATGCTGGTCTTGTGCATAAACAAAAAGAATTGATTGAAGATGAGTTTAGGATTGGTAAAGTAAAAATTATATGTTGTACTCCGACTTTAGCTGCTGGTGTTGATTTACCTGCTTTTCGTACTATACTAAAAGATCTTCGTCGTTATGGACGCTTAGGTTTGAATTGGATACCTGTTTTAGAATATGAACAACAAGCTGGCAGAGCTGGTCGCCCAAGTTATGATGATCATGGTGAAGCAATATGTATTGCTAGTACTAAAGAATCTAAGAAAGAAATAACAAGAAGATATATTAAGGGCTCGGTAGAAGAGATTTATTCTAAGCTTGCTGTTGAACCTGTACTTCGTACTTATGTATTATCATTGATTGCATCTGGTTTTATTACTTCTCGTTCTGATTTGATTGATTTTTTTTCTAAAACTTTTTATGCTTATCAGTTTAAAGATATGGATAAAATTAAAAAGATTATGGATAAGATGCTTTTGCTTCTCACCAAGTTTGAATTTATTATGAGAATTGATGAAATTGGTAATGCGGATGAAGATAATGTTAATGAAAATGAATTTGTTTCTGCACACGAGTTAAAAGAAGATAAAAATCAATATTACAAAGCAACTTTGATAGGAAAAAGAGTTGCTCAGCTTTACATTGATCCATTGACTGCTAATTACTTGATCAAACATGTTAAAGTAGATAGAAGTAAGAATGAAATCAGTTTTCTGCAATTAGTTTCACATACTTTAGAATTACGGCCTTTGTTAAAGGTACGTAATAAGGATCTCGATGAAGTAAATAATTTTTTATTAAAACATAATTATTATATTCTTGAAAATGAACCAGAAGTGTATGATCCTGAATATGATGAGTTTCTTTCATCAATTAAAACTGCAATGTTTTTTTATGATTGGATAAATGAAAAAGATGAAGACTTCCTCTTACAGAGATATAATACAAGACCTGGTGAGATAAAAGTTAAGCTAGACATTGCTGACTGGCTTTTATATTCTACAGAGGAATTGTGTAAGTTGTTGAAAATGCATTCTGTAGTAAAAGATATTGTCAAGCTAAGGTTTAGGCTTAAGTTTGGTGTGCGTGAGGAATTGCTTGGTTTACTTAGGTTGAAGAATATTGGTCGTGTTCGTGCACGTAAATTACATTATAATAAAATAAAGACAATAGATGATGTAAAGAAGTGTGATTTGAGTAAATTAGTTGGAATTCTTGGTAAAAAGATTGCAATTGATATAAAAGAACAGGTTGGTATAAAAGTAGATATTGGTCAAATTGAAATAAAAAAAATGAAGAAAAAAGGCCAGAGTAGTTTGATGGATTATTAAATAATTATTTCTTTTGAAATAATGTTTCGAATATTTTTTCAATGTCATCTGTGCTAGTTGGTGATGTAATAGTTCCTTTACACAAATAGGAATTTACTTTTTCTGTTTTAAATGCAGAAACAATATAAACTTCTATTCTTCTTTGTTCTAAATAATTAACTATATCAACATCTGTGGTACCATCTTTTAGATGATCTTCTAAAAATATTAGATCTGGCTTATTTTCATGCAGTATTTTAGTGAATTGTTCTTTGCCACGTGCAAAATAAACATCACAACCAAGTGCATTAAGAAATTGATTTAAAACACCCATACCATCTGAAAAACCTGCAACCATTACTTTTCCGTTATATTGTTTTTGAGTCATTTTTATAAAAGGAATTAAATTGTCATATTTAAACATTTATTGACTAGAGAATATCTATCCAAGAACCTTTTCTAATATGCCTTTTTTCTTACTAAGTTTTTGAAACTGTTTTAACAAATCTTTTTGTTTTTTTGTAAGTTTTTTGGGAACATCGATAATAATTCGAACATTTTGTGAACCAGTGCCATAGCCATGTAGATTTGGCAGACCTTTGTTCTTCATCCTAAACACTGTATTTGATTGTGTTCCATGAGGAATTTTTAAAGTTGCTTTGCCTTCTAATGTTGGTACTTCAATTGTTCCACCTAATACAGCTGTTGTAAAATTGATAGGCATTTCAAGATAAATATCATCACCTTGTCTTTCAAAGATCTTGTGTTGTTTTATTCTAAGCAAAACATACAAGTCACCTGAAGGTCCTGCTTTTACACCAGCTTCGCCTTCACCAGCTACTCTCAACCTAGTTCCGTTATCAACTCCAGCTGGGATCTTAATAGGAATCTTTTTTGTTTTTCTAATCCTGCCAGTTCCGTCGCACACATTGCAAAGATCTTTTATTACTTGGCCCTCTCCATAACATTTTCTACACGTAGTTGTTGTCTGGAAAACACCGAAAAATGTTTTTTGTGTCTGCCTTGTCATACCAGAACCATGGCAATCAGGGCAAGTCTTAATACTTGACTTAAATTTTGCACCAGAACCATCACATTTTGTGCAAGTTTCCATTTTTGTTATTGCAATTGTTTTTTTTACACCTGTTGCTGCTTGTTCTAATGTTATTTCTAGACCATATTGAAGGTCTGCTCCTCTTATAACTCTTTTGCCACTTCTCCTACCACCAAACATGCCTCCAGCAAATATTGATTCAAACAAATCGCCAAAATCAAACCCTGCTCCACCAAAATTCCCAAAGTCAAAACCTTGGAAACCTTGGCCACCAAAATCTGCAGTACCAAATCTATCATATTGTTCTCTTTTCTTTGGATCACCTAACACTGCAGCAGCTTCATTAATTTCTTTGAATTTTTCAGCTGCGTCTTGTTCTTTTGAAATGTCTGGATGGAATTTTTTTGCTAATTTTTTGTATGCTTTTTTGATTTGTTCTCTAGTTGCGTCTTTTGATATTCCTAGAATTTGGTAATAGTCTTTTTTTGGCATATTATTCAAATTTTCCTCTTACCTTATATTGATCATTATCAACAACTTCCTGCAAATTTGCAGTAATCTTTTTATCAACTAATCTGTTTGCCATTAGAAATCTGACTATAAAATAAACTAAGAAAAATATTCCTACATAAATTAACCAATTTGTTTGCATTTTGTCACCATTATTTTTTATTAGTAATGTGCTTATTTTTTTTGTTTTTTATAGGTTTTGGTTTAACCCATTCACACTTATCTTCAATTACTTTAATAAGTTTGTCTTTTGTTTTTTTACTATGTTTGATTATGAGATGAATTTTGTCTTTGCCAATTATAACATGAATGTCAAATTCTTTATTTTCATAATGAAAATGTTTGTCAATCCAAGTTTTTGGATCAAAGAACTTATCTTTTGTCACACTATTGTCGTGTGTGACTGTTTCTTCAAAATTAAAATCCCATACTTGGTCAACTAATTTGCAGAGAAAACCATCTAATCTTTTAATTATATTCTTATCTACTTTAAATTGGACATAAGATACATCTCCATAATTACTCATTCCTGAGATTATTATTTTTGTCATTTTGTCACCTTCAATTTAATAGATGCAATAGTTAGGGAAAAGAGGTGACTTAAAAACCCTAACCACCACACCTTTTTTAAAAAATATGAATAAGTGATATTATGAGATTTCCTCGTTCGCACTTTCAATGTTTTTTCAACAAAGTATTGAAAGCCCTGATTGTCTTACGATCTGAGGTGTGCTCACTGGCCTTAACAGGCGGAAATCTCATTACTAATTATTTCTTTTCTTCTTCATCAACTACTTCTGCGTCAACAATGTTTTCGTCTTTTGCTTGTTCTGGTTTTTCTCCTTTTGCTTGTTTTCCTGCTTGTGCTTTCTGTTTTGCTTGTTGTTCTGCTGCTGCTTTTTGATAAAGTTCTGTTGCAGCTTCTTGTGCTAACTTGTCAATTTCTTCTAGTTTCTTTTTGATCATTTCATAATTCTTTTCTTTGTCTTTCATTAGTTTCTTAAGTTCTTCAATTGTGTCTTGTAAAGGCTTTAATTTCTTTTCATCAACTTTGCCTTTCATGTCTTTCATTGATTTCTCAGTTGTATAAATCAATGAATCTGCTTTGTTAAATGTTTCTATTTTTTCTTTTGTTTTCTTGTCTTGCTCTGCGTGTTTTTCTGCATCTTTTTTCATCTTTTCAATTTCTTCATCTGAAAGATTTGTTGATGCTGTTATTGTAATGTTCTGTTCTTTAGCAGTGCCAAGATCTTTTGCTTTAACATTGATTATACCATTTGCATCAATGTCAAATGTTACTTCAATCTGCGGAATACCTCTTGGTGCTGGTGGTATACCTACAAGATCAAATTGTCCTAATAATTTATTATCAGGAAACATTGGTCTTTCACCTTGTGCTACTCTGATTGTAACTGCTGGTTGGTTGTCAGCTGCTGTTGAAAATATCTGTGATTTCTTAGTTGGAATCGTAGTATTCTTTTCAATTAGCTTAGTAAATACACTTCCTAATGTTTCAATTCCTAAACTCAGAGGTGTTACGTCTAAAAGTAAAACATCTTTTACATCTCCGCCTAAGATTCCACCTTGGATAGCTGCTCCTAATGCAACTGCTTCATCAGGATTAACAGACTTGTCTCCATCTTTGCCTGTTAAATCTTTGACAATCTTTTGAACAGCTGGAATTCTTGTTGAACCTCCTACAAATATTACTTTATCAATCTTAGATGAACTTGCATCTTTCAATGCTTGTTCTGTAGGACCTTTTAGTTTTTCTAAGATATTTTCAATCATTTGTTCAAACTTTGCTCTTGTCATGTCAATGTTAAGGTGTTTAGGTCCTTTGTCATCTGCTGTTATAAATGGCAGATTGATTGTGGCAGTCATTTTTGTTGATAATTCAATTTTAGCTTTTTCAGCTGCTTCTTTTAATCTTTGTAATGCAACTTTATCTTGCCTTAGATCAATGCCATTTTGTTTTTTGAACTCCTCTGCCAAATGGTCAACTATTAAATCATCAATATCATCTCCACCTAGATGATTATTACCATTTGTAGCTTTTACTTCAAATACTCCATCGCCGAGTTCTAAAATAGATACGTCAAATGTCCCACCACCAAAGTCAAATACTAATATTGTGTGTTCATGGCTCTTGTCTAGGCCATATGCAAGTGATGCTGCTGTTGGTTCGTTTATAATTCTTAGAACATTTAGACCTGCGATCTTTCCTGCATCTTTTGTTGCTTGTCTTTGTGAATCTGTAAAATAAGCAGGCACAGTGATTACTGCGTCTGTTACCTTGTGTCCTAAATAAGCTTCTGCATCTGTTTTTAGTTTTTGCAAAATCATTGCAGATATTTCTTGTGGTGTATAATCTTTACCATCAATTGTTACTTTATGGTCTGATCCCATGTATCTTTTGATTGATCTTACAGTATGTTCTGGGTTTGTAATGGCTTGGTTTCTAGCTACTTGCCCAACTATTCTTTCATTATCTTTAATACTTACAACGCTCGGAGTAGTTCTTCCTCCTTCTGCATTTGGTATGATTGTTGCTTTTCCTGCTTCAATCACAGCTACTGCTGAGAAAGTTGTTCCAAGGTCGATTCCAATTGCTTTTGAGTGTTTTGTCATTTTGTATTCCTCCTACTAACCTAGATAACTAGGTATTTTTATCTCATTGTCACCTTTTTTTGTTTTTTTTGATTTTGATTTTTTGTTTTTCGCACGTTGTTTTTCTATTTTTTCAATTACTTTTGGTTTTTTTATCTTAACATAATTTTTTTCATATTTTTCAATTGCTTTTCCTAAAAGTTCATAAAATTTCTTTGCTTGATATGCATCCATTAATACAACGTTATGCTTCAAAGTCATGACACCACCATCTCTTGTTCTTGGGTCCATTCTTGGACTAATATTTTTAAAATCAAATATAAATTGTAATGCATTAAAGTTCATTGATGTTTCATGACTAAAAAAAGCATCACCGTCTATAATATTTAGATTAATTTTCTTTTCTTTCATACTCATTCGCCTCCGTCTCATTCGTAGATTCAAAATCAAGATTTGGAATCATTTGTTTTCCTCCACAAGTTTTAATCTTAATTCATCTACTCTATCTTGTTTTAAGATCTTTCTTGGTTGTTTTAATTTTTCTTTGTATGATAATATGTGAACATTTTCAAGGAATTTTGTTAATTTTGTTAATTGTTGTTTTTCTTCTTGGTTCAATGAACCAATTGCTTCGTACAAACTCTGATCATATGTAAATAAAACAACATTATTTGGTTTGCACATGATCAATGTTTCTATGTTTTCATTTCCTGAAAAATATTTTAATATTGCTTCTGCTTTTAGGAAAATTTTCTTCATCTTGATTTTTTGTTCATTTAAATTTTTATTCATTTTTTCATCCCCTTTTGTTTACCTTAACTTTGGTATGCCTTATGACTTGTTCATTAAGCATGTATCCTTTTTGAAATTCTTCAATAATTTCATTGTCTTTTTTTTCTTTATCATTTCCTTGCATCAGTGCTTCATGAACATGTGGGTCAAATTCATTTCCCATTGAGTTTATCTTGGTTAATCCTTGTTGTTCTAGTATTTCAATGAATTGTGAAAAAATGAGTTCCACCCCTTTAACAAACTCATTTTTATTTCCGCCGATGTTTTTCAATGCAAGTTCAAAATTGTCTAATAATGGAAGTAATTTAAGTATCAGTTCTTTGTTTGCGAATTTGATGAATTCTTGGTTTTGTTTGTCTGTTCTTTTTTTGTAATTTTCAAATTCTGCTTGAAGTCTTTGAAGTGATTCTGTTAGCTCTTTTACTTGATCTTTATCAGATGATTTTTTTTTTGATTCTTTATCTTTGCTTTGTTCTTTTTCTGTTTTCTTAGTTTGTTTTTCTTTTGCCATATTATTGTCTCCAGCATTTAGTTGATTTAAAATCAACCACGTTTACTTAGAATTAACAACTACTATTTAAATGTTTCGTTTTTATATAGGAAAAGTTTATATACTAGTTGGTTTATTTAAAATCAACGGAGTTAATAAATATGTTTGTAAAAATAAGCAAAATAACAATAACAAGGTTAAGAAAGCCCAAAATCCACAATATTAACCAAGAACTTCAGTGGTTTGGTAATTCTCTTGGTTTATTTGGATTGCGTGATAAAGATAAATCTTGTTTTAGGATATTTATCGAACTTTTGAAATCTGCAAAAGTAGGGGAAGGAATGTCTAGTGATGAATTAGCATTTAAATTACATTTATCTAGAGGCACTGTAGTGCATCATCTGAACAAATTAATGGAATCAGGCATTGTTATTAATCGTAAGAATAAGTATTATATGAGAGTTGATAATCTTAAAGAATTGATTAAAGTTCTAAAATCTGATATTGAAAAGTCATTCAAAGATTTAGAAGAAATGGCTAAAGAGATTGATGGTGTTTTGGGGCTTTAATATCTTTCCAAAATATCCCTGATCTTGTCAACAGTCAAGTCCCATGAATATTTTCTTTTTACAGTTTTTCTTGCTTGTTGACCAATTGCAAACCTTATGTGGGGATGCTGCAATAAATATTCAATTTTTTTTCTAAGAACCAGCCAGTTTTCTTTTGGAAAAAAGAATCCATTTTTTTTGTCAATAATATATTTTTTCATAGCTTCTAATGGTGTTACTATTACTGGCAGACCGCAACTCATTGCTTCTAGTGTTGATAATGAAGTAGTCTCTGTAAAGCTTGGTAAAACGTATATGTCCATTGCTTGCAAATATGGAATAACATTATCTTTTTTACCTGTCAATATAATATTTCTCTTGTCTTTGAATATTTGTTCTTGTGATTCTGGACCTTTTCCAACTAATAATAATTTTGCTTTTGGAAATTTGGTTTTTAATGAAGTAAATGCTCTGAACAATGTTATTAAGTTCTTTTCTCTGCCAATTCTTCCGCAATAACCTATGATCTTATCTCCTGGGTCAATGTCTAAATTTCTTTTTGCTTGTTTTTTATCTTCAACAGGTTTAAATTTATCAGAATTGATTCCTAAAGGAACAATTGTTTTTATTGATACTATTTTTTCTTTTTCAAAAATATATGCAACTTCTGCAGAAGGAACCATCAAAAGATTGCATTTATTATACATTCTTCTTGTATATAATTTTGCAACCCAGTTAACAAAACCTTTTGTCATGGCTGGAAAATTAATACTTCTTGTAAATATTTCCCATTCAATAACATGAGCATATGCAAGAAGTGGTTTGTTTAGTTTTTTTCCAACATTGATTGCTGATTTTCCTAATGAACTCAAACCCTGAATCCAAACAATGTCTGATTTTGCAATATAAGGCTTTATTTTCTTTTTTGAAACTTTTGCAATAGGAAAATCATTTATGCTCCATTTTGACAAAGGAAACCTAACTATGTCTGTGTGTTCTATATCTATTTTATTTCCTGGAAAATCAGGTGCAATAACTGTTATATGAAATTTTTCTGTTAATCTTGGTATTACTTCTGATAAAAATCGTGCAACACCATCCCATCTAGGCAAAAATGAGTCAGTGACTATTAATAATTTCTTTTTCATACTCACTTTGTTTCCTCTGTTCGTAAATTTTAAATGTAAAATTTAAAATCATTGTATTTTAAAAAATTTTTCAGCATATTTAGCTTTTATATGTAAACCATGAATCTTATTCTTGATATACATAACTATGATTGGCCAATAATTTAAAAAAGTTGCAACAGTGAACTGGCTTTCAAAACAACCAATTGCTCTTAACTTTGTTTTAAATGTCTTAGTTGTATCAACATAAAGCTTAGGATAATGTCTTTTTCTAAAATTAAATGGGTTCCACACATCATATGTATATACTTCGTGTTTGTAATTCATATTATCAAGGATTTTTGTGACAATTTTATATACTTCTCTATGATTTGGATGAGGATCATCAAAACTGTGTATGAATATTTTGCTTGGTTTGTATTTTTTTATTAAATTCCATACTTTTTCATGAATCTTCTTTTCTGCTAATTGTTCTTTGAAATTTACTTCTGTCAGACCTAAGAAAAATACGCCGTCTCCTTTTATTATCTTGTCTGCTGCTTTTGCTTCATCAACCCTTGTTTTTATTGCAATCTCTTTCTTGATATGTGGCATTGATAATTCTCCATAAGAAAATATGACTGTGATTATTCTTTTGCCTTGTTTTGCATATTTTGTTAATGTTCCACCAGGACCTATGATTTGGTCATCTGAATGTGCACACATTACCATAATTGTATCTTTTGTCATTATTAATGATAATATGTTTTTGATATATAAATGTAACGTGAATCTATGATTCACGTAGATTTATACCCCAAAAATCTATGATTTTTGTTGTATAAATGTTAGTAAAATATATAAACACCTTTAGATTAATCCTACATATGCAAGCAAAAGAGCTAATAGATAAATATATTGAATTTTTTAAGTCTAAAGGACATGCTGAGATAAAAGGTGCTCCACTGATACCTGAGAATGATCCTACTGTATTGTTTACAACTGCTGGCATGCATCCATTGGTACCTTTTCTTATGGGTGAGAAACACCCTTTAGGTAAAAGAGTTGTTAATGTACAGAAATGTATAAGAACCGGTGATATTGATTCTGTTGGTGATCCGCACCATCTTACTTTTTTTGAGATGCTTGGTAATTGGTCATTTAATGATTATTGGAAAAAACAAGCAATTGAATGGAGCTATGAATTTCTTACCAAAATATTGGGTTTTGATGCGTCTAATTTATCAGTAACATGTTTTAAAGGTGATGAAGATGCTCCCAAAGATGAGGAATCAGCTAAAGTGTGGATTGATTTAGGTATACCTTTAGAAAGAATATTTTTTCTGCCAAAAGAAGATAATTGGTGGGGGCCTGCTGGTAAGACTGGGCCATGCGGTCCTAATTCTGAAATGTTTATAGATACTGGAATCCCAAAATGTGGTTCTGATTGTAAACCAGGATGTAATTGTGGAAAATATTTTGAGATATGGAATGATGTGTTTATGAATTTTAATAAAAATAAAGATGGCAAATTCGTAAAAATGAATCTTTCAAATGTTGACACAGGAATGGGTGTTGAAAGAACGATTGCAATGTTGCAAGGCAAGAAAACAGTGTATGAAACAGAATTATTTTTTCCTATTATTAAAAAGATAAATTCTATAACACCTGAAGAAGTTAGTTTTGATAATAAATATGTAAGAATTATTGCTGACCATATGAAATCAGCTGTGTTCATACTTTCTGAAGGTATTGTGCCTGGTAAACTTGACCAAGCTTATGTATTAAGAAGATTTATTCGTAGAGTTATAAGATCATTAAGATCATTAGGTGTTGATTTGTTTAAAATAGATGCTACTGTTGAGATTGCTAAAGTTGTCATAAAGATGTATCAGGATAGATATCCTGAGTTATTGGCTAAGAAGGAATTTATTTTTTCTGAATTAAAAAAAGAAGAAGACAAGTTCCAGGTTGCACTTGAAAAAGGTTTGAGAGAATTTGAAAAAATGGTTAATAAAGATAATAAGATAACTGGTTCTGAAGCTTTTTTATTATTCCAGTCATTTGGTTTTCCAATTGAAATGATTTCTGAGTTAGCTTCTGAGAAAGGCGTACCAATTGCTGTGGATGGTTTTAATAAAGAATTTGAAAAACATCAAAAATTATCAAGAGTAGGTGCTGAGAAAAGATTTAAAGGCGGTTTAGCTGATTCGTCTGAAGAAACAAAGAAACTGCATACTGCTACGCATTTGTTGAATCAAGCTCTTCGTGAAGTTCTCGGTAGAAAGGACATTGTGCAGAAAGGTTCTAATATTACGCCTGAAAGATTGAGATTTGATTTTAATTTTGATCGTAAGCTCACCAAAGAAGAATTGCAGAAGGTGGAAGACCTTGTGAACCAGAAAATAAAAGAAGGGTTGGATGTTGTTAAAGAAGAAATGACTGTAGAAGAAGCAAAGAAAAGAGGTGCACAATCTGAATTTGAACACAAGTATGAAGAAAAGGTTTTTGTTTATCATATTGTTGGTTTTTCAACTGAAATCTGTATGGGTCCACATGTTAAGAATACTTCTGAGTTAGGTAAGTTTAAAATTAAGAAAGAACAAGGTATTGCAGCTGGTGTTAGAAGGATTAAGGCTGTTTTGGAATAAAAAGAAAAAAGAAAAAAAATTAATTATTATCTTCTTCTAAATTTGCTTTAGCTATTTGGCATAGTGTTTGAATACGTACTCGACTTCCACCATATCTAGCTATTGTTCTTGGATGATCATACTGGTTTAATCTCACACTATCAGGACCATATATTGATTTTGGTTTTTGATGAGATTCCATGCCGCATTTAGTACATTGATAAACATCATCTGTATAACCACCAAATTTCTCATTTCTTCCACCTTCGAAAACTAGTTCATAACTATGTTTATGGTACCCTTTGATAAGTCTCATGTAAAGATCATGTTTGACTTCTTTTATTTTTTCTATTAAAGACATTTTGTTTTTCACCTCCTATTTTATTTTACAAAAATAAAAAAAAACTTAAAGACTTTTCAAATGGTCTTCAAGATTTATGTATGTCTTGTTTAACCAAGATTTTTCACAACCATGAACAGATGTTACTTTTCCTTTTTTTGAGTCTATGATTACATAGTCTCCACCTGTTAGGTTTATTTCTGTTCCTTGTTTTGTTATGATTTCTACATTACCTAGTTCTTGTGGTATCTGTAGCACATAACTTGGCTGTAGTTTATATCCTGTTTGCCATTCTGGTTTTGCTTCAACACCGTATGCTGTTTTTACAAATTCAACATCTGAAACATATTCATTGAATAATGTAGTTTTACCGTTTTCTTGATCAACTACAAATTTACCGTCTTGATCATAGAAACCTTTTACATCTTGTCCTGCTAACCCATGTTGTTCAGGATATTGTATAGGTTGTGCATTTTTTAGAATTACAGAATCTTCTTTAATGTCTGCTACACCACCACCCCATGTTTCTTGTATTGGATTTCCTTGTTCATCAATACCATTGTAAGTAACTAGCTGGTTACCTGGTTGATATCTTGTTTCTTGGTTTTGTTTACTTGCTTTTAGCAAGTGTGTAGGAGTGTTTTTGATTATAGCTGTTAAGCCATCAACATCTCCTTGTTCAATACAAGCAACTGCTTGATTGATTTGTTTGTTTAGTTGTTTGTTTTTTGTGTATTTTTCCATTTGTTTTCACCTCATATTTTATGGTTTTAACCACTAAATAATAGTAAGTGAAAACAATATATAAAATTTTAGAGTCATAATTAGGAATTATTAGGAAAATAGATAGGATAAATTCTTGTTTTAGTCAAAAAAATAGTTTATTTTTGGGATATATAAGAAATATAAAAAAATAGAATTAATGTTATAATGCATCACAAAATGCATCTCTGTATGCATCTACTTCATCTTCTGTTATGTATTTGTCACCATTAGTGTCTGCTTCTCTACAAGCTTCATCAAGTGCTTCTGGGTGCCATGCCCTACTATAACCTCCTTCTGAGGAATATCTTCTTGTTGTCATTGCGTAACCTGGTTTTTGGGTTTTCTCTGTTATTACATTAACTCTGGCTGTTCCTGCTTTTACACCTGCGACCATTGATAAATCCCATTCATAAATGTCTTTTAATGTAGTATAACCATTTCCTATAGGATATACGTCTTCTGATGATCTTGCCCCTAATATTCTCATTGCTTTTTGAGTAGGATCTTCTACTCGTACTGGTGCTTTATGTGCACTTCTTCTACAACCCACTAAAAAAGGTGTTGCAATCAAACCAATTGCTAATGCTAATGCTCTTATTGTTTTGTTCATTTTAAGTTCCCCCTATTTCATGTAAACTTCGCCATCCCTTACTTCTAGGTCAACGTCTTTGTCTTTTGGAACTCTGACAAGGTTGTAGTTATCTCTTTCAATAACATCATCAACTTTGTTAATTCCTTGTTCTTTTTGTTTTATTTTTTTTAGTTTGTCTAAAATACCTTGGTAAGGTTTTTCACCATCTGTTATCATTTTGTATTTTCCTCTTTTACAAACCCGTGCTTGTCCCAAAACTCAGCATATTGTTTGTTTATTTTTATTTGTTCTTCTAAGTTTTGTCCTTTATATCCCCATTCAACTAATTGTTTTTCAGTTACTGGAAATGAAGGCGCATTTATTCCTGGAAATATTGTGTAAAAACCATGCTTTTCTTGCTCACCTTTTTCAACTCTTAAAGGTCCTGCAACTATTACTACATGTTTTGTTGGTTTTTTTTCAACTCCTGACACCATGTTTGCCAAGAACTCGTTTCTTCCTCTTGGTTCTTTTACAACATATGCATTTTCTGGTAGTTGTTCTATGTTAACCAAACTATCATAACCCACAATATTCTCTAAATCTACTTCTTTTACAAATCTTTGACCTGTATAATCATCTTTTATGTGTTCATATGCAAAATCTATTAGTTCTTTTGCATCTTTGAATGCTCCTTTCATAAAATGAGAGCCTGCAATGTGGCTTCCGTCTAAATGTCTTTCTAAATGTTCTATTAATTCTTGTTCGTATTTCACGAAATTATAGTTTTTTGTTGCCATTTTTATTTACCCCCTGGAAAAAATGAATTTAAAGTCAAATTATTTTCATAATTATCTTCATCTTCATCATCATCAAGATCAACTTCAGGATCTGGAATCATTTTTCTTTCTGAAAGATTGTAAAACCTAGTTTGCGGATTTTCTTTATCATTAAAATAATCAGTTATTTTTCCAACTATTCCGGGTTTATACACATGAGATTCTTGTTTTATTACTCTTCCTTCCACAGTTTGAGTTGTTATACACATTGGAAAGATTATTGAAAGAGTCCAACGGTTGTCATTGAATTCAACATATTGATACTTATTTTCTTGTTCATTTCCAAACCTATCACAATAAAGCTGAATTACACCTTGTTCATGCATTTGATCTATTTCTTCTGAATTTGCATATTTGAATCTGCTTGCAATTACTTCTAGTTGGTCCATTTCTGCTTGTTGTAGTTCTGGACTTATCTGATTTGTATTTTGTTCATTCATTTGGTTTTCACCCCTAATTTTAAAAAATAAAAAAATTAGATATAATCATTAGGAATAATAGCAATAGGTCCTAAATCAATTTTTACTTTTTTTCTTACAACATCTTTGCTAACAACAGTACCAAGATGTTCTTTTTGCTCATCTTCTGATAAAAGTGATGCAATGTCTTCACCAAATACACTTAATAGCTTGCTAAATGTTTTGGAATTCTTACTATAATGAGATCCTTCTTCATATAGTGCGTCAACAACTGCGCCTTGATGAAATTTGATCCAACCTGAAAGTTCTCCTTTTTCAAATTCCATTGTTACATCAGTTGGAACGCCATTTCTTCCACCGCCCCTATATAATGTTATTTTGAATCCTTGTTCTGATTCTTTTTCAAGTATTGTTTCATACATTTTATTTCGCCTCCTCTAATTTAAATTATATTCAATAGGTTTTTGCTCTAAGATTGCTTTGTAATCTGTAGGAGCTTGACCAAATTTTAACTGTTTCATCATTCCTTGAACTCTTTTGTCAACAACTTTTTTAATGTCAACTTTTTCAGGATTTATTTTTCCTTTGTCAACCTTTTTCTGCATGTCTTGTTTGTAAAGAAATTCTAAACCTTGTTCAACACCTTGTTTAAGGTCTTCATCTATGTAAACTGTTCCTTGTTTCACATATTGTTCAAGTTCTTGAACAGTTCCTTTTACTTGTTTTACCTTGAATGCATTGTCAAGTAAGTAATCCACCATTGCAATCGGATTATTGAATTCTTGTCCATACAGTTTTACAGTATCTCCTTCTAATTGTCCATTACAACCTAAAAGGTCTGCTTTTGAATGGATCAGAACTTCAATATATTTGTCACCTAATTTTTTTCTTGCTTTTTCAAAAATCTTTTCAGAATTTTTTGCATTTGCCAGACCATTGTATAAGTTTAATATGTCCATGTGTTTAGCAACAAGATCTTCAACATGATCTGATTCATTGCCATTTAATCCATAATTTCTTATAATTTTATATGCTTTCTCAGATCCTTGTTTAGCATGACCTATACAATTAGTCTTACCATCTTCTTTTACACCAAATGTTTCTGGTTTTGCAATGTCGTGAAGATAAGTTGCAATCATAAGTAAACCAATTCTATTAAACATGCCAATATCTTCTGAAAGATATTCTTCATAAGAATTATCTTGTTTTGCCAGTTCTGACATTATCTTAAGAATATTATCATAAACTTGCTCTGTATGATCTAGTACAGTTTGGTTTATGTGATATTTGTTATTTTCAACTATATCTTTTAAACTTTGTACTTCAGGTATTTCTTTTAGTTGTTCAACAGTTTGTTCTGCTAATAATGTTTTTTGTAAAGTTCTCATTTTATTTTTTCACCTCGGGCGCACATTTACTACTAATTTATGGTGAATTTAAATATATATAAATTGTTAGGGTGTGTTTTTGGTCTGTTTTTGGGAAGTTTTATATATTAATTCGTTATTTAGTCAAAATATGACAAGAAAATTAGACAAAAAGGATTGGTTAATACTAGATAATTTATGTCAGAACTCCAGGATGAGCCATAACCAAATTGCAAGAGCAGTCGGATTAAGCAAAAATGCCGTTGTATATAGGATTGAAAGGTTGAAGAAAAGAGGAGTTATTAATGGTTTTTTTACTGTTCTAAATTATAGACACTTCACCCATAGTTTTTATGAAGTATTGTTAAAAGTAAATGCTGATGATAAACAAGAAAAAGAATTAATAGAATGGCTTACAAATCACCAAAATTTGTTGGTTTTGGATAGAGTATTAGGTGAGTGGAACTTTGTAATGGAATTTGGTTGTAAAAATATTCAGCAATTTTTTGAAGTAATAAATGAATTCGAAGAAAAATTTTCTGAAATCATTGATGTGTATGAAGTTCACCCTATACTGGAGATTTATAATTTTGATGAACAATTGCCAATTGATTTAGTTAAAGTAAAAAAAGAAAAAAAAACACCAAAATACAAAGGGCCAGTAGAAATTGACAAGGTTGATAAAAAATTATTATTTGAATTAAATAAAGATTCTACACAGCCATTGCATGTGTTAAGTGAAAAATTAGGTTTAACATCTGAAACTATTTCTACAAGGATTAAAAAATTAAAACAAAAAGGAGTTATTGTCAGATTTACTTGTAAAATTTCATTAAGAAACATAGGTTATGATACTTATCTTGTGTTATTAGATCTTCGTAAGTTGTCAAAAGAAAAAGAAGATAGTTTTAAAACATATCTTAATATGGATAAAAAAATAAGATATGCTTTTATGAGTGCTGTCATGCCAAAAGTGTTTATCTACATTGCTGTAAAAGATATTGAAGGACTTGATGTTTTTTTGAATGATATTAAGAATAAGTTTTCTGATATAATTGTTAATAGAAATTATTTGTTTTCTAAAGAACAGTATAAGTATGAGTTGTTTACTAAAGGGTTGTTATGATTTATAATCTTTCCTCAAAATGCCATAATTCAAGACATCGTGCCATCTTTTGTGTCTGTATTCATGTTCTTTAAATGTACCTTCGAATTTGAATCCTGCTTTTTCTAAAACTTTTCTTGAGCCAATGTTTTCTGCTAAAAGTCTGGCATATATTTTGTGAAGTTTTAATTTGTTGAATCCAAAGTTTAGGATAAGTTTTACAGCTTGTGTTACATAACCCTTGCCCCAGTGTTTTTTACCTAACCAATAACCAAGTTCTGCTTTCTTGTTTTTCATGTCAACATTTAGCAAACTTACTACCCCTATTAATTTGTCTGTGTCTTTTTCTACAATACCTAATTCATATGCTTTGTTTTTTTTAATATTAGAAAATGAAGATCTTATGAATTTTTGTGCACCGTCTTTTGGATATGGATGAGGTATTGCTTATGTGTATCTGACTATTTCTTTATGTTTCACATTATTATAAAGGTCTTGAGAATCTGATAGTCTCATCTTTCTTACATTGATTGTTTCTCCTTTCAAAAGTATTTCTAGTTTTGTCATTTTAAAGAATATGCGCCGGCCGGGACTGTCATTCCACCGAGATTGCCTCGATGATATTTTGAACCCAGATAAGCGGCTTGGAAGGCCGCTGTCATATACGGCGATCCTTATTTTCAGTGTGGGACTAAGCGAGCATAGCGAGCGCATGTCGCACTATCCCGGTCGATCCTGATAAGGATCGTAGCCATTAGACCACCGGCGCATTAAACAAAGAAAAAGATAATGTGTTTATAAATATAACTGTTAAAAAATATAGAGAATTACTTTCAATATAGTAAGATATAAATATAAGTATAGGTTTTTAGTTAAATATGGCAGAGCGTGGTAGACCTATTGGTTCTCAAATTAGGAAGAATATTATTGAAATATTGTATTTCTTAGGAGAAGGTTATGCTTATGATATTTACAAAACTTATAAACAGATATTTCCTAGTGTAACAATGAGAAGTATCTATTATCATCTGAAGAAAGGTGTTTCATTAGGTGAAATAAAAGTAAGCAAGATTGTTAAAGAAGAAGGACAATATTCTTGGGGACCGACTGTTGAAAAAACTTATTATTCTTTAGGTGATGGTGCTAATCCTTCTGGTTTAGAAAAAGTTAGGGATATGTTGCAAGAGATTAAGGGTAAATAGCAATCATTTTATCTTTTTACATAAATCCCAGATACTATAAAAATATTCTCTATAATGATTAGCAATATTCTCATTTGTGATTTTAATTATTGATAAATCTTCCCAGTTAAATATAAGTACAATGTTTCCTGCTACAACTGTTGCTGCTAATCCTGTGCCTTTTAATAATCTCATCTCCATTATATGTCTTGAGCTTTTATACACTTTATATGTGTGTATGTCTGTGATTATTAGTTTTGTATGTATTTTTTTTTTAATTCTTTTTTTGTTTAATTGATTCCAGATCCTTAGAACAGCTTTGCTTCTTATTGCACTGGCACTAAAACCAAGCCATTCATCTTTTTTAGTCATAGAATCTAATGTTTCAAATATTGCTGTTTTAAAACCTTGAACACCTTTATAGATGACAGCACTGTATGGTTTTTTTTCTAGTTTATGTAAGCCTTCTAGCCGCGGTAAGATCTTTTCAACTTGTTTCTTTTTTTTCTCAATGTTATTCTTTTTTTCTTCTACATATTCTAAAATCTTTTTAGGTGTTGTGGCTTGAAAATGTTTTGTTTTGTCTTTGATTATATAAGTGACTAAACCTTTGTCTATTAATTTATCTAAGATCTCATATATTTTGCCGCTTGACAGTTTTGAGTGTTTTATGATTTTGCCTGTTGTTGTTAAACCTGTTTTTAATAATGTTAAATATACCTTGATCTCGCCTTTTGTCAAACCAATTCCTTCGAGTTCTTTTTCAAACATATATGTAGTTAAGAAGTATTAGTATATAAATGTTGTTAATTACACCTCACTAAGTGGGAGATAATACTTATAAAGTTTTTATTTCATCACCAGATTAGTACAATAAAAGAGTTCTTGATAGATGGAGATGATTGAAATGGATAATAAAAATTTAGAAACTAAAATAACAGAAGAACATCTATTATCAAAAGATGCTGTTTACAGATTTATGTATTATAGAGCAACAAACCAGGAAGACAAAGCAAAGAACATTGCTAATTTAGCTTTTACTGAAGCTTTAATTAGAATAGGAAGGATAGGTGAGAAAACAATTCAAGATATTTCTAAATATTCTACTTTAGATCAAGAGGAAATAACTAATAGTTTTTGTTATCTAGCCAAGCATATACCATATTATAATTATGTTTTAAAACTTGCTAAACAATATTGTGCAAATATTGAAAAAGTTGAAACTACAGTATTTGAAAGGGTGGTCAGACAACTCTCAACGTCACAGATTTTTTCTTCAAATAAAAAGATATTAAGTTTTATTGAAAATTATGAATGGAATTTATCTGAAAAAGAAAGAAAAGAGATATTAACAAGACAATATAATGAATCATTGATGTTTGCACAAGAAATTTTCAATCGTCACCATTTTCGTATTGCTTATAATGCAATGTGTTGTGCTGAATTGCTTGAAAATAAAGAATATATTAATGAAAGCAGAAAAATTGTTTTTAAACAAGCTTTATGGAACAAAAAATATGATTTAGCAGAAAGAATAGCAAACAAATTAAGTGAACAAGATGTAAAAGAAGCTGCCACAACTATGATAATAATTAATTGTAAAAATAGTTATTATCGTAGTGGTAAAAAGATTGCTAATAAATATGTTCCTGAGATGCAAATATTAGTTGAGAACATAGAAAATAGTATTTTAAATTATTATCAAATTTTGGAAGAAGATAAAGAAAAGAGTTCTTGATAGATGGAGATGATGAAAAATGGAAATAATTGATAATTCAGAAAACAACTATAAAGAAGGGGATATTAATGAATATTTTGAGGAAAAAAGAAAAGAATTGGTTGAAATTTCAGGAATTGGTGAGAAAGATTGGAGGCCTCGTTGCGGACAGGCCAACTGGATTTTAGAATGGGGTATTGTACCTTTTGCAATTAAGTTTTCCCCTGAAAAAATACTGGAAACACAACAGCTAAATTATGATAACTCAAAGAATGTTGTAAAATACTTAGATACTGCTCTGGAAATCATGAATACAGACAAATATTTAAATCTCCCAACACACTCAAAACAATTGATGAGACATTGTGCTGAGATTATTAGTTACTGTTTGCCTAGGGCAAATGATATTATGAGGGGTTGTTTTAGTAAACAAAGGCTTAAAATGTTAGAGACAATGGCTTCTCAAATACCACTTTTAATTAAAACTGCAACAGATAACTGGTATGTACGTGAGTATTTAGATACTTCAAATAGATTTTGGGGCTTAAGATATGCTACAGCAATGACTCAAAGAGCAATTAATTTTGCTGATAAACTAAGTTATGATCAACATGCTAATAAATTAAGAGTAGGATTTATCAGAAATGGGCTTGATTATTATGTTTCTTTGTTGGCAAAAGAAGCAGAAACCCATAAAGATTGGATTTTTTATCCTAGCTTTTCAAGGGAAGAGTTCAATAAATGGATGGTGGGTTTAATGAATGAAGATCCAAATAAACAAAGTATTGTTAGTGGGACTTTCTTCCCCTCTTTCAGAACACTTAAATTTGATTATTAATTTTTATTTTTTTATTTATTCCAAAAAACACATACAATTTAATTCTTAACAAGTATTATGCAACAACGCACAAACATTCTTTTTTCTTTTTATCAATTTATTGTATTCTAGACATGCTTCTGCTGTTTTCTTGATGATGAGTTTGATGTTATGTTTTTCTACTAAATCAATTATATCCTGAGGAACATTAACAACACCTGACGCACCTGTGCCAATGATTATGATCTCAGGCTTTGCTTCAATCAAATCATCGAAATCTGATTTCTTGATTATGTGGCCATCAAAGTGTCTGCATGGTTTTGCAACATCATCTATCAACTTAACATTTGAATTAAATGTGTGTCCATGAATTACAAAGGTTCCGAATGAGTAATGGTCGATCATGGTCTATACACCATTTCTTTTAGATATTCTTTAAAACCTGATTTTTTATAAGCATTAACTGCAATGTTATTATTTTCATAAACTTGTAATCTTATGTCTTTTATTTTATTTTTCTTTAGCCATTTTAATAATTGTTTTAAAATTAGTTTTCCAATTCCTTTACTTCTATATCTTTTTTTAACAAACATCATTCCAACAGAACCTTTATACTTGTACTTAGACCAATCTGCATAACTCTTTTTAATTTGTGCAAAACCACAACCAATTGGTTTTCCATCTAGTTCTGCTATAAGAATTAAACCATTTTTTGATCTAATCAATGATCTAAATTCTTTCAAATGATAATATCTAACCCTACCTTTTCTTTTTATTGTTTTGTCTAATGGCCTTTCATGTATTGCTATTCCTTGTTGAAAATCATCTAATATTTTTATGTCTGAAAGTTTTGCTTTTCTTAGTTTTATGTTCATGTTATTGTTTTTGGTGAAGTGGTATTTAAAGTTTATCAAAGATTACAGAAGATTTTATATACTATTTCTCTATTTTAATCAATTATCAACAATAGAGGTGAATAGATATGATTAAACTTGATAAAAAGCCAAAAGGAGTCACAATTATTGAAGGGTTCCCAGGATTTGGTTTGGTAGGAACAATTGCAACAGAATTCTTGATAGACCACCTAGATACTGAGTTCATTGGTAATATATGGTTAGAGAATCTTCCACCGATTGCAACAATACACCAGAGCAAGATAATAGAACCATTAGGGATTCATTATAATAAAAAATACAATATTGTTTTGATACACGGAATAACAGCTGCAAAAAAGATGGAGTGGAAGATTGCAGAAGCTATTTCACAAGTTGCTAAGATGCTGAATGCAAAGATGGTGATTAGTTTAGAAGGAATTGGATCGCCTGGTAAAAAAACATCAAATCTTTATTATTATTCAACAGATCCAAAGCTTAAGAAGATGATGGATAAGCATGGTATGAAGTTATTAAAAGAAGGAATCATCGTCGGTGTAACAGGTGCATTATTATTAAAAAGAACTAGGTTGCCAATGTCATGCATATTTGCAGAAACTGCTTCAAATCTGCCTGATTCTCGTGCTGCTGCTAAAGTGATTGGAGCTTTAGACAAAGTGCTAGGATTAAAAGTCGACACAAAGCCTTTGATGAAGCAAGCAAAAGAATTTGAAAACAAGTTAAAGACTTTGTTAAAAGGTGCACAAAGAGCACAAAAACAGATTGATAAAAAGCAATTGGATTATTTTGGTTAATTCTTTTTATTTTTTTTATTATATTCTTCAAAGTAGTTATTTAAGTATCATAATTCTTAAATACTATTTTCTCGTCGACAAATTACGTAATTTTTACGAATGATTGCTAATTAAATTAATAAAAGAATAAGACAAAAATTAGAATATGGAAATAGACCCAGAAGCAATGTTTGAAAGAGCACTAGAATCTATAGACAGCAGAATAGAAAGACATAATTGTGGTCAAGAACTTTATGATTTGAGTGCGGAAAAAGAATACTTAACAAATGTTTATGAACATTTACCGTCGACGATAAAAAAGAAATTCAGAGACAAATATAATTTAAAATTAAGAGAAATAGAATCATTGATTTCACCACAAGGGTCAATAAACATTTTATCAAAAGCATTCAATGATTTAACACCTGAAGAATTAAAAAATTATCTCTAAAAACGCGATTTTTCTACCTATTTATGCGATTGTTAAGAAAACCATTTTATCGACGATAAAAAGCACAATTAGTATACTAAAAAGTATACTAAATTTATAGTGCCTAACTCTAACTCTCACTTTTTGTTTTAGCACACCACATTTGGCTGCAATTTATGCTTGCTTTTGTGTTATTTCTTACTTTAGTATATAGTCTATTCTTAAGTATGATATTTACTATAGAAAACACTCACTTTTAATTAACTTGTATAATGCGAATAATTGTTTTCATATAGGGCAAAATATAAGAAAAAATAAGGCTTATTTTTGACATTTTATATAGAAAAGTGAGAGTTTTTAGTGTATTTTTAGATCAAAAAGATATGGTTTTTATGCTTGTTTTTAGGATGTTTTCTATTTTGAATTCTTGCAATACAGAGCTTATTCTCGAGTAATTCTTGAGAATTGGCTTTTTTAATGATGTTGTTTTCATATAGTAAAGTGAGACTTGATATATTGCTTTTTTTTATATGTTTTTTAATTGTTTTTTTGTTGTTTTTTGCATCTGTGTCTGAATATTTTTTTTATTGACTTTTTCTTATTTTTTGTGTTTACTATATGTTAAACTCACTTTGTTGGTTATGATTATTTGATTTCGATATTGTAAATTATATTGTTGATTGATTATTTTACAATATGTATTTTGCAACAATTATTTTGCATTATAGAATATATATTTTTAGCATTGCTAATTGTCTATGATTTTTGATTATAAATTATATGTTGATTTTTTTTAATTTTTTTATTGTTTTTTGATGATTTTTTACTAATTTTTCGCTTAAAGATAATAGTTTTTGCTTGTGATTTTTCAACTTAGTGTTGATAAATGTGTTGAATATTGATTATAAGTTGTGATTACTATTTGTTTTTTTTAATCAAAATATTGTCGATTTTCTGAGACATTTTTCTCAATTTTTGATTAATTTTTTTGAAATTTTTTAATCTTTTTCTAGCTTAAATGGTTGATGTTTTTTAAGATCTTCACGCGCCATTTTGTTTGATATTTCCATATAAATAAGTGTTGTTTGCAAAGACTTGTGTCCGAGTTGTTTGTTTATGGTCACAATGTTGACTCCAGCATCTAAAGCATGAACAGCAAATGTATGGCGGAGTGTGTGAGGGCTAATTCTCGAGATTTCTTCGAGATTAGCTGCCCTAGCATACTTTTTAATCATTTTTTGAATTCCTCTTGATGTGAACTTCTTATCCCAATTACTAACAAACAATGGACCTTTTTTTCTTGTGCCAATGTATGCTTTTAATGCTAAGATCAAGTCATCATCAACAATGTTAACAATCCTATCTTTTCCACCTTTGCCTCTTATCACTTTCACAGTATTGTTCTCAAAGTTAATATGTTTGATTTCAAGGTTTACAAGCTCTGAAATCCTTAATCCTGTGTTATAGAGAAACAGAATAATGATCTTATCTCTGTAGTTTTTGATGACTGAAAGCAGTGATTTCATCTCGTTTTTTGTTAAGTATTTTGGCAGTTTGTGTCTGTATTTTTTAGTGGTTTTTTGTATAGGATTTGTATAAGAATGAGATTGTGCTGTTTTTGGTAGTTTTGGGTGGGTGGTTAAGGGTTTTGGGTGGTGGGTGGTTGGATGGTAGGAACTATCTTGTTCTGTTTGTTGTTTTGTGTGCTTTGGTTTCTTTAATTTGGGATGATCTTTTTTTGTCATTTTTGTTGATTTGTTTTTGATTTGTTTTGCTTAAATCTTTTAGGCATTATATTCTGCAATTGTTATAAAAAAGTTCGCTTTTTGCTGATTTGCTTAAACTTTTTAGACACTATTTAAATAAAAGTTCTCATAATGTTAATAATACGAACTTATATTTAAATTTTTTTATTTTCATATTTAGGCTGTTTTTGACGATATTGAGGAGGCAAAATAAGGCGTTTTTTCAGCACTTTTTTTGATTTGTTGCGATTACGATTTGTTGTTGAGAATTCTTTAATTTTGGCTGCAAAATGAAATTTTCATACATGTTTTTGTGCTAGGATGATGTGTGTTTTTTGAAGTTTTTTTTTGCTATTTTTGATGTTTTTTTGTTGTGTTTTTTTATTGTTTTTTTGATGTTTTTTTGATGTTTTTTAATGATTTCTTGTTAAGACTTTTTTATTGTTTTTAGTGTTTGTTTTTGATTTTCGTCGTCTTGAACTCCTCATTTATTTTCATATATAACTCTTTGGTTTTTTTGTTGTTTTGATTTATTTTCATACTTGATTTAGAGAATTATTTGTTTCCTGTTTAGGAAAATGTTAGGTCTTAAACATTTAAGCAATGATTAGAAGTTTGAAATATTCTTTTGTTGGATTTTTACAATGTTGTGCTTTGTTTGCAATTCCTTGAATTTTTCTTCTAATTCAATGGATGCTTTTCCATTGATGTACTTCTTGATGATTGGAACACCTTTTTCAATCAAATTTGTGATGTAATTCCTTACCAAAGATTCTGATAATCCTATTTTTTCAGAAATATGAAAGTATGAAATTGGTGAATTCGACGTGTAGAGGGCCATAAAAACCCTTTTTTCATTGATTGATAAAGGTTCAATCTGTATTTGTTCTTGATTTGACTGGATAAAATTAACATTTTTTCTTAAGAAAAGCTCAAGATTATCAAGCCTCATCTTTAGTTTTTCTAATTTTCTGTCAAAATCCTGGATATATTCATAATTAGAGTGTATTTCATTTGTATTCTCATTAATAGAGTCCAAATGTTCATTTAATTCTTGTTTTAAGTCGAGAATAATCTTTTTTGTAGCTTGTTTAAAACCATATTTCTCATTACTTAGTTTTTCTTGTTTTTCTGACATCAGAAAACCATTTCAGAAGCAGGTTTATAAACTTAATTATTTTCATATAAATTTAGGCATAATTAAGTTGTTTTGACACATATTTTTTCTCTTTTCCATGCATTATCACGTCGATAAAATCATGTTCTTCTGCTTCTTTTAAGATTCTGTAGAATGTGCTTTTTGAACATAAACCTTGCTCATCCACGACGATCTGTTTAAGTTGTGTTGCTGATATTGATTCATACTTTGCAATCAAACTTAATATCAATTTTTTAACATATTCTTTTGAGTTTCTTGTGATCGTTGTAAACATCTTTTCTTTGACTGTTTTCTTAGGCAGGGAAACTGGCTGATTCTCGAGAATTTCAAGCCTAGAGCTCACCTCCTGCAATTTGTTGATCACGGGTTTTGTGTGTGGTTTTTGCGATAATAATCCTGATTCAATCTCTTCTAAACGCCTTAAAATTGGCTTATGATCATGGTCCATCATGCTAACTTTATCATGCAATTTTCTCACTTTACTAAGCAAAATTTGGTTTTTATCAGGCTGATTTTGTAGTTGTTGTAGCTGTGCATGAATATGCGGGATATAGCTTAAGGAATGCTCTAAATGCTGAATTCTCTGATTTAGTTCTAGGAATGTTTTATCAGTTTCGTCTTGCTTTTGATTAAAATATCTTAACCACTCGACGACATTTTGAATATCTGACTTAACATGATTAAAAGATGTCGTCAGAAAAGTGTTGATTTTTGAAATACTCTTTTCTTCTTTTATGTCGTTTTTTTTTGAGAAAAACCAAGCCATATTTTACATTAAAACACAACTTCTTAATAAATCTTTCGCTAATTTTAGGACAGTCCCAGGACAGTCTTGGGACAATGTTGGGAATGAGATTTTTATTATGGCGGCCATATTCTCGAGTTTTAAGAGATATTGGAGTCCCAGCTGGGACTAAAGTGGGACTATTTTGGGACTAAGACAGGACTATTTAGGGGTGTTTGTTAAATTAATTAATTCTGTTAAAATTAAATAAAATAAAGAATTAATGTTAATAAAAAATGAAAATGAAAATAAAAATAAAAGCAAAAGATTAGAAGAAATAAAAAAACAATAAATTATGCGATTTTATAAGTTGAGGTTCATATGATCAAAATGTCTCTTTTTTAGTGATTTTTTATAAAATATGCATAAAATAAGGTTTCATATATGATAAAATAAGGCTAAATATGACTTAAAGTGAGTGTTGAACATAGTTGAATTAAGGCAATACAAGGCCTATAATAGGCGTTTTATATAGTGAAGTGAGAGCTTTCATATAGGAATATTGGGGATTTTAGCTATATTTTTGGGTATTAATAACCATACTTAAGCTATATAACAGATATAGAACATTTTATACTAGTAAAGTGAGACTTTGATATATAGGGACTTAAGCTCATTATAAGCTATAGATTGAAATTACTGATTTATATAGGGAATTATATATGATTATATAGGAAATGTGAGATTTTGGCCTTATTTTTGCTATAATCAATACTTGGTGCGTGATCTCTATATGGCTGTATACTGAAAAGTGAGACTTAAGCATGTTTTAGGTTTTTGTTGATATGTCTTGTGTAGAAAAAAGATAAGTTAATATATGAAATACAGATTTTATATATGGAAATGAAGTTTATAAGGTCTAAGAAGCAATTATCTGTTGTTTTAAGTAGGCTAAAGAGCTTTGCAAAAGGAAAAGTGAGTTTTGAGCAGTATTCTACTGACTCTAATGTGGCTGCGTCTCTCTTGTGGAACGCCGCTTTAATTGATTTTATCGACGATAAAACTGTTTTAGACCTTGGTTGCGGTACTGGCATACTTGGTTTGGGTGCGCTTTTCCTCGACGCTGATAAAGTTTTCCTCGTCGACAAAGATAAAGATGCGCTCGATATTTTAAAAGAAAATATTAAATTTATCGACGATAAAATTGTTTCTATTGACAAAAAGAAATATAAGATTATTCATAAAGATATTGAAAAATTGAGTAGCACTGATTTAAAAAAAATGAAAATTGATATTGTTATCATGAATCCTCCTTTTGGTGTTAAAAACAAACATGCTGACAAAAGATTTTTAAAAGTTGCTTTCTCGACGAGAAAACCAGTTTATTCTATACATA
Organism: uncultured Methanosarcinales archaeon; assembly: GCA_964645705.1. GTDB lineage: Archaea > Nanobdellota > Nanobdellia > Woesearchaeales > CAXGTL01 > CAXGTL01. The sequence continues at coordinate 151,088 of CAZYAB010000001.1, read as the reverse complement.
AAGTTGAATCTCGCAATTTTTTAGAAAAATTTTCTGCTGACAATGGATACAAGTTAACTCATTTTTGGGAACAGGATTTTCCATTAAAAAAATCTTTTTCTTTTCATAGAAAACCTGTTAAGAAGATCAGGGTTTGTATTTGCAGGTTTGTTTGTAACTGAGAAGTAGTCACTTTTAGAAACATTTATATATTAGTTTATAGTTTCTGTTATATATGATTATAAACAACAATTACCAAAACAACAATCTTAGTAAAATTGATGCATATTTAGATTCTGCTCTGAAAAGATTAGAACAATATAACAAAGAAGCGCAAGAACAAGAAACTTCTCAAGAATATAATAAATAGAATAATCAGTATTTTAAGAGTGGTAGATAAAAAACATTGGTGGAGAATTAATGAAAGTAAATATCAACAAATTAAAAAAAGAACAATTAAAACTTGCAAAAAAAGTCATTCTTAAAGATAGTTTTGAACAGGTTAATCTTATTGGGGGTTGTGATCAAGCTTTTTATGAAAATAAAGTTATTTCTGTAATGGTTGTTTTTGATATGGACGGTAAATTAGTAGAGCGAAAGTATGCTGTTTCTGATGTTAAAGTGCCTTATATTCCTGGATTCTTAGCATACAGAGAAATGCCTGCTGTTCTTGATGCTTTTAATAAATTAGAAAATAAACCAGATATTCTTTTGTGTGACTGTAATGGGATTCTTCATCCTAGAAAGATTGGCATGGCTTCTCATGTTGGAATCATATTAGAAGTGCCAACAATAGGCGTTGCTAAGAAAAAATTACTAGGCATTGTTGATGAAAATAAAAAAATTATACATGATGATCAAGTTATGGGTTTTGAAGTTGAAACAAAAGAACATGCAAAGCCAATTTATGTAAGTCCTGGACATATGGTTTCTATGAAAACCTCTGTCAAGTTGGTTGAAGAATGGTTAAAAGGTCATAAAACACCTGAACCACTACATATTGCTCATAAGTTTGCCAACAGAATAAAGAAAAAAATGAAAGAAAAGAACAAAGAAAGTAATGTGGTTATTAGTGAAACAACAGAAACAGAAACACAAGAGCAACATTTATAAAGAAGCTCAAAAAACATAGTTCTAAGGTGATCATGCATGGAAATTAATGTAATAGAACAATCAAAACATAAGATGGTTTTTGAATTAAAAGGAGAAGATGATGGTTTTTGTAATGCTCTTAAAGATGAATTATATAATGATTCTGATGTTAAATTGGCTTCTTATAGAATCGAGCATCCATTAATAGACATACCTAAGTTCATTATAGAAACAAAAGGGGATGCTAAAAAGGCTTTGATAGATGCTGCTAAAAGATTAAAGAAAAGTGCATTAAAGTTTCATAATGAATTTAAAAAAGTAGCAAAATAAAAAATGTTTTCTTTAGCACAAGGTAAAAAACTGATAAAATTGGCCAGGGATTCTATTGAATCTGATTTATTTCATAAAGAGTTTAAGGTTTCTGATTCTATTGCTAAGGAATTCAGTGATAGATTAGGGTGTTTTGTTACATTAACTATAGATGGCGAATTAGGAGGATGTATTGGTTTTCCAGAACCTGTTTATCAATTGTTTCATGCTATTGAACAAGGTGCTAAATCAGCTGCATTTTCAGATCCTAGGTTCTTGCCTTTGAATAAAAAAGAATATTCTAAGGTTAATGTAGAGATTTCAGTATTGACTAAACCTGAATTGATCAAAGTAAAGAAAGCAACTGATTATTTTGAACATATTAAGATTGGTAGAGATGGTTTAATTATTAGATCTTCTATGGGTGCTAGTGGCTTGCTATTGCCTCAAGTGTTTACTGAATATAATTGTAATCCTGAACAAGCTCTTCGCATGGTTTGTCAAAAATCAGGTCTTAATTTAGAAGCTTGGAAAGATCTTTCTAATAAAATCTATAGGTTTAGTGCTCAAATATTTAAAGAGACCCCTTCAGGTGTAGTGGAAGAGAAATTAGAGTGATTTTTTGCTGTTTTTTGTGTGTGTTTTTTAATATTTTAGTATACATTTTAGTATATTAATTATAGACGATAAATGTGTGTCTAGAATATGGTAGTTTTATAGTGCCTAACTTATTTTTTATTTTGTTTTGAAATATATCAGTTAAATTTATTAATAACTAGTGCCTAACTGTTTCTATGACATTCATCCGTACAAAAAGAATCAAAGGACACAAGTATGCTTACTTAGTAAGGAATTATTGGACAAAGAAAGGTAGTCGTCAAAAATCTAAGAAGTATTTAGGTAGGGTAGTGGAGTTTCCTAAGGTAAAAGACATTGATTTCTTTTTTTACTTTGGCAGGAATTACTCACCGAGAGATAAAACTGTTTTACAACTTGTTACTGATCTTATTGAATATGAACTTATTAAGCATGGTTTTAAGCTTGGCAAAGATAAAAAAACATGGGCTAATGGTGAATATTATGTTAGATTAAAGCCATTTAAATTGTTTAATAAGTATAAAAAACCTGTTCTTTTAGGTATAAATGAAGGTATATTGTGTAAGTACATGGTTCATAAGATTCTTAATATTTCTATTTCTTCTGAACAAGATCCTAGAAAAGAAGCATATAGATTGGCAAAAGCTTTTGTTGAATCTGGGTTTAAAGTGCCGAAAGAAGTGTTTACAATGATCTGGGAAAAGAAGATTGGTTAAGATTTATAAACTAAGACTTATTCTCTGCTTGATATGATAAATGAATTAGCATCAGACATGGAAGTTGCAGATGAGTTAGTAGAACATCTGACTAATCCTTGTATTTGGCTTAAGTACTCTAGAGTATATGTGGTTGCTGCTAAAAAAGTTTTAGAAGATTTTACAGATGAAAATGCTAAAAGAAAACTCAAATATGCTATAAGATTAAGAGAATTTTATCTTTCTTCTATTGGTGTTTAAAATGACAATCAAACTTAGACCACATCATTTATTTCAATTATATCTTCTTCCTGATGAATATGAAAAAGAACGTATTGAAGAACATGATGCAAAGTTTAATGAAAATTTTGTAAAAGTGATTTCTTCTATATTAGAAAATCCTGATCAAGAAATTGAAATAGTAGATACTATGGATGATCTATGTGTTGCGTGTCCTTATTTAAGTGACAGAGATTGTACTTATCCTGGGTGTGAAAGAACTGAACAACAATTAATACTTTTTGAAAAAAGAGAAGCTGACATGTTTCATATAAATGTTGGGGATGTTTTTACAACAAATCAGCTCTTAGAACAAGTTAGACATCGTTTATTTATTAGTTTAAGATTAGAAGATTATTTTAAAAAAAGAAAAAAAATAAGTATAAGAGATTATATGTATGGTTAATCCTTTAACTTCTTATAACCTAGCCATATAAGTCCAATTAATACCAAGCCTAGTAATGAAAATCTTATATAATCAGGCATATTATACCAATATCTTATTGCTCCGTATACTATAGTTAAGACACCGCCTGCCATTAGACCTGCTGAAACTGATTCTAGTTTAAGTAATACTCCGACTGCTATTGTTATTATTCCTACTATTGCTGTTATAATAAATACAACCCTATCATATGATTGTCTTGCATTTTCAAAATCATCTCTACATTGTTTTTGTTGTTCAAATAATTCTGTTTTTTCTAAGTCTTCTGCTTCTTCAATTGTTCTTGCAACTGGTATTGCTCTGTCTTCACAATAATCTTCGTATTCTGGTGCTGGGTAGAATGTTTGTATTCCATAGCCTATGAATAATACAAAGATTATTGCGATTGCAATTGTTAATATTCTTTGTTTTAGTTTGCTCATGTTTATCACCTTTTTGTGCTATTTGATTATAATTGTCCATAATATTTTTTATTTAAATTCAAAATAATTGCGTCAATTTCTTCTTGTTCCATAACATCTTTATATATTGCTCTTATTTCCATCTCTATCTTCATTTTTACGCTTCCTGTCTGTTCATAATAATAGTCACTTATCTCTCCTGCATCATGATCTTCTTCTGTCATGCTGCTCCATCTAGTCACAAGCTCATGAATCTTTTTAATCCTTTTTAAAATGTCTTTATCTATTTGTTTTAAATTTCTTGCCATTTTTTATCACCTCATATCTTAATCCTTCTTGTCTTAGGAACAAAATTAAGTACTTTGTTCTTTGTTAATTTACCACAACCAATAAAGTCATTGTTGTGTTTGATGATTATAAATTGGTTTGGCCCTAATATACTTGTATGATCTTTTTGTTCTGGTGGGAAATAAGGATGTGGAAAATGTTCAGTAGTGTCCAAATCAATACCTTGTATCCATTGTTCTAGTTCATCATTTCTTAGTTCTACTATGTTTTTCTTTGCAATCGGTCCAACTAATTGAGAACCTTCTATTGATAGTCTTAGTTCATTGTTTTTGATGTGTGCAAAGTACATTCCTATTGAGTTGATTCTTAGCTTTGTCAGATCTTGGTTTAGTTTAGTGAATATGTCTTTTTGTACAATGTATATCTTGTCTTTTGGTGATTTCAGAACAGCGTATTGTGAAAAGTCAAAGTCTGCGTCAAACTGTGATTTAAGTAATTGTTTTATTTGTTTTAATTGTTTTGAATTAAGGATTTGTAGGTTTTTCATTTTGTTTTTATTGGTTAGGGGTGGGTGGTCAGGGGTTGGAATTGGCGGGTTTTTTGTTTTTTTAACTTTGTTACAAACCTTTCGTTCGTACTTTCAATGTTTTTGTTGCGATGTTTTGAAAGCCCATTAGGTTTTACAATTTGTGTGGGTACTCACTGGCCTTACAGGCAAGGTTTGTAACAATATTATTTGTAATTAAATTCCCCAAACAGTATTTTTTCTTCTTTTGATTTCTGCAATTTCTCTTAAGACCTGTTTTTCAGAATCTTTTAGCAAATGTTTGTGTTTTTTGAATATTCTAAACTCTTTTTCATTGACAGCTGTATACAGGACATCATTTTCAAATACCTGTCTACCTACTGTAACTTTGTCCATTGATATTGCAACTTGTTTGCCTTGTTCTATTTGATTTATATTTTCTTGTTCATGCTGAATCTGTTTAATAGTGCCTAAAGTTTTTCCTTCTGAATTCATTACTGGCGCTCCTGTTTTTAGTTTTCCATAGATAATGTCTACTCCAAATACTGCAGGATTGCTCTGTCTGAACACATAGCCTGTCATAAATACAAATTTGCAAGGCATTGTTATGTCTTTGAAAACTTCTAATTCTTCTTGTCTTTGCAATTCTTTTTTATGTTTTTCAAATTCATCTGTCAATGTATATATGATGTCACTTGTTATGATCTTTACTTTTTCATTTTTAAAATTTGATTCATCTATCACATTAAAACCAATGATTGTTGAGAGTAATTTGTTTTTTTCATAATTAGATTCTGCTTCTGCAATGTCTTTTCTTGTGATGTTTCCAATTGAAGCTTTTTGTACTGAGATTCCTTTGTCTGTTAGAATAGATGATAGGGCTTCTAATGAACCAAGTGTGTCTGCTTTTATTATTACGCCTGTCTTGTCTGTTTGTATCAAGACTTCTTCTACTTCTTTTTGTACTTGTTCTTGGATATGTTCTAGATTATCTTTTGTTGCTACTCTGACTGGCATGCCTGCAATAACCCCTTTGATATTAGGTGCTGATATTTTTACACCTGTTGCAGCAAAAACTTGTTTAACATGGTTGAATTTTGCTTTTTTATCTCTCATTTCTTTTAATGGCTTTGGTTCAAGCAATGCTCTTATTTTTGTGGTTATGGGTTTATCAACCGCGCCTATCACAATAGTATCATTAACTTTTATTGTTCCGTCATAAATTATGACGTCTAAAGTTGTGCCTAAACCTTTTGTATCTTTTACTTCTAATATTGTTCCTTTGGCAGGTGATTCTAAGTTAGATACAAGTGTTTTTTCTAAGAATTTCTGTGCCAAGCCAGTTATTACCATTAAAAGTTCTGGTATTCCTTCACCAGATATTGCTGATGTTGGTACTATTGCTATTTGTTTTGTAAAATCATCTACTCTATCAAATCTTTCTGATGGAAATCCGAATTCATGTAATTTTCCAACCAATTCATATAATTTTGTTTCAAATTGTTTTTGCACATTATCTGTTTGTTTTTTTATATTTTGAAGAATAAATTTATCTTTAGTTTGCCAGCCAGTAATAAGATCAATCTTATTAGCAGCAACAATAAAAGGTGTTTTATATGTTTTAAGAATTTCAATTGCTTCTATTGTCTGTGGTTTAAAACCTTCATTAATGTCAACAACTAGAATTGCAATGTCTGCTAAATTTCCTCCTCTTTTTCTCAGGTTTGTGAATACTGCGTGACCAGGAGTATCTATGAATAATAATCCTGGTATTGTAAGTTTCATTTTCAATGTTTCTAATAATGTTCCTGTTATTTTTTTAATTATTTTTAATGGTATTATAGAAGCACCAATGGCTTGTGTGATACGGCCTGCTTCTGTTTCAATTATTGCAGAGCCTCTAATCTTATCTAGTATAGAGGACTTTCCATGATCAACGTGTCCTAGTACAGATACTATTGGCTGTCTTATGTTTGTCATGTTTGTTTATAATGATTAATGGTTTTTAAATCTAATGGTAATATTTGTGTAAAATATCATAAAGAATTAAATAAATAAAATTCAACCAATAGCTCTTCTTACGTCTGTTACGCTTACAGAATTAACTTCTTCTAGTTTTGAGATTTGTTCTTCTAGATAATCTGTTGAACCTTTTGATTCATTCATTACAAAAGTGATATTCAATGATTTTAGACCGAATGCTATAGGAATTATCTCTGTTTTAGTTTGTGTTTCACCGCAGAATGATTGGATCTTTGTTTTTGCTTTTTTTTCCAATTCATCTAGACTTACTTCTGGTGAATTGGGCATTATTTTTAGAGTTATTATTACGTTTGCCATTTGTTCCACCTAGTTTGGTCCTATGAATCCGCATTCATGACATTTATACTTAGCAGCAACTTTTCTGCAATGTTCACACCTTATTAATTCATATTTGCCGCAGTTAGGGCACATGAATTTAACACTGCCTCTCATGTTTGCTATGTTTTTGTGACATGAATTACATGTTAATGGTTTTTGTGTCATTTTAATATATGAAAGTTGGCTCCTATTTATAAATGTTAATGGTTTTTTGTTGATTTTTTTGATTGCTATTTATTTAGCCTTTTTTTTAACTTAAATAACCTTTTTTCTTTCTCTATTTCATCATGTATCTTTTTTTGCCTTTTTTTTAATCTTTGATCCATTTTTTTTTGATAATCTTTTACTCTTTGAGTAACTTTCTTCATTTTTATCTCTTTAATGTTTTTTGTTAATTTCTTTTTATGTCTTATGTGTCTGTGTCTTTTTTTCTTTTTTTGTCTAGGTTTTTTTCTAAAAAAGATCAGCACAATAACAATTAATAAAATAATAATTATTAATAAATAGTGCCAATAAGAAACCAAATGAGAATAAATATTATTATTAAACAATGACATTAGCCAAAACAGTGCATCTAAAAACCATTTTTTGATAAAGTTATATAATCTAAGATAATAACCAAGAGCTATTATTAGAATAATTAATACAATTAATAATATTGAAAATTTATGTTTGTTTGTCCATCTTCTTAATCTCATTAATTTTCTTTTTATTTTCTTTCTTTTTAAGTATAAAATATAAAGTAAGATTATAATAATTATTTCAAGCAAACCAAAGATAATATATTCTTTAAAACGAGAAGTTTTAACAGGCATTTCTATCACTGCTTTACCGTCTTTTACACTTATACCAATCGTTCTGTGAGCACTTGCTGTGTATTTACCATAAGTTACTTCTATATAAAAAGTGTAAGTTCCTGATGATATGTCTTCTGGTAAGAATAATTTCTTTGTTTTTGTTTTTTCTTCATAACTGTCAAAATACATTGTATCTTGTCCAGATGAAATTTTGTTTCCTTGTTGTTCAATCCAGAATTTAATTTCAACATCGCCTTTAATTTCTGCAACTGCTTTTACAAAATATGTGAAATCAAAGAAATCTCCTACTTTGACAGGAGATTCAAATTCTAAGATTTCCATGTCAAATAATTTTACGCATCTGTATTGGAAACATGTTTCTCCTTTATCTGTATTGCAAACAGAATCATCAAAACATTCTGCTTTGTGGCACTTGTTTTCAAAACAATATTGATCTTTTTTACAATCTGAGTTTTCAGAACATTCTGGTTTTTTTGTTAGGTTGATTATTCCTCCGCCGCCACCTGTGTCTGCGCTTGAACCGCCAGTTGTGCTCGGTGTTTCAGGAGTGGGAGATCTTGGTGTTCCTCTTATTGCAGAGTAATGCAAGTTACTTATGGTTATTATACTTCCGATATCAATGCATGTTGTACCATTCAAAGTAATTCCTGTGTTATTTCCTAAACAATCTGTGAAATCTGTTTCAGCAGGATGATTGCAATCAGAGCTTATATTATTTATATTATCAATCTCTGCATCTTTTACACATAGGGCTATGAAACTATTATCTGTTATAAAAATAGTTTTATTGTAATTTGTTTGAACCTGGCTTGATAAATTGATAATTATGGAATTAGTTGCTTTTGTTATTGTTACTTTGCTTAGGTCTAAATTAGAAGATGCAAAATCGTGTGTAAAGTTCAATATCTTGTTTGTCTGATCATAAAATGTTATGTCTTGAACACCTGAATGAGTTCCAGCAGTAGTGTTTGTTCCAATTGTAATGTTTAGGTTTGTGATTCCAGAAGTGTCTACATTAGATTCATTATAAATCAATGGATCATTTTCATCTGCAATACCATCATTATCTGTATCTATTGCAGTGCCATAAGTGTTTGCTCCATAATTTCCTGCACCATAATTTGCTGAATAGACTAAGTGGATGGCTAATAAAATTACAAAAATCATTACAATTTGTTTTATCTTGGTTTTATTCATTCTATTTTGCATTGTAATATAATATTCCGCTTGGTTTCATAAAAATAGTCATTTCTCCACTAAAATCAATAAACTGATCAACATAAAGATCATTATTTATTGTAAAATTACCACCACCTGAAAATGTTATATTATAGCCTGTTAAATTGCATAATGAGTTTATTACTGTGTAATCTGACATAAGTACATTCCAGTTTTGAGGTGTTGAAGGACATGAAGATGATGATATTGTTATTGTTCTTTGTCCTGTCTGTGCTGTATTTGAATTTGTGTCAATTGTAAATGCTTGGTATGTGTAATCTCCGGTGTCTAATCCTTGTGTTGCGTTTTTTGATTGGTTTACATAAAGATTCCAATGAGTTGAATTGAATTTGTTTAGGTTTGAAGTATATTGTTGATAAATCTCATCAGCTGATAAACTCCTATTCCAAATCCTAACTTCATCCATATTGCCTAAAAGAAAATCAGCGGATGATTCAAACCCAGCTCTACCTCCTAAATTTGTAGGAAGGGAAGTGTCTAAAGGATCAATAACTCCAGTAATAGTATTACCAACTTGAACACCATTGAAATAGACTTTCCAAGTATTTGAGCTAAATGTTACTACAAGATGTGTCCATGTATTTAGTGATAAATCACCCCAACCTCCACTACCGCTTGTTCCTTGGAATCCATCATTTGTAGAATATTCAAATGTCCCTCCATTATTCCTATTATGAGTCAGTGTAAGGTCCTGCCCAGTAATTGAAGAATAGATTTCTATATCTGCTGAGCTACCATCTGTTGAACGAGCATAATAAACATCATAGTCACGATCTGACGTAGTATAAATCCATGCAGCAAATGTATAGGAAGAAGTAAATCCTAATGATGAGCTGTGTGAAGCTGTGATAACATCACCACTTCCGTCAAATTGCATTGCTCCTCCATATTTTCCAGTAATATTCCAGATAGCATCAGAGATAGTTCCATTATTTTGTGCTGGTGAAGAATCATAAACTATTGTCCCATTTGCATATGTTTCATCTAAGTTTGAGATATTATCAAAATTATACATTAAAACTAATGAATCATTGTACATTGTGTAATTTGTCCCATTCCAATCATAGATTAATGTATCTAGATTTTCTTCTGTTATTGAGATGTTTACTTCTACATTTGTTGCTGTTTGTGATGCTGAATCATCTGGTGTTGGTGATGTGAAATTGATTATTGGGTTTGTCAAGTCTGATGAAATAGTGATTGTTCTTTGTTCTGTCTGTGCTGTGTTTGAGTTGTTGTCAATTGCAAAGGCTTGATATGTGTAATCACCTGCATCTAATTGATCTGTTGCATTCTTTGTTTGATTGGTGTATAGATGCCAAAGTGTTGAATTATGTTTTTTTAAATTTGAAAGATAGTGTTGTGATACTTCATCAGGTGAGAGAATTCTGTTGTAAATGAATATTTCATCTAATTTACCTGGCATTGCTTGAGCAGAATCAAAATCACCACAAACAGCATCTTGTTCTTGAGCTATAACAAGACAACCTTCAGCAGTCATTACCCCAGTATTAATGCTTCCTGAATAAACTTCTGCACCATCTTTATATCCTTTAACAGAATCATCACTATCTTGCCAAGTAAGTGCTACATGATGCCATTGATTATCATTAATATCAATACCAGTGTTTACTGATATACCATTAATATAAAACGCAATATTATTTGGTTCATAAACAAGAAACTCATTATCTGTTCCAGATACTGCATAAGAAACAATACCATCTGCAGCTCCATTAGTTTTAATCCAAAAAGAAACAGAGATTTGTGATGTAGGAAAATTATTAAAAGTATCTATCATTATATAATCATCATCAAATTCAAAAGCATCTCCATATTTTCCAGAAGTGTAATTTGGTTGAATGTCTAATGCAGTTGCAGTATCACCTGTTAAATCTAATTTTGCTACTAACGTATCTGTAGCTACAGGTGTAAAATCATGCCAAGCATCATTAGAATCATATTCCCAACCACTATTATATCTTACTCCAATAAAACTTCCAGAAGATCCTACAAATGGAGGATTTGCTGAAAAACGCTCATGAACATTTTCTTCAGAATACATAATATAAGCTGTTCCTGTTGCACCATCTTGCATTGCTAATCCTGAACTTATATTGAAATCTGTTTTATAATTTTTAAAATCTGTAAATTCACAAGCTGAGTCTCCTCCTGTACAAGTTATGTCAAATTCACCATTGTTTGCAACTCCACCATATTGATCTGCAGTGAACTGTAAATTTCCAGAAACATATCCATAACTTATGCCATGAAAATTATTTCCAGAATTATTGCTTGCACTAACATCAACTACATAAGAATTATTTCCATTTAATTCACTTATATTTTCAAAATTATACAATAATACTAATGAATCATTGTACATTGTGTAATTAGTATTGTTCCATTCATAGATTAATGTATCTAGATTTTGTTCTGTGATTGAAATATTTATCTCAACATTTGTTGCTGTTTGTGATGCTGAATCATCTGGTGTTGGTGATGTGAAATTGATGATTGGATTTGTTGTGTCACTATCTTCTTCAATTGTTACTGTTCTTTGTTCTGTTTGCGCTGTGTTAGAACTTGTGTCTGTGACAAATGCTTGATATGTGTAATCTCCTAAACTTAATTGTTGTGTTGCGTTTTTTGTTTGGTTGATGTAAAAGTTCCATTGTGTTGAATTATACTTTTTTAAGTTTGAAAGATAAAGTTGTGAGATCTCATCTGCTGATAAACTTCTGTCCCAAATTCTGACCTCGTCCATTGTTCCATTGAAATGTTGTACTGCAGATGTTCCATATCTTCCGATTAATAAATTATTATTATCATTAAGTGGAGCATCATTTCCTGTTCCAGTAGTCCAAGTTCCTGATTCTAAAACACCATCTATATAAATTTTCATACTTGAACCTGTGCCAAATGTGTAAGTAACTGCTACATGCTTCCATTCATCTACAGGAAGAACATTTGCTGTGGTGGCATAAATATGCCATGCATTATCAGCACTGTTTCTGTAGAAGAATTCTAGTTCTTCGTTTGTTGTTGTGCCTGCTTCTGCTCTTAAACTAAATGGTTCTCCTTTAGAAATTATAGTCCCTCCGCCACTAGCATCATTAATGTGTTTATTATATTTAACCCAGGCACTTAGTGTTATGCTTTTTCCACTGCCAAAATCAAAATTAGCTTCATTAGAAACATCAATATAATCACCAGTTCCATCAAAATCAAAACCACCACTATATTTTCCTGCTTGATTGTAAATTGCATCATTGACAGCTGTGCCGTTATTGCCATTACCACTCATGTCAACAACAAATGTATCATTTTCATCTAAATCAGAAACATTATCAAAGTTCATCATCAATATCAATGAATCATTGAATATTGTGTAATTTGTATTGTTCCAGTCATATGTTAATATGTCTAAATTCTCTTCTGTGATTGAAATGTTTATCTCAACATTTGTTGCTGTTTGTGATGCTTGATCATCAGGTGTTGGAGATGTGAAATTGATTATAGGGTTTGTTAAGTCTGATGAAATTGTCACTGTTCTTTGTTCTGTCTGTGCTGTGTTTGAACTTATGTCTGTGACAAATGCTTGATATGTGTAGTCGCCTGTGTCAAGTGCTGTTGTTATATTCTTTGTTTGATTTACATAAAGATGCCATTGAGTTGAATTGAATCTTTGTAAATTACTTAAATAAAGTTGATTAATTTCATCTAAAGAAAGGGTTTTGTTCCAAATCATGACTTCATCAATAAAACCATTATGATTTTTTGATTCATCTGCTTCTGTTGCACCTAATCTATATTTATCTGATAAAGAAGGAATGTCTTGTGTCCAATCAGAGATATAATTAACACCATCAACATATAAATTATGTGTATTGTCAGAATTATCAAATGTCCATACATAGAAATGATAGTCTGTTGTATCAGGATTATAAGTTCCATATTGAACTTGCCAAGCATTGCTTGCTCTTATAGCAAGACCCATCCTGTCTGTTCCACCATTTTCATCTCTCCAAAACTGAAATGCGCCATTAGGTGGTGAAACAAAATTATCTCCTGCTCCAAACAATCCTGAGTCAGCACTAGAAGTACTAAACTTAGTCCACATAACTATACTAAAACCATTAGGAGCAAAACTTTGAGTTCCTAAATCCAAATGATCATTATTTCCACCATCAAATTGATATGCACCACGATGCTTGCCTACTGATTGATTAAACACAGGACCTGAAACAGTTGCATTTATATTATTATTTATATCAACAATAAGAGAACTGCTTTCACCTAAATCAGAAACATTATCTAGATTATACATCAATATCAAAGAATCATTATACATTGTGTAATTTGTATTGTTCCAATCATAGATTAATGTGTCTAAATTTTCTTCTGTAATAGAGATGTTTATCTCAACATTTGTTGCTGTTTGTGATGTTCCATTGTTAGGTGTTGGATCTGTGAAATTAATTATTGGGTCTGTTGCGTCTGCTGAAACAGTTATTGTTCTTTGATCTGTTTGAACTGTGTTAGAACTTATGTCTGTGACAAATGCTTGGTATGTATAAGTTTCTAAATCTAATTGTTGTGTTGCGTTTTTTGTTTGATTTATGTATAAATTCCAATGTGTTGTGTTGCATTTGTTTAAGTTTGAAAGATAATATTGTGAGACTTCATCTGCTGTTAAAGTTCTATCATAGATTCTTAGTTCATCTATAAAACCATCAAAATAAGTACTTCCAACTGCCTGATTATTATATCCAATTAACAAATTGTTTGAATCCACAGCATCTGAAGAAGTTTTTGATCCTGTTGCTTCAAGTGCTCCATCAACATATAATTTCATTCCTGTTGAATCAACAACAGCAACTACTTGATGCCACTCACTATCATTATAAGTGCCTGGAGTTGTTATTGTTTCCTCACTCCACATTCTGAATTTAAGATTTCCACTGCTCAGAAATATGTCTCTATCATAATATCCCCAATTAGCTGTCTGACTTGCAGTAAAAATTCCAGTAGTTGCTTGAGAAGTTTTAAACCATAATGCAACTGCAAAATTAGTTTCAGGCATGTCAAAAGGATGAACTTCAATATAATCATTACTTCCATCAAAATCAAATGCACCTTTATATTTACCATCTGTTAAATTCATTATTGCACCTTGATAAACAGTACCATTATAACCATTGCCACTCATATCAACAACATGTGTTTCATTTTCATTTAAATCAGAGATATTATCAAAATTAAACATCAACATCAAAGAATCATTGAATATAGTGTAATTTGTTTTGTTCCAATTGTAAATCAATGTGTCCATGTTTTCTTCTGTGATTGATATATTAATTTCAACATTTGTTGCTAATTGTGATGATGAATCATCAGGTGTTGGATCTGTGAAATTTATTATAGGGTCAACAATATCTTGCTTAATTATTATTGTTCTCTCTAATGTTTCATTCTTGGTTGCGTTTGAAGAAACAGAATATCCTTTGAATGTATGAGTAGCATAAGATAAATCTGTAAAATTATTAAAATATTGGTTTGCAGTTGCATTGTATATTGATAATATTTCATTGTCTGAAATAGTTCTATTAAATATAAGAATTTCATCCATCATTCCGTCAAGAGGATTTCCTATATCTGCTCTTTCTCCAATATAAAGATTTTTATTGTTTTTCATAGAAGCTGAAAGTGAATCATATCTAGTTGTTAAAGATTTAGAAACTCCATCTTGGTATATTCTTACTCCTGACGCAGCACTAGTTCCATTATAAGTAATACAAATATGCTGCCATTTACCTGCTGTTCCTGCTAAAGCATTGTCTGCACTAACCCAAATTGTATTAGAAGGCCAAGTACTAATTAAATATAATGATATAGCATCACCATCATGAACTCCTGTTCCAACATTATCCCAAGTATGCACTTCCCATCCAACAGCACTTGCGTCTAAATTAGACAAAGGAGTATGAACAACATCTCCAATTGTGTCAAAATTAACCCAAAAACAAGTTGAAAAACTATCTGTTCTTTCAAAATCAAAAGCAGGTTCATTTGAAATTTTAATATCACTGCTTGATCCATCAAACCTGCTACCATTTCCATAATATCCTGAAGTAGAATTTATAATTACTCCGTTTAGTGTTCCATTATTTCCATGAGAAGATAAATCAACAGGATGGCCTGTTGCATTAACATCATCCATCCTCATCCATAATAACAATGTTTCATCTAGATCAACAAAAGTATAGTGTTCTATTGAATCATCTGAAGAAATATTTATTTCAACATATGTTTCTGTTTGAGATGTTGCATTGCTTGGTGTTGGATCAGTGTATTCTATTGATGGTGTTGCATAGACTAAAAAAATAAAACTAATAACTATCAAAATGTAATGTGCAATTTTTGTTTGGTTTGGTTTTTTCATCTTATGCATTAAGGTGAATCACAAATCTTGCCTCCGCTTGTAAAGTGTATGCAATCAACTGTCGTGATGTTATTAGAAGTCGCATTTATGTTTCCTGCTACTGTTAATGCATCGGTAGGTGTCACACCAATACCTAATTTTCCTCCATCTTTCAATATCATTTCATTATTTCCTGAAGAATTTCTAAAAAGAGTTTGTGTATTATCAATATAAATTCTTGATACATCATTTCTTACAATTTGGAAATCATGATTAGTTGTACTTCCTGTATGTATCCATAGTCCTGAATCATCTGCTTCTAATACAGCGCACCTTGATGCATCACTACATACTTGTAATTCTCCATCATAACCTGTATCTCCACCAACTTGTAACATTGCACTAGGAGTTGTGTCACCAATACTAACTCTTTCATTACTAATGTCAACAACCAAGTTAGAATTGTTTATACTAAAGTTTCCTGCCAAAACATTCATGTTTGCATCTAATGTGATTGTGTCTGCTAATTCTGTTCCATTTATTGAGTCTGCTGAAACACTTGCTGAGATTCCTGATAATTTGCTTCCATCACCATAATAACTATAACTAGTGTCAAGATGAAGGTCTGCATAAATAGTTACATTATCCCAGAATTGTATTTGACCTGCTCCACCTTCAACAGCATCAAAGCTTAGGTTTGTGCTTGACAATATTTGGTATTTTGCAAAATCATAATCAAATTTAAGATATTCATCTCCTTCTAATAAATGCATTATGTTGCTGGTGTTAGTTGTTGTTGAATCATTTACCCAAGAACCTGCGCCATCTGATCCTCCTGTGTTAAGGTCTGTGATTGTGTTATTAAGATTTACACATGATGCTATGTCTTGGCCTAACAAGACTTCATCATCTGAACAAATAGAACTGACATTTGTGTCAGTGTCAGTATATGATGTAATAAAACCAGGAGTGTTTGTGAAATTAGTTAAATCATCTGGCATGTTAGTAATGTTTTCTGTGTATGATAAGATGCTGTA
>CAZYAB010000001.1:0-134498 GCA_964645705.1 uncultured Methanosarcinales archaeon | reverse complement strand
TAGTTAAATCATCTGGCATGTTAGTAATGTTTTCTGTGTATGATAAGATGCTGTAATCTGTTAAAGTATCTAAATCAGTTATTGTATTGTTAAGGTTTACACAAGATGCTATGTCTTGGCCTAACAAGACTTCATCATTAGAACAAATAGAACTGACATTTGTGTCAGTGTTTGTTGTTATAAAACCAGGAGTGTTTGTGAAATTAGTTAAATCATCTGGCATGTTAGTAATGTTTTCTGTGTATGATAAGATGCTGTAGTCTGTTGCGCTGCTTGTGTCATCTCTATCATCAATAGTAGCATTAAGCACTGTTTCATTTATGTAAAATGTATTTGAAGATTCATAAATGTAATTTTCTTCTGCATCATAAGTTGTGTCTGTGTTAGTGTCTGTGTCTAAAGCACTGATTGTTGCATTCAAGCTTACACAAGTGTTGTTGCTTGTTAAGACTTGATCATTGCCTGTACATGCTGTTGTGACATTAGTGTCTGTGTCTGTTGTGCCTGCGACATTTGTTAATTTACTCCCATCACCTATGAAATAATCAGCAGTAACATTACCTTCAGTTGCAATATTTCCAGTAGCATTCAATCCGCCAGTTATAGTTATCCATCCATCTACAATATTATCAATGACTTCTCCTAAAGTAAATGTTATTTTTTCACCTAAAGTTAGGTTGGTAGTATCAGAGATATCGTCATCTGTAATTGTGCTATCCAATAGATGGGTTGTATTGATTGAAGAAGCATAAATATTTGAACCATTGACCATTGTCTGGTTTAATTCTGTTGCATTAGGGCCTGCTAAATTTGTCAAATAACTATTTAGTATTGTACCCCAAGCATCATCATCACCTCCAACAGTTGGTAGACTTACTGCAGACACCATTGTACAAAAAACTACAATGAATATTACTGAGCAAATCCCAAAAATATTTATTTTATGCTTATTCATTTCTTATACCTCGTTTTCTTTGAAAAAGAGGCCAGCAAATGTTTCATTTGCGCTGCCTCGTTTTATTTTTTTCATATAATTGGATTAATAGGAGAATGATATGATCAAAAGTGTGTTTTCTAACAAAATCTAAGTTTTCTAGTTTGTCTCTAGTTGGTTTTGTGATTCTTATTGTTGTGGATTTGGATTCTTGTTTTTTTGATTCTGTTTTTATTGGTTTAGAATGCTTAGTTTTCTCATAAAGTTCTATTAATTTCAAAAGAATTTGATCAAAAGTGTGTTTTCTGACAAAATCTAAGTTTTCTAACTTATGCTTTGTAGAATAATCTATTCTTATTGTTGTAGACTTTGCATGCATAATATGCTTTGTAGACTAACCCATATTTAAAGGTTTTGGTGAAATTAAGAAAATATATATATCCTTGATAACAATAAACATTATATATAAATTAATTAAAATTATTAATAATATGGGGTCTAATGAAATACAAAAACAAAGTAATATTCCATTAGAATGTATACTTCTAAATCTATCACATAAAGAGCTTCATCATGCAAGAACTTGGATCAATAATCTAAGAGATGTAGAGCAAGAAAGAGTAAAACAAACATTATATGAACTTAATAGAACCAAATTTAGTTTGATTCAAACTGCTGAAGGAGTTAAAATCCCAACAAATTTTGCAATAATAGCTGCAGGAACTAGCATAGATACTAAAGATTATGAAGATATTGACTTATTTTTATTAAGTGAGTACCCTCTTTATATTTTTAATGAAAATACAAGGACTCATCCTTTTTCACTCTTAAAAATGCAGATAGAGACTTTACCTGAAGATGTCTATCTTGTAAGATATCTTGATAAAACAACTCATCCTCCTAAAAGGGAGTTTTGTGAAGAAAAAGGAGCAGTAGTTACTGTAAGTTTGTTTTATGAAATGGTTGGAGTTGATGGGGTTGAAGGGGAAGGTTTTAGATATAGAAGGCCTGATCATCCTGATGATCTTATTGAACCAGAAGAACCAATGTCTGCAGAAGGTATTATTCAATATAATCAGAAAATGAATTCTAAATTAGTAGTGCTTTGTAAACAGTATCCAAGAAGAGAATTCTATAAACATAAGCATAAAGTTAAATTGACTATATCTATGATGTTTTCACCGACATAATCTTATTTTCCTTATCAACATCAAACACTTTACCTAAAAACTGTTCAATTACATAGATGTTTGTTAATGTGTGATTTGTAAGTTCTGATGTCTTAAGCTTTCCGCCGAAAAGTGCAAGATAAGGTAATATGTTATCAGCCATGTTCTTATCAACAGCTGCTTTTGATTGTATTTCTTTTATTAGTTTTTGTGCCGCCTCTTTTCCAACTTGTTCTGATTTTTTTCCTCTTTTGCCTAATGTGTCTGATCCGAGAATTATTGGATTGTTTTGGTCTATTTCATTCTTGTTTTTTGAAAATGTTGCATATAATGTTATTCCACAACCATCACTTAATGAATCACAGTATTCAACGCTTATGTTGATTGGTACATTCAGTCTACCTAATTCCATCTTAGCACTTCTTTTTATCCTTTCACCTATGTTTGCTTTCATTAATGGTTTGGTTGCATTGACTATTCCATTTATCTTGATTAGATCATATTGTTGTGTTAAATTAATTTGTTGATCTTGTTGTTTTATGTATTGATGGAATTTATTGAATGTTGAGTATTCTGATAATTTATACTTAGGATCAATTATTAACTCAACTAAACCACCTCCTTTTGGATAATAACCTCTTCTAAGTATTTTTAGTTCTAGTTTGTTTGTATAAGGTTTTAGTTGTGGTAGAATTACATTTGCAAAATAGTCTATTGGTGGTGACCATGATACGTCTGTGCCGCCTTTTACTTTGATTTTTAGTTTTTTTTCTGAGAATAAGAGTGGAAGTAATATTGATTGGAGGAGTAATGTTATTGATCCTGCTGTGCCAATGTCAATGTTTAGGTTTTTTGTTGTGATTTTGCCAGGAATAAAGTCTAATTTGGTTGACAGAATTTCTGCTCCTACTGCGTCACAGTTTGTAAACATCTTTAGAGCCTTTATACAAGTCAAGTGTTGTGGTTTAAAACCTGGTTTTGGTCTTCCTGATCTAATCTTATCTATTGAAAATGGTTTATGAATTAAAGTTGAGAGGGCTAGTGCTGTTCTAAGAATTTGTCCTCCGCCACTTTTGTAAGATCCGTCTATGTTTAGCATAAAATTGGTAGGTGGAGCAGAGTTTATAAAAGTTGGTTAATGTTTCTCCATATGCAACCTACTACCAGTAGGACCTT
The DNA here is from genome assembly GCA_964645705.1 of uncultured Methanosarcinales archaeon. Classification (GTDB taxonomy): domain Archaea; phylum Nanobdellota; class Nanobdellia; order Woesearchaeales; family CAXGTL01; genus CAXGTL01. The sequence goes on along the minus strand of CAZYAB010000001.1, from coordinate 131,219 downwards.
GCTGTTCCTGATATTTTGATTTTTCCATCATTCCATATGGGATCTTTACACTAGATGACATGTTTTCAAACATTAGTTTGCATATCGGCATTTCTGGGTATAGTATTATAGGTGTCTTACCTACATTCTTGATTGCTATTGTTAGGAAACCTTTGAATCCTGGCTCAATTGTGCCTGCATTCCCCACTACTACTAATCCTAATCTATTGAATGAATGTCTTGCAACTACTCTTGCAACCATGTCATTAGGCATGTTTATCCATTCTAAGCTTGGTACCAAAATCATGTCTTCTGGGTAAATAATGAATCTTCCGTCTTCTGGTTCTGCTAATTCTGTTAATTCATCTTCAAAATATTCTTCTAATGGATTTAATTTTTCTTGGTGCGTGTCTTTGAATTTTCTTATGTTGTATCCTATTCTTACATCTATTCCTGATGGACCAATCTGTGTCTTGTCAAATGGTCTTAATTCTATTCTTTTTTCTTGAATAGCTTTTGTTAAATCTTTGTCACATAGAATTATGTTTATCACCTCTGGTTTTTTAATGAAACTGGTTCGTTCAAACTTTCCATTTGTTCTATTGTTACTTGGAAAGGCCTGATAGTTTTACAATGTGATTGGTTTTCACTGGTCTTAACAGACACCAGTTTCATTATTTTTAATTAATCTTTATTCATAGTTTTTTTAACACAAGTTATTTAAATACTTGATTGTTTTGTAAAATATATTATGCATTGAGTTATTACTTTAGTATAGGTGGTGATACTAATGTCTGATGATTACAAAAGAAAGTCAAAGAAAGAAAAAAAATTGAAACGTCGTTATAGAGTTTATAAGACTGGTGGAAAGGGTAGGTGTAAGAAAAAGGTAAAATAAAATGGGAGAGAGATTTATTTCTGGATATAGAGGAAGAAGTATATGGCAAGAAGTTAAAGCAATTGTTTATGGTGGCTTGGTAGGATTATATGAACTTACATATGATGATGATCCTGAGGACAGCCCTTTTAAGTTTATTAGAAAATATGTGCCATTTAGAACTTTGGATGATAAGTTAGATTAATCAAACACAATCCTAGTATCAACAGCAACAACATCTTTTTCATTTGCTATTAATGGATTTATGTCAAGTTCTAAGATCTTTTTGTTTTTTGTTGGTATTTGTGAGACTTTTACTAATGTTTGTTTTAGTTTGTTTATGTTAATTGAGGAACCACCCCTCACACCACATAATACTTTACCCCCTTTTAATTCATTAATCATTTCTTGTGCATCTTTATTTGTTATTGGACATGCTCTGAATGTTACGTCTTTTAATATTTCTACAAATATGCCACCTAAGCCAAGCATTATTACATGCTGGAATGTTGGGTCCTTCTTTATGCCGATTATTAATTCTTTGCCTTTTATGAATTCTTGTGCTAAGATTTGGTATGGTCTTAATCTCTTTTTTTTTGCTAATTTTTCTAGTTCTTTGTAATTATTTTCTAATTCTTGCTCATTATTGCATGTCTTTATTCCGCCTATGTCTGTTTTGTGCAGTGCTTTTAGTGAAATGATCTTAAGAACTAATGGATATTTGAGTTTTGTTGCTGCTTTTAGAGCTTGATTTAGGTTTTTTGTTAATTGAGATTTAGCTATTTTTATGTGTTTACTTAGAAATTTGTCTGCTTTATCTTGTGCATATATGGTTTTTTTAGGCATAATGTGGTTTTAGGGTATAGAGCTATTTAAAGGTTACTATTCGATAGTTTTATAAATGATATTTCATAAAATAGGATTGAGGTGAAGATGAAATCCCTAGACAAGTTCTTTAAACCAAAGAATGTGGCAATAGTAGGTGTATCTGAGAATCCTGGTAAAGTTGGGCATGTTGTATTTAGAAACATGTTACATGGTTTTAGAGGAAAAGTATTTCCTGTTAATCCAAAGTATGAGTTTATTCTTCATAAAAAATGTTATAAAAAAGTTGGTGATATAAAAGAAAAAGTTGATATGGTTGTTATTGCTATACCTGCTCGTTTTATACCAAATATTATTAAGGATTGTGCTAAGAAAAAGATAAAACATGTCGTGATAATATCTGCTGGTTTTGGTGAAACTGGTAATACTAAGTTAACTAATGAATTAAAAAGGTTATTAGATAAATACAAGATAAAGGTAATTGGTCCTAATGTTTTAGGAATATTAGATGCACATTCTAAAGTTGATTGTTTGTTTATACCAAGTTATAAAATGCAAAGGCCAAAGGCTGGTGGAATAGGATTTATATCACAAAGTGGTGCACTTGGTACTGCTATACTTGATCTTGTTTCTTCAAAACATATTGGGTTTTCTAAGTTTGTGTCATATGGTAATGCGATTAATATTGATGAAAGTGATTTAATTGAATATTTAGGTAATGATCCTGAAACAAAAGTAATATGTCTTTATGTTGAAGGTGTTAAGAATGGTAAAAGATTTATTGAGGTTTGTAAACAAGTTTCTAAGAAAAAGCCTATAATTGCTATCAAAGGTGGTAAGACTTCTGAAGGCAGTAAAGCTGCTTTGTCTCATACTGGTTCATTAGCAGGTGATGCTTTGATATATGATGGTGTGTTTAAACAGTGTGATATTATTTCTGCTGATTCTTTAGAAGAAATGTTTGATTTTGCTCTTGTTTTAGATGAAAGCATTAAACCACTCGGTGAGAGAATTTTTGTTTTGACTGATGGTGGTGGTTATGGAATACTGAGTACTGATGAAATTATTGATAATGACTTGGTTATGGCTGAGTTAGGTAAAGGAAGTGTTAATAAATTAAAGAAGTTGATGCCAAAGATTGTCTCTGTTCGTAATCCTTTGGATATAATTGGTGATTCTGATACAGAACGTTATGATAAAGCATTGTCTGTGTTAATTGATGATAAGAATATTGATATTATTATTGTTGTTATTCTTTACCAATTGCCTTTGTTAGATCAGGGTGTAGTTGATGTTATTGTTAAGTATAAAAAAATGAAGAAAAAACCAATTGTTGTGATCAGCACTGGTGGTGATTATGTAAATAAAATAAATAAAGGATTGATTTCTAATGGAGTGCCTTGTTATCAGTTTCCGTCAATGGCTGTGAAAGCTGTGAGAAAGTTGGTTGAGTATTATTCTTGAGTAGATAAATGTTTATAAATGGAATGTTTTTAAAATAAGTATATGCGAATAAATTATGAACTTCATGGAAAAGTTTCCAAAGCTATGGGGATAAAAGGAAAAGCAAAAGATAAGATAAATAATGTAGCTGAGGCAATATCTGATCTTAGTGCTTTTGAAAAAAGAGAAGTTTATTTATTTATAATTGATAATTTAATTGATCAGTTGAGTAAATTCAAAGAGATTGAAAGTATTGACAAACTTGAAAAAGGAGAAACAATATCTGACAAGATCCAAGAAATATGTTCTGACATGGATGGATTATCATTACCTGAAATTAAAAATAAATCCTCAGAAGCAGTAAGTGAATGGATAGAAAGTATAAAAAATAGTAAAAACACAAAATATTTTATTGAGATAATAAAATATGCATCAAAAAAATGTATAGATACTTATAGAACATATCCAAGAGACATGATCAAAGGAATTGGTGCTGTGAGAAAAAGAGCTGATCAAGACATTTATGCAGAAGAAGAAGAAGAGTTAAGGGAAAATGCTTTATTATTAATTGAAAGGAATGGGTCAAATATTGAATCATGTCTTAGAAGGGTAAGAGACAGTGTTATAAAGATAAATTATTCTTGCGAAGTATTTCTTGGTTCTGTCAAAGTTGAAAGAACTAAAACTCACGATGCAAGAGATTTTTATTGCAAAGAATATGATATAAAGAAATATAAGGGAAGTTTAAAAAATTACCTTAAAAAGAAAGTAAGTAGTTTTAATTTAAGTGTAAGATCACGTAATGTTTTAAAACGTGCTGCTGTTAAGACAGTGGAAGAACTAGTTGAAATGTCATATGCTGATTTACTTGCAATCAAAAATTGTGGAAAAGGTACTGTAGAAGATATTTATATGAATATATTCTATCCTATAGGTCTAAAATTAAAAGGAGATTAAATATCTATTATTATCATCTTTTTTGTTGACTTTGTCAAAATATGTAATTTATTACTTATATGAACTGTATCTTCAATCCTTAAACCAATATTCTTGTCTTTAAAATAAAGTCCTGGTTCAATTGTAAATATGTCTCCTTTCTTAAGAATGTCTTTTGAATCTAGTCTAAGACTTGGTTTTGTGTGGATCCTTTTTCCTAAGCCATGACCTAAACCATGTACAAAGTATTTGGCATATCTACCAAATTTCTTAATTACTAACTCATCTAATTCTTTACCGCCAATACCTGGCTTTGCTTTGTTTAATGCATATCTTTATGTTGATAATACTATGTTGTAAAGTTTTATATGATATTTGGTTGGTTTTCCTAAATATAATGTTCTTGTCATGTCGCTGCAATAACTGTTTATTCTAACACCAAAGTCTATGATAAGAAATCCTGGTTTTAGTTTGTATTTTCTTGGTTTTGGATGAATTCTATGACTATTGTTTACAACTAAAGGTAAGAAAGATGGTCTTAATTTTCTTTTTCTAATCTGTTTTAGAATGAATTTATAGATATCTTGCTCTGTCTTGAATTTATGTTGTTTTAGGTTTAAAACTATTTCTGAAAATATGTTGTCTGTTACTTTGCAAGCTTTTTTTATAGATTGAAGTTTGTTCATTCCTCTTTTTTTTCTTCTTTGTCTTTACTATAATCATCTGCTTGTTCTTCGCCTTTCATAAAGCCTTCTTCACCAGGGTCTATTGCATCGTCTTCTAACTGAGCTTCCCTTCCTTCGTCTGTTTCCAGGTCTTCGTCTTTTTTACCTGTTTCCATCTCAAGTTCTTCCTTGTCTTCTTCACTCATTTCTTTTTTAGCTTCTGGGCTTAATTCTTCTGTCATGTTTTATCACCTTTTGTTTTTATTATATTAATTGGTTTTTGTTTGTTGTTTATAAATTTTTAGGTATTGTTTGTTTAATTTTATTTTTTTAGCTGGTGAAACTCTTTCGTTCGCACTTTCAATGTTTTTGTATTGTTTTATAGAAAGGCCTGATAGTAGTCCTATCTGCTTGGTGCTCACTGGCCAAACTGGCAAGAGTTTCACCAAAACTTTTTTCAGATAGATTTTTATACTATGATTGATTATTTTAATATGGTGATAGATTGGATCCAAAAGAATATTTAACTGAATGGATTGAAAATTTTGTCAAGAATAAAGATGTTATTCTGAAGAGTATTGTTTCTGTTGAAAGAAAAATTTACGGTTTATATGTTAAATATAAAGATAAAGAAAAAATGTTCTTTGTTATTCCATTTGTTTCTGATTTAAATGATCTGTTAAATAAATTAAAAAAAATAAATAAAGATAAATGGATTGGTCTTGTTGTTGTTAATAATAAAGATAATTTTAAATTATTAATTAAGAACTGGAAATCTTTTGTTGGTCTTGGTGCAAAGTTCAGTATATATTTTGTAAACCCTTTTTCTTTATTAGACAAAAAATGGATAATCTTCCCATATACTCACCATAGAATTGCTGATAAAGCTTCATTTGATAAGGGTATGAAGTCAATGTTTGTGATGGTTAATGATATAAGTGAAAAGGAATTCTTAAGTAAGATAGAATAAATTAATTTTTTATTTAATAAACAACTTTTAGCTTATTATGAAGAACTGATATTTTTATAGGTGTCTTGCCAATTAATTCACCGTCTGTTTGTACAAAACTTTTTTCACCTACTGATTGGATCTTAATGTTTTTACCTTTGTAAATGCTTATGTTGTCAAAGTCTAAGAGTTTTCCAAATAAAATCCCTGAAAAAACTACTTGAAACATTAATAATGGGGACGATTTTTCAAAAACAATGATATCAAATAGACCGTCATTCATTTTTGCGTTTTCTGCCATTATTATTTTTCCACCATAATATTTTGAATTCATGATTATTGCTGTGTAACCATTTGTTAATTTTTTATCTACAATTATCCTTAGTTCTGGTAGACTAAATTTAAATAAACACTTAAATATATTTAAGTAGAACAAAAGTTTTCCTGTTTTTTGTTTGTATTTTGTGTTTACCTGACTTATTACTAAGCCATCAAATCCAACACCGCATGATTGCAAAAAATAATGATTATTTGCTTTTCCTAAATCTACTTTTTTTGGTTTTTTCTTTAAAATTAGTTTGCATGCTTGTTCAACATCTGTTGGTATATTAAACTGAGATGCTAGAACATTTGCTGTTCCTAGTGGAATTATTGCTAATGATGCTTTTCCTCCTACTAAACCATTGATAACTTCATTTATTGTTCCATCACCACCAGATGCAATAATAATATTGTATTTGTTTTTGTTTTTTCTTGCAAAATTAGTTGCGTCTTTTGATTTTTTTGTTTGAAATACATCTAGTTTAATATTCTTTTTTTCAAAAAACTCTTTTATCTTTGGCAAATATGTTTTACCTAAGCCAAAGCCTGAATTTGGGTTAATAATTAATAATACTTTTTTCATGTATTTATTTATATGTTTATTATTTATAAATGTAACTAAGAAAAATCAGAGAATATTAACAAAAAGTTTATATAAAATTTAGGTTTAACTTGTTATAAACAATAAAGGAGGTAATCAATATGGAAAAATTTGGATCACAAGTCTATGGACTTGCAAGCGGTATAAAAGGTAATAATAATTCTCTAAGAATGGTTACTTTATCTCAATTAGAAGATTTGTCTGCAGAAAAAAAAATAGTAGAACAGATAGATGAAGGCTTTGCAGTAATAGCCAAAAGTGCAGAAGACTTAGAAAAGATTGGTTTAGCAATGCAAGAACAAGAAAGCAAAATAGAAGAATTAGAAAAAGAACTTGCAGAACTAAAAAAAGAATAATAAAAATTAATTAGGAATGTTTAATCTTACTTCTAGTTGTTGAAGATTGCTTAGATTAGAAACACTTTCTTCTCTGTTATAGTTAATCCAAACAAAATTACTTCTTGCTAAGTTGTCTAATAATCTTTTATAATTGAATTTGTTTCTCATTCTTGTGCTTCATTAGGATTATAGCTTGGAACTGCTGCTTTGCTAATTATCATTACGTCACCTACGCTCTTTACTAGTTGGTGAGGTACAATAACGCCTTTTGCACTTCCTAAGACTTTTGCTAAGAATGAAGCTTTTGTTGCTTTAACTTTCCAACCAAATATTTTGTTTGAAGTCAGAATTGATTCTTCAACATCACCGAAATAATCACCAGTGTCTGTAAAAACTTTCATGTCAAATGTTTCTGATATTTTTTTCATCTTTAGCATTGTTTATCACCTTGTTTTGTTTAATATTAATTATAAATATGTTAAAACTAATAGTATATATAAAGGTTTCTACACTGGAAAATATAGTTAACTTTATAAACACCAAATAATTCCCCATATACGGACGGTCATAGGGGCTTGGTTCACTGGTACCCATTTCGAACACCAAAGTTAAGCAAGCTTCCGTATTTAGCTGTACTGCACTTATGTGCGGGAAACTAGATAAGCTGTCCACCTTTATTTTTCTAAAACTTTCTTTAATATTTACTTAATAATATAAATTCTTATAAAGGAATTGTTGATTTTTGTGGAATATTAAATTAAATAAAATAAAAAGGTGATAATGATGGCATATAAACCGCAAAACATTTGTATGATTGGGTCTGGCTATGTTGGTCTTGTTTCTGGAACAGAGTTTGCTGATTGGGGAAACAAAGTTATTTGTGTTGATTCTAATGAGACAAAAATTAGTTTTCTTAACAAAGGAGGAATACCTATATATGAACCTGGATTAAAAGAAAAAGTTAAAGAAAATGTAGAATCTGGAAGATTAGAATTTACAACAGACACAAAATACGGTGTTGAAAATTCTGATTTAATCTTTATTTGTGTAGGAACTCCGCCTAGAAAATTAAAAGCAGGAGAAATAGATCCACATCTTAATAGAGCAAATTTATGCTATGTTGCAAAAGTTGCAAAAGATGTTGCAATGTATATGAATTCACCAAAAGTTGTCATAGATAAAAGTACTGTTCCTGTTAAAACAGGAGAGAAAGTTGCTAATACAATAGCAAAATATGCAAAAGCAGGAATAGATTATCATGTTGTTTCAAATCCAGAATTCTTAAGAGAAGGTTGGGCAGTACATGATTGTGAAAATCCTGACAGAATTGCTATAGGGTATGTTGATAATGATGAAATGCCTAGGCAAAAGATGAGACGGCTTTACAGCATGTTTTCTGATAAGATTATTGAAACAGATATTTGGAGTGCTGAACTTTCTAAGCTAGGTTCAAATGGTTTTTTAGCAATGTCAATTTCATACATTAACTTACTTTCAAGAGTATGTGATAAAACTGGTGCAGATGTTGAAAAAGTTGCACAAATAATGAGACTAGATAAAAGAATTGGTAAAAATGCATTTTTGTCTGCAGGTCTGGGATTTGGGGGATCATGTTTTCCAAAAGATGTAAGGGCACTTTACAGTATAACAAAAGATCTTGGTCTAGATCCTAGCTTACTAAGAGACATCTTAACAATCAATGATACACAAATTAATTATTTCTTAGACAAGATAGAAGAAGAAGTATGGACAATGAATGATAAAGTATTCTCGGTACTTGGATTAGCATTTAAAGAAAATACTGACGATATAAGAGAATCAAGAGCAATTGAAGTTGTCAAACAATTGCTTGGTTTAGGTGCTAAAATAAGAGCATATGATCCAAAAGCAATGGACAATGCTAGAGCTGAGCTTTTAGAATGGTATGTAAATAAAGCAGAACTTGGTACAAAAGATGACTTTAATAAACAAATAGCATTTTGTCATAACTATGAATATGCTGTGACTGATACGGATGTTTTAATAATTGCAACAGAATGGCCTGAGTTTAAAGAAATTGAATTATCTGAATTAAGAGAATATATGGTTTATGAAGATCCTAATGTTAATAAACCATTATGGATATTCGAAGGAAGACAAACATTTGATCTTGAAGAAATAATGAAACATGATTTTATACATTATTGTATAGGCAGACCTGGAAAAAACCATAAAATATAAAAATAAAAGGACAAATAAAAATTTAAAATGAAAGTAATACTACCAGTTGCAGGAAGCGGAAAAAGAGTAAGACCTTTAACTCACACCACTACAAAATCTAGATTAATAGTGGGTAAAAGAAGATTACTTGGCAATATTATGGATGGTCTAGAACAAATAATTGACAAAATAAATGGATTTGTTTTTATTACTGACAAAAATAATGATGAGCAGATAAAACAATATATTAAAAAATATTATCCAGATTATAAAGCAGATTATGTTATTCAAGAAGAAAAATTAGGACCTGCGCATGCAGTTTGGTTAGCAAAACCCTATTTAGAAAAAGATGAAGAAATGATGATTATATTTAATGACACTCTTTTTTTTGCTGACTTAACAAAAATATTCAGTGAATATAAAGATTGTGACGGTTTGATATATTCTTTTCCAACAAATGATCCTAGCAGATTTGGAATAATTACTTTAAATGAACAGGGATATATAAAAGAAATGGTTGAAAAACCACAACATGATGTAGGAAGTGATTTAGCAATAGTTGGATTATACTATTTAAAGAATGGAACAAATTTAATGGATAAGATTGAGTATACTATGGAACAAAGAATGAAAGATGGCGCAAAAGATGACAGTAAAAAGGAATATTATCTTACACTTCCTCTTAAATTAATGATTGGGGAAGGTAAAAGATTTAAAGCGCCAAAATTAGATGACTGGCTTGATTGTGGTAAAAAAGAAACATTATTAGAATCGAGCAGAAAATTATTAGAAATGAGTGATCAAAAAGATTACTCTTCTATGTATCCTGGTTGTGTTATCACCCCTCCGGTTTATATAAGTCCAAATAATGTTAAAATCACTAATTCAATAATAGGACCAAATGTTACAATAGGTGGAAATGCCCAAATCGAAGATAGTGTTATCAAAGATTGTGTTATAAGTCCTGGAGCAAAAGTTGAAAAAATAGTATTAAATTATTCTTTAATTGGAGAAAATGCTGAAATGATTGGCAATTATTGTTCTGCTGATCTTGGAGATGATTCTAGATTTAATATGAAACATTAAATCTTATTTCTCCAATAATCCATTATATCTTTTAATGTTTTTTCAAATGGTATTTCTGGTTTCCATCCTGTTTGGTTAATAAACTTTGTATTGTCTCCAACTAATAAAGGGACATCGCTTGGTCTCATTCTTTTAGGATCTTGCCTTACTTCAATTTGTTTGTCTGTTAATCTTAAAAGCATGTCAAGCATTTCTTTCATTTTATATCCTTTGCCTGAACAAACATTGTAAACTTCGCCTGGAATGCCTTTTTCAACAGCTGTTAAATAACCTTTAACCATGTCTCTTACATCTGTAAAATCTCTAATCGCTTCTAAATTACCTACACTCATTATTGGTTGTTTCAAACCTTTTTCTATTTCAACAATCTGTTTTGCAAAATCACTGCAAATAAAAACTTCGCCTCTTCTTGGACCAGTATGATTAAAACCTCTTGTTCTCACAACCTTTAATCCATATGATTTAAAATATTGATAACCTAAATAATCTTGTGTAACCTTGCTAACACCATAAGGACTCAAAGGTCTTAATGGATTTGTTTCTTTTATTGGTGTTTCATCTGGATGAACCATGCCATATTCTTCTGATGAACATGCTATCTGTATAACGGGATCACAGTTTGCTTTTCTTGCTGCTTCAAACAAGTTGATCTGGCCAACCGCATTAATTTCCATTGTGTTTGCAGGAGCTGTCCAAGACGTTGGTACAAATGATTGTGCTGCTAAGTGAAATATTTTGTTTGGCATGCATGAAATAAGTGCGCGGTTCATTGAATGTGCATCAAGAAGATCTGCTTCTATAAAATTAATCTTATCCTTGATATGTGCTATGTTTTCAGTATCACTTCTCCACCTAGTTATGCCAAAAACTTCATAACCTTTTGATAAAAGAAGTTCTGCTAAATGGCTTCCAACAAAGCCTGTTATTCCAGTAATAAGTGCTTTTCCCATATGATCACCCTCTTTATTTTATTTTATTTTATTTTATTTTATTTTATTTTATTTTATTTTTTTTTATTTTATTTTTATAATTAAAATGCCCCGTTCGCCTACTCCTATTTTTTCATAACAAACAGAGTACCATTGAAGTCTTTCGAATTGAACATTGGCTCACTTGCCAATAACATTGGCGGCATTTTAATTTTTTTTATTTTATAAAAATGAAACAATCAATAAAATTATGCCAACAAACCAGCAATAATATGCAAACTTATATAATTTTCCCTTATTAATAACTTTTAATAACCATTTTAATGATATTAGTCCTGTGATAATTGAAACTATTGTTCCTACTAAGATTGGGATTAAGTATTGTTGTGTGAAGATTAAATTTGGTGAGGTATGAGTCTCGTATAATGTTGCACCTAGTATTGCGGGAATTGCAAGTAAAAAAGAAAATCTTGCACTTTCCTTTCTATCTAGATTTAGCAACAATCCGGTTGATATTGTTGAGCCTGATCTTGATATCCCTGGAACAATTGCAACGCCTTGTGCAATGCCTATTATCAGTGACTTTAACCAATTATTAGATTGTTTTCTTCCACTAGTATGCATCTTTAATCTAGTTAAATATAACCAAAACCCTGTGATTATTAATGCAATAGATACCACAAAAATATCTGAAAATAATTTTTCAAATGCATCATGAAAATAAAACCCAATCAATGCGGTCGGTATGGAGCCTATGATTATTAGATAAGCTAATTTTCTATATTTCTTATATTTTTTATAAAAAAAAGAAAATATTATCTTGTTTATTTCTTTGTAAAAAACTAGAAAAATGACAACTAATGAACCATAATGCAATATTATGTCAAACAATATGTCTGGTTGTAAGTTGAACAAGAATTTTGTAATGACGAGATGACCAGAGCTACTAATGGGCAGCCATTCTGTTATGCCTTGAACTATTCCGAGTATTATTGCTTGAATAATAGATGTCATGATCTTGGTGGAGCTGGTGTTGATTTATAAAGATATGTGAATTAATGAAAATATGTGAATTAATGAAAATATGTGAATTAATGAAGATATGTAAATTAGAATCTAAATACTTATAAATAAAAGATGTTAACCAACACACATGGCAGCACTAATAAACATAATATTCAATAAAATGCCTTATTTATCCACACTTTTAATAATCTGCATTGTAAGTGTGTTGTCTACATATTTTTCTGCACCTTTTATAATTCGTTATTTAAGAAGAATTGGTTTAAATGTTAGGGACATGGCTAAGTTTAAACCAACATTTGTTCCTATTTCTGGTGGACTTATTGTGTTAGTGGGAACATTTATTTCTTTAATGACTCTTATTTTTATTAGAGAATTTTTTCAAAATACTGATTCTTCATTTCCTATATTGTTTGCATCCATGTGTTCAATAATGATAATTACATTTATTGGATTTCTTGATGATCTTTTGGTTAAAAAAACACAAGGCGAATACGTTGGTTTGAAAAGATGGCAAAAACCATTGCTTGTTATACCTGCTGCTATTCCATTGATGGTAATAAAAGCAGGAACAACTAAAATGGGTTTGCCATTTATTGGTGTTGTTGATTTTGGCGTTTGGTATGCATTATTACTCGTGCCTATTGGTGTTATTGGTGCTGCAAACATGGTGAATCTTTTAGCAGGGTTCAATGGATTAGAAGCAGGCCTTGGATTAATTTATACAGGAAGCCTTGGATTGTATGCACTTTACCACAGCAGACATGAAGCAAGCTTGATTGCTTTGGCTGTTTTTTGTTCATTATTAATATTCTTAATATTTAATTGGACTCCTGCAAGTGTTTTACCAGGAGACTCTTTAACATATCTGCTCGGAGCAACATTAGCAATAATTGCAATTGTTGGTAATATTGAGAAAGTTGCTTTGATCATCTCTATTCCATTCTTTATTGAATTCTTTTTAAAACTTCGCGGAAACTTTCAAAACCAAAGTTATGGTTATGCAACTGAAGATGGAAAAATAAAATCTTTGTATGGTAAAAAGATATATTCTATTCCTCATCTTTTTACAAGAAACGGAAAATTTACTGAAAAGCAAGTTGCATTATACACAGTTTTATTATACTTGCCTTTTGCTATTATAATTTGGTTTGTTTAGGTAAAAGATTATGACAAACATACTAATTACGGGATGTGCAGGATTTATTGGCTCTTTTTTAGCAAGAGCTTTGTTAAAAAATGGATACAATGTGATTGGTATTGATAATTTTGAGAAATATTATTCTAAAAAAGCAAAAAATTTTAATTTAGATTTAATTAGAAAATTGTGTGATTATAATCTAGAAGAATCTGATTGTAAAATAATAAACCCTGTTTTTGAAAAACTTGAAGAGTATTCTATGTTTGAAAAAGGAAAAAAGATTGGAAATTTTTGTTTTGTTGAATGCGATATAAGGGATGTTGATCTACTAGAGAAAATAATTAATGAACATAGACCACAGAAAATCATTCATCTGGCAGCAATGGCTGGCGTTCCTTATTCTATAAAAAAACCAGCATACTATAGTGATGTTAATGTAGTAGGTACTACTAATTTGCTTGAATTAAGTGCCAAACATAACATTAAACAATTCATTTTTGGTTCATCATCTTCTGTATATGGTGGAAGAGAAGATGTTCCTTTTAAAGAAACAGATAATGTATCAAAACCAATATCACCATATGCTTCTACAAAAACAGCAGGAGAATTAATGTGTAATAGTTTTAGTCATAATACTAATGATTTATACGTTACTGTAATAAGAATATTTGGTCCTGTGTTTGGGCCATTGCAAAGACCATATGGTATGGCTGCTCAACGTTTTATAAGACAAGTTGACCATGATAAACCAATGACAATATATGGTGATGGTACAATGGCAAGAGATAGTACTTATATTGATGACATGGTAAATGGAATTATTTTATCTTTAGAAAAAGGATATAAATATAGTATTATTAATATTGGAACCGGGAATCCTATTAGTGTAAATAGATTAGCCAATAATGTAAAAGAATTATTCGGAAAAGGCGAAATAAAGAATATTGAAAAACCTCTAACAGAGGTCCCAATCACATTTGCAGATATTTCTAAAGCAAAGAAATTACTGGGTTATAGTCCTAAAATTGAATTCAAAGAGGGGCTTAAACGCCAATTTGAGATTTATCAAATAATGCCTCAATGGTATAAGAATTTGCCTGGATAATAAAAATATTCATTATACCCACTACAAAACAACAATATTTAAAAACTGATTTTTAGTTCTCATGAATTAACATGAAAAGAGTTAAAACTATAGCAATAATCCCGGCACATAATGAAGGAGAACACATTTTTGATGTTGTGAAAAAAACAAAGAAACATGTGGATAAAATCATCGTTATAGATGATGGAAGCAATGATGATACTTATGAACAAGCAAAAAAAGCAAAAGCCGATATTGTGCTAAGACATGTTATTAATATGAAGAAAGGTGTTGCCTTAAAAACAGGATTTGAAGCAGCTCTTAAATTTAGTCCAAAATTAATTGTGACATTAGATAGTGATGGTCAACATGATCCAGATGAAATTCCTTTTTTAATTAGAAAATTAAAACAAAAAAATCTTGACATATTAATTGGTTCAAGAATGGTTAATGAAAAAATGCCATTTATATTAAAATTAGGCAATTTTGGTTTGAATAAAATATTTTCATTGTTATTTGGATTAAATATTGATGATACTCAATCAGGTTTTAGAGTAATTAAAGCAAATGTTTATAACAAAATAAAATGGCAGAGTATCAGTTATTCTGTTGAAACAGAAATGCTAGCAAATGCGGGAAAAAAGAAACTGAGATGTCAGGAAGTTCCAATCAAGACAATATATTTAAATAATATAAAAGGCACAACAGTTATTGATGGAATAAGAATATTTTTACAAATGCTATTGTGGAAATTGAGGGGTTAAAATGTTTTTAGGAATACAAGTATTAGGAATTATTTTTGGTTTGTTTATGTTATATTTAACTATGTTATACTTTAGAAGAAAAGATTTAACAGGAGGGGATTTGCTAATCTGGGTACCAATTTGGATTTTATTTTTGATAGGAGTCAGCTTTCCAACAACATTAGAATTCTTTTTACAAACATTCAATGTTATCAGTGCAATTCAATTATTTAGTATTTTGGGTTTTATGTTTTTTGCAATAATGATATTTTATTTATACAGAGCTGTCAAGGTTAATAATAAAAAACTTGAAAAAATGGTTAGAATCATTGCTTTGAAAGAAGTTAATAAGATAAATAAAAAATTTGAAAAAAAATAAAGGAGTAAAAGGATTAAAACTTTTTTTAGTATATAATGCCTTTAAAATATAATGACAAATAAAATAAAATTCATATTAAGTTATATAAAAAAACCGCAATTAATATTTAACAAACTATTTGAAGTATTCAATATAAAAAATAGATATACTTATTTAATAGGGATTGTATTATATGTTAACTCGATTTGCAATTTAAAATGTATTATGTGTGATGTAGGACAAGCCAAAGGAAAAGGAATAGACACTCTAAGATTATCACAAAAAAAGACAAATCTCGATTTGAATCTTTTAAGAAAACTATTAAATGATCCGTATATAAGAAAAAGAAAAATTTTTTTTAATATCCTTATGACTGAACCTTTATTACATCCACAAATTTGTGAAATCATAAAATTAATAAAAAAAGAAGGGCACAATGTCAAACTTACAACTAACGGTTTTCTTCTACCAAAAAAAGCAAAAGAAATTGTTTCTACAAATATAGATTCAATTCAAGTTAGTATAGATGGCCCTGAAAAGATACATGATAAAATAAGGGGTTTAAAAGGAGTATACAAAAACGCAATTAATGGAATTAAGATTTTAAACAAAAATAAAAAGATAAAAATCACCATAAACTACACAATATCATGCATAAATCAATCAGAAATATTAAATTTTCTAAATGCAATTGAAAATGAAGATATAAAAGTTGATTTAGTGAAATTGCAATATATGGATTTTGTTTCTAAAGAAATGATGGATGAACAAAATAAAAGATTTAAAATAAAACAAACCGAATCATGTATTTCTGATATTATCCACCCTAACAAAATAAATAACAAAACATTAAGTGAACAATTAAATCAAATTAAAAAGAAATACAGAAATATTAAACAAATAAGATTAATTCCAAATATAAAAAATCAGAAATCAATCTCTAAATATTTTAATACAAGAGGGGGAAAAATAAAAAGAAATTCAAAATGTTTTTATCCTTGGCATCAATTAGCTTTTACAACTGATGGGAAAATATGTATACATATTAGATGTTTTAACTATTGTTATGGAGATTTTAAAAAGAATAATATAAAAGAGATATTTTACAATAAAAGCATTAAATCATTTAGAAAAAAACTTAAAAAAAATGGTTTCTGTTTTCCTGCATGTACCCGATGTTGTGGAGTAATGAGATAAAAAAAGTTGCATAGTTAAATATCACAAATATATTTAAAAATGAAATCAAAAAACAAAACATTAGTGACAGTTGACCTAGAATATGATTTTGAAACAGATCAAACTAGAAGTATTGCTGAGATAGTTCCTAAACTTTTAGATTTATTTGATAAACATAAAATAAGGGCTACTTTTTTTGTTCTTGGTGAAATTGTTGAAAAATTTCCCAAATTGATTAAAAAAATTGCAAAAAAACATGAAATAGCAAGTCATGGTTATACTCATGTTAGACTTAATAAATTAAATGATAAAGAATTGTGGTTTCAGGTTTCCAAAAGTAAGAAAGTTATTGAAAATTTAGGAATTAAATGTAGAGGATTTCGTGCTCCTTATTTTTTGACAGATGATAGACTATTTAAAATGTTAGAAAAAGTTGGTTATGAATATGATTCCTCTCTAACTAATTCATTTTTTCCAGGAAGATATTTTCATATTTCCTCTATCAACAGAAAATTCAAAATAAGAGATAGAGGATTAATAGAACGTCCGGTACCTAGTTGGACATTTTTAAAATTTCCTCCTGCGGGATTCTCTTATTATACTTTTTTTTATCCTTTTTCAAAGTTCTTCAAAATTCCTTATATGATTTATCTACATCCATGCAAATTTTTAAACAAATGGCCTAAGAATAATATAAATTACATTATAAGAATTGTTTATGGAAGAAATAAAGGAAAAAAAGCTTGGAAAATATTTAATGAATTAATTTCCAAGTCAAACTTCTAAAACAAAGCATATATAAATGGTGATAGACTACTACTTTGACCAAATACAATTAATACTCCTACTAAAACCAACATAATGATAATTGGAAATAGCCACCATTTCTTTTTAATTTTCATAAAGTCCCATAATTCCTTTAATAAAGATTTATTGTGTGTCATTTTCTTATCCCACCTCTTATTTTTTATATCTATAATATCCATAATTACTTTTAATCAGCTGCTGATGCTTCAGAATCCCACATGTGTTGGGGATTATCTGAACGTTTTATCAAGAACTTATCCATAACTAAATAATCTATGCCAGTACCCATCATACATTTATATGCATTATATGGTGAACAAACAATTGGCTCACCACGTATGTTGAAAGATGTATTGATTAATATAGGTACTTTAGATAATTTTCCAAATTCCTTTATCACGCCATAGTATAAAGGATTTTGTTCTTTTCTAATTGTTTGTAATCTTCCTGAACCATCAACGTGAGTTACAGAAGGAATAATACTGTGGTATTTTTTTCTAATAGGATATACCATTAACATAAAGTCAGTTGGCGTTGGTACAGGATTATCACATTCAAAATATTTTAAAGCATCATCATCACACACAACTGGTGCAAATGGCCTAAACTTTTCCCTGTGTTTTACTTTAAGGTTTAAGATGTCCTGCATCTTAGGATTTGTTGCATTTGATAAAATACTCCTACTACCTAAAGCTCTTGGTCCCCACTCCATTCTTCCTTGAAACCAACCTATGACATTATCATTATGAATTAATTTTGCAGCTGTTTTAATTAGCTCTTTATCATTTTTAAAAGTGTAATATTTGATCTTATTAGCATCTAAAAATCTTTTCACTTTTTCTGTAGAATAACTTGGTCCCAGATATGCATCTTTCAAAATAAAACTTCTCTGTCTTCTGAGAATAGTATTATAAACATATAATGCAGCTCCAACACTTGTACCTCCATCACCAGGATCAGGTTGCATAAATATTTCTTTAAAATTTGTACTAGACAAAACTTTTCCATTAGCAACACTGTTAAGTCCACATCCCCCTGCAATACATAAATTTTTGATTCCTATTTCTTTATAAATGTGATTTAATGATTTAAGTATCACTTCTTCTGATACTTTTTGAAGTGCGGCTGCAATGTCTTTGTGTCTTTGTTCTAAAGGATCATCTTTTGATCTTTCAGGGCCAAATAATTTAATGAATTTTTTTCCAGGCATTCTCATTTTATAATGATATACAAAATAAGACATATCTAATTTAAAACTTCCATCATCCTTGATATCAATTAATTTTTTAAAATCTTCATAATATCTATCAGGATTACCATAAGGACTTAATCCCATTACCTTATATTCTGAATTATTAACAGTGAAACCTAGGTAAGCTGTTACTGCACTGTAAAGCAAACCAACTGAATGAGGAAATTCTATTTGTTTTAATAAGGTGATGTCGTTTCCTTTTGCATAACCATATGTCGTTGTTGTCCATTCACCAACACCGTCTATTGTAAAAATTGCTGCTTCTTTAAATGGACTTAATAAATAACATGATGCTGCATGGGCTAGGTGGTGTTCAACAAAGAAAATGTCCCCTTTGTATTTTAATCTTTTTTTAATAGTCTTTGGAACGCGTAATTTTTCATTGATCCATGAAGGTAATGCTTTATAAAAAGTGTGCAAACTTCTTGGAAACATTTCAACATGTTGTGCAAGAACTCTTTCAAATTTCAATAAAGGTTTTTCATAAAATCCTATATAATCAATATCTTTGATTGTTATGCCTGCATGTTTTAGACAATATTCTATTGCATTGATTGGAAAGTCTATGTCGTGTTTTTTTCTAGTAAAACGTTCTTCTTGAGCAGCAACAACTAATTTTCCATCTTTAACTAATGCTGCCGACGAATCATGATAATAACAACTTATTCCTAATATATACATTCGTTCCACCTATTTTGTTGTTGTTTTATTTTTTTGTTTTTAAAACTGTCTATAATAACTTTCCAATGGCTTTGTTTTAATAGATTTGTTAAGCCAATATGTTTCAGTGTTTTTTTGTCTTTTTAAATCAATAAATCTTTTACCAAATAATTTTGATATAATTGCAACTAATGCTATTGCTGTAAAATAAACTAATGAAAGAAGGATAAAATTCACAATATTTATTATTACATGACTAAAATTACCAAAACCATCTCTTACTCCTGCTATGAAAATTCTTAATTTATTCATTTAAATATCCCTCTAATTAAAGTGTAAATAATGAATAATGCCAAAATAGTAAAAATAAATTGATAATATCTTATCTCATAATTATTCCAACCAATCTTATTTACAATGTAGAATACAATGGAAGAGAAGATTAATAAACCTATTAAAAAACCAAATCTTTCACCTGTTTTATATAATGGATCATTCTTATTATAAAATTTGATCATTATTACAGAGATTTTTAGATATAATATATAAAGATTTTTGTTTTTCAAAAACTACTTTGAAGTTTTACTCATTTTGCATACTTTCTATTTTTTAACTGAAAATTAAATATATAATAGTAAAATTTAAAAACTACCATTTAATACCAACCACATCATGAAAAAAATCTTGGTAACAGGAGGGTGTGGATTCATTGGAAGCAATTTTATAAAGTTTATATTAGACAATACTGACTTCTTTGTTATTAACATTGATAAACACACATATGCTGGCAAAGGTGATAATCTAAAACATATGGGAATTGAAAATAATCCAAGATATAAATTCTATCTAGCAGATATAATACTAGAAACAACAATGCATAGAATTTTCGAAATTGAAAAACCAAATTATGTGGTAAATTTTGCAGCAGAAAGCCACGTAGATAACTCTATTGAAGGGCCATTTATTTTTACAAAATCTAATGTTCTTGGAACACACGTTCTTTTAGAAGCTGCAAGAAATAATGATGTTGAAAGATTTTTACATGTTTCAACTGATGAGGTCTATGGTAGTTTAGATAAAGATAGCCCATCATCTTTAGAAAATCATAAATTGGACCCGAGGAGTCCATATTCTGCATCAAAAACAGCAGCAGAACATATTGTAAAAGCATATCATGAAACTTATAAACTACCAATAATTATTACAAGAAGTTCTAATAATTACGGACCATATCAATTTCCTGAAAAGTTAGTACCTAAATTTGTCACAAATTTAATAGATGGAAAAAAAGTTCCTTTAATGTGGAGTGATGACAACCCTGGAATGAATGTTAGAGATTGGTTACACGTAGAAGACAATTGTAAAGGGATCTATTTAATTTTAGAAAGAGGAAAAATTGGGGAGATTTACAATATTGCTGGTGAAAATGAATTTACAAATCTAGAAGTAACAAGAACAATGTTATTTGATTTTGGTTTTGGTGATGAAATGATTAATAGAGTGCCACATAGAAAAGGACATGACTTTAGATATTCAATTGATTGTTCTAAATTAAAAGAATTGGGTTTTGAACATAAATATAGAAATTTTAAAATAGGATTAAAACAAACAATACAGTGGTATAAAGAAAATGAATCGTGGTGGAGGCCATTAAAAAATGATTAAAGAAGGAAAAATTAAAGGTGTTTTGTATAAAGAATTAATTGCACATCCTGATGACAGAGGATATTTTATGGAAATTGCAAAAGAAAGTGATCTTTTTATTCCTATAAAACAAACTTCATATACTGTAGGACATCCAGGAGTAATCAAAGCATTCCATTGGCATAAAAAACAAACAGATTTATGGTTTGGTGTTTCTGGTAGAGCCAGGGCTGTTTTATATGACCTAAGAGAAGATTCACCTACTAAAGGACAATTTGAAACATTTTTCATTGGTGGACCAAAACCTATTTTATTACTTATTCCACCAGGAGTTGCACATGGTTATCAAGTTTTAGGTAATAAAGATTTTGCAATGTTTTATCATACTGATCAAGCATATGATCCTAAAAATCCAGATGAAGAGAGAATACCATTTAATAAACTAAACTTTGATTGGAGTATAAAAAATAGATGAAAACAGATAAGATAAAATGGATCCTAAAAAAATATTAAAAAAAGGTGATGTATATGATTAACATGAATGAGAAATTTAATGGAAAAAAAGTATTAATAACAGGGGGTTTAGGATTTATAGGAAGTAATCTTGCAAAAGAGTTAGTCAATTTAGGTGCTGATGTAACAATCATTGATTCTTTAATCCCAGATATGGGAGGTAACATGTTTAATGTTTCCACCATTAAAGACAAAGTTGAAATTATCACAAAAGATTTAAGAGACACTGATGTTATCAATGAATTAGTTAAGGACAAAGATTATATATTTAATTTGGCTGGTCATCTAAGTCATGTAGTAAGCATGAATAATCCTATGTTAGATTTAGAACTTAATTGTATAAGCCAATTAAGTTTATTAGAAGCATGTAAAAAACATAATACCAATGTTTCAATAGTATTTACTGGAACAAGAGGACAATATGGTAAAGCAATGTATTTACCTGTAAATGAAAAACACGAACTTAATTCTACAGATATAAATGGTATAAACAAAACAGCAGCAGAAAGTTATCATTTATTATATTGTAAAGCTCATGGTATTCATGCATGTTCATTAAGACTTACTAATACTTATGGACCAGGACACATAATGAAACATAACAGACAAGGTTTTATGGGTTGGTTTATTAGACAAGCAGTTGATGGTGAAACAATAACAATCTATGGTGATGGTAAACAAATTAGAGATTTTAATTATGTATTAGATGTTGTAAGTGCACTAATGATGGTGATTGGTCATGAAAGTGCAAGAGGTGAAGCATTTAATTTAGGGTGTAATGAAAAAATAAATGTTCATGATTTTACTAAACTTTTAATTGAATTATGTGGATCAGGTGAATTAAAATTAATACCATTTCCTGAAGAGAAAAAAAAGATTGAAGTAGGTGATTTTTATGGAGATATTAGTAAAATTAAAAATAAAATTGGATGGGAACCTAAATTTACTTTAAAAGAAGGTTTAAGCTTAACATTAGATTATTACAAGAAGTATAAAAAAGAATATTGGTAAGCAAAAAACAATTCCAAAAAAGGTGAGATCAAATGGTAGATGAAAAAAAAACAAAAGGAATAATACTTGCAGGAGGTTTAGGTACACGTCTTTATCCAATTACTAAAGTAATTAGTAAACAACTTCTTCCAATACATGATAAACCTATGATTTATTATCCACTTTCAGTATTAATGATTGGTGGAATAAGAGAGATCCTGATTATTTCAACTCCACAAGATTTACCACTTTACAAAAACCTTTTAGGAGATGGATCACAGTTAGGCATTTCTATTAAATATATTGAACAACCTGAACCAAAAGGATTGGCACAAGCCTTTATTTTGGGTGAGGATTTTATAGGAAAAGACAATGTCTGTTTAATACTCGGCGACAATATATTTTATGGCCATGACTTTAGAATATACTTAAAACAAGCAAGATTAAGAAGAGAAGGTGCAAGTATTTTTGCATATTGGGTAAGAGATCCTAGAAGCTATGGTGTCGTGTCCTTTGATAGAGCAGGAAAAGCAATAGATATAGAAGAAAAACCTGAGATCCCTAAATCTAATTGGGCAGTAACAGGATTATATTTTTATGATAATCAGGTAGTTGAAATAGCAAAAAATTTAAAACCATCTGCAAGAGGAGAATTAGAAATAACAGGTATTAACAATGCTTATCTAAGAATGGGAAAATTACATGTTGAAAAATTAGGTAGGGGCTTTGCTTGGTTAGATACTGGAACTCATGAAAATATTATGCATGCATCTTATTTTATAGAAACTGTTGAAAAGAGGACAGAATTAAAAATTTCCTGTATTGAAGAAATTGCATATAAAATGAAATATATTAATGATGAACAATTAAGAAAATTAGCTGAACAACTTTTAAAGAGCGATTATGGTAAATACTTAATGGATGTTCTCAAATATAAAGAGGACTTTGAAGAATAATAATTTTATTCACTTGCCTGTTCCTTCTCTGGCCCAAGGTCCTATTTTTTTAGTAATAATTAAAGGGAGATTACTCCAAACTTTAGTCAGAATTTTAAATTTTCTACTAGTCGGATCCTCGGAAGGTAAACCTTTTATTTTATACAAATCATAAAAATGATCTAAGTTCCTTAATTCACAACCCCATTTTTTTTTATAATCAAATTGACCAGATTCAGGTCTAACTCTTCCAAAATCAAGGGTTTTATAATTATGTTTTATTCCATACTTAATAAAATGCCAATGCACGGCATCATTACATCTTGACCAAAGATACTTCTTATCCGAAACAGCAATTATTAAATGAATTGTTTGTTTGTAACAAAAACCGAGCAATAAAGAAATAAGTTTGTCATTATAATAAGCTCCAAAACATTTTCCTAAATTTAAATCAAAAAGGTTTATAAAAAAGTTCTTTGGAAAACATGGACTACCAAAAGATTTCATATTCTTACTATATAAATCATAAATTTCATTTATTTGCTGATTGTTTATTTCTTTTACTATAACTCCTTCTTTATCTGATTTCCTAATTGCTTTTCTTTTTTCTTTTTGTATTAGCCCCCAATTAGTGTCTAGATCTATAAGTTTAAGCTCAAAACGTTTATATTCTTCTCTTTTAATAAGATTGTCTTCTAAATATTTATTGAAGTTAAGTAAACCTTGCCTTATTTCTAAATAATTATAATTTTGTGAATAATTTTCATTTATGTAATTTAAAATTATTCTTATAAAATCTTCATCATCTTCTCCTGCAAAAGAGCCATATTCTAAAAAAGCAGAAGAAATTATCTTCTTCCCGAGAATTGGATGCGAAATTAACTGTAATGGTAATATAAGATTGATTTTATTATTCTCACAAACTGCCAAATATTCAGTTTTTGTTCTATGAAATGTCTTCTTAATAAATGTATTATATTCAGGTGTATGAATAATAAGATGTGGAGTTTTTTCTAAAAAATCCTTCCACATATCTAAATGTTCATTATTATCTGTATTAAGGCTTATAATTCTCATTCTTAAACATTTATCTAGAAATATTATCTAATTAATATATTTTGCCATAATTTTAACTTAAGCAAAGTAAACATTTATATAACAATGTACTAGACTATGAGAAAAATGCAAATAAATTATTTAAAATGAGAAAAATTAAAAAAAATATTAAAATGCTTCTATTGAACTTAATAATCCTAGTAATTACCATTATGTTATTTAATTTAATGTTGGAAGTAGGTTTGAGATTTAGTAAACAATCAATGAATTATAAAACAATTTCAGAATCTAGTTATTATAAGAATAGACCAGGATTCAAAGGATATGTTGAACGATCAAATGAATTTATTAATTTGGTTGATATAAATGACAAAGGTTTAAGAGAAAAAGAAAACCAACCATACATAAAAGATAAATCAATATGTAGGATTGCTATGATTGGTGATTCTATGACATTTGGAATTGGTGTTGAAAAAAACGAAACTTTTGAAAATATTTTGGAAGAAAAATTAAGTAACAATTCGATAGAAGTATTAAATATGGGTATTGCTCACACAGGAACTGGCCAACAATTAATATTTTTAAAAGAAGAAGGTATAAAATATAAACCAGATCTAATTATTCTTAATGTCTTTGTAGGTAATGATTTTGGCGAGGATGAAGAATTTGAAATATTTAGAGTCAAAAACAATAATTTAATAAAAAATCCTTTTTTTGAATTTGATACAAAACAAAAAATTGCTGATTTTTTAGGGGGGAATTGTTATTCATGTGTATTTTACTTCACAAAGATTAATAATTTATTACAAAATAAAAAAATAAACAAATTTGAAGACATTAATTTATGGGTTTTTGAAAATAACATTTCCGAAAAACACTTAGGTACTATTGAACAAGTGTTATTAGAAATATTAGAAATGAAAAAAATAAGCTATTTAAATAATGCTGAATTTTTAGTGGTTATAATACCCACAAGAGAACAAGTAAGTTTGAAAAAACGTATAGAATTTATAAATATATACAATTTAAGTAATTCATCATTTGAAAACCTAACAAAACCTCAGATAATACTCAAAGATTATTTCTATAAAAATAGTATAAATTACCTTGACCTATTAGAATTTCTAAAGAAAACAGAATATAAAAATCGTTATTATTATGAAATTGATGGTCATTTAAATAGACAAGGACATTATTTAGTAGCAGAATTAATAAATAATAGAATTAAAGATAAAGATTTTATTAATACTAAATTTCATAAGGATTGTTTTAATTAAAAAAAATTTGTCAAAAAATAATAATCAAAAAATAGTTTAAGATGACACTTTTTTTATCTTCTTTATAATACAATCAATATCATGTCTTGATCTATACAAAGCAAAACAACAATATCTCTGTTCAATCTGCTTTGCAAGTTTTCCTTTTTTACTTAAATCCATATAAGTTAGTAAAGGCATTAGTTCAATTCCTTCTTTTCTTAATTGTTTAATTAATTCATTTCTTTTTTCTTTATTTTTAGATAATAAAACAAAATAAAGCCATGAAGGATCTGAATTTTTTATAGGCTCTACAAAGCTTACCACTCCTTTTAATTCTTTCATGCATAAAGCTGCATTACCTTTTCTTAATTTTAATGCTTTATCATAATTTTTGAACATATTTGTAACTGTGTTTTGACAAAATTTAGGCAAATTATAATCCAAGGGTTCTTGTTTTTTATTTAATTCTAATCTTAGAAAAAAATTAGTATATGAATAAATATGTTTATTAAAAAATATATTTGATAATAAAGACTTTATAATAGTATTTAAAACATGATTTATAGAGTAATTTGCTTTTGGTAACACATCTAATCTCTCTTTGCTCAGTATTAAACCACCTAAAAAACCTATGTTTTTGCTTATTCCAAAACTATAAAAACTATAATCTCCAAAATCGCCTGCTAATTTACTTTTATACAGTGAACCAAGTGCTTGTGCACAATCTTCAATTAAAATAATTTTATTTTTTTTGCAAATTTTTTGAATTTTATCAATTTCAGGCATAAAACCAAAGTTATATGGCAAGATTAAAGCATTAATTTTAGAGGTTTTCTTTTTCAGATTGCCTATTGATACAATTTCATTCGAATCAATAAAAACAGGCCTACATCTTGCTCTAAGAATTGAATCTAACACAACATGACATGTAAAACTTGGCAAACCTATTTTTAATGTATCGTCTTTAAAATTGCGTTTGTGTTTTATATTTTCTAAAATATATCTTAAAGCACACCTTCCTGAACCTGCCCAATAAATATGTTTATTTTTAAGTGGGATGAAATTCTGTAATATTTTTTTTATTTTTTTACTATTTCTAGAGCAGATGCTATGAAAAATAAAATTTCTTATTCTTGGCGTATTTAATTTTTGTTGTGATATTAACATTTTAGTATTTTTCTTTTTTATTTTATTATTTTTTTATATAAAGGTAGGAGGAAGTTGACAATTTTATCAAACAAGTATTTTTTTGTTGGTGAAATAATCTTTGCTGCATATGAAAATTCTTGTACCAATGTTCCTCCAAATCCTGATTTAAATTTAAAAATGCCATATGAACGGTGATTTTTATCTTTTCCATCAGGGACACCATAAAGATTTATCTGATCCTGAATTTTGTTCAATAATTTTCCAAATTAATAAAACATTAGGATTTAATTTCCAATATTCTGGTAAAGAACCATTATTAAAAAAATAAATAATATTATTATATTCTAAGAAAATAGACTCTGCAATAGTTTTATTATTATACTTAGCAACTAAAAATTTGGAATTTGTGTGTTCTTTAATTGCTTCAAAATAACTTTTAGGAATGGGTATTTGATCTGATTTCTTTCTCACACGATTCATATAAAGATTATAAATAATATCAATATTATGTCCTTCTTCAATAGTTACTCCTTCTCTTTCTGCTTTATTAATTGCATTTCTTGTTCTTTTATTAAGGTTGTTTTTTAATTCTTCTTTATTTGTGCTCAAATCTACATTAAATGAATAAGCAGGACCAGTATAAAGTGGAGTAAAATCTTCATTGATCAAAATTTTCTCCTTATTAATAAAAGGCATTTTCAACTGAATTGATGTAACCTTATTTTCAATTGCTATCTGTGAGAGAGATCTCAAAATCAATGAAAGTACTTTATCATCATTTATAATTGGACCAGAGACAACCCTCATCTCAGAAAAAAATCTTTTAAAACCAGATAATGGAAAAAAGAATAAAACTCCTCCCACAATTTCAGAATTCTGTTTAACAACCAATATCTTTGTTTTAGTTCCTGTTTGATTCAAAACATTAAAAAATCCCGCACTTTGAAAAACATTTCCATATTTTGAATTAAAATGTTCCCATTCATTCAAATTATCTTTAGAAATTATGTATACCAAATATTTATCATTTTCTAGATTATTATTTTTATATTCTCTTACATTATTCTCTTTTACATTATTCTCTTTTACATTATTCTCTAATTGTTCTTTTTTAATCATTTTCCTTTTTTATTTATTTTTAATAATGGTATTAAATGTGTCTAAATATTTATCTGCAATATATCCCCATTGGTATTTTTTTTTAATTATCTCATATGCTCTATTTGTGATTTTAGTACAATATTTTTTATTATTTAATAATTTAATTGCTTTATCAGCTATGTCTTGTGAAGAAAAAGGTTCTGAAATTAATCCTATTTTTTCCTTCTCAAATACTTCAGCAATACCAGCACCCCTAGTCACTATAACTGGGCATTTCATTGCAAATGCTTCAAATGCTACTGTCCCAAAACTCTCCATTATTGTTGGTGATGGTAAGATAAATAAATCTGCAGCTTTATAATATTTGCATTTTAAGTTATCTGGCAAAAATCCTAAAAATCTAACAAAATCATTGAGCTTTAGTTTAGTTGTTAAACGTTTCAATCTCTTTTCCTCAGGACCTTTTCCTGCAATAATCAATAAAGAATTTGGAACTTTTTTTATTATTTTTGGCATTGCTTTAATCAAAATATCTAACCTTTTATAGTCTCTAAGAACACCAACAAATAAAATAATCTTTTTATTTATTAAATTAAGTTTTTTTTTTAATTTTGATTTGGATTCCAATTTATTAAAATCAAATTCTTTAAGATTAATTCCATGGGGGTTATATTTTATTTTATTTTTGTATTTAATCAAATATTTGGATTTGTTGATAACCTTTCTTGTGTGAACCATTATTGCTTCAGAATTTTTAAGAGAATAATTCAACATAAACAAATTATATAATTTTGCTACAATATTTTTCCAGCCATCGAATACTAATTCTCTGCCATGCATATGTATAACATAAGGTATTTTATTCTTCTTGCAAATCAAAGAACCAAAAAATAATATGAATGGGTGTGGATGGTGTATATGTGCTATATCAAACTTATTTAATTCATTTAATTGTCTTATCTTTCTAAAGACAGATAGGAAAATTGCATCCTGCATAAAGATGAATGATTTTAAATAATGTATTTTGATTTTATTAACAACATCAAATTCTCTTTTTGAACCCTGATCAGAAGTTATAATTGTTACACTTTCTCTATTTTTAGTCCATTCACTAGCCAAATAATAAATAATTGATTCAATTCCTCCTTTATGAGGATAAAAATATGCACTCAACTCTAGTATATTCATTTTAATGTCAACCCACAACTCTTTTAGTAAATGAATACAAGAATACATAAAAATTTATAAAGTTAATTGTTATAGAACAATCATAAAAATAATAAGTTTAATAAACAAATTGAAAAACCAAGATTATGATAAAAATGAAAGAAATTTATGATGTTATCCTAATAAATCCCAAATTTAGCATATCTGTTATTACATTTAAACAGAATATTCCTGCTAATTTGATTGCACTGGGTTCTTATTTGATTAAAAAAGGATTAAAAGTGAAAATGATAGATTGTTTGACTGAAGATGACCATAAAAGAGTTATAAAAGATTATTCAAAGAAATCAAAAATATTTGGTTTTGGCGTTATGACTAGTCAAACAAATGATGCTTTAAATTTGTGTAAAATAATAAAAGAGAACAATCCTAAAGCAAAAATCGTATGGGGAGGTATTCATTCAACATTGTTTCCCAAACAAACTGTTCAACACAAATTAATAGACTTCATAATAAGTAAAGAAGGAGAGGCACCATTATATCAACTTATCAAAGCTATTAAAAAGAATAAGTTAAACAAAAAGAATTTAAGAAAAATCAAAGGACTTACTTTTAAAATGGGGCGGGAAATTATTTCAAATGAAGAACAACCTCCCCTCATTGTAAAAGAACTTCCGCCGACTGATTGGTCTCTTGTATCCAAAAAAGTAATTAAACTTTATCAAGAGGATTATGATATATATCACCCCATACTTATTTCAACCAGTAGAGGATGTCCTCATAGATGCACTTTTTGTGTTAATGTATGTATAGGTAACAAATGGAGAGCAAGAACACCTAAACAAGTAATTGATGAAATTAAATATATAGTTAATGAGTTTGGTATAAAAAAAATAAAATTCAGAGATGAATGTTTTTTTGTTGATAAAAATAGAGTAAAAAAAGTTCTTCAAGGGTTAATAGATAATAAATTAAATATATCTTGGGAGACTAACTGCAGAGTTGATTATTTTACTAAAGGTGTTGTTGATGATGAAATATTGGATTTAATGAAAAAAACCAATTGTCATGAACTTTCATTCGGAGTTGAAAGTGGTGATGAAAATATATTAAAGAAAATTAAAAAAGATATAACACTTAATGATGCATTATATGCTGCAAAAAAATTGAGTAAATATGGCATAAGCGGAGCTTACTCATTTATGATTGCAACTCCTTATGAAACAAAAAAAGAAATGATAAAAACTTTGAAATTTATGAAAAAATTAAAAAATATTAATAGAAAATTAATTAAAGTTTATGGTGTACAACCCTATAGACCTTATCCGGGCGGCGAAATGTATGAAGAAGCTGTGAAATTAGGCTGGAAATCCCCCGAAACATTAGAAGAATGGGATAAACTAAATGATGAATTAAACTTGTCTACGTCATCAAAACATTACCCTTGGGTTAAGCATAATTTATTTGTAGATTCAATGAATCTTTATAGCCAATTAGCTTTAGCAAATTGGAATAATATAATCAAAGCAAAAACTCATAAAGTTCCATTAATTTTTGTTGTTCTTTTTACAATAATTGCTAAATTGCGTTTTTTCTTAAATTTTTATGATTATTTAATAGAAATGAAAGCAGTAAATTTATATTCAAAAATTAAATTTTAAAAAATATAAAAACATGAAAAAACAAAAGAATAAATTGAAAATTGCAATGATTTCCCCCTATTTTACAGAATCAGTGGGCGGGGCCCAGATTTCTACAAAAATATTTGTTGAAGAAATAACAAAGATGAAAAATAATGTTGTTGTAATATCTAATAAATTAAAATCAAATAAGTTAAAATCCAATAAATTTAATAGTAAAAATAAAAGAGAGAAATTTGCTTATGAAATTAGAAAGATTGAATTTTTTAATTTTTTAAATCCTAGTTGGCGTGCTTTTTTGTTAAATACAAACATATTTGATTTTTATTTGAGCTTAAAGTTATTAAGATTGTTTAAGAAAATAAAACCTGACATAGTGCATGTTCAAGAATTATTGATTCTCCCTGCTTCAATAAAAGCAGCAAAAAAATTAAAATTATCCGTAATGGCTACAATAAGAGATGATAGATTTATCTGTAATTTAGCAATCTGTAAAAGAAAAGGAGATATTTTTTTAAAGTGTTCAAATAGAAAATATTTAAATTGTTTAAAGAAAACATCAAAAGAAATATTTAATATTGAATTTCCTGCATACATACTTTTGCCTTTTTTAAAACCAAGACCTAAAAGACTTTTAAATTGTTTAGGCGAATGTAATAAAATAATAAGTGTAAGTAACTATATCAAAGAAATTTTAATAAAAGTGGGAGTAAATAGAAAAAAAGTTCAAGCAGTTTATAATTTGATGCCTGATTGGAAAATAAACAAAGAAGATGTCAGAAAACTCAAAAAAAAATATGGTAAGGAAAAATTCATTATTTTTTCTTCAGGGAGACTAGTTGATTATAAAGGATTTCATATTTTGGTAAGTGCAATGCCTGAAATAATTAAAAATAAAAAAAATATCATACTTCTAATTGCAGGTGATGGCCCTCTTAAAAATGAACTAATCAGATTAATTAACAAACATGATCTAAACAATAATGTAAAATTAATAGGAAAAATAGATTATGACAAAATAAAGAATTATTATGCTATGTGTGACATTGTAGTTGCCCCATCTATATGGCAAGAACCTATAAGTAGGATTATTTGGGAAAGTTTTATCTTAAAAAAACCACTAATTACAACCAATACAGGTGGTACTAAAGAATATGTTAAGAATTTATCAACTGGTATTCTTGTAAATGACTTTAAACCCTCTACATTCGCAAAAGAGATTCTCAAATTAGAAAAAAATAATAAATTAAGATTAAAATTAGGAAAGAAGGGATTTAATTTACTAAAAAATCATAATAATATTCAAATTAACAAATATATTGCAATATATAAGAAAATCTGCAAAGGCCAGAATATATAAATATATAATTACTTTTGTCAAAATCTTTATAAATTTAGTATATTTCCTAATTTAAAATGAAGACTTTGATTATTGTACTGGATGGAGCATCTTATGATTTCTTTAATAATCATAAAAAGAAATTTAATTTTATAAAAGATAATAATTTAAAAAGAATGGATTCTGTAATACCTACTGGTACTTGCCCCGCGGCAGTATCTTTATTTACTGGCCTTAATCCTTTACAATTAAATCTTAAGAATTTTGTTAATGAAGATGGAGAAATAATAAATAGAAACAAAATTAAAGCAAAATTCCTGTGGGATTATTTAAGTGATTTTAATTACAAGTGTTGTATTCTATTTACACCATTAACATATCCTGTAGAATCATTAAATGGTGTTTTAATTTCAGGATACGGAACTCCGTCAAATAAATGCAATTTTACATATCCTGAAAATATTAAACTTGATTTTAAAATACCAGATTTTAATAAAATGACATTGGGTTCTCTTGAACAAGAAGATGAGAATTTGATTGAAAGTTTTAAGAAAATAACAAATGAGAGATTTAAAATATTTAAAGAAATTCAAGAAAAATATAATTATGAATTTGATTTCTCAATACTATATATTCATGAAACAGACTCATTACAACATTATTTTTTTAATGATGAAAGAAAATTACTTAATTATTTTTCACATTTTGAAAAGAAATTCAATGAAATCAATAAAGAGAAATTTGATAATATATTTATTATTTCAGATCATGGTATGAAATTAGAAGCAAAAAGAAGATTCTTTATTAACACATTTTTAAAACAGAAAGATCTTTTGGAATATAAAAATAAAAGAAGAATTTTTAATAAATTAGTCTCATATTCTAAAGGCTTATTAAAAAAAGATAGCATGTTTACTAAATTAAAAGTGAAATTAGAATTTTTCAATTATCTAACACAAAAGATTGCAAAAAAGAAAGATAAATTAGTATTATCAAACATAGATTATAAAAAAAGTGAGGTATATGCAAAGGATGCCTGGGGGTTATATGTCAAAGATAAAAAAAATGTATCTAAAGTAAAACAAGAACTAGCTAAATTAAGATATAATTCTAAAATAATTATTAAGAAAATATATGAGAAATCAGAAATCTATAATAGTGAAAATAATGAAAGTAATGAAAATTTTCCAGATTTAATAATACAATTTAGTGATGATTTTGAAGGAAATGCATTAGAATTTGATAATTGTATTGAAGAAAAGGAGAAATTCTTTCATTATGGAAGAGAACTAATAGCTACACACAGCATAAAAGGGATATTCATCAATTATAAGTCAAATGTTTTGTTAAAAAACAATAGTTATAATATATTGAATATTGTTCCTTCATTATTAAAACTATATCAAATACCAATTCCTCTTAATATATTTGGAAAATCATTTATTTATAAAGATAAAAAAATAGAAAATAAAACAAGAAATGAAATAGATTTAATAAAAAAGCATTTACTTAATATAGAAAATATTTAAATCGTGCTTCCTCATCAAAAAAACACAAAAATTTATAAATAACCTATAAATTCTAATTAAATATTATTAATATTTATTAAAAGAGGGAGAAATATGACTGAATCAAATATAACAACAATATCAATACCAAAAGTATTGGCTGATAAAATCAAAAAAAGAATGGAAGGTACTGGTTTTAATTCTGTATCTAGCTATGTAACTTATGTTATGAGACAAGTTCTTTCTAAAGTTGAAAGCAATGAACCATCAAATAAACCAAAACAAGCTTTTAGTGAAGAAGATGAGAAAAAAGTTAAAGAAAGATTAAGAAGCCTTGGTTACTTAGATTGAAAAAGGGAAAAAGGAAAAAAAGAAAAAAAGGAAAAAAAATAAAATGAAAAACATAATAATCGTACTTGTTGATGCATTTAGGCAAAAAAACCTTAGTTTATATGGTTATGCTAAAGAAACAGACAAAAATCTAAAAGAAATTGCTAAAGAAAGTATTGTGTTTACTAATTTTTATTCAACTGCAAATGCAACGTCTCCTGCTTTAACATCTATGTTTACTGGTTTGTTTCAACCAAATCACGGAATAATTCATCAGCTGCCATATACAAAACAAGAAGAAATAGATAAAGTTGAAAAAGTGAAGTTCTGGTTGCCTGAATTTCTTAAACAAAATGGTTATGAAACAATTGCAATTGACTGGATAAGAAATTGGTTTGTAAGGGGGTTTGAATTTTATGGGGAAAACCCGAGTGCTAGTGGTCCATTTGATTCAACAAAAGACGTGGTTGATCTTGCAATATTCAAGATAAAGCAAAATATAGAGAATAATCAGAATACAGAAAATAACCAAAATGCAGAGAATGTGGATGAGAAAATTGGTGGAAGAAAACCATTCTTTATGCTTGCTCATTGTTGGGATACTCATTTTCCATTTCCAAATGTAAATTATGTTTCTAAAGCAAATGAAAGTGATATGGAAAGCACGCTTTCACAAATCAGGAATGAAAAACAAAGAGAATATCTAAGAAAAAGAATTCAAGGCAAAGGTTTG
Organism: uncultured Methanosarcinales archaeon; assembly: GCA_964645705.1. Classification (GTDB taxonomy): domain Archaea; phylum Nanobdellota; class Nanobdellia; order Woesearchaeales; family CAXGTL01; genus CAXGTL01. The sequence continues at coordinate 96,463 of CAZYAB010000001.1, read as the reverse complement.
TACACAATTCAAGACATGGTAGATAAATATGAATTAACAATCCAAGAATTTGATAAAGAAATAGGCAGGTTTGTCGAGTTTCTTAAACTAAAAGATCTGTGGAAAGATACAATGTTCATTGTCATGGGAGATCATGGGACAAACATAGGTGAACATGAAATTTATTTTGCGCACTCAGGATTATATGAAGATGCGTTAAAGATTCCGTTTTTAATCCACATACCAGGAATAGATGCAAAAAAAGTATCTGGGTTTGCACAACACGTTGATTTAGTTCCGACTATTCTTGATTTTATTGGCTTGAAACCTGAAGATGAAAGCACAGAGAAATTTGATGGTGTTTCTTTAATGCCTTTGATCAAAGACGGCGTTAATGTGAGGAAAAAAATGTTGTTTTATGATGGTCTGTGTGAAGACATAAGAGCAGTAAGGCAAGGAAATATAAAAACAATCTTTGTAAAAAATAATTTTTGTAATTTATGCAAAGACAAACATCACAAAGAATTAGAAATGTATGATCTTGAAAAAGATCCAGAAGAAAACAACAACATTCTTTTGGAGATTTTATAAGTGTAAGAAAAAGTATTAATATAAATACGAGGTGAATAAAATGGTTGAAGAAAGATTTCAAAAAGAGTTTAGAACAAACAAATGTAGAGATTTAATGAGGCCAGAAATTAGGTGTTTATTAGATCTTCCATTAGAGCAAAAAGAAATAATTGCTAAACAAATAATAAAAGAAGCATTTGCAAGTTTTAGGAATCCTGGAATAGGATTTAGCGGGGGAACAGACAGTGTTGTAGTATTACATCTTGCAAAAGATATTATAAAGGATGATACGCCAGTAGTGTTCGCAAACACAAGATACCAGTTTCCAGAAACATATGAATATATTAAAGAGATTACACAAGAATTTGGTGTAAAAAATTTTATGGAATTTAAACCAGAAATTGATAGATTTGAAGAATTTAAACAAAAATTTGGTTTACTAACACCCGAATTTACAGCAGCTTGTTGTGAATACCATAAGATAAATCCTATGAGAAAAAGTGTTGAAGACATGAAACTTGATGCTTTAATTACAGGCATCAGGGGTGTTGAGCATGAAGAAAGAGCTCAAGAAGTTTTATTTTCACCGAGAGATCCGCCGCAACATCCAAAACATGTTAGAGTTCATCCATTATTATTTTGGACACAAACAGATGTTCTTGATTATGTAAAGAAACATAATATTAAGTGTAATCCATTGTATGCAAAAGGTTATACATCTCTTGGATGCACACATTGTACATCTATAAATGCAGATCCTAATGCACATGAAAGAGCAGGAAGAGGAGTTGCTAGAGAAACCATAATGAAGAGGTTAAGGGATTTGGGGTATAGTTGAAGTAGTTTAGTTGAAGTTTCAATTATAATTTTTCAAACAATTTCAAATAAACATCCGCAACAGATTCATGAGAATACCTTATAACACTTTTTTTTGCTTTTTTTCCAAATTTCTCTCTTTTCTTTTTTGATTTTATAAGGATTTGTAATTTTTTTACCCAATCTTCTTTTGAAGAAGCAAGAAACCCATTCCTATCATCTTGAACAATTTCTCTTCCATCACCAACAGGACTTATTACAACAGGCAAACCTGAAGCAAGATAAGTTATTACCTTGTATTGGGATCTAGAAGAATTATATTTTGTATCTTCCATAGGTGAGACTGCAATATCAAATGAGAGTAATTGTTTAGAAATCTCTATTGGAGAATCCCATTTAATTTCATCTATAAAATTTATTTTTAATCCTTTAATGCTTTCGAACATATCATATAACTTTTTATTTTTTTGAGCCCCTACTATCTTAAATTCAATAGGTAATTGTTGTGATAGTTTCTTTAAAGGATTTATTAGTAATCTTAAGTTTTTTCTATGTCCTATACCAGAACCCATCCACCCAATAACAATGTTTTCTTTTGTTGAATAATCTTTTTTTTGCTTATAATCACATAATTTGATATTTGTAGGTGCTAAGATTGTATTTTTATTGTATTTTCTTGCAACCAACCCCAATCTTATGGAATCAACAGTAACATAATCTGCCAAAAAAGTTATTGCTTTTACCATAATTCTTAAGAATGACATGCTAGTTCTTATCAAACCTAAATCAAAATTAAATTTATTGTAATAATCATCATCTATATCAAAAATTATCCTTTTTTTCAAAATCTTAGCAATTAAAACAGACATAAAAGATATTAAATCATTTGTTTTTTGAAAAACTAAAATGTCATGTTTTAAAACATTAAAATATCTAGTATAATAATTAAAATGATTTTTTGGAATATATTCATGAACATTAATATTTTTAGCTCTTAATACATCTACTATGTTACCAACTCTGATTCTTGAACTACCTAAATCATATGATGATAATGGAAAAAATGCAATTGATTTATTTAAATTGTATCCCATGTTTATTCGGAAAAAAAAGTTATATTTATATATTTATGTTTTTGATTAGTTAATTGGTTAAATGCTAATTTTTAAGATTATGCTTCAGATAGCTTTAAATATTAATTCAAATTCTATGAGGAATTAATAAAGACAATAAATAAAATGAAATTGAATAAAAAATTAGGTCAGTATGACATAAAAAATAAATTATTGGGAAACATGGAGTTTTTATTAGAACTAAAAAAAGAAGGAAGGCCTTTTCCATTTTCTATATCTATATATCCAAGCAATGTGTGTAATCATAGATGCAATTTTTGTCAAGGGAATGTTTATTTAAAAGAGAATAATCAAATTATGAAAACAGAAATTGTTAAAAAATTACTTTATGATTTAAAAAAAAATGGTGCAAAGAGCATAACATGGTCTGGAGGAGGTGAACCCCTTTTACATAAAGACTTTTATAAGATGCTAAAACTATCGCATTCTTTAGGTATGGTTAATGGATTGATAACTAATTTCTCAATCATAGATTATAAAAAAATAGGTTTTTTAGTAGATAATTTAGTTTGGCTAAGAATATCATTTAATGGAGGAGATAAAGAAACATATTGCAAAGTTCACGGGGTTGATCATTATGAAACAGTAATTAAAAATTTAAAAGTATTATGTGAAGAGAACAAGAAAAGAGGAAATAAACTGCAAATAAGTTTTTCAATGGTTTATAAAAAAGATAACATAAACTCTATGATTAATCTAATAAAAACAGCAGCATCATTAAATATTAATTCTGTTCATGTAAGGCCTGATCAATTTATAGAAGATATGAATTGGTTAAAATCTAATGAGGTAAAAAATATAATAAAAAAAGTAACTGAACTGCCTAAAGAATTAGATTCAAATATTCAAATAACAACTTCTGAATATCTAGAAAAACAATTTATTGAAACATATCCTGAAAAATGTTATGCACATTTTATTTGTCTAGAAATACTTGCAAATGGAGATGTTAGTTTTTGTAGAAGCAAATTTAATGATCAAGACACACATATAGGAAATATATATGAATCATCAATAGAAGAAATATGGAACAATGAAAAAGTGAAAAAACTTGAAAAAGAAATCAAACCTTACAACTGTATTGGAACATGTAGACAGATGCACTTAAATATGTATACAGATTCCCTGATAAATATTCCTACAGAATTAAATATAGAATTTATTTAAAATTAAATATTTACTTATATCATTAAAAGATTGGGTGGTGAAAAAAATGAATGAAAAAAAAATAGCTCCTTTTAAGGTTATTATGCCTTCATCTGTTATGGAACCATTAAAAGAAGTTTTGGCCAGTGGGTACATTGGTCAAGGACCAAAATCTGAACAATTTGAAAAAGAGTTCTCAAATAAATTTAAAATTAAAAATGTTGTATCTGTTAATTCATGCACTTCAGCATTAAAGCTTGCACTGCAACTTATAGGAATTGGGCCTGGTGACGAAGTTATATCCACGCCATATACGTGGGTTGGAACAAATACAGTAATATTAGAACAATTTGCAAAACCTATTTTTGCAGATTTGCAATATGAAAGTGTTAATATTGATCCAAAAGATATTGAACATCGTATTACAGATAAAACAAAAGCAATAATTTGTGTCCACTGGGGTGGCTATCCTTGTGATATTAAAGAAATTAGAGATATAGCAGAAAGGAATAATTTGCCTGTTATTGAAGATGCAGCACAAGCATTAGGAGCAGAATATAAAGATAAACCAATAGGTACAATATCTGAATATACTGCTTTTTCATTTCAAGCAATCAAGCACATAACAACTGGTGATGGAGGAATGCTTTCTGTATTAGATGATGAAAAATATAATGAAGCAAAGAGAAGAAGGTGGTTTGGTATTGACAGAGAAAATAGAATAAAAATAATTAATGAGGACCCATTTGGAGATATAAAAGAACTAGGATCAAAATATCATATGAATGATATAGCTGCAACAATAGGTATTGAACAATTAAAATACTTTGATTCAACATTTAAAAGAAGAGCTGAAATAGCAAAGGCATATAGAAAAGAACTACAAGATATTAACAGCATAAAATTACTTGAAAATAAATCTGATAGAAAGCATGCAAACTGGATGTTTGCAGTACATGTTAATAATAGAGCTGGTTTTATAAAATACATGACATCAAAAGGAATCGGAGTTACGGTTCATAATTGGAGAAATGATAAATATTCTATTCTTGGTGGCTTAAGAAATGATTTACCAAACTTAGAAAGATTAAATAAAACATTGATTAATCTGCCTATGCACCATGAAATAAGTGATGATGAATTGAATAGGATTATTTGTGAAATAAAAAATTATGATAAATTGTAATATTATGGTAAATTGTAATAAACTGAACTAAATTGTGATAAATTATGGTAAAAATTAAATGCGGTGGGTTAAATCCTTCATCTAAAGAGTGGATAAACATAGATAAATATAAATTAAAATATACTGATATTATAGTTGATTTAGATAAATTTCCTTATCCTTTTAAAACTAGATCAATTAAAGAAATAAGATGCCACAATGTATTAGAACATTTGTTGTACCCTTTGGATGTAATGATGGAATTTAGTAGGATATTAAAGTTAAAAGGCAAATTAAGTATAATAGTACCTTTTTACAATTATCCTAGAGGTTCTTATAGTGATATAACACATCTTCATTATTTTAATTTAGATTCAATAGAATTACTGTTGAATAGATTTAAAATAAATTTTAAAATAACAAAAAAGAAATTACATTATTCAAGATACGCCCTAATACATTGGAAAGTGATTGCATATCTTATTCCTAATTATATAACATACTTAGAATATGAATTAAAAAGATTTTAAATAAAAAGAAAAAAAACAATAAAAAAATGAACATAATATGGAAGTTCCAATGGATTATGAAAAGAATAATAACTTTTCTAGACATGAATGTTTTACATACTAATTATCCTATTTCAACACCACTTTATATAAATATAGAACCTACAAGTTATTGTAATTTAAATTGTTCTATGTGTCCACTTGATGATTCAAGAAAAAAAGGATTTATGGATTTTGATTTATACAAAAAAATAGTTGATCAATCATCAAAAATGAAAATTAATATTGCCAGGCTCTTTTTAGCAGGCGAACCATTCTTATACAAAGAGATTGATAAAATGATTTCTTACGCACATAAAAAAAATATGAAGGTTGAGATCCATACTAATGGAACTTTGCTAACTAAAGAAATGAGTGATAAAATTTTATTAGATCCTCCTGATTATCTAAGTTTTTCTATAGATGGAAATAGTGAAAAAGAGTATAATGAAATGAGAATCAATGCTGATTTTAATCAAATGATGGATAAAGTAATATATTTTTTAAAAGAGAAAAAAAGAAAAAAAATTAAGATACCCTTTGTAATCATACAAAATATGATTTGGTACAAACCAGAGGAAAAAGAACAAAAAAATTTAATTAAATATTTTAAAGACCTTCCTATAAATGACTTCAAACAAATGTATCCTTATGTTTGGGGGGATGAAGTAAAAAATACACAAAACACATCCCAATTCAGACCACAAGGCAAACATTATGTAGGGTGTAGTGCACCATGGGATCATATTAGTATCTGCTGGGATGGAACAGTTGTCTCTTGTTGTGAAGATCTTAATGGTAAACAAATCATAGGAAATGTAAATGAAGAGCCTTTACAAAAAATATGGCATGGTAAAAACTTAATAAAAATTAGAAAAGCAATTAAAAAAAGGAACTTTGATGGTTTAAATCTTTGTCAAAGCTGTCATAGACTTTATTCAAATGATATTTTTGAAAGATATCCTTTTGTTATGAGTTATCCATTAAAATATATGCATAATATTATTCTAAATTTCAAAAGATTAATGAAAAAAAGAGATAAAGAAAAATAAGCAAGACAAGGTAAATTAAATGAGTGAAGATAAAACTCTAAAAACCATAGTACATGGAGCTGGGATAATATTTATAGGATCTATATTAGTTTATATTTTTACTTTTTTATATAGAATTGTTTTAGCAAGATATCTTGGGCCAAGTGATTATGGATTAATTATGATAGCAATTACAGTACTTAGCGTAGGAAGAATCATATCTTTAATGGGCCTAACAAGTGGTGTCAATAGATTCATAGGTTATTACTCAGGTAAAAAAGAATATGAAAAAATAAAAGGCATAATCTTGTCATCTATTAAACTAGTTTTTATATTTGGCTTGACTATTGCATTATTGACATATATCTTTTCAAAACAAATTTCTTTATATATATTTCATACACAAGAATTAATTCCTATCCTTAAAATATTCTCAATAATTATTCCTTTAAATGCATTGATTGAATTGTTTAAAGCAATATTCCTTTCATTTAAAAGACCGATGTATTCTTCATTTATAGAAGTATTTTTTGAAAAACTATTAAATCTTATCTTTGTAGGTGCGGTAATCTTTTTTGGATCTAAACTTTTTGGTGTAAGCATTTCTTATTTAATAGTTTATTTAATTGCTGTTGCATTTGGTTTTTTTATTTTAGAATTTAAAACATTTAGTATTATAAAATCTAACATTAAATCAGTGTATTTGTATAAAGAGATCCTCTCATTTTCAATACCTCTACTGTTTGTTAGCTTATTAATCCATATTTTGGGGTGGAGTGATACCTTTTTATTAGGATATTTTAAAAATGAAATGGTTGTTGGGATATATCATGTTGGATTTCCATTAGCATATATTCTTTTAATGTTTGGAAGGTCTTTTGAAGCACTTTATTTTCCTATGTCTTCTGAATTGTTATCACAAAATAAATTATTAGAATTAAGTCAAACTTTTAACACAATTAAAAGATGGATATTTATTCTTACGTATCCTACTTTTCTTTTTTTTATTTTCTTTGCAAAAACAATAATAGAGATAATATTCGGATTAGAATATGTTGCAGGTTGGAAAGTCCTTATAATTATATCGACAGGGATATTTATTGCATCTATATTTGGTCCTACAGATATAACACTAAGAGTATTTAAAAAAACTAAGTTCATTCTAAAAATAACTGTTGTATTAACCCTACTCAACATTATTTTAAATCTAATTTTAATCCCCTTAATTGGAATGGAAGGTGCAGCAATCTCTACTTCTTTACTATGGATAAACATGGGATTATTTTCATTTTTAAAATTAAAAAAATTAATTAAAATAACATATAGAAAAAAGACTTATTTAAAATATATTCTCTCTGGAATATTTTCAATAATTTTAGTCTTTGTTATATTTAAAATAATCTTAAATTATATGAATATTTATCTATTAATTATTAGCATCATACTGCATATTTTAACATATCTTTCTCTTCTCATAATGTTAAAGTCATTTACTAAAAAAGATTTGATGGTCTTATCAATGATTAAGAATAAATTAAAGATGAAATCCTTTTTTAATAAAAATTGAGATCATAACTGAGGTCATAATCTAAACCATATTAGTATATATTTAAAATATTCTATTTTAGAAAACGAGAATCTTTATAAATCTCTATTAAATTTTATCAACTATAATGGCTACATTAAAATTAAGTAAACAAAAAATAAGAATAAGAAAAGTAGTTTTCATTAATCTATTGATCATATTTCTTATTGCTTTATTTCTAAGAACATATAAATTATATTGTGGATATGTTCTTCAAGGAAATGATGCACCATTTTTTATACTTTTTGCTTTAGGTCTTACAAAATCAAATAATGCAGTAATCTTTTTAGCACAATTACTTAATTATAGGTGGGGAATTATACAACCATTGGTTCTCTTAATTAATGTCCTTTTTCTCAACACATTTAATTTAAAGCTTACTGAATTTAGTTTAACATTTGGAACTGCTCTGCTTGGAAGTTTGGGTGTTATTTCTGTTTATCTGTTAACTAAAAAAATCAAAAATAGGTTATCTGGTTTGATTGCAGCATTATTAGTGTCTTTGTTTACTTTACATGTAGGAATGTCTAGAAATACTGTAGGGAGTGATCACGTTGTTGCAGATTTTATTTTAGTTTTAACTGTTTATTTTTTCTACATATACCTTAAAAAAGGAAAATATCCATTCATATCTTCATTATTCGTTTCTATTTATACACTTTCAACTGGCACATTTTTAGGAATTTATCCATTATTATTATTTATGGTACTTTTATTTAGTATTAAAGAAAGAAAAAATTCAAAGGTATTTGATTTTAAACAATTTATAAAATATATAATAAACCCCAAACTTTTGTTATTACCACTACTTACAATATTATATCTAATTATAAATTATTTGGTGTTGAATCTTTTAGGTGCAAATAATTTAGGATATGTTGGACACATATTTCAAAGAACTTCCTCACCAGGGTTTTATCTTCTTAATTTTGTAAATTATTTCATATTAAACACAGGTTTAATATTTTCAATATTTCTCTTTTGTGGATTTGTATACGGAGTATTTAAATTAATTAAATTAGAAAAAGAAAGTATCTTGACCGTATGGGCATTAATCTATTTATTGCCATTTGTTTTTTTAATATCACCCGAAGTGACTGTTGTTAGAGGATATCTTGGGGCGGGTACGCTACCATTAATTATGTTAGGATCTATAATGCTTATAGATTTATTAAAGCATTTGAATAAAAAAATAAATAAAAAGGTTAGTTTTATTATAATTGCTATTATTATTTTTACTGTTTGCACATCTGCCCTTTTTAACTGTATCAATATTGTATTTCAAGTTCCTGAAAACGAAGAGAGATTTTATGGAAGTGTTGTTCCAAATATGGGAACTAAAACAGCCGGGTATTATTTAAGAATGAATAGTAAAGAAGATTCAATTATTTTTACTGATTTAGGTGTTGAATCTGTTAAATATTATACAAAAAGAAAAATCATTGGTTTAAAAAATGAACCTGCTAAGAAATTATTAGAATTTTATAAAAATAATAAAAACAAGATAGATTATATAATAATAAGTTCAGAAAACGAAGATTTATTCAAAAATGATCTCAATAATTATTATAAAGTTGCAGAAATCTATGATTTGAAAACAGGATTCAAATCTAAGTCACACTTAATCTCAATATATTCTAAGAGTATGAAAGAATATGATGTTTTGGATGTTAATCTAGTTGATGTTAAATTTGATAAACAATATGGTAATTTAAAATCATTAAGCCAGGACATTTTTTCAAGTTTATTAAAAGAACAAAAATATAAATCCTTACTAAATAAACTATCAAAAATAAGAATTATTGGTGCATTTTTTAAATGAAATGCTAATTATTAAAATGATTAATTTATAATGATAATAAAAAGGTAATATTTATATATAAACCAAAAATACCCCACAAAAACATGAAAACAAAATTAATTATAGTAATCCCAGCATATAATTGTGCTAAAACAATAGAAAATGTTTTTAAAAGAATATCTAAAGAAACTTTTAAAACAATTAATAAGTTCATAATTGTTAATGATGGAAGCAAAGATAGTACGCAAGATGTTGCTTTAAAATTAAAGAAGAAATATAAGAAAATCAAAATAATCAGGTTTGAAAAGAATAAAGGCTATGGAGCAGTACAAAAAGCAGGATTTAGTAAGGCACTGGAATTAGATGCTGACGCAGCAGTTTTATTACATTCTGATGGCCAATATCCTCCGGAATATCTCGGTAAAATCTTAGAACCATTATTAACAGATAAAGCTGATGTTGTATTAGGATCTAGAATACTAGGAAAAGGTGCATTAAAAGGAGGAATGCCAGTTCATAAATACTTAGGTAATAGGTTTTTGACTTTTATAGAAAATATATGTTATGGAATGAATATTTCAGAATATCATACAGGTTATACTGCTTATTCAAAAAAAGCACTTCTGACTATTCCATTTACAAAACTAAGTGATACTTTCCATTTTGATGGTGAGATGATAATGATGTCAGGTAAAAAAAAGCTTAGAATTAAGGAAATAGGAATCCCAACAACATATGCAGAAGAAAAATCTTATCTTAATGTAATAACTTATGGTCTTGATGTTTTAAAAATCATGCTAAAATACAAAATAGGAAGGTATAATTTTTAATTCTTGACTTAATTATCACTTATTCTCCTTTTAATACAATTACTAAACATTTAAATAAAAGTAAAAATTTGCAAGAATTTATGATGAATATTTACACATTTAAACCAGACAAATATAGTAGTCATATGAAAATAATAAATTTTCTTAAGTCACTTGAAATCAAAAATAAGATAAAGATTCTTGATATTGGATGTTCAAAAGGTTTTATGGCAGAGAATCTAATGAGTTACAATTTTGAATTTTATGGAATAGACATTAATAAAGAAGATGTAAAATTTGCAAAAAAATATTATAAAAAAATAAAAATAATTGACATTGATAATGAAAATTTGCCATATAAAAACAATTTCTTTGATATCATAATAATGGGAGATATTATTGAACATTTAAAAGAACCCCTGAAAGCATTAAAAAACATTAAAAACCTTTTAAAAAGAAATGGAATAATAATAATCTCAACCCCAAATATAGCAAATATATATATTAGATTTAATTTATTATGTGGTAATTTTGAATATACAGATAGAGGAATATTAGATAAGACTCATCTAAGATTTTTTACATTAAAAACTTTTAGACAATTAGTAAAAGAATCTCATCTTAAAATAATAAATGAAAATTTCACACCAATTCCATTGCCCATGATAAACAATGTATTTTCACAAGGGAAGTTTCTTAATTTCTTACATAAATTAAATCATTTATCTACTTGTTTTCTACCAAAACTATTTTCATTCCAATTTATTCTATATTGTAAGAAATGTAAATAATATTTTCTAATGAAGAAATCTTTATATAGATCATCTTTATCTGGTCATAATATGGTTATAACAATAATTAATCCAAATAATGTAATGCAAAAAGGAGATTTTTTTGGCACAGGTATACCTTACATGCCAATAATTCCTGCATATTTAGCATCTTATTTAAGAACTAAAAAAGAGGATGTCCAAGTTATTGATGCATTTGGTAAAAATCCTTTTAAAAAACGTACTGAAAATGGCTTTATTATTCAAGGTCTAGAAATAAATGAAATTATTGAAAAAATAAATAACAAAACTGAAATAGTCTGTATATATGCAGGACATGTTATAGAACACAATATTATTATACAAATTTTAAAACAAATCAAAACAAAATACAAAGATAAAAAGGTATTAATTTTTGAAAATTCTCAAGCAGTGACAGCCTATTCTTTAAAAATGTCATACAAAGAATTCTTTAAAAATGATTGTGATTTTATAGTATACGGTGAACCTGAACAAACAATATATGATTTAATTAAAAAAAAATCATTAAATAGAATAAATGGTTTAATATTTAAAAAAAGGAACCAAATTATTGTTAATAAGCCACGTTCAAAAAACATAGATTTAGATGAATTGCCTATTCCCGCATGGGATATTTTTCCTATTGAAAATTATTGGAAATTGGGTTATGCACATGTTCCTTACAAAGAGAAGTATATGCCTATTCTTACTTCAAGAGGTTGCCCTTTTAATTGTGAATTTTGCATAATTCCTTTTACAAATAAAAGAAAATGGAGATCAAGAAGTCCGGAAAACATATTATTAGAAATAAAACATTATATTAATAAATTAGGGATCAATGAATTTCATATAGAAGATCTAAATCCTACTTTAGATAAAAAAAGAATAAAAAAGTTATGTAAATTGATTATTAAATCAAAATTAGAGATTATTTTTAAATTTGCATCAGGAATTAAACTTGAAACAATAAATAAAAGAGATTTGAATTTATTGTATAAAGCTGGTTGCAGATATATTTCTTTTTCACCAGAGTCAGGATCTCAAAAAGTACTAAAATTAATGAAAAAACCTTTTGATTATAAACATGGAGTGAATATGACCAAATATATGTCTAAATTAGGAATTATTTCGCAAGCGTGTTTTGTTTTGGGATTCCCTGGTGAAGAATATGAAGATCTAAAAATGACAAAAAAATATGCTTTAAAATTAGTTGGCGCAGGAATAGACGAACTTGCATTTTTTATTATGACGCCTATTCCTGGATCTAAGCCATATGAATCATCACAAATTAAACAAAATGACCTTTCAAAATTAACATTTTCTCCAAAATGGAGAAAAGGATATAAAAAATTAAACAAATTTAGATACAAAGTTTATCTAGCATATTTCTTTTTGAAATTAGTATATTCCCCAATTAAGTCTTTTAAAATGCCTTACAATATTTTAAGTAGAAATTTCAAAACAAAAATAGAAATGACATTATATAGATTGTTTAAAACATTACTATAATTCAGATTTGTATTCATATTTTGATTTATATTCTAATTTATATCATCATTGATTTACTATTTACTTATCTAATATATACTATGATACTTATATAATATAATAATTATATTTATAAATACAGCATATATTTTGTTTAAAAAATGAAAACATTATCAATAATAATGCCAGCATATAATGAAGAAGCAACTATTGAACAAGTTATTACTATAGTTAAAAATGTTAAATTAATTAAAAATATAAAAAAAGAAATCATAGTTGTTGATGATGGAAGTAAAGATAAAACTAGAGAGATATTAAGTAAAATTAAAGGTATTAAAGTAATTCTACATGAAAAAAATAAAGGAAAAGGTGGTGCAGTGAGAACTGGAATAAAATATGCAACAGGTGATATTATTATTATACAAGATGCAGATATGGAATATGATCCTAATGAATATAATGATTTGATTAAACCAATAATTAATGGTGATGCTTCTGTAGTGTATGGTTCGAGATTTTTAACTGCAAAACAAAAGGCAAAAAACATATTATTCATCAAAGAAAAACATAAGAAATCATATAATCTTGCATATTTAGGGGGCAGAATTATTACACTTTCGACTAATCTATTATTTTTTACAAATATAACAGATGAACCCACATGCTATAAAGTTTTTAGATCAGATATAATAAAATCATTAAAAATAAGAGGTAATAAGTTCGATTGGGAACCTGAAGTCACTGCTAAAATTTTGAAAAAAAGAATACAGATTCATGAAGTACCTATAACTTATAATCCGAGAACATTTGAAGAAGGCAAAAAAATTAATTGGAAAGACGGAGTTCAAGCAATATGGACCTTGATAAAATACAGATTCATAAATTAGGTGAATAATATGAAAAACATAAATAATATAAATAAAAAATTTCAACTAATAAAATGCAACATCTGTAAAAGTGATGATTTCATTATAATTTTTCCTCCAAAATATGAAGATGAAAAACAAATAGACCTTGCAATTAAATTCAGATCATCAGGTGATGAAACATTAATAGACCAAGTAGTTAAATGTAAGAAATGCGGTTTAATGTATATTAATCCAAGATTAAATCCTAAACTTATTGTAAAAGGATATTCTGAAGGAACTGATGAAACTTTTGTTTCTCAAGCTAAAGGAAGGACAATTACATTTGAAAAATGTTTAAAATTAATTGAAAAATACAAAAAGAAAGGAAAGATTCTAGATATTGGCACTGCGGGTGGTACTTTTTTACATGTTGCAAAAAAACATGGGTGGGATGTTTATGGTATTGAACCTAATAAATGGATGTGTAAATGGGGAAAGAAAAACTATGGAATCAATATCAAACCAGGCACACTATTTGATTATAAATTTAAAACTAATACATTTGATGTTATTACTTTATGGGATGTTCTAGAACATGTACCAGATCCTAAGAAAACATTATTGGAAATAAACAGAATTCTTAAACCAAGTGGATTATTGATTGTAAATTATCCTGACGCTGGAAGTTGGATTGCAAAGGTAATGGGAAAAAAATGGGTTTTTTGGTTAAGTGTACACTTGTTTTACTTTACACCAAAAACAATTAGAAAGATCCTAAATCTAACAAATTTTAAAATAACCAAAATTAAACCTCACTTTCAAACATTAGGATTAGGATACCTCATTTTTAGGATGAGTGCTTATTCAAAATTTTTATCTAATGTTGGAAATGTCTTCGTAAAATTGCTTGGAATGAAAAATGCCCAAATACCATATTGGTTAGGCCAAACACTGATTATTGCTAAAAAAAAATAAAATAAGTAAAAGAAAAAAGTATATAGAAAATGACAAAAGTAAAAAAAATAAAGACAATTATTTTAGGGGCAGGAGTTACAGGTTTGTATACTGCCAAGTGTTTATTAGACAATGGAGAAAAATCAGTTACAATTCTTGAAAAACAAAACCATATTGGTGGACTTTGTTCGTCATTTGATGTAAAAATAAGTAACCAAAACTTTATACTGGATTTAGGACCTCACAAATTATTCTCAACAATGCCTGGTTATATGGATGAATTTAAGAGGATAAACGGAAAAAATAACATTACAATTGAAAAAAGAAACAGTTTATTCTTTCTTGATAAAAAATTTCAATTTCCTATTAACCCAATTGAAATGATTAAAAATATCAGTCCAAAAACTGTATCAGCAGGTACAACTATTCCTTTAAGTTTTATAAAAAGTGTTTTTTTATATAATCTTCTTGGTAAGAAATCTAATAGTTTTGAAGATTTTCTTATTAAAGGATTCGGTAAAAAAGCATATAACATTTTATTCAAAGGATATGCGTGGAAAGTCTGGACAAATCCTAAATATTTAAGCAAAGAAATTGCTGAAATAAGAATTCCTGTCCCCGACGTAGGAAATCTTGTTAAGAATATTTTGAGTAGAAAAAGTGACGAAAAAGTAAGTGCAAAAGAATTTTTTTATTCTAAATATGGTATAAGAGGTTTTGTACAAGGTATTGCAAAAGAAGTTATAAATAAAAATGGAAAAATAGTAAAAAATCAAAAAATTACATCAATAAAAAAAAGCAAAGGCAAATACATAATTAAATCAAATAAAAAAACATTTATTTGTGAAAATCTAATAAGTACTATTCCTCTATATGAACTAGTTAAAATTTTTAAAGATTCTAACAATGAAATAAAAAAATGCGTGAATAAGTTAAAATATAACGATTTATCACTCATTTATCTATTTTTTGATAAACCAAAAATTATAACAGAAAACTGGATTTTCTTTCCTGAATTAGAATATTCATTCAATAGAATATCAGAACAAAAAGGTTTTAGTAAATATATGATCCCTAAAAATAAAACAGTACTTTGTCTTGAAATAACTAATCCTAAAATTAATGGATTAAATGAACATGATATAATCGAAATCGCAATAAAAGATCTTATTAAAGCAAAAATAATCTCTAAAACTGATGCAAATTTAATCATAAAAAAGCATTTTATTAAATTAAAAGGAATTTACCCAATATATGATCTAGATTATAAAGCAAATTTAAATCAAATTATCAACTTTATAGAAAATAAAGGAATTATAACCTTAGGGCGGTTTGGATTATTCAATTACAATAATATAGATCATTGTATGGATATGGGGAAATTATTTGCAAAACACTTCTTAAATAAAGGCTCTATGAATGAATGGAAGAAAGTAAAGAATAAATTCAATGAGTATAGAATAGTGGATTGAATATGGATTAAAAAATTAATTTGGATTAAACAATTACTTTAATCTGATTCACAAGTTAAAATATAGCCCATTTCTATCTCTTTTGAACTGAAACGTTTGATCAAATTACAATTTTCCAGGCTAATTATTTTATCCTTTTCAACGTGTGGTCCAAAGTTTAAGAAAATTATTGTGCCACCATTTTGAGAAATCTTTTTTTTAAGAAAATCAATATCATCTATTCTAAATGACTCATCCCTTATAATTAATTTCTCATTTTTCCCATGAGGAATATCAAAAGTATTCAGTTTATATAAGAAAGCCTTGTCTGTTACATAAATAGGCCTATCCAAATTATTATCATTAAAAAAATCAATCATTTCATTTATAACAGGGTTTGGGTCAGGTTGAGATAGATGAAACAAATGCTCTGAACTAAGATAAGAATTATAACCAAAACCAAAACCAATAAATAAAACAATAACTAACAATTGTAATTTTTTATTTTTAATTAAAAATAAAGAAATGAAGATTACCAAAGAAAACAAATAAATTAAAAAGATTAATAGAAAATTAGCTCCAACCCAGTGGCCATGATCTATATGAAATGGAAAAAAGAAATTGAAATTTAGATTTTTTATAGATTGCATATAAAAATTAACATTTTGTAAAACAAAAATATCCTCGGAGAGTTTAATATAAGAAAAAACATGACTAAATGAAAAGACAATGAGAGCAAAGAAAGAAGTTAAAAATAATAAAGCTTTATTAAATTTTATTTTAGAAAGATATTGAGATGAAAGAATAGTTAAAGAAGGCAATATTATCATTAAATACCTGCTATAGTCCCCACGTTTTACTACAAATAAGAAAAATAAGAGATTTATTATTATAATTATAATGTGAATAATATCTTGTCCTACAACCTCTTTTTGTCTAAAATTCTGTTTTTGTTTTTTTAGTTTCATAAAACTTATTAATCTTAAAAAAGCTAATCCTATCAGTAATGGTGTACTATACAATGCTAAGATGGTAAATATTGTCCCGAATGGCAAATTAACACCATTAACAGTGCTTGCATAATCCATTATGAATCTTAATGTATCTAAAAATAAATTAAAATCAGTGAAATATGAAAAAACAGGATAAAAAGAAAAAAGTATTAAAGAAACAATACAAGATTTAAAAAAGGAAATAAGTGTATATTTTAATCTATATGAAGTTATTAACAAATATATGAATAAGATCAAGTATAAAATAATAAACTGGTATTTTAATAAAATAGATATACCCAACAATATTCCCATATAAATAGAAAATCTCTCTTTTATGTTTTCTTTATTTAATATTAGATATAAAAAAAGTAAGAAAATTGTTACTGCGAATTGATCTATAGAAACTATGGCAGATGTAACTAACCAATGAAATGAAATTGAGGACAATAATAATGAAAAGAATGCAACTTTTTCACCATAAAACTTCTTCGTTATGTAATATAGAAAAAATATATTAAAAATAGAAAATAAAATTGGTAAAAGTCTTATAAACACCAAAGATGTACCAAAGATGTATGAATGAAAATAAAAGATTATTTCTCCTAACGGTGGATGTGCGTGTAACTTAGTATTTACAAAATAATCAGGATTACTTTCAAGAATCAATGGTATGTTCATTTCATCCTCACTATATAGATTATTTATTGGAATAAATCTAGTTACAATTACAAATAAGAATAAAAACAATACTATTAAATCTTTTTTCTTATTAATAAATTTCATTTAAATGTAAAAATACAAATAATTTAAATAGTTAACTGTTTAACCAGTAAAAAAATATTAATTTGAGTTAAAATATTTAGAGACCCTTTATATAAAATATATTATTCAAATTATATTATGTAAACTACATAATTAAGAAGTTAATATGAAAAACAATATCAAAAGTAGAAAAATTAAGAAGAATATTGCGAAATTCAATATAAATATAATATTAATTAGTGTTATATTCTTTATAATACTTTATTTAATTTTTTATCCAAAATATTTCACATATTCTGATGAAAATGAATATTTTAGAACTACCTATCTTTTATCTAAAGGTAAATTATTTATAGATGATCCATTGATGTCTTATAAATATGTTAAAATAGATGAAAATTTTGCACCATATTATCCAATTGGACAAAATCTTTTATTATTCCCATTTATTTTTTTAGGTTTGAAATCTATTTTTTTATTTGGTTTAGTTTTCCACTTAATTAATGTTCTAGTAATTGCAAAAGTATTGGTTAAACTAAAAATTAAACCCATCTATTCAATACTTTACTTATTTTATCCTGGATTAGTATTTTACAGTAGGACTATAATGACTGAAGTATCATCAATTACTTTTATTTTATTAGGATTATATTACTATATTTTAGCAAATGAGAACAAAAATAAACAAGGATATGAAAAAAAGAATATTATTGGAATAGAAAAGAATAGTATTTATTCTGGGATTTTTTTTAGTATTTCTTGCATGATAAGATATACAAATGTTTTATTTTTTGGCCCCTTTTTAATTGTTTCTCTTTTTAAAAATAGAAAAAGATTTTATAATTTAATATTAGGTTTTGTTCCTATAGCAATAATCATCTTTCTACTTAATTTTTTCATATATGGTAATTTATTTAGTACTGGTTATGGAAATATGATTAATTTAAATAGAGGAATTGTTCAAATTAGTAAAACATTTATTTATTACATAATAATATTTCTTATTGTCTATCCTGGATTGCTAATTTCCCCAATAACATATAAAAAGAAATTAAAATTAGAAATAATAATATTGGTAGCTCTTTTGTTTCCTGCTTTTAGTTATCTTAACCCAAAAATATTCCATTATGATTTTATAAGAAATTTATTAATAGGAGCAAGATATTTGTTTCCCTTAGTTCCATTTTTAATAATTCCTTATTCCTCGTTGATTGAAAAAATAATAAAAAGATTCAAATTAAATTATAAGGTACTAATGTTGATTATAATAATAATTCTCTGTTTTTCTACTATTTGTTTATCAAAAATCCAAAATGATTATACTAATAATTTATATGGAGTTGCAAGCAATATACACAAAAGAATAGAAGAAGATACCATAGTTATAGGTGATGGTTTTAATCTTATTTATTTTAATGAATACTTAGGGAATAAAAAATTTATTAATTATAATGAGCCTACATGGATTGATTATCTTGAATTAGCAGGAAAACCAGACTATGGACTATTTGCTAATCACAAACCAGATGATTCATATGTTAGTAAAGATTTTTCTGAATTTGAAAATAAAATACTAAATAAATATAAACATTCTATATTATACGAAGCAAATGAACCTTATCTCCTAAGGATATATAAATTAGAATAAAAATTGTTAATTAAAATAAGAATCAATAATAAGTGTCTTAACTAAAAAAGAAAATGAACTTACTTAATTTTTTCACAAATATATATCCTTCTTAATCCAATCAAAGGCATCAATGTGTTTTTAAAAGACTTTTCTAGAATTTCACCAAACGATGTTAACCATTTAGATCCAACAGGAATTAAAACTGTTGTTTCCTGTTTGATTATCTTGAAATTTGATTGTTCAAATAATCTTTTTATCTCTCTTCTTGATAAAAACTTATGTGGTCCCTCGCTATGGTGGATTCCAAAAATTGCAACACCCCAATGAACTGGTTCCCATAAAATATTAGGCATACTTAGAACCATTTTTCCTCTATCTTTTATTAATCTATTTAATTCTTTTAAAAAATCTAAACGCCTTTTAGGTGAAATGTGTTCAATTGTTTCTAAACAAAGTATAAGATCAAAATAATTTGATTTTAATTTTAAAGGAAGTTCTCTTAAAAGCATTACTTTTGCTTTAATATTATATTTCTTTAATCTCTTTTTGCAAACATTAAGAAAATCTGAAGAAGGAGTAATACAAACTGCTTTGTTTATTTTTTTGTTTTTACTATAAAAAACAGTCCCATTTCCAGTTCTACAATCTATATCTAAACACCTACCTTTTTTAGGAAGATTTGACATTCTTATACTATCAAACATCCTCATACTATCATAAAATCTCCTTTTGTATGCATATGTTTCATCATCTATCTCATCATAATCTTTAACAGTATTCCAAAATTTCCCCACATCTTCAAAATTCCAATCCTTTCTAGTTACATAATTAATTTCCTTTTTAAATTTTCTAAATAAAGTTGCCGACATTTTTAATTAAATTTTTTTACATGTTTTTTCTCAATATATGATCTTAAAATTTTTTTTATTGATAAAGGTATTTTGAAATATAATCTGCGCAACATTCTTCTAAATATTAATCTTAAATTATCCTTTTTTTTTGTTATAAAATTAAACCTATTATAAAAGATTAATTCCTGTAAAGGGGCCTTTCTTTTATTTGGTTTAGGTTGGACCAGAGGATAACCTAAAGCGATATAAGCAATAGGATCATAATGATTAGGAATTTTTAATAATTTCCTAAGATCTTTTTTATCAGGTAAATGACACAACCAACAACCACCTAATCTTAATGAATAAATTTTAAGTAACATATTTTGGATACATGCAGAAGCACTCTGTATATAGTCTAAATACTCTAAATTATCAGTTTGGTTATTGTAAAGAACCAAGATTCCTACAGGAGCATTACCAATCACAACTGATCCTCCTAAATCTATAATTTTGTTAATTAACTTTTTATTGTCCAACACAATAAATTTCCAATCCTGAAAATTACATGCGCTTGGTGCCCAAATTCCTGCTTCAATAATCAATTTTATTGTTTTTTCATCTACTTTTTTATCAGAAAATTTTCTTATACTTCTTCTTCCTTTTATAGCTTTATCTAAATCCATATTTTTATTTATATAAATTTTTTATTTTTTACTTTTTATTTTTTATTTACTTGTTTTTTTATTTATCCTTATGTATAATAACTTCAGCTAATAAACCAATAAAACAAATTTGAATTCCTCCTAAAATTAATATTATTGGAAGTTGACCTAAACCCATCCCAGTTGACATAATCTGATACAAACCGAAAATAAAACCAGATAAGATTAAGATTATCCCTGGTGTTAAAAAAAATTTAAGTGGTTTAAAATATAAAACAATCCTGAGTATTAATGCATTGAATCCAATAAAATCCTTTATAGGGTGAATAGTTGATTTACCTTTTCTTTTAAAATAATTAATGGAAATATGCTTAACAGTATAATCATTAGTTAATGCTGCTAAAGTAATTGTTGTTGTAAAAGAAAACCCAGAAGGATATAGTCTATAGAATTTCATCGCCATATCTTTTCTAAAGACTCTTAACCCTGAATTTAAATCATAAATTTTTCTCTTAGTCAAAAGGTTTGCAAAAATACCTAATATTTTCTTCGCAGGTCTTCTTAATAAAGGAATATATGTATTTTTCCCTATTCTTGCACCAATAACCATATCATAATTATTTATGTGTTTCAATAATCTTGGTATATCATCTATAGGATAAGTCCCATCTGCATCAGTAATTAATATAAATTCCCCATTTGATTCAATTAAACCTCTTTTTAATGAAGCTCCATATCCTAAATTATAAGGATTATTTATTACTTTGATTCCTTTAATCTTACTCAATAAATAATTAGTATTGTCTTTGCTTCCATCATTTATTACAATGATTTCATAACTTTCTTTAATTTCAAGAAATACTTTTTTTATCCTTTTAATAGTATCTACTATTGATTTTTCTTCATTATATGCTGGTATTAATACTGATACTTTATTCATTTTATTTTTATTTTATTCTTATTTTAGCCTTAAGACTTAAAATCCCTCCCAAAATTCCTGGAATTAATACAGATATTATAAAAAAGACAAATGAAACTGTGAAACCTAAATCTGGACTAGATCCCAATGTTTCAAAACAAACCATGTTTACATATTCCCTTGTTCCTAACCCTGACAAAGTTATAGGAATGTTCCCTAAGAGTGCAAATAATGGATAACTTAAAGAGAAAATATAACTTGCGTTTTTTTGCAATGAAATTAACACAAAATAGGTGATAATAAACCCAACAGTGTAGAAGAGAAAAGTATAAATTGTATTCTTAATAACAATTTTCTTATTTTTTTTAATTTTGTTCAAATTAATGATATAATTAGATATTGTATCCTCTTTTATTTTTATTAATTTTAATACAAAATGTGTTATTTTTTCATTAAACAGTATAAAAACAAATACAATAAATCCAAAAGAAATTATAAGCATTAAGAATTGTAAGATTATATTTCTAAAAAGTGTAAAAACCAATATATCTGATAGTACAATTAATACAAATACATCAATTATTTTATCCCAAATAACAGTTGAAACAATCTTTGCTTTATCTGCTTTCAAGTACAAAGCTCTTGTTAATTCACCAGCTTTACCAGGAGTTACTAAACAATAAAAAGTTGAAATTATTATAATTACATAATTTTTAATAAAATCTGTTTTCTCATCTAATGCTCTAAGTAATAAATTCCATTTTGTGGTTTTAATTCCATAAAAAAGAAATAAAAATGGCGCAGAGAGAAATAAAATAAACAAATTTATATTTTTTATAATACTTAAAATTTTGTGAAAATCTATCTTCATAAAGATAAATGTGAAGATAAGAATTGTTATAATAAACTTTACTATAAATGATCTACTTTTATTCTTTTTTTTCTCACTTTTATTTTGTTTTTCCTTAACTCTATTTTTAGCCATGAGTATCTGGGAATAAACATCATTATATAAATATTATTATATTATAGTTAATTATTACCTATTAATAAAACTATTATCTTTAAGTATACAAAAGCTTATAAAATGTGAATTTCCTATTTAAAAAGATAATAAATAAAAAAGGTGTTTAAAATAAAAATAACTCTAATATCTCCATATGATTTAAACGTAGCATATGGATTAAGAAAATTATCTTCTTATTTAAAATCAAAAGGGCACAAAGTTAACTTAGTATTTTTGTCTCCTGGTACATATAAACAAAACTATGATGAAAAATATAATAAAAATATTCTTAAAGATCTAATGCAAATATGTAAAGATTCAAAATTAATTGGTATTTCTCTTATGACTAACTATTTCATGAAGAGTGTACAGATCACCCAGTATTTAAAACATCATTTAAAGATCCCAATCATGTGGGGGGGAGTCATCCGACAATGAGGCCAGAAGAGTGTTTAAAATATGCTGATTATATTATGATCGGTGAATGTGAGGAGTCTCTTCTTGATTTTATAAATAAATTAGAAAAAAAGGAAAGGTTACATAAAATTAATAATTTAGGTTTTAAGAAAAATAACAAAATTATCATAAACCCTATAAAAAACTTAACAAGTAATCTTGATAAGTATCCGACGCAAGATTATGATATAAAAACACATTATGTTATTGATGAAGGAAGAATAGTAAAAGTAACTCCCAAAATATTAAAAAAGATAATGCCCTATAGAGTTGATTCTAATGGAAAAAGAATATACGAATATTACATCCATACAACAAGAGGTTGTCCTTATAAATGCACTTTTTGTTGTAATTTTAAACTAAGACAATTATACAAAAACAAGGGGACATATATAAGAAAAAGAAGTATAAAGCACATTATTGATGAATTAGTTAACATTACTAAACAATATGATTTTATAAGATTAATACGTTTTACTGATGAGGAATTCTTAATACGTAGTATAGACGATCTTAAGAAATTTAGCAGTGAATATAAAAAGAAAATAGGATTGCCATTCAAAGCATCTATAAGTCCTCTAATTATAAACAAAGAAAAGCTCAAAATATTAATAGAAACGGGTCTTATTGAAGTAAGTATGGGAATTCAAAGTGGAAGTGAATCTACTAATTTTAAAATTTATGAAAGATACACAAGTAATAAAAAAATATTAGAAGCAGCCGAGATTATTAATTCATTCACAAAATATCTTCAAATACCTCCAATATATCATATTATTGTTAATAATCCCTTTGAAAAAAATAAAAATATTATTGAAACAATAGACCTCATACTTAAATTGCCAAAACCTTTTCAAATAATTTATTTCCCTCTAGTATTATATCCAGGAACAAAATTATATGAACGTGGAAAAAACAATGGTTTAATAAGAAATGATATCAAAGATGTTTATTTGAAAACCTGGTCAAGTAATAGATGGGTTGAAAATAATTATGCAACATTCCTTTTATATTTTATTTATAATTTAAATAAAAAATTACCAAAACAAATTGTTTTAATTATATTTAAAATTTTAAGTTGTGATTTGTTTCTAACAACCTTTGATAACAAACTAACAACTAGATTATTATTATTAACTTCACAATCTTTAAAAAGGATCAAAAAATTTACTTAGTGCTCTCAATAGGTTTCCAGATTTCTAACAATGTCTTTGTTTGATCTTTTTTTACCTCTTTTTTGATCTTATACCAGAGATAAAGTTTTGCAGGAAACAACATCAATGTATACCATATTTCTCTTATACTATTTGGATAAAACCAAACCCACATGCTACCATATAATAATTCCCTGAAAAATGTTCTCATTCTTGGAGGATCCTTAAAATAGTGTTCTATTTGTACGTAACCACCAGTTGATCTCCTTTTTTGTAATATCCAATCATCAAATGTTGTTGGATATTTGACAAAAACCTTTGCTTTTGGTGCATAGTCGATTTTGTATCCTCTCTGCCACACCATATGAGCCATAACAGCATCATCACTAAGTGCATCTTCGGGGATTTTTGTGAATAGTTTTCGCATTGCAAATAAATAACCAGATACAAGTATGAACTTGCCTTGCTTTGTTCTTATTAATCTAGTTTTATGTGCGCCAACATCTGTCAAAAGATGTGACCAATAACCAAGCATCTTGTTTTTTTGTGAAATAGAAACAGGTCTTCCTGTGACTGCCCCTATTTTAGGATTTTCTAATTTTTTTAATAATTCAAATATGGCATTTTTACTAACATAAACGTCACCATCACTTAAAATAAAAATATCCCCTTTTGCTTTTTTAAAAAGAATATTAAGAGCAACAGGTTTTCCTTTTCTTGGGTCTTTGAATACTTTTATGTTCCTGTCTTTTTTCGAATACGATTTCATCACTTCCAATGTTTCTTTATCAGGCGCAATCAATAACATTTCCCATTTTAAATTAGTTAACTGAGAAAGAAATGATTCTATAGCTTTTCCAATTGTTTTAGGTTCTCTGTATGCTGCTATTAAAATTGATATTTTATTTTTCATATCCATTCTACCTAATAATTACTTATCTAATATTTTTATTGATTTAATTACAACATCTTCAATAGGTTTATCATTTGCACCAGTTTCAATTTTTGATATATTCTCTACAACACCAATTCCTTCAACAACTTTCCCAAATACACTGTGCTTATTATCTAACCAAGGTGTTTCAACAACAGTGATAAAAAATTGACTTCCACCAGTATTTGGCCCTGAATTTGCCATTGATATAACGCCTTTATCATGCTTAAGATCTGGATGAAATTCATCTTCTATTGTATAACCAGGACCACCAGTTCCGTCGCCATTAGGATCGCCACCTTGTATCATAAAATCTTTGATAACTCTATGAAATGTTAAATTATTGTAAAAATCTTTTTCTATTAAATTTATAAAATTCTTTGTTGTTATTGGTGCTTTATCTTGTGCTAGTTCAATTGTTATATTTCCTAAGTTCGTTTCAATTATAGATAATTTATTGGTTACTTTATTTTCTTCTTTTATTTCATCTTTTAATTCTTCTTTCATGTTTTTACCTTGTTCTTGTTTTTCTATTTCCATCTTAAAAAGGATATTAACAGGAACATCATCCATATATTGTTGACCAAGGAAATTATTATTTGTTATGTCTATAACAGGAAGAAGTGCTTTTCTCTTTATTACTCTTACTTCTTCAAATCCTAAATCAATGATTGCTTTATATTGAGGAAATTGTTTATAATCTATTTGTTGTATTGCTTGCTGTGTGTTTGGGTCAAACAATATCAAAAAAGGCCATGTACCCATATTAACCCATTTTGGTTGACCAGGTTCCCACATATCTGGATTAAGAAATACTACAGAAAAATTATTAGAAGATATATGGTCTGTAAAATTGTCTATTGTTTTAAATTTATTAAAACTTGTTACTCTTCTTATATCATCATTATTTAAACCAACATTATAACTACAGCATGAAAAATAATTCTTAATATAAAGATCATCCACATAATTATCTGGATCATATGAATAATCCTTAGCATGATAACCAGTGATATTATTATTACCGGGAGGTATATTTTCATTGACCCAATCCATAGCTTCAACATAACCAGAATATGCAACATTCTTTTGGTCTAGAATCATACTACCAGTCTTGTAATATGTGTTTGCAACAAAAAGTAAAATTATTATTTGTAACACAACTAATGAAATTTTTATCATTTTTCTATCTTTAAAAAAAATTAAAATAAAATGTTTTATTTCTTCCAGAGATACAACTGAAAGAATATAAAAGAAAGGCAAAACAGGGAGCAAATATCTCAATTCAGGAACACCCAAACTTTGTCCTGAAATTGCTGATAAAAATAAATATAAATGACTCATAATAAATAAAACATAATATTCTATCTTATTATAAAAAAAAGTTAGTAAAGAACCAATAATCATTAATAAAACAATAATCCCACTTAAAAAACCGCCCATTGTTTTATATGTCGCAATAACATATTGAAAAGTTACTCTTGTTAAAAATGAAAAGATTACAAATTCCCCTATAGGGCTTTTTATTATTAAAAATGTCAAAATGATTAATAATATTAAACCAGGAACCAAATATTTAGTTTTTGAATATTTTTTTATTAATGAGAGTTTATGTACTATTAAAAATACCACTAAACAAATAAAAATCATTAACCAAATAATAAATCCTGATAACTTTGTAAGAGTTGCTAATGTTGCTGAAATTAATAATAAGATTAACCATTTAAAATTAAAATCATTAAAACATTTAATTAAAAAAAAGGCAGAAATAATAGTCATGGTTGCTAATGGGACATCTAATAAAGCTTTCATTGATAAAAACCGATACCAATGATGTATCCCTAATAAAAATGCTGCAGATAAACCAACAAATTCATTTTTTATCTCTTTTCCAACAAAATATGTAAATACTATGCCTAAAAGACCAAAAAATAAAGCCATTAACCTTCCTGCATTAAAGCTTGTTGTAAAAATATTAAAGAATGAAATAACAGTAACTGGGAATATAGAGCCCCAATTTTTTATATTTGAAAAATGTGATAAATCATGTTTAAGCAACTGAGCATCCCAATCATAAGCAGTTTCATCTAACCAAATACTATCAACAAATAAATTATTCCAATAAATAAAAAACACAACAATAAGCAAAAATAAAAAAGCTAAATTCCAAGGATTTTTAAACCAAGCTATAGTTACTCTTTTAAATGAATTTAAATTAAATTTTAGTTTTTTTTGTTTTGAGTCTGTTGTTTCAATTTTTTGTTCTATTTCTTCTTTTTTTACTTTATTTTCAAATTCTTTAGATTTATCAATAGACTCACCTGGTTCCTTTTGAGTATCTATATTTTTATCTTCTTGGATATTTCCATTATTTTCTTGAATTTTTACCACCTTATAATTTTTTTAATAATTTTTTCATGCCTAATTTTGTTATGAAGGATCTTGATTTCAGATATCCTGGTATTTTTATAAAGGTTTTGTCAAATAAATCTAAATATGCTCTGAGTGGTCTTGAATCTTTGTATACTAAAAATCCAAATTTATCTCTTATTTTTTTTAATTGCTTTATAGAAACTGTTGGCAGTTTTACATTTGTTGATTGGAAATAAGACTTTGCAGCAATGTCTTTTATTAACCAACCATTCTTTTCACACAAATCATAAAGTTCTGTTCCTTTATATGCATTGAATATTGAAACACCAACAAAATCGGGTTTGCATTTTTTATTCAACTCTATTGTTCTTTTTATTGTTTCTTTTGTTTCATAAGGAATACCAACCATATTAAAAGAATATGTTTGTAATCCGGATTCACGTGCCCATTTAAATGTATCTATTATTTGATTTTCTGTTTGGTATCTTTTTAATATTTTATTTCTTATGAATCCGTCACCGGATTCCAAACCAATAGAAACGCGAACACAACCAGCTTGCTTTAGATGGATAAGGTCTTTTTTTGTAACACTTCCTGCCCTAATATTAATATTAAATGGAATTCCAATTTCATTTTTATATTTTTTACTAAATTCTTTTACAAGTCGTTTATTCAGAGTAAAAGTATCATCATAAAATTCTATTTCTTTTATAATTCCACCAAATTTTTGAAGCACTTGTTTGATCTCTTTAATTATTGAATCAGCTGTTCTAAACCTTAAATATTTTCCTAAACCTTTATACTTTTTAATCAAAAAATTATTAATACAATGTGCACATGCAAAAGGACATCCTTTTGAAGCCATAAATGTTGCAATTCCTTTATTATAATCAAGATATGTGCTGAAATCAAATAATACTCTATCTGGAAAAGGTAATTTGTCTAGATCTTTTACTAGTGGACGTAGTTTATTTTTTTTTATTCTATTACCAACTTTAAACCAAATATTCTTAATATTTTTATTCACTTTTCCCCTACTAATACTATTAGCTAATTCAAGAAAAGGATATTCACCTTCACCAATACAACACATGTCAAAACAGTCCTGTTTAATAATATCATCAGGCGCAATAGTTGCATGATATCCGCCGCATATGATTGATATTTTAGGATTTATGTGCTTTATTTGTTTACAAATGTGTATTGCATAATGAAAATCATTAGTTGCAGCTGTTATTCCTACTAAATCTGGTCTGAATGAATATAGTTTTTGTTTTATTTGATTTTTTGTTATTGGCGAGAACGTTGAGTCAAGAAGCTGCACATCATGTTTATGTTTTTTAAGCAGTGCTGATATTGTGGCTAAACCTAATGATATATCTTTAGGGGATTCTACAATGTTTGGATAGATTAAAAGTATCTTTGTCATATATTTTTCACCTAATCATATTTTTTGTGCTAATACAGCTAGACTAACTTGATACTTAGGAAACAATTTTGCATATGTGTTTGTGCCTATAGGCAATTTATCATGAAAACTTATTCCTAAATAAGTAGGATAAAATTTTATAACATTGAATCCTGCTTTTTTCAAATCATCTGTTAATTCTTGCCTTGTGTATTCTCGTAAATGATATCCACCAGGACCTGAATGAATATAATAAGGAAATTTAAATTCTTTTCCAATTGTCTTTCTTATATAATTCGCTATTCTATTCCTATTAGGTGTTGTTAACATAAGATAACCACCCTTTTTCAAAACAAAACTAAATTCTTTTAACATAGCAACAGGATCTTGAACATGTTCAATTACTTCTGTGTTTATTATTGCATCAAATCTATTTTTTTTAAAACATAATCTACAACCATCGCCACCAACTTTGTAAAGAATAGTTGAATTGGTTTTTGCTTTTTTTAGTGTTTCTAAATCAACATCCAATCCTATAACTTTTTTAATATATTTATACAATTTATCTTGTAAACCTGCTCTGCAACCAACATCTAGCACAAAACCGGGCTTGGTTTTTCTAAGCATATCTTCAACAGCACTTATTCTTCCTTCATAAACGCCTTTTTTCATTCTCGCTTATTGCCCCTCAATAATTCTTTATATGATTTTTTCAATTCTTTTATTATATTGTCAAAAGTAAAAAGTTTTGCTCTTTTTAAAGCATTGTTTCCTAATTCTTTTTTAAGTTTTGGATTGTTTAATATATTTCTTAGCTTATTTTCTAAATCTTTTGAATCATGATTCTTAAATGTATAACCGCAGCCTTTTATTACCCATGATACTGCTGCAACATCAGTGGCTACTACTGGCGTGCCTTGTGCCATTGCTTCTGCAAACATTATACCAAAACCCTCATACTGGGTTCCTGAACAAAACACGTCTGCTGCTTTTAATGCTTTTGGTCTTTCTGAATCAGGCACATTTTCTGCTATTATGACATTTTTTGCATTTAATTTTTTTATTAATTTTACTAAATACTTTTTTTCACCGCCGTCATTGCCCACAAACACGAACTTAGTGTTTGGAAACTTGTTAGCTATTTTTACTATTTGTTCATGCCCTTTGCTTCTATGTAATCTTCCAACTGATACCACTAATTTATTTTTTCCTATTTTATATTTTTTTTTAAAACTTTCAGAATTTACTTTTCTAAATTCAGTTTTTGATATTCCTGGTGTAATAACTTTTATTTTATTTGAGTTAATATTGAATCTTTTTATTAGCCATTTTTTTTCTGAACCAGTATCTGCAAATATCATGTCGCATGATGCAAAGATTAGTTTGCCAAGCACTTTATCAAATAGAGGTATTATGTTCCTCACAATTTTATTTCTTAATTCCATAGGATATTCTGGCCAATGTGGTGTAAGGATTACTTTTTTTCTTCTTAATTTTGCAATTAGCCCGCACAGATTATGTTGGTGTCTGTATGAATGCATGTGCAAGATATCAAATTTCTCAAACATTATTCTGAACAATACTCCGGGCCATATTGGTGCTAATTTAGTTACATGAAATAATGAATTAAAACGTCTTACAGGAATTCCATCATACATATCTGTTTTGTTTTTTATTTTTCCTTTTCTTAATTTATTTGATGAAAATACTTCTACACCATATCCTAATTTTTTCAACATCTTAGATGTTTCAAATACATGAATCTCCATTCCCCCTTGGACTGGAAAAAAGAATGGTGTCATTTGAATGATTTTTAGCTTTTTCATATTCATTAACAAGATTTTAAATTTAAGATTTTTATTACTTTTATATAATTAACTAAACTCTAATATAATTATTGATTTATAATAATTAATAATGATCAATTAGCATTATATAACAAAAAGGCATACTTTACAACATAGAAAGTTTTATAAATAGGCCTGGGTTGATATCAAAAAAAGAAAGGTGATTGAAAATGAAAATTGATGATGGATCTAAAGATAAAAAAAAAATATATATTACTGGTGCTGCCGGTTTTTTAGGTAGTCATTTAGCAGATAGATTTCTAGATAAAGGACATAAGGTTAGTGGTTGTGACAACATGATTGGTGGTTATGAAGATAATATTAATCATAGAGTAGATTTTATTCAAACAGATTGTAAATTTTTAAATACTATGAAAAAACAAATTGCAGGGCACGATATTGTTTATCATTGTGCTGCAACTGCATATGAAGGTTTGTCTGTGTTTTCACCACATCTTGTAACTGAAAATATTGTGCAAGCATCAGTCTCTACTATAACTGCTGCAATTGATGCAGGCGTAAAAAGATTTGTATACTGTTCAAGCATGGCAAGATATGGTGCACAAGAAGTGCCTTTTACAGAAGATATGAAACCCAAACCAGAAGACCCATATGGCATTGGTAAAGTATGCGGTGAACAATTATTAAAATGTTTAGCAGAAGCTCACGGAATGGAGTTTGTTATAGCTGTGCCACACAATATAGTAGGACCAAGACAAAAATATGATGACCCATATAGAAATGTTGCGAGCATATTTGCTAATCTAATGATGCAAAAAAGACAACCAGTAATATATGGTGATGGTGAACAGAAAAGATGTTTTTCATTTGTACAAGATGTCCTAAATCCAATGGAAAAACTAGCGTTCAGAGATAATGTCGTTGGAAAAGTTATAAACGTGGGTCCTGATGAAGAATTCATAACTATCAATGAGCTTGCTTATAAAATTGGTGATATTCTTAATTTCAATGTTAAACCTATTCACATGGCAGATAGACCTAAAGAAGTAAAACTCGCAACATGCTCTGCAAATAGGGCAAGGAAATTATTAGGATACAACACTCAAATTTCTTTGACAGATGGTCTAAAGCAAATAATAGGGTATATAAGGAATAGAGGAGTAAGACCATTTAGATATCACTTAGCTTTGGAAATCATAAATGATCAAACTCCTAGAACTTGGAAAGACAGACTTTTTTAAAGTTTATTACTCATTAATTATTTTTTAATTATTATTTAAGAATGCAATCATAAACTTCTTTATACTTCTTAAAAGCAATTTCCCATGTAAAATTATTTAGAACAAACTTTCTACCATTTATTCCCATTTTTTTTCTTAATTTTGGATTTTTGTAAAGCTTTATTATTGCATCTGCTAATAATTTTGCATTATTCGACGGAATAAGTATTCCATTATCTCTTACAACTTCTCTTATTGCTGGAAAATCTGATGCAATAACTGGTACATTACAACAAAAAGCTTCTGCTGATACTAAACCAAAACCTTCTGTCATAAGTGTTGGGAATACAAATAAATCACATCTATGAAAATATTCTTCTTTATTTGGAACATTAATATGAAATTCGACAGGAAGACCTTTTGATATATTCTTTAAATAATTAAAATATTTTTTATCAGACATAAACCCAACTAAGTATAATTTTATTTTATCTAGCATTTCTTTAGGTAAGTGGGCCAAAGCTTTTATTGCAATATGTTGACCTTTTTCTTTGCTTATTCTTGATTGATAAAGAATTATAAACTTGTTTTTTTCTTGTTTTGTTTTTTTTGATTTTGTTGTGAATTTGTTTGTTTCAATTCCATTGTATATTACTTTTATCTTCTTTGGATTAATACCAAGCTCTATAAGATCATTTTTTGTTGAATTACTAACTGCAAGTATTTTTTTAAATTGTTTATATCTTCTTTTTAATAAAATCTTTTGTATTTTTGCTCTAATTCGATTGAGTGGATTTTCTTTTAATCTACCTAGCAAATGACCTAGATGATGTGATGTAACAATCATAGGATATCTTAATTTAGGAACTTCTATTGCATTGCTGTGTATTAGGTCTGGTTTAATCTTATTTGCATATCTCTTTACTGCAAAATATAGTTTTAAGTACCTAATAAACCTATTTTTTGATCTTAGGTCAACAGCATGAGTTCCTGGTGGAAGTAATTTAAGATCATTGACCCAACCAGAAACAAGCTTTACATCGTAATATAAGCTAGCATTTTTCCAAATATTGTAAATAACATATTCCCCCCCACCTTTATAATCTTGTGGAAAAAAACGTGTGATAATCAAGATTCTTGGTTTTTTTGTATTTTGTATATTTCTTTTCATTTCTTTATTATTGTTCATTGTTAATCACACCTATATAAAGGAATACCAATATGTTTAAAAATATTGCTTTGTTCCAGTATAATAATTTTGATAATTGTATTTTTAAAAAGAGATAATAAAAACTATAGTTTATAGGGGGCAAAATGAAAACATGCTCACTATTGTTTGTAGTTTCCATTTTGAAACTAATTTGAAATCGTTGAATCCAAAATGAAAATATTAATTATAAGTCATGATTCTGTACCTTATCATTTACATAAATCTAAACATAGGTGGACTAGGTTACCTTATTTATTTAAAACATTAGGCCACAATGTTAAATATATCTATAAACAAGATTGGTGGAAATATTTGTATATATTTGCAAAATTTAAACCCGACATTATTATTTCTATAGGAAAAATTGCTGGTATTATAACTAGTTTGCACCACATAGTCTATTCTGGCAAATGTATTTTTGTGCATGATTTAACTGATCATTTTGCTTTGTATAAATTAGAAAGGATAATTTGGTTCTTTAGAAATAATCACGATTATATGACTTCATCTAGTTATTGTAATTTTAGAAAGTATGGTTGTGATGATTATATTTGCAATGGAAGCAACTTTCTACCGATTAAAGTTGGGAATAATGAATTTGAATATGATGTTTGTTATATCGGGCAAGTTCACCCCATATATAATCTTCCAAAACTTGTTAAGGAATGTAAAAGAGATAATATCAAATTAAAAATTATGTCTGGATTACGTGTTGAACAATTACCAGAGATGATTGCTAAATCAAAATTATGTGTTTATCCTATTTCATGGGATTCAAGCATAAAAATGTATGATTATGCAGCAATGAAAAAACCAGTTGTTGCAATCAAACCAAATTACTCACAAGATATTGGTTATCCTGCTTATTATTCCAAAGATTTAGGAAAAGGAATTAGGTTTTTGTTGAAAAATAAAAAAATAGCAGATAAAGTTGCAAATGATTGTTATAAATGGTATAAAAAAAATTCAGGAACTTGGGAAGAACAATCTAAAAAATATTTGAAGGTATTGGAAAAATATTTGGAAAACAAAAAAATAGAACATAAACTTTGATTAATCTAACTTATTCTTTATTCCAATCATGCATAAATTACCAGATAAATTTTTACTTAGAAATGCTAGCTTCCCATAACCAAAAATTCGATATATTTTAAATCCATTATTATGAAATATTTCCTTTAAATTCTTAATTGTAAAGAAATGGATGTGAGTTTTAGAGACAAAACATTTCTCAATACCAAAAAGAACTCTAAATCTTATTCTTGGTGCTAAAGCATTGGGTGTTGAAATTATAACTAAACCATTTTTATTAAGATGTTTATATATATTTTTTAAAAACTCATCGTATTCATATATATGTTCTATCAAATTAAAAGCATATATTGCATCGTATTTTTTCTTAAGTTTCTTATTTTCAGCATCGTGTAAATAATAATTAGGGCCTGGGTTCAATTTTTTAGCTCTTTTAATTCTAACTTCGCAAATATCTAAACCATCTACATTAAAACCTTTTTTACTAAAAAATGAAGTAATATATCCATAACCACAACCAATATCACAGATTGTCTTTATGTTCCTTTCTTTAAAAATTCTTAATATATTTTTAATCAATCTGTTCTTAAGAATCCCATTTTTAAACATTCTTTTAAATTCTTTTTTATCTATATCTGTAAACTCACTATAAAATCCTTCATAATGCTTTTTGAATTTAGACATTTTTTCCACCTAGGTTGTTAAGAAACACCAATATCTTTAAAAATATTACTAAATTTGATGATGATTGATTTAAATAAGCAAGTGATGGAAAATATATTTTAAATAAGATGATTAAGATGAAAAATAAAATTACAAACAAAAATGAAAAGATCTTTACAATGGATGTTGAAAAACGTATTGATAATGGTGTTAAATTCGCAAAGTTATTAATTAAGAAACAAGTGATTGGTGAGTTCTATATTTGTGGTTATTTAGTTGAGAAATATCCTGAAAAGGTTAAACAAATTGAAAAATTAGGACATATTATTGGGGGGCATGGTTATTATCATGAGGATTTTGCAAAACTGAATTATAGAAAAGCCAAAAAAATAATAAAAAAAACAATAGATGTATTCAACAAACATAGAATAAAGATTGTTGGTTGGAGATTTCCTGGTTTAAGTTTTAGAAATAATCAATTAAAAATATTAGTAAAATATGGATTATTCGACTCATCAATTCAAGAGAAGCAATTGAAAAAATGGAATAAATTAATTTACATACGTAACTGGTTAAAAAATCTTAAGAAAGGGGTTCTTTCTTACCCTAAAACATTTCCTAAAGACTTAATTGAAAAACCATGGCATTATGCAGATTTAAATGAGAAAAAAATTAAGAATTTAAAAAATAGAAATGGTAGATTAATTTATCATTGTTATAAATTAAACGAAGATAAAATATAAGAAAACATAAAAGGGAAAAGATAAAATGTGTGGAATCTGTGGGATATATAAATTTGATAAAAATAAAAAAATTAATAGAAAAATCCTCAATAAAATAACTGACATAATGAAACATAGAGGTCCAGATGATAGAGGTATTTTTATCGATAAGAATGTGGGACTGGGTCATAGAAGATTAAGTATTATTGATCTAAGTAAAAAAGCAAAACAACCAATGTGTAATGAAGATAAAACAATATGGATTACTTATAATGGAGAAATATATAATTATAAAGATATTAAAAAACAACTAGAATTTAAAGGACATAAATTCAGATCCAATACTGATTCTGAGGTTATAATCCATGCTTATGAAGAGTTTGGAGAAAAATGTTTGAAACTATTTAATGGTATGTTTGCTTTTTGTGTTTATGATTCGAATAAAAAAAGATTATTTTTAGCAAGAGATAGATTAGGTATAAAACCACTTTATTATTATTTAGATAAAAAAAAATTAGTCTTTGCATCTGAAATAAAATCTATATTAGAATACCCAAAAATAGATAAATCAATAGAAAAAATTGCAGTATATGAATACATTTCTTTAAGGTATACTCTTAGTGAAAAAACTCTCTTATCAAATGTAAAAAAGATATTGCCAGGAACATATATGATTATCTCTGAAAAAAAGATAATTAAAAAGAGATATTGGAGTTTGTCTACACAAAAGAAAAGAATTTCTTTTTCAAGTGCAAAAAAAAAGTTTAATTTTATACTTGATAGTTCAATTAAAAAAAGAATGATTTCAGATGTTGCAATTGGTGCTTTTTTAAGTGGCGGACTTGATTCTAGTGCTATTGTTGCTTTTTTAAGTAAATATAACAAGAAAGTAAAAACATTCACCATTGCATTTTCAGAAGGAAATAAATATGACGAACGAAAATATGCTAACTTAATCGTAAAGAAATTTAAAACAGATCATCATGAATCTATTTTAAATATAAAAGATTATACAAACACAATAAAAAAACTCATTTGGCATAGAGATGGACCTTTAGAAGTTCCTAATGAAATTGCTATTTATTTTATGTCAAAAGAATTAAAAAAATATTTTACTGTTGTTTTATCTGGAGAAGGGGCTGATGAACTATTTGCAGGATATCCTAAATATGATAGATATAAATTATATTACATTCTAAATAAATTACTTAGATTTTTACCTAATAAGATAGTTCTCAGATCTATAAAATTAATATCAAAAAAAACTGGAAGAGGACATACTTTTTCAAGAGTAATTGAAAACCTACTAAATAACAAATCAAGTGAATTTTTTTATCATTTATATTTCAATGATGATATTACTTTAAGATTATTGACAAATAAAATGAAACATATCATAAAAGAATCCCCTATCAAAAAAGATTTTCTTAATTCCTTCAAAAAGCTAAATCAAATGAAAGTAATTGATAGACTGCTTTATTATGATGCGAAAAATCATCTTGTATCTCTTCTTATGAGAATTGATAAAATGACGATGGCCGCCTCTGTAGAAGGAAGAGTCCCTTTTCTTGATCATGAAGTTTTTGAATTTATAACACAAATGCCCTATAATTATAAAAAGAGATACAGGACAAATAAATATCTTTTAAAAGAATCTTTAAAAGGTATTATCCCAAAGAAAATAATAAATAGAAAAAAAGTAGGTTTTAGAACACCCATAGAAAAATGGATTGAAGGGCCTTTAAAAGATTATGCAAGGAAGATTTTATTAAGTAAAAAATGTCTTAATAGAGGATATTTTAATAAAAATGAAATAATCAAACTTATAGAATCACCTTATTCAAAAACAGAATATGTCTGGAGATTGATAAATTTAGAGCTTTGGTTTAGAATATTTATAGATAAAACGAAAAATTAATAAATAGTTATCCAACTCTTTTGCCTATTGAGGGAAAATCAATGAAAGCATTAATATTATTAGCAGGACAGGGAAAAAGATTACACCCATTAACTGAGAATATACCTAAAGGACTCTTGACTGTAGGTGGAAAAAGTATAATAGAACACATACTTGATAGAATCATAAGATGTAATGTACATAATCAAATTATAAATGAAGCTGTGCTTGTTACAGGTCATGCTGCCGGTGCAGTAAGACAGTTAATAGGTAATAACTATAAAGGTCTACAAATAACTTATGTGCATAGTCCTGTATATAACTCCACAAATAATATATATTCTGTATGGCTTGCTAAAGAGCATTTAGATGGTAATGAATTTATTTTAATTAATGGTGATGATATATTTAATTATAAAATATTGCATAACTTGATTATATCACCTCATGAAGACGCAGCAATAATTGATAAAACAACTAAAGATAGAGGAGATGCAATGAGAGTAAGTATTAGCAATGATAAAATAATAGATATAGGAAAGACAATCGAAGATGAACAAACACACGGTGATGCAATAGGAATATACAAATTTGGTAAACTAGGTTCACAAAGATTCTTTAGTGAAATTAAGAAATTAGTTGATGATAATGTCATAAATGTATTTTATTTAAAAGCATTGCAAAGAATGATAAAAGATCATGATTATAAAGTTGTTTCTTCAACTATGTTGTGGTGTGAAGTAGATGATTTGGGGGACTACAGGGATGCACAAGTTAAAATAAAAATGATTGAGAAAGAGGAAAATGATACTCCAAATAACAATAGTAAAAATAATAATTATAATAATAATGCTATGCATAGTATAAGAATGTAAAAATGATCAAATTCAAAGAACTTAAAGAAATAAGTGTTAAAAAGAACAAAAGACCTTATTATTCTTATTTAGTTACTAGAAGAATTGCAATAAGAATTGCATGGTTATTATTACACACCTCAATTACGGCAACACAAGCAACCCTCTTTGCTATGATAATAGGAGTGATCTATATATTTTTGTTCTCATTAGGGAACTATTATTATTCTCTATTAGCCGTAGTATTTTATCAACTTTGGCATATTTTTGACTCGGTAGATGGGAATATTGCAAGATTTAAAAAACAATCATCTCCAAGAGGGAGTTATATTGACAACATGAATAACTTTACAATGAGTGTACTTGTATTTGTTGGATTAACCATTGGCGTATTTAATTCCACAGGAGATAAAACACTATTATATTTTGGGTTATCTGCTATTGCATTCCAAGGTTTAAATTTAGTAACAATGTATACTAAATATGCATCTTTCACAGATTACAGAGTCATTAAAAGAAAAATGAATTATACTATTAAACAAAAAAAGAAAACTAAAGAGACTGGTAAAGAAAAAACAAAAGGGATTTTATCTGATAAATTGATGCAAATATTAAGGAAAATATTTATCATAACTAAAACCCCAGCAATGATGAATGTTATTTGTGTATTTGCCATTATTAATAGATTGGACATTATTCTTTATTTGTATGGAATTTTGTTTCCTAGCATATTTGTATTTAGTTTAATTAATATATATTATGGGGGACTTGAAAGATTTATGGATTATCAAGAAAAAGAAGCAGCAAGAATAATAAGTAAAGAACATTATTACTAAATTAAACTTATTTAAATAAGTAGTACATTAACAGTATTTGTTCACATTTTACATTCAAAATGTTTATTTTCTAAAATATTTACTAACATTATTAAATGCTTTTAATCTCATTAAATTGATTAAATGATAATCCCTATCATTTAAACACTTAAAGATAATAATCAAAATTGTGTATACGACAAGAAATAATAAAGCCAAAACTAAAAGAAAATAAATTGATTCTATATAAAAGATTTTAATAATAAAGACCATAATAAAAAGTGAAATAATAGCTGCAAAAAATGCTTTAAAATAGCTTAGACTAAAAGGAATTATTTTAGTATAATAAAAAGAATATATACCATTAAGTAAACCATGCACTATCATACTTAATGCTGTTGCTATTGCCCCTCCAAGAATTCCTATTTTGGGAATTAATATGAAATTAATTATTATATTCAATATCGCTGCAATCATCATATTTGACATTATTATTTCTGATTTTTTAATTATATTTAATGTTCTGGATGAAGTTAAAAAGAGATGATAAATAAAAAAACCTACTACCAATATGATTAAAGAGGAATAACCTACAACATAATCTGTTCCAAAAAGGAATTTTAAGATGTGTTTAGAGAATACAATAATTAATAAAGTAACTGGTAAATTAATATAAAAAATCCACTTTGTTATATCTTTGCTAGTGCTTCTAAATTGTTCAAAATTTTTATTTAGAAACAAACTACTCATCACAGGAATAAAAAGAGCAATTAAACCAGAAGGAATAATATAAATAAGTGTTGATGTTGGTAAAGCAGCATTATAAATTCCTACTTCTGAACCTGTTCTAAAGAATCCAATCATAATTACGTCTGTCCAACCAATTACTTGTGAGATTAACATATTAAACATTAAAGGTACAGAATAAACTAGAATTGCCTTATCAATCAAATGTACTTTAATATTTGAAAAAGTAAATCTTAACATATTTTTATTAACAAATAAGAATGCTATTATCCCTGTAGATACTATTGAAATAACATAACCTATTGTTGCGCCAATATAATTCAATCCCAAAAAAACAAGAAATGCTGTAACTAAGATTTTAATAATATTTTCTAATATATTTTTTATTAAAACAAAATGTTTTGTATTTTTAAATGAACTAATTGTTGACAAAAAGATATTTCCTATCCCTATAAATGGTAAACAAATAGCTAATAATTTTATTACATTAATTAACCTTGGTTCATTAAAAAAGTAAGAGATATTTTCAGAAAATAAAAATAAAAAAATACTAATCAAAAGACTTATTGGTATAATGATTGCTAAACAATTTATTATAATTTGTTTTGCTTTGTTCTTATTGTCTTTAGTTACGCAATCCGATACAAATCTCAAAACACCACTATCAAGACCAAAAATAGGGAAAATACTAATAATTCCTAAAATAGCTAAGCCTAAAGATAAAATGCCATATTCCTCAGTTCCAATTCTTGCAATAATTATCCGATAAATATATGTTAACAACTTAGAAACAATCATACCCACAAACACATAACCTGCTCCTTTTACAATTACTTCAGCTGCTTTATTCTCTTCTTTAATATCTTTCATAATCTTAAGAAAAACTTATTTCTTTATAAATATTTATCTTTATAAATATTAGTCCATTTTCCATATTTTAGATTTATTTAATATTATTATTGAATAATGGAATTTTAGTCCCATAATAGAAATAACTTTTGATAAAAAACTAATTCAGAAAATCTGCAAACATTTATAAATAAATTAGTACTTCAAAAAATAATACTTAGAAAAAAATAAATTCAAAAGATTTAAAAAAATAAGAGCGTAGGTGTAAAAATGAAAACTGTAATTTTATGCGGTGGACGCGGAACAAGGTTAAGAGAACATACTGAATTTATTCCTAAACCTTTAGTTAGAGTTGGTGGCATGCCTATTTTATGGCATATAATGAAGATATACTCACATTATGGATTCAATGATTTTGTTTTGTGTTTAGGTTATAAAGGAGACATGATTAAGGATTTCTTTTTAAACTATGAACAAAAAAGTAGTGATTTTACACTTAATTTAAAAAGAAAACAAATTACAATTCATAATTCAAATGTTGAAGATTGGAATATAATTTTTGCAGAAACAGGGCTTAATACACTTACAGGAAGCAGAATTAAAAGAATTGAAAAATATGTAAATGAAGATAATTTCTTTTTAACTTATGGGGATGGGGTAAGTGACATTAACATAAAAAGTCTATTAGACTTTCACAAAGCGCACCATAAAATAGGAACAGTTACTGCTGTAAGGCCTGTGGCAAGGTTTGGTTTATTAGATATAGAAAAAAAAGGACATCAGATTACTGATTTTACTAAAAAAAACTTGGTTCATAATGGAAGAATTGATGGGGGATTTTTTACATTTAAAAAAGATTTTTTTGATTATTTAAGTTTTGATGAAAAGTGTGAGCTTGAAGCAGAACCATTAAAAAAATTATCAAAAGACGGACAATTTACAGCATATAAACACGATGGTTTCTGGCAATGTATGGACACTATTCGTCAAGTTAATTTATTAAATGAACTTTATAAATCAAAAAACGCGCCGTGGAAAATGTGGGATTAAGTTTAGGATTAATATACAATATGTGTGATTAATATGAATAGCCAACTAAATGATGTTTACAAGGGAAAAAAAGTTTTAATAACAGGCCACACAGGATTTAAAGGTAGTTGGCTTTTAATATGGTTAGATAAACTTGGTGCAAATGTTATTGGTTATTCTCTTCCAGAATGGGATAATGATTATATATTTAAAAATTCTAAATCTAGACTGAATTCAGTAATTGATATAAGAGGGGATATTACTGACCTAAATAAATTAAAAAAAGTATTTGAAGAGCATAGACCAGAGATTGTTTTTCATTTAGCTGCTCAGCCAATAGTGAGGACGTCGTTTGTAGACCCTGTCAATACATTAAAAACAAACATAATTGGAACAGTAAATATTCTTGAATGCATTAAAATATTTGATTTTGTTAAAGCAGGAGTCATAATTACAACTGATAAATGTTATAAAAATAAAGAACAAGAACAAGGGTACAAAGAAACTGATGAATTAGGGGGATCTGACCCATATAGTGCAAGCAAAGCTTGTGCTGAAATAATAATTAACTCATACAGGAAATCATTCTTTAATCATTCAAACAAACTTGTTGCTTCAGCAAGAGCTGGAAATGTTATTGGCGGTGGAGATTGGTCAAAAGATAGGTTGATCCCTGATTGTATAAGACGTTTAAAACAAAATAACCCTATTGAAATTAGAAATCCTTCCGCAGTAAGACCATGGCAACACGTATTAGAATGTAATTATGGATATTTATTATTAGGGGTGAAATTATTACAAAATAAAAATAAATTTGCAGAAGCTTGGAATTTTGGGCCTGATAAAGAAGCAATCGTACAAGTAAACAAAATAGCAGATTTTGCAATACAATATTGGGGAAGTGGACAATGGATAGACAAAAGTGATCCTAATGAAAAAATGAAAGAAACAAAATTACTCTCTCTAGATAATACAAAATCAAAGAACCTATTAAATTGGTATAATAAATTTAACATAGAACAAACAATGAAAAAAACAGCAGAGTGGTACAAGAGAAGTGAAAATGAAGAAGTTTATAATTTATGCATAGAACAGATAGAAGATTATGAGAATATTAATCAATAAAATTATATAAGGGGTTTAGTGTCAAATGGAGAAATCAAGTAAAAAAATTCTTATAACTGGAATCTCGGGGTTCATAGGTAAAAATCTAATAAAAAAACTTCTAAAAGAAGACTATATAATTTATGGGATTGTGAAAAATAGAAAAGAAATAAAAAAAATAAAAAAATACATAAAATTATTAGATTCTAAGAGAATTCTAAAAATAGATATTACAAATTTTAAAAGATTATCTAGAGCATTAAGAAGAATAAAACCAAAGTATATTATCCATCTCGCTGCTTTGGCTGATCCTTCTAGAGATATTAAAAATTTAGAAGAAACTTTTGAAAACAATGTTATTGGTACGTTAAATTTACTCGTGGCTTCAAAAGATATAAACTATGATAAATTCATAAATATAAGTACGGCAGAAGTATATTCAAGCCATAAGGTTCCTTTTAAAGAGGGTATGAAACCAAATCCCGTTTCACCTTATTCAGCTTCTAAAATATGTAGTGAAACTTATTGCAATTTATTCTCAAGAACATATAACAAACCAATAACAACATTAAGATTCTTCTTAATTTATGGACCAAATCAAAATACAAATACATTTATACACGCCATAATAAACAATGCCCTAAAAAATAAAGATATTATAATGACAAAAGGCGAACAAAAAAGAGAATTTACTTATGTAAATGATGCTGTTGATGCCATTATAAAAACATTGAAAAATAAAAAAAGCAATTTTGAAATAATAAATATTGGTAGTGGAAAACAGCACAAACTTATAGATGTTGCTGAAAACGTGATTAAATTAACTAAAAGTAAATCTAAAATAATTACATCCTTACCATATAGAAAAAATGAATTAATGGAATATCAAGCAGATACAAAAAAAGCATTTAAATTATTAAAATGGAGAACAAAAACTTCACTAGAAAAAGGTTTGATAAAAACAATTGAAGTATATAGGAATAGGAAATAAAAAATAGATAATGAATAGAATAAGCAAAA
Source organism: uncultured Methanosarcinales archaeon (assembly GCA_964645705.1). Lineage (GTDB taxonomy): Archaea > Nanobdellota > Nanobdellia > Woesearchaeales > CAXGTL01 > CAXGTL01. The sequence continues at coordinate 52,246 of CAZYAB010000001.1, read as the reverse complement.
AATAAATAAAAAATGTACAAAAAAATATGTGTTGCATTAGTTGCAAAAAATGAAGAGGCAAATGTAGAGTACATGATCACAAAACTAAGAAAAGTTAGTCTTAGTAATATATTTGTTGTGGATGAAGAATCTGAAGATAGAACTGCTGAGATAGCAAAAAATCTTAATATTCCTGTTTATCAAAGAGAAGGAAAAGGTTTTGGTGTAGGAGTTATTACTGCAATTAATATAGCAAAAGATTTAGGATATGAATATGTTATTAGAGTTGATTGTGATGGTTCATACCCTCCTGAAGAAATCCCTAAACTTCTAAAATACATTCCTGAATACGATGTAATTTCTGGAAAAAGAAGCATCAAAAAAGTCAGATCTTTGCATAGATTTCCAAATAAAATTCTTACGTTCTTAACAAATTTGATTTTCAATGGAAGATTAAAAGATATTAATTCAGGTATGAGATTGCTTAAAGTTAATAAATTCTATGGATTGCTTGATGCAGAAGGCTTTGATTTAGAGGCACAAATATCAATAAGAGCATTAAAAAAAGATTATAAGATAAAAGAAGTGCCAATAAATTTTATGGAAAGGCATGGTGGAAAATCAAAAATTAAAATTAGTGATGGATTTCTAATTCTATCTAGAATAATAAAAGAGAGATTTATAAAGTAATAATAAATACCCCCTTATATGGAGGAAACTTTTTTAGTTAGACTATTTGAAGAACTAAGGGAAAGAACTATAAAGAATGAAATCCCTAAAAATTGCATATTATGTGACATAGGTTGTGGGTTCCATGCAAGATATCTCAAGAAACTTAAAAATATAATTAAAAAGGGAATTGGTATTGATCAAGAAGTTGAGAATTACAAAGATAATAAATTAATTTTAATTAATAAAAAAATAAAGAAAAAGATTCCTCTAAAATCTAATTCTGTTGAAGTTTTTATATTGTTGGCAGTTTTAGAGCACATGTTTTATCCACAAGAAGTAATTAATGAACTATATAGAATATTAAAAAAGGAGGGGAAAGTAATTATAACCACCCCATCAAAACAAGCAAAACCTATCTTAGAAACATTAGCGTTTTTAGGATTAGTAGATCCTAATTTTGTTTTTGATCATCAAAACTATTTCTCAAAAAAACATCTCCATAGAATATTGAAAAAAGCAAAGTTTAGAAATATAAAAATAAAACACTTCCAATTAGGATTTAACACTTTAACCATCGCTTACAAATAAAGATAATTTAAAAAAAAACAAATCAAATATTTTCTATATTAACATTTTTATTTATTTCATAGATGTATATATCTTCTGATTTAATTAAGCTAGCATAATTCATAAAAACTCCGGCTGGATCGTATTGGCTTCTGATTTTCTCAGAAGGAATGATCTTTTTTAAATTTAAATTAAAATTATTTTTACTTTTAAGGTACTCAACTAAATCTTTAAGATAGACATCTGTTGAAATGTAAACTGATTTATTAGAATCTAAACTTGAAGAGATATTTTGAATTACAATAGATTTCTCTAAATCTGTTTCAGATGAACTGCTATATTTATAAAAAAGTCCCCTGTATTCAATAATATTAGATGATGGCATAAAAAAATAGTCAAAAGAAGCTTCTTTACCAGCAATTATGGTTGAATCTGATGGCACATTTTCTCCATACCATGAAGCTATTGAATGCATATAATGTGTTTGTTTAATTAGTAACATTGACACAGGCAAAGCATGAAGAATCATTATAATAATTATAATTACTATAAAAGATAACTTTTTTATTTTCTTTACTTTCTTTTTAACATATGTATACACTACAAAAATAATAATAAGGGAGAAAATGACATAAACTAAATCAAAATAAACAAAAAAAGAGAATATAGAATGTAATGTGCTGCCACCATAATAATACTCAGAAATTGGTAAGTAATTAATTAATAAATCAAATAATATAGACAAAGAAAAGAGAATATAAAGATAAATACGATTAAACTGTCTAAAATGAAAAATAGATAATGAAGCTAGCAAAATTAAAATTGGTAATAGGTTAATTTCATATCTTAAGAGAGGATTCATAATAGCAGCATAATAAAATAAAGAAGGAAAACACCAAAATAAAGAGAAGAAAATTAACTTTAAAGAATCCTCCTTTGTTAGCATTCCTTTTTGTGTGTTTTTGTAAAATGCATTTTTTAATAAAATAAAAAATCCCCCAAAAACCAATACAAAAGATGTTAATGTAAAACCATTAATAATTTGGAATAAATGTGCTATCCAAATTTCAAAATTAAACATATTTTTTAAACCAGAGATGTGCTGGGAAGAGACTGAAAAAAAATTAATAATTTGAAAATCTGGCCGTATAAATGTACTAATTACAAACACGTAAATTCCAATAGGCAATAAAAAACAAATAATTAAAGGAAAGAGTTTTAATTTCTTTTTTATATAGAGAATATAAAAGAAATATAATGAATACATAGGAATAAAAAAGATATTTGAAAATCTTACAAGAAGGCTAAGTCCACAAACAAATAAAGATAAAACTAAATAAATCATTTTGGAATTATCTTCATAAAAGAAGAGCAAAACAAAACTTAACAGAACAAAAAAAAGTGAAGTTATTTCACTAAGTGGAAAAGACTTAAACCACAAAACAAAAGGTGAAAATGAGAATAAAAATACAGAAACTAATGCAACATCATCTCTTTTTGTTAAATGTTTAACAAAATTAAACACCAAAAGAATAGAAAGACTACCAAAAACGACAGACGTAAACGCAATGGCAAATAAAAATGAAACATTATTAAAAGCGTTTAGAAATTTGTATGAGATATAATTAAAAAACATAAAAAGAGGTTTATGATATGAGAAACTTGAAAGAAGATAATTTCCTTCAACAAATGACCTAAGTTCATTAGCATAACCAATAGAATCCCCTTCTGTAGGGGAATTGGGGATTAATAATATACCTAACAAAAAAGATAATAAAATTAACACTATTAAAATTCTACTTTTCTTGATTTTTCTTTTTAATTTCATTTGAATTTGCTTCTTTAATTTTTTTTCTATCTAAAAAAAAGATGAAGAGAACAATAATAATTCCTATTAAAGAAAGAATTTTCCCAATTTTATAACTTAAAGGATCATAAACAAATATTACTTTATTAGTTGGTTTGTTTACGTTTACTGCTCTAAAAATTCTATTTACTTTATATACATTTATTTTATTATTCTTTTCTGATTCATTATTAATATAAGCTTTCCAACCAGGGAAATAGTTTTCGCACAATATTAATTCACCTATTCTACCACTTGTATTGACTATTATTTTATTTGGTGAATAAAATTCTATTTCAGCTTTAGATCCATCCTCTGAAAAAAATGCTCTTGGCAAATAACCTTTGTTCATAACTAATTTACTATCTTTATCTATAATATATTTAACATTAAGCCAATTCAACATTGTATGATTGCTCACTTTATTTATATTTATCACTTCTAAATTTCTATTAGGACCATTTCCCAATTCATGAATATAATTATAATAATCATTTAATATCATCGGGTCATAGCCAAGTGTCTTTTGTATATTATGTCTAATGGTGATGTGCTGTGGTAATAAACCAGATAAATCCAATATCCTGAATATTTGACCATTGTCCACCATATCAATTTTTATTGTATTTAAATGTCCATTTGATTTAAAAACATCTATTATTGGTTTTGTTTGTATAAATGTTGCACTAAATAATGTTAAATCGAATAAAATTACAAATAAAATAAGCAAAAAAAAGATCTTCTTATTTTTTAGAGCATTATAAAAAACTAAAAACGATAAAATTAGTAATATTGTAAAAAGAATTAACTGAACAAGAATATGGTAATAAATTTGAGGAACTTTACTAATAAAAAAATCTAGATTTTCCCCAACTATTCTGTTACTTTGAGGATTATTTAGATAAAGATTTGAAACAAGCTCCTCACCCAAATTTATTATTCTATCTCTTAATATAAATGAAACAGTAATGCATAATAATGATATAATAAGGATAGTTGCTAAAACCTTTTTTATTCTTTTAATTTGATTACTATTTCTATGTTTCAAGAACCAATCAAAACCTATTGATGCAAGAATTATCATAAAAAAGACATAAAAAAACAACATCTTAGATGGCCCTCTAAAGAAATTAAATCCTGGAATAAATTTATAGAAAAACCAAAATAATGGAGTATACTTACCAAATGCAAATAATAATGAAAAAATTGTAGAAAACGTGAAGAAATATTTATAAATTCTATAATCCTTATATTGATAATGATTTTTTCTATTGATAATAAAAATAGTAACCAATGCAAATATAAAAGGAAGGACGCCAATATATGCCGCAGTTTCGGTTATATTCCACCTACCAAAATAAGTATTATTTCTTGGATCACCAAAGAATTTGGGTATTATAAAAGATATTATCTCATACGGAGGTAGAGAAAATTTTATACTTGATTCTGTATCAAGACCACTGCTCCTTGTACTATATCTTGAAAATTCATATGATGGTATTAATTGTATAGAAGCTATGAGGGTGGTTATAATAAATGTTGTTAATAGTAATAGAATTATTTTTTTAATTTTAAGTCTTGTTAGTGATGAAAAAATTATATAACATGAAATAAAAAAACAAGTATAAAAAAAATATTGTGTGTGTGCACCTAAAAATTGTATTCCTAATGTTAATCCGGATAATGATGCCCAATAAATTCTCTTGTTTTTAATTGCCTTTTCTGTAAAGAAAAATGCCAAAGGCAAACAAACTACAGTTGGAAGAATACTTAAATGACCACTATAAACATGCATGATAAATCTAAATGAAATCATATAAGTTATAGCACCTATAAATGAACTAAAATTATTCAGTTTGAATTCTCTCAATAGAAAAAACATAAAGGTGCCTGCTAAAAAACAATGAAAAATAAACATATATCCAAATAATAAATCAGGATTAATTAATAAAAATAATGTGAATGGAGGATAAAAAACCTGATAATGTAAATTACCTAAAAAAGGTTGCCCTGAAAAACTGTAAGGATTCCACAAAGGAATTTCCTTATATTGTTCAAATGAAGATTTAATAAAATATTTCCAGTATGAATATTGTCCAATAAGATCAGAATGGTCACTATATAAAATTTCATCATAATTAAAAGGGATTTTATAAAAGAAGATTAAACTTAAAAGTAATAATAAAAAAATAAACTGTAATGTTCTGTTTCCTTTTTTTCTTTTTTTTCTTTTTTTTGTTCCTTTTATTTTTATGTTTTCCATTTTTAAATTTTTATTTTTTTCCTATTTCTTATTATTTTAACCTATTTTGTAATGTTTTTGCCACATTAAGTCCTATTTTAATAATATTATTCATATTTCTGCTATAAGGGTATATTTGAAAACTTCCGCAAACAAAGAAATTCTTTGCACATTCTAATGGAGGGATGTTATCATTATAATTAATTGAGAAAATAGGTGTTGCAAACTGCTCTTTGTAAATTTTATACCAGATTATGTCGTTGTAATTAAAATATTTAAACATTTTTTTTAACTCTGAAACATAAATCTCAAGTAATCTTTTATCCATTAATTTCCAATAAGCATGTTTTGTATCCAGATAATTAATTAGATAAATAATATGATTATTATTATAATATTTTTTAGGCACTAAATTAGTGTGTTCAATTAATGCTCCAAATATTTTGTTCTTATTTATTATATTAGTCCAGTAAAAATCGGATAATTTTCTCTTAATCCCAAACACAGTACAGATTGCAGATGCATATTTTATATTTTTTACCTTTCTATTTAAATTAAACTTACAAATTTGAGATAACAATTCTAAAGGAATTGTGCTTATCACATATTTTGATTCAATAGATTTTATCTTACCATTTTCTTTATATTCTACTATATATTTCTTATTTTTTGATCTTCTGATATTTATTATATTAGAACTTGTTTTTATAATAGATCCATTTTGTTTAATATTATTGAACCATGTTTTTATAAAATAATGGAAACCATGATCATAATATCCTAATTTCTCACTAGTATTATTTCCTGTTCTGGATTGAACCCTCGCACTTAATCTACCAAAAACAAAAGCTGCACTTGCTTTATTAATATTTACTCCAAATTTTGTTTCAAGCAATGGCTTAAATATTATTTTAAATGCATTCTTACCTAAATTTTTTATTAACCAACTTTTTGCATCTATTTTATCAAGCATGATCCAATTTTTTGTTTTTTTTATGCTAAGTAAACTAAAACCAAGTCTAATTCTATCTATAAATTTTAGTGGTTTAAATAATAAAAGATCTATAGGTGATGAAAATTTATAAAATTTATTTTTGTGATAAAATGAGTTACTACTTTTATACCATTTTATATTATTATATATCTCTAACTCTTTTGTCAATCTTAAGAATGTCTTATCAGTTGCAAACAAATGATGATAACATTTTTCTATATAAAAATCATTTATTAAATAGCTTCCAGCAATACCGCCTATTTCTTTATTCTTCTCAATAATTACATTTTTGATATTAAATTTATTTAATTGATGAGCTAAGGCTAAACCACAAATTCCTCCTCCTAGTATTACTACTCTATTTTTTAACATAATAAAACCCAAATAATAAATAATTAATAATTAATCCTCTTTTTTTAGATTATTTTTTCAATATTATAATAAGTTTTTTTTGATTGTGTGAAAAATAATCTTATTTTCATTTCGGCAAGAAAACCAAATAAAATAAATAATGTCCCACTTATTATTAATAATACAGCAAGTAATAAAAGAGGGCCAACAAATACAACCTGATCTTGTATAAGTATTTTAATAAATAGATTAATTGCTTTAAATATCCCAATAACTCCACCCATGATTATTTGTACAATGCCCCATTTTCCAAAAAAATGCAATGGTTTATGCGAATATCTAATCCAGAAATATACATAAAGTAAATCAAGAAATCCTTTCAACAATCTCGAATAACCATATTTTGTTTTTCCAAATTTTCTTTTTTTATGTTTTACTTTTATTTCTCCAATCTTAAAACCTTGTGCACATAATAATGCAGGAATATGTCTGTGCATTTCACCATACAAATTGATTGTTCCTATTGCCTGTTTTTTATATGCTTTTAATGAACAACCACTATCATGTATTCTTATTCCTGTCAATTTTCGATATAATTTGTTAGCAAATTTTGAAAACATTCTTTTTGAAAAAGAATCCTTTCTATTATATCTCCAACCACTCACAACATCATAACCTTGATCTATTTTTGTAATTAGTCTTGGGATATCATTAGGATCATTCTGTAAATCTGCGTCCATTGCGATTATTATACTTCCTCTTGCAAGCTTAAATCCAGCATCCATTGCAGCTGATTGACCAAAGTTTCTTCTAAATTTAATAATTTTAACATTTTTATCTTTTTTTTTAATTTCTATCAAATTCCCTAATGTTTGATCTCTACTTCCATCATCTACAAAGATTATTTCATGTGTCCTTTTTATCTTTTTAAGTATGTCTTTTAATGAAGAATACAAAAGAGATATATTCTTTTCTTCATCATATACTGGAATTACAATTGATATATGTGGCATTTTTTATACCTATTATTTAATAATATCTACTATTAATAAAACGATGTTTATTCAAATCACAGTAACATGGCTCATATTTGCCTCTTGATAACTCTTATGAAGATATTCTGGATACAATGTTAAATTCTCAGGATAATTAACTTCCCATACTTTCAAAGGACCAAATAATCTTCCATTGTATAAAGCAACGTTGTTTATGTTAAAACCTATTTGTTTACCTACATCATCTAAAATAGGATGTTGTTGACTTAAGGCCAATTTAAAATTGTTTGTTTTATAATTTGTATTTTTTTGTTCAAATAAGAATAAATTAACCCACACAGAATTTATAGCATCATTACCAAGATATAAACCTGCTCCGTTAGGATCAAAGCCTTGATTATTTATGGTTGGAATAACCATAAAACAATTGTTTAACCCCGGTTTATCAAATTCAATGAATTGATCTTGGTAATATAAACATTTAAGAGGAACTTCAAGTGGTTGTTGATTTTGTTGGAAAAGCAAAGTATATGGTTGCATGATTTGCATGTCTTGTCTTGTTTTATTTTCTCCTATATTTATTGTTATTTTCTTAATTGGAATATAAACATCTTTAACAGCTGCTTGTCTTGCATAATATTTAACACCATTAAATTCAAAATCCTCATCAACAGGGGTTACGCCTTCATAAATAAGGATCATGCCTTCTCTTGTTTCTTTTGTTAATTGATTGTTTAATGAAAATGTTGGAATAAAAGTATATCTATCATAATTCTCATCAGAACCAATAGAAGAATAAGCACCTATTTTTCCAATCTCATCTGCAATAATTAGAAAATGAGTTACATTATGCATATTTAAAAATTCTAAAGCTTCTGTTTGATTTTCACCCATCAAAGCATGTCTGCCCATTAAATGATTCCAATAACCTATCCAATTACCACCATCACCAACTGTTGCTCTTTCACCACCTGTTTGAACCCAATAACCATAATCCCACCAATGACCAAATACAGCATCTTCTGAAGTATTTTCACGAATCCATTTACCTGCTAATTGCCATTGTTGATCATAACTAGGTCCAGTATATTTTGCTTGGCTCATACTTAAAGCAGCATAGTTAATGATAAAACCATTTCTATTAATAAAAGGTACTTTATTTATTAAAGGAGTTGCATTAACTAATGATGCAAAAGGCCAGAATGCGATGATTAAGATAAAAACCATCAAAACTATCAAAGAATATTTATATACTTTATCTTTCATTACTAAACTAAATTTCTGTGTCTTTTTGATTGAAAAAACAATAAAATAACTTGTAAGTATACTTGTTATTGGTGCAAGCATTAAAATCAATCTTAAAGCACTTCTTGCTGCAACAAGCATAATAATAAACCAAATCAAGATAAAAATATATTTTTTTTCTATTGATTCAATTTTTCTAAAAGTATTTTTATCAAAATAAAATAGATATAAGTATGATAAAAACATTACCAAAAGGAAAAAAATAAAAGATCCAATATAAATTGTTTTTGATAAGATTGTCTCTCCATTCCAAACAGCATTACCTCTGCTGTATCTACTCATTGAAAAAAATATTAAAAATAATGCAAAAATTGCAGAATAAATTCCTAAATTAGTTGAAAATGACTCTTTCTTGGATAAAGGCCTTAATGCATAATAAAATAAAATTATTGAACCTATAAAAAAGAAAATAATAAATGACCATTGAAAATCACTAATCCAATTAGTAAAATAAGGTTGGTGAGATTCTGCCACTGTTAATGCCCATCTTGTTTTTCCAAAAGGATTTATCATATCTGAAAAAACACTAGAGATCTTTTTAAGAATAAAAGATGGACCAAAGAATATTGATATACCAATAAAAGCAAAAAATAATGAGAGAAGAGTACTAGTAATTCCTAATGGTAATTTTTTACTAAGATTGTCCCTAAACTTAAAAATCTTTAATTTAAAAAATAAAAAATCAAACGTAGCAACTAAAAAAGCAAGATAAGCTATCCCAGAGGTAAATGATTTTAATAAAGGAATTATTCCGCCAAATTGGTTTGTAGTGAAAGCCATAATATAAGTCATTGGCATAATCCAAGAAATGTAGAAAAAATAGTCTGTTTTTCTGAATTTCTTTAAAAGTATTTCAGTAAATGTAAAAATTCCAAATATTAATAAAACAAAAGTTACACCACCCCAAGTTAAACCCATTAAACCTGTCGCTATTCCTGAGATTAACCCAAATAAAATTACCTCTCTAATCTTTTCTGATTTCCAACTCAAAATAAAAAAATAAAAAGTAATAAACATGAACATAAGACCTAATGATTCTTTATCTGAAAAACCAGCCATTGTTCTATATAAATAAGTAGGAACAACACATAGGATAAAAGTTGAAATGATTGCTATTTTTTTATTAAATAAATTTTTAACAATTAAAAAGAAAAATATTAGACTAATAGCAAAACAAACAGGAGGATAGATTACATCTGTAAATTCAATAGTTTGATTTGAGTTGAAAATTCTAAATATTTTGTGCAAGAAAACAATAAATCTTGACAAAAACGTTGTTGAATTATAACCCTCCATATTAGCTCCAAATGGTTGATACCTCAAAGAATCTATGGCATAAAATTTTCCATGCTCTAAAAGATACTTCGCATATCTTAAAAAAACATGCGGGTCTAAGGCAAGAGGCACATATTTTCCAGTTGTAATATCTTTTAATAATGGTAAATTTTGTAGTCTAATTGCAAAACCTGAATTAATAATATACAATAGAGCAATATATGCTTGTTTTTTATAATATAATAATGTGCATGAAACTATGGGCAGTATTAAAAAAAATGAAACAAACCCATATTTATTAATTGGGAATGGTATAAAAATGTCTAAAAGAAAGAAACTGCTTGTTCCTGATTTATACATAAGATAACCTATAGGTATTAATAAGATGAATAAAATGTAAAGCAAATTAATTGGTTTTTTTTTAATAAAATTAATAAATTCTTGTCTTTTTCTTTGCATATCTATTTCGATTTGTTCTTCTGATTTTTCTTTCTGCTCTTCTTTTTTTTCGCCTATTATTTTATTCTCTTCTATTTTCTTACTTGTTTTTGTTTTATCTTCTGTTTTCTGTTTTTCCTCTTCTACTTCTTGTGTAAAGAAGTTCTTCAATGTTTCAATTATTTTTTTTCTTTTCTTATCTATTTTTTGTTCATCAGTTTCTTTATTAATCTCTTTATTAGTTTGCTGTATTACCTGTTCTGTCTGTTTTGTCTGTTCTGTTTTAATTTGATTCGTTTGAATCTTTTCATTTGAATTTGATTGTTCTTGCATTTTATCTTTTCACCATATATTTATATATTTATATATTTATATATTTATTATTCATATTATTTTATTTATTCTATTATTTTTAAAAGACTATAAGCAAATTTCTCTCTTAATAAACTAAGATCGAAATTATTGCCTGCTTGAATTACATAACATTTATCTTGTTTAAATATCTTTGATTCATTATCTTCGTGATTAGCTTTAAGTAGAATTACATCAGCAGAAGCGTCATCGCATTTAACAATGGGCCATTCATCATCAGGACAATTTTCCTCATCTGTACAAGATAAAACAACCCTTATTCCTTTTTGAAATATAATAGAACCCAAATAATTAATTGTATTTGTTTTTTCTAGTCCCTTATCCTTAGAATCATAAGCAATGTATACTTTGGGTCCATTCAAATCAATTGGTGTTGAATTAATTTGTTCAAGTTCATTAGGAAGAAAATTGAAAAAATATTGTTTATCGTTTATTGTAGTAAGCCACCCATTTTGTGTCAAAATAAACTCGAAACCATTGTATTCAACTGTATTTGCTTGAGAAGCTTTCCACATACCAAATACACTAAACACCATTATAATTAGAATAAATAATGCAACATTTTCTTTTCTTAAAATCAATCTTTTTTTTCCCAAATTTTTTCCCCCAAAATTATCCTGATGAAAGTGATGTTTATTTATAAAGTTTGCTTTTTAGAGTATTCTTTTAATGAAATATAAATATCTTGGCTCATTTAGTAGCATTTTAAATGATAATCTCAATATGTTGTCTCTGTCTATTTTTGATAAAAATTTCTTAATTTTCTTCTGATTTGTTAGTTTAAATAAGTAATCATGATCTTTATTTGTAAAATTATCAAGTATTTTTCTTATCAGAAAATGAATAAAAAGATCTTTATTTAATATTTGTCTTAAGTGTTTTTTATAATTTTCATTATATTTGATTGATCTGTATAATGCCTGTGCTGCTAATAATGATTGTATTATTCCGCCTGCAGTTGTTGCTTTGACTTGCGTTGCTGCATCACCGACTATATAAATCGGCAAATTATTGATTTTCTTATATGTCTTTATCTTAGAATTATATATTGGAATAAGGCCTGCTTGATAATCTATCTTGTTTTTTTTACTTACTTTAATCTTGTGTGCGGATTCAATTCTTTTTATGAAATCATTGAATGTTTTTTTTTGATCTTTGTAACAAGCTATTCCTATTCTTGCAATTGTGTCTGATTCAGGAACAAACCAGCAAAAACCTTGTTTTACTGGATAGAACTCTAATATATTTTTGTTCTTTATTTTTACTTTAATGCGTGTTTGTATTCCTACTAAGAATTTATTCCTCGTATTTGGATTGATCAACTTATTGACCATACTTTGTGGTCCATCAGCACCAATAAGAAAGTGGGTTCTATATTCTATATTTTTGTTTTTATTCTTTAGAATGATTGTATTAGAATTGTTATTTTTAAGACGGTAAAATATGTGATTTGTTTGTATTTTTACACCAGAATCTTTGGCTTTTCTCTCTAAGAATTGATCAAATTTAGCACGATCTAGCACCAAATTCGGATCTTTTAATTTAATTGTAATGGTTTGGTTGTTTGGTGAAATTATGTTTGCAAATTCAATCTTATTTTTAATTATGTTTTTTGGAATTTTCATTATTTTTTGGATAGAATTCGTCACTAAGCCAGTACATTTTACAGGAATTCCTATTTTATTATGCTCTTCAAAAACTATGATGTTAAGATTATTATCATTTTTTGCTAATAAGTACGCAGAATACAAACCCGCAGGTCCTGCTCCGATTATTGCAATGTTCTTGTTTTTCTTGTTTTTGGTTTTATTTTTATGCATAATATAAGGGATAAAGAAAAAGTATATAATCATTTCTTTTTATTAGTACTCTTTTTATTGGTGTTGTTATCTTGTTTTTGCCTTTTTTTATCAATTATTATCAATATTATCAAAATAATTACTCCTATTAAAACATAGTAAAGATATTCTCTTATCATGTTTATGTAATAAACTATTAGGAAAGCAATCACCATAATCAATAAAATCCATAAAAGAATTTTCCAAAACTTTGTTTTGCTCTCTTGTGAGACTTTCTTATCTTTTTTAGATTTGGGTCTTGTTTTTTTGCTTTTTGCTTTTCTTATGGTTTTGGATGCTTTTACTTTTTTTGTTTTTACTTTTACTTTGTGTTTTTTTGCTTTTTTTTCTGGCTTTTTGTTCTCTCCCCCCTTTTTTAAACGATTTATCACTAATATTAAAATGAATAATATTAATATAGCAAAAATAAGATAGTAAAAATAATATAAATAAGATGAACCATAGCTTAGAATTGTGCTCTTTATTAATAACGGATCAAATTTAGGTTCAATTGTTTTATTTGGTTTATCTAATTCTTGTCTTTTTCTTTCAAATTCTTGCATTATTTCTTTACCAATATCTGTGTGTTCTTCTTCTACTTTTTCTGGCTCTTCTTCGTCTTCATCCATTTCTTCTTCATCATCTTTATCCTCTTCCACTTCATCATCCTTTATTTTTTCTTCTTCATCTATTTCCTCTACAAAATCCTGCGTATCTGTTTGGTCTGGTTCTTGTTGATCAGTTATTATATCTATTGGCTGAATAAGTGACGAAAAATTAAAAGCACTAAGTAACTTATTATTCAATTTATCGCCTAATGTAATATTAAAACTTGTAGAGACTTTTGTTTTAATAGTCGGCATATAATAATAAGCACCTATTATTAACAAAATAATCACTAAAATGCAAATTATTATCCAGAAATATTTCCAAAACGAAGTTGTTTTTTTAGGTTTTCTATCAAAATCAAACACATAGCCTTTTTCAAGATGTTTATCTGAAAACTTAAGATCAACATCAAAGAATTTCTTTGGTTTTTTCTTCTTTTTCTTTTTCTTTTTTTTTACTTTTTTCTCTGCTTTGTGTTTAACTCCTTTCTTTTTAACCTTTTCTTTTGTTTTTTTATCTTTCTTTTTCTTAGATTTAAATGCGCCTTCTGTTTTCTGAATGTAAATTATAAATGCAATAATAACTAAAAGTATAAATATTATTAATATACCTAAAATACGTAAGTTATTATATTTAAATAAATCTGAGAATGTGGTTTGTTTTCTTAGAATTAGTTTTGAAGAATAGGTGTAATTTTCTGTACTGACGCTAGCTAATAAAAGTGCTTCAAATCTAATTTTACTTATATTTTCAGGAATATCATAATTTAAGTTAATTGATGATTCTTCACCTGGTTCTAGTGTTAATTTATCTATATCTAATGAAAATAATTGTTCTGTGTCCTCTATTGCAAGATCATAATCTGTTTTTAAGACGCCTGTGTTTTTTAATGTTAATTCAATAGATTTCCTGGAATCATTCTTTGGCAAAACAAACTCATCTTCTAAAGTTATAATCTCATAACATTTGTCTTCTGAAACAGTTCTTATTAATATTGTTTTTTCTATTTCTAAATCAGGATTTGATTTTGGTCTTGCAATGATAGTTCCCCTTACAAATATATCATCATCAGGAGTTATCAATAAAAATGCGTTGTTTTCAGAATCTTTTGTTACTGTTATTGTTTCTTGTTCAAATTTAGTTGAATTGTACTTTTCATCATCTGATTCAAATTCTAATTCAAATTCTTCATCTGTTTCGGCATTATTAATAATAGTAATTGGTATTTTTGACTGTTCCTTATTGCATGCTTTAGGACTATCAGGCAAAGTTATATCAAAATCATAACATTCATTTACAGTAATATTTGAACTAAGTGTTTTTAATGCTGGCCCATCTTCTAGCTTAATTTTTAATAATAAAGGATAGTCTCCTTTAGAATCTTTTCCAGGAGATAAAGTGAAATTCAAGTCGTATTCTGTATCAGGGCCTAATGTAATTGATTTAGCTGAAAGATCTGCGAAGCTTGGTTCCTGAATTGATAATAAAAATTTTTGTGCTTTATCTTCTTGATTTTTTATGTAAATGTTTTTAATATAATCTTTTTGTTCACAAAGGTTGAATTCTTCGTCTATATTTGCTAAGAAGTCGAATTTAGGCAAAACATTGATCTCAAAATAAGTAGTAGCTTTTAGATCTGTATTATCAGTATAAATAATCAATTTATTCATAGTATGACCAAAATAATTACAATCAGGAGTAAAATAAACAAGTAAAGATTCTTCTGTTTTTGGCTTTAATACAAAAGATTTTTTGTTAGTTGATATAAATTTCTTGATTTTTCTTGACTCTGGCTTAATTTTTATATCATATGTTTCTTGAAAATCACCTGTATTTTTTATTTTATATTCATAAACCAATGCTTTACATGATGAAGTTGTTTGGTTCTGATTAATAGGTACTACATCAATATTAATGCATCTTTTTATGTTCATTGTATGAGTTATCTTTTTTGCAAGGCCCTGATCATCTATTATCATTGTGTCTAAGACATATGTTCCTTTTTCATTGCAAGGAGCACCTACTAAAGCATAAAATACTTTTTCTTGTCCAGATCCAACTGATATTGAAGATTTGCTTGGTTGGACAAAGTTCTTTGCTGTGTTTTCAAAATGAATATTATAAGAATGATCTAAATAACCTATGTTTTTTATCTTAAATTCTAATATTCTTGGCGAACATTGACAAAGATCAAATGAAATATCATCTGGATTTGCTGTGTAAGCTGTGAAATCCTCTACTGATAAAACATTTGATGACAATAGAACAATAAATAGGAACGTAAAAAATAAAATTATAGAAACATGAGAAACATAAATTGATTTTTTTTCAGATCTATCAACCTTTATATGCATTTTTTACAATACCTTCTATTTTTTGTTATCCCCCTTTTTATTCATTGATTAATTTTTGCTATGTTTGTTGTTAAAAAAATAAAGAAAAAAAATTAAATTAAAAAAGGTTTAGTAATAGCTTTTGTCTTCTTCTTCTAGGTCTTCTTCATCTTCTTTTAATTTGTTAAAACCTATGATTAAGCCTAAAAGCACTAACAATATTACTAATACAATCAGTCCAACTTCTAAAACTCTTCTAAAGGACATCTTTCCAAATCCGCCTGTTGAACCAGCAATGCTTAGTTCAGCTGCTTCTTCTTGAACTGTGTTTCCTTCTGAGTCTTTAACTTTTATTGAAACTAATTGTTTACCAGCTTGTGCGTCATCTTTAGCAGTTGCAAGTACTAAAACTGTTTTTTGTTTTCCTGCGTCAATAACTACTGAAGTTTCTTGAACTTTTACTTCAGATGCCCAATCGCCTAGTGCGTCAGCACTAACAACAAATGCTTTTGATGTGTCTGCATTGTTTGTTATTACAACTGGGAATGTTGCCATTTTTTGACTTTCACTTAAAACTTGCATTCCACTAATTATGTTAACTGATGTTTCTCCTGATTGAGCTTTTTCAGCACACATGTCTGAACCAGACCCAACAACAGTTATTTTTCTTTCTGCAGTTTGCTTTTCGTCGCCATCATCATATTCAACAGTAACTTCTAAAGTATATTCTCCTGGTTTTGCACAAAGCGGTATGTAAAAGCTAAGTGGTTCTGTTGATGCTTCATCTTCATATTCTAATTCTTTTAATAGATATGTTGAATCCATTGCATCGTCTAATCCTAGCACTCTTGCTGTAACCTTAACATCATCTTCTTCAATATCCACTTCACCAATATTTTCTAGCCTTACTTGAGCTGTTAATAAATCACCAGCTGTAACTCTAGATTCTGGGTGTAGCATGATATCCTTAATGTCTATTAAGTGTTCACTTTGAGCTCTTATTGTTAGAGGAATTCCACCATCAAAGAAGTCATTCAGATAAACCCATTCACCATATTCATACCAATCATCATCAGGTTCTTCATACATTGGATCAAATACGTGTGACATTAACCATACTTGTCCTGACTTGTCTCTTACTTCTATGTATAGTTGTGCTTCTTCTTGTGGCATATCTTTTGGTAGCTTTAGTTTAGCAGTATATGAATCTGATGCTCCAGCATCAAGATCAACTTCTACTCTATCCATTGTACCTTCTTCTTCTGCATCTTCATACCAAAAAGAAACATACATTGTTGCGTCTTCAACATCGATGTCTACATATTGAGTTTCCCATCCTTCGATAGGGTCCCAAACTTCTTCATCTTCAACATCTGTCATCTTATTCATTAGAGTTACTTCAACTTCTAATTCTTCTCCTCTATTAAGGTCGATAACAGGTCTGTTTTCAGGATGAAATTCTAGAACATCTGTGCCTTCTACTTCGATTCTGTCAACAACTAAAACCTTTCTTCCTCTCTCATGCATATACTCTTGTTCCCATCTTAGTTCGTCTAATGCAGATGCTGATACAAAAGCACTAAACATCAGTACAACTAATAGTGTTAATCCTAAAAATTTTTTCATAACCATTTTTAATATCCCTCCTACATTGTTTTAAGATTTTTAGGTTCTCTTACGAGCCATATATGATCAAAGTAATCTGTTCCAATATTTAAAGTTTTCTATTTTGGAGTGACTACTTTTAATAACCATTTGGGAGTCACAATTGATATATAAATTTTACTATCTATAAGGGTCAATAAATCACTCCCTGGCTATATACGACACACGTGCGACATTTTTGTCACATTTTGCCTCTTTTTTTAATGTTTTCCATGAATAATGAGCATTATTTTTTAAATGTTAGGATAATCTTATCGTAAAAATAATAAAAAAATAAGATCATGACATTATTATAATATCTTGATCTTTCTTATTTTTACTCTTTGATCTTCTGGTGTTGTGATTATTACCCTTACTTCATAAGTTCCTGGTTTTGCATCTTCGGGTATTGTGAATACTACTTCTTTAGTAACCATCTCTTCTTCTTCTAGTTCAAATGGACCAAATTCTCTTAATAATCTTAGTTTTGGTGCAATTATTTGAACAGTTGCTTGTTCAATGTCTTCTTCTAATTCATTTGCAAATGAAACACTAAGATGCATTCTTTCACCAGGTTCATAATAAACCTTGTTGTCATCTGCTTCTACACTGCTAACAAATATGTCTCTTACTAATGGTTCTTTTTCTTCTTCTTGTGGTTTCATTATTTTTAATGCTTGAGGCATTGGTTCGCCTGTTACTGTTATTATAACTTCATCACAATCTCCATAATATCCATCATCAACACATAAATTAAACAAATAAGTTCCTGGTGCTGCTGGTACAAATGATGCAAACCTACTATATTGGTTCATAATTGCAGATGGAACTGGTCCTGTTATTTGTTGCCAATAAAAATTAAGATCATCATATGGGTCAACATCATATGATCTTGAACCATCTAAAATAACTGTTTCGCCTACAACTGCTGCTGTATCATAACCAGCATGTGCAATTGGTTCATTTTCATAATTATCTATATATATTAAACCAACTGAATCATAATCCCACTCAAGAGTTTCTGGGCTTTCTGCATAGATCTCAAAAATATAACGACCATCTATTAAATCATTTGTATCAAAGATATATGATCCTGTGTTATCAAGTTCAGTAGCAAGCATTCCCCATTGTCCTTTGTCTATGTTAACATAAAATATGCTAATCTTTAAATTATCAATTGTTGAACCACCTGATCCGCCTCCACCAGATGATCCTCCTGATCCACTTCCTGATGAAGTTGCATATGTTGATGGTGAATTAAATGTTCCTAAATAATCAAACATATCTTCATAATCATCAAGTGTATCAATAATCACATCCATAACTAAATTAGTCATGTCTTCTATTGTTTCTTCTGGTAATAAATCTCCTAACTCATCTTCTAGATCATCATAGAATTCTTCTGCAAATTCTTCTAAGACTTCTTCTAGATCATCAATATCATCTATATCATATAATACTTCTTCCATAATATTTACTACATATTCTGCAACTTCTTCTATGAAATCATCTGTTAATAATAATCCAAACTCATCATCTAATTCATCTTCTAATTCATCTGCTAATTCTTCTAAGAATTCTTCTACTTCGTCTTCATCTATTTCTTCATCTTCTTCTTTTGCAGGTTCATCATCAACTGGTTCTGCTCCTTCATACTCATAAGCATCCCATTGTATTTCATAGATGCCATCGATTACATCTCCATCTTGTGGTTGTATGAATTCAACATGAACTTCTGCTTCGAAATTGTCTATTTCAAACAAAACATGATCTTCTCTTTCATAATCTTCATCAGTTGCAAATAATCTTAATGTATACATTCCATCTGGATAATATTCTGTTTGGAATACTTCATCAAATTCAAAAACTTCATAAGGATCTAGTTCTACAACTGTTTGTAATAATGTATCTTTTTCACCTGATGGTTCATATTCTAATACTAATGCTATTTCTATGTCTCCACCTTGTTCATCATAAACTTCAAAAACAATTGATTCATCTCCTGAAAATACTTCACCTTCATCAGGTTCATAGATTTTAGGTACTGGTGGTGTGTTTTCACTTGGTGCTATATTGTCTATCTCAAACAACCCTGATGTAACAGATGTATGTGCACCTTCATTATCCCATGCATGAACTTTTATTTTATAATTTCCATCTGCAAAAATTGTTGAATCAAATGAATTAAAATAAATTACACCTTGTTCATAAGGATGACCATGAGATAATAAATTAACAAAATCATCGTTTTCATCTAATAATTCAATTGCATATTCATCAATTGTTCCGTCTGGATCTAACATTTGCACATTAACATCAAGATCACCAATCACAACATCTCCTTGTTGTGGTGAATGGATTGTTACAGAAGGATAAACATTTGCTTGAGGATTCCATTCTAAAACTTCAATAAATATTCCATCAGATTGAACAGTTAAATCTTCATTATCAGTTGCAGTTAAAGTCGCAACATAATCTCCATCATTTTCATAAGTATAAGTGAATTCAGCAACAGCATCAACAATAACTTTTGTTCCATCACCAAGATCCCATTCTACTTTTTTGAAAAAACCATCATCTGTTACTTCATTTGAAAATGTAACTTCTAATGGTGCTGTTCCAATAGCCGGATTTGCTTCTGCTTTGACAATAATAGGATATGCTTGAACCCTATTTACAGTTATTTCATATTCAACTATTGTTGGTAAACCTTGATTGTCATGAGCAACTATTTCTGCTGTATATGTTCCTGGTTGAGTATAAGTGTGTATTATAAAGTCTTGTGGATCTGTTTCTTGAGATGAACCATCTCCGAAAAATACAATTACTTGGTTAATTGATTCGTCGTCTGTTACATCGATTGTAAATCCAACATTTAATGGTGCATCTCCTTCTAAAGGAAGTACTTGAGCATTAACCACAGGTGGTTGATTTTCAGGATCAACTGGTGCTAATGTATTTATGACATAAACAACATTGCCTTCTTGGAATGGATCATAAATATATGACTGTGTTTTGTCCTTACTTGTATCTGTTACATCACATAACCATCCTTGGCTTTCTGCACTATATTCACAAACAGTGTCAAACTTAATATCAGAAGAACTATAACTTGATAATTCACATACATCACCTGTATTTTCTCCTTCACATAAGATCAAATGAGAATCTAAATAAATAGAATCAGTGTCTGTTTCATAACCAGAAGCTGAGTGTGTAACAGTGTAAACTGTGTTTGAATTTACTTCATAATTAGCATTTGGTGTTCCTATTTTTTCAACACCTCCAAGATTAATATTACAAGGATTTATGTATTCGTCTGTTTCTCTATCAACAGCAGCTGTTTTTACTAAGAAAGTGTCTGCTCCTGGTTGTTCTGAAACAGTTATTTCAACTATTTCTTCTGTTGGAAGACCTTGATTATCATGAGCAACTATTTGTGCTTCATATATACCTGGTTTTTCATAAGTGTGTATAACAATGCTTTGTTCTTGTGCAAGTGTTGATGTATCGTCACCAAAAAATACCATTACTCTGCTGATTGATTCATCATCTGTTACATCGATTGTAAATGTTACTTCTAGAGGTGCTTCTCCTTCTAAAGGTGTTGCTTCAACATCAACAACAGGTGGTTGATTTTCTTGGTCAACTGGTGATAATGTATTGATAACATATGCAACAGCTCCTTGTTCTTGTGCATAGATGTATGATTCTGTTCTACCATTATTTGTTACATCGCATAGCCAGCTTTGATATTCTGCACTGAATTCGCAAACAGTATTGAATTCTGAATCAGAAGAACTATAAGATGTTAAATAACACATATCGCCTGTGTTTTCTCCTTCACATGAATCTAAATTTTCATCAAGAAATATATAATCTGTGTCTGTTTCATAACCGTCTGCTGAATGTGTAACAGCATAAACTGTATTGGAATTGATTTCATAATTAGCATTAGGTGTACCTATCTTTTCAACACCACCAAGATTAATATTACAAGGGTTAATATAATCTCTTGTATCTCTATCAACTGCTGCTGTCTTAACAGTGAATCTTGATTCTGCTGCAAAGACTCCAGAAGCAGTTAATGCTAACATGATCATTATGAACATGAAAAATAAAATATTTTTTGTTTTCATTTTTTTATAACCTCTGAATTTTGTTTTATTTTTTATTTTGATTTGCTTTTCCTCTTTTTCCCTCTTTTTTTCTTTTCTTATATTATAATAATAGTATTATTAATATGAAAAAATAAAAAAATTAAAAACCAATTTCTTCTTCAAGTGTTGTTCTGTCTTCGTCATCTGAAATTCCTTCTCCTGTATTGTCAGGGAATTCTTGATCATCTTCTCCTTGAGGTTCATCAACTTGTTCTACAGGTGTTCCTGGTGTTGATCCGCCGTCTCTTGTTAAGAAGTAAAGACCGCCTAGTACTCCTCCAATTGCACCTGCAGAAATTTTATTAACAGTATCACTTGCATCATGAGAACCATTCAATAAAATGATGTTTTCTTGAAGTACTTCATCACTCATGTTATTTGGATTGGGTTTTGTTGCAATCAATTTTTCAGCATCTGCTAGATCTTCTAATGAAATTACATCTTGTCTATAATCTGTATTTAATTGTGTTTTTGCTTTATCTGTATACAGTTTTCCTTCCCCATCTAATTTAAGGATTCTGTGTTTTGTTGAACCTTTTCCAGGTTCTTCTGCTGTTCCGCCTTTATACATAACTGGTTCTGCTCTAGCAAGAGCTTCATTGTATTCTTTAAGTAATGCTTGTCTTGTTTTCACAGATTCATTTGTTCTAGTTTCTTCTACTGAATCTAATAGATCTTGTTCCACTTTTGCAACAAATTTAGGATCTTTAATAGCTTCATCTGGATCTAGTTTCTGATTTTGTGCTAATGCTTTTTTTGCATATTCTATTATTCCTTGCCTAATAGCAGGGAAATATACAGGACTAACTGGCATAGGAGATATTGGAGCTCCACTTTCTGAAACAAAAATTAATCTGCCATTACCAGTTGCATCTAAGTTCTCATCAAGATACATTTCTGAAACATCTCCTTCTTCAAGATAAGGTAGTAAACCTTGATTAAGAATTGCGCCCATGTATGAATCAACAGAAATTCCACTTAAATCCTTTGTTTCCTTATATTCTTCAATCATTATAGTATTTTTAACAAATGATTCAATATTATCATTTCCTTTTAATCTATATTCAGTTGTTTGTTCTGTTCTTGTAGTTTCACCAGATGGTTCTACACCTAATGCTCTTGACACATATCCAAAAGCAGAATTAAAAAGCATTGTTCCTGATAAAACCAGAGCACCTATTGTTCTAAAAGTTTTTTTATTTTCCATATTATATCCCTCCACATGATACTATCTACACTATCACCTAAATCTAAACACCCCTAATAACATTAAATTTGTGAAACCTCTTTTAGAACCTCTTTTATTATACTATGGTAAACTTTTACTGTGTAAATCTATTATTATATATAAATCTTTCGCAATGTTAGTATTATATAGTGGTCATTAAATTTTTTGTTGTTTTTGTGATATTTTCGGTTCAATGATTAAAAACCAAAATTCGAATAATCAGTGTAATCATCAGAACTTCCTTCTCCTGATCCATTTTCTGAAGGAAATTCTTGATCTTGTTCTGGCTGTGGCTCTTGTTCAGGTGTTTGTGTTTGATTTTGAGGATCTTGTTGTTGTGATTGTTGAGATGAAGATGATGATCCTGTTTTTGGTTTTCTATGAATTTTTTGTTTTTTATAAAATCTAAAAATAGGGTTGCCATCTGTGTCCCACTTCATAAAATAACTGCCGTCTCTGTCAGACCACTTGAATTTGTATTCATCATTTCCCCAAGTAATCATGCATCTATTTTGGTCCTCTCTCCATTTAACACCATAACCTAATCTAAAATTGTCTCTAAAATAATTCTTTTCCTTGGGTCTTGCATTGTAAACCTTTTCTAATAATAATAATCTTCTTACTAATTCCCTTTGATTAAAATCATCAAAATTTGGTTCAGATTCTTTAGAAACAAATGAAATATACTCTTCTGCTTGTGACAACTCATCAACTGCTGCGGAATCATTTCTTTTATCTGTTTTATTTTCTCTATCTAATCTATTTATTCTTTCTGAAATCTTATCCCAACTTTGGTAAATAAGATTGCAAAGTTCAATATATCTTTGTTCACGTAAAATAATATAATTTGGTTTTTTTGGTTGTTGTTTTTGGGATTGTTTTACAGTGAATCTTCTGACAACATCATCAATTGTTTTTTTTGATTCAGTTGTTTCTGCTGATGATTTTACAGGACATAAAAACATGTAACCTGCGGCAACAATACCTGCTGCTAACAACAACATTTTATGAAAATAATTGTTTTGATTAGGGTTTTGGTTATTATTTTGGTTATTATTTTGATTGCTGTTTTGATTATTATTTTGATTGCTGTTTTGATCTGTGTTTTTTGTTTTATGCATTTGTTTTCACCTTATTATGGAGCTTGTTGTGAAGCAGTCTTTCTAAAATATCCTAACACTCCTTTTGTTCTTTGTTCTTGTGATCTTGAATAAGAGTGTTGTTTTATTCTCATTTCTAATTCTTTGTATTTTATTAAATGATCTTTAATAAAAGTTTCAAAATCAAATTGTTCAGGGTTTTGTATTTTATTTTTTCTATTGTGTATTTCATATATTGTGCCACACAATATTTCTAAAATATTCTCAACATTAGGAATAAAAGATAACTCTTCAAATTGGTCATTTAGTTCTATAAAAATCTTTTTATATTCATCACACATAGATTTTAATTTATTTTTATAATGATTAATTGCCCTCATACGAATTTCTTCCCTTTGTCTAGGAGAAAGTTGTTTTAATTTTTCTTTGTTTCTTTTTGTAAAAGATTTTAGAAAAGAAACTAATTTTGTTTTCTTTTGTTCTTCTGAATAATTTGCTTGTTTTTGGTTTTCATGACCTTGTTGCTTTATTGTTTTCATGTAATTTTCTATTTTCTTAACTAAATTGTCTTTTTCCTCAGGCGACCATTCAAAAATAGGAATTTGTCCATCTGTTAATAGTTCTAATTCCTCATTGAATTCAAATTCTCCTATGTAATTAGGTTTCCAATCAAATTTATCCACTATCTCTGAATATTGACTAATCAGAAGATCTCTTGCCATGATTTTTGAACCTTTAGACAAATCTAATTTTCCGCCAAAAAAGAATATGTGGGGATCAAATACAGATCTTAAGTGCATGATGTTTGATACTAATTCACCTTCTAGTTCAGGCGATTCTAATGTTTGGATCAGGCTATAAGAATTATGATCAATGGCTATTTTCTTATACTTAGGGTCTAATGCAGACTGATTTTCACCAAATGGTTTTATTTGTGACATTATAATTTCGCTAAGTGATTCATAATCTCTAATCAATTGATTTCTAAAATCATGGTCCTCAAATAATCTTTTTTTAATGATGCCTACTTTATCTATAAATCCATTATTTTCATTATCTGCAAAACCAATGTTTAGTTTCATAGCAATATCTCTTATGTTTTTCTTTGAATATCCTCTTATTAATAAAAAAGGAATTGTGTTTGAAAAAATATATCTTAAATCCTGATTTGCTTCTGATACATCTACTAAAAAATTATAATTATTCTTTTTTATATGATCATGATAATGTTTTTGTTTCATGATTTCAAATATATCTGAAATTCTGTTTGGAAGAAATTTTTCTAATAGGAAAAATGCAAGATTGTGTGCATTACTACTTACTCTAGTTCTATTATCCACATTATATCTTTGAAATTTTTCATTACACCTAACTGTATTTCTTGCTATAACTCTATTAAAATCATGAGAGTATATGTTTTCGAAATGTTGTTCTAATAATGAATGAGACATTGACATTTCAAATAACGCTTTTATAACAACAGAATCATTACATTTTATTTTTTTTCTTATTTCTTTTATTGATGACAAAGTTCTATGTAAGAATTCATCAGACACATATCCTTTTCTTAAAAGAAGTTGGTCCAGAGTTAAAACAGAACTCTCACTCAGATTTTTAGAATCAATATTTACTAAATAATCTCTGATAATGTGTGATAAAGGTTCATGATTATTATTTATTTTCATATGATTCTTTATCTCTGAAATAAAAAATGCTTGAATCAATGTTTTTGATCTTTCATTGAATGTTTGGGTAAAACCTATATTAGAAGTGTCATCATACTTTTGATGAATCAGTCTTTGTGTTGTCTTTATAAAACTCTTTTTATCTTCTTGTTCGTAAGAATTGATGTCTGAGATCTTATTCAAAAAACCATCATAATGAAAATTTAATAATTCTAAAAGTGCATCATCTGATTTACCGTCCCTATCTAAAAAAACATAGTTGATAGTATTGACTGGTTTTTTCAAATAATTTGCATAAGCAGTTCCGCCACTGAAACTAGTAATTACAACGCCGTTTTCAATTTCGTCTAATACTTGTTCTAATCCTTTATTTATGTAAATCTTTGCTCCTTCAATATTTACTTCTGATGTTTTACCCCTTTCATAGAAATTACCAAATAATCTTGCAAAACTAGGAGAAGTATCTATCTCGCATCCAATGAACTTAAAAGCGCCCTCTTTTATTTTTTTTCTTCCTTTATAATAATAGCTTTCCAAATAAGAATGTTCATCACATATGTTTGCTATTTGATGTTTTGATTTGAGTGCTAGTTTTGAAAGAAGTAAAACCATAAGAAGACTTTTCCCTATTTTGTAATCACCTAAAAAACTAACCAAATATTTACCTAATTTTGGTTCTTGTTGTTGTTCCATTTTTTTTGTTTTTTGGTGATCTCATTTTTTTAAATTAAAAAGATAAAAAAGTGAAAAATAAAAAATATTTTATCTGCTGTTGG
This sequence comes from uncultured Methanosarcinales archaeon, assembly GCA_964645705.1. Taxonomy (GTDB): domain Archaea; phylum Nanobdellota; class Nanobdellia; order Woesearchaeales; family CAXGTL01; genus CAXGTL01. The sequence goes on along the minus strand of CAZYAB010000001.1, from coordinate 25,837 downwards.
CTTTTCTCACTTGTCTTAATTTGTCTCTAAGATAGTTTACAGTGTTTACAAGACCACCAACATTCTGTTTTAGCATTTCTAGTTCACTCTTTTCAGCAGGTGTTAATTGTGCTTTTGATTCAAGAGCAGATATTCTGTCAACAACTGTTTTCATTTGTGCTTGTATTTCAGCTTCTATGTTATCTTGGATTGATTCAACACTTCCAGCATATTCATCAACTTTATCTCCAATTGTTGTTGCTACGCCTGAAACAGCGCCATCTACTTTTTCACCAATTGATGTTGCTACGCCTGAAACAGCTGTATCAACTTTACTTCCAATTGTAGTTGTGACACCATCAACTTTTTCACCGATTGTTGTTGTAACTCCATCAACCTTGTCTCCAATTGTGGTTGTAACGCCTTCAACCTTTTCACCGATTGTTGTTGTAACACCCTCTACTTTCTCGCCAATTGTAGTTGTTACACCTTCAACCTTTTCACCGATTGTTATTGTTGCGCCGTCAACCTTGTCTCCAATTGTGGTTGTAACACCATCTACTTTACTTGCAATTGCTTCTGTTGCGCCTGAAACTTGAAGTAACAGGTATTGGTTGATTGTATCTGGTAATTCAGGATCACTAAACATTGCCCACGCGATTTCTGTTGGTGATGCACGACCAAGACCTTTCATATATTTTGTTTCATTTAATTCTAAGCCTGTTTTAGAATACCAAGCACTTGCTCCCAATAATATCAATGTAGTTACTAAACCAGCACGTCCTGAGTATCTTCTAAGCTTACTTTTTGTATCTTTAAAACCCATTGCTGATTCTGCTCTTCCTTTTTCTACTTTATCTTTAACTTCAACTGTTTCTTCTGCATTGATGAATGTTTGTAGTCTAGCCAAATGAGTTTTAATATATGCTTCCTTTTCAAATTCAAGTTGTTCATTAAGTTTCTTTGCTTCGTCATCAAGTCTTTGCTTTTCTTTTCTTTCTTGATCACCCAATTGTTCATCAGATTTTCCACTATAAGACAACAATTTTTGTTTGAGTTCTTGTTGCTGTAATGCAATCTGTCTTGCAACAGGCATCATCTTTAGATTTACGTGAGTATTAATTTCATTACTCATTTCTTCTAAAGTTGGTGCATCAAAGTGTTCCTCATTACCGAATATATGATATTCTTTTTCAGAAGTAAATCTCTTCAATGTTTTTGCATCAATCTCTGCTTTATCTTCTTCTTGTTTGAAAAGACTTGCAAGAGCCAGTAATCTGTCTTTTACATTAAATGTTGGTTGTACTGAAGATCTTATCATTTCATTAACAAGATTAGATTTTATTCTACTTTCAATTTCTTTTGTTGGTTTTGATTCTTTTGTAGGATCTATGTAAAATAATCTTGCAATAGCGTGCGTAATTTCAGTTATTTGTCCTTTTCCTGATTCTTTAAATCCTTTAGCTAATTTTTGTTTTTGAGAGTCATCAAGTCCTGAATAGACCATTGCAACTGCTTCGTCAACAGATGCTTCATTATCTAATAAATCTGTATCCTTTAACATCTCTGTTAATCTATCTCTAGCTAATTCTACATATCCGTCTCTGTAAGTTTTTCTAAGTAAATCCATATAAACAGTTCTTTCGTCTATGATTACAAGTCCTGTATCTTTTTTCTTCTTTAATTGATTTTTGTAAAAATCAACTAATTTTGAGTCTTTACAAGGAGTTTCCACTTTTGTACCATAAGTTAGTAATTGAAATGCACGTACTCTTCCTGTTGGATCTAATTTATCTCCTGAAAATTTATGTCTTAGAATATTTTCTACAAAATTATACATAACACTTGATTTTAGATCATTAAGAATTTGAGAACCTTCTAATTCATTAATATGTTCAATACTCTCGTCAGTATAAACTAATCCTTTGATACACATTCCATAACCTATCTTTACATCTCTTGTTGCAGCTGTTGTTCCATAAACTGAATCGCCAATCTTGAAATAAACATCTTCAGGTTTTAAAACATATTCTTCTTCTGGTTCCTTTGGTTTTTCTTCTTGAGCTGGTGCACTACTATCATATTCATTTGCTAAAGAAACAACTTTATGAGCTGTTGCACTAGCTATTCTTCGTACTAATCCTTGTTTTTTTTTTGCCATATATTTCCCCTCCACAAAACATTAATTATACAAATTAATTAGTCTACACCTTTTTTTAACAGAAATCAACCTATTTTTTATAGCAATAAGTAGGAAAATTATATAGTATATAAATATTTCTATTTTTACTACTGCAGGATAAGTATGTTGGTGGTTAGATATAGGCAAATTTATAAATATAAGATACAACTACTATATTATGTTATATATGACTATATATGAATTTATATAAAATATATAAAGAAATACAAATTATAAACAAAGATATATGGAGGGGATGATTGTATGTTTCCAGGAATGAATATTAACCCAAAGATGATGAAGCAAGCTATGAAAAAAATGGGTATGAAGCAAGAAGAAATTGATGCAAAAGAAGTTATCATTAGATTAGAAGATAAAGAATTGGTTTTTCAAAACCCTAGTGTAAGCAAGGTCAATGCTATGGGGCAAGAAACTTTTCAGGTTGCAGGAAGTTTTGAAGAAAGATCTATTGATACTGAACCAGAAATTAGTAAAGACGATATTAAGGTTGTTGTTGAACAATGTGGTTGTAGTGAAGAAGAAGCAATGAATGCAATTAGAGAAGCAGAAGGCGACCTTGCAAAAGCTATTATGAATCTTAAGAATTAAAAAATTGTTGAAAGAATAATGGAAAAACATCTGCAATATAAAGAGGAAGCAAGAAGATATATTAAATCAGCAGATCATATTTTATTTAAAACATTTCCATTAGTAAATGATCCTAAATTATTATTAAAAATAATGGATAATGTGTTCTTAGCAATTACAAATACTATGGCTGCATTATTGTATTATGAAAAAAAGAATAACAGGGTTCCTGAGTTTAAAGATAATTTTGAGTCGAAATTAGACTTATTCAGAAGAAAATGTTTGCTTCATTATAATTTTGATGCGAATTATATTAATTTTATTTTAGATGTTAAAGACATAATAATAAAACACAGGAAAAGTCCTGTTGAATTCGTGAAAAAGGATAAATTCATAATATGTTCGAATGATTATAAGATGAGGTCAATAACGGCTGATGATGTTAAAAATTACTTAAAAAAAACAAAAGCTTTTTATGGTAGAATAGAAAATATAATAATAAAAGAGAAACAAACCATAAAAATATGAGGAAATAATAAAATGATTGAATCGTTTTCAGATGCGAATGAAGAATTAAAAAGAATAGACCATCTTATCTTTGTTTCTTTAAAATATACAAGAATTGTAGAAGTAATAAGAAATATTGTTAAAAGAATGATTGATTGTATAGATTTTTTGATAAATGCACAATTAAAATATGCTAAAGAAAATAAATTAATTGAAGATGAAATTCCAAAAAATAATGCAATTAAGGCAGAATTACTTATTAAAACATTTTCTGATAATGAAGAAATTGTTGAGATGGGTAATTTTTATCTTTGGTTAAGAAGAGTTTTAAGAGCGAAGTATGAAAAAATTAATGAAGGTAAAAGACATGTGGGTTTAGTTACAAAAGTTAAAAATAAAGATGGAGAAGAAGAAGGAGTTCTTCTAGATATTGATAATATGCAAGAAATTTATACCCAGAAAATAAAAAGATATATGCAGATAACTTTTGAAATGATGAAAAATGAAAAAAAATAAAAAAAAAAAGAGGAAAAATAAAAAAAAAAGCAAGAAGACCAAAGTAGTAAAGATGGGAAAGTCGTTCAAAGTAAAAAGTGATTTTAATGTTAAGCTTAAAAAGAAACCGCTTAAACATTATAAACAACAAGCAAACAGAGTTACTTATTGGATTGGACTTGTCGTGATCACAACCTGTAACTTGTTAGTTGCAATGTTCTTAGTGCCGTTTTTAATGATATTGTCTCAATGGCCTATGTATTTGTTGGTTGTGTCAATTGCTTTGGTGTTTGGATTATTATTTAACTTGATAATAAGAGATATTGATATAGAAAGACGCCACCACATACTTGCAGTTGCATTTATACCACTAATAACAATCATAAACTTATTTTTGATGACAGTTGTTGCAAACAAATTAGACGCATTATTTAATCTGAACATTCAACATAGTCCAACAGTGATAAGTTTATTGTATGCAGTAGTATTTTTGTTGCCTTATACATTTGGTATGAAGAAAAGGAAGTAAACAACAAAAATAAAAAAAGAATAAAAAAATTAGAATAATTACAATAATGGCGGCAATGGTGTAGCCTGGAACTTGCCAAACAGGTGGGTAACAGCACGGGGGACTGTGGACCATCTAGAAATTATCATTCACTTATACAAATATTTATGTTATAATGGGTGGGTTGATATCCCCTAGGCCGAGTTCAAATGGATAATGTCTTGAAAGTCTCGGTTGCCGCCCCATTTTTATTCATATTTGTATTTATGATAGGTGAAATAATGACATCATGCAATATGTGTGGCTCAGACGTTGGAAAAATGTATGTTATTTCTTTAGAAGGGAGTGACCTAAAGGTTTGTAAAGCGTGCAGTTTGTTTGGTAAAGTAAAAGAAATAGTGATGCCTGTTATGAAAAAAGAAAAGAAGAAAAACGTTGAGTCAGTTGCTAAAGTTAAACTTAAACCTGAAAAAGAAATAATTCAAATGATTATCCCTAATTTTAGTAATATTGTGAAGAATGCAAGGGAAAGAAAAGGATTAAAACAAAAAGAAGTTGCAAAACTTATAAATGAAAAAGAATCAGTGATTCATAAAATAGAGTCAGGAACATTCAAACCATCAATCAAACTTGCTGAAAAACTTGAAAGATTCTTCAGAATAGATCTTATTCAAGAACATGAAGAGATTCATCATGCAATTGAAGCAAAAGGTAATTCAGAAGGATTGACAATAGGCGATATGATTAAAGTAAGAAAAAAGAGTTAATTCGAAAATTGTTCTTAATCAGAATTGAAAGAAGTTGAATTAATTATTTTATCTATTTCTTCATAACTTTTTATATCTTCTAATTTTATTTTCTCATTAATAAGAATAGTCGGGACAATATTTATTTGAAACTGATCTCTAAATATATTAATCATGGAGATGTTCATATCAATTGGTAATGGTATCAACATCACATTATGACCATAATCATTTTTTATTTTTTTTAATATGTCTGACTGTGTATTTTGTTTTTGTCTTTCTTCAAGATTTGGTTTGTTCTTGAAAAAATAAACAAGATTAACATAATCTGGGGAACATCTGTTTTTCAAGATCATGTTATTGAGCCAAAACTGTGATTTAAATAAGGCATATCTTTTTTTTTCTAATAATAATTCTCCTGTTAAAGCATTGACTTGTTCGTATTCCTCAATGTTTTTTCCTAATTCATAAATTTCATCTGAGAATGCAAGGTTTTCTTTTATAGCAATTTCACATTCTTCTGATCCTAAATTTTGAAAATACATACTTTGAATTCTTGCGTCTTGCCATTGAAATTCTATTTCTTGGTACCTTTCCTCAATAGAAGAAGTTCTGTATTCTTCCAAAGTATATCCTAGAAAAACACCTAACATAAATATTATTAAGGTATAAATTGCAGCTTTTAAAAAAACACTTTTTTTATTATTGTTTTTATTATTTGTATTTATGTCCATATTAAATCATCACCATTTTATGTCTTTTATTATTATCTTATAAATTGAATGTATTAATAAGATAGGGAAAAGAGTCACATATATAAAAAGGTATATCAAAAAACTTAAGCTTATTACAGGAATCTTTGTATGAATCTTCATTGTTTTCAATGCATTATACAGAATAATAATTGTGATTATTATGAATACGATTGCAAAGAAAGTAAAACTGTTTGGTAATATGTACAGCTTGTTTATATTGAATGGGTTGTTACTTGTTATTATCGAATGCTTTGTTAAAAAATAAATAGATAATATTTTCATTGAAAACAGATAAACAATTAATGATAAACCTAATATGCTAAGAATCAATGAACCTATAAAAAATGGGGCAACAAACATCCCCATCATTCCATAAATCTTTTTTAATATTAAGTCTCTATGTTTGTATGCTGTTTGTAAACCGCCTATGTCCCATCTTATTCTTTGTTTCCACCATTTTTTGAATGTATTTGGAACAACTGTAAATGATAAAGCACTTAAACACATTTTGATTTTATAACCTTGTCTTAGAAGACGCCAAGCCAATTCAATATCTTCTGTTATATTATTTCTATCAAAACCGCCTACTGCTAAAAAAGTAGTTTTTCTGTACATGCTTAGTGCGCCAGGAGTTACGTAAACACTGCTTAGAAATTGTAATAATTTTCTGCCCCACGCTATAAGTGTATATTCAATTGCTTGTAATTGTTCTAAAATCTTTGCCCTATTTTTAACCAATACAGAAGCTGTTACAGCTGCAACAGTAGGATCTTCAAAATATGGTGCCATTTTCTGGAAGGCATTTTTATCAATATATGAATCTGCGTCTATTACTGCTAATATCTTACCTTTTGCAACTTTTGCTGCTTGATTCAATGAATCTGCTTTTCCTGAATTTTTTTTTGATATGATCTTTAATGTTCTAATTCCTAATTCTTTTTTTAATTTTTTTACTCGTTCTAATGTTTTATCTGTTGATCCGTCATCCACAACTATTATTTCTAATTTATTCTTAGGATAATTGTTTGAAAGAATGTTCTTTATAGTTCCAATAATTGTGTCTTGTTCATTATAAGCTGCTGTTAATGTGCTTATCTTTGGTAATTCTTTCTTAGGAATTGGATCTCTGAACAGATCTTTCTTTCTTTGAAAAAATAGAATTAGAAAAATAAATGATAAATACAAAGATACTAATATAAAAGATAAATAGACTATAGTTATGATTTCCATTTTTATATTTGTGAAAAGGATTTTAATTAATATATAAAGTTTGTTACATAAATCTATATAAGTACTTTGTTATTATGTGTATTAAAATAAACAAAAAGGTTGTGCGAAAATATATATTGGAAAATATATTTTAGGAGCTGCATTTTGATTTCAATAATAGTGCCAACATATAATGAAGAAAAATATATTCATAATTTATTAAACTCAATCAAAGATCAGAGTTTTAAAAAATATGAAGTTATAGTAGTTGATGCTAGTGATAATAACAAAACAATAAATATACTTAAGAAGTTTTCTAAGTTTTTTAAAATAAAAATATTTAAGTCAAAAAATAATGTTTCTTATCAAAGAAATTTAGGCGTGAAAAAGGCATCATATGACAATATTGTTTTTATTGATGCTGACTCTGCACTTGAAAAAGATGTTTTGTTCAAGATTTCTCAGGTTTTTGGTAAAGGGATTGAATCTGGTGCATCACACACATATCCATTAAGCAATGAATCATTGTATAAGTTATATTATGCAATATTTAGAATATTTACAACTGTATTTTATAGGTTAGATGGTGTTAATGGCTGCTTTATTTTTAGCAAAAAGAAAGTTCATGAAGAAATAAATGGTTTTAATGAAAAAGTTATACTTGCAGAAGATTATGAATATACTAAAAGATTATTAAAAGCATCTAATTTTAAATTAATAACAAACATTAAAGTAAAAACTTCCATTAGAAGATTTAATCATGACGGTAAAGTGATTTTGCCTTTAAAATTAATGTGTGCGGGTTTGTACAGAGTCTTTGTTGGGGATATAAAAAATGATTTATTCAAATATAGATTTGGGATCTTTAATAAGTAAAAAAGAAATAATCAGTTTTGATAATACTAAGATTTCTTATTTATTTAGTAAACCAAATGAAAAAGAAAGAAAAGAAATAGGTTGGGAAAAAAGAGAAAAACAAAAGAAAAGAAAAAGGGGAAAAAGGAAGAAAAAAAAATATTTAGTGTTTATTCATGGTTTAACTGGAAGTTATAATTCATGGGATCAAATCATACCTAAAATGGTTGATGAAGGATTTGGGATAATTGCGCCTGACTTAAGAGGACATTTTTCTTCAGAAAGGTTTCCAAAAGATTATAGTTATGTGGCATGTGCAAAAGATATAAATGAAATAATAAAAAAGGAAAAAATTGAACAAATTGTTTTTGTCACACATTGTTATGGAAGTCTTGTTGCATTGGAATTCTATAAAATGTTTTCTAAAAAAGTGAAAGCTTTTATATTTTGTTCTGCTGATTATGCACATGTGTTAAAAAGTATGTATAATATTAATACTCATTTTTTAAGAAAACCAACATTATTTTTACTTGACCTTTTGAAAGGGATATTTAAAAGAGAAATAAAATATAATCCTTATAAAATGTCAAAAATTTTAAAAAAATGCTATGAGTTTAGAAATCATTGGCTTACTATTGTTAGGATGTTTCCATATGCTGTTAATTATAATGGGACCGAGGTATTGAGCAAGATCAAAGTTTCTACAATAATAATTGCGGGGAGATTTGACTGGTTAGTTTCAAAAAAAAGGTCAATAAAAATGAACAAATATATTAAAGGTTCTAAACTTAAAATTGTGAAAAATGCAGAACATTTTATAATCAAATTAAATTCTAAACAAGTTAATAAGATTATGAGTGATTTCTTAGAAGAAATAAAATGATTAAGTTTTTTGATAATATATAGTCTTTAGTTTTTTATTTCTTATTGTCAATTACTTTCCAAATTTCGTGACCTTTTTGTCTATATCTCATTCTAAATCTTTCTTCAAAAGGAAGTAAGAATAATAGTCCGTCTTCATCAGAGGTCCAAAGTTCTTGTCTCATATCAGGAGAAATGTAGATATAATCTACTTTATTTTTATCCAGTAAATTAGTAACTGTTAAAAATTCTCTCGAACCAAATATAACATTTTCATCCTCATTAGGATTATGAATGTCGCTTATTGTTTTTCTGTTTGCAAAATAATGAACATAAAATGAATTCTTTGCAACAGTAAGAATTATGCTGTTTTCAGGTGTTAATTCACCTATTTTTAGAGTAATTGATCTTGTGTGTTCATCTGGCATGTCTCTGCTTAATCTATTTGTATAAGAAATGGTTGTAAATAATAAACCGCAGATTAGCACTATAATTGTTAAGTCTCTTACAACATCGAGGTTCCATTTATAATCTATTAGATTGGTAAGTGCTACTGCGCCAAAAAAACAAATGAAAAAATTAAGAAAAACATTAGAATATTGCCCAAAGTAAATAAAGACTAAGAATAGAAATAAGATTAGTGAATATATTGGAATCAATCTTCTTTTATTGTTCCAAGTAAAAATTATACCTATAATAAATAATATCAAAGAAAAAACACTGAAACCTAAATATGCTCCAAAACCAGTTATGAATTTTAGTATAAATTCGTTGTTTTGGACAATGTCGAAGTTTTTTATAGGAAAATAAAATAAAAGTATTAACATTGCTAATATTGTTAGCATTATTGGTCTTTTATTCTTATTATTTTTATCACGTAACTGCAAAATGAGTAATAGTGCTGAGGAGAATATTGTTTCAAAAATGCCTAAAAATGGAATTATTAAAAAAAACGGCAGAATTGTGTTTGATTTTTTGATCTTCAAAAATAAATAAAATAAAAGTAAAATAATTAAAACAGATAAAATGTATTGATTAGAAATATTTGATATGTAAATGTAAATAGGCGAGATAATCATTAAAAGACAAGTTGTGAAATTCACCCTATGGTTTATCTTAAGTTTTTTAAGCATTAAGTATAATAAAATAATACTTATTAGAGAAAGTATAATAGGCAAAATTTGAGATGCTAGATCTATATCATTAAAAAGTCTACTAAATAAAGATAAAATGAATTGGTAAGGGCGATAATTAACAAAACTAATAGTATTTGTTAATAATTCTCTTGCTTTGATTGCATGAAAATATGAAGTATTGCCAATCATGATCTTATCAAAAGCAAAGTATCTTATTGAGAATATGACAATAGAAATAACAAGTTGTAGAAACATAATTATTTTCAAACCGTGCTTTTCTATTATTTTATTAATATTCATTTTCATTTTAAGTAGTTTTACAATTTAAAAATTTGTAAATTTTTATATTATTTCTATTATAAATCAGTTTAAAACAATCTTCATCAGAGCCATAACTCAAATCTTCTATATCATAATCATATCCCTCTTGAGGTGTGATTAAAATGTAATTTATATTGTATTTATTTATTAATCTTACAGCTTCTACTTCAAAGCTGGTCTGATAAATTCTTTTAACATCTTTTAGAATATTTCCTGGTTTTTCTATGTACAAAAAATTATTATCAAATACATTCCTTTTTTCAGAGTAATAATTAATTATGTGCCCATATTTAATTCCTGCTAAAAGTACTTCGTCATCCTTCATTGTAGGATTTAACCATCTAAACATGTCTATTTCATGTTCTTGTGGAAGTTCTTCTATATTTTGATTAGTTAAATTAACAGTAGATGCAAATGAAGTAGAAATAAATGCGATAAGTATTATAACAAATATCCATTTTTTGAATCTTGCTGCTTTTGTTTTTTCTATGTATTGCGATGCTTCTAAAAAAATTTTGCTTGACAAGATAATAAGAATTAAACCAATATAAGATATGCCTACAACAGGATCAAGTAATCTTAAAAATAAAAGCAAGAAAATAGTTAAAAGAAAACTTATGAATTTGAATGAATTTATGTCTCTTTGTTTAAACACTAACCTATATACGGACCATATTCCAAAAATCAAAGGAATTATTCCAATATAATAAATGTATTTAATTATATCAATTGCTGTGAATTTAAGGCTTAGTATTTCTGATGGCAAATTTTGCCATATTATTGAAGGACCGTGAACTAAGATTGCCTTTTTGAATATGAGGAATAATGTCCATGCTATAAAGAAAATAGAAAATGTAATGATCTCAATCTCAGATTTCTTTAAGTTAAATCCTTCTATTTTTATTAAGAATAAATAAAATAATAAACCTGCAACAAGTAATAAAGAACTGCCGTGAATCAATGGCAAGAGTATGGCAATTATAAGAAATAGATTAACATATTTTTCAGATTCATTAATCCTCATTAAACAATAAAAACACATTAAGATAAGTAAGATAGCAATTGGTTGTGCTGATAAAGTAAATAATGTTGAACTAAAGAATATTGGCACAAATATCGATATAAAACAAGTGAATAATGATATGTTCTTGTTTTTAGTTAATTGATAACTAATAAGATATATTATGAATACTAACATTGAAATTATAAGGTTTGGCAGAATTTTACCTATCAAAGTAATTGGCATGATTAAGTTGAATAATGCTATTAAATAATAATATAATGGTGTTGTTATAATTACCCTGCCTGAATAACTCAGGTCATCATGGATTAACGGAGCAAAGGTTTGCTTTACGTGTTCTATTTGTCTTAAATCTTGGTATGAATCATATTCAAAATAAGGACTTTGAAATGCAAAGTAAAGTCTTATTGATAATGTCAATAGAAATATTGCTAGTAGAATGTATTTATGTTGGTTTTTCTTAAAATGATTGCTTGCCCCCATATATATATATAAAAAGTATGTTTAGTTTATATAATTTTTTGTTATATATGGGTTTTGATTATAGAAATCAATATAAACCCTTATTTTCTACCTATTATATATGCCTTATACAAAGATAATATCTTCAGGAAGTATTGTAATAGATGAATTATTAGATGGCGGCTTTGACAAGAACAAGATTACTTGTGTTTATGGGGAAGCTGCTGTTGGTAAAACAACATTAGCAATGTTAGCTGCGATCGAATGCGCTGCTTTAGGTGGTAAAGTGCTTTTTGTTGATTCTGAAAATGGGTTTAGTGTTGAAAGGTTTAAACAGCTTGGTTGTAATAATCTTGATCTTTTAAAAAATGTTTTTGTTATAAAAGTTAAGTCTTTTTATGATCAATTGCAAAAGATAAGATCATTGGCAAAGAATTTTTCTAAGTTTGATTTGATTATAGTTGATACTATTGGTAATTTTTATCGAAAAGAAGTTGTTAGAGATGTTTTTGCTAATAAACAGCTTGTTCATCAGTTCAGTATATTAAAACAAATTTCTAACGAAAATATCCCTGTATTGATTACAAATCAAGTTTATACTGATCCTGTGGAAAAGACTATTAAAGTTGTTGGTGGAAAGATTACTAAGGATAATGTTGATTGTTTGATTGAGTTGGTTAAGTTGAGTTCTAGTAATAGATTAGGTGTTCTTAGAAAACATCATGTGATAAAAGACAAAAAAGAAAAAAAGTTTAAGATTTTGGGAACAGGGTTTATTCCTCTGTAAACTCATCTAATCCAGGAAACTTATCTCCTTTTTTTAAAAGGCCTTTTCTTGTCATGTATTCTTTTGCAATTATGTAAAAAATTAAGCCCAATGACTTCTTACCTTTGTTATTACAAGGCATTACTAAATCAACATTATTGCATTGGTTATTTGTATCGCAAAGTGCAATCACTGGAATACTTACCCTAACAGCATCTTCTACAGAGTTTCTGTCTGGCCAAGGGTCTGTTGAAAATAAAACTTTTGGCTCTATAAAACCTTCTAACAAAGGATTTGTTAAGATACCTGGTGGATATCTTCCAGGATATGATTTGCAGTTTATTAAATCTGCAAATTTTCTAATAGCTTTCCAACCATTTTCTCTTCTTGAGACTATCATTATTTCTTCTGGTTCGAATTGAACCAAGAAATTGATTGCTGTTCTTATTCTTTCATCTATTTTTTGCAAGTTTAAGACTGATAAACCATCAGGTCTTGTCTTGTAAATGAAATTTTCCATGTATTTTGTTTTGAATTTTGTACCTATGTGAATACCTGCTTTTAGGTATTGATCAGATGGTACTAAAAATTGTTTTTGTTGAGCTGCCATTGTTCTTTCCTCCAATTATGTATACACCATACACATATTTTATTACAGTAGAATTATATTCATACTGTATTTATTATCAGCCAATACAGTTGTTTTCAGTCCACCGAAGTGCTATCCTGAAAACGAGCTAATATGTAGATAGAAAGTGGTTTTGTTTATAAATCTAACTCAGAATTCACTCAACTTCTTCTCCTTCTCTTTAAAACTTATTATCTTGGTTGCTCCGCCATACCCTGCTCTTTTTTCTATTTTTACAAAATTGCCTTTTTCTAGTTTATCAATGTGTCTTGTAAAAGATTTGTATGATAAGTTGCCACCTTTGTCTTCATATAATTTGTATAAATCGCCTATCCTTGTGTTGGAATTATTTTTTATGATTTCTAGTATAAATTTTGTGTTATCAACCAAATCTTTTTTGTCTTTGACAGAAAATTCGTCTAGTTTTTTTATTGCTGATTTTACGTGTTCTGTTGTTATTCTTTTTAATGATTGATCTTCTGCACAGTTGCCTGATTCTCTTAACAAGTATAATCCTGATCTTATGTCTTGCATTAGCCATGTTTTTTCTGCAATCATATTAAAAGCACCCTCGTCCCAAACATTGCTGACAAATGCATATTTTAATCTGTTTCTTAATATGCCTACTGTTTGTGCTTCATTATATGATTTGAATTCAAGAAATTCTCCTGTTAATCTTGATTTTAGTCTGCTGTCTAAATTGTTTAAGTATGATTTATAGTTGCTTATTAAAATAATGCATGATCTGTATATATTTTCTAATATAAAATATAGAAAATCAAAATCATCTAACTTATCTATTTCATCAAAACAAAAAACTACTCCTACTTTGTTTAGTTTTTCTTTGATTATTGTAAATAACTCATTTGTTTTTTTGTTTTGGATAAATTTATAACCTAATTGCTCACAGATTTGACAGATTATTTTATGAGATGAATTATGTGTCCAACAATTAACATATATTGGTATTATCTCGTCTGTTTCATCTTCTAATTCTTTTAAAACATGTTTTGTTGCAACTGTTTTGCCTACTCCTGGTAATCCGTATATTAGAAGGTTTTTTGCATTTCTTTTCTGGAATAATGGTTTTATGCTGTTTGCTATTTTATGCTGTTCTTTTTCTCTATAAGGTAAGAGTTTTGGTATATAGTCATAGTCTAAAGCAACAGTGTCTAGAAATAATGATTCATTGTCCTTTAACATATTATCAAATAACCCCATTTTATATATGGAAAGAATTTAGTGTTTATATTGATTTTGGTGATTCACTGTACTCTTTTACCACAAAATGGACAGAATCTATAGTTGACAGGCATGTGCACTTTGCAATCATAGCAATATATTGGTCTGTCTCTGTTTATTTGTTTAGGTATTGTTGTTTTTTGTTTTTTGTGTCTTGATTTTTCTTTTTTATCAAGTATAAACCATTTTACAATACCGTATATTGCAAAGATTATACCTACATAAAGAAATGGTGAATAATTATATTTATCATCTGTCATAAAATAAGAAGTAATGCTAACAAATGCTCCTACTATTATGAATATCAGCGGATGTATTGATGCCATCTGTTCCTCTTTTTTGTTTTTTTAAACACAGGACTCCGAAGAGCCCTATGTTATATCACCTTTTTTTTTAACCTCGAGGTAAATATGAATCTTTATGAGTTTTGTTTTTTTATTTCTTAATAACCTTTTTCCCGCCCATATAAGGCCACAAAGCTTTTGGAATCTTTATTGAACCATCTTTTTGTTGATTGTTTTCCATGATTGATACCAAAGCTCTTGAAGTTGCGATAACTGTGTTGTTTAATGTGTGTGCATAATATTTCTTGTCTTTATCTTGAACCTTTATTCCTAATCTTCTAGCTTGTGCTTCTTCCATGTTTGTCAATGAAGTGATTTCAAAATATTTATCTTGACGTGGAGACCATGCTTCTAAATCACATGACTTTGCTTTCAAATCAGCTAAATCACCTGAACAGCATTCAAAGATTCTAATTGGAATTTCTAAAGCTTTGAATACTTCTATTGAATATTGCAACATCTTGTCATACCATTTGTATGAATCTTCTGGTTCGCAAATAAGAATCATTTCTTGTTTATTGAATTGATGAGTTCTGTAAATTCCTTTTTCATCAATACCATGGGAACCAATTTCTTTTCTAAAACACATTGAATAAGCTGTTTGTTTTATTGGCAATTCACTTTTTACCAAAGTTTTGTTAATGAATTGACCAATCAATGGATGTTCTGATGTTGCAATCATAAAAAGATCTTCCCCTTCTATCTTATAAGACATTTGTTCTATTTCTTCATGAGAATAAACACCTGTTAATATATTTTCTCTGATCATCAGAGGAGGTTCAACATATTCAAAACCATACTTAACCATGTGGTCTCTTGCAAAGTTAATCATTGCCATGTTTAATAATGCAATGTCTCCTTTTAGAAAGTAGAAGCCTTTGCCAGATGTTTTTGCTGATGTATCAAAATCCAACATTCCTAATTCTTCACCTAGTTCAACATGACTCTTAACTGGAAATGAGAATTTCTTTGGTGTGCCTATCTTCTTTATTTCAACATTTTCTTTGTCATTTTCACCTATGGGAACGCTTTTGTGAATAATGTTGGGAATTATATACATTATTTCTTTTATTTGCTTTTTTAGTTTGTTTGCTTTGAATTCTATCTTTTCTATGTCAACTGGAATTTGTTTTGCTTTTCTTATTAGTTTTTGGAATTCTTCTTGTTTTTCTTGTTTTTTTGCTTTGTTGATTTTTTCTGAAACTTTGTTTCTTTCGTGTCTTAATTTATCTAATTCTTGTTTTAGTTTTCTCCATTCTTCATCTAGTTTCTTAACTTTATCAACCAGAAGTAGTTTTTTATCTTGGAACTTTTTTCTTATATTGTCTTTTACTAGTTTAGGATTAGTTCTTATGAGATTAATATCAATCATTTATCTATCACCTTAATATATGTCGTGTATTGTTATATATAAACTTTGCTGTTGAAATGTGCCTGTGTTTGTTTTGAAAAAACCAGGATTTTTTCGGAAAATTTATAAATTTAAACATCATACAAAATTACTATTAAAATGGTACAAAGACTTGAAGAAGTATTAAGCATAAATGATTTTGAGAAAATTGAAGAGAAAAATAAATTTTTCAAAGAAGCTAAACTAATTGATGTTGTTGAGCATCTTTCTATTGTTTATGATGAGAATCATATTGAAGTGGTTGCTAAGTATACTTTAGATAATGATTATCTTTGTTTTGTTGAAAAAACAAATATTGAATGTAAAAAATTAATAAGAATAGGTAATGGCGAAAGAAAAGTCATATTATTGGATGAATTAAAAAAAAGAGATGCTGAGATATTAGAAAATAAATGGTATTTAGGGGAAATATATGGTCCTTGGATTAATTTATTATATGCTTCTGGTCATTGGCTTTTAACAAGAAGTAATGATTTTTATAGAGAAATACACGAAAAACAATGTAAAAAAGGGGTATTTTTTGGATTTATAGCAAATGAAAAAGCAGTTCTTTTAGAAGGCATTGATAGAAATGGTAAACCAGACCATTGTTGTATTACTACTCGTTCTTATTTATTATCTGAAGAGAATTTACTACAATGTCCTTATATTGAACAAAATGGATATAAAAATAAGTCAAAGACATTTGAAATGATCAAAAGAAAAATAAGAAAAATTGAGAATATTAATTTTATTATCTTAGAAGGATTAAACCCTTAACTCAATATCACCATTCTTCTTTATAGTGTCTGCAATAATTCTTCCTTGTTCTGAACTCTTTTTTACTCTGATTATTCCTTTTTTGCCTGATTTTACTGTTAATACATATTCATTATCAATATAAACATCTATGTTCATGTTAGAAAATTCTTGATTAACTTTTAAAACAAGATTACGTTTTGCAAACCTTGGTTCAAAATCTATTGTTTGATGATTGTGTTTGTTTTGTTTTCTCTTTCTCCCTCCTAGTTCTTGGACATCTATGCTCAAGCCTAAATGTTTTTCAATTCTGTCTATGTTTCTTCCGTCTTTACCAATTATTTTTGCTATTGATCTTTTTGGTACAAAGATTTGGCATCTGTTTTGGTTAATTAATTCAACTTCTACGTCATCAACATAATATAAAAGATAATTTTTTACTGATTCTTCAACTAATTTAAAAAATCCTGATTTTTTTTGTTGTTTTTGTACTGGTATAACCATTGTATGCTCGCCATAAGAATAAATCTCAAATTCTAGTTTGTTTGTTTCAAAATCATTTACTTCTACAACTGGTCTTGCTAAGTCTGCTTCTGTCATTCCTGATGGGACTTTAACAGTCATCTTTAGGCTCAGTATTTTTTCTACTTGACCGTTTTTTATGAATACTACTGTGTCAACTACTTGAGGAATAACACCCATTTCAATTCTGCCGATAAATCTTTGTATTGCGTCAATCGGGTTTGTTGCATGGACAACACCTACCATACCAACTCCTGCTAATCTCATATCTGCAAACAATGCAAAATCTTTTGTATTTCTCATCTCGTCAAATATTGTATAATCTGGTCTTGAGAGAAGAAGTATGTCATGAATCTCTTCTGGTGTTCCTCTAGTTATGGAATATTGTGTGATTGAGTCTGACAGCATTAGGTCTCTTGGTGCTTCGACTGTTTTTACAATCTTGTCTGTTGATGCAAAATATTCTGCTAATGCTTGTGCAAATGTTGATTTTCCCATTCCTGGTGAACCAGCAATCAACATGCCTTCTGCTTGTTTTGAAATCCTTGTTCTTAACTTTGTGCTAAGTTTATAATCTTTTAATTCAAGTTTTTTAACAGGCCTGACTGCTGTAATTTCCCATGCATCTGAAAATGGGGGTTTTGTAATTACAATTCTATAGTTAGCTAATTGTATTATTGTTGAACCTCTTCTTGATATTTCTATGAACCCGTCTTTTCTCATTCCTGTTTGTTCAACTATTTCATTTGCTATTTCTTTAACACCATCTCTATCTAAAATTGTTTTGTCTACTTCAACAAATTTCCAATCACCTGGTTTACCTTTTTTTGCGTATGTGGACAAGTTTTCTCTTATGTGTATACTCATTGTTTTTTTGTCAAAATATTTTTCTAGAATGATTGGTTTTTCAATTGTCTCGAATTCTATGAAAATGGTTTTAATTCCTTTTGATTGTGCAACTATACTTTGTACTTTGTCAGCTGTTATCAAGGTTGCTTTTTCTTCAAATGCTAAGTGCCTGATCATTGCGTCTATTTCACCAGACTTTGCTCTACTAATTGCAAACTCTTGCGGTCTTTTGCCTTTATAGATTATGTTGAATTTGAATTTTGTAGAAAGTTGTCTTAATTTGCTTATTTCTTCTAAACCTAAGTAACCTGTTTCTCTGTTTTGGTTTGCTTGGTGTTCAAGTTCTGCTAAAACTGCTTCATGAAATAGTAAATTTATTATTTTTATTTGTTTGTTTTCTAGTTTTTTTGATAGAATTCCTTCTATTATGACTGAAGTGTCTGGAACTATTTTGTTGACTATTAATTTCTTTGATTTTGTTTTGTTTTTCTCTTTTTGTTTTGATTTTGTTTGTTTTTTTTTCATTTTTTTAATAAATACGCAACAAATGCACAAAAAACAACTTCACTTTATCCCAAAATCCAATATTTTCTAAAGTAATGGTTATCTCATCTTGATCTGTGAAAGCATTTGCTTCATCATCTTCATAATAAACATTTACTTTAATAAGATTTGCACCTGGGCTTAGTTCTTTTGCTAATACTTGTTTAAAATTCATGTTAATATCAGTTGTTGCTGTGCTTATCTCTGTTTCACGATGAAGATATTTTCCATCTAAAGATATTTTTACATTCTTAGGTGATGCAAAAGATTTTTTTTCCACCGAGACCTTGATTATGAATTCTTCATCAAGATTAACCTTTTCTGGATATTCCATATTTTTTATTTCTAACAATGGTTTATCCAGCAAAACATATTTTATATCTTGTTTCTTAAACACGTCATCATTTCTAAGAGAAATTGTAAGCTCTTTATTACCTGGTTCTGCATTATCATTAAATGAAAACTCTTGTTTATGTTCTTGATTTATTGGCAAATCAAACTCTTCACAATCATCGTCTAAACACAGGTTTAAACTTTTTAATAATGTGTTTCCTTTGTTTTTTATTGCGCAATCAATTCTTGCTGTATCTTCGGGATAAAATTGAGTTTTATCTATATTACAATTTAAATCTATTTCTCTTGAATATTTTTTATCTTTTTCTTCTTCTAATCCTTTAATTATTTCATCTATCTCTGATTTTGAAAAAACAGGATCATTTACAGTTGACTCAAAATAAGTTTCAGAATTAATATTTCCAGAAGTTCTTACAATGATTGGATACTTATAAGAAACGTCTTGTTCAATAATGTCTGGATTTTTTACAATAAAACCAACTGTTTTTTGTTCATTAGGCTTTAGATAAACAATTTTTTTGTCTGCATATGATTTTAATTCTTTTGGTCTTGACAATAACAATTCTGTTACAACATAATGATCTTTATTATTTTTCACATCAACCTTTACTAGATTATATGATGTTGGACCTGTGTTTTGTTTTTCAACAGAAGCTTTAATGTCTACCAAATTAAGCGGGTTATCTATTATTTCTTCAATGTCTGCTCCAATATTTAGTGATTCTGATTCCATGCTAACATCATAACCTCTCCATGAATATGAAACAGATGACTTGTTTGTATCAACTGATTCTCCCAGCTTTATATGAGAAGAATCTATATAGCCAAATTGTCCATAAGTTACATCAAAAGGTATCCAACCATAATCAGGAAAATAAACTTCTGACCATGCATGAGAAACAAAATCTTCGTATTGCTCTAGATTAGAATATGCAAGTCCGTATGAATATTTAGCAGGAATACCTAATGATCTAAGCATTGACAAGAAGAGTATGGTTATTTCATCACAAACACCTTCTTTGTTTTCAAGAACCCATACTGCGTCTTTTGTTGATTCTGCTGTCAAAGTGTTAAGATCGTACTCAATATTGCTTTTTATCCAATCGGCAAGTTTGACAGTTATGATAAATTGATCATCTTCACCTTCAACTATTTCTGAAGCTTTTTTTGTTATTAAAATATGATTAGACTTTATTGTTTCTGTAGGATTTAGATAAGGCAGAACTTCTTTTTGTATTTGATTATCATCTAATGGATAATGTATTTTTTTCTTTACTGTTTTTATAAAATTTTTTGTCTTTATTTTTGACCTTAAATAGAATTCTAATTTTTTATCTTTGACATTTTCCCATGTGAAAATAATACTGTCTGCAGTTTCTTTATTATTAGGAGGCATTGCTGAGCTTAATATGTTTTGTTGATAATTTTCATTTGGTTTTAGTTTTAAAGTTGCTGTTAGTTCACTTAATCTATAATCTGAAGATTCTGGGATTATGTTTAAAGATGAGGAAATCTCTAAGTTAGATACCATAATAGAATTATCAAAATCATACTCCTCTGAGCTTACTAATATAGAAGAAAGTAATATGATAAATATTAACAATAATGATTTTTTAAATTTCATTCTATTTCCTCACAATTTTTTATCTGAACAATAGCTTATTTCTTTGTTTTTTTAGTTGTTTTTTTTGTTTTTTAATAAATCTTTCCTCTTGTGCAAGAATAAGTTTTGTTAAAAACCTTTTTTCTGTTAATTTGTCTAAAGCAATTATTATGATAAATAAGAGTATAAAATAAGCAAAAATCAGATAAAATTGATTCATGACAGGCAAAATTCCGTGTTTTAATCCTATTTTTAAAAAGTCTGTGCTTAGCACTAATGGGGAATATCTGACTATGTTTCGAATTGCCTCAGGAATCATGCCGATCGGGATTATTACGTCTGACAAAAATAAAAAAATGGTACTAATTGAAACAGCCGCAACTGCTGCTGTTTGTTCTGATGTAAATATCTTGCCTATTAATATTCCTATAAGAGAAAATAATGATATGATGAATAATAAAAAAGGAGATATTTTTAAAATTGGTATTATGAAATGGATCTTGAATAATAATGAAGAGATAATAACAATGATTAATACTTGTAAAAAAACTATTAATAAAGATGTTAGGTAATCACCTAAAAAGAAAGTTGCACTGCTCAAAGGAGTAATTTTGTTTCTAAAATATGCGGCACTTTTCTTTTCCATCATAATCAAACTAGTTGATAAAAGAATACTAACAAACATAATAATCACAACTAATAAACTTGGGAAAAGTCCTTCTAAATAAGTTATCTCTGTTTCAATTCCTTTTATATCTGTTTTAATAGGACTGACTATTTTATCTGCATCTGTTATTTGGATGCTGCCTATGTTTTCGTCTATTCTTTTAAATGATTGATCTATGTTGTCTATCTTATTTGTTACATCTTGAATCTTTGCTTTTACTTCATCTATCTTAATACTTATATCATTTCTAGATGATGCAACATTCTCCATCTTATTTTTTGTTTTTTCAACATTAAGATGAACGTCTTTTACTATTAATTTTAATTCATTTAGTTTTGCAGCAGTATTGATCTGTTGTTCGTCTGCAATAGAGTCTGCAAGCTCAATCTTTGTTTTTGATTCATTGATAAGCTCTTTTATACCGTCTATTACTAAAACATTTTCTGATGTTTGTAATGATTTCACATCTGTTTCTATATCGTCTAAATAAGATAAAATGTCTGAAAATTCTGGTTGGATCTCTTGAATCTTAATACTTTCTTGTTCAATTTCTTGTGTTTTTTCATTAACAGAACCAATCTTAAAATCATTTGTATTGATGCTAATGTCTAATGTGTCTAAATCTATTTTTATTTGTTCAAGACCTTCAATAGATTCTTTGTTTTGTTTCTTTATTTCAGATAACAAAGGTTTTCTATTAAAGATTTCAACTCTTGTGTTTTCTAATTTTTGTAATAATGTATTTGTAAGGTCCATTGAGATTTCTTTTGATTTTTCAGAGAATTTGCTTGATAGAGCTTCAATAATAATGAAAACCATGTTGATTCTTGAATTATCAACATAAAATGTTATTGTGTTGTTGCTTGTTCCCTTTTCTAAATCAATATCCTTAGGAAATATTATGCATGCATTTATTTTATTTATCTTGATCTTATTAATACAGTCTGCTTCTGAAGATGTTTCTTCAAGATTGTACTGTTTTTGTGAAAGTTTGTCAACAAATGAATCAATAACATCTGTGTATTCGTCTGAATAATATCCTATGTTTAGCGCCATTGAATTAGTATTGTTAAATGCTATGCCTAATAGCAAGATTAAAAACAAAGGACCAAGTATGATTATTAAAGCAGAAGATTTAGATCTAAGTAATAGCTTGAAGTTTTTATTTATTATGTTTAATAATGGTTTTAGTCTATTCATTTTCTATTTTTTTGAATAATGCTGTTAAATTAGGATTGTTGATCTTTAATTCAACAATGTCTTGTTTTATTCTTTTGTTCAATTTTATGATTGATAATATAACTTTTTCAGGATTTTCGCTTTGGATAATGATGCCGTAATTACTCTTTTTTATTTTCTTTATCTTAAGTGATTTTATTTTTCTTAACTTTTTTGTGAATTTTGTATATGATCTTGATCTCGTCTTTAGAATTACTTCTTGTTTTAATAACAATGATTTTTTAATATTATCAACTGTTGAAGATTTTAATATTTTTCCGTTTTTTATTATTCCTACCCTATCGCACAGTTCTTCCATATCATCTAAAAAATGTGAAGCAATTATTACTGTAATCCCTTTTTGCTTTATTCTTAAGATCAAGTTAAGAATATCTTCTCTTAATATAGGATCCAAGTCTGCTGTTGGCTCATCTAATATCAAAACATCTGGTTTGTGAACCAATGCACATATTATTCCTAATCTTTTTTGCATTCCAAATGATAGTTCTCCTGCTAATACGTCTTTACTATTTTGTAGTTTAGTTAGTCTAAGTAATTTTTTTATGTTCCTTCTAATTATTGGCCTAGAAATATTGTATAAAGATCCGAAATGTTCAAGATTTTCAAAAGTAGTAAGTTTTGGATAAAAACTTGGTTGTTGAGGTGCAAAACCAAATTTCTGATGAATAAATTTCATGTTTTCTTCTGTTTTAATTAATTTTCCTTTATGATTGTAATAAATGCTTCCTGCTTCTGGACTGTAAAATCCTATTATTAAGTTTAACAGAGTTGTTTTGCCTGAACCAGACATTCCAATCAAACCAAAAATCTCTGTTTTCTTTATATCTAAATTAATATTCTTAAGAACTTCTTTATTATGGAATCTTTTTGTTAGATTTTGTATTTGTATTAATAGGTTTTTATCTAATTTTGAAGTTTGCTTTTTTTGAATTTTTTTATCTTTTTTTCTATTTTTTTTTCTTTTAGACTTATTTTTAGAACTACCACTACTAATATTCCTCTTTTTCCTCTTTTTTCTCAATCTAGTGTTTATTTTGTATGTTTATATATATAAATCTTTTGTATAAAGATTTATGCTTAGAAAGCTTGTTTTCTATTGTATAAAGGTTGCCATGTTTTTACAAATTGTCCCCAAGTTATAATAAAAAAACATACAAAAGATTTATTTAGTATAATATTTTTCATATAGGTAAGCAGGAGGTGTTGTTAAATGGATGATTATATTGATTTAACTGAAAAACAAGAAGTTCCTAAACCTAAAAAAATAAAAAAACTAAAAGTAGGAAGAATATTTCTAGCTGTAATTGTTGTGCTTATCATATTAGCAGGAGTTTATTATGAAGAAACTATTTCTTATGCTGATAAAATGATGAAAAGCACAGGGTTGGTAAGTTTGACTTCATTAAACAATGATATTGCTGCTTCTATTGGTGAAGAAGTAATCACAATGCAAGAACTTGAAGAAGAATTTGAAAGTATTCCTGAAATGATGAGAGCATTTACTAGAAAATCTGATATATTAGAGAAGATTGTTAATCAAAAAATACTGATAAAAGCTGCAAATGAAGCAGAAATTGTAGTTACTGATGAAGAAATTGATGAAAGTATTGTACAAATTAAACAAGAAAATGCATTTGATGACGAAACTTTTGAAGAGAAATTAAGAGAAATAAATTATACCTTAGAAGAATTCAAAGAATATAGAAAAGACATAATTTTAATTGATAAATATTTTGAAGATGTTGTTTTTGTTGGAGTAGATGCTGGTAATGAGGAAATTAGAGAATACTATGATGAAAATCTAGAATTGTTTGAAATAGGTGATAGAGTAGAAGTTAGCCACATACTTGTATCAACAGAAGAAAGAACAGATGAAGAAGCTTTAGAAATAGTTGAAGAGATCAAATCAAAGCTTGGTGATGGGGAATTTTCAGTTCTTGTTGAAGAATATTCAGAAGATCCTGGCAAAGCCATGAACAAAGGAGTTTATGAATTCGGAAAAGGAGAAATGGTTCCTGAATTTGAACAAGCCTCTTTTGCACTAAAAAATACAGACGACATAAGTGAACCAGTGAAAACAGATTATGGTTACCATATAATAAAACTACATGGCAAAAAACAAGCAAAAACATTGGAATTTGAGGAAGTAGAACAAGAAATTAAAGAAATTCTGGAAGGCGAAATAAAAAACCAAAAAGCGCAACAAGCTGTTGATGATTTAAGAGAGAAGTATGATGTTGAAGTTTTTTATTATGAAGAAGAATAATTCTTTTTCTTTATTTTTTTATTTTTAATTCTTTAAGAAAGATAGAAATATAAAATAAAAATAAAAAAATTAAAGATCTTTACAGTTCATTCAAAGTTACAATACTTAACCTAGTGTCTCTTTTGTTAACTCTCGAATCCATTGCAACTACAAATTTAATGTTTTTATTTTGTTCAATTGCTTTGACAATGTTTTTGTCTACGCTTCCATCAAATACAACTGCAAAAACATTAGTTCCTAAGTTGCTGATTGTTGAAGGTATTTCTGAGATTGGCACTTTGCCTAATATGTTCAGTTTTTCGTCAAGAACATAACCGCCTCTTGTGCCTATCAGATCTTCGACCATTTTCTTGAATGTTTTTCTTTGTTTATCATCTAAGTTAACTTTTGCTAAGTTTTGTGTTGATTGTTGTCTTTGTTGATAACTTTGTTTTTGATAACTAGATCTTTGATAAGATTGTCTTCTTTGATCTTGTCTCCTGTATGGTTGTCTTTTGCCATTCATTGATTCTTTTGTTGCGTCTAAGTTGAATTCCATTTTTGCTTGTTCAGCAGCTACTTTGCTTCTCAGAGCTTTATGGATTTCTTTTTTTGTTATTTCTTCAACTTCTTTTCCATCAGGTGCTTTTGTTACAAAATCAATATCTGCAACAGTCATAATTTCTTTGATTATTAAGTTGCCACCACGGTCACCATCTGTAAAAACAGTTACAATCTTTTCTTTACACAGGTTTATGATTGTTTCTGGTATAGATGTGCCATTGATTGCAATAACATTCTTAAAACCATGTTTTAATAGATTAAGAACATCTGCTCTTCCTTCAACAATAATGATTTCATCACCTTCATCAATATTAGGACCAGCTGGTAATCTGTCTTTACCATATTCCCTTATTTCCATTACTCTTACACTGTATGCTACTTCATCTGCTAATTCTTGGCTGTCTGGCATTACTTTGTCCATAAGATTCTTTAGCAATGATTTTGCTCTGTCAATTACAAATTGTCTTTTGCTAACTCTAACATCTTCAATGTTTTGT